>JANXXU010000014.1 GCA_025350465.1 Alphaproteobacteria bacterium | reverse complement strand
CCGCACCGGACAAAAGCAACGGTACAGGATTTTTTGGTAGCGCAGCTGGTTGGGTTTTTTGCGCCTTCGCTGTAATCGCTCTTTTTTTCGTGCTGGCGGAGCATCGTGCGCATTTGGGCCTCGCCTTACCCTATGTGCCGTTCGCCCTCCTCGGCCTTTGCGTGGTGCTCCACTCGTATATGCACGGCGCCCTCTACCCACGACCTCCATCGAGCGACCAGACGCCTGGTCACATCGACGTGCCCGGCCGTGATGCTAACCCCAGCGAGCCCCATCACCCCCATTCCCATTCCTAAGCGAGGAGTCCTGGACATGCCCCATTCAGCAGCAGATTCGGTGCCCGCTTATGGTCTTTGGTGGCTAGTGATCATCAATTCCGCGATTTTCATTATTTTCGCGCTAAGCTTTTTCAAGCCGCGTACGTCGCGGGACTGGCGGTCATTTGGCGCCTTCAGCGCGTTTCTAGTCGCGCTGTTCACTGAAATGTATGGCTTTCCGCTCACCATCTATCTGATGTCCGGCTGGCTGCAGGCGCGCTTTCCGGGCGTGGATTGGTTTTCGCATGACTCCGGCCATCTACTCGAAATGCTCTTCGGCTGGCGCGGCAATCCGCATTTCGGTCCGTTCCATCTGCTGAGCTCGATTTTCATCTTCGGCGGCTTCTGGCTTCTGTCGGCAGCTTGGTATCGTCTCTACGCCGCACAAAAGAATGGCGTCCTAGCGACAGAGGGGCCGTATGCTTACGTGCGTCATCCACAATACGTCGGCTTCATCCTCATCATGTTCGGCTTTCTGCTCCAGTGGCCGACGCTGCTGACGCTCGCGATGTTTCCGCTGTTGACCTTCATGTATGTGCGACTCGCGCGCAGCGAGGAGCGCGATGCGATTGCCGAATTCGGCGAGGCATACTTGAGCTACAAGCGCGACGTGCCGGCGTTCTTCCCGCGGCTAGCCAGGTTGACCGGCGGTACCAGTACCGAGCCAAGGCACCGGTGACCGATCAGGCTACGCTGAAGCGAGCTCGACATGAGCGAGACGATTTTCAGCGCGCGCGGGCTCACCAAGGTCTATGTCTCCGGCGAGGTTGAGGTGCGCGCCCTTGCCGGCCTCGACCTCGATATTTCGAACGGGGAAATGATCGTGCTGCTCGGACCCTCGGGCAGCGGCAAGTCGACGCTGCTCAACATCATGGGCGGCCTCGATCATGCAACGAGCGGCACGTTCTTCTTCAAGGATCGGGATCTCACGCGGCTCGACGATGAAGCGCTGACGTTTTACCGCCGCGATCACGTCGGTTTCGTATTTCAATTTTACAACCTCCTCCCGAGCTTGACAGCGTTCGAGAACGTCGCGCTCGTAACGGAGATATCGAAGCAACCCATGCGTCCGGACGAGGCGCTGGCCATGGTCGGCCTCAAAGATCGCATGCATCATTTTCCGGCGCAGCTGTCGGGCGGCGAGCAGCAACGCGTCGCCATCGCGCGCGCCATCGCCAAGCGGCCGGAGGTTCTGCTTTGCGACGAACCGACAGGAGCGCTCGATTCCAAAACCGGCATCAAGGTCATTGAGGCGCTGCTGTCGGTGAACGAACAGCTCGGCACCACGACCGTGATCATCACGCACAATGCCGCCATTCAAAGCGTTGCCGACCGCGTGATGCACTTCGCAGATGGCCGGATCTCGAACATCCAAAAGAACGCGTCACGCCAGAAAGCCTCTGAGGTAACGTGGTAGGCCAATGACAGCTCTTGACCTCAAGCTGATGCGAGACTTGAAGCGTCTCTGGGCTCAGGTCCTGGCGATCGCGCTCGTCATCGGCGGCGGCGTCTCGACTGTCGTGCTTGCCGTCGGTTCGCATCATTCGCTCGACGAGACACGCATTGCCTATTATGAGCGCTATGGTTTTGCCGACGTGTTCGCGCAGGTCCGCCGCGCTCCGAACGACCTTATCCATCAGATCGAAGAAATCCCCGGCGTCGCCATGGTCGAGCCGCGGGTCGCACAGCTCGCGCTTCTTGACATTCCCGACTTCCGCGAACCCGCGACCGGCCAATTCATCTCGCTGCCTGAAAAACGTCAGCAGGTTTTGAACCGGCTCTACATGCGCTCTGGCCGGCAGCCCGATCCTGCGAGCGAGCACGAAGTGGTCGTCAATGAGAGCTTCGCCAAGGCGCACGGATTTGCGTTGGGTTCACACTTCGCTGCGATCTTGAACGGACGCAAGCGGGATCTGACGATCGTCGGCACGGCGATGTCGCCCGAATTCATCTACGCCGTCGGGCCCGGCGACATCATGCCCGACAACCGACGCTACGGCATCGTTTGGATGGGCGAGCGCGCGCTCGCGGGTGCCTACAATTTGAAAAACGGCTTCTCGAACGTTGCTGTGAAGCTGCTGCCCAACGCGTCCGAGGACGAGGTCATTCGACGCCTCGATGACCTGCTTGAACCATATGGCGGGCGGGCAGCTTACGGGCGCAAGGATCAGACCTCGCATGCCTGGCTCAATCATGAGCTCGACATGCTCAACAATATGAGCCGCACCCTGCCGCCTATATTCTTGTTGGTTGCGGCTTTCTTGGTGAACCTCACGCTGGGCCGTCTCGTCGCGCTGGAGCGCGAGCAAATCGGCCTCTTGAAGGCAATCGGCTATACCAACCGTGCCGTTGCCGGACACTATCTCAAGTTTGTGCTGATTATCGCCGCGATCGGCATCGCCTTCGGCAGCCTTGCCGGCACTGGGCTTGGGAGCTACGTGACACAGCTCTTCGGCGACTTCTTCCGCTTTCCGTTCCTAGTGTTCAGCCGCGATGTGTCGACCTATTTCATCGGCGCGGGCTTGAGTCTTCTTGCTGCCGCGATCGGCGCCGGTCGCGCGCTGCGTGATGTCGTGACATTGCCTCCCGCGGTGGCTATGCAGCCGCCGTCACCACCGCGGTTCAGCCATTTTCTCCCGACCAGCTGGTCCTTCAACCGGATCGTACGCCAGCCGACGGTGATGATGCTGCGCAATATCGCGCGCCACCCCGCGCGCACCGCATTCACGCTGCTTGGCATTTCCATGGCGACCGGCATTCTAGTCGTCTCCCTCTTTACGCGCGACACGATGGAGAACCTCATCGACGTGACGTACTTCCTGGCCGATCGCCAAGATGCAACAATGAGTTTCGCCGAGCGTCGTTCTGCGAATGTGGTCTATCAAGTGGAACAATTGCCTGGTGTTCTTGCTGTCGAGCCCTCTCGTGACGTACCGATACGAATCAGACACGGCAGCGTCGAGCGCCGCATCTTGCTCAGCGGGAAGACGAAAGGCTCCGATCTCAGCCGCATCATTGACGTCAATCTGCATCCCGTCGTCCTGCCGGAGGATGGCCTAGCGATATCGTCGATGTTGGCCCAGATCCTGGGCGTTCGGATTGGCGATCAAGTCGAGGTCGATCTTCTGGAGGGGCAGCGCAGGACGGTCACACTGCCGGTCGCAGTAACCGTTGAGGACTATTTCGGCATCAGGGCGATGATGGATGCGGGTGCACTTGCGCGGCTCATGCGCGAGTCGCCCGCTGCCAATAGCGTCCATGTGAGCGTGGATCGAAGTCTGCTCGATACCTTCTATGAGAAGATAAAGGCCATGCCGATGGTCAGCGGCCTCGCCCTTCAGCGCGTATCGCTGATGAATTTTCGTGAGGCAGTCGCGTTGCTCATTACGACGATGGCAACAATCTATGCCGGGCTCGCCGCCATTATCGCCTTTGGCGTTGTCTACAACAGCGCACGCATCTCGCTGTCTGAGAGTGCGCGCGATCTCGCAAGCTTGCGCGTCCTAGGTTTCACGCGCGCTGAGGTTTTGCGCATCCTGTTGCTCGAGCTTGCTTTTCTTACCTTGCTGGCACAGCCGCCCGGCTGGGCATTCGGGTATGGACTTGCCTGGGTCATGAAAACGCGCCTCGCCGGCGAGCTGATGCGTGTGCGCCTCGTGGTCGAGCATTTCACCTATGCGTTATCCAGCGTGATCGTGATCGGTGCGGCGCTGTTCTCAGCACTTGTGGTGCGCAAGCGCGTCTACGCGCTCGACCTCGTTTCCGTTCTCAAGACTCGGGATTGAAAGATGCCTAAGATTTCAACAAGCCGTGCCGTGACGATTGGCGTTGCCGCCATCGTGCTCGTCGCGCTGCTGTGGCTCGCATGGCCGAGTGCCGTTCCGGTCGATCTCGCGACCGTTGGGCGCTCGGCGATGGAGGTTACGGTCGATGAGGAAGCGCGGACGCGTGTGCGTCACGTCTATACGGTCTCGGCGCCCTTGACCGGAACGGTCCTGCGCTCAGGGCGCGAGGTCGGCGATCAGGTCAAAGCGAATGAGACCATAGTGGCGATCATGAAACCGACGGCGCCGAGTTTTCACGATCCGCGCCTGCATGAGGAATTGGGCGCCGCACTGTCGGCGGCCGATGCCGCCGTCGTACTGGCTGAGGCTGAGCGCCGCCGGATCGAAGCGGCTCTGACTTACTCAAAACTACAGCTTGGCCGGTTTCAGAAACTCGCGGCAGCGGGTACCGTTTCACGTAGCGCCCTCGACAAGGCGACGGCCGACGCCCAAACGAACGAGGCGGCACTGGCGAGCGCCGTAGCCGAGCTCCAGGTCCGCCGCAACGAGCGTGCCAGCGCCGCGGCGCGCCTTCAGAACCCGGCTGACTCCGCAGTAAGCGGAGGTGACGACGGTGCGGGATGCTGTATTCAAATTCGTGCGCCGGCAACCGGGCAAGTGTTGAAGCTGCTTCAGGAGAGCGAATCGGTCGTCCAGGCCGGCACACCGCTGATCCAAGTCGGCGATGCGAGTGACCTGGAGGTTGTGGCGGACGTTTTGTCGACGGACGCCGTTCAGGTGCGTGAGAATGCCACGGTTCACATCGACGGTTGGGGCGGCGCGCCCATCCAGGGCCGCGTCAAACGCGTCGAGCCCGCTGGCTTCTTGAAAGTCTCCGCCCTCGGCATCGAAGAGCAGCGCGTGCGGACGATCGTCGATCTGACCGAACCGCCTGCGCGATGGCGCAGCCTCGGTCACGATTATCGCGTTATCGTTCACATCGTGACGTGGACGGGGGATAAGGTTCTGACAGTGCCCATCGGAGCTCTGTTCCGTGTGAACGACAACTGGGCTGTGTTCAAGAATGTTGGCGGCCGTGCGCAGACGACGCAAATCGCAGTCGGCCATCGCAACAATCGGGTTGCAGAAGTGCTGTCGGGGCTTTCGCAAGGCGACCAAGTCGCGCTGCATCCCAGTGACCGCGTGAGTGAGGGCGCTCGCATCACGCAGCGAGAATAATCAGCGAGGATTTGCATTCATGAAACTCAGTTTTCTCGGCGCGGCCGGAACGGTCACCGGCTCGAAATATCTCATTGAGCATGCCGGTCATCGAATGCTTTTGGATTGCGGTCTGTTTCAGGGCTACAAAACCCTCCGCGAGCGAAACTGGGACACGCCGCCCTTCGATCCGCGCGCCATCGATGCGGTCGTGCTGACACATGCGCACCTCGACCACACGGGGTATTTGCCACTGCTCGTCAAACGCGGCTTTAGCGGGCCCATCTACTGCACCGAAGCGACGGCAGATTTGTGCAAAATCATGTTGCCCGACAGCGCTCACCTACAAGAAGAAGACGCCGAGCGGGCCAATCGCAAGCGCTACTCGAACCACCGCCCTGCATTGCCGCTCTATGACGGTCGCGACGCGGCGCGCGCGCTCACTCTGTTAGCACCCAAGCCGTTTGCGGCTGGGTTTACCGTGACGCTCGATCTCAGCGCAACCTTCGTTCCTGCAGGCCATATTTTGGGCTCTGCAATTGTCAGCCTCAAATCATCGAGCGTCAGCGTTGCCTTCAGCGGCGACCTGGGAAGACCCAACGATCCTGTGATGCGCGCGCCGGAGTTTGTAGACGACCACGACTACATGGTCGTCGAGTCGACCTATGGCGATCGATTGCACGATCAAAGCGATCCGCACAACGGGTTGGGTGAGGTAATTGCCCGAGTGGCCGGTCGAGGCGGAGTCGTCGTCATCCCATCGTTCGCCGTCGGCCGTACGCAGGCGCTGCTATGGTGCATCCATCGCTTGAAGGCGGAAGGAAAAATCGCACGGACACTGCCGGTCTATTTGAACAGTCCGATGGCGACCAACGTGACCGAAGTCTATCACCGCCATCGCACCGAACACAGGCTGAGCCATGACGAATGCGAGGCTATGTGCCACGCGGCTCAAATCGTCAATTCAGTCGAAGAATCGAAAGCGTTGAATGAACGCAAAGGACCAATGGTCCTCATTGCGGGCAGCGGCATGGCAACCGGCGGGCGCGTAGTCCATCACCTCAAGGCCTTCGCGCCCGATCCCAAGAATGCCGTCGTGTTCGCCGGCTACCAGGCCGGGGGAACGCGCGGCGCCGCAATGTTGTCCGGTGCGCCGACCATCCGCATTTTTGGCGAGGACGTTCCCGTTCACGCGGAAATCGTGATGTTGAGCAATCTGTCCGCGCACGCGGACTACCGCGAGATGCTCGACTGGCTGGGCCAGGTAAAGAAGGCGCCGCGTCGAACCTTCGTGACGCACGGCGAGCCTGCGCCATCTGACGCGTTGCGCGCGCGCATCAAGCGCGAATTGGGTTGGGAATGCCATGTGCCGGAATACCTGGAGACTGTTGAGTTGAAGGGTACGGCATTGTGAGCGGTTCGGCACACCATACCGATGCGCACTCGCCCGTCATTCGAGCCCGACGTATCGGCATCGACACCTATCAGGAACCCGTCGTGTTCATGCGCGCCGACTGCCACGTCTGCCGATCGGAAGGCTTCCAGGTTCAGGCGCGGGTGAGAGTCTCGTGCCGTGGCAAATCGGTCATTGCGACATTGAACGTGGTGACGGAAAGTTTGCTCCCGATCGACGACGCGGGGCTTTCCGAAGCGGCTTGGCGCGAACTCAGCGCAAAAGATGGCGATGCGCTCGAATTCGCGCATCCCGAGCCACTGGAATCATTTTCGAGCGTGCGGCGAAAGATTTACGGCCTCGAGCTAGGCGCAGGCGAGTATCAGGCTATCGTGCGCGATATCGCCGCCGGACGATATTCAGGTCTGGAACTCGCGGCATTTGTAACCGCCTGCGCTGGCGACCGTGTTTCGCTCAACGAGATCGTCGCGCTGACCCGCGCAATGGCGACGGCGGGATCGACGCTGACTTGGCCACGCCATCCTGTCGTCGACAAACATTGCATCGGCGGTTTGCCCGGTAATCGCACGACGCCCATCGTGGTCGCGATCGCGGCAGCTGCAGGATTGACGATGCCCAAGACGTCGTCGCGGGCGATTACCTCGCCTGCTGGGACAGCCGACGCAATGGAGACGCTGGCGCCCGTCGCGCTCGACTTGACCGCGATGCGGCGCGTCGTCGAGAAGGAAGGCGGCTGTGTCGTCTGGGGCGGCGCAATGGATCTAAGCCCGGCGGACGACATCTTGATCCGTGTCGAGCGGCCCCTCGACTTCGACAGCGACGGCCAGCTTGTCGCGTCGGTTTTGTCCAAGAAGCTTGCCGCCGGTTCGACCCATGTCGTCATCGACGTGCCCGTCGGAGCGACCGCCAAGGTGCGCTCCCCCGGCGCGGCGAAAGTGTTGATCGAGAAACTCGCGTTTGTCGGTTCCGCCGTCGGCATCGAAATTCGAGCCGTGCAGACGGATGGCACTGAGCCCGTAGGGCGCGGCGTTGGACCAGCGCTTGAAGCACGCGATCTCGTCGCTGTGCTGAAGGGCGACAGATCGGCGCCGGCGGACTTACGCGACCGCGCTTTGCGCCTTGCAGCCGAAGTATTAAGGCTCGGCCGCAAGACCGTGGGTGACGGCATCTCAGAGGCGACGCGATACCTCGATAGCGGCGAGGCTTGGCGCAAATTTCAAGCGATTTGCGAGGCACAAGGCGGCATGCGAACACCGCCCATGGCACCCTTCCGGAAGGACTTTACCGCGCCCGTGGCGGCGCGTGTGCAGGCCATTGATAACCGCAAGCTTGCGCGTGTCGCCAAGCTTGCCGGCGCGCCTACGTCACCCGCGGCCGGACTCGAGCTCCATGCGCGCACCGGCGAGCGCGTCGAGCGAGGTCAGCCCTTGTTCACCCTTCACGCGCAAACGTCCGGCGAGATGGCGTACGCCGCAGCGTACGCCGATGGGCATGGCGCGCCGTTCCAACTGGAGCCACTGTGATGTCGCATGTCATCCTGGCTTACCCGGGTAATGAAGCTTTGTCGGCAAGCTTGGCCGCGGACTCCGGCGCCGAAACTGTGCCGGTCGAATTTCGGCACTTTCCGGATGGCGAAATCTACTGGCGCGTCGCAGGAGAGGTCGCTGGCAGGACCGCAATCATCGCCTGTGGCCTGGAGCGACCGAACGAAAAGGCGATCGGCCTATTCTTGCTCGCCTCGACGTTGCGGGAATTGGGCGCGCGCCGAATTCTGCTCGCAGCGCCCTACCTCAGCTACATGCGTCAGGATCGAAGCTTCCATCCCGGCGAAGGCGTGAGTGCTCGATATTTCGCGCAGTTTCTGTCGGGCGCCGTTGACGGCTTGGTCAGCGTCGATCCGCATTTGCATCGCATCCACGATCTAAGAGAGATCTACACGATCCCAACGCGCGTGGTCTCCGCCGCGCCGATGATCTCGACATGGATCGCGCAGAACATCGATGCGCCGGTCTTGATCGGCCCGGATTCCGAGAGTGAGCAGTGGGTCTCGCAAGTCGCGCGGGATGCCAATTGCCCATTCGTTGTCCTAGAAAAGAAGCGATACGGCGATCGAAGCGTTGAGGTCTCCGTCCCCGACATAGCTCAATTGCGTGATCGCACTCCGGTGTTGATTGACGACATCATCTCGAGTGCAAAGACGATGATCGCAGCCGTCCAAGGCGTCTTGAAGGCTGGCCAACGGGCGCCCGTGTGCCTGGGCGTCCACGCGATCTTCGCCGACGCGGCGTATGATGAGCTGAAGCGCGCGGGGGGCGCCCGTATTGTCACCTGCAATACGATCCCGCATCAGACGAACGTCATTAACGTTCATCCAGCCGTCGCACGCGCCATATCCGAGCTCCTTTAACGGGCGGGTAACCCTGCATTTCCGTCACCCAGGCTGTTTTGTCGCCTAACGGGCAGCTCGGAGCTTGATCCAGCGCAACCCGCCCTCTTTCCGATGCTGTCATTGTTCGTCCGGCAATTTGCTCGGAGACTGACATGTCGTTTCTACAACAAAACTGGCCGCTTCTGCTTTTCTTCGGTGTGATGATTTACATGCACGTCTTCATGCATCGCGGGCACGGATCGCACCATCATCACGTGCGGCAGCCGGCGCCAGATGGCACCACGCCGCCGACCGATGGCACAGAGCCGCAGGGCACCGAGCATGGCGATCATCATCGGCATGGCGGGTGCTAATCGAGCAGAAATGAGAGACACGGACATGCCGGCGAAAGATGATCTGGTCGCTTGGTTTGATGACATCACGCGAAACGACGTCGCGATCGTTGGCGGCAAGAACGCCTCGTTGGGCGAGATGGTGCGCAACCTCGGCGCGCGCGGCGTCAGTGTCCCGCCAGGGTTCGCAACAACCGCGACGGCGTATTGGCGATTTGTTGATGCGAGTGGGCTCAGAGCCGTTATCGCTGAAACGCTGAATCAGCTTGCGACCGGACGTTTGACGCTGCAGGAGGCTGGGCAGACCATACGACGAGCGTTCACGCGCGCCGACTGGCCGAATGACCTCGCGACCGCGATTCGAACCTCATATCGCGAACTCTGCATGAAGGCCGGTGTGACGGACCTCGACGTCGCGGTCCGCTCAAGCGCGACGGCCGAAGATTTGCCGGACGCAAGTTTCGCAGGGCAGCAGGAGACCTTCCTCAACATTCGCGGCCAAGCCGCCGTGTTGGACGCATGCCGGCGCTGCTACGCATCGCTCTTCACCGATCGAGCAATCAGTTACCGCCAGGCTAAAGGCTTCGATCACCTGAAAGTCGCTCTTTCGATTGGCGTGCAAAGGATGGTTCGCTCGGACAAAGCGGGCGCCGGCGTCATGTTTTCGGTCGATACCGAGACCGGATTCGACAAGGTCGTCGTCATCAACGCCGCGTGGGGGCTCGGCGAAAGCGTCGTACAAGGCACCGTCGATCCCGACGAGTATCAAGTGTTCAAGCCTCTTCTCAGCGACGACGCCCTCGTGCCCATCATCGAGAAGAAGCTGGGCGGAAAGGAGAACAAACTGATTTACGCGAGCGGCGCTCAGCCGACGCGCAATGTGCCAACGTCCATCATCGAGAGAGAATCGTTTGTCCTCACCGACGCAGAGGTCAAGCGCCTCGCGCGCTGGGCCTGCACGATTGAGTCCCACTATGGACGCCCCATGGACATTGAATGGGCAAAAGACGGCGAGAGCGGCGTACTCTATATCGTTCAAGCACGGCCTGAGACCGTTCAGTCGCGCAAGGCTGTGGACTCCCTCAAATCGTACCGGCTCAAGAGCAAGGGCCGCAAACTGCTGGCAGGTCTCAGCATCGGCGACTCGATTGTCGCCGGCAAAGTTTGCGTTATTCGCAGTTCGAAAGACATCGAGCGTTTCATCGACGGTGCCATTCTAGTGACCGAAATGACTGATCCCGATTGGGTCCCAATCATGAAGCGCGCCGCCGCGATAGTTACTGATCATGGCGGTCGCACGTCTCATGCCGCCATCGTCAGCCGCGAGCTCGGTCTGCCCGCAGTCATCGGCACCGGGAACGCAACGCGCGCTCTGCACGATGAGCAAGAGGTCACTGTTTCGTGCGCCGAGGGTGATGAAGGGTTCATCTATGAAGGTCTCGGCACCTTCGACATCGAAGAGATTTCCTTCGGCCGGATCCCGGCGACGCGTACGCAGGTCATGCTGAACCTCGCCAACCCGGCTGCTGCGTTCCGCTGGTGGCGCCTGCCCGCCGATGGTGTCGGGCTTGCACGTATGGAATTCGTCGTCAGCAATCACATCAAAGTGCATCCAATGGCGCTTCTTCGCTTCGAAACATTGCGCGACAAGGAGGCCAAAGAGCAGATCAGTGAGCTGACGCGCGGTTACGCGGACAAGACGGACTACTTCGTCGACCGCCTCGCGCACGGTCTCGGGCGCATTGCCGCCGCGCACTACCCCAAACCTGTCATCATTCGTATGAGCGATTTCAAGACCAATGAGTACGCAAGCCTCATCGGCGGCGCCGAATTCGAACCCAAGGAAGAAAACCCCATGCTCGGGTTTCGCGGTGCCTCGCGCTACTACTCGCCGCGCTACCGCGACGGCTTTGCCCTTGAATGTCGGGCAATCCGTAAGTTGCGCAACGGTATGGGGTTGAAGAACGTTGTCGTGATGATCCCGTTTTGCCGGTCCGTCCGCGAGGCGGATCGTGTCCTTGAGGTGATGGCCGAAAACGGCTTGAAGCGAGGCGAAGATGGGCTTCAGGTCTACGTCATGTGCGAGATACCCTCGAATGTCATTCTGGCCAAAGCGTTTGCGGAGCGCTTCGACGGCTTCTCGATCGGTTCGAACGACCTCACGCAACTCACGTTGGGCGTCGACCGGGATTCCGACGAGCTTGCGGAGCTGTTCGACGAGCAGGATGAGGCCGTGAAGTGGATGATTCAGACCGTGATCGAGGCGGCCCATCGCTTTGGCGCCAAGGTCGGATTGTGTGGGCAGGCGCCAAGCGATCATCCCGAGTTCGCGGCCTTTCTGGTCGGATGCGACATCGACTCGATCTCCGTGACGCCCGATAGCTTTATCGCCGTCAAGCAGCGTGTTGCTGAGGCCGAAGCGGCAAGCCGGACAACGGAGCGCCCAAAGAGGGCGATTGTATGAAGCTCTACGTCTTCGAAGCCGAGCCGCGTGAGGCGGCCGCGTTCGATGTGCTGAAAGGGCAGCATGACGTTGCCGTGACCGATGAGCCGCTCCGGGCCGGAAATGCGAACCGCTTCGCAGCCGCCGAGGTCGTCTCGACGTTTATCTATTCAGAACTCCGCCAGAACCTGTTGGAGCGCATGCCGGCGCTGAAGCTGATTGCCACGCGCTCGACCGGCGTCGATCACATCGATACCGCCTATTGCGCGGGGCGCGGGATCATCATCAGCAATGTCCCGACATACGGGGCAAACACTGTGGCGGAGCACGTATTCGCGCTTCTGCTTGCGATCAGTCACCGGATCATCGAGGCCAATCAGCGGGCGCGCGATGGGCATTTTTCGCCGGTCGGCCTCCAGGGGTTCGATCTATTCGGAAAGACGCTCGGCGTCGTCGGTACCGGGAGCATTGGGCAGCACGTCATTCGAATCGCACGCGGCTTCGGATTGGATGTCATCGCCTGCGATATCCGCCCGGACCTCCAAGCCGTGCAAACTCTGGGCTTCCGTTACGCCTCTTTCGAGGATGTTCTTGCAGCGGCCGACATTCTGACGCTTCACGTGCCGGCAACGCGTGAGACGCATAACATGCTTAGCGACGCGCAATTTGCGCGGATGAAGCCGGGGGCCATCGTCATCAACACTGCGAGGGGCAATTTGCTCGATGTTCGCGCCCTCATCGTCGCGCTTCGCAGCGGAAGGGTCGCTGCGGCAGGCCTTGATGTTTTGCCCGACGAGCCTGCGATCCGAGAGGAGGCCGAGCTGATCTGCTCTGTGTTCTGTGAGCGGCACGATCTGCGGAACTTGGTCGCGGACCACATCTTGCTCAAGATGCCGAATGTGGTTGTGACGCCTCATAGCGCCTTCAACACGCTGGAAGCCGTTCAACGCATCCTCGATACGACGATTGAGAACATTCAAGGGTTCGCTGCGGGCAGGCCGCAAAACGTCGTGACGGCACCCGCACCAAGGAGAAAATGACATGGCGCTTGCGCAGGGAAAGATCCGGGTTGCGGTCAATGGGTACGGTGTCATCGGCAAGCGGGCGGCGGACGCGATCGCGCTGCAAGGCGACATGGAACTCGTTGGCGTGGCCGATGTGGCGTCGGATTGGCGCATGCAAGCGATCCCTAGGAAGGGCTTCAAATTGTTTGCCGCCGTGGATGACCGAACTGGTGCAATGCGCGATGCAGGGCTCAAAGTCGCGGGGACCCTCGACGATCTGATCGCGAAGGCAGATGTGGTCGTCGACTGCACGCCGAAACATATCGGCGCCAAGAACGCGGCGCGCTACCGTGAGCGCGGCGTCAAGTTCATCGTTCAGGGCGGCGAGAAGCACGATGTCGCGGGACATTCCTTCGTCGCGGAGTCGAGCTACGCTGGGGCCATCGGGCGCAGTGCCACCCGTGTGGTCTCGTGCAACACGACGTCGGTCGTACGAACTCTGACAGCGCTCAAGCAGGCTGGTCTGTTGCGGCGGGCGCGCGGCACGTTGCTCAGGCGTGCGACGGATCCATGGGAAAGCCATCAAGGCGGCATCATGAACACGCTCGTGCCAGAAGAAGAGATCCCCAGCCACCAAGGTCCGGATGCCCAGACGGTCGATCGCGAGCTCGACGTCATCACGATGGCGGTCAAGGTGCCGGAAACCCTGGCGCATCTTCATTATTGGGTTGTGCAGCTCACGCGAAACGCAAGCAAGGACGAAGTCGTCGACGCTTTCAGGAAGTCGTCACGCATCGCCCTGATCCGTATGAAGCACGGTCTGACCGCGATCAACACCGTGAAGGAGTTGATGGCCGATGCCGGCCGCCCGCACGACAATTTGTATGAAGTCGCAATGTGGGAGGACATGCTCTCGGTCGCCGGCGACGAGGCGCTCTACGCCTACATGGTTGACAATCAAGCGATCGTGATCCCGGAGACCATAGATGCCATCCGCGCCCTGACCGGGCTCGAGGCGGACGCCGGAGCGTCGATACGCAAGACGAACGCATCGCTGGGCATGGGTGCCCCGTTCGAACGCTAAGGTGTCGCACTCAGGTTGGGGCCGCGGACGCATTGATATGGCTCAATGCGGCGACCCGATGGCGCGGTAGTCTTGGGCTTGCAGTTGGTCGTGACTATATGGGCCTTGATGGTCGAGTTTGGCGCAGCGTCATGAACAAAATCGCGATTGCGGTCCTGCTCTTGTTTTCCGCGAGCCTGTTCGGCAATGCGTTCGCGGCCGGATGCATCATGCATGCGCGGGCACCGACCGCGAGCGCACAACTGCAGCCCGGCTCTATGCACGACAACTTTTGCGCGGGCCGTCGTTGTTCAGGGCCGCAAGAAATTGGCTGCGCGACCGATCTTGGTTCAATTGCTGTTGCCGAAAAGAGCCGAGTGACGGGCGATCTCGCGAGGTCGCTTAAGCCGACGATCATTCCCGTATTGTCAGTCATTGCGACGACGCACGCTCATGGAGATCGAGCGAAAGTTCGCCCGATTGAAGTCGCGCCACGATCCGGATACGCGGGCACCTATGCGCGAACCGGGCGCCTCCTCATCTAACGTCTCCCAAGAGACTACCGGTGTTGACGCCACATCCGCGTCAACCGAACCGGCATTGCATCCATCTATCAATCAAACCCTTCGAGCTCGAGCGCTCACCGGAGACCTGAAATGAATACGATCAAATACCTAGCAATATCCTCGATTGCCGCTACGGCGCTGGGCGCAGCCGCAATGGCGCATGGCGGCCACAGCAATTCTGAGGAGAACGCCGCGGGCCAGCCCGGCGATCCAAAAGCCGTGAGCAGCACAGTTCGAATAGAGGCGGGAGAGATCAAGTTCGACGTCAGGAAGCTGACGTTTCGAGTCGGCCAAACCGTCAAGTTCATTGTCGTCAATAAGGGCGAGCAAGATCACGAACTGACGATCGGCGATCACATCACGCAACTTGAGCATCGCAAAACCATGGCCGAAATGGCCGAGGCGGAGGGCGGCATGAGCACCGGCGAAATGCACGGTCACAGCCATGCGGTGGGAAGTGCCGTTACCGTGAAGCCGGGCGAAACGAAGGAATTGGTCTGGCAATTCACCAAACCGGGTTCGTTCGAATTTGCGTGCAATTTCCCGGGGCACGCAGAAGCCGGCATGGCCGGAACAATCGACATCCGCTAGAATTTCAAACGACATTGAAACCAACTTGCTTGCAGCCCGGAAACACGGGCTGCAGGTCCTTCCGCCCAAGGGGTTCGCGGCAATTCCGCTCGACGCGATTGCCACAACTTGATCTAGCGCAATGAGCGGTGGCCAAAGACCACGCACATTGGGATTGGCCGCAAGGATAGCGCGGCGCAGCGAAGGACCCCTATAATGAACACGATCGACCCGGTCTGCGGCATGTCCGTCGAAAGCACGAAGGCCAGCGGACAAGAAACATTCCAAGGCAAGACCTATTTCTTTTGCTCGACGCATTGCCGCGACGAGTTCAAGAAGGCACCGCAAAAATACACGAGCGCAACTGCAAAGCCGGCTGGCTGCTGCGGCGGCCACGCCCACTGACAGCCGGTTGCCTTCTCATTGCCGCGTCGCTGTTGCTGGGCTTTTGACGCCGGGTCCGCCATCCGGTGGACGGAGCGGCCGTAGGTCGTCATTCTCGCGCGCGTGATTGAATTCGACGGAACAAATATGAGCGTCATGCAACACACAGCGCATCATCACCACGAGGCCGTTCCGAACACCCCTAAGACCAAAATCGGAGTCGGTACCGTCAAGGCGGTGTTCGACGTCGGCGACATGTTGTCGGCGCTCGACGACCAAGTCGTTGACCGCGTCGTTCGCGGTCAGCCGGGTGTCTCCGAAGTGATCGTCAATCGGGCATCGGGCAAAGCGACGGTTGGGTTCGATCCGTCGAAGACAAGTGTCGCGGCAATTACGGATGCAATTCGTGATTGCGGATTCCATTGCCGGGGGGAATCGGTCCCTGAGCACCTTTGCCGGTCGATGGGCGATCACGGATCTGCCAACGCAAAGGCTGGCCAACCCGCGCACACCGATCACGACGACATGCACGACGGCCACGATGCCGCCGCGATGGCGATCGACATGCGCAATCGCTTCCTTGTCGCGCTCGTCTTTGCGGTGCCGATCTTCCTGCTGCACCCGATGGGCCTGCCGATTCCATCGCTGCCTCTACCCGCAGGTTGGGATCCCGAGCTCATCATGTTCGCCCTCGCCAGTGGCGCGATCCTCTATCCCGTTTGGCCGTTTGCGGTCGGCGCCTGGCGAGCGCTGCGCCGCGGCGTTCTCAACATGGCGGTTCTCGTCATACTCAGTGTAGGCGCCGGCTATCTTTTCAGTGTCGGCGCAACGTTTGTTTACGGCGGGCAGCAATTTTATGAGGCCGCCGCCGTCCTGCTTGTTTTCATCCTTCTCGGCCACTGGCTTGAGATGCGGGCTCGCGCCGGCGCGTCGGAAGCGATCAGGCATCTGCTCGATCTCGCTCCACCTAAAGCGAACGTCCTTCGCCAAGGTAAGGAGATTGAAATTTCAACCGCCGAGGTTGTTGTCGGCGATATTGTCGTCATCCGTCCCGGCAACAAGATCCCCGTGGACGGCGAGATCACCGAGGGCCAATCGACCATCGACGAATCGATGCTTACCGGCGAGTCCATGCCGGTGAGTAAGGGACCGGGCCAAACGGTTGCCGGTGCGACTATCAACAAGAGCGGGGCTTTTCGGTATCGCGCGACCAAGGTGGGCGCCGACACGGCTCTCGCACAAATCGTCAAGCTCGTGCAGGAGGCGCAAAACTCCAAGGCGCCGGCCCAACTCCTCGCTGACCGCGCTTCGCAATGGTTGGTTCTGGCGGCCATCATCGTCAGCGTCGCAGCCTTCCTCTTTTGGTACTGGATCGCCGCCGCATCGCTGTTGTTCGCCGTGACGATGGCGATCACCGTGTTGGTCATCGCCTGCCCCGATGCTCTTGGCCTCGCAACCCCAATGGCGATCATGGTCGGGACCGGCCGCGGGGCCCTCAACGGCATCTTGCTCAAGAACGCCGTTGCGCTTGAGGAAGCGGCCAAGCTCAACGTCATCGTCTTCGACAAGACCGGCACTCTCACGATGGGCCAACCTGAAGTCGTGGAAACAGTGTCCGCGGCAGGTGTGGACGAACGGCTTCTGCTTTCGACGGCTGCCGCGATCGAGAAAGGTTCGGACCATCCCCTCGCCCAGGCGATTCTTCGCAAAGCCGCCGACATCGAAACGGCGGTGGCAGCGGCGTTCGAGAATCTCGACGGGCGCGGCGCAAAGGCGCGTATTGCTGGCGACGATGTCTTCGTCGGCAACCGCCGGTTGATGGATGAATTCCGTATCGATCTGGGCGGACTTGCGGGCGAGGTCGACCGCTTGGCGAGCGGCGGGCGTACCGTCGTCCATGTGGCACGCGCCGGCCGCCTGATCGGCTTGATCGCTATCGCCGACAAAGAGCGACCGACCTCTGCCGCGACGGTCGCAAACCTCCAGCAAGCCGGCATCAAGGTCGCGATGCTCACCGGTGACAATCAAGCGACAGCGGAGCGTATCGGACGGCAATTGGGCATCGACATTATCCTCGCGGAAGTGCTGCCCGGCCAAAAGGTGCAAAAGCTGAAGGATCTGCAAGCGCAAGGTTATCGCGTCGGCATGGTCGGCGACGGCATCAACGACGCGCCCGCGCTGACCCAGGCTGATCTGGGTTTTGCCATCGGCGCCGGCACCGATGTCGCAATCGAAAGCGCCGACGTTGTTCTCATGCGCAGCGATCCGTTCGACGTCGTCAAGGCGATCCGGCTTTCGCGGGCAACGCTGCGCAAGATGCATCAAAATCTCTGGTGGGCAGCCGGCTACAATATTATCGCCTTTCCGCTCGCGGCGGGCGTCTTCTATCCGTTTTTGCTCAGTCCGGAGATCGCGGCGCTTTCGATGTCGGGAAGCTCGGTCATTGTTGCGATCAACGCACTGGCTCTGAAATGGGCTCGTTTGGAGGGCTTTGCGTCGGAGCGGCAAGCTGTTGAGCGGAGTGCACGCTCGCATGAAGCGTCGGCGCACGCCGTGCAATGAGCGTTGCATCCGCATTTGCACAAGTCATGTTCCGCTGTTGGCTTATGCGGC
>JANXXU010000010.1 GCA_025350465.1 Alphaproteobacteria bacterium | reverse complement strand
GGCCGAAGAACATGCGATAGGTCGTGGCCAGGGTGAGCGTGTAGCAGGCGGATTCTTCCCAGGTCAGGTGACGCGGGCGTTCCATGAGCTGACGGTCCTGCACTCGCGCGAATTGTGCGAATGACCCGTCGGGGGTCTCATAGCCCCAGATGCGCTGGCTGGGCGAGAACATCGGATCGCCGCCATTGCACTCTTCGTCGTCGCCGTCATCCTGATTGCAGTGGACCACCACCTCGTCGCCGACCTTCCAGCGCGTGACCTTGGAGCCGACCGCCCACACGATGCCGGACGCGTCGGAGCCGGCGATGTGGAAGGGGTTCTTGTGCGCGTCCATGGGTGAAATGGGGGTGCCGAGCGCGGCCCACACGCCGTTGTAATTCACGCCCGCCGCCATCACGAGGATGAGGACGTCGTGCGAGTCGAGCTCCCACGTCGGCACGACCTCCAGCTTCATCGATTGCTCGGGCGCGCCGTGACGTTCCTTGCGGATCACCCAGGCATGCATCTTCGGCGGCACGAAGCCGAGCGGCGGAATCTCGCCGATGTCGTAGAGCTCTTTCAAAGAGTCCTGCGTCCGCTTGACTGCCGTAACGGTCATGAAAGTCCTCGCGTTGCCCGGTTCGCTTGCCCGAGCCTCAACGTTCGAGGCGCCGTTCGGGTGCGGTTCCAAAGGGAATCAGCCGCCAGTATCACGGCATTTTGTGCGTCGCAATATGACCCGGCCGCAACCAATGCGACAAATTGCGTGTGATTAGGTAAATTTGCTGCCGGAGTCGCCAGTGTAACGCAATTAAATTACGCCGTCTGCTGCGCCGCACGCTGCACTTCGCTGCGCGCACACCCCCTCAACTGTCATCCCCGCCACCGGGTCGAGGCTTCGCCTTGCCCGAGGGTAAACTGCGGCGGGGACCCAGTCCCAAGACGGCACCGGCGCGTAGACGTCGCATCTAATCGAGGTCAAGCTTTTCGCATCCACATTCCATTGTTTGTGGCACCCCGACCTCTTCCCCCCGTGGAGCCGCCCGTATACGCATCACGGCCCACTTGAAAGGAAAGACATGCGCAAAATCATCCGACCGCTTCTTGCTGCCTTGGCGGCGAGCGTCATGGCAGCGTCTTTAGCGACGACGGCGTTCGCAGACGCGAACAAAAAAGTGAAGATCATCAATGAGACCCGTCACACGATGGTTCAATTCCACGCCTCGCGTGTCGGAACGAATGATTGGGAAGAGGATATTCTCGGACAAGATTCTCTAAGCGTGGGGAATTCAGTGGTCGTGAATTTCGCAACGGATGATTATTGCCTCTATGATTTCCTCGGCGTCTTTGATGACGGCGACAAGGTCGAGAAGCACCGGATCAATGTCTGCGAGATCTCATCGTTCCGCTTCACTGAGGAGTGATTTCATCTGAACGGCTACCTCCTTGGCAATGGCACGTTCTGCTGACTTCAGTCCCGCGCCACCGAAGTCGTGAGTGAAGGAGCTGACCAACCACCGGCTCCTTTTTAATGTCACCGTCGAGCAAACCGAAGATAGAGTCGGTATTTCGAGTATCGTCTGCGCCTCTTGGCTTGTCGCACTTACCTTGCTACGTCCGGGCGCGCCGGTTGGCGTCCATCTTCATCGAGCGAGGAAAATCCCAGTGAAAATTCGTCAAGTGCGTTCGAATGTACTCGCGACTGCCGGCGCCGTCGCTTTGCTCGCGACCGTGCCGGCGCAAAGCGCCGACATCGATCAAAGCGTGATGATGAAGTGGGCAACCGTTACGCAGATCAACTATGCGATCATCGGCGAATACGACGGCCCGCATACCCGCATCGTCAACGGCGGCGGCGGCATCGCCGACGAAGCGGCGGTGAAGGATCGCGTCGAAATCGATTTGCGGTGGGATCAAACGACGGCGCAACTGGTCGGCGAGCCGACGTTCAAGAACTACAAATCGGACGTCGTCAATCCGCGCAACGCCGAACCAAAATGCGCGCCGCCCGTGCTGAGCAGTGCGTACGAACACTTCACGATCGAAAAGTTGGAGAACGGCCTCGGCGGCGCGCTGCAGCTGACTGGGACGCGAAATTATGCGGCCGCCAGCGTCACCACTTTTTGCACCGGCGCGCGCGTCGCCGTTCCCGCGAAAGCCGTGCGCGAGCCGACGGATTTCGTCCTTCCCGGCGCGATCCTTCTGGCGATGCCGGCCGCGGTGCAGGGCAACATCGTTTCCATCGACGCGAAGTCGAGCACGATCGTGACCAAAGACGGCAAGGGCTGGACGTGGACGTTCAAATTGACGCCGGCGAAGTAAGCACGGCGCTGCCCAGCCTCGCGAACGTTGATTTGGATCAATGACCAGTCGGCCGCGTGAGACGATCTTGAAATCGCGCGCCAAATGGATAGCCAAACGGGCGGGGATTGCTCCTCTTCTTTGGTGAAAAGCGATGAAGACGACAACCCTCGAAACGAAAATACACGACTTTCTGGCTCAGAAGCGTATCGCCGTTGTGGGCGTGTCGAGCGACAACGGCCGCCACCCGGTCGGCAATGCGATCTATCGCCGATTGAAGACGGCCGAGCACGACGTATTCCCCGTCAATCCCCACATGCAGACCTTCGAGGGCGATCGCTGTTATCCCGACCTGCAATCGATCACGGGCGGGGTCGACGGCGTTGTGATCATCACGCGACCTGAGACCACCGAGCGGATCGTGCGCGACTGCAGCGCTGCCGGGGTCCGCCGCGTTTGGATGCACCAATCCATAGGCAAGGGATCGAGTGTCTCGCCGGCGGCAGTCGAGTACTGCCGTCAACATGATATCAGCGTGATCGCTGGTGCCTGCCCGATGATGTACGGCGCCGGCGTCGACTTCGGACACACGTGCATGCGCTGGATCCTCAAACTCAAGGGCGGACTACCGACGTAAGCCGTCGCCGGTAGACTAGCGGTCGATCCGGGCGCGAAGCATGTTTCGAGGACGAATTAACCGAGCCGTATTCTGGTTCGGCGGCCGTCGGAAAGGAGCGTGTGCTTGAACGGCGGAACCACCACCGGCTTCACCAGCACGCCGGAATAGGGTTTGCGTTTCTTCGCCATTCTGACGCCGCCACAATTGGTCCCATGCCTTATGCTACGATCGCCCGCTCAATCGGTAGGTGTTTCGATGAAGCGACTTCGCGAGTTCCTTTTTGTCGTCGCCGCCGTCGGCCTTTGCGGTCCGACCGCCAATGCCGCGCTCAGGGTGCTGCTGACGCCGGCCGACGAGGCGCAGTGCATCAAGATGGGCGGCAAGGTCGTCGTCCAGAGCGACGGCAAGACCAAGGTCTGCGTCATGCCGCCGCCCGATCCGGGCACCGCCGCGCCGCATTAGAGCCGGCATTTCTCACCGGGCGCCAAACGTTGCATACTCGCGGGGCGGCCCCGCGCGACCCGAGAGATGGACAGATGCCGACCTATATCGACATTCACGAGCTGCCCGACGGCGTGACCGCCACGAACCTCGCCCAGGCTCATGAGCTCGACGTGCAAGTTCAGGCCAAGCACGGCGTCGAATATCTCAAATACTGGCTGAATCTGAAGAGCGGCAGAGGCTTCTGCATGTGCACGGCGCCGAGCGCCGAAGCGGCGATCGCGGTGCATCGCGAGGCCCACGGCATGGTCGCGTCGAAAGTCATGGAGGTGACACCGGAGGTCGCCGACGCCTTCATGGGCGCGTCCGAAGTCGACGAAGGCGGCGCCGTGCGCGCGCCGGGAAGCAGCGAGCTCGATCCAGGCACCCGCACCGTGCTCTTCACCGACATCGTCGGCTCGACGAGCCTGACGCAGCGCCTCGGCGACGACGCGGCGATGGAGATGGTCGAAGCCCACGATCGCATCGTGCGCGACGCGCTCGCCGGCTTGGGCGGGCACGAAGTGAAGCACACCGGCGACGGCATCATGGCGGCCTTCTTCTCCGCCGCTTCGGGCATTCGCTGCGGCGTCAAGGTTCAGCACGATCTGGCGCGCCATCGCGCCTCCCGCCCCGATCTGCCGCTGCACGTGCGCATCGGCATTGCCGCCGGCGAACCGATCGAACGTCACAACGATTTCTTCGGCTCGACCGTGCAGCTGGCCGCGCGCCTGTGCGCCTACGCCGAGCCCGACCACATCCTGGTCTCCAACGTCGTCGCCGAACTCTGCGCCGGCAAAACGCTGCGCCTGCACTGCATGGGCCCGGTGACGTTGAAGGGCTTCGACGAACCCCTGCAAGTGCACCGCGTCGAACTGGGGTAAGGCCGCGACCCGGGGGCGGGGATGACAGTTGGGGGCAGCCTCAATGCCCCGGCGGTTTCTTTTCACCCGCCCTAATCGCCACCGGAATCGTGTCCGTCGCCACCGGGCAGTTGTAGTGCGGCGAGCGCGCGCAGTTCGGGTTATAGGCGCGGTTGAAATCGATCGTCAGCTTCTGCGGCGGAAACGACTTGAGGTCGATGTTGACATAGCGCCCGACGCCGTAAGTCTCCTTGCCCGTCAAATCGTCGAGGAAGAACGCCGAGAGATCCTTGATCTTTTTCGGATCGTCGCTGTCGGAATAGAGCGGCAGGCGCACGCTCTTGGCCTCCAGCGTGAAGACCGCAAACCCGGCGCGATAGAAACGCTTGTACCAGCCGCGCGAGGTCTGGAAATCGACGCCTTCGATTTTCGCCGCCGGTTCGAACGCGGCCGTAATCACGAACGCCGGATCGAACGGAAAATGGTCGAGGCCTTTGAATTCCTTCGCGAGCGGATTGGCCTGATTATAGACGAAGGCGCGCAGGCCCATTTTGCCCGGCGTCACTTGCGCGAGCTTCATCCCGAACTCGATGCCATGGCCGAGCGGCATATGCACGGTCTTCTCGCTGAGCTTATAGGTCTTTGCTTTGCCGCCCCGCGTCACGATCGCATTCGGCTCGGCGTAAGCGACACTCAGCGTCGCCGGCGCCACCGCCGCGCCAAGCGTGAATTTGTAGTGCAGCACCGGCTCGCGCCCGCTCGAGAGCGACGCCGTCTCGCCGGGCTTGAGATAGACGGCATCGTCGATCTTCAAGAGCGCGTATTTCTCGCTCGACCAGCCCGCGTTCTCGGATTTGCGCCACGCCTCCCACTCCTGCGCCGGCGTCAGATGCGCCTTGCTCAGCGCCGGCGCCGCCGCGGCGACGCACGCCAGCACCAACGCCACCGCAAGCTTGAACAGTCTCATCTGCATGATCCTTCCGATGCCGGTCCAATTCGATCCGACCCTTTGCGTCGCGTCAACCGCCACACCCTTATTGGTGTTGCACTTCGTTTGAGAACTCAGCGAACCCACACATCCTCACCTGTCATCCCCGCGGAGGCGGGGACCCAGGGCGAAGTCTGCTCCGCGCGTATGACACGCACAGACAGGAAGAGTCTTTCTGAAGAGGACTGGGTCCCCGCCTCCGCGGGGATGACAGCTGAGTCACTCGCGCGCCAGCGCCGTCTTCGGCACTTGCGGGCGCGAGCGCACGAAGCGCGCCATCTCCGCCGTCAGCCAATCGACGAAGGCCTTCACCTCGGGGCGCGCCGCGTCGGCCTTGCGATGCACGATGTAATAGGACGAGGCGACATCGACCGCCGGCGCGAACGGCACGACGAGAGAGGCGGCGATCGGCGCCTCCCAGACAAGCGGGCTCATGCCCAACGTCACGCCGTGCCCGCGCGCCGCTGCTTCGAGTGCGGCGGGCACTGTATCGAAGGTCAGGTCGCGCTTCGGTTTCAGATCGCCAAGGCCGATTGCGGTGAGCCAATCGCGCCACGACTCCGGCCGCGCCGAGATATGGATGAGCGCGTGGTTCGCCAGATCGCGCGGCCGGCGCAACGCATTCGCACCGATCGTGAGCTTGCGGGCGCACAACGGCACCGGGCGCACGTCGAGCAGTTTGCGCACCGAGAGGCCCGGCGTCGGCGCGCGTAGATTGCGGATCCCGACGTCGATATCGTCGCGCTCGAAATCGGCGATGCGGTTCGACGTCTCGATCGCCAGCGTGATCTCCGGATGGCGCTCCTCGAAATCGGCCAAGCGCGGGATCAACCACGCGCTGGTGAAAAGGGGCAGGGCGCTGACCCGCAGCCGTGCCTTGCGCCCGTCGCCGCGCACGCGATCGGCACCTTTACGGATGCGCATGAACGCGCCTTCGATATCTTTCAGAAAGCGCCGGCCCTTCGCCGTCAGCGTGACTTGCCGCGCCGTGCGCGTGAACAACGGCGCTTCGAGCCACGCCTCAAGCGCGCGCACCTGATGGCTGATCGCCGACGGCGTGACGCCGAGCTCGCGCGCCGCGTCTTGAAAACTGCCGTGGCTCCCCGCCGCAACGAAGGCGCGCAAGGCGGTCAAGGGCGGCATGGGTTCGGGTCGTGCCATGCGACAGATGAAATCATTTCATCCATCGAAAGAAAAGCGCGTTTGTGATTTCGCCCCCGCCGGTGTCCGCTTGCAGCTACCCGCGGGGTTCTGCGGACGAAAGGCGATAATCATCATGGCCGTGACCGTTTGGCGCCGCAATCCTTGGGTTTCCTTCGGGGCGTGGGCCGTCCTGGCCTTGGCGGGCTATCTGGCCTTCAGCGCCGCCGTCGCCGTGCTCGACCCGGTTTCTTTTGCGACGCGCCTCGGATTGCCGCTGGCCGATGCGGCCGACAGCGGCTTCGTCTTGGTCTATGCCTCGCGCACCGCGTTCCTCGTTCTCTTCGCGCTGGCGATGTTGCTTCGCCGCGATATCGAGACGCTTGCGGTGTTCGCCCTTATCGCCGTCGTCATCCCGCTCGGCGATGCGATCGTCACGGCGAAATCGGGCGCGCCCATCGCCATCGTCGCGCGTCACCTAGGCGCCGCGATATTCCTTGCCGTCACGGCGTTTCTCTTGCGCCGCTGGGTCCGCGCGAACGCCGACCAAAGCTAAGCCATGCGCCAACTCACCTTCATCAAGCCCAACACCTTCGAACTGCAGGACGTGCCCGCGCCGAAGCTCAACGCCGACACCGATGCGATCGTGCGCCCGCTCGCCGTCGCGCGCTGCGACCTCGATCTCTACATCGCCTCGGGCTTCGCGCCCTATGCGGGCCCCTTCGCCTTCGGTCATGAAGCGGTCGCCGAGGTCGTCGATGCGGGCAGCAAGGCCGGCGTCAAGCCGGGCGAGCGCGTCGTCGTTCCCTTCCAGCTCTCGTGCGGCCGTTGTGCCACCTGCCGGCGCGGCTGGACGAACACCTGCGAGGCCTTTCCCTTTCGCGCCGCCTATGGCCTGAAGCCCGCCTGCGGCAGCGAATTCGGCGGCGCGCTTTCCGACCTCATGTACGTGCCGTTCGCCGACCACATGCTGGTGCGTTTGCCGAAAGGCCTCCATCCCGTCGCCGTCGCCAGCGCCGCCGACAACGTGCCCGACGGCTGGCGCGCGGTCGCTGCGCATTTGAAGGCGCGGCCCGGCGCCAACGTCCTCGTCGTCGGCGGCCTCGCGCAAAGCGTCGCTCTTTATGCCGCCGGCGCTGCGGCATGCCTCGGCGCGGGGCGCGTGCTCTATCTCGACGACGACCCGGTGCGCCGCGCCGCAGCCGCGCGCTTCGGCATCGTGGTCGAGCCGTTGAACTTGGCCGAGCGGCGCGAGACGGCGAAAGCCAATCGCTCGACCTCGCTCGCGACCGGTGGCCCCGAGCAGTTCGAGATCACCGTCGACGGCAGCGGCGATCCCGACGCCCTCGACTATGTCATCTCATCGACAGCGCCCAACGGCGTGTGCACCAGCGTCGCGATCTACTTCGCGCCGGCGACGCCGTTCCCGCTCGTCAAGATGTACTCCAAGGGCATCACCTTCATCACCGGCCGCGTCGAAGCGCGCGGCAATCTCCCCGCCGTGCTCGACGCCTGTGCCGCCGGCCACTTCCATCCCGAACACGTGACGTCGCGCGTGGTGCCCTTCTCAGCTGCCGCCGAGGCCATGACCGACTCGGGCCCCAAACTCGTCTTCACCAACGACTGGGTGAAGTAACAGTCATACGCTCTTCAGCTGTCATCCCCGCGAAGGCGGGGACCCAGGACGAAGTTTGCACTGGTACGTGTGACGCGCTCCGATAGGAAGAGTGTTTCTGAAGAGAACTGGATCCCCGCCTACGCGGGGATGACAGTTAGAAGGGCAGCGTTAACCCGCGTCATGACGCTTGATTGCGGCGAGCCCTCTCTTGCGGTTAGATCGTTGCTGCATTGCAGCGAGTGCCGAATGGCCGACAAACCTTGGATCTTCCGCACCTACGCCGGCCACTCGACCGCCAAGGCCTCCAACGCGCTCTATCGCGAGAATCTGAGCCGCGGCCAGACCGGCCTTTCGGTCGCCTTCGATCTGCCGACGCAGACCGGTTACGACAGCGACGATCCGCGCGCCAAGGGTGAGGTCGGCAAGGTCGGTGTGCCCGTTTCGCATCTGGGCGACATGCGGATGCTCTTCGACGCCATCCCGCTCTCGACGATGAACACCTCGATGACGATCAACGCGACGGCGCCCTGGCTGCTCGCGCTCTACATTGCCGTAGCCGACGAGCAGGGCGTCGCGCGCACCGATCTGCAAGGCACGACCCAGAACGACATCATCAAGGAGTATCTCGCGCGCGGCACCTACATCTTTCCGCCGACGCCGTCGCTTCGCCTCACCGCCGACACGATCGCCTTCACCTATCGCGAGCTGCCGAAATGGAATCCGGTGAATGTCTGCTCGTATCACCTGCAAGAAGCGGGCGCGACGCCGGTGCAGGAGCTGAGCTACGCGCTCGCCAGCGCCATCGCCATTCTCGATGCCGTGCGCGACGGCGGCCAAGTGCCGGCGAGCGACATCGGCCGCGTCTTCGGGCGTATCTCTTTCTTCGTCAACGCCGGCATCCGCTTCCTGACCGAGATGTGCAAGATGCGCGCCTTCGGTGATTTGTGGGAAGAAATCGGCCGCACGCGCTACGGCGTCAGCGACGCGAAGAACCTCCTCTTCCGCTACGGCGTGCAGGTGAACTCGCTGGGCCTCACCGAGCAACAGCCGGAGAACAACGTCTATCGCATTCTTTTGGAGACGCTGGCGGTGACGCTCTCGAAGAACGCGCGCGCCCGTTCGGTGCAGCTGCCGGCGTGGAATGAAGCGCTCGGCCTGCCGCGTCCGTGGGATCAGCAGTGGTCGCTGCGTGCGCAACAGATCCTCGCCAATGAAACCGACATCCTCGAATTCGCCGACATCTTCGACGGCTCGCCGGTGATCGCAGCCAAGGTCGAAGACCTGAAACGCAAGACCAAGGCCGAACTCGCGCACATCGACCAGCTCGGCGGTGCGCTGAAAGCGGTCGAGAGCGGCTACCTCAAAGAGCGTCTCGTCGAGGCCAACGCCGCACGCGTCGCCGCGATCGAAAGCGGCGAGCAGATCGTCGTCGGCGTCAACGCCTATCGCGAGAGCGCGCAGTCCGGGCTCGTCTCGGGCGAGGGCGCCGTCGTCACCGTCGATCCGAAAGCCGAGCGCGATCAGATCGATCGCCTCAATGCCTGGCGTGCGAAGCGCGATGCCAAAGCCGTCGATCGCGCACTCGCCGAACTTCGCGCAGCGGCGAGCGAAAAGCGCAACATCATGCCGCCCTCGATCGCCTGCGCCAAAGCCGGCGTCACCACCGGCGAATGGGCCGGCGTGTTGCGCACGGCGTTTGGCGAGTACCGCGCGCCAACCGGTGTGGCGAGCGGCCCGCGCCTCTCCAATGACGAGACGATCGGCGCGCTGCGCGAGAAGGCGAAAGCGCTTGGCGTCAAGCTCGGCCGTGCTCCGGCGCTCCTCGTCGCCAAGCCCGGGCTCGACGGCCACTCGAACGGCGCCGAGCAAATCGCCTCGCGTGCCCGCGATTGCGGCTTTGCGGTGTCGTATGACGGCATCCGCCTGACGCCGGTCGAGATCGCGGCCGCCGCCAAGAAGCAGCGCCCGCACGTCATCGGCCTTTCGATTCTCTCCGGCAGCCACAAGGCGCTCGTCCAAGAGACGCTCGCCGAACTCGCCAAGGCGGGATTGAAGGATACGCCCGTCATCGTCGGCGGCATTATTCCGCCGGAGGACGAGGCGGCGCTGAAGAAATCGGGCGTTGCCGGCGTCTACACGCCCAAGGACTTCAACCTCAACGCCATCATGGGCGATATGCTGAGCCTTGCCGCGCGCGATTCGTGAAGACCCGCGCCGGTCGAAAAGAAAAACGCGAGGAGGATCGAATGACGGGCATCAATTTCTGGGCGGCGATCGTGGCTGGGCTCGCCGGCTTCGGCGTCGGCGGCTTGTGGTATTCCCCGTTCGCCTTCGCCAAACCGTGGGCAAAGCTTGTCGGCTTCGATCCGAAATCGCCGGGCGGCTATCCGATGCCCGTCGCCATGGCCGGTGCCGCCGCGCTCTCGGTCGTCGCCGCGATCATCTTCGCGATCTTCTTGGGACCCCATCCGTCGTTCGGCTTTGCCGTCGGCGCGGGGCTTGCGGCCGGCATCGGTTGGATCGGCACCTCGATCCTCACCAACGGCCTCTTTCAGCGTTTGCCGCTCGAACTGATGCTGATCAACATCGGCAACCACGTCGCCCAGTTCTTGGTCTTCGGCATCATCCTGGGTCTTTGGCATTAGCGCCTAACATGTCGTCCCGGAAGCTGGATGGGTCCGAACGCAATGCGTTCGGGCGGCGCATCTGCCGTCCGGGACCCTGCGGCGATACGGCCTGAACGCAAGGTCCCTGGGCTTCCGGCTTCAAGGCTCGCGCCGGTCTGCGCTTGGGCCCGCGACCAAAACGCGCTGCCCGACCTTGATCTCGATCAAAGCGCCGGATCGCGCGCGCGAAACAATGCTCGCACCGAGACACCGCAAGCCCTGGATGGTCGAGATGGCCCACGCAGCGCCTTTCATCAAACCCGTCGCTTCCAGCGCCGAGCACTTCGATGTTGTCATCGTCGGCGCCGGAATATCCGGTATCGGCGGCGCCTATCATCTGACCAAGCAATGCCCGGGCACGCGCTTTGTCGTGCTCGAGGCCTTGGAGAGCTTCGGCGGCACCTGGCTGATGCATCGGTATCCGGGCGTCCGCTCCGACAGCGATCTCTACACCTTCGGCTACCGCTTCAAGCCGTGGACCGGCGCACCGATCGCAAGCGCCGACGAAATCCGCCGTTACATGGGCGAGGTCATCGAGGAAAACGATCTCGGCCCTCACATCCGCTATCGCCACAAGATCGCCAGCGCCCGCTGGTCGAGCGAGCAAAATCTGTGGACGCTCGAAGGTACGCGCGGCGATAGCGGCGAGCCCGTCCGCTTCACCGCGAACTTCCTATGGATGTGTCAGGGCTATTACCGCCATTCGCAAGGTTACACGCCCGAATGGAAAGGCATGGAGCGATTCAAGGGCCGCATCGTCCATCCGCAAACCTGGCCCGAAGACCTCGACTACAAAGGCAAAAAAGTCGTCGTCATCGGCTCGGGCGCGACGACCGCGACGGTCGTGCCGGCAATCGCCGCCGACTGCGCGCACGTCACCGTGTTGCAGCGCTCGCCGACGTATTTCATCCCGGCGCGCAACGAAAACGATCTCGCCAATGTCTTGCGAGAATTGGAGATCGACGAGACCTGGATCCATGAAATCGTTCGGCGAAAGGTCTTGCACGACCAGGCGCTCTTCACCCGTCGCTCGTTCGCCGAGCCGGAGGTGGTGAAGAAAGAGCTCCTCGATGGCGTTCGCGCCTTCGTCGGCGATGACGAGGTCGAGAAGAATTTTACCCCGACCTATCGCCCGTGGCGTCAGCGCATCGCGTTCGTGCCGGACGGCGATCTGTTTCAGGGCGTGAAGGCCGGCAAGGCGAGCGTCGTCACCGGCGAAATCGAAACCTTCACCGAAAAAGGCATTCTCCTGAAGTCGGGCAAGGAACTCGAAGCCGACATCATCATCACCGCGACGGGCTTCAACTTGAGCGTGCTCGGCGACATCGATTTCGCGATCGACGGCCGGAAGTTCGACTTCGCCGACACTGTCACCTATCGCGGCATGATGTTCACCGGCGTGCCGAACATGGTGTGGATCTTCGGCTATTTCCGCGCGAGCTGGACGTTACGCGTCGATCTCCTCGGCGATTTCGTTTGCCGGCTGCTCAATCACATGAAGAAGAAGGGCGAGCGCCGCGTGACGGTCGCGTTGCGTCCCGAGGACAAGGGCATGAAGCTGAGCCCCTGGATGGATCCCGAAAACTTCAACCCGGGTTACCTGATGCGCGCCATGCATCTTCTGCCTAAGCGCGGCGACAAGCCCGAATGGCAGCACACCCAGGACTATTGGGCCGAGAAGGATCAACTGCCCGCCATCGACCTCGACGGCCCGGAATTCCACTACGCCCGCGACCGCGCGATCGTCGCCGGCAAGCAGGTAAGCGCGGCGTAGCGCCCCCGCCGCGGCTGGTATTAGCTCGGCGCCAACAGTGGACGAGCAGGTTTCGCGATTCAATCTCGAACTGCAATTTTGTTATTTGCCTAAATAACAAAATTGCAGTATCAAGAGGGCGCGCCTTTGGGGGAGGAGCGACCTTGATCACCAACGAGACTCTGATCGGCCTATCGCTTTCCGCGCTTGTTGCGCTCGCCTTGCCGTTCATCGTTTTCTTCGCCTTGCGCCGCCGCATGGAACTGCGCTTGCGCAACGTTTTCATCGGCGTCGGCGTATTCGTGGCGATGGTGGTCGTGCTGGAAAGCGCGATGCACTACTATTTGCTTTCCGCCAATCCGACGACGAAAGCCTGGTTCGACGCGCACGCGATCGGCTTCGCGCTCTACGCCGCGCTGGCCGCTGCGTTGTTCGAAGAGACGGGCCGCTACGTCGCCATGCGCTACCTTGCCAAGGCCGTTCCGGGTAACGGCACGCCGGTCGCCTACGGCATCGGTCACGCGGGCGCCGAATGCGCTCTGATCGGTCTCAACATCGGCGTTGTCGCCGTGCTCGGTTATCTGATGATGACGGGCCAAGCCGACAGTCTTCATTTGGATGCAGCGACGACGGCAAAGATTCGCGAAGGGCTTACGGGCGCGAGCTTTATGTCGGGCTTGTTCGGTGGCTTTGAGCGCATCTCCGCCTTCGTGCTTCAGGTCGGCTTGTCGCTGCTCGTGTGGGAAGCGGTGCGCGCGCGCCGCATCGTCTTTTATTTGGCGGCGGTCGCCTTCCACTTCGCCTTCGATTTTCCCGCCGCCCTGGCGCAGAAGAAATTGCTGCCGCTCACCGGCGGCGAAATCGAAGCGGGCTACGCGCTGCTTGCCGTTCTGGTTCTCGTCGCGATCTGGGCTTTCGCGCGACCGGGCACCGAGGCGCCGGCGCCCGGTACTCTTCGTCACTCTAGCTAGTGGGCCACCACGCCGACGAGCCGGCGGCAGTCGTTTTGGTTGCACCCGGCCGGATTCGCGCCGGCGTTGTCGTCGTAGAGTACGTCTACGAGATGCTTGCTGGTCAGCGCGAAGAGCCCGACCTGAACGACGGTCGCCGCCATCACGCTCGTTGACTCGACCGCGACATAGGTTGGAGCGGTTGGCTGTTGTTGCGCGCAGCCGCCGGACTGGAAGTCGCATCCCGAAACCGGCTTCGTGCAATGGATGTGAACACGATTGCTGAATGTCGCGACGTCGACGACGGAACATGATGCAAACACCTGCCCCGCATGAGCCGGCTCGCTCGTCAAGAGCGCCACGCCGGCACACAAAACCGAAAGTCCGAGTGCTATCGTTTTCAAATGGAATCCTCCCGATGCCTTGCATCGGCTTGAAGGCTAACATTCCACCCCTATGCGCGAAAGCAACGATCTGGGCGATCTACTCGCCCAATTTTCTTGCTGCAACTGCGCTGGCCATCTATACGCGCGGAGCATGAAGCTCACCGATCCATCTGAACCACTGTCATGAGCAAGTCCGACGACCGGCATCTAAGCGTGCGTGCGATCATCGTTTTCTATCGCGAGTTCGAGCGCATGACCCGCGACGCCGATATCAGCCTCGCCCAGTACCGGACCTTGCTTTACCTGAAGGGCGGGGCGAAGCGCGCGGGTGCCATCGCGGCGGCAGGTGCGGTGAAAAAGCCGACCATCTCGGCGATGCTGAGCAATTTGCGCGACAAGGGTTGGATCGCCGACGAGGCCGATGCGGCGGACGGCCGGGCGGTGTCGGTCGCGCTCACCGCGAAGGGCCGCGCGAGGCTCGCGGCGCTCGAGGAGAAGCTCGCCGACCGGATCGCGGAAATCGTTCCAAGCGCGAAACTGACCAAGCTTCTGGCCGCGCTCTCCGGCGCTTACGTTTCGCTCACGGCGACGGCGGAAGATCGCCTCAAAGACATCGAAAGCCAATTCATCGGGTGAACGTGCGCGAGCGCGTCCTTGACACGCCGCCGCCAGGTCCATATAGTTAGATCAATCGAACTAACTATATGGAGAAGCGCCGTGGCGCATCGCTATGATCTCGTCGTTCGCGGCGGAAATCTTGCTGACGGCACGGGCGCGCCGGTTCGCGAGGCCGACATTGCGGTCGAGGGCGGGCGGATCGCGGCAGTCGGTGCGATTGCCGGCTCGGGGCGCGAGGAAATCGCCGCCAAGGGTCTCCTGGTCACGCCGGGATTCGTCGATATCCATACGCATTACGATGGTCAGGCAACCTGGGACGAACGGCTCGCACCGTCGAGTTGGCACGGCGTGACGACGGCGGTGATGGGCAATTGTGGCGTCGGCTTCGCGCCGGTCAAACCGCAAGATCATGGCCGTCTGATCGAACTGATGGAGGGCGTCGAGGATATCCCTGGTGCCGCGCTGCACGAGGGTTTGCGTTGGAATTGGCAGTCCTTCCCCGACTATCTCGATACGCTCGCCGCGCGGCGCTACGACATCGATCTTTGCGCGCAGCTTCCGCACGGCGCGCTGCGCGTCTTCGTCATGGGCGAGCGTGGCGCCAAGCTCGAGCCGGCGATGCCGGAAGACATCGCCGAAATGCGCAACCTCGCATCGCAAGCCATTCGCGCCGGCGCCGTCGGCTTTTCGACCTCGCGCACGCTCAATCACCGCACCGTCAAAGGCGATCCGACGCCGTCGTTGCGCGCGACCGAAGCGGAGCTCATGGGCATTGCGCTTGGTCTGAAGGATGCGGGCTCGGGCGTCGTCGAGATGATTTCGGATTTCGATACACCCGATCAGGCGAGCGAATTCGCCATGATCCGCCGGCTCATCGAAGCGTCCGGCCGTCCGCTGTCGTTGTCGCTGGCGCAGAGCCATGGCGGTCCGGAAGGTTGGCGCTCGCTGCTCGGCCTGATTGAAGGAGCGGCGACGCAGGGCCTGCCGATTCGCGCTCAGGTCGCGCCGCGCCCGATCGGCGTGCTCTACGGATTGCAGGCGAGCCTCAATCCGTTTTCCCTTCTGCCATGCTATCGCGCAATTGCCGACAAGCCGCTCGCCGAGCGTCTGGTCGCCTTGCGCGATCCCGCCTTGCGCCGGCGCGTTCTCGATGAGGCTGCGGCGGCGAGCGGATCGGCACGTCGCCTCATGGCGTTCGATCGCATGTTCGCGCTCGGCACGCGACCCGACTACGAGCCGGCGCGCGAGAAATCGATGGCGAGCATCGCCGCCCGCGAGAGTCGAGAGCCGGCAGAGGTCGCTTACGATCATTTGCTGGAAGACGAGGGCAAGACATTCCTTTTCGCGCCGTTCGCCAACTACGCGCATTTCAATCTCGACGCCTGCGGGGAGATGATCGGCAATGCGCATACGGTCATGGGCCTAGGCGACGGCGGCGCTCATGTCGGACTCATTTCGGATGGCAGCTTTCCGACCTACCTTCTGAGCCATTGGGGCCGCGACCGCGCGCAGGGGCGTTTCGATTTGAGCTGGCTCGTCAAGCGTCAGACGGCCGATACCGCCCGCGCCGTCGGGCTCTTGGATCGCGGCATCATTGCGCCCGGCATGAAGGCGGACATCAACGTCATCGATTTCGACAAGCTGACCCTCGAAGCGCCGATCATGGCGTTCGATCTGCCTGCCGGCGGCAAGCGCCTGTTGCAGCGCGCCCGCGGTTATCGGGCGACCATCGTTTCCGGGGCACCGATCTATTGCGACGGCGAAGCGACCGGCGCGCTGCCGGGCCGCCTTGTGCGCGGACCGCAAGCCGGGCCGGCCATCAACTGATTTGAATCACGGGAGAAACGATCATGTCCTTCACGCCGAAGCCTCTTGAAACGCACATCGATTGGCGCTCGTCCGACGTCGCCGATCCGAAAAAATGGACGGTCGAGTTGACCGCCGGCGATCATCGCGAACTCGACCACGCCCTGAAGACCGCGAAATCGGTCTCAGACAATCTTCTCGAGATCGGCAGGGAGTCGTTTCCGCTTGACGGCCTGGCCGCGAAACTCGCCGGCGTTGAGCGCGAGCTGATCGACGGGCGTGGCTTCGTGCGGATCAGCGCACTCGACGTGGCGCGTTATTCTGACGACGATCTCACGATGCTTTACTGGGGGATCGGCATGCATCTCGGCGATCCCTGGCCGCAGAACAAATACGGCCACATGATGGGCGACGTGACCGATCAGGGCAAAAAGCTCGACGATCCGACGGTCAGAGGCAATGAACTCGGCCTCGTCGGCCTCGATTATCACACGGACGGATCCGATCTCGTCGGCCTCATGTGCCTGCGCAAGGCGAAGTCGGGCGGGCTCTCCTGCGTCGCCAACGTCGTCGCGATCTACAATGAGCTCGTGCGCACGCGTCCCGATCTCGCCGCCGCTCTCTACGAACCGCTGCCGTGGGATTATCGCGGCGAGCAGCCGGCGGGCGGCCCGAATTTCTATATGCGCTCCGTGTTCACCGAGCACGAAGGTCGCCTCTTCAATTTCTTCGTGCCGCAATACATCAAAGCATCGCAACGCCACCCTGAGGCGCCGCGCCTGTCGCCGCTCGCACGCGACGCGATCGACGCAGTGAGCGAGATGGCGCGCGACCCGCAATTCAACGTCTATATGGAGTTGCCGCCCGGCAGCATGCAGTTCATCAACAACTATCATGTGCTGCACGGCCGGATGGCCTACGAGGACGACGTCGCCAACGGCTACAAGCGCCACTTGAAGCGGCTCTGGCTCGCGACGCGTTATCTCAAGACGCGCCCCAAGGGGTTCGTCAACGGCTCGCAAGGGCATTGGGCGAAGGCGAAATCGGTGAGCCGCATCGCCGCCGTCGGCCGTGTCGACGCGTGAGGCAGGGAGCGCGCGCAAAATGATGCGCGATATGATAGTCGTTGCCCCAATCGCGCCGGCCGTGGGCCAAGACGCGGCTTTTTGGGGAGACCACAAATGTTCAGATTTCTATTGGTCGTCTTGGTGCTGGGTGGAATCGGCTTGGCATTGACCAATCCGACCACGGACGATGTGCGCGCGAAATTGGCGGCAACAACGGGCGGGACGGTTGGCGACGTTCAAACACCGGTCGCACAACCCGGCATGCCTCAGGCCGTTACCTCGGCGCTGACGGACAAGATGCAAGGCGAAATGCAGCTCGAGCGCACGAATTATTATTTGTTCTCGCTCTACAAAGTTTCGGTCGGCGGCGGCACCGATGCCAAGCAATTGCCCGGATGCGTCATCGGCATCGCCAAGCAGGCGATTCCCTACGACAAGTGCTGAAGTCTAAGCGGTAACCGATCCGATCAGCTCGCAAAACTTCTTCAGATCGATATTGCCGCCCGAAACGATGGCGACGATCGGCCCCTTGCCGGCGTTGCCCGTCAGCGCCGCCGCGAGCGGCAGCGCGCCCGCGCCTTCCGAAATGATGCGCGCTTTCTCCGCCATCAGGCGCATCGCCTTTTTCGTCTCCTCGAGGCTGACGACGATGTAGCCGTCGACGAGCGGTTTCAAGCGCTCCCACATGCGTGGAAACATGCTTTGTCCGCCGGCGCCGTCGACGAACGTCGACTCCCACGCCGTGAATTTTTGCGGGGCCCCCATCTTGAATGAGAGCGCCGCTGGTGCCGCCGTCTCGGGCTCCGCGCCGAATATCTTGATCGACGGCTTCAGCGCTTTGGCCGCACTCGCGACGCCGGTGACGAGCCCGCCGCCGCCGATGCTGCCGATGATGGCGGCCGTGTCCGGTAGGTCTTCGAGAATCTCCAAGCCCATCGTTCCATGGCCGGCAATGAAGTTGTGATCGTCGAAGGGATGCACGAACGTGCCCTCGACGCCGGGATAAGAACGATCCTCGAGCGCCTTCCAGGCGACTTCGTAGGCCACCGGCACAAGCCTCGCGCCCAGCGCCTTCATGCGCTCGAGCTTGGATGCCGGCGCCGTTTCGATTGCGACCACCGTGCACGGCACGCCGGCTTGGCGCGCCGCATAGGCGACGCCTTGCCCGGCGTTGCCGGCGCTGATCGTCCACACGCCGCGCTTGCGTTCGGCAACGCTTAGCATCGCGACGGCGTTCGCCGCGCCGCGCAATTTGTAGGCGTTGATCGGTTGCAGATTCTCCAGCTTCAGGCGGATATCGGGAAAGCCGGTTCCCAGCTGCAGCCGAACGAGCGGCGTGCGCACGATCGTATCAGCGATGCGCCGCCGTGCTTCGCGGATTTCATCGAGCGTGATCGGGCGGACGGGGTCGAGCGTGGCTGACATGATTGTTTCCCCTCAACGGCGCGTCCGCCCCTCAGGGAAGGGCCACGGGCACGAGACATCGAGCGAACGATATGCAACGCTTGCTCTTGGTGCAAACGGCGTTGCGCCCGTTGCAAGTCCGCAGCAGGTTCGCAGCAACAAGGGGGGACGATGGCCAACGATGTCGGTGGCGCGCGCGAGGCGCCGGCGCAATCCGCGACGGCTGAGGATTTCGGCTACCGCCAGGAGCTGAAGCGCTCGCTCAGCCTGCTCGACCTATTGGTCTACGGCCTCGTGTTCATCGTGCCGGGCGCGCCCATCGCAGTCTTCGGCATCGTCTTCAACGCGAGCGGCGGGATGGTGCCGCTGGTCTATTTCGTCGGTCTCATCGCGATGCTGTTCACGGCCGCGAGCTATGTCACCATGTCGCGCGCTTATCCGATTGCGGGCTCGGTCTACGCCTACGCCGGGCGCGCGATCCACGCGAACGTCGGTTTCCTCGCCGGTTGGCTGATGTTGCTGGATTATTTGCTGCAGCCCACGCTCATCTATGTGCTGAGCGCCATCGCCGTACATTCAATCGTGCCGGATTTCCCGCGCGAGGCGTGGATCGTCGGTTTCGTCGTGATCAACACGGTCATCAGTCTCTTCGGCATCGAAACGACGGCGCGCACGGCCATGGTCTTTCTGGCGTTTCAGATCGTCGGGCTGATCGTCTTCATGGTCGCGGCCGCGCTCGCCTTCTCGCACGGCGTCGCCGGCGCGCATCTCTCGCTCAAGCCCCTCTTCAATCCGGCGGTTGTCAGCCCAAGCTTGATCTTCGGTGCGCTCTCGCTGGCTGTGCTGAGTTTTCTCGGTTTCGACGCCATCTCGACGCTTGCAGAGGAAGCAAAGGGCGGCGGCCAAGCGGTCGGCCGCGCCACGTTTCTCTCGCTCATCTTCACCGCCACGATCTTCGTGATTCTGACCTACACCGCCTCGCTCTTCGTGCTCGACCGCACCCAGTTCGCGCCCGGCGATCAAACGGATGCCGCCTTCTACAACATCGCGACCACGGTTGGCGGTCCTTGGCTGAAGGCGATGCTGGCGCTGCCCGGCGTCTTGTTTGCGGGACTTCCGGGCGCCCTCGCCGCGCAAGTTGCGACGGCACGCCTCATCTACAGCATGTCGCGCGACGGCAGGCTGCCGCGCGCGCTCGCCCACGTTAGCGAAAAGCGCAAGGTCCCCGACCGCGCCGTGCTCTTGATTTCCGCCATCACCTTGGTGCTCGGCGTCACCCTGGCCGAGCGCCTAGAACTTTTGACCTCGATGGTCAATTTCGGCGCGCTGACCGGCTTCTTGCTGCTCCACGTATCGGTGATTGCCTATGTGGCGCGCAAACGCTCGTTGCGCGCCGGATTTGTCAGCATGATCTCGGCCGCACTCGGCTTCCTCATCATCGCCTACGTGCTCTTCAATTTGGATTCGACAGCCAAGATCGCGGGCCTTGCGTGGCTCGCCGTCGGCGTCGCTGCCCTCGGCTTCTTCAAGCCTGCCTCGAGCGGATAGTTCAGCGCATCTAGTCCCGCCCGCGCGCCAGCGCCGTCTCCAACTTCTCGCGCTCGGGGTCGGGATCGGTGTCGGGCAGTTCGATCTTGCCGGCGAGCACGTCGCGCTTCCATTCCCGGTGCCGCGCTTCGTACCCGTGAAATTCCGGCATTACTTCCTTGGCGAAGAGTTCGAGCGAGGAGCAGATGTCCTCGTGCGTGTTCTTGCCCGCTTGGTTGAGCAGGATCACTTGATCGATGTGGGAGTCCTCGAACGCCGCGAGGCGCTTGCGGATCGTCTCGGGCGATCCGATCAGCCCGCCGGTCATCAGCTTTTGCCCCTCCGGTGTCGCGCGAAATGCCTGATACTCGTTCCAAAGATTGACGGTGCCCGGCGCCACCGGTCCATGCATGTTGTAGAAGCGCAGCGCGAAGGCAAAGAACGTCCAGCCTTCTGACTTCTTCTGCGCCTCTTCGTCGGTCGGCGCGCACATGAACGCCGAGACCAGCGCTATGTTCGGATTGGTCGCGTAATCGCAAAGCTTTTCCAGGCGCTTCACATAGGAGTTGTAATAGACGCCCACCCACTTATGCGCCATTTCGGCCGAGAGAAACTGGAAGCCGAGCGCGCCCATGCCGCGCCGGCCTGCCATGCGGATCGTCTCGAGCTGCGAGCACGCGACCCAAAGCGGCGGATGAGGTTTCTGCTTCGGCTTCGGCAAGACATTGCGCAGGGGAAAATTGAAATACTCGCCTTTGTATTCCCAGCCCTCGCTCCAAAACATCGGCAGACAGGCCTTGACCGCGTCTTCCCACACCGCCCGCTTGTCGCGGAAACGCCGGTCGAATGGATGCAACTCCGTCACCGACGCCGCTTCGCCGATGCCGAATTCGACGCGCCCGTGCGAAAGAAGGTCGAGCGTCGAGACCCGCTCGGCGACGCGCGCGGGATGATTGGTCGTAAGCTGGATGATGCCGTGGCCCAAACGGATGTTCTTCGTGCGCTGGCTCGCCGCCGCCAAGAACACTTCCGGTGCCGAGGAGTGCGAATATTCCTCGAGGAAATGATGTTCGACCTCCCAGGCGAAATCGTACCCCAGCCGGTCGGCGAGTTCGATTTGCGTAAGACTGTTTTGCAGCAGCCGGTATTCGGAATCTTCGGCCCACGGCCGCGGCAATTGGTGCTCGTAGAAGATCCCGAATTTCATGGCGCTCGCTCCCGTGGCGCCATCTGATCTTAATGTCGGGCGCGGCCGGACTTTAGCACCGGCGCGCCGCCGCCTTAAGGCATTTGCGGCGCCGTGACGATCGTTGTGCGCGCCTTGTTGCCCGGCAATGTGCAGCAATCCGCCCAAGCCCTCCGGCAACGCCCATGCTCGCCGGCGTCTGAGCACCGATACCAATCGGCCGTGCATTTATCGTCCAACAAGACATAGGTGATGCAGTCTCCGACCCGGTGCGGCGGTAAGCTTGAGGTCGTCACCGCAGCAAGATAAGCCGGTGCGGCATTGCCGTGCGGTTCGGCATATGCGGTGAGCGCCAAAACAAGAACGAGAATGTTTGCGACTTTCATCACGAACTCCAAACCAAGACGCGGTCCACCTATTTTAGGCGCCTCCCGTCGGCTTTGTCCCGCCCTCTGTCCGGTTCCAGGCTCCGGCGGCCCCATAAAACAACTGAAGGACGCCCCCGGTTGACAAGGTAAAGAATCGGATTGCGGTTGTCTTTTGGGCCACTGTGCATCCCTGTTCGAGTTTGCCGTAAACTCGGACCGGACCAGATGATCGGAGCTGCCATGCCGATGTACCACGACGGCAATCGCGAATTGCAGGCGCGCTTCGGTACGGTCGCGCTTGCCGATCGCCTTGCCGAAAAGCTGACACGCAGCCGCTTCACGGATAGCGACAAGGAATTTATCGAAGGCTGTAGCTTCTTTTTCTTGGCCACGGCCGACGCTGAGGGGCGCCCCGATTGTTCCTACAAAGGCGGCGCGCCGGGCTTTGTTCGCGTTCTAGCGCCCGATCTGCTCGTCTATCCCGACTACGACGGCAACGGCATGTTCAAGAGCCTCGGCAACGTGAAGGCGAATTCGCGTATCGGTTTGCTCTTCATTTCGATGGGCGAGAAGCCCAAGCGCTTGCGCGTCAACGGTACGGCGTCGCTCTCCTTCGACGATCCGCTGCTGAAGGAGTTGCCTGGCGGGCAAATGCTCGTGCGCGTGACGCCCGAGCACATTTTTCCCAACTGCCCGCGCTACATCCACAACGTTCAGACCATCGAACCGTCGGTCCATGTACCAGAAAAGGGTTGTGCGCCGGTCGAGCCGGCCTGGAAAAGTTTCGCCGACTTCAAAGACGTGGTACCGCCGCGCAAACCGACAGCCTAGAGGTGCAACATGCCGCGCATCGCCATCGTTCAAAAACCGCCCGTTCTGCTCGATCGCGCAGCTTCGATCGAAACGGCCGTTGCGGCGGTACGTGAGGCGGCGCAAGGCGGTGCGCAGCTGATCGTATTTCCCGAGGCCTTCATCCCCGGCTATCCGGTGTGGATTTGGCGGTTGCGCCCGGGCGGCGATGCTGCCTTGAGCGCGCGCATTCACGCGCAACTCCTGGCCAATGCCGTCGATCTCGCAAGCGATGATTTGGCGCCGTTGCGCGAAGCGGCCCGTCGCAACAAAGTCACCGTCGTTTGCGGCGTGAACGAGCGCGACGGAAGCTTCTCGCGCGGCACGATCTACTGCACCGTTGTTTTGATCGGACCTGACGGTGCGATTTTGAACCGCCACCGAAAGCTGATGCCGACCAATCCCGAGCGCATGGTCTGGGGCTTGGGCGACGCGACCGGACTCAATGTCGTCGCGACGCCGAGCGGTCGTGTCGGCACGCTCATTTGCTGGGAAAATTACATGCCGCTCTCACGCTATTCGCTCTACGCGCAAGGCGTTGAGATTTACGTCGCGTCGACCTACGACGCGGGCGAGCGCTGGCTTGCCAGCATGCAGCACATCGCGCGCGAAGGCGGTTGTTGGGTTTTGAGCAGCGGTCTCGCTCTGCGCGGGCATGACATTCCCGATGCCTTGCCGGGCAAGGCCGAGCTTTTTCCGGACGGCGAGGAATGGATCAATCCGGGCGATTCGGTGATCGTCGCACCGGGCGGCAAGATCGTGGCGGGTCCGCTGCACAAGGAGTTCGGCGTCCTGACGGCGGACATCGATCTCGCCGAGTGCGGCGTGGCGCGACGCACGCTCGACACCGCAGGCCACTATGCGCGCCCCGACATTTTTCAGCTGCACGTCGACCGCCGGCCGCTGAAGCCCGTCGAATTCGACTCCTGATGCGGCCATCGCATCTTCACAAAGAAGGCCATTTCGTCAGGCGAATCGGTTGGATTCGCGCAGCCGTGCTGGGCGCGAACGACGGCATCGTCTCGACCGCAAGCTTGATCGTGGGTGTCGCCGCCGCCGGCGCAACCAAGGGCAACATCATCGTTGCCGGGGTCGCCGGCCTCGTCGGCGGTGCGATGTCGATGGCGGCGGGCGAATATGTCTCGGTGAGTTCGCAATCCGACGCCGAGAACGCCGACCTCGCGCGTGAGAAAGCCGAGCTGGCGAACGATCCCCGCTTCGAATTGCAGGAGCTGACGAACATTTACATCGCCCGCGGGCTCGATCCCGACCTGGCGGGACAAGTCGCCAAGCAATTGATGGCAAAAGATGCCTTGGCCGCGCATGCCCGCGACGAGCTCGGCATTTCCGAGACCACGACGGCACGACCCATTCAGGCCGCGATGGCTTCGGCCTCGTCGTTTGCCGTCGGCGCCATCCTGCCGATGCTGACAGTGCTCGCGACGCCCGTCGGCGCGGTCGTTCCGGTCATGTTCGTCGCCTCGCTCTTCTTCCTAGGCGCACTCGGAGCGGTCGGCGCGCGCACCGGCGGTGCCAAGATTCTCAAGCCCGTCATTCGAGTGATGTTCTGGGGCGCGGTCGCACTCGCGGTCACGGCGGGGATCGGCACCCTGTTCGGCATCGTCGCGTGACCTGCGCGACAGCCTAGCGTCTACATTCGAATCGTCTGTGCATAAGTTGGGTGCAACGAAATAACGATCGCGGTCGTCGCCACCGCGTTTTTGAATTTCCCCATCGATGATTCTCGCTTCTCGGAGTTCGATCGCGTGTTCGGAAATCGCGCGTTGCCACATTGCGCACAAGGTGCTGCCCGAATTTGATCACAATTGTGGTGAAAGTCTGAACGTGAGGCAATCCTGCCTCGCGCACGATGGGACCGCGGGCGCGTCAGCAGAATTACGAAGGGGCAAACCAAATGATATTTGCGCGAAGCGGGTCCACCGTAGCAGACGAAAAAGGATACGGCTGGGGCAAGCGGGGCATTCAAGTTACGCCGACCTTGCTGCGCAATCGCTTGCGCGAGCACAACGGGACCGAGCTTCGCCACCGCGCCGAGACCTTGCATCGCCGCATTCACGGTTCGGGCGCCTCGACGCACCATCTTTCGGCCATAGTTTTGGGGTTGAGCGTTTTCATTATCGCGCTCTTCGTCGACTACAACATCATTCACGAGTTCTGGACCCGCGCCCTCGCCAACGAATTCATGGAGGTGCCGCCCGCGCTCGCGACCTCGGTGACCTTCAAGTCGATGCAAGTGTTGTTCGCAACGCTCGCTGTTCATTACCTGATTAGCCACATCGGCCATGGCGGGCGCGTCGCCTACTCGCTCTTCATCTTCGCTTTGACTGCGGCGATGGTCATGGGCATCGGCCTCTTGTGGGCGAACAACAGCCTGCCGCCTGGGGCAAAGGTCTTCGGCGTGGACGTCAATCAATCGGCGCAATCGATCGACGCTTTTGCCAAGTCGATGGGTATCGCGACCCCGGCGCACACCGAGGCGCCGACGTCCGAACTCGCCTGGCTAAAACAGTACGAAGCGCCCATCTGGCTGTTCTCGCTGGGCGTCATCTTCTTGGTCGTGGCCTCGATCGGCGCCATGTCGCTGCACACGGCGATGCGCGGCTTCACCGGCATCACCGGCGGCGCGCTCTACGACACCCATCGCGAAGCCGTGCATGGCAACGCGATGCGCGACAACCTGCGGCGTGCCGAGCTCGACCGGCAACATCACGACAGCAATCAAGAATCGTTCTATCGGCGAAAGATCGGCGACTTCCTGTCCTCCTATACCGAGGGGGTCATCGACGGCCATTTCAGCGCCTCGCGAAGCGATCATCTGATCAACAAAGCGACGGAAGCGGCCGAACAAGTCGAAGGTAACATTTCGGATTTGGCGACCGGCTCGAGCAGCACGGATGGCGATTCGGAGGCTGACAACGTGGAACCCTTGCGGCGCAGGCGAGCTGCCGCAGGTTGACGTTTGATCCCTCACGAGGTGCAATAGAGTTATGCGTAAGTTCACGACCATTGCGGTGGCGCTCGCCGTAAGTGCCGCTGCAGCCGGCGCCGTTTGGGCCGACGATTATTACAATGCCCCCTCGCCGCCGCGCGCCATCATCGTCGGCATCGATTTGAGCACGTCCAACCCGTTGATCGTGGACAGCGCGTTTGCCGGCAAGGTTGCAGCACGCATCGGATCGATGATCGACGGTCTGGCCCCCCATTCGCACGTTTCGCTGCGCAGCTTCGGCTCTTACGATTCCGGCGCCAACGCGGCGTTGACCTTCGACACCACGATCGCACCGAAGACGGCACGGCCGGACGACATCGCGCGCTTCGTCTCTTCGGTCGTCGCCAGCGTGCCGAAACTGGTGAGAAACGGTAAATTGCACGCGCAGAACGCGACGAACATTATTGCTTTCCTCGACAACATGGCGGCGACGACCGACTGCCGCGCGTTGCCGGCGACCGTGATCTTGGCGAGCGACGGGGTAGAGGACTCAAAGCTCGCCAACCTGTCTCACCGGCGCGGCGAATTGCCGTTGCCGACGCGTGCGCTCTATCAGGGCTGCGATCAGCTAGTGATCTTGGGGTTGGCGCAAGGCGTCAACGATCCACGCGAGACGCAGCGCTTGCGCGACGAATGGGCCGCGTGGGCGCAAGCCGCGGGCTTCAAAAGCTTCATCGGTCTCAACGACTGGTAAGGCCCAACTGCTCGCGGATGTCGTTGGGCGTGACGCCACGCGCGCGCAACGCCCGCACTGTTTGGTCTTCGTCGCGTTTGGCAAGGCGGCGCCCAGAGGCGTCGGTGATCAACCGATGATGGCGATAGCGCGGCGCGCGCGCATTAAGTAACGCCTGCAGCAAGCGATGCAGATGCGTCGCCGCGAACAAATCGTTGCCGCGCGTCACCAGCGTCACGCCCTGCAAGGCGTCGTCGAGGACAACAGCGAGATGATAACTCGCGGGCGTCTCTTTGCGGGCCAAGACGACGTCGCCGAGAACCTCAGGCGTCGTCCAGATGCGGCCGTGCTCGCCGTTCGGGCCTTGACCGGTCTCCTCGAAACTCAAATCGTCGCCGACGTGCTCGCAGGCGCGGGCGACGTCGAGCCGCCACGCGTGTGCGTCGCCACGCGCGACCCGTTCGGCACGTTCCTCCTCGGCTAGCGTTCGACAGGCACCGGGGTAGATGGGTCCGTCCGGGCCCTGCGGCGCGCCGGCGCTCGCCTGGATCTCGGCCGCGATCGCCGCGCGCGTGCAGAAGCAGGGATAGAGCAGCCCCAATCCCTTGAGCTTCTCCAACGCTGCGCCGTATTCGGCGAAGTGCTCCGACTGCCGGCGCACCGGCGTCACCCATTTCAGGCCGAGCCAGGCGAGATCCTCAAGAATCGCCGTCTCGAATTCACCGCGACAGCGCGTGCGATCGATGTCTTCGATGCGCAGCAGGAATGTTCCGCCGGCGCTCGCCGCATCGGCCGCGAGCAACGCTCCGAAGGCGTGGCCCAGATGCAGGTGGCCGGTGGGCGAGGGCGCAAAGCGCGTGATTTCCGACATATGCCCGCCTCTAGCTGAATCGAGCACCGCCGCCTAGAGTGCCGGCGAAACGCTGTTGGGGAATGAAATGACGGTGCAATTGAACGGCCCGCGCTTGGCCGCGGCGCATGGGGCCAAAGCCGATCGCTTGATCGTATTTTGTCATGGCTTCGGCGCGGACGGGAACGATCTGATCGGCCTCGGCGCCGAATGGCAGCGCGCCATGCCGGGTGCCGCCTTCGCCTCGCCGCACGCGCCGCAGCGCTGCGAGATGTCGCCGACGGGCTTTCAGTGGTTTCCGATCACCCGCATGGATCCGATCGAGATGATGCGCGGTGTCGAAAGTGCGGCGCCGAGCTTGAATGCATTTCTTGATGCGGAATTGATGCGGCTCGGTCTTGACGGCTCGCGCCTTGCGCTTGTCGGTTTCAGCCAAGGCACAATGATGGCGCTCCATGTGGGCCTTCGCCGGAAGATCGCACCGGCGGGGATCGTAGGCTTTTCGGGCGCGCTGGCGGGGCCGGAAAAATTATTGAACGACATTCAATCCCGCCCGCCGGTGTTGCTCGTCCACGGCGACGCCGACGACCGGATTCCGGTGCAGGCGCTGTCGCTGGCGGCAAACGGATTGGCCGCCGCCGGCGTGCCGGTGCGCTGGCACATTTCGCGCGGCGTCGGCCACGGCATTGCACCCGACGGATTGGACCTCGCAGGAAAATTCCTTGTGGATGCCTTCGCCGGAAAATTGTCGCTGAAGGACGGCGCGGCACCGATCGCCGCCAGGGCACCGGGTTAACGCGCCACGCGATATCGTTCGCGTCGCATCGGCGTCACACTAGATCGTGTAGAATGGCGACTGCTTCGCCCAACCGTTGCGGTGCGCCCGCGCCTTAAGCTAGGGTCAAGCGTTAACGAGCGAAAATCTACACGCCCAGACAGAGGAAACCGAGCCTTCAGTCGCGCTACAGAGATTGAGCCCAAAACGAGGCCAAAAACGAGGCCAAAAAAGAGGATCGTGTTGTGTTAGCCGCTGAGCGCGCGCCTGAGGCGTTTCCTGCTCTTGTCTTGAACGCCGATTTCCGGCCGCTGTCTTATTTTCCGTTGTCGCTGTGGTCTTGGCAGGACACGATCAAGGCCGTGTTTCTGGATCGTGTGAACATCGTTCAAGAATACGAGCGCGTGGTGCATTCCCCGACGCTTGAAATGCGGCTGCCTTCGGTCGTCTCGCTCAAGACCTTCGTCAAGCCCTCGCGACATCCGGCGTTCACCCGCTTCAACGTGTTCCTGCGTGACCGCTTTCAGTGCCAGTATTGCGGCGTCACACGCGTAGCCAACGATCTGACGTTCGATCACGTGGTCCCGCGCTCGCGCGGCGGACGCACGACGTGGGAGAACGTCGTGACTGCCTGCGCGCCCTGCAACCTGACGAAGGGTGGCAAGCTGCCCCATCACGTCGGTATGCACCCGTATCACCGCCCGCACCGCCCGACGGTGCAGACGCTGCACCTCAACGGCCGCCGGTTCCCGCCGAACCACCTGCACCAGTCGTGGCAGGACTATTTGTACTGGGACAGCGAACTCGAGCCGTAAGGCTCTACCGCGCCTTCGCTTCGCGCCACATGCCCCAGAGCGGCGGCGCGTCCGGCGCGGGGCGAAATTCGCTGGTCACGATATAGCCGTGGCGCTTGTAGAGCGGCACGTTCTTTTCGTTCGAGGATTCCAGATAGGTCGGCAGCCCCTTCGCGTCGATCGACGCAAGCGTCGCGTCCAGGATCGCCGATCCCAATCCTTGACCCTGGAAGCGCGGATCGACGCCGATCGTCATCAGATAAAAATGCGGCTTGTCTTTCGGGTGATGCTTGTCGGCCGATTTGCGGAACGCATCGACGCGGGCGAGCCCGGTCAAGCCCGTGAACGACACGATCGTCGGGATCATGATGACTTCGTCCCACCACGGCTGTTTCAAATCGGCGCGCTCCGGCGGCACCCAGAGCGCGGCGGCGCTGAAGTCGGCAGCCGTCCACAACTCGTTGCCCGGCAGCCCAAGCTTCTTCACGAGATAGCTGAACATCGCGCGCCGCCCTTGATCGCGCTTGGCGTCGCGCCGCCCGATCCACGACATCACCGGATCGGTCGCGAAGGCGGCGGTCAGCACGTCGATCACACTGTCGCTGTCGGCGTTGGTCGCACGGCGCGGTGCACCGGCACGCTGGCGGCGTTCGAAGATCGCGTCAACGCTCATCAAAATCGCTCCGAGAGGCGGATCGCGATACGGCAACCCGCTTTGATCGTATCCGAAAGCAGACGATAGCCCGGGGCTTCTTCCGCGCCATGCGCCAGCGCCGTGTCGCGATGCGCGATCTCGTCGGCGCGGAATTTTTCGATTGTGCGCTTGAGCGGCGCGTCGCCTTCGCCGCTTTGCTCGAGCGCTGCCGCTTGCTTGGCGTAGTGCTCGTCGATCACCTCTTCGACGGCGGCCGTGCAGGCCATCGCCGCCTTCTCGCCCATCAGCGCAGTCGCGGCACCGAGCGCATAGCCCGCCACATGCCAGATCGGCGACAGCGCCGTCGGGCGCACATGATGTTCGGCGACCAGCCGGTCGAAGGTCTCCAGATGTTCGGCCTCTTGCGCCGCCATCTGGCGGATGGTGTCGCCGGATTTCGTGTGGCCGAGCACGGCGAGCTGACCTGCATAGATCTGGACCGCGCCATGCTCGCCCGCATGGTCGACGCGAATCATGCGCGCGATTTCGTTTTCTTGCGCATGACCGCCCGGCAAACGCGGCGTCGGCTTGATCTTATCGCTCATGAACGTCCGTTCCGGCGCATCGTCAAGGTCGCACCCGCGCCCGCCGCAGCCAGCGCCACAAGCGAGAAGAGGAAATTATAACCCGCGAGCGACAACCCGAACAGCGACCAGGCAATCTCGTCGCAGCGTACGATCTGCGACAGATCAAAACTTGCCGAGAAACCGCCACTGGGCGAAAGGCCTGTGCCAGTGCAGCTCGGCGGCCCCGGCCACCACTTCCATTCGACGCCGGCGTGGAAACCTGCGAGATAGATGCTCCACAACGCGATGGCCGCGGCGATCGCGAAGGCGGCCGGTGCGAGCGCCGGATGCGCGCCGCGCCGAAGGCCCAGCATCGCGAGACCCGCGACCACAGTCATCAAGGTCCACGGCAGGCGTTGGCCGAGGCACAGATGGCACGGCTTGATCCCCCCCAGATATTCGAAGGCGAATACGCCGAGGAGGAGGCCGATGCCCAGCGCGGCAAGGGTCGATGCGAATACCAACGGCTCGGCGAGCAGCGCGGTCAGGTTTGCGCGATTGTTGGGGCCGGCCGCGGCGACGCTCTTTTGCATGGCCGCAAATCTAGCTCGGCGACGCGGTCTGCGCACGCCCTTAGGGGCACAATGCCGCTCTTGGTTGACGGCAAGAGAAGCGTCCCTATTATGCGCGCCCTTCGCGCATTCGAAGGCGAGATCTACCGGCTCGCCGCCTTCCTCGAACGCCCGAACGTGCCCCTGTGGCGGAACTGGTAGACGCGGCAGACTCAAAACGCTGTTAAAGATAGAACTAAGTTGTTGATTTAATTACAATTTATCGGAAAACATATAGCTACACATTGACTACACAAAATGCTAACCTGTAATTTATGGTGGAAAAACAGGGTCTGAAGAAGATCACGCGCTTCGATGGGCGGCTGCATATTTTCCAGCGTCCAGGCACCCCGTTCTGGTGGTGCGGCTTTCACCACAAGGGCTCCTACGTCCGCAGAAGCACGAAGCAGATCGACTTAACAGGCGCAATACCGTTTGCCGAAACCTGGTTCACGCTTCAGCGAGCCGAGATTCTAACGGGTAACGACACGCTGGGCGGTCGCACGGTAGCCACCGTTGCAAAATCTGCACTCAAGAACCTAGAGGCGAGGGTAAAGCGGGGAGAACGTTCGCCGTTCTATCTCGATCAAATCCAACAGAATCTTGAAAAGCGGATACTTCCTTTTTTCGGCACCAAGTCTGTAACGAAGATTGGCGTCGTGGAATGGGAAAAGTTCAAGACACACACCTACGCACAATCACCGAATATCTCGCGCGCCACCTTTCATCAGTACAAAAATGCCTTGCGGTTGGTGCTGAACGAGGCTTACCGCAACGGCTGGCTCAAACAGTTGCCCGTTATCAAAGATGAATATGGCAGCGGGCGGGTCAAAGTTCCCCGTGTGTGGTTTGAGCCAAGCGAGTATTCCAAACTGCTTGCCGCAATCAGAAAACACATCAAGACGCTGAAGGGCACTCGCTGGGAGAGCGACGGCAAAGAACTCTATGATTATGTGATTTTCATTGCGAACTCGGGCTTGCGAACGGGTGAGGCAAAGAACGCTTGTTTTCGCGATGTCTCGTTCCATCGAGAAATGAACGATGGCGTGAATCGGGAATATCTTCTGATTCGCAATATCCGCGGCAAACGTGGCACTGGCGAATGCCGAACGATGGACGGCGCTGTCGCAGCATTCAATCGCATCGTCGCGCGACGGGGCGTCAGCGACCCGAAAACTTCAACAGAAAAACTATTCCTCGCCTACCACCGCGACATGTTCAATGCGGTATTGAAAGAGACAGGTCTGAAATGGACGGAGGAGCTGCCTGCCCGTAAGCGCGACCTGACCGTGTTGCGCCATACCTACATCTCCTTCCGACTTCTTTATGGCGCCAATGCCTTTGATGTTGCCAACAACTGCCGCACTAGCGTGCAGATGATTCAAGACCACTATGCGCGGTGGTTGTCACCCAGGCTGACGAAGGGACTCAATGTCCGAAAGGTACGAGAGTCCGCCGAGATTTGGCGTTGAGCCCGCGACGAATGTCTTGTAAGAAACGCCGCCTGCCCGAGTGGCGGAATTGGTAGACGCACGGGACTCAAAATCCCGCGTTAGCGATAACGTGTCGGTTCGAGTCCGACCTCGGGCACCAGGATTCCGCAATAGCGGCGCGACTTGACCGCACTCGGCTCCAGCCCTCACAGAGCGGCTTTGAGCTTCCGACGACGCGTTGTGCGCGCGACTTTCCGTATGAGATTTAGAACGAGACAAATGCGCCGCTTGCCTGTTGTCTGCAGGGCTATCAACTCACGACGGCAACGACTCGAACGTCACGGCGTGATGACTATCGAATCTGTCGTTGCCCCCCCACGTGGATCGAAGATGCACAGGGTCGTCCCAGACACGTGGATATTGCGTGTCGTGTTGCCGCCACCGAAGACCGATGCAGTGAAATCGAAGGCAGCGTTACCGCAGAGATAGCTGTTCGTTATGTTGACCGTGTAACTGGTCGACGTTCCAGGAATCGCGAACTCCGAAAGGTCGATGCCAGCATGGTTGCCGCCCGTAATCGTGGTGTTTGTCATCGTGAAGTTCATGACGAGGTTGTTTCCAACAGCGCCGCCCGAAGACGTGTCGCTCCCCATTCCCAACTGACGATCTGGATTGTTGAGGAACTGGCTGTTTGAAATCACGAGATTGGTTGTCGCATCACCGCTCCCGCGAGTGCCGTTACCGATTCCAGCGCCGTCATTGCCGTTTGACACGACCGAGAGATGGTCAAGCGTCAGGGTCTCTGTGAGATTGGTGGTCGGATCAGTTCCAAATGGCGTATTGTCGGCTATGAAGCCTAATCCCAAACCGTTGCTGACACTTACGTTGTCGGCGTTCAATGTTTCTACGATGACGCCACCCTGATCCCCGAGGTTTAAGTTCTTGAAGCCCGATTGCAGACCAACTATCCCAAATAGTCCGCATCCGTAGCCGCACGTTCCAAGCGTGCCGTTCACATCGAGGTTATCAAACGTAAACAGTGAATTGATTGTCGCTGCCGATACGTTCTCAAAAATATTGACACCGATTGTACCGTTGTTATCTGCCGTTGTGTGGGACGAGGTAGTGCCCACAATTGCAGCATTCGTGTCCAAAAGAGCCCCAGAGGCAGCAGTGGTCGTGAGGTTGATGCCAGTGAGACCATTGCCATCGAAGTGCGAAGGATCAACAGCAATATTTCCCGTGGCGTGAGCGCCGCTCCCAGATGCACTCAGATTGAAGGAGAAGCCATTTCCGCCATTTGATGACGCAATCACGTTGTCGAGGTTCGCGCCAAAGCTGATGGAGGAGTTGGTGCCGCTAGCGGAGCCATCGAATTGGATTCCATCTGACTCCAGTCCTGTGAAGCTGCTGTTGGCGATGTGGACATATGTGGAAACAGCTGCGCCGCCAGTTGCCGCCGACGAGAACAGGGCGCCGATTTGACCAGCAGTTGGCGCGACAGAGATGTTCTTCAATTCGGTAGCAACCGTATTCGACCCATAGATTGCCGCGTTGAAGCTCCCACCAAAGCTGAGATTCTCGATCCGATCGTAAGGCGCGAGTGTGATCAGGTTGTTGCTAGCGTTCGTGCCGTCGATCGTACCGCGCGTCCCCTCAACCGTAGCGTTGAGTTGAAAGGGGTGACCAAACAC
>JANXXU010000049.1 GCA_025350465.1 Alphaproteobacteria bacterium | reverse complement strand
GCTTCCCAAGCTTACGACGAGGGTTCGATTCCCTTCACCCGCTCCAGTCTTCGCTCGCGGAACGCAGAGCGAAGATTGTCCGCCGTAGCCCCTTCGGCGAAGGCGGACTCTGCGCCGCCGGCGAGCTTCGTTTGGCGCACGGCTTCGTCGATACCTCGGGCTTTTCATCTCGTCGATCCCCAAGGCGTCGAGTGAGCCTCATCTCGAATCGTTGAGGCTGGCGAAGAGCAGCAGATTGCCGTCGGGATCCTCGATGCTGAAATCTTCCGCTCCCCACGGTTGGCGGCGCAGCGTTTGGCGAAATGGCGCGCCGGCTGTTTGGAATTCGAGGAACAGCTCTTTCACATTCTCAACGACGATGTTTGCCGCCAAGACATCGTTGCGCAGGCGCACGCTTTCGATGAAGACCGGCGTATCGAGGCGGCGCAAATTGAGCGTCACGCCGTCGCGCGTGACCAGCGCATAGAACGGCGGCGAGCCGAAAATATGGTTGGTTTCAAAGCCCAATTTTCTCTTGTAGAAGTCGGCCGAAACGTCGACGTTGCGAACGAAAACTTGCGGGAACGCGATGACAAGTTTGGCAATGGGCGTTTCGGATTTTGATTGCACCGGCATAGTGGCAACTCCCAATTTCAGCGCTTCCCAACTCTCGAAGCCATTCTCTCGCGCAATCAGCTCCTGAGCTTGAGCGAGGCGGAACGGTTGCCTGAGGATCTCGGTATCGCTCAAATGCCGAAACGCAGGCAGCAAATTCCTGATTCGCTGCGCCACGGGCACGCGCTGTTCGCGATGCCAGCGCAGAATGAGCTTTGCTTGCTTCTTGAGATTTTCGAGACTTGGCATGGGCGCAAGGTTGACGAACGTTGTTTCGTAGGCGGGCTTTGCCCTTTCGGCCGATGGCCGGTGCGCCCTACTGCAACGGGGGGATTGTGCGCGAAAAGTGAACTCTGTCAACCTCATGTGAGGCCGCTCTGCGCGCTCCAGCCTTCGCTCGCGAAGCAGAGCGAAGGCTGTCCGCCGAAGCCTCTTGGCGAAGGCGGACGAATATTCGCGAGCTACGGCTGGCAGGCCAGTCCTTCTCTTGCGCTCAATCAAGCAGCCAGTGGATGAGGCGCGCGTAGAGGCTTGGCTCGCAGGTCCCGCCCGGCGGGCAGGGTATCCGGCAAGCAACTGCGAACGACGGACCGGCCCGGTCGCAATGAAGCGGTTTGCGCTCCGCCGCCGGCGTTCCGCTCAAGTCCGCTTTGATGTCGTCGAGCACGGTCTTGGATTCTGCGAAGTAGGAATGCGCATACGGATCGCTTGCGTGAGCGGAAGCGTCGACGATCTCCGCGCCGGGCAGATTTTGCGTCACGGTGGGGCTGACGCTTTCGCCGGTGCGGGGCCGGCCGTTGTGGGCGGCGGCCGATGCCGACATCGCGACGTCGTCTTTTGCCGTGTACACGGTCAGGCGGCGGGCATGCGGAACGGCTTTTTCGGCGAGATGCAGAAAGGCCGACGGATCGACGTCGGGCGCGGCGAGGACGACGTAGCGCAACGACGGTGCGTCGCCCTCGACGATCGCGCGCAGCACGATGCGCGCGCCCATACTGTGGGCAATAACGTCGATGTTCGGCGCCACCGCTCCGTCGCTGCGCGACAATGCGACCAGCAGCCGATGAAGGGCGGGCGCGGCGAGTTCGGCGGCCTCGGTGTCATTGACATAGTCGCCGAGGCGCCCGCCGGAACTGAAACTGAACAGGACCGGCACGCCCTCATACGATAGGTCGAGCGCGAGTTGGGCCGTTCGGCTCAAGCCAAAGCCGAACGTCGTGTTGTAGCCATGGACAAAAATCAAAGCGCAGCGGCACGGCGCGGCGAGCACCGCTCGACGCAGTGCATCAAAGCCGTCGCTGCAGTCGTTGGAAACGGGGGTGCCGACCGCGGTCGCCGCGTTCTGCGGCGCGGCGAGAGGGGCTACCGAAACGGTCGCCGTGCCGCACGAGATGTGGCCGCCCTCGGCCATGCCGAAACCGAGCCGATGCATATCCGCGTCGTTGAGGGAGGCGTCCCAGCAGCGCTTGCGAAACAACTCCTGCGCCGTCCCCGGCGCGCCCGCGGTTGCGTCGTCGCTACAACGGGTCGTCACGAAGTAGACGCTCTTCGGCGTCGCCAAATCCGCCGGTGCGGCGTTCAACGCACGGACCGTCGCTCCGTTGTCGAATTTTGGCGTGACACACCCGGCCACGAGCAGTGTGGCGAGTACCGCCAAAACGATCCGGATCGACTTCCCCACGAATGGCCCCCGCCAACGACGCACGCGCATCAGGCTATAACACTATCGTGCCGACGGCCATCGAAGGCACGCGAGGGAACCCGATGATTTGCGCGCTTTTGCGGACCGCGGCGTGGCATGTCAGCGACCAACCGCTTGCGAAATCGAGGTCAGCCCGTCGCGCTCGAGCAGCGCGATCAGCTCGCGCGCGATTCGCGCGACCAGGCCCGGCCCTTCGAAGGTCAGCGCCGTGTAGAGCTGAACGAGCGTCGCACCGGCGCGAATTTTCGCATAGGCGTCCGCGCCAGACGCGATGCCGCCGACGCCGATCAGCGTGAGCTTACCCTCGGTCAGGCGATACATGCGCCGCAGGACTTCGGTCGAGATCGCAAACAACGGCGCGCCCGACAGGCCGCCCGATTCGCGTGCGTTGGCGCTCTTGAGCGAAGCGGGGCGCGCGATCGTCGTGTTCGAGACGATGAGACCGTCGATATTTGTCGCGCGGGCAATCGAGGCGATATCGCTCAGTGCGGCGTCGTCGAGGTCGGGGGCGATTTTGACGACAAGCGGAACGGACTTTGACATCTTCGCGCGCGCATCGAGCAATTTACCGATGAGATGCTCAAGTTCGGCGCGATCTTGCAGGCCGCGCAAGCCCGGCGTGTTCGGCGAGGAAATGTTCACCGTCACATAAGATGCAAGAGGCCCAAGCTCGATCAGGCCCCGAACGTAATCCGCGATGCGATCGCCTGAGTCTTTGTTGGCGCCGATGTTGACGCCGACGATGCCGGCGGTGCGATCGAGCCCAGCAAGGCGGCGCCTTGCCGCTTCCAATCCTTGATTGTTGAAGCCGAGCCGGTTGACGACGCCGCAGTCTTCTTCCAAACGGAAAATGCGCGGGCGCGGATTGCCGCTCTGCGGCAACGGCGTGATCGACCCCACTTCGACGAAGCCGAAGCCGAGCCCCAACATCGCGCGCGGCACTTGCGCGTTCTTGTCGAAGCCGGCGGCGAGCCCGATCGGGTTTGGAAAGTCGAGCCCGAAGGCGCTGACCGCCAAGCGCGGATCGGCAGCCGCCGGGCGGCCCAGCGGCGCAACGTATGCCAGTGCCTTGAGCGTAAGCGTGTGCGCCGTTTCGGGATCGAGCCGGCGCAAGACCGGCCGGGCCAAGGGGTAGAGCGCGCGGAGCATCGTTATGCTGATAGGATTGGAATCACATTGCGGGCGACACTAGGCGCGCGCGACCGCTCACGACAAGCGCCACGACAGAGGCCCCGAGATCCGTCGTGCTCTCGCATAAGCAAATCTGGAGTGCGATCGACGCGCTTGCGGCGCGCCACGGCCATTCGCCGTCGGGCCTTGCCAAGCTCGCCGGGCTCGATCCGACGACGTTCAACAAGAGCAAGCGCACGGCGGCGAACGGCCGCTTGCGCTGGCCCTCGACCGAAAGCCTGTCGAAGATTCTGCAAGTGACCGGCGCGACGCTCGACGAGTTCGTGGCACTGGTGACGCGCGGCGGCGCGAGAGAGGCGATCAAGCTACGGCATCTGCCGCTGGTGCGGTTCGATCAAGCGACGACCGCATTCGATGCGTTGGGCTTGCCGCAGAGCGAGGGCTGGGCGGAGATTTCCTTCCCCTCGATCCACGACGCGACCGCCTACGCGCTCGAGATCGCCGGCGATCACTTGGCGCCGGTTTATCGCGAGGGCGACATCATCGTCGTTTCACCGCAACACGAGGTGCGCCGGGGCGACCGCGTTGTCGTGCGCACCAAACGCGGCGAGCTTTTGCTGATGGAATTGACGCGGCGCAGCGCCAAACGCATCGACCTCAAGTCCCTGAACGCGCGCTCTCCCGACCGTGTGCTTGCCGCCGGCGACGTCGCCTGGATCGCACGCATCGTCTGGGCAAGCCAATAAGAGCAGTTTGGGTCAGAGCAAAAACTGTCGGCATGCCACGGCTCTAAGTCGAGCGGCGCACGCAAACATAGGTGCCGTCCGCGAGTTGCGTGATCTTGCCGCCGATTTTTTCGCACGTACCGATTTGAGCGTCGGTCGGCTTGGTCGTTTCATATTGAATCAAAACTTCGCCGGCGCCGAGGGGAGCCGGTTCGCTGAATTCCGCCAGTGCCGCCGTGACCGGCAACACAGCCAAAGCAGCAACTGACACGAATAGCGCACGAATCATCGTCAATCTCCTCGCGCAAGATGAACACCGCGTCAGGCCCGATGTTCCGTGATGCGAGCTAATATTCGATGAGGGAAATACGCTTGCTTTGTCTACATCACGTCACAGCGCGGCCGAAAAAGGAGCCGGCTTTATGGTGAGTAAGACCTTCACCATGTGCCCGATTTCGCACCGGTTCATTGGCCCGGCTGAATTCACCGCAACGTTGCAGCGTGTGATGGACGACGGAACTCGAGTGCCCAGTTGGGCTCGCTTCCGGACGCTTTAAGCCCTCAGGACAATGCGGCCGCGTCTCCAGCCGGAGTTTCTACTTGGGCCCCGAACCTTTCCAGCAAGATGCCCTGCAACAAGTGAGGTATGGTGAAGCTGGAGGAGTCGAGTCGATGACTTTAGTTGTTGGCAGAGTCGAGGGGCGTCGCGTCGCGATCGTTTCAGACACCCAGATTACTGAGCATGACACGCCGCTGCCTATCGCCGATGGCGTCGTCAAGAGCTACATGCTGCCCGGCGGCGTCTGCGTCTCGTTTTCGAATTCGCCTGAGCTGGCGATGAAGGACTTCATCGCCTTCATCCAGGCGTATCCGCAGGGCACAGGGTACTCCAATGTCGTGTCATTTTTCGAGGCAGCGAGCATGGAGTCGGGCAACGACTATCTGATCGCCTTCGCGCAACATGCGAAGTTAGTCAAGATCGCTGACGGTAAGCGTCTACCGAGCGGGAGCAAGACGCAATGGATTGGTGATCTAGCTGCCTATAAGAGATTTCGGGAGTATGAGGCTAGAACGCGCCAGCGCGCTGAAGCGGGCCGCGCGGTCAATGCCGTTCTCTTCGCAGATGAGATGGACAAATCGCCGGCCAGCGATTTGTACTCGGCAATGCGGCACGTGATTGCGGATCGGGACGTGCCGAGCGTCGGCGGATTTGCCTGCGCCGTAAGCGATCGTGTCGATGCCTTCAGGCATTCGGCCTATTGCGACATGCTATTCGACTGGCCCGTCGACGCGGCCGAAAATTTCGAACTACAGCTCAACGATCAGATCGATTTTGGCGCGTCGGGAGAAAACAAGGCGTTCGCGGTTGCCCAGGCTTCGACGGCCTATCTCAGCCTCAATGCCGTCGCCTTTTATATGTTGACCGCGCGCAAGGTGTTTCTCTTCTGCGGGATGACGCACGACCCGCTTATGAGGTGCACGGTTCTCAGCGACGTCGATCCGCTTGCAATTGTTCCCAGGCTCAACAAGCAGATAGGGCAAGAGTGGGGCTGGTTGATTCAGGTCTTGTCAGCCGCGCCGACAGCAACTTCAACCCAGTTTCGCGCGATACCGAGAACGGAAAGTCCGAACGGCGTCGGCTTCAGTACACTGTGCCACGTCAATACGTTTCCCAAGATTGCCGCTGCAGAATAGTTTGCTCCACAGACCAAAGTGGCTACAGGGCAGCTTTAGGTCTGCGGCTTCTTTGGCTTGGAGGCCGGCGCAGCCTGTCGATCCGCGGCTTTCGCAATCTCTTTCCGTCCCGCGTTGGTGTGGACAATTTTGGGGACACTATACTTAATTCCCGCTTGCTCTTCTGCCGCCTGCGGTTTGGCGACCCGGCGTTTGTCGGCTTGCGCCGAGTGTGGAGATGTTCTATCTTTGTCCTGATTATCAAGTTGCAATATGTCAGGCGACTTCCTATATTGTTCATAGGGAGACCGAGCCGTGGCAAAAACCCTTACAATTCAGGACTTTTTCGAGCGCTTTCCGAGCGAGGACGCCTGTCTTAACCATCTTATGGAACTGCGCTACGGAGCCGATTTTCCGTGCCCAAAATGCGGCGAAATCGGCAAGTTTCGGAAGCTCGCCAAGCACCCCGCTTACACCTGCAATTGCGGGCACCACGTCCACCCGATGAAGGAGACGATTTTCGAGTCGAGCCACACGCCGCTCGTGAAGTGGTTCTATGCGATCTACCTGTTCACGACGACGCGCCACGGCGTGGCTGCGAAGGAATTGCAGCGCCAACTTGGTGTGTCCTACCCAACCGCTTTCCGCATGGCGCATTTGATCCGCGCGCACATGGCTGGCGTTGACGGCGACCCGCCGCTTGGTGGGAGCGTAGAAGTCGATGAGACATTCATCGGCGGCAAGGTGCGCGGCCAAGGCCAAGGGCCGCACCAAGACAAGAAAACGATTGTCATGGGCATGGTCGAGCGGCGCGGCGATCTGATTACGCGCATCGTGCCGAACGTCCGCCGCGAAACGCTTGAGCCTCATATTTTCGACAACGTGGCGCCGGGCTCGATCATCAACACGGACGAACTGCATTCCTACAAGCGCTTGCACGAAGCTGGTTACGACCATCGCAGCGTCAACCACGCGGCAAAGGAGTACGTGCGCGGCAATGTCCACACGAACACGATTGAAGGCTTCTGGTCGATCCTGAAGCGTTCGATTGCCGGGACCCATGTCCACGTGTCGCCTAAGTACCTCCATCGCTACCTCGGCGAGTTCGAGTACCGCTGGAACCTGCGGAAGTCGCCTTTGGAGATGTTCGAGCGGCTTGTGGCGAGTTTTTGATCATTGCATCAAGCGTGCCCTCGAAGCGCTCTAGGTCGCCTTCGGATTGGCGCTGCTTGATGAAGCGCTTGAGCAACTTCGGATTCTTGCGAACCTCTTCGAGGCTAATGAATTTGCCGGTGGACATGCTCCGTTCCCTATTCCCGAGACAATTTCTTGATTTCAGCGGGATCGGCTCCCGCCTTTTTCGCCGCCTTCAGAAGCTTTCGCCTGGCGCTGTCGTCGCCCTTGTCCTTTCGCGGCCACAGCTTCTCAAACTCAACCGAGTTGACGATCAGACTATCGTAGCCATCCAGTTGATTTGTGCGGTCCGTGGCTGCCTTGTCGAGACCTTCGGCGCTGCCGTCCAGGCCAATCGAAGCGCCGCCCTTAGGGTGCAATTTCATGCGCCATAAGGTCGTTTTGTCTCGCATCATATTCAGAGCAGTGTCGCGCCAATGCGTTTGGTCGACAGGCGTGTAATTCAATTCGCCGGGCTTCCTTCCGCGAGCGGTCAGCTTACCGTCCATAAGCGCAGCACCAACAAGGGACGCCACGATTTGCATCAGATTAGCTTCATCTATGGCGCGCTTGGTGTCCGCAAGGGTTTGAGCCGCGAACCATCTCGCCCAGGCCGAATGCCAAGCCATATCGCGAATAGCGCCCCCGAGTTCGGAATCCGTGTCTCGCAAATATTGTAGCGGCGCAGATTGATTTCCTGCCGCATCCGTTCCGTTCGAGCGGGTAAAATATAACCACAACTGCGCGATCAAGAGAGCAATGGCGACGAGGCAGAGGCCGACCGATAACCATGGTATTGTGAGGCCGCTCAACTGATTGGCCTCCGCAAGGACGAAGGCAATGAGCGGCCAAATGAGGTTTCGGTACTTTTGGAGGAGGGCGTCCATATAACCGACTCTATCTGACGAGCCGGAATCTGGGTTGCATACGCCAACTTTACAATAGCTATCTTTGTTCTCCTCGCGCGAGCGAGGTTCGGGCCGTCTTTGACATCGTGAATCTGGATTTTTGATGGTGGTCGCGACCGAAAGCGCGATGTGTGCCTGGCCTTGTGTCCAAAGCGGGCCAAGCATCACCCCATTGGCGTCAACTGCCGCAAAAAAACTCAGCAAATTCAACGCTGTAACGGATGTAACGGCAACGCAACGGCTGTGTAACGGCAAAAGTTGAATGGATTCAACGTTGTAACGGATGCAACGGGTAAAGAGGGGGGTGTGATTCGCAATTCGCAACTGGCGCGCCGCATCTCTCCGCTACGTGACGAACTTGCCCTCGAGCGCGGTGCGGATCAGGGCCGCCGTCGTCGTCGTGCCGTAGAGCGCGGCGAAGGAGCCGAAGCGCGGGCCTTGTTCTTGGCCGAAGAGCACTTCGTAGAGCGCCTTGAACCAATCGCGCAGCGGTTCGAAGGCGTGCCTTTTGCCGATCTCATAAACGGCATTTTGAATCGCCCCGCCGTCGGTCACGCCCGGCATGGCTTCGAGGGCGGCGGCCAATTCGGACATTGCGGCGCGCTCCTTGTCGCTCGGCGCGCGATACTTCTTTCGCGGCTTCACGAAATCGGCGTAGTAGCGCATCGCGTAACCGACGAGGCGATCGAGAGCGGGATTGTCGCGCGGATTGGCATGGGGCGCGTAGGCACGGATGAAGCCCCAAAGGACCTCTGCCGTACTCGCGTTCGATGCCGACACAAGGTTGAGCAACAACGCAAAGCTGACAGGCCACGGCTCTTGCGGCGGGCTGCCGGCGTGGATGTGCCACACCGGATTCTCCAAACGCTCGGCTTCGCTCTGCGCCCAATATTTGTCGAGGAAGGCGGCGTAGTCGTCGACCTCCTTCGGGATGATATCGAAATAGAGACGCTTTGCGGTGCGGGGCTTTTGATACATGAACAGCGCCAGACTCTCGGGCGCCGAATACGCCAGCCAATCTTCGACCGCGATGCCGTTGCCCTTCGACTTCGAAATCTTCTGGCCCTTGTCGTCGAGGAAGAGTTCGTAGGTGTAGGTCTCCGGCGGCGCGACGCCGAGCCCCTTGCAAATTTTCACCGCCAGCTCGACCGAGGTGATCAAGTCCTTGCCCGACATCTCATAGTCGATGCCGAGCGCCATCCAGCGCATCGCCCAATCGGGCTTCCATTGCAGCTTGGCGCGTCCGCCGGTCACCGGCTGTTCGACCGTCGTGCCGTCTTCATCGACAAAGGTGATCGTGCCGGCTTTGACATCGTGGCTGATGATGGGGACTTGCAACACGCGACCCGTCGCCGGCGACAGCGGCAGGAACGGGGAATAGGTCTGCTGCCGCTCTTCGCCCAGACTCGGCAGCATGATCGCCATGACCTTGTCGTAATTCGCCAAGATTTTCAGCAGCGCCTGATCGAATTCGCCCGCGCGATAAGTTTCCGTCGAACTCTTGAACTCGTATTGGAAGCCGAAGGAATCGAGAAAGCTGCGCAGCCGCGCGTTGTTGTGGGCGCCGAAACTTTCGTGCGTGCCGAAGGGATCGGGCACGACAGTGAGCGGCTTGCCCAAATGCGCGCGCAACATGTCTTGGTTCGGGACGTTGTCCGGCACCTTGCGAAGACCGTCCATGTCGTCGGAAAACGCAATCAGGCGCGTCGGCTTGTCAGACAATTCGGCAAAGGCGCGGCGTACCCAGCTGGTGCGCGCGACTTCACCGAAGGTGCCGATATGCGGCAGACCGCTTGGTCCATAGCCCGTCTCGAACAGGACATAGGGTTTGGTTTTGCCGGCTGCCTCATCGCGCTGGATCCGCGCGAGCAGTTTGCGCGCTTCCTCAAACGGCCACGCTTTGGCGGCCATGGCGATGTCGCGGCGGGAAGTCATGGTTCGTCACCCGGGCGGCCGGGTCTTTCGTTAAGGGCGATGTCCAGCGAAGAAACCAGCCTATGGGGGCTTCTGAAAGGCGTCAACGCTGCGGCATAGTGAGCGCATATGGAATCCATTGCACAAACCATCGAGCTGACGATGCCGGCGCTGGCGACCGCCTTTCGCCGCGCCGTGATCGCGCGCGTCGACGGTTCGATCGACGAGCCCGCGCCGGAGGCCGTGCTTCAAAGCGCCGGCGCGACCTCTTATCTCGTCGCGCACGCCAACCTCACCTTCAACCGGCTCGGCCGCGCGCACCGCGACGGCAAGTCGAGCCACTTCGACGTGCTCGATCTTTTCGCCTTCGTGCGCCCGGCTCGGCCGATCGCGCCCAGTATCGGCGCGCTGGCGCGAGCGCTCGGTCACGACGTTGCGCGCGACCTTGCCGCACAAGCCTTGTTCTTGCGCGTGGCGGCAGGCGAATTGCTGGACGAAGCGCAAGGCTGGCCGGAACGCGAGCGCAAACAGGCGGCGCGCATTGCCGCCGCCATGGGCCTTGCGAAATGGGCGTGGGCGCCGCTGTTGCTGGCGGGGCTCGATCACGACGGCAAGATCAGTGCGACGCCCGGCCTCGATGTTTGGCGTGGATTGCCGGAATGGGAGGAGTTCGCACCGCAAGGCCAGCCGGGCAGTCAGCCGATCGACGAACAAGAGGCGCGCCTGCAGCTCAAGGCAATCGTCGGCAAGGGTGCAGAGATCCGCGCCAGCCAAAGCGACTATGCGGCGCTGGCCGCGCAAGCCTTTCGGCCGCGCGTGCACGAAGGCGATCCGATCGTCGTGCTGGCCGAAGCGGGCACGGGCCTCGGCAAGACGGCCGGCTATCTGGCGCCTGCCTCGCTCTGGGCCGAGCGCAATCAGGGCCAGGTTTGGATTTCGACCTACACCAAAAACCTGCAGCGCCAGATCGCGCAAGAGCTCGGCCGCGTTTATCCGGACGCGGCCGAGCGCGCGGAGAAAGTCACCGTGCGCAAAGGCCGCGAGAACTACCTCTGCCTCTTGAATTTCGAAGAGGCAACAACGCGCCTTCCGGTCTTGGTCGAGCGCGAGACGGTGGCGCTCGGGCTTGTCGCGCGCTGGATCACAGCGACGAAAGACGGCGATTTGCAGGGCGGCGATTTTCCCGCGTGGGCGTGGCCGTTTCCGGGGCTTGCGGCGAGCCTGACCGATCGCCACGGCGAGTGTATCTATGCGGCGTGCCCGCATTATCGCCGCTGTTTCCTCGAGCGCGTCGTGCGCAAGACGCGGGTGAGCCGCATCGTCGTCGCCAACCATGCGCTGACAATGGTCGAGGCGTCGCGTGCGTCGGCGTTGCTCGATGCCGATCCGGACGCGCGGCCGGCGGGGCCGACGCGCTACGTCTTCGACGAGGGCCATCACATCTTCGATGCGGCCGACAGTTTCTTTGCCGTGCACATCACGGGGTGGGAGGGCGCCGAGATGCGGCGCTGGCTGCGCGGCGCCGAAGGGCGGGGCGCACGGCGCAGCCGCGGTCTGATCGAACGATTGACACCGGTCCTCGAGAACGACCCCGAAGAGCTCGAGCGCGTGCAAGAGGTGGCGCAGCTGGCGCTGGCGCTGCCGGGGGACGGCTGGCTTTCGCGGGTCGGAAACGATGCGCCGCGCGGCAGCATGGAGCGCTTCTTGGGCGCGGCTCGCACGCAAGTGCGGGCGCGGGCGGACGATGTTGCCGGGCCTTACGGTCTTGAATGCGAGGTGCATCCGGCGACGGAGGAGTTAAAGGAAACGGCGCGCGCGCTGGCGCACGATCTCAAAGCGTTGATCGTGCCATTGTTGCAGATCGCGGCGGCGCTGCGGCGAATGTTGACCGAGGAGGCCGACGAGCTCGCCTCGCCGCATCGGATGCGGGCGGAGTCGGCGTTGCGCGGCATCGAGCGGCGCGCGCGACTCATTTTGCCGAATTGGGTGAGCGCACTCGATGGGTTGGCGGCGGCGGTGCCGGCCGGCTTCGTCGATTGGCTGGGCGTCGAGCGCAGTGACGGGCGCGACAGCGATATCGGCTTCTATCGCCATCGCATCGATCCGACGATACCGTTCGCGGCGGAAGTGCTCGAGCCGGCGCACGGCGCGTTCATCACCTCGGCGACGCTGCGCGACCGGCCGCCCGCGGACGAAAAGGCCGTGGGCGAAGATTGGCGCGCGGCGGAAATTCGCACCGGCGCGGCGCACCTCGTCGTGCCGCCGGCGCGAGCCTCGTTCGCGTCGCCCTTCGACTATCGCCGCCAAACGCGCGTCATCGTCGTGCGCGATCTCAACCGTGATGCGGAGTTGATGGCGACGGCGTATCGCGAATTGTTCTTGGCGTCGGGCGGCGGCGCGCTCGGGCTCTTCACCTCGATCCGGTCGCTGCGCGCGACTTACCGAGCGATCGCCGAACCCTTGGCGGCCAAGGGCGTCACGCTCTATGCGCAACATGTCGACGGACTCGATACGGGCTCGCTCGTCGATCTCTTCCGCGAAGATGAGGATTCTTGTTTGCTCGGCACGGACGCGCTGCGAGACGGCGTCGATGTGCCTGGCCGGGCGTTGCGCCTGGTGGTGTTCGAGCGCGTGCCGTGGCCGCGACCCGACATCCTCCACAAGGCGCGCCGGGTGCAGTTCGGCAAAGGTTTCGACGATCAATTGACGCGGCTCAGACTGGCGCAAGGCTTCGGCCGCTTGATCCGGCGCGCCAGCGATCGAGGTGTGTTCGTGATCCTGGATGCGCGCACGCCGACACGCTTGTTGTCCGGCTTGCCGGAGGGCGTCGCGGTCGAGCGGCTTGGTCTTGCGGACGCGATCGCCAGCGTGCGCGAGTTCCTGGCGGCGCCCGGCCTTGCTCAGCCTTTCGGGCACGACTAAGGTCCCGGCCGACTTGGATAAAAGGCCTTCTTGGAGTCCCATGACCGCGACTTTGAATCCGCAATCGGCACTGATCTACGTGATGGTGATCGTCTCGGCGTCCGACGCGCGCATGAGCGACGCGGAACTGCACGCCATCGGCGATATCGTCCGGTCGGTGCGGGTGTTCGAAGGCTTCGATGAGAACAAGATCATCCCGGTCTCGAGCGAATGCGCGGCGATCCTTCAGGAGCGCGAGGGTCTGATTGCGGCGCTAGGCCTCGTGAAAGAAGCGCTGTCGCCGCATTTGCGCGAGACGGCCTATTGCCTTGCTCTCGACATTGCGTTGGCGGAGTCGCCGGTTCTGCCGGAAGAAAATCGCATTCTCCAGCGCTTGCGCACCGAGTTCGAAATCGATCGTTTGGTGGCGGCCGCTCTTGAGCGGGCGGCGATCGCGCGGCATTACCGCGTAACGGCCTGACGGTTGCCGCGGTGGCGATCGAGCAAACCGCTCTCCGCCTCTTGGTCTTCGCTGGTGTTTTCGTTCTCCTCGCGGCCGGAGAATCGGCGTGGCCGCGCCGCGCGAATACCCGCCAACCCCGTCGCTGGATCGCGAATTTCGGTCTTCTCTTTCTCAATACCGCAGTGCTGCGATTGGTGAGTGTCGTGCTGCCGGCACTTGTGGTCGCCGCGGCCTACAGTGCGGAGCAATGGCATTGGGGCCTTCTACCGTTGCTCAAGCTGCCCTGTGCCGCCGCCGCGATCGCCGGCTTTGTCGCGCTCGATCTTGCCGTCTATGGCCAGCACGTCACTATGCACACCGTGCCGGTTTTGTGGCGCATGCACCGCGTACACCACGCGGATACGGAGTTCGATGTCACGACAGGCTTGCGCTTTCATCCGCTCGAGATCCTTGTCAGCCAAGCCTGGAAGATCGGTGTCATCATTCTCATCGGTGTTCCGGTCGCGACCGCGATCGTGTTCGAAATTATTCTCAATGCGTCGTCGATGTTCAGTCACGCCAATCTCAGGGTGCCGGTTGAAGTCGATCGCTGGTTGCGGCTGGTCGTCGTGACGCCCGACATGCACCGCGTGCATCACTCGGTCGAGCGCGACGAGCGAGATACGAACTACGGCTTCAACCTGGCGCTTTGGGACCGATTGTTCGCGACCTATCGCGCGCGAGCCCGCGCCCCACACGAAACCATGCCGATCGGGCTCGGCGCTGTGTCGCGAGGCGAGGCCGCCGATTTCTTGTGGTTGCTGCGATTTCCATTCGCGCGAGGAGCGTCGTGAAGGCGGTTTATCTCCTACGTCACGCGAAATCCGATTGGGCGGAAGCCGGGCTCAAGGATCACGAACGGCCGCTCAGCGAGCGCGGGAAAAAAGCGGCGCCGCAAATGGCTGCGTACATCAAATCCAAAAAATACCGGCCCGATCTCATTTTGTGTTCGACGGCGCGACGGACGGTTGAGACCTACGACGCACTCAAGGAGGTGCTGGGCGATTCCGTGTCCGTGCGATTCGAGGACAGTCTTTATCTTGCCGAACCGCGGCACCTCATGGATCGTTTGCGCTGGCTCGACGATGCCGTGAAATCGGTGATGATCATCGGCCACAATCCTGGAATAGCGCAACTTGCGTTGCAGCTCACGCAGTCGCCGAAGGACGGCGAGGAAGAAAAAATCCACAAGCGCATGCGCGAGAAATTTTCGACTGGGGCACTTGCCGTCATCAGATTGCCGATTAAGGCTTGGGCCGACCTCAAGGAAGGGCACGGACGGCTTGCCGATTTCATGCGGCCGAAGGACCTTTGAGCGCGCAGCGAATCACTGCGACCTTAAAAGGGGCGACGATGACCGGTGATGGGCATGGACTGACGGCCTTGGTGACGGGCGCCTCCGCCGGAATCGGCAAAGCCCTTGCCGAGGTTTTCGCAAGGAACGGCTTCGACGTGATCCTGACCGCAAGGCGCGAAGATCGCCTGCGCGAGTTGGGTTCGGCGCTCGAGGCGAAGTATCGTGTCAAAGCGCATGTTATCGCCGCCGACTTGGCCGACCCGAGTGCGTGCGAAAAGCTCGTCACGGAGATCAAAACGCGTGGCCTAAGAGCGGACGCTTTGATCAACAACGCGGGCTACGGCGTGCCAGGGAGCTATGCTGGGACCGCGTGGAAGGATCAGCGTGACTTTTTGCAGGTGCTCGTCACGGCGCCATGTGAACTGGCCCACAGGCTGATACCCGACATGGTGGCACGCAAGAAAGGCTACATCGTCAACATCGCCTCCGTAGCCGGCCTCATTCCAGGGTCGGCGGGACATACGCTTTACGGCGCATCCAAGAGCTTCATGGTGCAGTTTTCGCGCTCGCTGCATCTGGAGCTGGAGGCGAGCGGCGTGCATGTCACCGCCGTTTGTCCGGGGTTCACATTCAGCGAATTTCACGATGTGACCGGCAATCGCGCGCAGGTCTCCAAGATGCCGCCTTATATGTGGATGACGGCCGAGGCAGTGGCGGCGGAAGGTTACGCGGCCGTCATGCGCAACAAGGCCGTGCACGTCAACGGCTGGATCAACAAGGGCATCGTGCTGATTGCGAAATACGTGCCTGATCAAATCGGACTGATGATCATGCGCGCGCGCTCACGCGAGATTCGCGCGCAGTAACCGCGGATCAAGCGTCCGTCGGCGGTAGCGGTGCGCCGCGGCCGACACGCGTGGTCGGCTTCAGACCTTCGAGCGACGGCCAGCCATAGCCGACTTCGCGCATCTTTTTACCCCACATCGTGTGGTCGCGCTCGGCCACGATCTGACCGCCGAGCGCCTCGTAGAAAAAGCGGGACGGATTGTCGGCGAGCGCCCAAATGATGATGCCGCGATAATTCGCTTTCGAGAACAAGCGGAAGATCGAGTTGAGAAGCGCAGAACCCAAGCCCTGTCCGGTCCAGCCGGGAGCAATATAGAGCGTATAGACTTCGCCTTCGTACGGTAGCGAGCGGTCACGCGAAGGCCCGGCGCTGGCAAAGCCGTAGACATTCTGTTTGCTGTCGGCCGCAACCAAGACGGGATTGCGCAAATTCGATCCCTTGATGGTGCGCGCCCAGCCCATCGTGTGCTCGGCTTTCGACATCTTTAGAAGGCCGGTTTCGGGCAAGATGTTGGCGTAGGTATCGCGCCAGGAATCCACATAAACGTGAGCGATCTCGCCAGCGTCGCCTGGACGCGCGAGCCTTATACCTATGCGGATCGTGTCGTCCATAGGCGTCCTTAACTACGCCGTTTCTGCAAAGCGCGAGGGAGAAGCATTTCATCCCTCGCGCCACAGTTCAACAAATTTGCGATGCGGATCAGTAGACCCCGAGGCTATCCATTGTCGCAGCACCGGCCATGCCGTCGGCCGACATATGTTGCGCCCGTTGATAGGCTTCGACCGCCGTCTTGACGTCGTTGTCGTACTTCCCGTCGATCGGACCTTTATAGTAACCGGCCGTCTTCAGCGCTTGTTGCAATTGCTCAACGGCAACACCGGTGTCGCCGGGTTTCATGGAATAGAGCTGCCGGTTGCCTTGTTTGGCTTGATAGAGTCGCTGCTTACTCGCTTTCAGGAAACCCTGTGACGCCTCAGGCGACGCGGCCGCAGTCGTCATCTGGCGATTTTCGACATTGAGCGCCTCGATTTTGCGCGTAATGCGATCGTCCTTCAGCGTCCGGTTCTTCGTTTCCAGGTCCTGCGTCATGGTGGTCAGGTTCTGCTGCGCTTCGGCGCGGCGGCCTTGCTCGAACAATTTGACCTGGGCCTGATGGCTTCGTTCCGCCTCAGCCAACGTTGCCTCGACCGTTGCGTCGGCGTTGCGCGCATGTTCCACCGCGGCGCGATCGCTGGTCACGTCGACGGAGAGCGGTTGCGTAAAACTGCGCGTTTCGCCGGTCTTTGCGTTCTTGTAGTTCAGAACAACCTGACCCAGGTCGGCGCGCCCCGACGCGGGTGTTGCAACCTCAAGGCGCAGGAGAACGGAGCGCTTCTCTCCGCTGTAGACGTCTTCGAGCCCGCGATGCGCATCGTGGGCACCGTTGGCGTCATCGTATCCGATAATTTCGACCCGTTTTACCGCACTCGATCCGCGGAATGACAGCTCGACGTCGCGGGCGCATGTTTCGAACAGCGTCGACAGCTCTTCCTGGAACATGCGCGCGATCTGCGTCGGATGCTCGACATAGTAGTAGCGTCCTCCGCCGTTCTCGGCGATCGCCTGCATCAGGTTCTCGTCGAAATCGCGACCGAGGCCGATTGCCGAGACGCGCACCCCATCGCCCTTGGCGCCGCGCACAAGTCGGGCGATCTCTGCAGGGTCTGTGATCCCGGTGTTGGCAAGGCCATCCGACATCAGGATGACACGGGTGATCGTACCCGGCCGATTGGCCGGCCCCAGCAACGCCGCGTGCGCCTCTTCGACACCGCGCATCATGCCGCCGGTCAAATTGGTCGAGCCGCGTGGCTCCAGGGCGTCAATCATGGCCTTGATTTCCCTCGTGTTGCCGACGCGCCGCGCAGGCAGCATGAGGGTGATTTGATCGTCATACTCGACGATCGAGAGCGTGTCGTTTTCGCCCAAACGGTCCACCGCCAATTTTGCCGCCTGCTTGAGATAGTCGATCTTACCCGCGTCCGACATCGAGCCTGAGCGGTCGAGGGCCAGTGCCAAATTAAGTGGCGGTCTGGGACCGTTTTCGCCTTGATCGGTGCCAAGACCCTCATAGCGCAGCACGACATAGACGACCGCATTGCCACCGGCGAGGACGGTCGGTTGGTCCAAGAATACCTGCGTCTTGATGGGGTCGGCGGCTGCCGACGCCGGCGCTATCGCGACGACGGCCGACAGCGCAATGCCGCCGATCAATTCTAGTGCGGCACGACGCAGACGATGTGCAAAGTGATTCGATTCCGACATGAGGGTCTCCCTTGGGGGTGCGGCGAAGACCCCGCGCAACGGTGGCGGTTGCGTCAGCTTGCGCGGGGACTTGCCGGACGAGAGGATAATCGTGGCCCTGTGGCGCAATACGGCCCGTATTAAGGCGGGAATTGGGCGGATCGATGCGGCGATGTGATCACGCACACAACGAAATCCACCGGCCAGTTTGCTGAATTCGCTTTTCGCTGCATCGCAACGATGTACACTTGTTCAGCCACAAATCACTTGCTCGCGAAAGCCGCCGAAACCGGGGCTTTCGACCGGAGTTTACGGTTGTTTGACGGGATACTGGCACCATCTACGAAATTGGTACGTCTAGGGTTACGGCATACGACGTGCAGGCCGGCCATGGTGGCGCCATCGTCCAGCGTTATTGAAGGCCGCGTAAGTTTGAGTTGGCGGATAGCAAGCGGGATCACATGAGCGGTTCACTCGACGTCTTCGATGCATTTTCACGGGCGTATGCGCGAGAAAAACTCGAAACGATGTCGTTGCGCGATTACCTATTGGCCGCGCGCGACAAGCCAATGATGTATGCAAGCCCGGCCGAACGCATGATTGCGGCAATCGGCGAGCCGGAGCTGATCGACACGTCGCGCGACTCGCGACTGGCGCGGATGTTCTTCAACCGCACGATCAAGATGTATCGGGCGTTCGAAGGCTTCTACGGAATGGAAGACACGATCGAGCGGATCGTGGGCTATTTCAAGCATGCGGCGCAGGGGCTCGAAGAGCGACGGCAGATTCTTTATCTCCTCGGCCCGGTCGGTGGCGGCAAATCGTCGTTGGCCGAGCGGTTGAAAGATATGATGGAAGCCCATCCGATCTACGTGCTGAAAGCCGGCGATGCGATTAGTCCGGTCTTCGAATCGCCGCTCGGACTCTTTCGTACGCCGGAGCTCGGCGATCTTCTGGAAGAACGTTACGGCATCGAGAAGCACCGTCTCACCGGCATCATGAGCCCGTGGGCGGTCAAACGGTTGGACGAATTCGGCGGCGACATTTCGAAATTCGAAGTCGCGAAACTTCTTCCGTCGAAGCTGCGCCAGATCGCGGTCGCGAAGACGGAGCCGGGCGACGAGAACAACCAAGATATCTCGGCGCTGACGGGCAAGGTCGACATCCGCAAGCTCGAGCATTTCAGTCAGAACGATTCGGATGCCTACAGCTATTCGGGCGGTTTGTGCCGCGCAAACCAAGGCATTCTCGAATTCGTCGAGATGTTCAAGGCGCCGATCAAGGTCTTGCATCCGCTGCTGACCGCGACGCAGGAAGGCAATTATATCGGCACCGAAACGCTCGGCCCTATCCCGTTCAACGGGACGATCCTGGCGCATTCGAACGAAGCGGAGTGGACGCAGTTCAAATCCAATAAGAACAACGAAGCGTTTCTCGACCGCATATGCGTCGTCACCGTGCCCTATTGCTTGCGCGCGACCGAGGAAGTTTCAATCTACAAGAAGCTGCTCAAAGGCAGCGAACTTGGCGATTCGACATGCGCGCCGGAAACGCTGGAAATGCTGGCGAAATTCTGTGTGATGACGCGCCTCAAGGAGCACGAGAATTCGAATCTGTTCTCGAAGCTGCGCGTCTATGACGGCGAGAAGCTGAAGGACACGGATCCTAAAGCCAAGACGCTGCAGGAATATAAGGACGCCGCCGGGGTCGACGAAGGCATGTCGGGCATTTCGACACGCTTTGCCTACAAGGTCCTGTCGGAGACCTTCAACTACGATACGACCGAAGTGACCGCCGATCCGGTGCATTTGATGTACGTGCTGGAACAGTCGATCAAGCGCGAGCAATTCTCGGACGATACGGAAAAGAGATACCTCGAATACATCAAGGCCGAACTGGCGCCGCGATACGCAGAGTTTATCGGCAAGGAAATCCAGAAGGCCTATCTGGAGTCCTATAGCGAATACGGCCAGAACCTGTTCGACCGCTATATCTCTTATGCCGACGCGTGGATCGAGGATCAGGACTTCAAGGACACCGACACAGGACAGATGCTCGACCGGGCGATGTTGGACAACGAGCTTTCGAAGATCGAGAAGCCCGCAGGCATCGCCAATCCGAAAGACTTCCGCAACGAGGTCGTGAAATTCGCGCTGCGTTACCGCGCCCAGCATGACGGCAAGAATCCGTCGTGGACCGCCTATGAAAAAATCCGCTCGGTGATCGAGAAGCGCATGTTCACGCAGGTGGAAGACCTGCTGCCTGTGATCAGCTTCGAGTCCAAGAAGGACAACGACACGGCCAACAAGCACAATGAATTCATCAAGCGCATGCTGGCGCGCGGCTACACGCCACGTCAGGTCCGCCGTCTTGTCGAATGGTACATGCGCGTCAACAAGGCGGGGTAGGGTCGCATGACCCACTTCGTCGACCGCCGCCTGAACCCGAAGGGCAAGAGCCTCGGCAATCGCCAGCGCTTCCTGCGCCGCGCGCGTACGCAGATCCGCGAGGCGGTGCAGAAATCCCTGAAGGACGCGGCCGTCGCCGACATCGGCAAGGAACGCAAGATCAAGATTTCCGCCAAGGGCACCAAGGAGCCGCGCT
>JANXXU010000046.1 GCA_025350465.1 Alphaproteobacteria bacterium | reverse complement strand
CGAGTGGGTTGGCAGTGCGCGAACTAAGTCCCGGACGGCGTAGGCATGCTGATGGACAGTGGCGAGAGTGCCTTTCGCAATCAGACCGTGCAGTTCAGCGATATGGCCGTTGATCGCCTTCCAAATTTCTGCGGACGTGGCAGGGATAGCGGTCTGAACCTCAGTTTCGGCGGCACTCACCAGGTTTGTTGATAGGAACGCGGGCGCAACAAATACAGCCACGGACAGCAGAGCAGTTCGCATCAAATTATTCATGGCAATCTCCTTGGGTTTGATCAACGGGTTGGCGAAAGAACGCGCGCCTCGCGCGCGTCTCTCCGGCGCTCAAGAGCGTTGTAGAGCGTCGGAAGCACGAACATGTTCAGGAAGGTCGAGGTAACGAGACCGCCGAGCACGACTTGCGCTAGGGGGCGTTCGAGCTCCTTGCCGACCGGCGAACCCCATAGCAGGGGGATGAGGCCGAGAGCGGCCGTCGCGGCGGTCATTAGAACAGGCACCAGCCGGTCAAGCGTACCCTGCACGACAACTTCGTCGAGCGACTTTCCCTCGCGCCGCAACTGATTGTAGTGCGTCATGAGGATGATCCCGTTGCGCGTGGCAATGCCGAACAGCGTGATGAAGCCAATGATCGCGGCCACGCTCATATCGCCGCCGGCGATGAACAGGCTGACGAGGCCACCGATGATGGCAAGCGGCAGATTGATGAGCACAAGGAGAGAGTTGCGAAAGCTGCCGAACACTTTGTAGAGCAGCATCAAGGCGACGAAGATCGCAACGATGCCGAACCCTTCTAGGACGCGATTGGCCTCCCGTTGGCTCTGGAATTGCCCGCCATATTCGAGGTAGTAGCCGGCCGGCAAGGTGACATGCTCGGCGATCTTGCTTTGCACTTCGGCGATGACACTGCCGAGGTCGCGGCCCTCGACGTTAAAGCCCAAAACGACGCGGCGTTTAGCGCTGTCGCGGTTGATGATATAGGGCTCGTCTTCGACGCTGATGTCGGCGAGTTCGCGCAGCGGAACCTTACCACCCGTACGCAGGGTCGGCGCGTCGATCAACAAATCGCGAACAGCGGCAATATTGGACCGGGCCGGAGCATCCAACCGAACATAGAGATCGAAGCTGTTCTGGCCTTCAAGGATTTTCGAGACTGTCTCGCCATTGAGATACAGCTCGACGTCCTTGAGGACGTCGCCGACGCGCAAGCCGTACCGCGCGGCGCGGGCACGGTCGATGCGGATATCGACCTGAGGGACCCGGATTTGCTGCTCCAGGCTGACATCGACGGCGCCCTGGACACCTCCGACGACAGCCTGGATCTGTTGACCTAGACTGTAGAGCTTGTCGAGATCGTCTCCGAATATCTTGATGGCCACTTGCGCGCGAACACCGGACTGCACTTCGTCCATGCGGTGGGCGATGAACTGCCCGACGTTGAAGACGGCGCCAGGAATGTTCGCCAGATCGGCGCGTATCCGGCGCAAGAGCTCGTCGGCCGGCATGTTCTGATCCCGCGTGAAATCCAGCTTGACGTCGAATTCACTGAAATTGGGTGGTTGGGCGTCGTCGTCGAGGTCCGATCGGCCCGCGCGCTGGTCGATGGAGACGACCTGTTTGTAACGCAGAAGCATCTTCCGCACTTGGCCTCCGAGCCGCGTCGACTCGCTGAGATCGGTGCCGGGCAATGTTGTCATGGCGATGATGTAATTACCTTCATGGAACTCCGGCAGGAACGACAGACCGAAGAACGGCACTAGGGCCAGCGCGCCGATCAGGAGCGCCAACGCAATGCCGGCAACGGCTATGGGCCAATCAAGCGCGAGCCTGAGCAGCGTCAGAAACCGACGTTTCAGGGCGAGGACGAAGGACGTCTCGCGCTCGTGGCCGCCCGCAGTGTCTTTGCCCGCGGAATGACCATTCGTAGTACCCAACGGTTGCGCCGACAGAAGATCGTCTCCGCGTTTTTCGTCGCGCCGTACAAGCAGGAAATAGCAGAGCGCAGGCACGACGGTGACGGCGACCACAAGGGAGGCGAGCACCGATGCGATGTAGGAGACGCCAAGCGGAGAGAATATCCGGCCCGCCAGTCCCGGCAGCAGGAATATCGGCACGAAGATCATGCAGACGATCAGTGTTGCGTAAACCACCGAGTTCAGGATTTCTTGAACGGCATCGAACACAACGTCGATCGCTGGCGACGGTGCGGCGGCGTTTCGATTGAGACGCAAACGCCTGACGACATTCTCCACCGTAATTATGCCGTTGTCGACCACCTCGCCGATGGCGATGGCAAGACCTCCTAACGTCATCGCATTGATGCCGACACCGAGTAGGTACATGACGATGATCCCGCCGACGAAGGACGCCGGCATCGAAAAGAATGTCACGAACGAGGCGCGCCAATTCGTCAGGAACACGAAGAGCACAGCGATGACGATCAGGGCACCCTCGATCAGCGCAACGCTGAGATTGTCGAGAGCCACTTCGATGAAGTTCGCCTGGCGAAAAACCTCGGTGTTCATCTCTACACCGGCGGGAAGAGTCAGTTTGATTTCGGCCAGAGCCGCTTCGACCTTCTGCGTGGTCCTGACCGTGTCCGCTCCGTAGGCCTTGGACACCGTTCCAATGACGGCGGGTTCTAGTCCGAACGCGCTGTCCCCGCGCTTGATCTCGGCGCCAAAAGCCAAGTCGGCGACGTTGGCGAGCGTGATCGGCACGCCC
>JANXXU010000006.1 GCA_025350465.1 Alphaproteobacteria bacterium | reverse complement strand
GAAATTAGTGGGCGATGACGGCCGCATCCAGAGTTTCCGATGGATGGTCAACAAGGCACGCGTAGCAATATTGTATTACTATTTGACGCTGCTTTCCTTCGCTTTTTTGACTGCGATGGATCTTAACATTTTTCAACCATGGCCACTGCTTGCGCAATTAAGGCAAGAGGGGATTGTTCAGTTTGATGTCGGCGACTTTTGGGGAAATTTTTGGGGTCGTCTAGCAACGTGGGTCGCGACGCTGGTGGTCATAAAATATTACCTCAACGTTTTTTCGCAAATTGACATATCGGGTATCCGCAGCCGATGGACCAAATGGGCCCAGGTTACGTTATCGCTTCCAACGTTTGGATTGCCGCTAATCTTATGGCCCATATGGGTGAACCCGAGGGATTGGGCTTTTTGTGTCGTTGGCGGCACCTTCTGTGTCGCAGCGAATAATTATGTTCTGTACAAACTTTGCTTAGAAGGGCTCCACAGCGGGCAAACGTTTTTCAGCTCTGAAAAGAGAGTGAGCTCCGACGAGTTTTTGGAACGTTTCAGATTATGGGCGCAGGCAGCGTTCATTTACGGTGTGTGCGTGCTCTTACTCGCATTGCTGATGAAATGGGGTGTAGCGAAGGACGAAGCAATCGACGCATTGATAATCACTGCGGTCAATTTGTTTCAAGTCTTTCGGATGGCCCTCGTCCTAGACGCACCAAATGTGCGTTCCGGCTTGAATCGACTTGTGTTCCTCCATCGACGTGCGGACCGCGCAATGGATCGCGAACGCGTCAGTTGATTGTCTGCCAATTTGCAGGTGGGGACCCATAGGGCGGGGTCAAGATAGCGGAAGTCCGAGGGGTAACGTTATATCCCCCGTGAACTCACGAGGGAGGAAAAGCGTTAGCGCAGGTTTCGCTTCGACAGAATTTCGAAGCGAACGACCATGCCGGTTGCGGCTGCAGCGAGGCCGAGCGCCAAGCCGATCCACACGCCGAAGCCTTGCAGTCCGAACCAGAAGCCGAAGATCACGCACGACGTGAAGCCGACAAGCCAATAACTAAGGCCCGCAATCCACGCCGGCGCGTTGGCGTCCTTCAAGCCGCGCAGCGACATCTGCCCCGTCACCTGCAGCGCGTCGAACACTTGAAACACGGCGGCGACGTAGAGGAACGGGACGACGAGACGCATGACTTCCGCGTTCGCGGGGTTGTCTGCCGCGATGTAGAGCGCGGCAAGCTGCCCAGGAAACAAGGCGATCACGACGGCGCAGAGCAACATGAAGCCGGCGCCGAAGGCGATGGCCGTGTAGCCCGCTACGCGTACGCCCTCGTGATTGCGAGCACCGGCCGCGAGGCCGACACGCACCGTCGCCGCAATGCCGATGCCCAGCGGCACCATGAAGGTGACCGAACCGATATTGAGCGCGATCAAATGCGCGGCGACCGATGCAGCACCGAACGTTCCCATGAGCAGCGTTGCACTGTTGAACAGCATCGCCTCGAAGATCATGGAAATGCCCATCGGAACGCCCAAGCGGAAGACCTCGGCGAACTTCGCCCAATCGGGACGAGTGAAGCGATGCAGCACGTGATACTTCTTGAACGCCGGCGTGAACGACACGACCGCCAGCATCGTGAAGAACGCGCAGGCATAGGCCGTCGCGCTGGCGATACCCGCCCCCTGCACGCCCAATGCGGGCGCACCGAAATGGCCGTAAATCAGCACGTAGTTGAGCGCAACGTTGACCAGCACGACGCCGAGGCTCACGAACAAAACGAAATGCTGTCGGCCGATCGCCGTCGCAAAGCCGCGCAACACGCCGAAGCCAAGCGAGAACGGCAGACCGAAGGCCACCATGTGCACCCACGTCTCCGCGAGTGCGACGACCTTCGGATCCTGTCCGAGCAGCAACAGCACGGGCTTTGCCCAGATGAGCACCACCATCAGCGGGATCGACATCAGACCGATCGCCCAGAGCCCCATGCGCACGGCCGCGCGCGTGCGCGCCCGGTCGTTGGGATGTGCGCCCAAGATCTGCGCAACGATCGGCGACACGGCGGCGACCGGGCCGTAACCGATGAGCCACGTCAGATAGAACAGCACCGCGCCGACGCCGGTGGCGGCGAGCGATTCCTTGCCAAGCGGGCCGACCATGATGATGTCGGCCGTGATCGAGCCGATCTGGGCCAAATGCATGGCGATCAGCGGGGCGGCCAGCTTCAACAATGCGCGCGATTCGTCGAACCAAGGTTTCAGCATCTCGCGCCGATTGGAGCGGGCGGCCTCGGAGGAGTCAAAAAAGGTGGTCATGGTGTTCAACATGGAATTAGCTCTTCGTTTCGCCCGTCGAAATCGCTCCGAACTCGGAAGGGAGGGCAAAACAAAAACCCCTCCGGAGCGGGCTCGGGAGGGGCGGCAGGCGGCGAATAAAATTGATTCGCTAAGCCATGGCTCCCTCACAAGCCGAAATGCCCGCCGGTCGCAGCGCGCAAAACGCGACACGCGACGTGGCGGAAATCTTGAGAACAGCCGTGTTCATCTAGATCCTGGGCCTGTGAGAAAGAGGCGCGAAACACCATGCTTCGCGCCAATGGGTCGCGTTGGTACCCTTGGGGATTCACTAAGTCAAGGCATGGGAGGTATGCTGGCGGCCAGGTGTTCATCGCTGTGACCGAGAAACGACAAGGCGCCCTCGACGGCCCTGCACGGCGCGTGCATTCTTCAATCGCTTTCTCCGGAGGCTGTGGTGCGATGAGCAAAAGGGTCGAGAGACCGGGCGTGCGCAACGGCTATGACCTTTGGGCGCCAAGCTATGACCGCACGCCGAATCCGCTCGTTGCTCTCGATCGGCGGTATGCGATCGCACATTTAGGGCCGCGCGCTGGCGAGCGCGTTCTCGATGCCGGCTGCGGCACCGGAATCAATCTGCGCTCCATTGCGACGGCGGGAGCGGTTGCCGTCGGCCTCGATTTCTCGATGGGTATGCTGCGCGCCGCTCAACACGCCGTACCCGGCGCGATGCTCGCGCAGGCCGACCTGAACAGCGAACTTCCGCTGGAGCGATCCGTGTTCGATGCGCTGCTCTGTTCGCTCGTGTCCGAGCATTTGACGAATCTCTCCACGTTCTTCAGCGAGACTTTCGCGGTGCTGCGCCGCGGCGGGCGGTTTGTGTTTTCAGCCTTTCATCCCGAGATCGCGCGCGCAGGGGTCGAAGCAAATTTCGAACAAAACAGCGTCGAGTACCGCCTGGGGGCGGAGCCTCACTCGACCGACGATTACCTCAACCGCATGGACGATGCGGGGTTTCGCTGTCTGCGCGCGCGGGACTACGTGGTCGACGATGTGCTAGTTGCGGAAATTCCGTGGGCGGTGAAGTACCTTGGCCGCCCGCTCCTTCTGATCGTCGACGCCGCGCGACCATAAAAAATGCGCCGCCACAAGATCAAATGCGGCGACCGGCCGTTTGATGTTCATCCTTTCACGCACACGACCTGCTTCAGCGTGTGGACGATTTGGACGAGGTCGGATTGCGCGGCCATGACGGCGTCGATGTCTTTGTAGGCCATCGGCGTTTCGTCGAGGACGCCGCCGTCCTTACGGCATTCGACGCCTTCGGTCGCCTTCGCGTGATCCTCGAGCGTGAAGCGTTCCTTCGCGGCGGTGCGCGACATCTTGCGACCCGCGCCGTGCGAGCAGGTGTGGAACGAGTCCTCGTTCCCCAATCCTCGCACGATGAAGGACTTCGCGCCCATCGAGCCCGGGATGATGCCAAGGTCGCCCGCGCCCGCACGCACCGCGCCCTTGCGCGTCAACCACACCTTCTCGCCGAAATGCTCTTCGCGCTCGACATAGTTGTGGTGGCAGTTGACGGCGACGTCGCCGGCGACGAGTTGCGGGAAATGTTCGCGCAACACGCCGAGCACCGCTTCCATCATCGCGACGCGGTTCGCCTTCGCGTAGTCCTGGGCCCAGCCGACTGCTTCGACATAGTCGTCGAAGAGGTCCGAGCCTTCGACCAACCAGGCGAGATCGCGGTCGGGTAAGGTGACTCCCATGCGCTCGATCTCTTCTTTCGCCTGCGCGATGAAGTACGTCCCGATGCGGTTGCCGATGTTGCGCGAGCCCGAATGCAGCATCACCCACACGCGATCTTCCTCATCCAGGCAGATCTCGATGAAGTGGTTGCCGCCGCCGAGCGTGCCGATCTGAAGCGCCGACGATTTCTGCGTGGCGATCGCCTTGTGCTTGGCCTCGATATCTTCGTAGCGGCGCTTCAGGTGCGAATACCACACACGTTCCGCTTCGCGCGGCACTTCCTTGTGCGATCCCTGGCCGACGGGCACCGCCTTCTCAATGTCGCGGCGGATGTCCTTCAGCGAGTCCGGCAAATCGACCGCACGCAAGTTCGTGCGCACCGCCGCCATACCGCAGCCGATGTCGACGCCGACCGCGGCCGGCACGATCGCGCCCTTGGTCGGGATGACGGAGCCGACCGTTGCGCCGCGGCCGAAGTGCACGTCGGGCATGACGGCGACGTGCGAGAAAATGAACGGCAAAGCGGCGACGTTGATCAGCTGCTGGCGCGCCGCATCTTCGAGCGGAACGCCGGCGATCCACGCCTTGATCGGCTTGCCTTTGGATTGGATGACTTCGTACATGGCACTTAGCGAAGCATATTTTGCTCGCTCCTCTGTGATGAAATTAGGTGATGTCGGTGCGTGCGTCGCCCCCTCCACCGCTGCGCGGTCCCCCTCCCCCGCTTGCCTGCGGGGGAGGAAAGGAGCCGCCGAGACGGTGGGAGCCTATTCCCTACTCTTCCTTCTCACCGGCGATGATCCAGTCGATCACGCTTTCGGAGAAGCCGTCGACGCGGGTCCAGTCGCCGATGCCTACGCCGTTGCGGTTCGAGGCGACGTTGATCATGTAGCCCTCGCCTTTCGGCGCCGGCACGGCGTCGTGCGACTGCTCGTCGGTGAAGACGATGAGGCGCACGTCCTTTTGATCGATCTCCTGAACCGCCTTGCCGAGGTAGGTGTTCATATGCGGCTGGCTCTGCACGATGGCGTCGCGCAGCGCGAAGCCCCGACGCGGCGGTACTTTCTTCACCTCGTTGGAGAAGGTGAAGATCTCCACGTCGTCGCAGATCTCGCGCGCGAGAACCGCAAGGCCGCAGGCTGCATCGACACGCAACATCTCAGAGCGCGCCGACATCGCCGCGTCCATCGAGGCTGAAATGTCGACCAGGATGCGCGTCGCGCCCTCGATCTTCGGATGGCCCTCAAGCGAGCGAAGCATCGCCTTTTCGAGTTCGGGCTCAAAATCAGGCGCGTAGCGGGCCGCCGCGATGTAGCGGTACGGCAGCACGCGGTCGGTGCGCATGTCGTCGAGCGCGCCGGCGATGGTGCGCTTGGCGACGCCGGCCGTGAGCATGCCGCGCAGGTTGCGCAGAAGCGCGAGGCTTCCGAGCTTCTTCTCGGCGATCAGACGCTCGAACGTTTCCTTCTTGTCGGCGCCCGACGAGAGTGACACCTCCCAGGTGTCGGGCGAGGCCAATGTGCCGTCGACGAGCTGCTTCCAGATCTTCTCCTGCTCGGCGTTCGCAGGCTTTGCGTGCGTGAGGAAGAGCACGTCGCGCAAGCTCACGGGCCCGTCGCGGTCATACTTCGCCAGCTGATAGGCGTCGAACTTGGCGAAGGCCTTGGCGAGACCTTTCTTTACCTGCGCCGGCACAGGGCGCTTTTTGCGCTGCTGCAGCGGGCCGATAACGTCCGACCAATAGATCGCAAGAAACTCGGTCATCTCGTCGGGACGCTGGATGACGCGCTCAAGCGTCGAGGCTACCAACGGGCGGTGCTTCTCGGACGCGGCCATCGCGCGCACGAGCAGAAGCGGTGCATGGCGCAGTTTCGATTTTTCACGCGCGTCGATCGCGATCTGCGCCACGGTCTCCGGCGCGACCTTCGGTACGAGCGCTTGAATGCGATCGGCGATGGTGACGCCGTCTTCATAGAATTCGTCCTCCCACAGCATGCAGTTCATGATCGAACGGCGCAGCAATTGCTCCGGTCCGAATTCGCGCGCGGGCGCGCCCTCGTGGGTCTTGGCCTTGCGGCGCTTGAAGATGTTCAGCTTGGCCATAAGGCCCTCCCTCGATTTAGTGTGAAAGATACGCGGACGGCCCGCCTTCGCCAAAAGGCTACGGCGCAGCAAGCGGGGAACGGGCGATGCTGTTATTGGGGCTCATCGCCCCTGCTGCTCTACCACTGAGCTACGGGTGCACAATGGCGCACCCGACGGGATTCGAACCCGCGACCCGCTCGGTTTCAACGAAGTAACAGACATCTTCACCACCGCCGCCGCGATGTATTCGCCGGGGAACGGGCGAGGCTGTACTGCCCTTGCGGGCGCCGCCGCTCTGCGCTGAGCTACGGAAGGCTTGCGCCCTCCGGCGAGGAGTTGAACCTCACGACCTTCGGCTGAACGAAGTAACAGACCTCTTCACCACCGGCTTTCGAACAGCCCGCACTCGCGCGCAGACCGAAATCTGGAACAGAATAAATCGCCCGCCTCCGCTAAAGCTTCGGCGGGCAAGCTGGGGAACAGGCGAGACTGTACTGCCCCTTGCGAGGCTCCTATTGCTCTACCGCTGAGCTACGGACGGTAACGCTGTCCGGCGGGGATCGAACCCGCGACCCATAGGTTAGCGAAGTAACAGATCTCTTCACCACCAGCTTTCAGTCACCCACGGCGAAGGGGTGTGATCGAGGCTGCTTGGCCTACTCGTGCCGCTGAGCTACGCCCCTTTCGAAGCGGGAGGACTCGAACCTCCGACCGACGCCAAGTATCGCAACCGCAGCCACCTTCGCCGTGGGTATTTCCGTAAACGGATGAAAATTATCGAACGAATTCTTGGTCTCCGGCCTCTTTCAAATTGCGGACGGACAAGCGGACCTGATTTGTCCGCCCCGCCATCGGTGGCCGCGAGAGCAATGCTCTCGCCCGTTCCCTCCGGCAGGCCCCGCGCTTCGGCCGCCCGCGAAACCGCGAGCGATGCCTAAGGATCCGGGTCTCCTTCGGTTCGGCGTCGCCGAACCCTGCAGGTCACATGGCCGAACACCCGTCGAGGCAACAAAAAACCCCTCCGGAGCGCTCGGCTCGGGAGGGGTCCAAATTCGGACCGATGCGCCCTTGGGTTACAAGGGCGCGCCTCCGCGAGCAGCGTACGTGCCGACGCACAGCGGATTTCGTCCGCCGACGTTCGACATGGTTTGTTTGTTCAAGCCGTTCATTCGCTGCTCTTCGTTTCGTTGTCGCGCGGATTTCTCCGCGCAAGGGACGCGGCTTCTACGCTCGCACCGTTGGCTTGTCAACATCGTCGGCAAAAAAGGATTCCGCGCGTCGGGTTAGGCGACAGCCGCATCGTGAGCACGAGGGGCGCGTTGCAAAACACATGCGGCCGGCAAGCGCAACGTCACAGTCGTTCCCTTGCCGTATTCACTCTGGAGCGCGAGCGTGCCGCCCAACGCTTGCGCAAAACGTTGACAGAGCGGCAAGCCCAGCCCAGTCCCTTCGGTGGGTGCGATCAAGTTGCTCGTCACTTGACCAAACGGTTTTAGCGCGACCGCAATATCTTCGGCGCGCATGCCGATGCCGTTGTCGCGTACCTCGAGCGCGGTGCCGCCGTCCCCTTCAACTCGCGCCGCGATCGTGACGCGTCCGCCTTGGGGCGTGAACTTGATCGCGTTCGTGACGAGGTTGATCAAGATCTGCTGCAAGATGCGCTCATCCGATTTGACGGCGGGCAGGTCTGGCGGGAAATCCCAAGTCAATTTCAAGGCCTTCGTGTGAGCGCGTTCGCGGACCAGGCGCTCGACGGCAGCAGACGCGGCGCGCAGATCGACTTCGCTCTCGCTGAGCGTGATTGCCCCCGCCTCGACGCGAGAGAGATCCAAGATATCGTTGATCAACAGCAGAAGATGCCGCCCGCTCTCGTGAATGTCATGAGCGTAGTCGACGTAACGCTTCTCACCGATCGAGCCGAACATCTCGCGCTCGATCGTCTCGGAAAACCCGATGATCGCGTTGAGCGGCGTGCGCAGCTCGTGGCTCATGTGGGCGAGGAAATCGGATTTCGTGCGGTTGGCGCTTTCGGCCTCGACCTTGGCCTGCACCAATTGGCGCTGTTTGTCGACGAGGGCGCCGCGAAGCTCGGCTTCGCTCGCGACGAAGACGAACACCTTGCGCGCGGCCGAACGCATACCGACCGCATAGATCAGCAGCAGAGCGCCGACGATGATGTGGTCTACCTCGCCGCTCGCAAAAAAGGCCAGCGCCAAGGGCGAGACGGCGCAGAGTGCGAACGCGATCGCGGCGCGCGGGATCGACATCAAAGCCGCGCCACTACCCATGGCGTTGCCGACGGCGAGCACGCACAGCAGCGTCAACTGGATCGGCGAGGCGTAGTGATAAAAGAGCGCCGCGCCACCACCCCATGCCAAGGCGCGGATCACACTTAACCTGACCAACCACGAAATGACGAGCTTCGCTTCGCCGTCGGACAAAATGCGCTGCTCGGTGGCGCGCGTCAGCATGGGCGTTGGAATCAGCGCGAGGCCGGTTGCACAGCCCCATGAGAGCAACAGCCAGAGCGGCACCGTGTGCCAGAAGCAGACGACGACGCCGATGCACAGCGCCGCGCCGCCGCCGGCCAAGATCGGCGCCGTGGCAGCAACGGAATGTATCTGCAGCTCGCTCGACGATTGCACGACGCTCGCGTCGCCCGGATCGACGGCGCGGCCAAGTTTCGGCAACAATGATGCGAAGCGCGTCGCCATCGAAACATCAATCCGGTTCGGCGGCCGGACTGCACCGATCTTTCCCGCAGCCGAACCGGTGGAGGCTAAGGGGATCGGATTAAGGTCGCGCTAAGGCAGAAACCGGTTAGCAAAACGTAAAGGCCCGCCCGAAGGCCGCGGCGCCAGGTACCTTGGCGATGGGCCGCAGGTTCAAGTGAGCCCTCGCCGATCAATGATCGGGCCGGAATTGGCGGCGACGATGCTCAGCCATACCGGCGCAGCAGCTTGATTTCCAGCGCCTGACGCAGCGTTGCGGGGACGGGCATCGGCCCCGGCGCACCGACAACGACCTGCGTCGTGTCGCAGACGCCGACACAATGGCCGCCGATGAAGAGCGCGCCGCCTAACCCGAACGAGGTGTTGCCGATCTTGGTCACGCCCAAGCCCACATCGTAGTCGCCCGGATACTGCGCCTCGGCGAGGTAGGAGATATCGAGGTTGGCGATGACGAAGCGAAAACCGTTGCGCCGTTCGTCGCCCGTCAAGCCGCGCAAGAATGAAACCCGGCCGTCTTCGTAGAACGAGGCGAGCGCCACGTTGTTCAAATGGCCCTCGGAATCCATGTCGCTGAAGCGCGCAATGACACGGCGGAAATAGGGATAGACCTGACGTTGCATGCGGAACGGCTCTGGGCGCATGGGCACTGATTGGCGCAGGGGTTGGCGCCCTGTCAATCGCCCGGCACGCTCGCTAAAGTCCGGCCATCAAAACATTGGCTTTAGGAGCGCCCTCATGGATTTCACCATTCCGCAGAACGTCAAGGACTTGCTCGTCCGCATGGACGACTTCATCGAACGCGAGATCAAGCCGCTCGAACAACAAGACGACAACATCCGCTTTTTCGACCACCGGCGCGAACATGCGCGCACCGACTGGGATCATGACGGGCTGCCGCGCAAGGAATGGGAAGAATTGCTGCGCGAGATGCGGCGGCGCGCCGACAAGGCGGGACTCCTGCGGCTTGCCCTGCCGGAAGAGTACGGCGGCAAGAACATCGGCAATCTGGCGATGGCGATCATCCGCGAGCACTTGGCGGCGAAGGGTCTGGGCTTGCACAACGACTTGCAGAACGAGAGTTCGGTCGTCGGCAATTTTCCGCAAGTGCTGATGTTTCGCGATTTCGGCACGCCGGCACAGAGGGACGAATTCGTCCAAGGCATGTTGAAGGGCACGCACCGACCGGCTTTTGGATTGACCGAGCCGAAGCACGGCTCGGATGCGACCTGGATGGAAACGCGCGCGGTGCGCGAGGGCCAAGGGTGGCGCATCAACGGCGAGAAATTTTGGAACACCGGGGTCCACACCGCGTCGCACGACATGGTCTTTGCGCGAACCAGCGGCAAAGACGGCGACGCCAAGGGCATCACCTGTTTTCTCGTGCCGATGAAGTCGGAGGGCGTGAAGATCGAATTCTATTATTGGACGTTCAACATGCCGACCGACCACGCGCATGTGAGCTTCAAGAATGTTTGGGTGCCCGACAGCGCGGTCTTCGGTCCGCCAGAGAACGGATTGTCGCTGGCGCGGCACTTCGTCCATGAGAACCGCATTCGCCAGGCCGCCTCCGGCGTCGGCGTCGCGCAGTATTGCGTCAACGAATCCGTCGATTACGCACTCGCGCGAAAGCCGTTCGGCAAGCCGCTCGCCACCAATCAGGCGATCCAATGGCCGCTCGTCGAACTGCAGACCGAGTGCGAGATGGTGCGCTGGATGATCTATCACACGGCGTGGGAGATGGATCGCCTGACGGGACCCGAGATCCAGCTCTATCTCTCCGACAAGGTCTCGATGTGCAACTACAAGGGCAACCGGCTCGCCTGCAACGCCGCCGATTGGGCGATGCAGGTGCATGGCGGCATGGGCTATTCGCGGCACAAGCCGTTCGAGCACATCTATCGCCACCACCGCCGCTATCGCATCACCGAAGGCTCCGACGAAATTCAGATTCGCAACGTCGCCGGACACCTCTTCGGCTTCATGGGGAAAAACCGGAAGGCGGAATGACGGCCGCGCGGGTCACCTTCTACGACGAGGCAAAGGCGTTCGCGGCGGCGGTGATAGCGCCGATTGGCGCGCGCGCGGTCGTCAACAATGTGTTCCTCGGCGTGGTCGAGCGTATGGTGGCAACGCCGGAGCAAGATCATTTGCGCGCGGCGGTGTGGGTGGACGATGCTCTTGTGCTCGGTGTGCTGAGGACGTCGCCATACAGTCTCAATCTTGCGCAGGCGGGACGCGGACTTGAGGGAGTCGAGGCGCTTGCCGATGCGCTCGTGGCCCGCGGACTCAAGTTGACCGGCGTCGGCGGCGAGAGTGCGATCGCGGAAGCCTTTGCCGCGAATTGGACGCACAGAACCGGCGTGCGCGCCGACGGGGGGAAGAAACGGCTGCTGTACCAGGCAGGAGAGATTGTGCCGCCAACGAACATTTCGGGCCAACTCAAGCCGGCGGCGCGCGCAAATCTCGCCCGTCACGTCGCGTGGGAGAGTGCTTTCGCCATCGATGTGAATGCTCCTCTGGCGCAACGAGAGCCCACGCTCACCGCAAGGCGCGTCGAAGGATGGCTCGACAAAGGGGTCCTGTTCGATTGGACGGTTGAGGGTAAGGCGGTCGGGCATGGCGTCGTTCTGCCGATCGGGAAAGACGGCGCGCGGGTGCTCGCAATCTATACGCCGCCGGATGAGCGCAGCCGCAGCTATGCGCAAGCCATGACGGCGGCGCTAACCCAGCGCGCGCTCGATCAGGGGCGTTGGTGCACACTCTTCACCGATGCGGACAATGCGATCACGAACAAGATCTACCAGCGCATCGGGTATCGCCTCGTCACGGCTTTTTCAGAGGTGACGTTCGGCGCGTAGGGCCCTAACCAGAACGTGATTGGCCAGCGATGCCCTTCTTCGGCGATGGAATCTGCGCGGCCCATGCGCCACGGGGGAATTCCATGCGCTTAGTACAGATTTCTTTTGCCGCCATCGCGGTCGTGCTCGCGGCAACCGCGTCCGCCTATGGCGCCGATCTGATGTTCGCGGCGACGTTGCGCGGCGACAAAGAGCCCACAAACACGGGCTCGACCGCGACAGGGGACGCCAAGATCGTCGTCCATATGGACAAGCAAACCGTCGATGTGTCGCTGAAGGTGTCGGGAATTTTGCCAGGCGACTTTGCCGTTCACCTGGCGCATGCGCCGGTTGGACCGATGCACCTTCATCTTTATGCGGCGAACGGCGACGTTTCGTTGCTGCTGCCGTTTCCGATTGCACCGGATTACGCGCCGACCGCCGACGGCTTCACCTACACGCGAACGGGTTATGCTTACGCCGAGGGTGCAAAGATTTTGAGTTCGTCGGTTTCGTTCGGCGATTTCGTCACCGCCATGAAATCGGGCAAGGTCGTGTTCAACATTCACACGAACAAATTCAACGACGGCGAGATCAGCGGCAAGGTACACGCCGCGCCGTGATCGCGACGGCATCCATCTTCCCCCGCAAGGGGGGAAGATAAGCTAGACGTGGCCCATGACGCGTTTCGGGCGGTAGGGCTCTTCGAGCGCCTTCACGTCTTCCGCGTCGAGTTTCAGCGTCAGCGCGTTTGCCGCATCGTCGAGTTGGCCCGGCTTCGAGGCGCCGACGATGGGGGCGGTGACGCCCTTCTGCAGCAGCCAGGCGAGCGCCACCTGCGCGTTCGGGCGACCGTGCTTCTTGGCGATCGAGGTCACGCGCTCGACGATTTCGAAGTCCCGATCGGTGTAATAGAGCATGTGCGCGAAATCGTCGGATTTCGCGCGCGCGGTTTCGGCGTTCGATATGCCGCCGCTCTTCTTCGGATTGTCGCCGGGTTTGCGATTGCCGGCGAGGAAGCCACGCGCCTGCGGACTCCACGGAATGGTGCCGATGCCTTCGCTGAGACAGAGCGGCATCATCTCGCGCTCCTCCTCGCGGTAGACGAGGTTGTAGTGGTTTTGCATGGAGACGAATTTGGCGAGGCCGTTGGCGCGCTGATATCCCAGCGCCTTCATGAACTGCCACGCAAACATCGACGAGGCGCCGATGTAAAGCGCTTTGCCCGATTTCACGACGTCGCTCAGCGCCTCCACGGTTTCTTCGATCGGCGCGTCGTAATCCCAGCGATGGATTTGATAGAGATCGACATAGTCTGTGCCGAGGCGCTTCAGGCTCGCGTCGATCGATTCCATGATGTGCTTGCGCGAGAGGCCGCGTTCGTTCGGCCCCTTGCCCATAGGCGAACAGACCTTGGTGGCGATGACAATTTGATCGCGCTTGGCCATTTCCTTGAGCGCGCGCCCGGTGACTTCTTCGCTGGCGCCCAGCGAATACATATCGGCCGTGTCGAAGAAGTTGATGCCGAGATCGACCGCCTGCTTGAAGAACGGCCGAGAGGCGGCTTCATCCAATATCCAATCGCGCCACTTCGGGCTGCCGTAGGTCATGCAACCTAAGCAGATGCGCGAAACCTTCAGACCGGTGTGACCGAGGCGGGTGTAGTCCATGGCGGTTCTCCTGTGCCGTTCAAGCTTGTCATAGCTTCGATGATCGTCACAAGCGGCTGGCGCGGAACCGGGCAGGATTGTCGGCGGCTCCAATTGTTGCTACGTCGAGTTCCACATTTCTCTGCTGGGATGTCATCATGGCCGCCGCGCTTCACAGTCCGAACTCAGCGCTTATCGGAAAGCCAAACGGGCGCCTGCAATTGGCGACGCCCGCGCTGGTGCTCGATATCGCCTCCTTCGATCGCAACGTCGCCGCCATGCAGGAACACTGCCGGCGCAGCGGCTTGAAGCTGCGGCCGCATGCAAAGACGCACAAGTCCGCCACCATCGGCCGGCGGCAGATCGAGGCGGGCGCGCTCGGCGTTTGCTGCGCCAAATTGGGCGAGGCCGAGGCGCTCGCCGACAGCGGGCTCGACGGATTGTTGGTCACATCGCCGATTGTCACTGCGCAAGGCTTCGCCCGGCTCGACGCACTCAATGCTCGCGTCAAGGATTTGATGGCCGTCGCCGACAGCGAGATCGGCGTCGATGGCTTTGCGCGAGCTGCGCGAGAGAGCAAGCGCCCGCTCAAGGTGATCGTCGATGTCGACATCGGTTTGCATCGAACGGGCATTGCACCCGGCGAACCGGCGCTGAAGCTCGCCAAGCGTATCGTGGCGTCCGGCCTCATTTTCGTGGGATTGCAGGGCTATGCCGGGCAGCTGCAACACGTCGCGAATTTCGAGGAGCGCAAGACGAAGTCGCTCGAAGCGCTGAAGATGTTGGGCGAAACGCGCGATTTGATCGTGGCGAACGGCATTGCCTGCCCCATCGTCTCGGGCGGCGGCACGGGCACCTACAACATCGACGCCGAGGCGAAGGTGTTCACCGAGCTGCAGGCCGGCTCTTATATTTTCATGGACAAGCAGTACAACGAGGTGACGATCGCGAACGGCGCGCCATTGCCGTTCGAGACCGCGCTTTTCGTGCAAACGACTGTGATCAGCGCGAACACGGCAGGTTTAGTCACGACGGATGCCGGGCTGAAAGCCTTTGCGACAGAAGCCGGCTCACCATTGATTCACTCGGGCGCGCCGGAGGGGGCGTCCTATTTCTTCTTCGGCGACGAGCAGGGCGGCATTTTTCTCGGCGACAAGAAGATGGAGCCGGGCGCGGTCGTCATGTGCAGCGCGCCGCATTGCGACCCGACAGTCAATCTCTATGACTTCTATCACGTGGTCGAAGGCGATACGCTCGTCGACATCTGGCCGATTGAAGCGCGCGGCCGATCGGCTTGAATTACTGCGGCTTTACAAGCTTGTCCGCCTTGGCGAGATAGGCCGGCAGACCGACCAGGCCGCAATAGGCATCGAAAGAGACGCGGTCGAGTCCGTCGGTGCCAACGCTTGCGTAGACACGCTCGAGTGTGCGCGTGACCGCGAGTAGCGCCGTGATGGGATAGAGGATGAGGCGGTAGCCCATTTCGCCCAACGCCCTCACATCGAGAGCAGGCGTTTTGCCGCCTTCGACCATGTTGGCGACGAGGGGCACGCCTTTGAAACGATCGGCGATGGCCCGCAAGTCGCTCTCAGAGCGCGGCGCTTCGACGAATAAGATATCGGCGCCGGCTTTGAGGAAGGCGTCGGCGCGGTGCAAAGCTTCGTCGAGGCCGGTGACGCTAATCGCGTCGGTGCGGGCGATGACGACGAAATCTTTTGCGCGGGCACCGACCGCGGCCTTAATTTTGGCGACGGCTTCGTCGCGCGGGACGATTTCCTTGCCGTCCATGTGGCCGCAACGCTTGGGCATCACCTGGTCTTCAAGCTGGATGGCGGCGGCCCCGGCTTGCTCGTAAGCGCGCACCAAGCGTTCGACGTTCAGCGGGCCGCCATAGCCGTTGTCGCCGTCGGCGATGAGCGGCGCCGGCGCGCAAGCCGCGCTCAAGGCGCGCACGCGTTCGATCATTTCGGTGGCCGAGACCAGGCCGATATCGGGGACGCCGAGCAGCGAGCCGGCGACGCCGAAGCCGGACATGTAGACCGCCTTGGCGCCGGCTTTCGCGGCGATGCGTGCCGACAAGGCGTCATAAACGCCGGGCGCGATCACCACGCCATTCGCCAATTCCGCGCGGAGGATTGCGCCGGACGTCACTTGTCGCCGCCCTCGTCCTTTTCGATCACGTCGGGTACGCGCTCGTCGGCCGGAATGGCATAGGCGTCCTTGAACCAGCGCGACAGGTCGATGTCGGCGCAACGTTTCGAGCAGAACGGACGATAGCGCTCAACCTGCGGCTTCTTGCAGATTGGGCAAGTCTTCTGGGCGTTCACCCGTCTGCCCCGACGTCGAATCGCTCGCGATCGAACTCGGCGCGCGACTCAAAGCGTACGCCGGCAGCGGCGCGGCGGCGCAAATGTTCGACCAAACCCTCGCCCTGCGCCTCGACCCAGCGCACGACTTCAGGCGAGGCGTAGGCCGCAAGCTTGGTGCCCGGGCGCGCCTTCGCTTCGCGCTCGATGCGTCGCATCAGCTCGCCGGCGACCGTGACGACCGTCTTGATGCGGCCATGACCGTCGCAAGGGTGGCAAATCTCGGTCAGAAGTTTGCCGAGCGGCTCGCGCACGCGCTTGCGCGTCATTTCGACAAGGCCGAAGGCGGACATCGGCAGAATCTGGGTCGGCACGCGATCGCGCGCGACGCTCGCCGTCAACACGTCGAGCAATTGCTGGATGTTCTCAGGTTCGTTCAAATGAATGAAATCGATGACGATGAGGCCGCCGATGCCGCGCAAGCGAAGCTGCCAGCCGAGCTCGGCCGCCGCTTCGGTGTTCGTCCTCAACGAGGTTTGTTCAAGGCCCGTCGCGTCGGTGTAGCTGCCCGAGTTGACGTCGACCGCGGTCAACGCCTCTGTCGTCTCCAGCGTGATCCAGCCGCCGGACGGCAGTTTCACGCGCGGCAGCAACAGAGTCTCCATCTCGGCTTCGATGCTGAAGAGATCGAAGATTTCGCCGGGACCTTTGAACAATTCGATCTTCGGTAACGCTTCCGGCATTGCACGAACGGCATAGGCGCGCGCCTGGGCGAAGGCGTCGGGATCGTCGATCAATACGCGCGTCGTATCGCCGTCGACACCGTCGCGCAACGTGCGCTCGACGGGATCCAGATCGTGATAGATCGTGGCCGGCAGCTTCGCCATGTTGCGGCGCGCTTGGATCGTGCGCCAATCGTCACCGAGGCGCGCAATGTCGGCCGCGATATCCTCCGCCGTCGCCGACAACGCCGCCGTGCGCACGATGTAACCCGCGCCCTTTGCGGCGCGCGGATCGTTCAAGGCGATGTCTTCCACGACTTCCTTCAAGCGCGCGCGCTCGGCTTCATCCTCGATGCGGCGCGAGAGCGCGACGCCCGATTGGTTGGGCACAAGGACGACCAAGCGACCCGGCAGCGTCACATTCGCCGAGAGGCGCGCGCCCTTGTCGCTGATGGGATCCTTGATGACCTGAACGACGATCGCCTCACCCTCGCGCACGCATTTCGAGATGCAGGGTTGCGGGTGTTCGGTGAAGCTCGGCAGATCGGCAAGGCAGCGGGCCTCACGCGCGGCGAGAAAGCCTGCTTTATCGAGACCGAGATCGATGAATGCGGCCTGCATGCCCGGCAAGACGCGCTGCACGCGACCGAGCATGATGTTGCCGAGGAGGCGATGGCCAGCGCGGCCAGCGCGCGCGGTCGCGCCGGGATCGACGTTGCGCTCCAAGAACAGCTCGGACAAACGGCCGTCGAGGACGATGGCGACACGCGTTTCGGCGGCGCCAACGTTGATCAGAACTTCAGACCCCATTCCAGACGGCTTTCATGCGAAGCAGTTTCGATTGCGCCAAGTGTATCACGGCGCGCGAACGCCGCACGCTGTTAGCAAAGCGTGGGCTTCGGTGAGTGGCAATCCGACCACGTTCGTATAGGAGCCGTTGATCGCGCGCGCGAATACCGCCGCACGGCCCTGGACGGCATAGCCGCCCGCTTTGCCCAATCCCTCTTGCTTTTCCACATAGGACGCAATTTCCGCATCGCTCAAGCGGCGGAATGAGACTTTTGTGGAAACCGTGCGGCTGCGAAGGACACCGTCGGAGTCGATCAACGCGATCGCCGTTAGGACCTCATGACGCCGACCGGAGAGCAGTCTCAGGCATTTCGTGACGGTGGCGTCATCTTCCGCCTTCGGCAGTATTCGCCTTCCGCATGCGACGACCGTGTCGGCGCCAAGGACGACCGCCCTCGCGGCGTGAGCCGCCGGCAACCGCGCGCGGACCGCCGAGGCTTTCTCTTTCGCCACTCGTTCGGCATAGATGCGCGGCAGCTCGCGCGGGCGCGGCGCCTCGTCGATTTCGGCGGCGATCACCTCGTCCGGCCGCAGCCCGATCTGGTCCAAGAGCTGAAAGCGTCGGGGGCTGGCGCTCGCCAAGATGAAAATGATCCGCTCACGGATCATTTGAAGCGCCTCATCTGAGGATCATTTCATGCGATAGGTGATGCGGCCCTTGGTCAAATCGTAGGGCGTCATCTCAACCGTCACCTTGTCGCCGGCCAAAACGCGGATGCGGTTCTTGCGCATCTTGCCCGCCGTGTGGGCAATCACAATGTGGTCGTTATCGAGCTTCACGCGGAACGTCGCGTTGGGCAGGAGCTCGACGACGGTACCTTCGAAACTCAATAGTTCTTCTTTTGCCATTCACTCATTGCCTTGGGGTTACGTCATGCGCGCGGGAGCATGGCAGCGAAAACAATAAAATCAAGCACTTTAGGGCATCCGTTCATGGTTCAGGCGCAGGCCGCGCGGCGAAGCGATCTTTGAGCCGCTTGAAGATTGCATCGCGCGCGGCGCGATAAGCGGCAAGGCGCTGTTCGCGCGAGCCGTCGAAGGCGCTCGGATCGGGGATCGTCCAGTATTCCACATCGACCGCCATCGCACGCGTCATTTCCATCGCCTTGTGGCGCGCCTGCGGGCTCAAGGTGACGATAAGATCGAACGAGGTGTCGGACAGCGTCTCGAAGGACTTGGGATGAAGATGCGACAAATCAATGCCCATTTCGTCCATCACTTCGACCGCCAACGGATCGAGCACGCCGGCGCGCACGCCGCACGACTCGATATAGACGCGGGAGCCGAACAGATGGCGCATCAGGGCCGCGGCCATCGGCGAGCGGATCGCGTTAAGCGAACAGGAGAACAACACCGCATCGGGCAACTCTTCGCCATTGGGCCCACGCACCGTCATTGCCTCAAGCCTTCGAGTGCAACGCGCAGATGAGCGTGAAGAGGCGCCGCGCGGTGTCGAGATCAATCGCGATTTTTCCGTTCAATCGCTCCATCAAGGCTTGCGAACCCTCGTTGTGAAGACCGCGCCGGCCCATGTCGATGGCTTCGATTTGCGACGGGCTCGCCGTGCGGATCGCCTGATAGTAGCTGTCGCAGACAACGAAGTAGTCGCGCATCACTCGCTTCAACGGCGTCAGCGATAGGATGTGCTTGGCACGCGGCGTGTCGTCTTCATGTGCCACGTCGAGGACCAAGCGGTTCTCTTCGATGGCGAGACGCAATTTGAATGGGCCGGCATCGGCACCGGCCGGCGCGAAATAATTCTGTTCGAGCAAATCGAAAATAGCAATGCGCCGCTCATGCTCCACGTCGGGTCCGCGCGGCGTAATGCTCGCTTCGTCCAAATCGACGGCGATGAGGCGCAGGTGTTGCGCGTCGCCTTGCGGCCCCGTCATCTGTTGAGCCGGATACGGATCGAGCGCGCGTGCGCGCCCAGGCCCTCGGCATCGGCGAGCGTTGCCGCCTGCGGTCCGAGCGTGCCGAGCGCCTCGGCGGTGCAACCGAGCACGGTCGTACGCTTCATGAAATCGGTGACGCCGAGGCCCGATGAAAAGCGCGCAGAGCGCTCGGTCGGCAGCACGTGGTTCGGACCGCCGACATAGTCGCCGACCGCTTCTGGCGTGTAGGCGCCTAGGAAAATTGCGCCGGCATGTTTGATTTTGCCTGCGAGCAGTTGGGGATCGCGCGTTGCGATCTGCACATGCTCGGCGGCGAGACGATCGGCAAGTGACGACGCATCGGCGAGCGATTTCACTACGATGATCGCGCCGTACCTATCCCAACTCGCGCGCGCGATCGATGCGCGCGCCAGCGTGCGAAGCTCGCTCTCGACGGCGGCAGCAACAGCCTTGCCGAAGCTTGCATCGTCGGTAATCAAGATGCTTTGCGCGGCTTCGTCATGCTCGGCTTGCGCAAGCAGGTCGCACGCGATCCAGGCGGGATCATTGTGTGCGTCTGCGATGATCAGGACTTCCGAAGGACCGGCGATCGACTCGATGCCGACCGTGCCGAAGACTTGACGTTTTGCGGCGGCGACATAGGCGTTTCCCGGCCCGACGATCTTGTCGACAGGCTTGATCGACGGCGTGCCGTAAGCGAGCGCGGCAATCGCCTGTGCGCCGCCGACGCGATAGATCTCGTGCACACCCGCAAGCTCGGCCGCGGCAAGAACGAGCGGATTGAGTTTTCCGCCCGGCGCCGGCGTTGCGGCAACGATACGGCCCACACCTGCGATGCGTGCGGGGATCGCGTTCATCAGCACGCTCGACGGATAGGCGGCCAGACCGCCCGGCACGTAGAGACCGGCCGCGTCGATCGGCGTCCAACGCAAGCCGAGCGTCACGCCGGCACTGTCGGTGTAGGAATCATCCTTAGGCTTCTGGCGGGCATGAAATGCTTCGATGCGCCCGGCCGCAAAGCGCAATGCGGCGAGTGCATCTGCGGAGACTGCGTTTTTTGCCGCCGCGATTTCCGCCGCGCCGACGCGCAGATTGTCGCTTGTCAAATCGAAATGGTCGAAGCGCTTGGTCAAGGCGAACAGAGCGCGATCGCCTTGCGCACGCACGTCCGAAACGATCGAGCGCACGATTTGATCGACATCCTGCGCGCTGTCGCGCTTGGCGTTCAGCACGCGCGCGAAGGCGGCTTCGAAATCGCTTTGCGTGTGGTCAAGCCAGAGCGGCATGGCGATCAGCGGCAGCGCGGGCGAGCATCAGCCCAACGGTTCATCGGCATCGGTTCCGTGGCGCGGTAGATTCGGCGTCGGCCACGGCTGACTTATATCAGACAGCCAGGCGTCGAGAGCTTCGACCTCGAGCTTGATGCCGCCGCCGCCGGCGAAGGTCATCGTGATCGATCCCGCGACTTCGCCCGCGGGCTCAAACGCCAGGGTCAGCATTTCAGCGACAGCCTCCTTGCGGTCCAAGCGCAAGCCTTGCGACTTCACGCGCTCGACGCCGTCGAAGTGAAGCACTGAGCGCACCCGGCGATAGGGTGCGTCCTTGTCGGCCTTGGCGCCGGCGCCGACTTCGTCCTGAACGTCCTCCCACATGAAGCGGTTGAACATCACGGCGAAGCGTCGCTGGGCAGGCTGATAGGCCATGTCCGCAACTTGTGCCACCGCATCCTGCAAATGCGCGGCGATGACGGCCAAGTCGATCGTATCAACGGCCCGAAGGCGCAACGGCGACGTCATGCAGGCGTTCAGCTTCCCTTGACGCGGCGGATGTCGGCGCCGACAGCGCCGAGCTTCTCCTCGATGCGCTCGAAGCCGCGATCGAGATGATAGACGCGATTGATCACAGTCTCGCCCTCGGCCGCAAGACCCGCGATGACGAGGCTGACTGAGGCGCGCAAATCCGTCGCCATCACGGGCGCGCCGTGAAGCCTCTCGACACCGCGCACGGTCGCCGTCTGATGATCGATCGTGATGTCCGCGCCCATGCGCATGAGTTCCGGCGCATGCATGAAGCGGTTTTCGAAGATGGTCTCGGTGATGCGCGACACGCCGTTCGCCGTCGACATCAGCGCCATCAGCTGGGCCTGCAGGTCGGTCGGGAAACCGGGATAGGGTTCCGTCGTCACGTCGACGCCCGTGTAGTGGGCACCGTTGCGCGCAACCTTCAGCCCGCGATTGGTCGGCGAAATGTGCACGCCCGCGGCATCGAGCATCGGAATGACACTGGCGATCAGATCGGTGCGCGCGCCGATCAGTTCCACTTCGCCCCCGGTCGCGGCGACCGCCATGACATACGTACCGCTCTCGATGCGATCGGGCAGCACGGTGTAGCTCGCGCCCTTCAAACGATCGACGCCTTCAATGCGCAAGGTGCGTGTTCCGAGGCCATCGAGCTTTGCGCCCATCGCGAGCAGGCATTGGCCTAGGTCGGTGACCTCGGGCTCCAGCGCGACGTTTTCGAGGATCGTCGTGCCTTTCGCCAGCGACGCCGCCATCATCAGATTTTCGGTGGCGCCGACGGAGACGAAGGGGAAGTGAAAATGCGCGCCGCGCAGACCGCCCGGCGCACGCGCGTAAACGTAGCCTTCCTTCAGCTCTATTTGCGCGCCCATGGCCTCAAGGCCTTTCAAGTGCAAATCGACGGGGCGCGTTCCGATGGCACAACCGCCGGGCAACGACACTTGCGCTTCATGACAGCGTGCAATCAGCGGACCGGCAACGAGGAAACTCGCGCGCATTTTGCGGACGAGTTCATAGGGCGCGACCGTCGACGAGATGTTGCGCGCGTGCATGGTCAGCGCGCGGCCAAGCTCGGCCTCCGCATGACCGTTGCCGCTCATGGTGATCTCGACGCCGAGGCCGGCCAGGATTTCGGCGAGCTGCGAAATATCGGTCAGATGCGGAACGTTGACGAGCGTGAGCGGCTCGTCGGTCAGGAGGCTCGCGACCATCAGCGGCAGGGCCGCGTTCTTCGCCCCGCTTACCCGGATTTCACCGTTCAAGCGACGCCCGCCACGAATCTGAATACGATCCACGCAACAACCCCTCTAGGCCGGACTGAATTCGCAACGCTTTGTTGGGGCGCTCGTTCCGGAGGTTCCGAATCGCGGCCTGAGCGCCGCGTTGTTTCGGGACCAAGTCTTAACGCAGGCCGAGCCCTGCCGACAATGGCGCTTAGGATCAAACGGTTAGCGGTCACTTTCGCCATTTTTCGCCACAATTCGTGATGCCGGTGGGCGGGTGTCAGGTTGGGGTTTGAGGTCCGATTGCGCCTTCGCCTGCGCCTTGCGGCGTTTGAGGTTGGCGCGCAGGGCGGCCGCGAGGCGTTCAGCCTTGCCGTCTGCCGGTCGTTTTCCTTCAACCACGCTTCACCTTCCCGTCAGGCCGATTGGCTGGCACGGCGCCGTGTCTATATCGTAGCCTCAACCAACATAGGGAGCAGCACCGATGGCCCTGTTCAGCACCAAGCGCAAGAAGCTCGAGATGCCGACGCAAGCCGAAGCCCTGCCCGGCCGGCGCGATGAAATGCCGGTCTCGGCGAAGCACCATGTCCTGGGCACGCCGCTCAAACCGCCATTTCCGGCGGGGCTCGAGGTGGCGATGTTCGGGCTCGGCTGTTTTTGGGGCGCGGAGCGCAAGTTCTGGCAGGTGCCGGGCGTCTATTCGACATCGGTCGGCTATGCCGCCGGCCTGACGCCCAATCCGACGTATGAGGAAGTGTGCTCGGGTATGACCGGCCACAACGAGGTCGTGCGCGTGGTCTTCGATCCGAAGAAAGTGTCCTACGAGACGTTGCTGAAAGTGTTTTGGGAGAGCCACGATCCGACGCACGGAATGCGCCAGGGCGGCGACATCGGCACGCAATATCGCTCAGGCATCTATGCCACGAGCCCCGCACAGACGAAGGCGGCGGAGGCCTCGCGCACCGCCTATCAGGCGGCGTTGACCAAATCGGGCATGGGCCAAATCACGACCGAGGTTCTGGATGCGCCGGCGCTCTATTACGCCGAGGACTATCACCAGCAGTATCTGTCGAAGAACCCCGGCGGCTATTGCGGCCTGGGCGGCACCGGCGTGAGCTGCCCCATCGGCGTCGGCGTCAAGGCGGCGGAGTAACGGAAATCAGCTGACGGAGATTGGAGGGGCCGAAACTTTCGGTCCCTTTTTTTGTTGCCTGGGAGCGCGGGCGTCCCGCCCGCCCTAGAATTAAGAAGAGCGGGCAAGATGCCCGCGCTCCCAGGCCTTCCCACACCCGCTACGCTGCGCTATACGGCGCCCTGAAGATTTCGCTGTTGTAGCGTAGTGGTAGCGCAACGCCTTGGTAAGGCGTAGGTCGTGAGTTCGATCCTCACCAACAGCACCAGCCTTGGCCAGTGCGCTGTCGCGACCTTGCGGCAGCGCATTTTTCTTAGGCGTTGGCCGCAATCAATCCGCGCGCGATTTGGCGAATAGTGTGTTGAGCTCGCCTTGCGGGATCTGGTCGGTGGCGTAGGTCGTCGTGCCTTGGTCACGCAGTTCGCGCGCGGCTTTGCGCACAACGCCGAGGGCCGAGCGGGCGATGCTGCCGCCGAGGCTGATGCGCTGCACGCCGGCGGCGATGAGGTCGTGCGCGTTGCCGCTCGACGTGCCGAGGCCCATCACGATGTTGAGCGGGCCGTCGATTTCGTGCACGAGCGTCGAGACCACATCAAGCGAGATCGGCCCCGGCGTGAAGAGGCAATCGGCGCCCGCCTGGCGATAGAGATTGGCGCGCCGGATACTCGCCTTCAGTGCCTCGGGCGAGCCCACAAGAAATGCGTCGCAGCGCGCCGTCAGCACAAAGGCACTTCGCGCGGCCTTGATCGCCTGGCGCGCGGCGGCGATGCGCTCGACCGCAAGGCGCTCGTCATAGAGGCCAGAGCCGGTTGGGTTTCTGTCCTCGATATTGCCGCCCGCCAATCCCGCCGCGACGGCAAGACGGATGGTTTCGGCGACAACTTCAGGGGCGTCGCCGTAGCCTGCTTCGAGATCGCCGTTCACGGGCACGCGGACGGCGGCCACCATCGCGCGCATGCATTCGAACATCTCGTCGCACGAGACGGCGACGCGCGGGTCGGCGCCATAGTCCGGCTTGCCAAGCGAAAATGCGACGCCGGCGCTGGTTGTTGCGATCGCCCGGAAGCCCTCGGCGGCCAAGATTATGGCGCTGCCCGCGTCCCAGGCGTTGGGCATGATGAAGCCCGGTTTGGCCGTGTGCATCGCCTTGAAGCGTTCGGCCGCCGTGTTCGTTTCGCCCTGTGACATCGCCCGATCTCCCGGCTGGTGGCCAACCGCTGAGATAAGGCCGGCTGGCCAATGCGTCCAATGCATAGTATTTGTGTTGGCGATCAGTTTTACGGATGAGCCGCGCGAGCCTATCTTGGATTCCGAAGCACTCAAGACGTTTGTGACGATCCACCGCGCCAACGGGTTTTCGAGCGCGGCCGAGCAATTGCACCGCTCACAACCCGCGATCAGCCGGCGCATCGCGCTGCTCGAAGCCGAGTTGGGCGCGCCGTTGTTCGAACGCGTCGCGGGCGGCGCCGTATTAAGTCAGGCGGGACGCGTTCTGTTGCCGCATGCCGAACGGGTGCTTGCGGCGATTAAGGACGCGGCGCAGGCGCTTGCGGCCCTTCGTTCAGACGACGCCGGGACGGTTTCCCTCGCCGTCGTCGGGACGCTTGCCAATACCGAGCTGACAAGCGTGCTGAAGCGTTTTTCCGCGCGATTGCCCGGGGTCGAGCTTTCGTTGCGCACGGCGACGAGCGCGGAGGTGAGTGACCTCGTGCGCCGCGGCGAAGCGGATATCGGCCTGCGTTATCACGACGATCCGTCGCCGGATTTGATTTGCGAAGCCTTGGCCCCCGAGAAGCTGATGGTGGCATGCGGATGCGATCACAGGTTGGCGGGCAAGGCCGTGCGCTCGCTCGCGGCGCTGCGCGGCGAACGCGGGCTCGCCTTTCCTCTTGGTCCCAATCGAAGCGAGATAGCCTCGCATATTCACGCGCAGTTCTTGATCCGGGGCATCGGCGACTTCCGTTGGACCCCAGTCGACAGCCTTACCGCTCAAAAGCGGTTGGTCGAGGCCGGCTTCGGGATCGCGCTTCTTCCCGAGAGCAGCATCAAGGAAGAGCGCTCGGCCAAGACAATTGCTACGATTCGCGTGGGCGACCTTACTGCTGTCAACCCGGTATCGGCGATCGTGCGCAAAGGCGGCTACCTCAACGCAGCGTCGAAGCGATTGCTCGAGGTTTTGAAGGCAACCGGCGGCAGATGAGAACTCTATTGTCTGCCCCCCAAGCGAGCGCGCCGCTTCGTTGGCCCTGCGGCCAGTTCGCGCGGCGAGCGGCCGAGGCGTTTGCGAGTGAAGCGCGTTAGCGCGCTCAATTCCGAATAGCCAAGTAGGGCAGCGACCTCGGTCGCGGACATGCGGTGATTGCGCAGACACTCTTGCGCCATTGCGGCTCGGGTGTCGGTCAAGATTTCCGCGTACGACGTGTCAAGCAGCGCGAGCCTGCGTTGCAAAGAACGTTTCGAGGTCGCCAACAGCGTGGCAACACGCTCAATGGTGACGGCCTCGGCCGGCAGCAGGGCACGCACGAGTTCGGCAATCTTGTGCACGATGTCGCTTGAGCGAGTGTGCCTCAAGTTGCCGAGATAGGCCTCAAGCTGCGTCTTGAGCTCAGGATCGGGCACGCGAACAGTTCGCTTGAAATCGCGCTCGGTCATTACGATGGCGTTCAAGGTCTGAGAGAAGAGCACCGGAGCTCGAAAGGCGCGGCGATACTCGGCATCGCGCGCCATTCGTTCATGCGCGAGCCAAACGGCCTTTGGCGACCAATCGGCGCCGAGAACTAGGCGGCAGATGCGCGCGTAGATCAGGAGCGTGGCCTCCATAAAATGGCGCGGCTCGAAAATGCCACGCGCATCGTGCTTGAAACGCACGATCGTTTCTTGCCGCGCGTGACTAACGCTAACCAGGAGCGCGCTGTTGTGAAGCGGCAGGAAGCGGTCGAGCATCGTATGTAGCTCCGCGAGAGAGCGGCATTGCTCCAGCAACAACCCAAGCGGACCGAACAGCCGATGGTCAACGCGGCCCGCGATCAGCAAACCGAAATCGCGGCGGCTAGTATCGGCGGCCATCCATTCCACCGCGTCCACGATCTGTTCGGCGGGTATATAAGCCCCCTCACGGTTGGCCAGGCGCGCATCGATGCCGACGGCGCCGATTACGACCGCCGGATCCGTGCCCAACGATTCAGCCAAGCGCAAGAGATGGCCGAGCGTCGCGTTGCGCGCCCAATGCTTAGTCGCTGGATGATTTCGCTCGCCGCTCATTGGCGCGAAATGTCAAATGGATGGCACCTTCGGTCAAGCGTTCGTTTTGCTCAACGGCGATCTTCGGCCGGTAACCGAATTCGCCCGGAGGAACAGCCTGTGTCATCCAAATCATCTTTTTCCAGATTTTTCATCGCGGCCGGCTTGGTTGTCGCCGCTTCGTGCGGCTGGGCGACCGCCGACGAGACGCCGGGGCAGGTTCTGCGCATCGGCGACGACCGGGTTGCGATGCCGAAGCCGATGTCGCAGCTGCTGCAGCAGGCCGTCTATGCATATGTCTACGGCTATCCGCCGGTTTATTTCGACGTTTCAATGAAGACATACACCAATGTCGAGACGCCGAGTCTGGACCCCAATAAATTGTGGGCGCCGGTCAATCAATTCTTTCATGGACGCCGGCAACAGACGCGCGACAACACGATGGGCGTCGCGCCAAACTCGGACACACTCTATTCGCTCGCCTATCTCGACCTAAGCAGGGAGCCGATCGTTTGGCACCTTCCCGCCTGGCCCGGTCATTACTACGTGTGCCCCGTGCATAATCAGTGGGCGGACAATATCTCCGTCGGCAATCGCACGAACCCAAATCCGATTGCAATCGATTACGTTCTGACGGCTCCGAACTGGCACGGCAAATTGCCGGACGGTGTGCGGCGCATCCAACACGACGGCGATCACGCGATGATCCTGTGCCGGATCGGACAGGATTTCGACGAAGCGAGTTTGGAGTCTGCCCACCGCTTTCAGGATGGCATGACGCTGACACCGCTTTCGGCCTGGCGCAAAGGAGCACGATATACACCGCCGAAAGGCGTCGTCGATCCGGCGATCTCAATGAACATGAGCCTGACGGTACCCAAGCAGATCGCACGAATGGACCCCGCGACATTCTTCTCGCGCCTTGCGGCGGTTCTGCCACTCAATCCGCCGACACCGGAGGACGCGGAGGCCGTAGCGGTTCTCAAGGGTTTCGGCGTGGAGCAAGGACGCCCGTTCGATTTCGCGGCACTTCCCGCAGAGAAACAGCAAGCACTTATCGAGGCGCAGAGTCTGATCCTGCCGATGCTACATCGCGCGCTCGGCAATCTTGGACCCAACGTCAACGGCTGGCCTTATGCGATCTTCGTCGGCCGCTATCAGAAGCACTATCTGATGCGCGGCGCGGCAGCGGCGTTCGGCTTTTCCGGCAATATGAAGGAAGACAACATGCAGTCGGTCAACTACCACGACGCGGCCGGGCAGCCCCTGAACGGCGATCATGACTATGTGATTCACTTCGCGCCCGGCATGACGCCGCCGGTCGACGGCTTCTGGTCGTACACGATATATGACCCGACCACATTCGACATTTTTGCGCCGCAAGGGCGTAACCCGGTCGGCAGCCACGACAGGACGAGCGCATTGCACTTCAACGAGGATGGATCGCTCGACATCTATGTACAATCACATCACACCGGCGACGCGGCGAAGGATCACAATTGGCTGGCGACACCCGCAGGCAAGGACTTTCTGATCTACTTCCGCGCCTATGGGCCGCGACCCGAAATGTACATCTTCAACAGTGCGACGGGATTGCCCGGATACGTAGTGCCCGCGCTCGTGCGATCCGGCGAATGATTGTTCCGTGCAATGTGCCGCAATGCTACGCTCGCTCCAATCTCCCGTGGCCATGCCGGATGCGAGATGGTTGAGATAGAGCCCACTCATTTGGTTTAAGGGGGGACGCGGCTCAGCATGGCGATTTGAAATAAAGCTCGCGCCCCCGTTGCACCGACGCGGAAATGAGCCAAACTGGCGGCGACGATTATTATCACACCTTGTGCAAGTGATGCTGCGACTCGTTTTCATTCTGGCTGCGATCGCGCTGGCGATCGGTTTCGTCTATGCGCTCGGCCGCCGCTTCGGCCGCGACAAGGCGATCGACGATGTTGCGAAAACCTTTGGCGGAAAATTGATTGAAGGGACGACGCTGCCGGCGAGCGACGTCGAGCTTGCGGTGTGGGGCGAGGCGCAGAAAAACGCCGACGGCTCGACGCGCCAGGAGATCATCGCCAAACTCAGCGAAGGCGACGAAATCGAATTGATCCGCCATCGCGAGGACGCGAGCGACGCGAACACCGTCTCGGTCGTGTCGGAGAAAGGCGAGATCGGAAGGTTGACCCGCAGCGACGCGGCGACGCTCGCGCCTTATCTCGACCGCGGCGGACGGGTGCGGGCGCAAATCTCGGCCATTCGCGGCGGTACAAAGGATCGCCCGGAGCTGAACGTCTGGATTTTAGTGCGCGCACTCGATGAAATTTGATCGTTTGCTCTACACCGTGCGACTTTCGGGGTGATAAGGTTCGAGCAGCATTGCCGCGATCAAAAACCTCGCGCTTCTCTGCGCGAAACTCAACAGGGGCAAACACTCATGTGCCCGGACAGACCCTGCCCGGCCGTCGCGGTACGCGAACCCGACACGTCACGGTCTGACACGCGGTGAAGAAACCTCTCAACATCGCTCATCGCGGCGGCGCCGGCCTGCGGCCGGAGAATACCCTCGCCGCGTTCGCACACGCGCTCGATCTGGGCGTCGACGGCTTTGAGCTCGATGTGCACGTCGCCAAGGATGGAGCGGTGGTGGTGTTTCACGACGACCGGCTGAAACCCGAGATCGTGCGCGACACAAACGGCGCGTGGCTCGACAGGCCGGGGCCGCTGATCAAGGACCTGACGCTCGCCGAATTGCAAAGCTACGACATCGGACGATTGATGCCGGGCACGGCCTATGCGGCGCGCTATCCCGACTATGTGCCGTGCGACGGCGAGCACATTCCACGCCTTGCCGACGTGATTTTTCTCATCAAGCGCAGCGGCGGCAGCGAGCGATTGTGGATCGAGCTCAAGACGAATTTCACCGATCGTAGCCGGACCGTGAGCCCCAAGGTGATGGCTGAAGCGGTGGTGCGCGTGTTGAAGCGGGAAAAATTCATCGATCGCGCCGTCCTTGTCGGCTTCGATTGGCCTGCGCTGATCGCGGCAAAAAAGATCGAACCGAAGCTCACCTGCTTGTTCACGACCATGCCGCAGAGCTGGTTCGGCGATGCGCCTCCACCGAAGGAACATGGGGCGCCGCCCAAGGCGGAACTCGAGGCGCTGCGTGCGATGGAACGCACGGGCGCGCCTTGGGCGGCCGGATTCAATCGCGCGAAATACGGCAGCGTGATCAAAGCCGCCAAGGCCGCCGGCGCCGACGGCTGGTTTCCGTTCTACGCGGACGTGACCGCCGACACACTCCGTGAAGCTCGCGACGAGGGCCTTGCCGTAGGCGCATGGACGGTAAATGCACCCAATGACTTGCGCCGCTTGGCGGAATTAGGCGTCGACGGGCTCTGCACCGACTATCCCGACAGGTTGAAGGCTCCGCGCGCCGTACGAAAATAGCGGACCGCAAAATTGCCATTTGCGGCGATTGCGGCGACAATGCCGAACCCTAGCCCCTCTGATCAGTGTCGAGTGATTGCGATGCGTCGCACGCGTAACCTCATTTCGATTTTCACCATCGTTGCCGCGGCCGCCAGCCTCCAAGGGTGTGCGCGCTGGGTCCTGCCGTCCAATTCGCAGACGACCGATTCCCCCTTCCAGAACTATCAGAGCGCGGAGGACGCCTATAACCGCATCACGCCCTACGTGACGACGGTGCAGGAACTGAAGGCGCGCGGGCTCAATCCCTATACGACACCGAACATCAAGGTTCTGAACTATCTCGATTTGGTGCCGCGTTTCCTACCGCAACAATCGCTGCGGCAAGAAGATTTGGATCCTGCCGTGCGCGCCTGCTTGAGCGGACGCGACAGCTGCGTCGGCTGGCTGGCCGAGCCGTCGGTGCTGGCAAACGACCGCACCGGCAACGTGCCGCTCGACATGCTTGGGTTCGAGCGCGAGACCGTGTCGTCGGGCTGGAAGGCGCAGATGTTGCTGCTGATCCAAGACGGTGTCGTCGTTTACAAGCTCTGGTCGGGCACGCCGGCAATCACAGAGACCAAACGCGACACGAAACCGCTGGGTCCCTTCCAAGACCTATCGGGCGCCGCCGCCAGCGCGGTCACAAGCGCAATCAAGCCCTAGGTCCCGGCCTCGATTCCTGCCCGCTGAAGTTTTTACTCGCAACCTCGCGTTCGGGGCGTTAGATGCGCTCCTCGAATCGTGATGGAGGCGATGATGGCGGACGACCAAGCAAAGCCCAGCGGCCCCGACCTCACCAAGGGTGTTCTACTCACCGATCTCGCCGACGGAGGAATGTTCGTCGGTCATGTCGGCGCGAGCGACATTCTGCTGGCGCGGCGCGGCGCGGAGGTCTTCGCAGTGGACGCGCATTGCACCCATTATCACGGACCGCTCGCCGAAGGGCTCGTGGTGGGCGACACCGTGCGATGCCCGTGGCACCACGCCTGCTTCGATTTGCGCACGGGCGAAGCATTGCGCGCGCCCGCTCTCAGCCCGCTCTCATGCTGGGCGGTCGAGCAGCGCGGCGGCAAAGTGTTCGTGGGCCAGAAGCGGGCGGCGCAACCGAGAACGCGGACAACGTCCGCGACGAAGGCACCCGAGAAGATCGTGATCGTTGGCGGTGGCGCGGCCGGCTTTTCGGCGGCCGAAATGCTGCGCCGCGAGCACTACCAGGGCAGCATCGTCATGCTGAGCAGCGATGACGGCGCGCCAGTCGATCGCCCGAATCTATCGAAGGATTATCTCGCCGGCACGGCGCCGGAAGATTGGCTGCCGTTGCGGCCCGACAGCTTCTACATCGACAACAAAATCGAACTGCGCTTGAGCGCGAACGTCACCGATATCGATAGGCGAGCGCGCGAGGTCATGCTCGGCAATGGGAGCAAGGTTGCTTACGATCGCCTGCTGCTGGCGACCGGTGCGGAGCCTATTCGGTTGCCGATTCCGGGCTTCGATGGGCCCGTCGTCCACACCCTGCGCTCGCTCGACGATTGCCGTGCGATCATCGCCGCGGCCCGAGACGCACGGCGGGCCGTCGTGATCGGCGCCAGCTTCATCGGGCTTGAGGTCGCCGCGTCGTTGCGCAATCGCAAGATCGAGGTCCATGTCGTGGCGCCCGAGAAGCGGCCGATGGAACGGGTGCTGGGACCGCAGATGGGCGATTTCATTCGCAAGCTCCACGAGGAGAATGGCGTCCACTTCCATCTCGAGGATTCAGCCGTCGCGATCGAAGGCCGACGCGTGAAGCTCAAGAGCGGCGCCGCGCTCGAAGCCGATTTGGTGGTCGCCGGCGTCGGTGTGCGCCCGCGCATCGATGTCGCGGAAAAGGCGGGGCTCGCGATCGATCGCGGCGTCGCCGTCAACGCGTATCTGGAAACGACCGACCCCAATATTCTCGCGGCGGGCGACATTGCGCGCTGGCCGGACCCGCACAGCGGCGCGAACATCCGCGTCGAACATTGGATCGTGGCACAACGACAGGGCGCGACGGCGGCGCGCAACATGCTGGGCTTACAGGAGAAATTCGAGCAAGTGCCGTTCTTCTGGAGCCAGCACTACGACGTGCCCATCAACTATGTCGGCCACGCCGAAGCATGGGACGAGATTGCGATCGAGGGCGACATCGCAGCAAAGGACTGCGTGCTGCGCTTCATGCAAAACAAACGCGTGCTCGCGGTCGCATCGATCTACCGTGACGTCGACAGCCTGGCGGTGGAACTGGAGATGGAAGTCGAAAGGGCGGCGTAACTGATCCATTTGCCGTCGCGGTCCGCTACGCGAACCGTGACGGCGCTGGAGTGCCGTGATCGGCGCCGCCTATTTCGGCGCCATCACCATGATCATTTGGCGGCCTTCGAGCTTGGGCTCCTGCTCGATCTTGCCGATCAGATCGACGTCGCGCTTCACTTTCTGCAGCAGCTCCATGCCGATTTCCATGTGCGCCATTTCGCGACCGCGGAAGCGCAAGGTCACCTTCACCTTGTCGCCCTCTTCGAAGAAGCGTTTGATCGAACGCATTTTCACGTCGTAATCGTGATCGTCGATCATCGGACGCATCTTGATCTCTTTTATCTCGATGATCTTTTGGTTCTTGCGCGCTTCGGCCGCCTTTTTCTGCTCTTGATATTTGTATTTGCCGAAGTCCATCAACTTGACGACGGGGGGCTTGGCCAGCGGGGCAACCTCGACGAGATCGAGCCCTTCGGTTTCGGCCATCTTGAGCGCGTCGAACTTGCTCATCACGCCGCGCTTGCCGCCATCATCGTCGATCACCAGAAGTTCGGAAGCGGTGATCATCTCATTCACGCGCGGCCCATCTTTTGAGGGCGGCATCGCCGATTGGTAGGGACGTCTAACTATTGTCTTCTCCTGTTTTGCTTGCCACGCAGTTCTCCCTGGTTATGGATCCGCTGGTCATCAAGCAACGCCGCCGGACTTGAGGTCCGGCGGCGCGGCTTCGGACCGCAGCATAGAAATCACATCAGCTAACGCAAGGTTTTCTTGCGCCTCGGAGCCCAGACGCCGCACCGCAAGGGTGCGCTGTTCAGCCTCACGCCGGCCTGCAACCAGAAGGTATGGCACCTTTGCCAGCGAATGCTCGCGGACTTTGTAGTTGATCTTTTCGTTGCGCAGGTCGGTTTCAACGCGGATACCGGCCGCTTTGAGGGCGGCGGTCGCCTCCTCGGCATAGGCGTCCGCGTCGGAGACGATGGTCGCCACCACCGCCTGCACAGGCGCCAGCCAAAGCGGAAACTTGCCGGCGTAGTGCTCGATGAGCACGCCGATGAAGCGCTCGAGAGAACCCAGGATCGCGCGGTGCAGCATCACGGGGCGCTTGCGATTGCCGTCTTCGGCAATGTACTCGGCGTCAAGCCGCTCCGGCAAAACGTAGTCGATCTGGATCGTTCCGCATTGCCAATCGCGTCCGATCGCGTCGCGAAGAACGAACTCGAGCTTCGGCCCATAGAACGTCCCCTCGCCTGGGTTCAGGGCGAACGGAATGCCGATGCGATGGCAGGCGAGTTCCAGCGTCGCTTCGGCGCGGTCCCAGTCGGCCTCTTTACCGGCGCGCGGCGTCGGCCGCGTCGCGAGCTTCACCGAAAACGAATCGAAGCCGAGGTCGCGGTAGACGTCACTCAGCAATTTAACGAAGCGCTCGGTCTCGGGAACAATTTGTTCCTCGGTGCAGAAAATATGGGCATCGTCTTGCACGAAGCCGCGGACACGCATGATGCCGTGCAGCGCGCCCGACGGTTCATAGCGATGGCATGACCCGAATTCGGCAAGGCGATATGGCAGGTCGCGATAGCTCTTCAAACCTTGCTTGAAGATCTGCACGTGGCCGGGACAGTTCATCGGCTTGACCCCGAGCACACGCTTTTCTTTGTGGTCGCCCTCGTCGACCTCGGCGATGAACATATGCGGGCGATAGTTCTCCCAATGCCCCGACTCTTGCCAGAGCTTTATGTCCATCAGTTGCGGTGTCTTCACTTCGCGATAATCGGCGCGCGTAATCTTGCGGCGCACGTAGTTTTCCAGCGCGCGATAGATCGTCCAGCCGTTCGGGTGCCAGAAGATTTGTCCGACGGCCTCCTCCTGGACGTGGAAGAGATCCATCTCCTTGCCGATCTTGCGATGGTCGCGCTTCTCGGATTCTTCGAGGCGCGTCATATAAGCGTTCAACTCTTTCTCATCGCGCCAGGCGGTTCCGTAGATGCGCTGAAGCTGCGCGTTCTTGGCGTCGCCACGCCAATAGGCGCCTGCAATCTTGGTCAGCTTGAAGCCCAAGCCGATTTTGCCGGTCGACATCAAATGCGGACCGCGACAGAGATCGTGCCAGTTGCCGTGATAATAGACGCGGACCTCTTCGTCCTTCGGCAGATCGCGAATGATCTCGGCCTTATAGATCTCGCCGAGGTCCAAGAAATGCTTCGCTGCCTTGTCGCGCTCCCAGACCGTGCGCTTGGTCGGCAAATCGCGCGCAACCAGCTCGCGCATTTTGTCTTCGATGCGCGGCAGGTCGGCCGGGGTGAAGGGCTCGTTGCGGGCGAAGTCGTAGTAGAAGCCGTCCTCGATGTTCGGGCCGATCGTGACTTGCGTGCCGGGATAAAGTTCCTGCACCGCTTGTGCCAGCAAGTGCGCGGTGTCGTGGCGGATGAGGTCGAGGGCTTCGTCGCTCTTGCGCGTGATGATCTCGACCTTGGCGTCGAAAGGGATCGGCCAATCGAGGTCCTTCAGCTCGCCGTTGACCTTGACCGCGAGCGCCGCCTTGGCGAGGCCCGGGCCGATCAAGGCGGCGACAGCCGCGCCGGTCGAGCCGCGCGTCGTCGTCCGCACCGAGCCGTCCGGCAAGGTGATACGGATGTCGTTCGCGAGTTCAGCCGACACGGGCGTGGTTCCTGTTGCTCATAGGTTCTCGAAGGGGCGCGAGATTGGTTGCCCACCGCGCCCAAGTCAAGGAATGGAACGCGCTTCGGGCAATGCGTTCAACACCTGTTCGACCGTCAAATCGGCAATCGCCGTTGCCTGAAGCGTACGTACCCGCGCGCCATGTGGCGCCGAGAGCGTCGGGGAACTGTCACCGCCGAAGAGCACCAGCATCGGGCAGCCCGCGGCAGCGAAGAGATGCATGGGCCCCGAGTCGTTGCCGACGGCGAGGGCGGCCTCGCGACCAAGAACGACAAGATCACCGAACGAGGTTTGACCGGCCAGCAGCACTGCGTCCGGTGCGACCTTTCTTATCGCTTCGGCGAGTTCGCGCTCTTGCTCGCCGCCGACGACGACCGGCGTCAATGCCCGGCTCGAAAGCGCCGACGCGAGCAAGGCATAGCGCTCGACGGGCCAGCGTTTGGCCGGCCGATGCGCGGCGCCGCCGGGCGCAAGGAGCACGAACGGCTTGGCAATCTCGAAGCGAAGAGGAATCCCCGTCGCCCAAGAAACGTCCGTGTCCGGAACATTTGCAATACCCGCCATCAAGAGTTGCTCGCGTTTCGAAGCGTAATTGTGCATGAGATCGCGACGCGGATTGGCGTGCGGGTGCGATGCACCCCAGGCGATACCCGACCACTCGGGCGGGTTCGGGCGAAGCGCGTGGTAAAGCAGGCTCGAGCGTCCATTCGTCTGCAGGTCGTAGACGCGGTCGAAGCGCGCCTCGCGCAAACGCCGAACAAGAGCGACGTACGCATTGAGGCCGGTCGGTCTGCCGTCGGTCCACACGTCATCGAACCAATGCCCTGCTTCGGCCCATTCTTCGAAAGGCGGTGTCGTCAGCAGCGTGATTCGAGCGTCGCGGTGATACTCGCGAATGGCGCGAAACAAACCCATCGCCACCGCGAAATCGCCGAAAGCGCCAAACTTGATGACGAGAATCCGGCGCAGCTCAGCCATGGCGGACAAGGAGCTTTTTGTAGACATCGAGCGTCGCCGCGCACATCGCGTCGACAGTGTAACGCTCGAGCACGCGGGTGCGACCGAGGAGCGCCATCGCATCGCGCGCATTCTTGTCGAGCGCGAGCGCCCGTTCGATCGCACTCGCCAGTGCCGCAGCGTCGAAGACCGGAACCAGGAATCCGGTTGCCGAATCTTCCACCGTTTCGAGCTGCCCGCCGAGCGCCGTCGCGACCACAGGCCGTCCCATCGCTTGCGCTTCGACAGGCGTCCGGCCGAACGACTCGGGCACGGTCGACGGCGACACGACGATATCGGCGACCATGTACGCCGCCGGCATGTCCGTGACATGACCGGGCATACGCACATTCGCGGCGAGCCCTAGGCGATCCACTTGCCGTTTGAGCTCCTCGACGTAGCGATCTTCACCGCCGCCCGCGAGCACGGCGACGAAGCGGCGATGAGGCAGTTTCGCCAACGCATCAAGGAATGTGGTGTGGCCCTTCAATCGCGTCAGCCGGCCGGGCAACAAAATGACCGGCATGTCCGCTGCCAGATTCCATTGTCCCCGCAGCCTAGCGATGCGCTCGGGCGCTACCTTGGACGGCGTGAAGGCCTCGATGTCGATGCCGCGAGGAATGGTCACGAGCTTTGACGGATCGATTTTGTGCTCGGCCAAAACATGCGCGGCGGTGTATTGCGAATTGGCAATGACAACGTCGCCGTTCGCCATGACGGCGTTGTAGGCACGCTTCAACGAATTCCCCGCTTTGTAGATCCCGTGATAGGTCGAGACGAAGGGTATTCCCGCGCGCCGCGCAGCCCACATCGCACTCCAAGCCGGCGCGCGCGAACGCGCGTGAACGATTGCAACGTGCTCAGCGTTGATAACGTCGATCAGGCGCGCAACGTTGCGCCAGACGGTCAAGGGATTCTTTGAGTCGTAGGGTCCGATGATCACGCGCGCACCGGCGCGTTCGGCCTCGGCAACCAGTCGGCCGCCCGCGGTCGCGATCAATGCCTTGCCGCCGGCCAAGGCGACCGCACGCGCGACGTCAACCGTCGTGCGCTCGGCGCCCCCGACATTGAGGTCGGGGGTGACTTGCAGAACGACTAGAGGTATGGCCTTCGCGTCCGGCATTCTTCAGAACAGTCCGTCCCCTGACAATGACGCAAGTCTTGCGACTCGAACGGCCCGATGGGCACACGATCGCCTATCTGAAGCGGGCGGCGAAAGCCACGGGCCCCGGCGTTCTTTGGCTATCGGGCTTCAAATCCGACATGACCGGGACCAAAGCGGCGGCCCTGGATGCGTGGGCAGCCCGCACCGGCCGCGGTTATACACGCTTCGACTATTTCGGCCACGGGGCGTCAAGCGGCTCATTTCGCGACGGCACGGTCTCACGCTGGCGCGAGGATGCGCTGGCCGTGATCGACGAATTGACGAACGGCCCGCTTATTCTCGTCGGCTCGTCGATGGGCGCGTGGATCGCCCTACTCGCGGCGTCGGTCCGGCCCGCTCGCGTTGCCGGAATGGTGCTGATCGCGCCAGCTCCGGATTTCACGGAGGAACTGATCTGGGATAAATTGCCGGACGAGGCAAAGCGCGAGATGGAAATATCCGGCGAGTGGCTGCGCCCCTCTGCCTATGATCCCGATCCCTATCCGATCACGCGCGCGCTGATCGAAGATGGGCGCCGGCATCTGCTAATGAAGCGACCGATACCACTCCGCTTGCCAACTCACATTCTACACGGAATGGCGGATCAAGATGTGCCCTGGACCCACGCCCTGCGATTGGTTGAAAGATTGGAAGGCGACGACGTAACGCTCGAGCTCGTGAAGCATGGCGACCATCGCTTGTCGACGAGCGCGGATATCGCGCGCCTCGAAGGCGCCGTCGAGCGGCTAAGCCGCCGCTTCTAGCTGGAGCGCTGCGGTAACGTGTGATCCTTGGCGTTGAAATATTTGCGCGCGAATGCCACGACCTCGCCGTCAGTCGGGTGATCGACACTCTCCACACCCACTACCTTAGCCGCAGTCCGCGGATCGTGCGTTGCCAGATACTGCATGAATGCAGTTTTTGCGGAGCCAGGTCCAACGACAAGCGCTTCGCCTACCGGCGCCAACGCCTTGGCAATTGCCATAAAATAATGTTGGTCGTCTGCCGTGTGCCCAGATCCGATCGATCCCGCCTTGTGATGAATATGGTGCGTGGCTTCGCTTTCCGCGCGAATCACGAATTTTTGCACATCGTCGGCATTGAACTCGTAAATCTTGGCCTCGCGGTGATCGAGCCACATGATTGCGTGAAAATGATGCATGAGCGGTACTCCAAATGTTTGGTAACGCTGGACCACAACGGCTCAAGAGCCCTTGATCTCCCTCAAGTCGCGACGAGTGCCCGCGATTTTGTTGCGTTCGCGGGCAAGCGCAGGCTTGATATCATAGCAAAGACGGACGAGTCTCTCGCGCCATGATCACGCTCCTTTTCTTCGCAGCCGCGGTTTCCTCCTCGGCGAATTTTGCCTACGACACGTGTCTGAAGGTCGCCGACCGCCACCCCGATCAAGCCTACGAAGACGCGATGGCGGCGAAAGACGACGGCGGCGGGATTCCGGCCGAACATTGCGCCGCTGTCGCCTTGGTCAATCTCAAGGAATACGGCGAGGCGGCCAGGCGTCTCGATGAACTTGCCCGCCGGCCGGGCGTCGAAAGCAACGAGCTGCGCGCCATGCTGCTCGGCCAAGCCGGCAATGCCTGGCTCCTGGCCGGTCAGCCGGAATTGGCGCAAGCGTCGTTCACAGCGGCACTCGGGCTCTTGCCGGGCGAGGCGCAATTCTTGGTCGATCGCGCACGCACATCGGCGTCTCTGAAGAATTGGGCAGCCGCTGAATCCGACCTGTCATCGGCGCTGACATCGGAACCCGGGTCGGTCGAGGCGCTGGTGTTGCGCGCCGGCGCGCGGCGCGCCCAAGGAAACATCAAGGGCGCGATCGGTGACGTGACGCAGGCTTTGTTGCTTGAGCCAACAAATGTCGAGGCGCTGGTCGAACGCGGGCTCATCTATGTCCAACAAGGCAACAAGGGGGCGGCGCGCAAGGATTTCCTCGCCGTGCTGGCCGCTGCGCCCGACAGCGATGCGGGCGCAAGCGCGCGCAAAGCGATCGAAAAAATGGAAACGAAGCAACGCTGAGATCAAGCGCTGTTCCATTCGTCGCGAACGGTTGCGTCGTCTTCGACCGATAGACGGGCGGTCTTTTGCACCAGGAACTCCGCGCCGCCGGCCAACCTGCTCAATGCCCAAACTGCCGCGCCGCGGACGAGCGGGGCCGCATCGTTCAACAACGCTTCGACGTTGGGCACCAATGCGGTCAAGGCCGAATTGCCGATGGCGATGAGGACGTTGCGTATGAAGCGATTTCGCCCTATCCGCTTGATCGGCGAGCCCGAAAACAGTTTTCGGAACGCACCGTCGTCGAGCTGCGCCAATTGGGCCAACATCGGTGCATTCAATTCGATGCGCGCATGAAAGGCCGCTTCGCGACCGCTGTGCGCGAATTTGTTCCAGGGACAGACCGCCAGGCAATCGTCGCAGCCGTAGATGCGGTTGCCCATTAGGGGCCGCAGCTCATGCGGGATCGGACCTTTGTGCTCGATCGTCAAATAAGAAATGCAGCGGCGCGCATCGAGCTTGTAAGGCGCCGGAAAGGCGTTCGTCGGACAAACGTCAAGGCAACGCTGACAGGTGCCGCAATGATCCGCATGCGGTTCGTCGGCGGCCAACTCCAAGGTCGTCAAGATGCTGCCGAGGAACAGCCACGAACCGTGATCCCGGCTGACCAAGTTGGTGTGCTTGCCCTGCCAACCGAGACCCGCCGCCATCGCCAACGGCTTTTCCATCAAGGGCGCCGTGTCGACGAACAGTTTGACGCCGGCGTCGTGTTTCTCGCTCAACCACCGCGCCACGCGCCGCAGGCGGGATTTCATCACCTCGTGATAATCGCCGCCGCGCGCATAGACAGAAATGAGTCCGCGCTCCTTGTGTGCGAGCAGCGTCATCGGATCGTCTTTCGGCGCATAGGACAGCCCGACGACGATCGCCGTTTTTGCCTGCGACCACAACGCGGTCGGTTGGGCACGCTCGCGCGAGCGCTCGGCCAGCCAACCCATATCGCCGTGGAAGCCAGCCTGTAAGAATTCCACCAGCCCTTGCGAAGCTTCGGCCCCCAACTGGGCGGGCGCAAAGCCGATTGCGTCAAAGCCCTCAGCTAGAGCGCGATCGCGGATGGCCTCGCGCAACGCCTGCATCACACAGTCACCTAAAAGTCCAGGTTTGCATAATGGCGCGGCGGCGGCATGCCGGGCAAATGATCGGTCAGCAACGGCCGGAAACAGGGCCGCGACTTGACGCGCGCATACCATTCTCTCGCCTCTGGCGCCGTCTCCCAAGCGATGTCACCGAGATAATCGATACATGAAATATGGGCGGCGGCGGCGAAGTCGGCCAGACTCAATGGCCCCGCCAGCCAACCGCGCCTTTCACCAAGCTCGCCGGTGTAAGCCAAAAGTCTGCGCAAGGAGTCGAGGGCCGCGCGAATGGCGGTGAGGTCGGGCGAGGTCGAGCCGTCAGTGCCCCAGCCAAAGCGCTTCAGGACCTTTTCGCGCAACAGGACGCCGGAGACCTCGGTGAAAAAAAGCTGATCATAGAGCGCGACGAGACGCCGAACTTCGGCCCGCTCGGGCGGTCGTGCCGGCATCAAGGACGGCTCTGGATGAATCTCCTCGAAGTATTCAGCGATGGCGCCGCTATCGGCGATGACGACGCCGCTTTCTTCGATCATGACCGGCACTTGACCCATCGGATTCAGCGCCAAGAATTCGGCACGCCGTTCCCATGGCCGTTCGGGCACCAGATCGAAGGTGAGCTTCTTCTCGCCGAGCACGAGACGAACCTTGCGGCAAAACGGCGACAGCACAAAATGGTGAAGGTGGCGCATGGACGCGGAAGATGAGGGATCAGCACACGCGCGTCCAGTGTGAAGCGGCTGCGGCCCATTTACGGCCGTGCGCAGCGATCGTCGCCACCGAGATCGACGCTATTTGCCCGCGCCATGATTGTGTAGGAGCGCGACACAACATAGGGACCCGCTGGGCTTGCCTTCCAGCGATCCGGCGCCGGCAGAATTGCGGCGAGCCTGGCGGCCTCCAATGCGCTCAAGCGCGACGCCGGCTTGTGAAACCAATGACGCGCGGCGGCTTCCGCCCCGTAGATACCATCGCCCCACTCGGCGATGTTCAAATAGACTTCCATAATGCGCCGCTTCGGCCAGAGCGTTTCGATTACCAACGTGAAATACGCTTCGAGCGCCTTGCGCAACCACGAGTGATCGGCCCAGAGAAACGCATTCTTCGCGGTCTGCTGGCTGATGGTGGAGGCGCCGCGTTCTCGGCCTCCGTTCTGGGCCTCGCGCAGCGCATCATGGATTTCGCCGAAATCGAAGCCGTAGTGATGACAGAACTCATTGTCCTCGGAGGCGATAACCGAGCGAATAAGATTGGGCGAGATGCGCTCGAGCGATACCCAATGGTTGCGAACGCCGTTTCCGAAGACCGCATCGCCGAACATCGGCATCGTCATCGGCACCGGAAGGACGCGATAAGCGAGTGCCCACAACAGGGAGACCGCAAGGCACCAAAGCGCTACATGTGCGAAGAAGCCGAAGATGTTAAGGCCGGAGGCCTCGCGTGGGGCCGTGTCTCCAGGCTGGCCGTCGTCGGAGCCGCTGCGGAAGATATCCGAAAGAGATCGCGCACCGTCGTCAGCAACGTCATCACCACGCGCGTCCTCGCCTCGACCATCGTCCTCGCCATGCTCATCCGGCGAACGGTCGGGTTCGGCGACCGGCTCGTCGTGGTCGTCGCTGGCGGAATGGTCGGGCTCGGGATGATCTTCTTCCCCCATGGCGCGCAAAGTACACCCGGTGCCTGCAACAGCGGCAACCAATTCAGCTTCGTCGATTGGTCCCCTGCCGCGAATATCGATGTGTGCAAGTGCGTAGTCGACCCGCGCCCAGCGTATGCCCGGAAGGGCCTCCACTACGGTTTCGACCATCGTAGCTCGCCCGGCGTGTTCGACGCCGTCGATCCGCAAACGCAGCGTCCAGGCCCCGGACGACTCGCTGTGGGTTCCATCCATGGATGCGAGAAATAGGCGGAGGGGCGCGCATAGCGCAAGTTCAAGGGCGCAACAGACGCCACGTTCGCCGGCGCCGACCCATCACGCCCGGACGGCTTCGACCTCGTCGCTCAACGGGTGCTTGAGGCGTGTGAGCATTTCCTTTGGGCAGATTTGCCAAAAGCGGGCACGCTCAACGTCCCATTGCTGGAGAATGCGTCTGGCGTGCCGCGAACCGGTTTCGGCCGCATGCTCCTCGATGAGACCGAGCAACAAGTGTTCCCAATACTGCGACCTCAGCCGCATTGGCTCGGCTACGCTGTCGACGTTCAGGCGGTGGGCGATCTCGTTGTGCAGGTCATAGACAAACGCCATGCCGCCGGTCATTCCTGCCGCGAAATTGTCACCGACCGCGCCGAGGATAACCGCAACGCCGCCTGTCATATATTCAATACCGTTCGAGCCGCAGCCTTCGACCACCGTGAGCGCGCCGGAATTGCGTACGGCGAATCGTTCGCCAGCTTGGCCGGCCGCGAATAATTTGCCGGACGTCGCGCCGTAGAGAACCGTGTTGCCGATGATGACGTTGTCTTGGCTCTCAAGCGGGCTCGACACCATCGGGCGCACGATAATGGTCGCGCCCGACAAGCCCTTGCCGACATAGTCGTTAGCGTCGCCGAAGAGTTTGAGCTTCAGCCCTTGGACCGCGAAGGCGCCGAGCGATTGGCCGGCCGAGCCGCGGAGTTCGAGCGTGAGCTGCCCGGGACTTAGGCCCTTCATGCCGTATTTGCGCACTATATGAGACGACGTGCGCGTTCCGATCGCGCGCATCGTGTTGCGCACGGTGTAGGTCAGCTGCATTTTTTCGCCGTCGTCCAGGAAGCGCTGCGCGTCGCGCACGATTTCCTTGTCCAACGTGTCCGGCACTTCGTTGCGTCCGTCGATCGTGCAATAGCGCGGGTGCGGACCGGGATCCGCCTGCACCAAGAGCGGATTCAGATCGAGGTCGTCGAGATCGTGGGCACCGCGATTGAACTGGCCCAAGAGGTCCGTGCGGCCGATGACTTCCTTCAGCGAACGGAAACCAAGCGAGGCCAAGATCTCGCGGACTTCCTCCGCGATGAAGCTCATCAGGTTCACGACTTTCTCGGCCGTGCCGGTGAATTTCTTGCGTAGCTCCTCGTTCTGCGTGCACACGCCAACGGGACAGGTATTGGAATGACACTGGCGCACCATGATGCAACCCATGGCGATGAGAGCGGCGGTACCTATGCCGTATTCTTCAGCGCCCATCATCGCCGCCATCACCACATCGCGGCCGGTGCGAATGCCGCCATCGGTGCGCAGCACGATGCGATGGCGCAGATTGTTGAGCGTCAACAGTTGATTGACTTCAGTGAGCCCCATCTCCCACGGCACACCGGCATATTTGATCGAAGTCAGCGGCGACGCGCCGGTGCCGCCGACGTGACCCGAGATCAAGATAACGTCGGCCTTGGCCTTCGCAACGCCGGCCGCGATCGTACCGATGCCAGTCGAGGCCACGAGCTTCACACAGACGCGCGCGGTCGGCGCGATCTGCTTGAGGTCGTAGATGAGCTGTGCCAGATCTTCGATGGAATAAATGTCGTGATGCGGCGGCGGCGAGATGAGGGTCACACCCGGCGTCGCCAAGCGAAACTTGGCGATCATCTCGGTGACTTTGAAGCCGGGCAGCTGGCCGCCCTCGCCCGGCTTGGCGCCTTGCGCGATCTTGATCTCGATCTCGCGGCATTGATTCAGATATTCCGCGGTGACGCCGAAGCGGCCCGAGGCGATCTGCTTGATCGCAGAGTTCGCGTTGTCGCCGTTGGGACGCGCCTTGAAGCGCGACGGGTCCTCGCCGCCTTCGCCCGAGTCCGACTTTGCGCCGATCCGGTTCATGGCGATGTTGAGCGTGCCGTGCGCCTCGGGCGAGAGCGCGCCCAGCGACATGCCCGGCGTCACGAAGCGCTTGCGGATCTCGGTGATCGATTCGACCTCTTCCGTCGGAATTGGCGTGCGTCCGCGTGGGCGGAAATCCATGAGATGGCGCAAGCTCGTCGGCGGCGATTCACGCAGTATCTCGGAATATTTCTTGAACGTCTGATAAGCCTCGCGCGTGACGGCTTCCTGCAGCAGGTGGATCAACTGCGCGGAGTGGGCGTGCGTCTCTCCGCCCTTGCGATAGCGATAGAAGCCGCCGATCGGGAGGGCCGTCACATCTTCATCGAAGGCGCGCACGTGCATCTTGGCGATGCGCTTCTGGATGCCGTTGAGGCCGATGCCGGAAATGCGCGACGAGAGGCCGGGGAAATATTCGGCGACCATCGAACGCGACAGGCCGACGGCCTCAAAGTTGTAGCCGCCGCGATAGGACGAGATGACCGAGATGCCCATCTTGGAGATGATCTTGAGCAAGCCGGCATCGACGGAGTCGAGATAGCGTTTGACGCACTCACCGAGGCGACGATTGCCGAAGAGGCCGCGCGCGTGACGCTCGGCGATGCATTCTTGGGCCAGATACGCATTCACCGTCGTCGCGCCGACGCCGATCAATACAGCGAAATAATGCGTGTCCATGCACTCGGCGGCACGCACGTTGAGCGATGTGAACGTGCGCATGCGCGTCTTGACGAGATGCGTGTGGACGGCGCCTGTCGCCAAGATCATCGGGATCGGCGCAATGCCGGGGCCGACGCGCTCGTCCGTCAGGATCAAATGACTATAACCGGAGGCAACCGCTTCCTCCGCTTCTTTGCAAATGCGGTCGAGCGCCGCCTTGAGCGCACCATCGCGCCCGCCTTCGGCACCTATGTCGAACACGCAATCGATTTCATAGAAGCGCCCGATCAAATGCTCCTTCATGCGGATGAACATTCCGGTCGAAATCACCGGACTTTCGAGCGTGAAGACTTCGACCTGACTCTTGTCCTGCGCCAGGACATTGCCGAGATTGCGGAAGCGCGTCCGCAAGCTCATCACGCGGTCTTCGCGAAGCGAGTCGATCGGCGGATTCGTCACTTGGCTGAAGTTTTGCCGGAAATAATGCGAGAGCGGTCGATATTGCGCCGAGAGCACAGCGAGCGGCGCGTCGTCGCCCATCGAACCCACGGGCTCTTTCGCATCCTCGACCATCGGATGGAGGATCATTTCGAGGTCTTCGATCGAGATTCCGGCGGCGAGCTGACGACGGCGCAGATCGCTCTTTTCTTCGAACAGGCGCGGCTCCGGCCCCGGTCCTATGATCGGATCGAGATCGACGACGTTCTTCGTCCATTCTTCGTACGGCAGCTCGGCCGCCAATTTGTCCTTGATCGCGCGGTCGTCGTAGAAGCGACCTTCGACAAGATCGACGGCGATCAGCTGTCCGGGGCCGACGCGGCCTTTCTTTTTGATCTTTGCCTCCGGCAACACAACCATGCCGGTTTCGGAGCCAACGAACAGCAATCCATCATCGGTGAGCGTGTAGCGCAGCGGGCGCAAGCCGTTGCGGTCGAGCCCCGCCATGACCCAGTGCCCGTCGGTTGCGGCGATTGCCGCCGGTCCGTCCCACGGTTCCATCACCGCGTTCGCATAAGAATACATCGCGCGATGCGAGTCGGGCATGGTGGTGCCCTTCTTCGACCAGGCTTCCGGAATCAACAGCAGCTTGGCCATCGGCGCCGTGCGGCCGGCGCGGCACAACACTTCGAATACCGCGTCGAGCGCGGCGGAGTCCGACGAACCCGGCTGGATGATCGGTTTGATGTCTTCCTGGTAGTCGCCGAACGCTTCGGAGGCCATGCGGATCTCATGGCTCTTCATCCAGTTGACGTTGCCTTTGAGCGTGTTGATCTCGCCGTTGTGAGCGAGCATCCGGAAGGGATGCGCCAAATGCCAGGTCGGGAAGGTGTTCGTCGAATAGCGCTGATGGAAGATCGCCATCGGCGAGATGAAGCGCGCGTCCTGCAAATCCGGATAAAAGGTCGAGAGCTGCTCGGCCAAGAACATGCCCTTGTAGATCAGCGAACGCGTCGACAGCGAGCAAATGTAAAAATTCGGAATGCTGGCGCGGCGCACCGCTGCCTCGATGCGGCGGCGAATGAGAAAAAGATCCCGCTCGATCGCATCGACATTGGTTTTCTCTCCGGTGTCGAACATGATCTGTTCGATCTCGGGGCGCGTCGCGTTCGCCTTTTCGCCGATGACGGAGATGTCGACCGGCACCTGGCGCCAGCCATAGATGTAATAGCCGAAGCGCAAGATCTCGGCTTCGACGATCGTGCGGCATGCCTCCTGCGCGGCATAATCGGTGCGCGGCAGAAAGATCATGCCGATGCCGATACGGCCGCCTTCCAACTCATGGCCGGTCGCGCGCACCTCGTCGGAAAAGAAATCCTGCGGCACTTGGATGTGAATACCCGCGCCATCGCCGGTCTTTCCGTCGGCGTCGACGGCGCCACGATGCCAGACGCATTTCAGCGCATTGATCGCGTTGACCACGACTTCACGGCGCGGCTTGCCATCGACGGCCGCGACGAGGCCCACACCGCAGGCGTCGTGCTCGTCCGACGGCGAATAAGCGTGGCCCTCTTCGAGTTTTTTTGCGTTGTCCAGATAGCGCTGCAGTTCCTGTTCGGCAGAGTCGGTCATATGGTTCACTCCGCAGCGGCGCGCATTGTGGGCGCGGCTTTCGCTTCGAGATATTTGTGCATCGCCTCTGCAACGTCGCGGCCGTCGCGGATCGCCCAAACAACGAGCGAAGCGCCGCGCACGATGTCGCCGGCGGCAAACACGCCCGGCAGCGACGTCATCATCGTCTTGTAGTCGATCTTGAGCGTGCCCCAGCGCGTGACGGCGAGCGCCGGTTCGGCGAACATTGCCGGCAAATCCTCCGGATCAAAGCCCAGCGCCATGATCACGAGGTCGGCGTCGACATTGTGTTCGCTGCCCTGCACTTCCTCGGGCACGTGGCGGCCGCTCACGTCAGGCGCGCCCAAACGCATCTTGATCACACGCACACCTTTGACGCGCTTGTCGCCCAAGAACGCCTTTGGAGCGGAAAGCCATGAGAAGACGACGCCTTCTTCTTCCGCATGCGTCACTTCGCGGAGCGATCCAGGCATGTTCTCGCGATCGCGGCGATAGAGGCACGTCACGGACTTTGCGCCTTGGCGCACCGCCGTGCGCACGCAATCCATCGCCGTGTCGCCGCCGCCGACGACGACAACATTGCGACGGGCGGCATTGAGCGCGCCGCTGTCGAATTCCTTGACCTTGTCGCCCAGACCGTTGCGGTTCGACGCCGTGAGATAGCGCATCGCGGGGACGATGCCGGCGAGCCCGACGCCGGGTGCCGCCATGTCGCGCGCCTTGTAGACTCCGGTCGCGATCAACACGGCGTCGTGGCGAGCGCGAAGTTCGCCAAGCGCAACGTTGCGGCCGACTTCGCTGTTTTGGCGAATGTGGACGCCGCTGGCGATGAGCCGTTTGGTGCGACGTTCGACAACCGGTTTCTCGAGCTTAAAGTTCGGGATGCCATAGATCAGCAAGCCGCCTGCCCGGTCGTAGCGATCGTAGATGGTGACGGCGTAGCCCTTGGCGCGCATCTGCTCGGCAGCGGCGAGGCCTGCCGGTCCCGCACCGACGATGCCGATCGAGCGAGCGAGATCGCGTGCCGGCGCGATCGGCTTGATCCAGCCGCGGCTCCAGGCGGTCTCGGTGATGTATTTCTCGACGGCGCCGATCGTCACCGTGCCGTGACCTGATTGTTCGATGACGCAGTTGCCCTCGCAGAGGCGGTCCTGCGGGCAAATGCGACCGCAGATCTCGGGCATGTTGTTGGTGGCGGAAGCGAGTTCGTAGGCCTCCTCAAGCCGACCCTCGGCGGTCATCTTCAGCCAGTCGGGAATGTTGTTCTGCAGCGGGCAATGGACCTGGCAAAACGGCACGCCGCATTGCGAGCAGCGGCCAGCCTGCTCCTCAGCCTTTTGAGTGATGTACTCGCCAAAAATCTCTTGAAAATCGTGGGCGCGCGCACCCGCCGGCCGCTTCGTCGGCATTTGCCGGCCAGTGGTCACGAACTTCAAAAGCTTGTTTTCCGCCATTCCGTCCACGCAATTTTCTAAAGTCGAAGATCGTTATACGTGCCGATTGTTGCGTAACAAGGACAAAGCTGCAAATTATGACAGATGCTATGTCCTAAATGGTATGCAGCGCGCTGCTGATGACCCCTTCGATGCAAGCAAGTCCAAATAATAGTCCTGAAACGGTCTTAATTATGTTGAGACCGATGAGGTCGGGTTTGCGCCGCGAGGCAGCGGCACACGTGCGGCGCGAATGCCTGGTGCGCACGTGCACAATCCAGTTTACGGTCGCGCGCGATTTCGGCCCCTTCAGGTATCGCTCCGCTCGACATGGAACTGGTTTGGAAAATCTTCTCGGCGATCGTTCTGTCCATCGTCGAGGGCGTCACCGAGTTTTTGCCCGTTTCCTCGACGGGTCATTTGATTTTGGTGCGCAGCCTGCTCGGGCTGGAAGCGGTTCACGGCAATGTCTTCGAAGTCTTCATCCAATTCGGCGCGATCCTCTCGGTCTGCGTGATCTATTTCGAGTATCTGTGGAAAGTGACGCGAGCGTTGCCGCGCAACGAAAATGCTCAGCGCTTCGCATTCGGGCTGTTCATCGCATTCCTGCCGGCGGCCGCGATCGGCGTGCTAACCGCCGACTACATCGAAAAATATCTGCTCAACCCTTACGTCGTGTCGGTCGCGCTGATCGTCGGCGGCGTTGCGATCATCTTCATCGAGCGCGTCGTCAAGATACCTCAATACTACGCCGTCGAAGACTTTCCGCTGCCGCTCTATCTCAAAATAGGATTGTGCCAATGTCTGGCGCTCGTGCCCGGCGTGTCGCGTTCGGGCGCTACAATCATGGGTTCGCTGTTGATGAAGGTCGAGCGCGGTGCGGCGGCGGAATTCTCGTTCTTCCTGGCGATTCCGACGATGCTGGGCGCGTCTGTCTATTCGCTATACAAGCACTGGCATGAGCTGCACGTGGAGGACTTGTTCATCCTCGCGCTTGGATTTGTCGTGGCGTTCGTCTGCGCCTATTGGGTCGTGAAGCGCTTCATTACGTTCGTATCAAAGAACGGATTCGGCATCTTTGCCTGGTACCGCATCTTCGTGGGCGGCTTCCTGTTGAGCTGGTTCGCCGTTCGCGGAACACCCATTTGAGACTAAGCAGCCCGGGTGAGACTGCACCCTGGGTAGGACTAGGCACCCCGGGGCTCCGCGTACTGGCCGCTCGGCCGATAGGTCCACAGATAGCTCGGCACGATCGCTTCAACCGCGGTCGGCACGACGCCTAGATCGGCGAACGTTCCGACACTGTTCGCGTCGCGTCCCGCCTTCACCACATTGTCGACGCGCAACAGCTTTGCCTGATCGTAGGTGATGGGAACGCCCGGCAACCAGCCCATCAACAGAGTGCTAAGATCCAGCAGCGCAAACGGAATTGGAATGAACAACGGCCTTCGCTCGGTGACGCGTGCGATGTAGTGCAGCAGTTCCTTGAACGAGTAGGTGACGGGACCGCCGAGCTCGTAGGTCTTCGCAGCCGCCCCATCGGAGCGCAAGGCATTCGCAACGGCGCGGGCGACGTCGCCGACATGGACCGGCTGAAACAACGTGCGACCACCGCCAAAGAGCGGGAAGACAAATCCGACGAGCCGCATCAGTGCGGCGAAGCGATTGAAGAAGCGATCCTCCGGCCCAAAGACGATCGAGGGGCGCAAGATCGTCGCCGCGGGAAACGCGGCGCGCACCCGCGCCTCGCCGGCGGCCTTCGACCGTGCATATCGCGATTTCGCTTCGGCATCGGCGCCGATGGCAGAGATGTGGACCAAGCGCTTGACGCCCGCGCTCGCGGCCGCGGCCGCAACCGATCCAGCCCCTTCGACATGAATGGCGTCGAAGGTCTCACCGCCTGAGGGCCGCAAAATGCCGACGAGATTGACGACGGCGTCGGCGCGGGCGACCAGAGCGGCAACTTGCACTTCGTCGCGAATATCGCATTTCAGAACGGCGATTTGGCCGACGTCGCCAAGCGGTTGAAGAAAATAGGCGTCGGCCGGACGGCGCACCACGACACGAATGCGGTAGCCCTCTTTTGCCAGGCGACGAACAACATGCCGGCCAACGAACCCCGATCCGCCAAAGACCGTAACCAGCTTCTCGCCCATGACTCGCTCCGCCGTTCGCAAGCGCCTGTGATAGAGAAAAGAAGGTCGCTGTAGAAGTGTGGTTCGCGGCCGGAACACGCGTTGACTTGGGGCAGCCGCAATCTTATCACTCGCCCCCTCCGGTCGGCCCAGATGGCGGAATTGGTAGACGCGCTAGCTTCAGGTGCTAGTATCGCAAGGTGTGGAGGTTCGAGTCCTCTTCTGGGCACCACCGGATTCTCGATCGGCGCATGAACCGCGCGATTGCATTCGCGCATCTCGCCTACGATTGGTTTCTCCCTTCGCTGCAGACGTAAGACCGAGCCACCGATGCCGACGGCAAAGGTACGGCCGAACGGCATCGTCGTAGAACGTACGGCGCAGTGAGGAGCGGCAGCTATGGAATTTGAACTGTCGGAAGAGCATCGCATGCTCAAGGAGCTGGTGCACCGCTTCGTGCGCGACGAATTGATGCCGCTTGAAGCCGACGTGCTCGCACGAGAAGCGGCGGGGCGCGGACTGGGTATCGGCGAAGCCGAGCGCAAGCGGATCGACGCCGTATCGAAGAAACTCGGCCTCTGGGGTCTCGATGCGCCGACCGATATCGGCGGCGCGGACTTGCCCCACGTTGCGCTCGTCGGCGTGAACGAAGAGATGGGGCGCTCTATTACGCCATATACGTTGCCGCCGGATTCGCCGAACCTGCGCATGCTGATGGCAACCGTCAGCGAGCGCCAGCGCGAGGCCTACTTAGCGCCTTACGTGCGCGGCGAGACGATTTCAGCGATCGGAATCTCAGAGCCGGGCGCCGGTTCGGACCCGGCCGGCATGATTACGCGCGCGGAACGCGACGGCGACGACTGGCTGTTGAACGGGCGCAAGATCTGGATCAGCCGCGCCGCCGACGCCGACTTCACCATTGTCATGGCGGTGACCGACAAGCAGAAACGCGCGCGCGGCGGCATCTCGGCGTTTTTGGTCGACAAGGGAACGCCCGGCTTCAACGTGCTGAGGCGCATTGCGATGATCGGCGGCGCCGCCACCTATGAAGTGGCGCTGGAGGATTGCCGGGTCGAAGGCTGGAAACTGCTCGGCACCGAAGGCAACGGCTTTGCGCCGATGCAACTACGGCTTGGCACGCGGCGACTTGAGATGGCCGCGTGGTCGATCGGCATGGCGCAGCGCGCGCTCGATATGATCTGCGAGTTCGCGCCTCAGCGCGTAACTTTCGGCGAACCCTTGTCGCAGCGCCAAGCGATCCAATGGTGGGTCGCCGACGCCGCAACTCAAATCCATGCCGCTCGCCTCATGACCTACGATTGCGCCTGGAAGCTCGACAAAGGCCGCGATGTGCGGCTCGAGATTTCCATGATCAAGGCGTTCGCGACCGAGATGGCCTGGACCGTCGTCGATCGCGCCATGCAGACCTTCGGCGCCATGGGCATGACCAAGGAATTGCCGCTGCAGCTGATGGCCTCGAAGGTGCGCACCATGCGCATCTACGATGGGCCGACCGAGGTGCACAAATGGGTGGTGGCACGCAATCTCCTCGGCGCGAAACGCTAGCGGCGCGCCCGGCCCCGCGCGTCGCCTCTTGCCCGACGCTGCGCCCGGCGGCATCCTTGTCCCGTGTCGCCGATCGAGGGGGCTTTCGCGAATGACTTCGACGATGCTTCCGGCGCCGAAGGGCGCGGCGCACCAGCCTATTCGCTCGAAGTTCGGCGGCGCCGCGCTCATGGTGGCTTCGCCCATCCTTGCCATTCTTGCCTTTTGGTTGATCGTTTCGCTCACCGACAGGTTTTCGTTCTTGTTGTTGGGGGGCATTTTCGTCGCCATGGGCGGTAGCTGGGGCTTCGACCTCGGCCGACGCATGCGCTTGGCCGATGGGTGGACGGTGATGCAACGCGACTTGCGTCCGCCCGTCGTTTATCTCCGGCCCTTTTTCGAAGACGAGCGGCAAATCTACGACGGGCCCGTCGGCGCTCGCCATGGCGGCGTCGGTAGCGGCGCGTCGGTAAAGCGCAATGCTTCACACGAACGCGAGATCGCGCGTGCCTTGCATCGCGTCGGCCCCTTGGTTGCGATCGGCAAACCCGGCGACAGTGTTGCGCCGCTCGGGGCCGCACGCGTCTATGTCGGCGACGACGTCTGGCAAGAGACGGTGCTCGCGCTCATAAAGCGGGCGGCAATCGTCATCCTCCAGCCGGAAGCCACCCAGGGCACGTGGTGGGAGCTCAACGCGGTTGCCGCGACGACCGATTGGCGGCGCGTTTTGATGCTCGTGCCCGATCCGACTCTGCGCCCGCTCGGCTACGGCCGAATTCGCCAACTAACCGCGCAGGTTTTGCCCATGCCGCTGCCGGAGGAGATCGGCAAGTGCGATGCCTTCATGTTCAACGCCGGCGGCGCGCCGGTGCCGATTGCATTGTCCACCGCGCCCGAACGCGCGCTTGAGCCCTTCCTGACACAAGTGCGAGGCCTCGAAGCGACGCGCCTCCCGCAAACACCGCGAGCCGGCGTATGAGCGCCACAAGCTTCATCGATCGTCTCGTCGTCAAAGCCGAGCCCGGCTTCTTGTGGCGCGACGCCAAAGCCCTCGCCGGCGCGCTCGCGCTTGGTGCGTTCGGTCTTGCGGCCGCCGCCAACTCCGAAGGGGCCGGGAATCAGATCGCCGCCTATCTTGCTCTCACCGGTGCGGTTGCTTGGATCGCTTATCTCGCACGCCGCTATCTCACGCGCCGTCGCCTTGCCACTCATCCGATCGGCAAGGCATTGGCAAGCCTTGGCGATCTCGCGGTGATCAAAAGCGAGGTCGATGCCGATTTCGGAGCTCGCGCGATCGACGACTTCCCTCTGCAAGTCGGCACGCGCTTTGCCTGCTTCGCGGGCAAGGGCCAAGTGATGGTCCGCCCGCTCGACCAATTGGCGTGGGCCTATCATGAAGTCGTGCGCCATAGCGTGAACATGATCCCGACCGGCCGCACGCATCAGCTTGTGCTTTGGACGCGCAACGGCGAGGCCGACGTCCTGCCCGTCGCCAAGAACCAAATCGAGCCCTGCATGCGCAGGCTCTCGGCAGCCGCGCCGTGGCTGCCCGTCGGCTATACCGAAGTCCTGAAAGAGAGCTGGAACGCCGACCGGAGCGAGTTTATCGCCATGGTCGATGCGACGCGCGCCAAACCAACGGCAAAAGCATAACGGGACGGCGAAGCGCTCTCGCAAAGGCGATCGTCAGGAGGCGGAGGTTCCACCGCACCAGCAGCAACCACAGAGCGTGTAAGCTTTCCGCCTTGCAATCCGGCTGATCGGCCACTATCCACAATCGCAATTGGGGCAAATACCAACGAAACGTTAAGCAGCCTCTTTCACAATGGTCCTATGAAGATTCACTTCCACGAGGGTGATCTGCCGGCCGGACTCGATTTCGGCAAATCGGTCGCGATCGATTCGGAGACCATGGGTCTCCATCCGGAGCGCGACGCCTTGTGCCTCGCGCAGCTGTCGGCGGGTGACGGGCATTGCCACATCCTGCGTTTCGATCGCAAGGCTTACGCGGCGCCGAATTTCGTTCGCCTGATGACCGATCCCGACGTGACCAAGATTTTCCACTACGCGCGCTTCGACGTCGCGGTGTTTCAGAAATACTTGAAGACGCCGACGAACCCGGTGTGGTGCACGAAGATTGCTTCGAAGCTCGTGCGCACCTACACGGACAAACACGGACTCAAAGATTTGGTGAAGGAGCTGCTCGACGTCGACATGTCGAAGCAACAACAGAGCTCCGATTGGGGCGCAACCAAACTTTCGGACGCGCAACTTTCGTACGCCGCGTCCGATGTGCTCCACCTGCACAAACTGAAGGCGGCGCTCGAGGCGATGCTCATTCGCGAAGGGCGGCTTGAGTTGGCGCTCGCTTGCTTCGCGTTCATCGGTACGCGGACGACACTCGATCTCAACGGCTGGGCGGCTGAGGATATCTTTGCGCACTAGTAGTTGTGCATAGCGGCGCTTAACCGCACCGCCGCGCTCGTCTTGATTCACCATAGGCGAATGACCATACTGCCGAGCTGGCACGAATTTCGCTTGTGAAAGCGCCCCTTGGTGCGATCACAATGAAATCGGCTGGGCCATTGATCTTCACAGGATAGACGGTGACAAAGCCCCAGGCTCAAAGCGCTCCCGACGTCGATTTGCAGGTAGCGAGGCGCGTCCTCGCATTGGAGAGCGAGGCGCTGAGCGAACTTGCCAAGTCGCTGGACGGAGCCTTCGCGCGCGCTGTCGACACCATACTCGGCGTCGAAGGCCGCGTGATCGTCAGCGGCATGGGGAAGAGCGGTCATATCGGCGGCAAGATGGCGGCCACCCTCGCCTCCACCGGGACACCGGCCCAGTTCGTTCATCCGGGCGAGGCGAGCCACGGCGACCTCGGCTTCTTCACGGCCAAGGACGCGGCGTTGTTGATGTCGAACTCAGGCAAGACCCAAGAGCTTTCCGACATCATCGCTTTCACTCGGCGTGCCGGTATTCCGTTGATCGCCATCACGAGCGGCGGAGACTCAGCTTTGGCGCAGCACGCCGACATCGCGTTGATCCTACCGCCGGTTGGCGAAGCTTGCCCGATGGGGATGGCGCCGACGACTTCGACGACAATGATGCTGGCGCTGGGCGATGCGCTGGCCGTGGCACTGATGGAGCGGCGTGGCTTCACGGAAGATCAATATCGCGTGCTGCATCCGGGCGGCTCGCTGGGGAAGCGGCTCGTGCGCGTCGTGGATATCATGCATACCGGCACTGAGATTCCGCTGGTCGCGCCGGAAGCGCATATGAGCGAGGTTTTGGTCGAAATGACCTCGAAGCACTTCGGCTGCGCCGGCGTCGTCGACCCCACGGGCAGCCTCATCGGCGTTATCACGGACGGCGATTTGCGGCGCCACATGCAGAACGAACTGTTGAAACGCACGGCGCGCGAGGTGATGACGCCGCGCCCGACGATGGTGAGGGCGACCGCGCTCGGCGGGGAAGCCCTGCGGTTGATGACCGAGAGCCCGGTGCGCAAGACCTGCCTCTTCGTCGTCGCCGATGAAGATGTCGGCAAGCCCGCGCCGAAACCCATCGGCATCGTGCATATCCACGATTGTCTGCGCGCAGGCATCGCGTGAACGACCAACCGATGGCTCATTATCGCACCGACCCCGAAACCGGCCGCTTGATCGCGACAGATCCGGCCGTGCGGGCGCAGCAACCGCGCGCTCATCTGCGCAATTGGCGCGAGCAACGACGTCCGGCCGCGGGCGCGACACAACGCTACAGCCGCTTCGTGCGGATAATGAAGATCACGCTGCCGCTTATCGCGTTCTCTCTCGTCGTACTCGTCGTCGTCTATTCGGCGCTGGGACGCGACACTCAGAATTTCAAGATCGCCTATGTGCCACGAACGGGCGGCGCGGACGACCGTCAATTGGTGGCACCGCGCCTGACCGGCACTGACGGACGCGGGCAACCCTTTACGGTGACGGCGAAGTCAGCGACGCAAGCGCCCGGCAAGTCGCAGAAAATGAATTTCGACAACGTCGTCGGCGATATCACGATGCAGGACAAGAGCTGGCTGGCGCTCGAAGCGACGCGCGGCCTGATGGACGGAGATGCCAAAACGCTCGACCTCTACGACGCAATCAATATCTTCACCGACAAGGGATATGAGTGTCATACGACAGTGGCGCGTTACGACATCGGCGCCGGCATATTGCGGGGTGAGCATCCGATCAATTGCCAAGGTCCGCTGGGCCTCATCACCGCAAAGAGTTTCGAAGGATTAAGAGAGGCCGGCCGCATGGAGTTTTCGGGCGGCGTCTCGACGACCATCTATCCCTCGCCGCGCGATCCGGACGCGGCCAAGGAAGCCGCCGATCCGACAAGCGCCGGCAATACCGCGCCGAGCGATGCGCCGATCACGCCTCCGGGCTCGCCGACGCCTTCGCTGGCGCCGTCGTCATCGACTCCTAGACTTTCCGTTCCGCTCCCAAGGCCGAAGCCAACGCACCCATGATCATCAAAGCAGCCCTCGCCATTCTCGTCGCAACGATTGCCGCAAACGCAGCCGGATCAAGCGTGTCGAATCCGTTTTCGGGCATGGGCGGCGACAGCGACAAACCGATTGCAATCCAAGCGGACACAACAGTCGCCGACATCAACGGCGAAACGGCAACGTACAAGGGCAACGTGCACGTGGTGCAGGGCGATCTTCGGCTGCGCTCCGACACGCTTGCGATCCGCGCCCAGAAAGGAACGATTTCGCGCATCGAAGCGAACGGCAACGTCGTGGTCGCGTCGGCGCAAGGTCAAGCAACGGGCGCGAACGCCGTCTACGATGTGTCGAAGCGCATCGTTACGCTGACGGGAAAAGTCGTGTTGACGAACGGTCAGAACGTCATGCGCGGCTCTTCCCTCGTCGTCAACCTCGCGTCGGGCCAAGCCAATCTTACGTCACCAACGGGGCGCGTCGAAGGTCTGTTCGTGCCGACGAAACAGTTGACCGCACCGACCTTAACCAATGCGCAAGAACCGGCGAAGAAGCCGGTCGCGCCCGCAGCGCCGGCAAAACCCTAGGATGTGCGAGCAACCCGTTGTGACTTCACGCAATTTTAAGGCCAAACGCGATTTGATGAGAAACTTCAATGGGTAACGAGTACCACGGCGACAACGGCGTAATGACCTTCGACCCGAACAACAGCGGACAGTACGGCGGACCGCGCCTGGTCGCCGAGCAAACCGGACTCGTCGCCGATCAGATCGGCAAGAGCTTTCGCCGGCGCCCGGTCGTGCGCGGCGTGTCGCTGCAACTGAAGCGCGGCGAAGCCGTCGGATTGTTGGGACCGAACGGCGCGGGCAAGACCACGTGTTTCTATATGATCACCGGCCTCATCCCTGTCGACACCGGATCGATCTTTCTCGACGGGCACGACATCACGGCGTTGCCGATGTATCGACGCGCGCGGCTCGGTATTGGCTACCTGCCGCAAGAGGCGTCGATTTTCCGCGGGCTGACGGTCGAGCAAAACATCATGTCGGTTGCGGAACTGGTCGAGCATGACCGGCAGCGCCGCCGCCAGCTGGTCGACGATCTCTTGGCCGAATTTGCGATCGAGCATTTGCGGCGAGCGCCGGCGCTCGCGCTTTCCGGCGGCGAGCGGCGCCGCGTCGAGATCGCCCGCGCGCTGGCGACACAACCATCGTTCATGCTGCTCGACGAGCCGTTCGCCGGCATCGATCCGATCGCAATCGGTGAAATCCGCAAGCTGGTGCAGCACTTGAAGGAGCGCGGCATCGGCGTCCTCATCACCGACCACAACGTCCGCGAGACGCTCGACATCATCGATCGCGCCTACATCATCCACGACGGCGAAGTGATGACCGAAGGCACACCGAAAGAAATCGTCGCGAATATCGACGTGCGGCGCGTCTATCTCGGCGAGCGGTTCTCGCTCTAGGGATGGCTCACCCATGGCGCTGACCCAGAGATTGGAGCTCCGCCAGGGCCAAGCGTTGGTCATGACGCCGCAATTGCAGCAGGCGATCAAGCTGCTGCAAATGTCGAACCTTGAACTCTCCGCGTTCGTCGAACAGGAACTCGAAAAGAATCCACTGCTCGAACGCGATGAAGCGGCCCCGCGCGAGGATGCGAGCAAAGAAGAGGCAATCGCCGGCGCCGACGCGGCACTCACTCTGCGCGAAGACGCGCCGCCGGCCGACGCATCGCGCGATCTCGATACCGACTATGAAAACGTCTATGCCGAAGACAGCGCCGCCGATCGCGCGGCACCGCCTTCGAACGACCAAGGGCCGTCGTCCTATGCGAACACGCGCGGTGGCCGCTTCGACGACGAAGACGCGATGTCGCTGGAATCCACCTTGGCGCGCGCGACAAATCTGCATGACCATTTGAGCGAGCAACTGCACGTCGCGTGCACCGATCCACGCGACCGCTTAATCGGTGCCTACCTCATCGACCTGATCGACGAAGCAGGCTACCTGACCGGCGGCATCACGATGGCGGCGCAGCATTTGGTGGTGCCTGAGTCCGTCGTCGAGCGCGTGCTGACGACGATCCAAAGTTTCGATCCGACGGGCGTCGGCGCGCGAAGCTTGAGCGAATGCTTGGCGTTGCAGCTGAAAGAGAAAAACAGGTTCGATCCCGCGATGGCGGCTGTGATCGGCAATCTCGAACTTCTGGCAAAGCGCGATGCGGCACAGCTGATGCGGGTGGCGCAGGTCTCGGCAGAAGACCTCGCCGACATGATCGCCGAGATCAAACAACTCAACCCGAAGCCCGGCCTCAAATTCGGCGCCGAGCCGGTACAACCCGTCGTGCCCGATGTCTTCGTGCGTGAAAATTCCGCCGGCGGCTTTCAGGTCGAACTTAATTCCGATACGTTGCCGCGCGTACTCGTCAATACGCGCTACTACGCGCAGACACTTCAGCGCGGCAAGGATGCGAAGACCTACCTCAGCGACTGCCTCAACACCGCGAATTGGCTGGTCAAGAGTCTCGATCAGCGAGCGCGAACGATCCTAAAGGTGTCGACGGAAATCGTGCGCCAGCAGGACGGCTTCTTCGTCAACGGCGTCACGCATTTGCGCCCACTCAATCTGCGTGTCATCGCCGAAGCGATCAGCATGCACGAATCGACGGTGAGTCGCGTGACCGCCAACAAATACATGGCGACGCCGCGTGGAACCTTCGAACTCAAGTATTTCTTTACCTCGTCGATCGCCTCCTCGGAGGGCGGCGAAACCCATTCCTCCGAGGCAGTACGCTACCATATTCGCGAGCTGATCGAAGGCGAGAAGCCGAGCGCCATCTTGTCCGACGACAGAATTGTTGAAATCTTGCGCAAAACCGGCATCGATATTGCGCGCCGGACAGTCGCAAAATATCGTGAAGCAATGCGGATTCCCTCGTCAGTTGAACGCCGCCGTATGAAACAGGAAATGGGCCTGCCGGAGGGCGTCGCCGCCCCCTGAGACCTGTCGTTGACAGGAGAAGGGGTCGCGGCTAAACGTCCGCCGCCTTTCGCGAGAAGCGCGCTTTTCGAATCGGGGTCGCAAAGCGTTTCCTCTCAAACAGGACGCGAAAAGCCATGCAGTTGAACGTCACCGGAAAACAAATCGACATCGGAACCGCCTTGCGCACGCTTGTCGAGACGCGGATGGCACAGGCCGTCGCCAAGTATTTCGACCGCACGGTTGACGGATCGGTCACGTTCGTGCGCGACGGATTTGAATATCGCGCCGATTGCGCGCTGCACCTTGCTTCAGGCTTGCATCTCCACACGCAAGGACGCTCGCCCGATATCTACGCCAGCTTCGACGCCGCGGCCGAACGCATAGAAAAGCGCCTACGTCGGTACAAGCGCCGGCTGCGCGACCATCACAACGGCGCGCGCGGCGAATTGCCAGTGGGCGCGGCGCGCGAGCGCGTCATCGCCCGCGAAGATGACGACGCGGCGGAACCCGATTCGCTTACGCCGGTTGTCGTTTCCGAAACGACGCTGGAACTGCGCACGCTCACAGTGGGCGAAGCCGTCATGCAGCTCGATCTTGCGGAAACACCGGCACTCGTGTTCCGCAACAGCGCGCATGGGGAAATAAACGTGGTCTATCGCCGTGCAGACGGCCATATCGGTTGGATCGACCCGGCGCTGCAAAAAGCGCAGCGCTAAGGGCCGGTACCAATTGCCGCTTTGTGAAACAACGTAGTCAGCCGCCATGGATATCGCAGACATTTTGGCTCCTCAGGGCGTTTTCCAGAGGCTCAAGGCCGCCAACAAAAAGAAACTGCTTGTCGATCTCGCGCAACGCGCTGCGCCGCTCATCGCCGGCAAAGAGGACAAGATCTTCGAAACGCTTTGGGAGCGCGAGAAGCTGTCGACGACCGGCGTGGGTCACGGCGTTGCGATCCCGCATGCGCGTTTGCCGAAGCTCGACCGCATAACAGGCGTCTTTGCGCGGCTCGAGGACGCCATCGATTTCGACGCGGTCGACGATGCACCCGTCGATCTCGTGTTCTTGTTGTTGACGCCGGAAGATGCGGGGGCCGACCATTTGAAGGCGTTGGCGCGCATTTCTCGCCTGATGCGCAATGTCGGCATGTGCGAAAAACTGCGTGCGGCGCCCGACAAGGCCGCGCTCTATGCTCTTCTCACCGAACCGACTGCAACGTATCAAGCGGCGTGATGAAAATCGCTAATGAACGCCGACGGCCGTCAATGAACGCTGACCGGTTCCAGATCGTGCTGACGAGCTGCGGCGAACGCTAAGTCGCGGTCGTCCATGACCGCAACGCGACGGCCATCGGCCAGATGAAGTGCAAAGAATTTCTGCGACGCCGGTACTAAGACGTCAACCGCGATTACGCCGGAGCCCTTGAGCTCGTCTACGCCGACCTCGCGCACATAGACCGTGTTGCGACCAATCAGGCGGTCGATCTCTTCGGCGTCCAACGGAGGAATCGCGACCTTCGATTTGCGGTTCTCGTTTTGGTTCGACTGCATGGTTTACTCCTTCCTACAGCCACCAGCGGAAAGCCCCGAAAAGGCAGCCCGTTCCTTGGTGCTAGCTGGTTATATGGGAAGTGTGTGGCGAAATTGGAACGACCGGCGGCCAGGAACCCGAAACTCACCCGATGGTGATCGGGATCTTGCGGACGTCCGGCGCGAGCCTCACGCGTTTGAGATCAATGCGTAACAAACCGTTCACCAAGCGGGCGGCCTCGACCTCCCAGCCCTGGGCCAGAATGAAACTACGCTGGAAGCCGCGGGCGGCGATCCCCTTGTAGAGGAAGGTACGATCCTCTTCGGTCTGCGGCCGCTCGCCACGCACGCTGAGTTCCTGGTCGCTCAAGACGATCGACAATGCCTCGTTGGAAAAGCCGGCCACGGCAAGGGTGATGCGCAAATGGCCTTCGCCCAACTCCTCGATGTTGCACGGTGGATAGGCCTCGGCCTGCTTGGCGAGCCGCTCGAGCATGCGCTCGATCTCCTCGAAGCCCAGCAAATAGGGGTGTCCGAAGGGGCCGGGTCGCGACATTCAAAGCCTCAAATTTGTGAGCGCCCTTAGACTAGCGCCCGCCGCCGTGCTCGAATACACCCCGCATGTAAGCCTGGCCCCCGGCCAATCAAGCGGCGTTTCGCGCGGACCCGATGCGGACATTTGGCGACTGTTTTGCACTTTTCGACGATGCGACGTGGCCAGACCGTCCGGCCCGGCTTCTGACCGAACCGGCGCGAATGATTGAAGCCGTCGATGCAAGCGGGGTTGAGGCCGCGTTCGACGCAATTGAGGCAGGGGCGGCGAACGGCCTCATCGCGGCCGGGTACTGCGCCTATGAGCTTGGCTATGTATTTGAGCCGCGCCTTGCGTCCCTTGTGCCGAAAACCGAGCAACCGTTGCTCCGCTTCGCGCTGTTCACGAAATCCGAGACGCTGACTCCCGACGCGCGCGACGAATTTCTTTGCGCCGACACGCCTCGTCTTTCGGCGATCGAACCGAGCCTTGATGAGCATGCCTACGGCGCGCGAATCGACGACATCCGCAAGCTCATTGCCGATGGCGATGTCTATCAAGTCAATTTCACACTCAAGCTCAATGCGACTTTGGCGGGCGACGCGTTGGGCCTTTACGCGCGATTGCGCGAGAGTTCGCGTGCAGGCGCCGCGAGTTTCCTGCGGTTTCCGGACGAAGACATCGTTTCGCTCTCACCAGAGCGGTTTTTCACTGTCGCGAGCGGGCGCATCACGGCACGGCCGATGAAGGGCACTTGTCCACGCGCGCCGGATTGGCGCGGCGACGCGACGCGGAAACTCGATCTCAAGCACGACCCCAAGCAGCGCGCAGAAAATTTGATGATCGTCGATCTGTTGCGCAACGACATTTCGCGCGTGGCGAAAATCGGTTCGGTCAAGGTCGAAGACCTTTTCACCGTGGAAACCTACCCGCGCTTCCACACGATGACGTCGGGCATTTCGGCGGAGCTTGAGGAAGGCGTAGGTCTGCACGAAATCGCGCGGGCACTCTATCCGTGCGGATCTGTGACCGGCGCACCCAAAATTCGGGCGATGGAAATCATTCGCGCGCTCGAGGGTGAGCCACGGGGCGTCTATTGCGGCGCCGTGGGTTATGTCGACAAGCAGCGTGCCGCATTCAACGTCGCCATCCGTACCCTCACCGTTCGCGGCAATAAGGTCCAGATGGGTGTGGGCGGCGGCATCGTCTGGGACTCCGAGCCGGCCAGCGAGTTTGCGGAGTGCCTGCTCAAGGCTCGTTTCTTCACGGAAACGGCGCCGTCCTTTCACCTTATCGAAACCTTGCGATGGAGCCCCGGCGAAGGTTTTTTTCTGTTTCGGCGCCATCTTTCGCGGTTGGTTCGTTCGGCCCGCTATTTCGGATTCGTTTGCGATCAACGTCTGGTCCGCGACCGGCTTGTCGCCGCCGTAGCGCAGGCGGAAGGACCACTGCGGGTCAGGCTCACACTTGACGCGCGGGGCGACGCCCAAGTCACCATTTCTCCGTTTGCTCTGCACGAGCCCGGCGCGGTGTGGCGTTTCGCGATCTCCGACCGGCAAACGGATTCGAGCCAAGCGATCTATCATCACAAAACCAGTTCCCGGGAGATTTACGACGGCGAGTGGCAGCGTCTGCGCGATGCGCTGGGCACTGACGAGGTCGTCTTCCTAAATGAGCGCGGCGACATCACCGAGGGGAGCCGAAGTACGATTTTCGTGGAGCGCGACGGCCGGTGGCTGACGCCGCCACTTGAGTGCGGCGTGCTAGATGGCTGCCTACGGCGCGAATTGATCGAGGCCGCCAACCCGGTTGTCGAAGAGCGCATTCTAACGATCGACGATCTCTCTTCGGGTCAGGTTTGGTTCGGCAACGCTCTGCGTGGACTAATTCCCGGTTTCTTGATTCCAACGCCGCTTGAAACGGTGGCCCCGATCGGACCAAGTAGACTTGAAGAAGATGCATCGGTCCAAACATAACTTGCGTCTTGTCAACATCTCTTAAGAAGAGGAAAATCTATGCTTTGCCTTTTTTGCGCCAAGCGTATCGACTTTACCTTTTTCTTAACTATCACCCCAATCACTCGTATCTCTTCTTAATGTCTTTACCTATTTATAAATTTATTGCGCCTTTATCTGATGTATAGATAGATTATTCCATCTTTTGATGAACGTTCAAACATTCCTCGAACTTGCCGGGTCGGCTCTCAATTTTCTTTTGATCAAGCCGAAAAAGTGAAATCGAACGATGTTCAATTTTCAACCTGACCGCGCACTGCGCGGAGATAAATCATAGTGCGTGCATAATTGGGCTGGGGCTGAGACTCCGGCGATTAGCGCGGCAAGCATCGCGAATGATTAAAGACACGCGAACTGCGCGAAGGACTCATCTTCTGCTTGGTCTATTTCTTGCAAATCTAATTAAACTTTGAGGGTTAACCTCGGAGTCTGTTGCGACTAGACCACAGAATTGAGTCAAACTGATGCCTCGACTGAAGTTCACGTCGGAATGTCATTCGGTCGCCGTTCTGTCGGTGGTATCAACGTACCAACCTGGCACGCAGGCAAAAATAAAATTTGGGGTTGATCATGGGTAGGGTAGAGGGGCGTCCTAGCGCCTATCTCATCGCATCCGCGTTACGTGCAGTCGCAGCGCCGATCTTCGCCGCTGCGTGGTCCAACCAATCCGAACTTCTGGTCCACGTTGCAGCGGCTCCGCGCCGTTCGCTCGTTCGTCAGCAAATTTTGGATGCCGTGCGCAGTGCCGGTGCCGAGAAGGTACGTGTTCGATTTCACAACGCCGCCCAACTCCATGCGCCGCGCAGCCTTGAACGGCTTGTCGCGCGCTTCGGCGGCGACGACATCGTTTATGACCCGACAGAGGCAGTAGCCCGCGCAAAAGCCCTGGTTAGTGCCGGCCGTACAGTTCGAAGCTCGCTGAACGACAAGCTCTTCGGCCTCTATTACGCCCCACGTCTACGCACCTTCTATGTCGCACTGAAGGCCGCCAATCTTGTTGTCGGCGAAAAAATTAAAGTCGCCGAACTCGCGAACGTCGAATTCGCAGTCGTCGATGCCATGAGGGCGGCGTTCGCGCCGTGTCTCGATGATTGCCCGGCGGTCCGAGTCGGCTTCGGCTTGCCCCAAGCACATCTGGTTGCGGTGGACGGACGCTCGGTCGTGCGCTGGACCAGCCGTTTCACTGCGGCGACGATGCGTTTTTGGAAGCCCGTCACGTTGGCGGCTCTCTTCGGCTTCGGCATGACGACGGCAGCCGTCGCGCGCGACCCCGCCGTGTCGGAGACCAATCTCAAACTCTCCGGTTCAGGCGGACAAACCGACGACCAAACGTCGTGGACTGCAGGCGCCGCCCTCACCGCGCCGCTTGGCCAATTCACCGGAGTCGAGCTTGAGGCGGGCGGCTTCGGCGTCGACAATGACACCGGTTACGGAGCAGGCGCCCACATCTTCACGCGCGATCCCGACAAATACTTGCTCGGCCTGTTTGCGTCCTATGCCAAGGAAGATCATTTCGATCTCCAGGCTGAGCAGGTCGGCGCAGAGGGCGAACTCTACATGCAACAGATTTCTCTGTTGGCCAAAGCTGGCTATCAGTTCAGCGAAAAGCTGGGCGACAAGGCGTTCGGCTCGATCGATCTGCGCTGGTATGCGACCGACAATTTTGCAATCACGGGCGGGGGCAGCTTCCAGCAAGACGTCAACAATCAAGGACACCAAAACGTCAAGCAAGGACACCTGCAGGCCGAATTCATGCCGGGCTTATCTGCGCTGCCGGGCCTCGCATTCGACGTCCAAGGGGTCATCGGCGACGACGACTACCACAGCGTCATGGGCGGGCTGACCTACTATTTCGGCTCCAACGCCAGCCTCAAGGATCGTCACCGCAAGCAAGATCCCGACTCTTCGCTCATCAATCTTTTTCAAAGCGTCGAACAAGAGCGCTCGCGTTTGGCGGCGATCTACGGGAATTAGGCGCTTAGTGGCGCACTAGTGTTTGCAAAAGGCGCGGACTAGCCTCCTGCGCCTTTCCCATTTTGGCCGACAAAGCCCCATGGCTGTGCGCTCCAGCAAGACTGTTCTGCTCGCCTGGGAGATCGGCGAAGGGTTTGGGCATTTGCCGACGCTCAAGGCGATCGCTGCGGCGTTGAAGGACGAAGGTTGGACTGTCGTCTTCGCGCTGAGAGATCCGATCCAAACGCGCGCGAGCCTGGTCGAACTCAATTGCGCGATCCTTCCTTCCCCATTTTGGCCGAACCCGGTCGCCGTCACCAAGCCGACTTACACCTACGCCGACATTCTCGCCGCCAACGGCTTCTCATCGGCTCAAGATGTCGGCGGGCTCATAGGAGCTTGGGACGATTTGTTCGCCGTTGCCAAGCCAGATCTGCTGATTTGCGAGCATGCGCCGGGCGCAGCTCTCGCCGCCTTTGGACGCTTGCCCGTCGCGTTTGTCGGCAACGGGTTTGTCGTGCCGCCGGCGGACGGCACCATCTTCGAGCCTTATAAGCCGGTATCCGGCGAGCCTGGGTCGCAGGCAGCGATTTTGGCGGCGATGCAACAGGCGCTCGCGCTACGCGGTCGCACCCCGCCGAAGACTGTCACGGAGCCGTTTCGCGGCGCCTTCCGGGCGGTTTATGGGTTTCCCGAACTTGATCCCTACCGCGCTATCCGCAAGGACGAGGTGTTGGGCCCGCTTGAGTTTTTGCCACCTCTCACTCCAATTCCCTCAAAGCCACGTCTCTTCGCCTACTCGGCCAACGATTACGTGCTCATCGACGAACTCTCGGCAGCGCTGATGGAGTTGGGGCCGCAAGCGTCCGTTTACCTTCGCGGCACTCTGGGCGCGCGAGGCAACGTCCTGAGGAGCCGCGGCGTCACCGTGTATGGCGAGGCACCATCGTTGCGCGAGATGCTGCCGCTGGCGACCTGTGTGTTCTCGCATGCCGGGAGTGGGCTGACCGCCGCCGCCCTCGCGGCCGGCCGCCCGCAAATTCTAAGCCCCCGCCACGGCGAAGCCGACCGGACGGCAAAGCTTCTCGAAGACTTGGGTGTCGGTATCAGCATCATGCCGCTCGAACGCAAACGCCTGCGTGAAGCAATCGAGTGTTTGAACACCGATCAAAAATTCCAGATTGCGGCTCGGCTAGCCGGCGAAACGGCGCATGAATTCGTCGAGAAACGCGATGCGGTCGGACGAACAGTCGCGGCGCTGGATGCGGCCGTCAAATAGGAGCCGCCCGGTTAAAGCTCCAACCAGGGGTGGCGCATCGACATTTCGAGGATGAGCGTGCCGGCGTTCGGGTTGGTTTCGGTTATCGACATCGACTTGCCATGCCAGCGATAGCGGCAGAGTACCTCGGGCACGAAGGCGGCATTCAAGTCGTGTTCGACGAACTTGCACCAGAAGTCGTAATCCTCCCAACCCGTCGCCATCAGTTGCGTATAGCCGCCGACTTTCTCCCACGCCTTCTTATCGACAAGTGCCATGGCGTCGATGTAGTTCGCACGCTTCAAGCGCTCGACGCTCCAGAAATCGGCGAGACCCAAGCCGGCACGCTCGTCGAAGAACTCGAGCTGTGTATACGCGGCACCGGCGCCGGAGTTTTTGATCGCCGCAAGACAGCGCACAACGGCCGGGGGATAGAGCATGTTGTCGGCATCCATGACGAATACGTATGGCGCGCGGGCGCCGGCGAACGCCGTGTTGCGAGCATAGGCGAGGCCCATATTCTTCGTGTGATGCAGCAAGCAGTGTCCTGCCAACACGTCTTCGTTGCGCGCAAGCCAGCGCGTGGCGACGCCCAAACTACCGTCCGTCGAGCAGTCGTCGACGATGACGAGTTCTAAGTCCGGTTGAGTCTGGGTTCGGATCGAGTCGAGGCACGCCTCGAGATAATGCCCATAATTGTAGAGGGTGACGATAACGGAGACTTGCGGCGCTGCGGCGCTGCGCTTTTCGCGCACGGTTGTGACGGGCGGGGCGAAGAGATTCACGACGCGGCACCCATCGCCGCGAGCAAGCGCATTCCCGCCGCTCTTGCACTTGCCTCGCCGACGAGATCATCGAACGCGCGGGCGCGGACCTCTTCAGCTTTCGCTTGGCCCTCGGGCGTGGTCGCAAGCCAGTTCACGAGATCGGGAATGTGGCGCGGCGCCTCTTCGAAGAAATGTACGCCGGGCTTGAACAGCGGATGTGGAAAGCACGGCTCGCTGACGACGACCGCCTTCATCCAGAACGCCTGCATCACGCGCCACCATTCGAAATAGGCGTATTCGTCGCGATGCAAGTTCAAAAGAACCTTCGTACGGCCCAAAATTGCCGCACTCACATCGGACGACGCCATCGGGCTCGTCTCGACGCTGAGAGGCGCGGTCGTTCGGGCGCAGTAAATGAAAGCCTGCAGCTTGGCGAACGTCGACGCGTATGCGCCAAGCCACTCGTCGCGGCGGGGCGAACTCTGCCCCATGAAGGCAACGTCCAAAGGACGATCGGCAAAGCGCGGCGATGAAGGATCGTGATTACGCACAGCGGACGAGCAACCGGCAAACACAGAATGTGCGCTCAAATCCTTGGGTGCGGTGAATGCCGTGAAACGTTGTGAATGTCCCGGCTGAACGCAAGCCGCGTTGACGCCGGCGCGGCGCAGGATCGCGACGCTTTGGTGGTTGAGGTCTGCGACAAGGCGGGCGCGCAGGAGGAACGGCAACGAGCGTGCGAACCATTGTGTCTGCAACTGCTCGGTCGAAAACAAAGTCGCGCGAGAGACGAATTGCTCGTTGGCCCAACGCCGGCCATCGCCGAGCACGAAGAATTCGTGCGGCGCGACCACGACATTGTGCGTGAAGTCGGCGGACGGCGACGCGGTCTCATCAAGAACGCGAGACACGGCGCCGGCCTCCTCCAAGCCCGCGGCAATGAGCGCCGCGATTTCGGCCATGAAGAAGTTGCCCTTGCTCGACACATAGACGCCGACGCGGAAACGCTCTGGATTTGCGACCGATGGCGGGCGATGTATTTCGGCGATCGCTTGTTTGTAGTCCTCGCCTCGCAGCACTTCGCGCCACAATCGCGCGATCGTCTGTTGGCTGGTAAAATTGCGCCCGGCGTGAATGCCGAAGCGCACGTAGTGATGCAGCGGATCGAGACCCGACTTCGCGATGTCGGGATAGGCGCGCGAGTAAGCCTCGCGATCGAAGAGGCCGGTCTTGCCCAGGAAGGCCGCAACCACGCCGGCCAAGGCATCCGATTCGGCGCGCAAAGCGCGAGCGTCCGGTGCCGCCTCGGACTTCGCCGGTGCGCGGTTCAGCAGGTCCGGAAGCTTGAAACGGAAATTCATGCCCGCGCACTCATCGTCAAAACGGCGAGACGATGTCGCGCAGGCGTGGAAGCGCGGCGTCCTTGGCCGACAGCACGGCATCTTCGGCCCGTACGGGCCACGAAATAGCGAGATCGGGATCGGACCATAAAATGCCTGCGTCGTTCGACGGCGCATAGTGCGCGTCTGCTTTGTAGAGCACCGTCGTGTCGGAAGCGAGAGTCGCGTAGCCGTGAGCGAAACCTCTCGGCACGAAGATCTGGTGTCCATCCTCCGCGTTCAACTCAAAGGTAACGTGGCGGCGAAAGGTCGGCGAGGCTTTGCGCAAGTCCACGACGACGTCGAAGACGCGTCCACGCAGGACACTCACGAGCTTGGCTTGTGTGTGCGGCGGCGTTTGGAAATGCAAGCCACGCACTGTGCCGAGAGGCGCAGAATGGGACTGATTGTCCTGGCAGAAATCGGCGTCGATACCAGCATCGCGAAAGCCTTTGCGATTCCAGGTTTCGGCAAAATAGCCCCGGGCATCGCCGTGGCGTTTGGGCGTGATCACCTTCACATCCGGAATGGCGAGAGAGCGGATGTCAAGCATCGCGATCTTCCAGAAGGCGGCGGAGGTATTGGCCATAGTCGGTTGCGGCAAGCTTCTGCGCGCGGCGCATGACGTCGCCGGGCTCGAGCCAACCCTTGTCGAGCGCGATTTCCTCAAGACAGGCGATCTGTAAGCCTGTCCGGTGCTGGATTGTGCGGACAAATTCGCCCGCTTCAATAAGCGAGTCGTGCGTGCCGGCATCGAGCCAGGCAAAGCCACGACTCAAACGTTCGACTTGCAACTCGCCGCGCGACAGGTAGGTCGCGTTGATATCCGTAATCTCAAGCTCGCCGCGCTTGGACGGCTTCAGGGCGCGCGCGATGTCGACGACGCGATTGTCATAGAAATAGAGGCCGATGACGGCCCAATTCGATTTCGGTTGCGCGGGCTTTTCGACGATCGAGAGGGCGCGGCCCGTCTTGTCGAATTCAACGACGCCGTAACGCTGCGGGTCCGGCACGTGATAGCCGAATACCAGACCGCCGCTTGCGAGCGCTGCCGCGCGTTGGAGAACGACCTGCAAACCTTGGCCGAACAGGAGATTGTCGCCCAGCGCAAGAGCGACGCTGTCGTCCCCAATGTGGCCGGCGCCGATGACAAAGGCTTGCGCCAGCCCCTCGGGACGCGGTTGCTCGGCATAAGTCAGCCGCACACCGAAATCGGCGCCGTCGCCCAAGGCTTTTTGAAACGACGGCAGATCGTGAGGCGTCGAAATGATCAAGATATCGCGAATGCCGGCGAGCATCAGGCTCGACAGCGCGTAGTAGATCATCGGTTTGTCGAAGACCGGCAAGAGCTGCTTCGAAGTCGCCAAGGTCAGGGGATAAAGCCGCGTGCCGTGACCGCCGGCGAGGATGATTCCTTTCATCGGGCGGCCTCCAGATGTGCGGCGAGCATACGCTTCAAGCCGTCGCGCCAGGGCGGCAAGGCGATGCCGAAGTCACGCTTTATCAAACTGCAATTGAGCACAGAATTCGCCGGGCGTTTGGCCGACGTCGGATATTGCGATGTCGGTATCGGCTCAAGGCGCGGCGTGCGCAGGCCTCGTCTGCCCGCCTCGGTGAAGATTTCGCGGGCGAATTCGCACCAGGTCGCAGTACCCTGCCCCGCCAAATGATAGACGCGCGATCGAACGGGCTTCAACTGATACGCAAGCTCGAGAATCGCGTCGGCCAAGTCGTCAGCGAAGGTCGGCGAGCCGCGTTGATCGTCGACCACGCGCACGACTTCACGCTCAGCGCCCAGGCGCAGCATCGTCTTCACGAAGTTCGCGCCTTCTAGGCCATAAAGCCAAGCCGTGCGCAGGATCAAAGCACCTGTGGGCATTCGTTCTAGGATCGCGCTTTCGCCTTCAGCTTTCGAGACACCGTAGATGCCTAGCGGCGCAACGGGATCGGTCTCGACGTATGGCTCGTTCTTACTACCGTCGAAGACGTAATCCGTCGATATATGGATTAGCAAGGCGCCCACCGACTTGGCAGCGGCCGCGACATTGGCGGCTCCATCGCGGTTGATCGCGAATGCGCGACCCTGCTCGGCCTCCGCGCGATCGACGGCCGCGTAGGCGGCTGCGTTGATTACGAGCGTCGGCCGCTTGGCATTCACGGCATCCAGGAGCATGGCCTTGTCGGCGATATCGCAATCCGTCCGCGAAAAGGCGCAGAGCGACGTCTCGCGCTTTTCAGCGCTGCGGCACAGCGCCGAGCCCAACTGTCCTCCACTACCGAAAAGCACAATTTCGAGTTCGCGTTCGATCACGCCTTCACCGTACCTAGGCCGAGGCGCTCACCACGGTAGGCGCCTGAGTGGATGCGCTGCCACCACGCTTTGTTTTCAAGGTACCAACGCACGGTGGTCTCGAGATTGGATTCAAACGAGGCGTGCGGACGCCAGCCAAGTTCGCGCTCTGCCTTCGAGCAGTCGACGGCATAGCGATGATCGTGGCCGGGACGGTCGGTGACGAATTGAATGAGACGCGCGTGCGGGCCGACCGTATCCGGCGCAAGGCGATCCAACGCCGCGCAAATCGCGCGGACGACGTCGATGTTGCGGCGTTCGGTGCGGGCGCCGAGCAAATAAGTTTCGCCCGGCCGCCCGCGCAACGCGACCTCCGCGAGGCCCTTGGCGTGATCCTCAACGAAGATCCAATCGCGCACGTTCTCGCCCGTGCCGTAAACGGGCAGGCTTGCGCCTTTCATCCCGTTCAGGATCGTCAACGGGATCAATTTTTCCGGGAACTGGTAGGGCCCGTAGTTGTTCGAGCAATTCGAGAGCACAACCGGCAAGCCGTAGGTCTCGGCCCAAGCGCGCACCAGATGGTCACTTGCTGCCTTCGAGGCCGAATAGGGCGAGCGCGGGGCATAACCCGTGTCCTCGCGGAAGGCTCCCGCGGGACCGAGCGAACCGAATACCTCGTCGGTCGAGATGTGATGGAAGCGGAAGCGGCGCGCGCGATCGGCATCGAGTTCGCGGTGCCAGGCAAGCGTGACCTCAAGCAATGTGTAGGTGCCGACGATATTGGTCGTGATGAAATCACCGGGCGCATCGATCGAGCGGTCGACATGACTTTCGGCGGCGAGGTGCATGACGATGTCGGGCCGAAACGATGCGAACGCCGTGCGCATGGCCAAGCGATCGCCGATATCGGCCTTGAGAAAGGCAAAGCGCTTATGGTCCCGGATCGGGGAAAGCGACTCCAGATTGCCAGCATAGGTCAGCTTGTCGACGACCAAGACGTCGTGCTCGCTCTCGCGCACGAACAAACGTGCGACTGCCGAGCCGATGAAGCCTGCTCCGCCGGTCACCAGGATTTTCATGCGTCGCACAATGCCATAACAGCCTGAATTCGCGAAGGATTTCCGCCCATCGTGATGCGGAAAAAGCGGCCACCCCTAAGAAACCTGTTTGGCATGGCCGTCACAGCCCACTGCCGACGCCCCTGCTAAAAGGGCACAAGCCCAGGAAAGATCTTGATGCTTACAAGGCTCGACAAATTCGTCATCGCCCTTGCCGCAATCATCGTGGTACCGGGCATCATTCTGCCCGCCATGACTGAGGGGCCCAAGTTCGCACGCTGCACCCAAGCGGCGCTCGACGTTCTTAAGCACGCCGATCCGCTTGATCGAAAACCACCCGCGTTCGTGACTAGGGCGATCGAGGTGGAGCAGAAGAAATCATCACACTTCTGGGTCGTGCGACTTGTGACTTGGCCGACTGAGTGCAACGGACCGCCTAGCGAGGACTGGGGTCATCGGGTCGAAGACCTTGCGCTAAGTTGGTGGATCGAACTCAGATTTCAGCGCAAAGATCTGGTGGCGCTGTATGCAGCTCAAGCCTATCTGGGACACCAGGTCCATGGCTTCAGTAGAGCAGCGCATTTCTACTATGGGCGCGGACTCGACACCCTGACCGAGGAAGAAGTGCGATGCCTGATGCGAAAGGAGCGGGCGCCGTCAGCGTATAATTGCAACGGCCGTTAGCTAAGCCGCTGTGATCCTCGCCGGCACCAGCGCCGTCTCACCACGCACGCGGCAGATTTCGGCGATGAGTTCGCGCTGGTCGATGGGCTTGGAGACGTAGCCGGTCATGCCGGCGCCGAGAAGTTTTTCGCGATCGCCCGACATCGCGTCGGCGGTCAGAGCGATCACCGGCACGTTCGCCCAATCTTCGTCGGCGTCGCGGATGTGGCGGATGGTTTCCGGTCCGTCCATGACGGGCATGTGCACATCGAGGAGAACGAGATCGAAGGCTTGACTCTTGAGAGCGGCAAGTGCGTCGCGGCCGTTTTCGGCTTCGGTGATTTTGAAACCGTGCGGCTCGAGAAATAAGCGGGCGACTGTCCGGTTCAACGGATGATCGTCGACAATAAGAACGGCGACGCCTTGCGCGTTCATCATTCTTTCGGCGCCGCCGCTCCTGCCGGTGCTTGGATCGAGTGCACCGGTGTAGGTTTGCGCAATCTCAGCCTTGAATTTGAGCGTGAAAACCGAGCCGCGATGGGGAACGCTTTCGACCGTTACGTCTCCGCCCATCAGGTTGGCGAGTTTGCGTGTGATGGAAAGGCCGAGGCCGGTGCCGCCGAAGCGGCGCGTCGTCGAGGCGTCGGCTTGGGTGAACGGCTGAAACAGTTTCGCCAGCGTCTCCTCGTTCATGCCGATGCCCGAATCCTCGACGCGCACGCTCGTGGTGACGGCGCCGTCCTTGGTCTCGTCGATCGAGGCGATGACGGTGACGAGGCCGCGGTCGGTGAACTTGATTGCATTCGAGATCAAGTTGGATATGCATTGACGAACGCGCACGGGATCGAGCTTGAGCCGTGGCGGCAGGCTAGCGTCGGCGGCGACAATGAGCTTGATGCCCTTTTCGTCTGCGCGGGCGCCCCAGAGCTTTTGCAAGCGGCGCAACATGTGGCCGAGATCGTGATCGACGGGCGCGATTTCCAGCCGGCCTGCTTCGATCTTCGAGAGGTCCAAGACATCGTTGACGATCGACATCAGTGACTTGCCGGACTCCAGGATCGCTTCGACCTGCTCTTTCTGCTGGGGATCGAGGTCGGCCGCGGCCAAAACCTGCGCCATCCCTAGGATGCCGTTGAGCGGCGTTCGGATCTCGTGGCTGATATTGGCGAGGAAATCGGACTTCGCCTGATTTGCGGCTTCGGCCTTTGCCTTTGCCACCTCCAACTCTTTTTCCTTTTGCCGCAGCGCGGAGATGTCGGCTGAGATAGCGACCATGCGCCCATCGCGCATCGGCCGGTAGACGGTTTGCACCGGCAGACCGCCGTCGGTGAGCAGGATCGTCGGCTTGCCCGCGCGCATGCGCGCGAGAAGTTTGTCGGCGACCTCCTGGCACTGGTCTTCCGTCAGATGGGGCAAGGCCTTGCGCACGGAGTCGAGGTGGGCTTCGGGATAGCTCATCCCGCGTTTCATGCCGTCGTAGGTGTTCGCGAAATTCCGGCGCGACGGCTCGTTGGCGAAGATCATCTGATTGTCGGCGTCGAAAATCGCAAATCCGTCGGAGAGCGCGTGAACTGCCTCTTCGATCAACGCCGCGAGGTTGGCCGGCGTGTCCGTTGCGGAGTCTTTTTTCATTGCGTTGGTTCAGCTCAAGCGGGCGCGCGTTGTGCAACGCCATCATGCGCTTGGGTGCTGAATTTGGAGTAAACCGCTCAATAAATGAGCAATTCCTTAAGCGAGGTGCAATGCGCTCAGCGCGCCGTCGCGCAAGCGAATGGCATCGCGCTCTCCGAGCTTTGCCAAGTCAAGAATTTGCCGGGCGAGCTTGGCGCGTGTGTCGTCGGAGGGCGGCATTGCGGTGCCGCGACGCACTTGAACTTCCTTCAAGGCGTCGTCGAAGGCCTCGCGGATGACTCTCATCGCCGCGAAGTTGACGGTGTTCAGCGTGTTGATAGGGGTACGTTCTTGCATTTCCTGCTCCCATGCGGGCCCAAGGCGAGGGCCACGGGCCCGACCCGGCGCTTCTCATGACGGCCGGTGATTCGTTGAAATTACACCCGAATTGTTGAAGTTGCGTTCACAAATGGTGTGCGCATCGTTACGCTGATGCTCATTGTGCTTTGCAGCATGACGATACGCGCGGAACTCAACCACTCCTTGGCGCCGACACCGCATCGGCATTAGTCTCTCGCTGCATCGCAATCACGGTCGCCTTGGAGGAATTTCCGAATGTCCGTCGCACCGCGCGCTCATACAAGCGCCGAAAATGAAGCCTGGTCGATTCCGTTGGCGAAGATCGACGTGAGCAAAGCGGAGCTCTACGAACGCGACGCGCAGTGGGGCTATTTCGAACGGCTGCGCAACGAAGACCCGGTGCATTTCTGCGCCGAGAGCGAATTCGGCCCCTATTGGTCGATCACAAAATTCGACGACATCGTGAAAGTCGAAACGAATCCGGCGGCCTTTTCATCGGACCGCGACATAGTCATCGGCGATGCACCGGGCGAATTCGCCCCGCCGATGTTCATCGCCATGGACCCGCCGACCCACGACGAACATCGCAAAGTCGTGACGCCGGCCGTCAGCCCCGCGCGCCTGCTCGAACTCGAGCCCATCATTCGCGAGCGCGCCGGCAAGATCCTCGATGCGCTGCCGCGCAACAAGACATTCAATTGGGTCGAACACGTGTCGATCGAGCTCACCACGCAAATGCTGGCGACGCTCTTCGATTTTCCATTCGAGGATCGCCACTTGCTGCCCTATTGGTCGGACGTGACCACGGCAACGGAAACGGTCGGCGTCACGTCACTCGCGCCCGAGAAGCGGCAGGAAATTCTGCACGAGTGCTTGGCGTATTTCGTGCGCCTGTGGAACGAGCGCGTGAATACCGACAAGCCGGGTTTCGATTTCATCTCGCTCTTGGCACGCGGGCCCTCGACGAAGGATATGTACAAGGATCCGATGCTCTATCTGGGCACATTGATGCTGCTCATCGTCGGCGGCAACGATACGACGCGCAACTCAATCTCGGGCGGCGTCGTAGCGCTCAACCGCTTCCCGGCCGAGTACGACAAGCTGCGCGCGAACCCGGCGCTGATCCCTTCGATGGTGTCTGAGATCATCCGTTATCAAACGCCGCTGTCGCACATGCGCCGCACAGCCAAGACAGATGCCGTCGTCGGTGGCAAAACGATCCGCAAGGGCGACAAGGTCGTGATGTGGTACATCTCGGGCAACCGCGACGACACGACGATCGAGCGGCCCAACGAATTCATCATCGACCGCGCCAACCCGCGACATCATCTGTCGTTCGGCTTCGGCATCCACCGCTGCATGGGCAACCGTGTCGCAGAGATGCAGCTGAAAATCGTGTGGGAAGAGATCATGAAGCGCTTCGAGCGCATCGAACTCGTCGGCGAACCGGTGCGCACGCGCTCAAACTTCGTGCACGGCTTCACCGAAGTTCCGGTTCGTATCGCAGGCTGACCACGGCCAATCGGCCTAGTCTTATCGTCAATCGCGCCCTCATTGCGCGTGCGTGAGAGCGATGGTCAAGCGCGATCACGACCTCGTGCGTTGCGGACACCGTTGCCTTCCAGCGGCGACAGCGACAAGAGGCGCCTTCTCTGGCGCCAGCTGAGAAGAGGGCAATAGCTAGCTGTCGGTTGAACGTCCGGTTCAGTCGGCATTCACACCGGCCCTGATCATATGTGCGTGCTCAGCTGCGGCGGTTCGGACAACGAGCCGGTGCTTCAGCTCATGCGAGGTCGCCGGCGGTTCACCATGTGGTCCATGCCGTTTCGAGTGTAGCCGACCAGCTATGGCAACCGGCGGCGTTATTCTTCGGCACGTTCGTGAACGAAAGTGCAGCATTGGCCGGCGGCGCGCTCCTGATCGCGGAGCAAAGAATGGCGGCCTTCTACGTCGGTATCGTCCTGTTCGGCGCCATCATCGCCAGCGACGTTTGCATCTACGGGGTTGGCGTCTTGGTGAGGCGAAACGATTGGGCGCGGGCGCGCTTCCTGCGCAATGAAGCAGCGGTTCAATCGAGCACGTGGCTCGAATCCCATCTGACTCACGCCGTCGTGTTGTCGCGCCTTGTCCCCGGCGTGTTATTTCCGACCTTTGTCGCTTGCGGCGGATTTGGCGTCTCGTTCAAACGTTTCGTGCTCACGACACTTTCGATCTCGGCGGTCTACACACCCCTCGCGCTATACACTCTTTCGCACTTGGGCATCGGCGCTCTGTCGAACGTCGGTTCGGGGCCTCTGCTCGCCGGCTTCGTGGCCTTTGTCCTCATCACCGCCGTCGTCGCCCGCTCCGCCCATGCACATGGCCAGGCGATCCAAACCTTGCAAACGGCGACAACCTATTTCCTCGGCGGAGATCGCGTCGCGGCGCGGGCGACGGATTCGATTGCGATGGCGGCGACCGCCGCGCCGTAGTCGAGATCAATGTTGGCCATCGTGTCGCCGGTGTCGTGATAGCCCTTGCGGTCAATGTCGTAATTTTCCATGAAGAGAACCGTGGGCACGCCGGCATCGGCGAAGATCTGGCCGTCGGTATTGAATAGCGTGCTCGTCGGCTCGTCGTGCAGGCGTACTTCGCCGTGCGGTGCGAGGTGTTTGCCGATGAGCGGTATGGCGCCGCCATGCGGGCTGCGCCGTACACGCTCAAGCCGCCGTCGCGACGGGCTCGCGTTCCAAAGCTCGCAGCCCTTCGTCCAACTCTCGCTTGCAACATGCGCTTGAAGCGCCAGCCAAATAGCCTGCCGATCGCTGCCCGGCGAAATCTGAAAGATATCGCGCCGCCGTTCATTGTTGTGCGCGACCATATCGAGCACGTAAAGCCCGCGCACGCGCGTGCCCGACAGATCGACGGGCTTCTTCGCGCCGGTCCATAGACGCAGCGTACCTTCGACCAGCGCTTGCGAGAGGTTGCGAGCGCCCAGACTGTCGGCAGGAAATTCCTCGCCCGTCAAATGGACGAGCCAGATATCGCATTCGAGTTGGCCTTTGCGGCTCAGCTCCAGAAAAATCTCGGCGCCCAGCATGAGTGCCGCCGTGGCTGAATGATTGTCGTCCGCGCCCGCCGCGGCGAGACGCGCGCCCGCGCCCTTGGCATGCGGATCGTCGCCGTAAACGTCTTCCATGTACGCCGTATCGTAATGATCGGCCATGATCACCGCTTCGCTGCGGTTCTTGCCCGGAATGACGGCGAAAATGTTGCGCTCTTGCTTCGCGCCTTTCTGATTGTCGAGCCAGCCGCCCATCCACGGATAGTTGAAATCAGTGCGCCACGGGAAGCGCTGCGCCCCGACGACGACCTTGCGTTTCATGCCCACGCCTTCGGCGAGCCGCGCGTAATACGCAAGCAAGTAGTCGCCGAGATTGTCGAGATCGCGCTCCGGATAAGCCCGACGCGCTTGCGTCGCAACGTCCTGCACGACATCGCCGCTGTTTTGGTTGAGATAGCGCCCTTCGGCGAGCGACGCGATCGTCTTCCAATAGCGCACTTCGAAATCGCGCCGCGCGGTGTGCCCAAAGGTGAGCGCGCCGGCTGGATCGGGCGGAGGCGCGGCATCGGCGGCAAAGAGCGACTGGAACAAGCCCGCGGCCCGTTCGCCCACCGCACTGCGATGGCTCTTCCTCTTCGTCGGCGCGGACGGCGCAGCGGCGTTCGGCGTGTTGAGCTCGAGACGCGGCCACAACTCCAGCGCGCCTGCCGGCGCGAACGTCGCCGCGTCGGTTGCGGTCAAATAACCGAGCGGCGCATCTGCGACGACCTGCGCCTCTTTCGTCGCCGGATCGAAGAAGGCGACCAGCGGACGGTGCCAGAACACGGCCGAGCGACCGACCTGCATCGGTGGGTAGAACATGCGATAGCCGAACGACCTGCCCTTGGCGATCGCTTCCTCCGCGTGGTGAATGGTGTTGGCGTCGGCGCGCGGGCCGTCAAGCACGGGCGCGAAATCGCTCGACCAAATATGTACGTTGCGCGCCATCGGCTTGCCGTAAAGTCCCACATCGTCCGGATGCGCGCTGAACAGCACCGTGTGAATGTGATCCTCGCGCTCGACCGCGACGAGGTCCGCGTCACGCAGAACGCGCTGCCAGCGATGGCTGCGCCGGAATTTGTTACGCACAGCACCGAGCCGCTCGTCGTGACCGGGATGTCCTTCGCGCGCCTCATGCAGCCAGCCCGACTGCGGAACACGAATGCCGCGCGGCCCTTCGTGACGCGCCACCGCATGGAGCAGCGGAACCTGTATCGCCAACGGCAGCGCGCGCGCGAGGCGCCGATAAGGGCGAGACCCCCAGAACACGAGGCTCGCCGGCGAGGGCAGAAGGTGCAGAGCGCCCGAGAGATAGGCCTGCTGAATGCGTTCCGGCAGCGCGCCAAAGGGGCGGAACGTTAGGAGATAATGTACGCCGTCGAGTGCTTCGTCGTCACGCAACAGCAGTTCTCGTGTCCAACTCGGCAGCGGTCCTTCCTGCCAGTGCGAAAAGTCCGCGTCATCACCTGCCGGCAGAATGCGCAATCCTGCGAGGCGCAAATCGGCGAGCTGGGCCTCACCCAACCCGTAGGCTCCAACGAGAATCCGGCGCAACAGACCGAGGGCAGTCGGCGCCGCAACTTCAACGCCGGGCGCTGAAAAAAAGCTGCGCCAAAAGCCTTTGGCCGGTCCCTGATCGCTGCCACCGAACAATGTCCAACGCACGTTCGCCATATCGTCTTGCGTCATGGAGAGCGCCAAGGGCGAAAGGAAAACGTAGCGCTCGTGCGCAAGAGCGCCGGCATGTGCGGCGAGTGCCGGAGGCCAATAGAGATTATCGTCGAGATGAAGCTGGCCGATACCATGTGTGTTGAGGCCGCTGCCTAGCGCCTGGATCACCTTGCCCACCTGTCGGGCAATGTTCGCAAGGCCCGGCGTCAGCCCGGCGTCTTGTTCGTGCGTGGCGACGTGCCAGCCCCACGGGTCGTCGTCCCTGAAAGGCGCTTGCAACTCGCGCGCTCCATACGGCTTTTGGCAGCGGCGCGGTGGTGGGATAAACTCAGAATATGCCGCGATCGGGAAACGACCCTCGCCCTTCGCCCACGTCCAGCCGGTCGTGAGCGCCCGCCATCCAGCGATCGACTGCACCGAAGCCTGCTTTGCTTTTTTCATGAGAATTGAAGACTCTGAAGCCGCCTGCACACAAGGTTAGCCATGACGATCTCGCCTGACAAACATTCACCGCCCACCGCCCCAAGGCGCGCGAGATGACGCCCGCGCTGCCGTTGCGCACGTCGCTGCGTCGCGCCGATATCGACGCAATCGGCAATCTTGTGCGCCTGACGACGGTTTTCAGCGACGAAGAGATCGCGACGGCGCGCGAACTTGCCGAGGAAAATCTGTCGGAAGGGCCAGACGTCTCCGGCTATCATTTTCTCGTCGCCGACGGACCGCTGGGGATCGAAGGCTACACCTGTTTCGGCCCGATTCCGGGCACGGTCAGGCGCTTCGATCTCTATTGGATCGCCGTCCATCCACAGAACCAGCATGCGAGGCTTGGCCAGCGACTTCTGACCGCAACCGAAGACGCCGTGCTGGCGCAGGGCGGTGTCATGTTGTTCGCGGAAACCTCGACGCGCGCCGATTACGCGCCGGCGCATCGCTTCTACAGCGGCTGCGGTTACAGACGCCTGGCCGAAGTGCCCGATTGGTACGCCGACGGCGACGGCCTGGCGATTTATGGAAAGCGCTTGGCGAAGCAAAAATAGGCTGAAAGGCAAGCGACGGCTGAGTCAGCGTTCGCGCATCGTTAGCGTCGCGCGCAGGCCGCCGCCTTGGCGGTTCTCAAGCACGATGTCGCCGCCGTGGCCGCGGGCGACAGCGCGGGCAAGCGTAAGGCCAAGGCCCAAGCCTCCCGTCTCGCGGTTGCGCGAGGGCTCGAGCCGGACGAACGGCTCGAAGACCCGGGCTATTTGATCTTTGGTCAGTCCCGGCCCGTCGTCGTCGATGACGACCGCAATGACGTCGCCAACCGCACTCAACGACACACGCGCGCGCTTGCCGTAGCGGATGGCGTTCTCGACCAGATTGCGCGTTGCGCGGCGAATTTCGTTCGGACGGCAGTTGGCCTTCATCGGCTTGGTGTTCGTGAAGGTGACGTCGCCACCCAGATCGGCCGCATCGGCGCACATACTTTCGATCAAGGCCGCCACGTCGACCTCGCGCGGACGCTCCTCGCCCATGCCGGTTTGCGCCGCTTCGAGGGCTGCTTCCGTCGTCGTCTGCAACTCCTCCAGGCTGACGCGCATACGCTCCTTCAATTCCGGATCGTTGATGAATTCGCTCTTGATCATCAGCGAGGTGATCGGCGTGCGCAGATCGTGCGCGATCGAAGCCAGAAGCACGCGCTGATTGTCGAGCGTGGCCATCAAGCGGCGCGACATCGTGTTGAAGGCGCTCGCCGCGGTCCGGAGCACGACGGGCCCCGTTTCCGGCACCGGCGCCACGGTCTTGCCCTGCGCCATCTCGGCGGAGGCTCGCGACAGACGCCGTAAGGGCCCGGAGACGCGCAAACTCAGCCAGATCGCGACTGCGATGAGAGCAATCGAAGCGATAAGGGCGGAGAAGACCATGTCCGGCAGCAGGCTTGCGCCTTCCGGCCAGACGAATTCCGCGTTCAGCCACTCATCGTTCGGGAGGGCAATCGCGACGCTGAAGCGCTCGAGATTGGTGTGGGGCCTGGGGCCGAATAGGCTGAGATCGGGATTGCCGCGCTTGGCAATGCGTAGCTCCGCGTTTGTCTCAGAACCAAGCACCTTGCGCAGACGCGCCTCCGCCTCGGCGTCGCGGGCCGCGTCCTCGGCCACGCGCGGGCGAGCCCCGATCGAGATCCGCTCTCCGCGCACGGATGCGATCTTCAGAAGATTCTTACGCTCGGTTTTCGGCAGGCGCGCCAGCAACGCGACAAGCGCCGACAGCCGGTCCTCGACCGTGCTCAATCGTTCGGAACGAATCTCCTGCGAACGCTTGTATTCGATAACCCCAACGGTGACGGCGTTCGAGGCGATCAGCGCGATCAGAATCGCCACCGACAATTCGAGCCACAACGGGAGTCCGCGAGGGCGCGCCGTCATGCGGCCTTCGGCTCTGCCGCGAAGACATAGCCGCCGCCCCACACCGTCTTGATGATGCGCGGGTTGGCGGGATCGTGCTCGATCTTCTTGCGCAGCCGCATGATCGCGTTGTCGATGCTGCGGTCGAACAACGTCGTGTCGCGTCCGCGCGTCAAATCGAGAAGTTGATCGCGCGTCAAGGTGAAGTTCGGCCGTTCGATCAACACCGTCAGCAGGCGATACTCGCCGCTCGACAAGGCGACGCCGACGCCGTCTTCGCCGACGAGCTCGCGCCGAACGGTGTCCAGAATCCAGCGGTCGAATTTGATGCGGCCCGCGGTCACCGGCTGTTGAGACGGCGGCAGAGCGCGCGTTCGTCGAAGGATCGCGCCGATGCGCGCCAACAGCTCGCGCGGGTTGAACGGTTTGACGACGTAATCGTCGGCGCCGATCTCGATGCCGACGATGCGGTCCACGTCGGTACTCCGCGCGGTCAGAAAGAGCACCGGCACATCGCTCGATTCACGCAGCGAGCGGCAAAAGCTCAACCCATCTTCGCCCGGCATCATCACATCGAGCACGATCAGATCGAAGGCGTGCGCCTTCATCAAACGGCGCGCTGCTGAGGCACCGTCTGCAGCGAGCGCGCGATAGCCGTTCGCCGTCAAGTATTTCACCAACGGATCGCGGATCTCGCGCGCATCGTCGACGACAAGGATATGTGAACTCGATTCAGTCATCGGGACATGATTTAGCGGCGGAATCGGCGTCAACGGGAAGGATTATTGCGGAAAGATTGTAACAGACTTTGTCGCCCCCGGCGCCGGACAGGCGCGATGACAGGAACGCCCGCGCCAGCCGCCGCAGATCTCGGCATGCTTAATCCGCGCCGCATCGCAACAGCGCGCGCATGGATGGAGGTTCAAATGATGACGATAAACAAAACATGGGTCGCGGCCGGCGCCGGCCTTGCGGTGGTGATTGTGGTGGTGGTCGCGGTGGTGGCGGTGGCCGGCGACTGGGGCAGCTCAGCAAGCCCGACATACGCTCGCAACGACCGTTCCGCCGGTCAAAGCGTACGCGGTGCGCGTGGCACACGCGGCGGTTCGCGCGGCTCGGCGCTCATGAGCTTGATGCAGTTCGATGCCAACAAGGACGGGCGCGTCACGCGTGCCGAAGTCGAAGCGGGCATCACGGCCCAATTCCACAGCATCGACACCAACGGCGACGGCCGCCTAGACGCGTCCGAGTATCAACGCTTCACCGACGCGCGCCGGGCGGACCGCAAAGCGCGCATGGCAACGTGGCGCGCGAGCGGCCAGGACGGATCGCCGCCCGATATCGCGCTGACCAACTACGACACGATGAAGCGTTTGGATTGGAACCTCGACGGCTACATCACGCCCGACGAATTCGGCGGACGTGCCCGCGCGCTCGCCATGCGCGCGGACCGCGACGGCGACGGCACGATCCTGGCCGACGAGTTGCAGCAAGGCACCCGCAGCCGCGGCGGCCGGCAGGACGCAGCCCAGACAACGCCGCCGGCCGCACCTGCCCCTGCAACCCAGGGGCCGTAGCGACTGCGCCGCGTGGGCAAATAAAGGGCGCGGAGCGATCCGCGCCCTTTCGTTAAAGATCGGCGGGCTCGGCAAATAAGTTGGCGCAGATATCGGGGTTGTAGAGGGCCGCTACTCACGCGCAGCGCTCCATATCGGCCGGTTACTACTTACGCGATTGAATTTATGAGCAAATATTTGCTACGAATTGAGCGCCCGGCGTAAGGTTGCGCCCAAGTTTACCCTCCTAATTCAGCGGACGGCGTGGCATGAGATCGACGTACCTGATTGCCGGGGCCATCGTGCTCGCGCTGGTGGCGGCCGGTGTGCTGTTCGGCACCGATTTCTTCCGGAAGAATCCCCTTGGTCACGCTCCTTCTGTCGAAGCGACCTCCGATGATGCCCAGATGGTGGCGCGCATGAGCGAAATCGCGGCCGGCGCCGGGTTTGTTGCGACGTTTTCACAAAAAGACGGGAACAAGTGGCTCCTGGCTCAAGGTCATCGGCTTGAACGTTTCTCCCTCGACGGGGCTGATGTAGTGTTTGCTCGCCTAACCAGTCAATCGCCGCTCGTGAGGGCGCCAACACAATGGGAAAGCCAGGGTCTGTCTATAACGCTTCCTGTGGAATTTGCGCAACGATCAAACGGACACCGCATCCAAGTTGGAATCGTCGCCCGCTCAGCTCCGGCAAACGGATCAAGTGAGCTCAATATCCTCTACGCAACACAGCAAGCCGGTAACGGCGGTTGGAACGCGATCAAGGTGTCGCAACGCTTCCAGCTACAAACATTTGATTGGTTCGTGCCGCGTGTTGAAGAGGGCTACCATTCGAACCCAATTGTCGTCGTGCACGCCGATGCGGCAGGCGAAGGCCGCGCCGTCGAGATCCTTGGGATCTACGTAAAGATCGTTCAGTGACCGCACGCGGACAAACTTCGCGCTTTTTGACATGCGGAAGGTGAATGTCGGAAATTCTCAACGATCTACGAAAACGATTCATGCGGCGATCCCCGCGGCCAGGCATTGGACCAGAGGGCCAACAACGCGAAGTCGAAATGCGCAAAGCGCTGCAGGCTCTGACGGACTCTGGGCTCTTCACGCCCGAATGGTATCTGTTGACGTATGGCGATGTGTTCGCCGCAAAGGTCGATCCACTCGATCATTTCCTGCGAATGGGTTGGCGAGAAGGACGACGCCCAAACCCCTATTTTGATCCAGCCTGGTATCTCAAGACCTACCCCGACATTGCCGCATCCAAAATAAATCCCCTCGTGCATTATTGGCGCTATGGGGAACAAGAAAACCGGCAACCGGTACCTATTTTTGACACGGAATGGTATCGACATACATATGGAGAGGAGATCGGAGATCGTAGCCCACTCGCGCATTATCTTCAAAATCGCCACCTACGAAAGTTTTCACCAAATCGTTGTTTCGATATCGCGTTCTATCTTGAATCAAATCCCGATGTGGCTGCGGCGGATGTCGATCCATTCGAGCATTTCATCACCACGGGATATCGCGAAGGGCGCAATCCTTCTGCGTCGTTCGACATCTTCTATTACACGCGAAAACATCTTCGCGATGACCCACGGGATCCGCTGACCCACTATTTTGAAGTGGGCCGCGCGGCCGGCTATTTGACATATCACGACCCCAGCGTTCCTAGTGCCGCAAGCGAGATCCGTCGATTTACCAGCAAGAGTCCTGACTTTGAGGAATTCAACCCCCTGATCGCAGGGAGCCGACGGCGAGCCAAATGCATAGCGTTCTACCTTCCGCAATTTCATGCATTCCCCGAAAATGATCGCTGGTGGGGGACGGGATTCACCGAGTGGACCAACGTTGCACGCGGCACGCCGCGCTTCGTCGGTCACTATCAACCCCGCGTGCCCAGAGATTTCGGCTTTTATGATCTGTCCAGGCCAGACATTCTTCCCCGTCAAGTCGAGGCCGCTAAAGCAGCTGGACTGCACGGATTCTGTTTTTACTACTATAATTTCAACGGCCAACGTTTGCTGCAAAAGCCGACTGAGGATTTCCTTTCACGTCGAGAAATCGATTTTCCGTTTTGTATTCTCTGGGCGAACGAAAATTGGACACGCCGCTGGGACGGGGCCGAGACTGAGATCCTAATTCAGCAAGATTATCGACGTGAGGACGCGGAAGCGCTCATCGACGACCTCGCGAGACATTTTGCTGACCCGCGCTATATCCGCCTGAGGGGGCGGCCGCTCGTCATACTCTATCGACCTGACGTAATCCCCGAACCCAAGGAGACTCTTGCGCATTGGCGTAAGCTGTTTGAATCACGCCATGGCGAGCACCCTTTGATCCTCATGGCGCAAGCGTTCGACAATGTCGACCCCATGAGCTTCGGATTTGACGGTGCAGTCGAATTTCCGCCGCATAAAGTTGTGAAAAATGTTGCCCCCGCCAACTCCGCTTGCGACCTCTTCGACGAGGAATTCTCCGGCCGCGTCTATCGCTATGACGACATCATCGCTGCGGCAACGACCGAGCCGCCGCCGCATTTTCCCCTCATCAAGACTGTCTTTCCCTCTTGGGACAATGATGCGCGGCGCCAGGGGCAAGGGTTGAGCATTATCGCATCAACCCCGCAGAAATATGGGGCTTGGCTGGATAAAGCCATCTCGTATGCCAATGTAAATTTGTTTCATGGCGAAAGCCTCGTGTTCATCAATGCGTGGAACGAGTGGGCCGAAGGCACATATCTCGAGCCTGACATCCATTTTGGCAGTGCGTACCTCAACGCGACGGCACGCGCCATCAGTGGTGTTGGAATGCAATCCGGACAGAAGAAAATTCTTTTGGTTGGTCACGACGCGTTTCCAGCCGGTGCTCAACTATTGCTGTTGAATCTTGCGAAGACGCTGAGTCAACAGTTCGGTTTCAATGTGCGCGTGCTTCTTTGCGCTGACGGTGAGCTAGCGCCGCGTTACCGCGAAATCGCACCGGTCGTCATCGCCCCGGACCGGTTGAGCCTCGCCACAGCGGCGCGCCAGGCAACAGAAGACGGATACATCTGCGCCATAACAAACACCGTCGGCACAGGAAATGCAGTTCAGGCGCTACATGACGCGGGGGCACGAGTACTGTCCCTCGTTCACGAAATGCCGCGTATCATTCTTGAAAAAAACCTTGAGGCAGAAGCAAGGCTCATCGCGGCCTTTGCGAACGAGGTCGTTTTTCCCGCGGCATCAGTGCGCGAAGCGTTCTTCGAAACACTGGCGCTCTCGCCTTCGAAAGCAATGATCCGGCCTCAAGGAATTTACCACCGCCTCCTCACGGTACCCGGTGCTAGAGAAAGCGTGATCGCAGAACTTCAGCTGCGAAATGATACGCAATTTGTGGTCAACGTGGGCTACGGGGACTTGCGGAAGGGAGTCGACTTGTTCTGCGCGACCGCGCAACTTGTCGCAGACAAGATTCCCAACGTGCATTTTCTGTGGGTTGGAAAACTTGAGCGCGGCTTCGAGATTTGGTATGCGCAAGGCTCGCTACCGCGCAATGTTCACTTCTTGGGGCAGCGTAGCGATGTTGCGAGACTCCTGTCGGCGGCGGACGTCTTCGCGCTCACGTCTCGCGAGGATCCATTCCCTTCAGTGGTCCTCGAGGCGCTTTCGTTGGGCATGCCAGTCATCGGCTTTGAAGGTGCAGGCGGGTTTGTCGATCTGCTAGGCGCCGATAAACTCGGACAGTTGGTGCCAAATGGCGACACGATTGCTTTGAGCCAGGCAATCGTCCGAACGCTGCAACAGGACAAGAGTGCGCTCATTAAGCAGGGGCGAGAGATTCGAAACGTCGTAGTAAAGCGCTTCTCGTTCGACGATTATGCGTTCGAGCTTGCAGAACGCCTTGAGGCAACGCTTAAGCGCGTTTCGGTGATAGTTCCGAACTACAATTATGCAAGATACCTACATGATCGACTGGCCAGCATCTTTGGTCAGACACATCCGGTTTTCGAAATTATCGTGCTGGATGATCACTCGACAGACGGCAGCATTCACGCCGCTGAGAGTATCGCCCTCGCCGCGCGACGCGAGATTCACTTGATTGCGAACGATCAAAACTCTGGCAATGTTTTTTCGCAATGGGCAAAGGGTGTTGCAAAGGCGCGAGGAGATTTGATCTGGATCGCCGAGGCCGACGACTTGGCCGACCTCGGATTTTTGGAACGAATGAGTTCGTTCTTCGATGATCCCGAAATGACCCTCGCTTTCTCGGACTCCGGGGCGATTGACGGCAATGGCCGACCGCTGCGGGCGACTTACAAGGACTACTATTCGCGCGTCGCGAGTGACGCTCTCAGTCACGATCTTGTTGAATCGTCTGCGAATTTTGCCCGCAAGTATCTATCGCAGAGGAACCTCATCCTCAATGTATCGGCGGTATTGTGGCGCCGGGACAGGCTCGCGAGAGTCCTGGAGCAGCGCCAAGAAGCGCTGACAGATTACAAGCTGGCTGGCGATTGGCTTCTATATCTGGCCGCGTGCGCGATCGATGGCAAGGTCGGCTATTGCGCCTCATCACTGAACCTGCATCGTCGCCACGCCCAGGGCGTTACCAGTCAGACCAGAAGCGATCGTCAAGTCGACGAAATCCAACGTGTTCAAAGTTACTGCTTAGAGAAATTTGGCTCTGACGAATCGACTAAGAAACGTCAGAGCGAATACTTGGACGAACTCAAGAACCAATTTGAGGTTCTTGAGGCTGAGCGCACAGAATGTGCAAAGCAATCGTGAGTTGCCTTTTTTTGTCGATGAGTCGCCGCAGTCGCTAGTCCAGCCGCGTCCAAGCCACGACATCTTGGTGGTCTGCCCACCCAGCCTCCTTATAGAAGACAAGCCGAGATGAGGGCTTGCGGCCTAAGTCCCACACGCGTCCCGGCGAAATGAGCGACACGCCCCATTCAGCAGGCAGGTTTGGATCGGCATAGCGCTCATAACCAAAGCCCGTCTCGTTGTAGCTGGTAACGATCTTTTGCCACTTTTCGGCGGAGATGTAGGGATATTGCTTTGCCATCTCAATGCATCGTGATCCGTGAGTAGTGATCATCAGCGCACCATTTGGCGCCAGTGATTCAAACAGGCGTTCAAACAATATTTGCATCTGCGGATGGTCCAAGTGCGTGAATACGGACCCTACCCAAATTAGATCGAGCTGGTTCGGTAACTTCACATCGGACAGATTCTCAGATGATGGCATAGCTATGCCACCAAACTCGGTTGCGCAGAACTCGGTCGCGGCGATATCGATGTCAAGATAGTAAAGGCGCGCGCGCGGTAAGTACGCTCGCAGGTGGCGCGACACTCGGCCGTATCCGCAACCAAAGTCGGCAGCAGAATTTATTTTGAGCGTCGGCGCGGCGGCCAACGCAGCGCTGATGACGGAAACTGCGGATTCCCCCACAGGAAAATACCAAGATTGGCCTTTCGTGCGCATTTCATCATTCGGATGAAACACCTGGCTCACCGGAGCATTTCGATACTCGGTCCAGAGCTTACTGACGTCGTCCAGATTCATTGCTTTTCACCGGTATGGGTTTTCTGCGTCGAGATGAATGTTCTCCCCGACGCACTCGTTCCTTACGATATCTGCTGCCCCACGACGTTCGACATTTGTTGGAGCACGCAGGTCAGCGCCGCGTGCTCTGCAGCGTGAGTGTCGAGCCAGTTTTCATCCGTATCGACGACTGAGTTCTCCCGAAGGAACGATGGAACCCACGATATTAAGCCAACCTCCTGAAGACGCTCGGCTGACTCAAGCCCGGCTTGATTGAGCAATGTTGCGTTACTGGGAAGCATGAGGCTGTAGTGCGCCTCTGGGCCCGCAATTTCTCGGATTATGAAGGCAAATTTGACAACAAGATCAGAGGGAGTGCCGCACTGATTCATTTGGCGACTGACCTCAACAACGTACCACGGCCAAGACCCGACGTTGACTCGTTCGAACACGTTCGGAGAAAGGCCGGTCAAAGCAAGTCCCATGTTAGCTGCTATATCGTCGACTATATTCGCGTGCTTCGAAAGCAGTGGCGAATAAAAGCGAACGGCGGGTAATCTATCAGCATAGCGCGCCCAAGGATCGATTATTTTTTTGTAATCGAGCGGCGTGCGCACGCGAGTCAGGTAGTCAGCAATTGTTCCCACCTCACCATTGAAAATGACGTCGGTGGAATACATGCCCTGCACGAACTCATCCAATTTCCGCAGATAGATGATCGGGTGGAGGTCGAATCCGTCCAGCGTCGCGCATACGAAGCGCACCTGGTCGTCGTTCAACGTGTCAAACTCCTCGGATGTAATTATTATGTTTGGACAGGCAGAGGCGACTATCTCCGCCCGCAAATGATCCCAAATTTCAGGAAGCTCATTCAGGTCCGTAGGCCAAAATTCTGGACTCGTGAAGTGTCTAGTGAGTGACCAAGGCAACAGATGATGACCATATGAAATGTCCTTCGCCCTTGGGCGGCCGGTCTGAGGGTAGAAGAACCCTTGTCGCCGCAACTCGGTCGTGTGCGATGCGCAAAACGATTGAAATGCCGTCGTGCCAGTCTTGTGCATCCCGATGTGAAGAAAGATTTTCTGCATTTATCAAAACCGCCGTGGCATATCCTGTATCATCGTGGAAGAGTCGGCACTGCGCTCCTGGTGCGGAGACTTTTGCGCGCGGCCAATCCGACAAACGCACCAACGAGTCCAAACATTGGCACAAAGGGTGACGCGGGCGAAAGATAAAGCTCGTTGACGGCGTGCCATGAAGAGACGTCAATGTAAGCAACGAGTGCGGCGCGTACGATGACGGCACCACCTGCGGCAAGGGCGAGTGTGACCAGCGGGATGTTACTCATGGCTACGCGATAACGCACGAGCACGAGCAAAAAGCCCAGCGTACCGACGCCTAACAGAACCCAAACAGCTAGGCGGTATATTTCGGCGAAAGCTCGCATGACCGTCCATGATTCTTCTTCAATCGCCCAAGACGGTGCCACACCGGCGCCGCCGCCCTCCGGCGGCGCGATTCGCCCGGCAACGTCGCGGAATGGAGTTACCTGATCCTCCCGTCCTTTGCTCGGCGCTGTGCCGACAGCGACCGGCCGCGCTCCGAAGAGAACGCCTAATGAACCCAAAAACGATTGAAAACCGCGCCCAAGATAGTCGCTGCGAAATGGCGGTGTCATCGTCGAACGCGCTGCTAGGCACTGGAGTTCCTTCGTGTCGCACGCCGCATTAACTTCGGTCGCGAGCCGCGCGTAGAACGCTTGTGCCTCTGGCGCCGAGTGATAGTAGCCCGCGTCACGCACCGCATCGCGCAAGGCCCAAACAAACCAGCCTCCGGCAAACGATCGCGGACACGGCGTGATACCAAGAACTCGGCACCCCCATACACGAAAGTCCTCTCCGGAGGGACCCTCAAGGCCGGGCTTTAACTCGGCGGCGGCAGGGCTAACGGCATATGCACGCTGTGCGACATCATCTTGGAAGACCAAATACGGCGTCCATACGGCGGGCTTGATTCGCATGAGAGCGCCAAAGGCCGATTCCAGATTGCCTTCGCGGAACTCGTTCGTGAGGAAAACGCCATAGGCATTGTAGTTCAATACCGCGATCGTACCGGCAAGCGCGGCAAAGCCACCGAACGCAATCGCTGCTTGGCCCGCGACGGAGGACGCAATCTCGACCCATTCAACAGGCGGCGTGCCGCGGTCGCGCCAGGCACAGAAGCGCTCTAGAACGCCACCAAGAGCTATGACGGTGAGCGATGGGTAGAGCCACACGCTCTCTTCGCGCGTCAGCCAATAAGCGGCAAAGGCGAGGCCGAACGCGAACAGGAGCGCGACGCGCGAAAGGCGCGGCCGGTCGCCGGCACGCGTGCCAAATGCCACTAGCGACGCAAGCGCGATCAGCGCCAATCCTTCGCCGACATAAATGTTCTCGCGCAGTACACGGGCGAAGATCGGATGCCAGAATAGTGGATTTGCCGCGAGCAGCGCGAAGGCGGCGACACTAAATCCACGCGAGCGTGAGAAACGCCAAATCGCATACGCCGCGATGCCGGCGCAACTAAGGTGAAACAGTTGCTCCGCTATCTTCAGCGGGAGCCCCACCATCCTCGATGTTGCAATAAAGAGTGGATAGAACGCCCCTTTCGCAAGCGTCAGATTGTCAAAGGGGCCCAGCCACTGACCTTGTAGGATGTTGTGGGCGAGGCGCACGAATAGCGCATCGTCCTGGATCAAATAGCCTTCGGCGCTAACCGGAATGGCAGAGCGGAACAAGAGCAACAAAAGAGAGACGACAAGTACAATCGCGAATGTCAAGCGTGGCGTGAGCGACGGAAGGGCTAAGCACCCTGGCGATGACACTCTCATGATGAGGCGACACCCCCCGGGCGCACGTCACGAGATCGCATATCTCGCAACGATCGCAGTCCCAGGTAGGTGCCGACCAGGGCGAAGAGCATCAGAAAGGGCGAGGCCTCGACGAGGTAAAGCATTTGCACCGCCGTGAATGACGTCGCGTCGATGTAGGCGACCAGCATGCACCGCGCCATAACCGCGACGGCGGCTGCCATCGCCACCGTCAAGAGTGCCGCGTTCGACCCCATCGCGCGAAGGCGCATTGCGGTCAGTCCGACACCAAGAGCCCCGGTGACGACAAGCGTTTGCAGAATGAAATAATAAGCGGAAGACAGAGGGCGCATGGCGGCGATCAGCACCTGATCGAGTGTCGCGGGTTCTTGGGGCTTGGTCGGCGACACGCGTCCGACGATTTGCCTGAACAATTGCAGTTGCTCAGGTGATCCACGGCTTGCACCCGCGCCGATCAACCTGCCGCGCCAGCCCAACAGTACGCCCAGGCTGCTTCCTGTCGACGCCAGAGTCGGCGCGATGTATTCGCGGCGAAAAGGGGGCGCCATCGTCGATCGCGCAGGCAGACAGCGAAGGCGCCCGGAATCGCACGCCGCGTTGATCTCCGACGCCAAGCGCGTCTGGAACGCCTGCCCCGCGGCACCGTTGCGATAGTAGCCCGCGCCGGCGATGGCATCTCGAAGGGCCCAGATCAACCAACCGCCGGGGCCGGAGGGGCACGGGCTCAACTTCATGCTCGAACAGTTGACCCCGGTCCACTGTTTCGCTTCCGCATCGAAGTGCGGCTTGAGTTCGAGGGCGGCTGGACTCACCGCATAGGCCTTTTCGGCCACGTCATCAGGAAAGGCCTCGTAGCGCTGCCAGTGGTCCGGCTCGATGCGCATCAATGCGCCGTAGGCCGAGGCAAACGTCCCCTCGCGGATCTCGTTGGTCAGAAAGACGCCGTAGTAGACATAGTTGAGGGTGGCGACCGTACCGGCGAGAAGAACGAAACCGGCCGCGACAGTGGCGCCCTCAATTGCGATCGATACGGAGGCGGCTTTCAGCACAGCGATCCGATCTTTGCTCCCCGTCAGGAACCGCAGCGCGACGGCGCCGAGCGCGAGCACCGCGAGTGCCGGATAAAGCCAAACGCTCTCTTCGCGCGTCAGCCAATAGGCCGCAAACAGAATACCGAAGCCGAACAACAGCATGAGGCGCCGCGTTGCCGACTTCTGCGTGTCGAACAGCACAAGCGCCGCAACCGAAAATACCGCGAGACTGACGCTAACGTAGAGAGCATCCCGAAGGACGCGTGCAAGGCTGGGATGCCAAAGCGCGGGATTGAACGCCAGCAGGACGAACGCGACGACGGCCAGCGCCCTTGACGCCGATAGACGCCACAATAGCCACGCGGCACCACCCGCGGCGGCAAGGTAGGCCATTTGCTCGGCGGTCTTCAGCGGAAGCCCGAGGACATAACTCGCCGCGACGAAGATCGGATAAAATGTACCTTTGATCAGAGTCCGTATGTCGTACGTGCCGAGCCATTGGCCGTCCAGGATGTGCGTCGCCAGGTGAACGAAGAGCGCATCATCGCCGACATTATCGGCGCCGGCCGAAATCGGAATCGCCGAACGAAACAAGAGCGACAACGCAGAGGTCGCAATCACAATTCCCAACGTCACGCGCGGCGTGAGTTGCGGAAATGCGAGGCTCCGTAGCGTTCGCAAATTCATGAGCCGCGCCTGTGCGCGAAGCACAGGATATTGCTGGGCCAGCCCAGGAGCGTTTCGTACTCGAGCTTGAAGGACCAGGAAGGGTGGCGCTTGGCAAGAACCCTGATCTCGCTTCCCGTCATCAGATTCAAGTTGCTCTCCAGCGCCAGCGCATGAAATTTCGTTCTTGCGAGAATTCCCCGGTGAAGGCGCTTGGGGAGCCAATGCAACAGAGGGATCTGCGTGTGGACTTCGATCGGAAACCACCGGTTCGGCGTCGTGAGACAAACGCCGCGGCGCGCGACGCGCAGACATTCGTCCAACATGGCCGCCTGACGTTCGGCGCTCCCCACATGCTCCCAAACAGCCGCACAGTGAACAAAGCTGAACGAACGGTCGCGGAACGGCAGGTTGAGCGCATTGGCAAACACGAATTTCACGCCCGGGTATGCTTGTTCAAGGAACGAGGCATCGTCGAGGCCCGCGGCGACCACCCGCTGCTTGAAGGGGTAAAAAGCCTCGAAATAGTTCGACGATTCGTACGTACGATCCGAGGTCACGCCGATGTCGAGAACATCGTCGCGCTCGTCCGGCGAGAAATTCCGCATGAAGCGCGTGTACATGCGCCGTCGGACACGCGCGGCAACCCGCACACTCAGGCTATCGGGCGCGGCAAAATTGTATTGGCTGTTCGGGCCTTGGGCACATTCGGACATGGATCATAATCAACAGAAGTTCGGGACTTTCGCCATACCCGTGCCGGGCGGCGGATGCACGTTCAGGCGTCGAAGTCGCGAAAAACCCAAAGGCGGAGAACGGCGAAATTGAACGCCGCAATGGTCACCGCGACCAGCGCAAACGAAACCAGCGCCGGCAGAGCGAGCGCCACGTGGAGGATCTGTGCCAGAACCGCCGCAGCAACAAGACCGCCCACGGTCGCCACGACATAGCGCGTGAAAACAACCTTATGGCCTTCGGCGGTTTGAAAGGAAATCTTGCGTTGCGCAAGATAAGCCGGCGGAATGAGCATCGCGTAGACGACAACGCTGGCGACCCATGCCTGCCAGCCGGCGATCGCCACCAATGCGCTCGACGCCAACGTGTAGATCAACGCCGAAGCCGTTCCGACCGTCGCGAAGCCGAGCAGCTGCCTCGACAGTGTGCGCCACCGGTGTTCAGACATTCAACGGCCCGTGCAATAGTGGCGTCATGAAAGACATCATCGACAATCGAACTCGAATTGGAACGTCGACAAAGCTTCGCCTGCTGCAGCGTTCGTTCAAAGAAAACGGTTTCGTGTGGACGTTCCTGATGGGTTGCTACTACCTCGCCAGTGCGGTCGCCGACAAGTCCTTCGCGCTGGCCGACGGTCGGCGACGCGCGCGCAATTTGCCCGGCATGAACAGCGCCGATATGAACAAACTCATTTGGAACGAATGGGATTGGAGCGCCAAGGGCGAGGAATGGACGCATTCGCCCGCTTGGAAGCAGTCGGTGATCGACACGCTGCTGGCGCCGAACATTCCACGCGGCGGCAATGTGGTCGAGATCGGGCCGGGCGGCGGACGGTGGACCGAAGCGCTGCAGATGCGCGCCGGCAAACTTACAGGCATCGATATATCAGAGGCGTGCGTCGAGGAGTGCCGCACGCGGTTCGCCCATTGCGGCAACGTCGAGTTTCGGGTGGGCAGCGGCACCGATCTCGCCGGGGTCGCAGACAACTCGGTCGACGCCATTTGGTCGTTCGACGTATTCGTCCATATCAACAAGCCGCAGTTCGAAGCCTATACGCGCGAGTTTGCGCGCGTCCTAAAATCGGGCGGTGCCGGTGTCGTTCAGCATGGTTCGGTCGGCGGGGGTCTGGGCGGCTGGCGCAGCGACGTTACGACCGACGACGTCATCGAATTTCTCCGCTCGTCGGGCCTTGTCGTCGCCGAGCAGGTGTCTGTTTGGAACGACAAGGGTCACGAGTACAAGGCTGGTCTGTACGACGATGTCGTGACGATCTTCCGCAAGCCCTAATAAATCGATGGCTGTCGACGGCCCATCAGCGGGTTGCCACATCCATCACGCCGCTCAAGAACGCGGTGAAGGCGAGCTGCAGCGCCGCGGCGACCGCCGTCGCCGATAAGGTCAATGTGCGGAGCATCGTGGCGTATTCGAGCGGACCGAAACCCGCCGAGGCCCACACCGACACACAACTCAGCACACCGAAGAAGCCGCCCAAGCCGACGATCAGCGCGAGCAACAACATGCGCTCCATCGTCAGGCTTTCGAGCAGCGCGTCGTAGCCGGCCGAAGGCGGAATGAGCCCGCGCCGCGCGCCAAACTTGCGGGCGATAAGTGCAAACGTCACCGACTGAAGGCCGACCAATATCGCCATGCAAGCGACGATGAAGGTGTGGATATCGAAACCGATACCGGCGACGCGCACGGTGCCCGGCAGCAAAGCGATGGCCCCGATCAAACCGAGGACCAAGAGCGCGAGGCCCGGATAAAGGAACAGCCAGCGCGGACTGTAGATCAGCAGAAAGCGCAGATGGCGCCAACCGTCGCGCCAGGTGCGCAGATGCGGCGCGCGCGAGCGGCCGTCCTTCGCCAACGTGGTCGGCACCTCTTCGATGCGATAGCCGGCGAACCCCGCACGCACCACCATCTCGCTGGCGAACTCCATGCCGGTCGTCTTCAAGTCGAGCGCACGGATCCGGTCGCGGACAAAGCCGCGCAAGCCGCAATGAAAATCGCCGACGCGCAAGCCGAAGAACAATCGGCCCAGGAAACTCAAGACCGGATTGCCCAAATACCGGTGCAGAAACGGCATGGCACCGGGCGCGATGCCGCCCTTGAACCTGTTGCCCATGACGATGTCGGCGCCGGCGCGCAAGCGCTCGACGAAGAGGTCAAGCTTGGCGAAATCATAGGAGTCGTCGGCGTCGCCCATGATCACATAGCGGCCCTTTGCCTCTGCGATGCCGCCCAGAAGTGCCGCGCCGTAACCGCGCTCGGCGACGGCAACGACGCGCGCCCCGGCGCCGTGGGCCAACGCCTGCGAGCCGTCGGTGCTGCCGTTATCGGCGATCAGCACTTCGCCCGCGATTTTTGCGCCGTCGAGAAAGCGACACGCTTTGGCGACGCAGACAGCAATGGTCTCAGCCTCATTCAGGCAAGGCATGAGAATCGTTAGTTCTAGGTCAGCATCAGCCAAGGCAAAGATTTATCCACGAGGCCCAATTTCTCGCCGGCACTGGAGCGGAGCGGGCTGTCCAGTTCAAGAGGCAAAGCTCGAACCGGCGGCGACGCTTGGGTCGCGCTCGGACATGATTTTCTCTTCCGCGCTTTTTGCAAGGCATGGTGGGCGCAGTTTCGACAATGGCGCAGGCGGATATTTTGCGCGAGGAGCCCGCTCAGCGCCAGGTCGAGCGCGCGACTTTGCCGGGGGGGCGAGCTTTTTCGGGCCACCCGGCGGCCTTGCGGGCGGCGGAGCCCAAGAGGCCCAGCCAGGTCGCGAGGCGCCTTTCGAGCTGCAAAACGCGTTGGCGCTCGAAGCGCAAATCTTCTTCGAGCCGAGCGGCGCGAGACTCCGCCTCGCGCGTCGCGCGCTGCATTTCGGCCGCCGCTTCGTTCGCCCGCAGGACATCGTCGGTGGAACGCAGCGCGCTCGCTTGAGCGTTGTCGATCAGACGCTGAAGCTCGTTGGCCTTGGCGGTGGACCCGGCCGCCTCTTCGACGACGCGGGCGAGGCGTTTCTTCGCCTCCTTCTCCTTGCCTTCGAGATCGGCCATCCGGTTCTTGGCCGAGATCAGCTCATTGGCGTTCATGCGCGCTTCGGCGGTCGCATTCAATGCCGCTGCCTGCTGCGCAGTCAGTTCGAGACGGGCCGCCGCCAGCTCCTGCTGGAGCTGCGCCGAACTCAACAGACCCGATTGAAGAGCCGCCAGCAGCGACTCCTTGTCGGACTTCGACACAGTGACCTCGACGTTGCGCGCGAGATGGGTTTGCAGCTCCTTCTCGATCCAAACGATGCGCTCGCCCAGATCGCGCGCGTGCGTCCTGAGTTCGCCGGCGTCGCTGGTCATGTGGGCCAGCGCCTCCTGGCTCGTCGCCTCGCGCAGCTCGAGCTCGGAGACCATGTTAAGGAGTTCGGCGATGTGACGCTCTGCCGCCTCGGCGCGCTGTTCGAGTTCGTCGGCCGCCTCGGACGCTGCGGCAGACTCGCGCTTGACCTGAGTGAGTGCGGTGTTCAGCGCTTGCGCTTCGTGTTCGTTGCGCGCGCTCACCTCCTGCAATTCAAGATGGCTGGCCGTGAGTGCGTCCAGTTCGGCCTCACGCGCATCTTTCGCGCCAATCGTGCGATCGAGTTCGGCGCGCAGTGTGTCCGCCGTTTCGGCGCGCGCGTTCGCCGCGTGCATTTCGGCTTCGAACTGCTTGGCGCGCGTGCGGTCGGCGAAGGCGACGGTGCCGAAGAGCTTGCAGCTTTCGGCGAAGCCCTGGCGCACTTTGTCAAGTTCGCGCTTGGCGTAACCGCTCTTCGGTTCGTCGCAGAGACGGGTCAGCGCTTCGTAGGCGTCCTTGACCCAAGCCGGGGTCTCGGTGCTTGCGTGCAGCTCGGCCTTGGTCGCGCGCTGATGATGCAGATCGTGCGACAGATAGGCGCGAATGTCGGCGCTCGCTTCGGTCGGCGTGCGCGGCCAGGTGACACCGAGGCGCCCCGCCGACTGAACCGCAAGCGAGCGCCAGTCCTCGAGAAGGGCGTCGTAGGTAACGATATTGCGCGGCAGATGGCGCGTTTCGTACTCGGCGTCCAAATAATGGCGCAGCCAAAGCAACATCGATTTCTCGAGGTTGAAGCCGTCATGCGCGCGAAGCGAATACGCGACCTCAAGCGGATTGCGGATGATGATCAGTGGCGCGGTTCTTATGTTCGCGCTTTCCAGCGCAGACATCCAAAAAGGGAGATTGCGGCAAAGGCGTGGATCCTTGAGGACGAAAAGCGGCGCGCCGTGGAACTCGTCCTCGATCGCCTTGCGGATGCGATCGGCGAAATGCGCGGCAGCGTCGCCGTCCCGCCACGTCGCGCTGAGCGGGCGCCAATCGTCCCAAGCGGAGTCGAGCGTCGCCAGCATCTCGTCGTGCAAGGCAACGATCTTGGCCGATTCCCAAGAGTCGCGAGCGCCCGCGGTTTGGTCACCTACGACGTATGGCGCCGCCGCCGCGCCCAAGAGATTGGCCACACGCGTCAGCACCGAAGCGCCGCTCCCGTACATGCCGAGAACAAGCACAGCCTCGCGCGGCGCAACTTTTGACTTCGCCTGGGGCTTTGCCATGGCCGAGATCCCTTGCGCTTACGGCAGCCAATGCGCCGTCAAGCGCCACTCAATCGAATCAATCTTGTATCATGCCGCATCGCGGGTGTTATTGGGATGGCGAAGAGCCTGGGTCGCGCCTGGTGATTTGCACTGTCGCGGCGCGGTCACATGGAAAACGGAACACACGTGAAGCCGCTCGCTGCGCGCGCGCTCAATCTACAATTTGGATGTGTTGCTACTCTGCGTCGTACGAAGAGCGGCGGGTTTCCGCACAGAGCCATCGTTGCTGAATCGCAAAGAGATCGAGCACGCTGCGACTCTTTCCCAATTGCTCCAGCGTCGCGGTGTCGTGTTCCAAACGCTCGGTCACAAAACGCACCGTCTCGTCTTGATACACGCGCATGTTCTTGCCCAACATCGCCGCACCATGCTCGAACGTGGTGACAAAGCCGCCTGCGCGTAAGGCGAGCGAAGATGGCCTGCCAGCCATCGCTTGCGGACGCTAGGTCCGCCTTCGCCAAATGGCTACGTCGGGCAGCCTTCGCTTTGCTTTGCACGCGAAGGCTGGTGGAGCCAGGCGGAATCGAACCGCCGACCTCTTGAATGCCATTCAAGCGCTCTCCCAACTGAGCTATGGCCCCTGAACCGCGCGTGTCCCACGTTGGGCGTGGGGTTGCGCTTATTCTTTCTCGATCTCGCCAGGATCGATGATATCGGAGACGTCGGCGTCCTCATCCACATTTTCGATCAGAGCGTCGTCCTCTTCCTCGTCATCGTCGGCTTCCTCTTCAACCTCGACCTCGACATCTTCATCGGCCGCCGGCTTGTCGGCCTTTTCGTCGGAGTCCTCGTCCTGAAGAAGATCAGGATCTGCGGCGGTCTCGTCGTCGAGCGCCACTTCCTTGATCTCCTCCTCTTCTTCTTCAACCTCCGCGTCGTCGTCGGCTACTTTTTTGGCGCCTTCTTCGGCGTCCTCGACTTCTTCGTCTTCGTCGTCCTCCGCCTTGACCTTTGGCCTTGCCTTGGCCTTGGCGACAACGACCTCCTCGACTGGTTCCTCGCGCACCGCAGCCGGCGCGCCGGCACGCGGCCGGCGTACACGCAGCAATGCCTCGGGTTGGAAGCTTACGGCGCATTTCGGACAAACGATGGGGCGCTTGTTCAAGTCGTAGAACCGCGCCGCGCAACTCGGGCAAATACGCTTTTCACCTAGATCAGGGCTAGCCAACAGCGATGTCCTGGATTGTGGGGGGCGATTTAAGGGGGGTCCCATTGCCACGAAGCGCGGCCCCTGTCAAAGAGAAGTTGTACGACCAAAATCAAAGGCTTCATGGCTATCGGCATTTGAGCGTGACCACCGACACTGTCCCGTCGCCGCTTACCGCCACCGCGAGCGGACCGCTTTCGGGCACTGTTCGCGTCCCCGGGGACAAATCGATCTCCCATCGAGCGCTGATCCTGGGGGCGCTAGCCGTCGGGAAGACGCGCGTCGACGGACTGCTCGAAGGAGACGACGTCTTGGCCACGGCGGCCGTCCTGCGAGCGCTAGGGGCCGATATCGCGCGCGACAAGGACGGGTCCTGGACCATCTTCGGCGTGGGAGTCGGGGGATTTACCGAACCGGCGCAAGTGCTCGACCACGGCAACTCCGGGACGGGTGCCCGTTTGATGCTGGGCGCGGTCGCCACGACTCCGATCAGCGCCACCTTCACAGGCGACGCGTCGCTCTGCCGCCGTCCGATGCGCCGCGTGATCGAACCACTGGAGATGTTCGGCGCCGAGTTTCATGCGCGAGACGGAGGCCGCCTGCCGCTCACGCTCAAGGGCGCTCGCATGGCGATGCCTATCAGCTACCGACTGCCCGTAGCGTCGGCGCAAGTGAAGTCGGCCGTGCTGCTCGCCGGCCTTAACGCACCGGGCCGGACAACCGTCGTTGAGGCCCAAGCGACGCGCGATCACACCGAACGGATGTTGAAGCATTTCGGCGCGACCGTTTCGAGCGAGAAGATCGAGGGCGGGCTGACAGCCATCCATGTCGAAGGTCAGCCGGAGCTTGCGCCGCAGCACGTGCGTGTTCCCGGAGACCCGTCGTCGGCCGCATTTCCGCTTGTGGCGGCCCTTCTCGTGTCCGGTTCAAACTTGCGCCTCGAAGGGGTGATGCTCAATCCGACACGGTCGGGCCTCATCACGGTGCTCCAGCGCATGGGCGGCAACATCGCGATCGAGAACTTGCGCGAAGAGAGCGGCGAAACCGTCGGTGATGTCGTTGTGCGGGCAAGCGTGCTCAAGGGAATGGAAATCGAGCCGGAGATTGCGCCGTCGATGATCGACGAATATCCAATTCTCGCCGTCGCTGCGGCGTTTGCGGAGGGTCGCACAATCATGCGCGGTCTTGCCGAATTGCGCGTCAAGGAAAGCGACAGGCTGGCGGCCATCGCCGACGGCTTGAAGCGCTGCGGCGCAAAGGTCGAGATCGGCGAGGATTGGTTGACCGTGGAAGGCCACGGCGCAAACTCACTTGCGGGCGGGGCCACTGTCGCGACGCATATGGATCACCGCATCGCGATGGCGTTCCTGATTGCAGGCTTGGCGAGCAAGGCGCCGATCAAGGTCGACGACACCAGTTTCGTCGCCACCAGTTTTCCGACTTTCGTGCCGGCGATGCGTCAGATCGGTGCGCTGTTCCAACTCAAGAACCGATGAGCAAGCTTCCCGTCATCGCAATCGATGGGCCGGCAGCCTCCGGAAAAGGCACGATCGCGCGCCGCATTGCGACTGCCCTCGGCTTCGCGCATCTCGACACAGGAACACTCTATCGCGTGGTCGGTCTTTCGGTTTTGCGCAAAGGCGGCGACCCGGCGGATTCTGGCGCGGCGAACACAGCTGTCGAGTCGCTCGATCTCTCGTTGCTCGAAGATCCGGCGTTGCGGGCGCATTCGACCGGCGTCGCGGCGTCGAAAGTCGCCGCAATCTCGAGCGTGCGAGAGGCGCTGCTCTCGTTTCAGCAGGACTTCGCAGCTCACCCGCCAGGGGGAAAGGGCGCCGTTTTGGACGGGCGCGACATCGGCACCGTCATCTGCCCTGCCGCGACCGTGAAGTTGTTCGTTACCGCGACGCCGGAAGTGCGGGCTCACCGCCGGTTTTTGGAACTCACGACCCATGGCACTTCGATCACGGAGGCCGAAGTTCTGGCCGACATCCGCGCCCGGGACGCCCGGGACAGCGAGAGAGCCATCGCGCCCCTCAAACAAGCCCGGGACGCTCACTTGCTGGACACAACCCATTTGGATATAGAGGCGGCAGCCGTGCGGGCGCTTGACATCGTCCTCGCGGTTCTTCGCACGTAAATCTCAGTGTGAAGCACGCGCTTTGGGTTTGGGGCCCTAAAGCTGCGCGTGTCGCCCTGCCCCGTGACCCTCGGGCCTTTCGAAACACATCGACAGGTCAAGACCGCCGGATCCAACCGGCCGGCCAGAAACGTACTGATTGGAGAATAGATTCGCATGGCTCGTGCTGCCCGCGCGGTGAAAGACACAGAACCCGCGTCACAGGCGAAGGAAGACTTCGCCGCACTTCTGGAAGAAAGCTTCAAAACGCATGCGCCCCAAGAGGGCAATGTCATCAAAGGCAAAGTGGTCTCGATCGAGAACGACTTCGCCGTCATCGACGTCGGCCTGAAGACCGAAGGCCGCATCGCACTCAAAGAATTCACATTGCCAGGCCAGACGCCCACCATCGCCGTGGGCGATAGCGTCGACGTGTTTCTCGACCGCGTGGAAAACGCGCTCGGTGAGGCCGTGCTGTCGCGCGACAAGGCGCGGCGCGAAGAATCATGGACGCGCCTCGAGCGCGCGTTCGAGGACAAGACGCGCGTTGTCGGCGTGATCTTCGGGCGCGTCAAAGGCGGCTTCACCGTCGACCTCGACGGCGCCGTCGCGTTCCTGCCTGGATCTCAGGTCGATATTCGCCCCGTGCGCGATGCCGGCCCGCTGATGAACAAGCAGGAACCGTTCCATATCCTCAAAATGGACAAGCGCCGCGGCAACATCGTCGTGTCGCGCCGTGCGGTTCTCGAGGAATCGCGCGCCGAACAGCGCAACGAGATCGTAGCGAACCTGAAGGAAAGCCAAATCATCGAAGGCGTGGTGAAGAACATCACCGACTACGGTGCCTTCGTCGACCTCGGCGGCGTTGACGGTTTGCTTCACGTCACAGACATCGCGTGGCGCCGCGTCAATCATCCGAGCGAGGTTCTCTCGATCGGTCAAAGCGTCAAAGTCCAGGTCATCAAAGTGAACCCGGAAACGCAGCGCATTTCGCTCGGCATGAAGCAGCTCGAAGCCGATCCGTGGGAGGGCGTCGCCGCCAAATACCCGATCAGCGCAAAGTACAAAGGCCGCGTCACGAACATCACCGACTACGGCGCTTTCGTCGAACTGGAGCCGGGTGTCGAAGGTCTCGTCCACGTGTCGGAAATGTCGTGGGTGAAGAAGAACGTGCATCCCGGCAAGATCATTTCGACCAGCCAAGAGGTCGAGGTGATGGTGCTCGAGGTCGACGCCGCAAAGCGCCGCATCTCGTTGGGCTTGAAGCAGACCTTGGACAATCCGTGGCAAGCGTTCTCCGACAAACACCCGGTCGGCACGATCATCGAAGGCGAGATCAAGAACATCACCGAGTTCGGTCTGTTCATCGGCCTCGACGGCGAGATCGACGGCATGGCCCATTTGTCGGACCTCGACTGGAACGAGCCGGGCGAGGAAGCGATCAAGAAGTTCAAGAAGGGCGAAATGGTCAAAGCCGTCGTCTTGGACATCGACGTCGACAAAGAACGTATCTCGCTGGGCGTGAAGCAGGTCTCCGGCGATCCGATGGAAAGCCTAGGGCCGGTCAAGAAGGGCGACGTCGTCACGTCGACCGTCACGGAGATCAACGACGGCGGCATCGAGGTCATGGTCGGCGAAATCAAAGCCTTCATTCGCAAGAACGAGCTGTCGCGCGACCGGGCCGAGCAGCGGCCCGAGCGCTATGCGGTCGGCGACAAGGTCGACGCCAAGGTCACCAATGTCGACAAGGCAGCGCGCAAGCTGACGCTCTCGATCAAGGCGCGCGAGATAGCCGAGGAGAAAGACGCCGTGGCGGCCTATGGCTCGTCGGATTCGGGCGCTTCGCTCGGCGACATCCTCGGCGCGGCTTTGCGCAAGGGGAAAAACGACAAGCCGGAATAAATCCAATTCGTTCCGGCCAACGAAAAGGGCGGCGCTTAGCGCCGCCCTTTTTCTTTCATGCTGGCAAAGCGGGGCAACGGGGAAAACCCTTGATATTTGAATGAGTTGCCCACCGTTGCGGCTTGACGCTTCGACTGCCGCTTGGCAGCCTCGTCGCTGCCTAAGCTTCCACAGATTGAGTCTTGCGAAGATTGGAAGCGGCCGAGGGACGCCCATGATCAAGTCCGAGCTCGTGCAAAGATTGTCCGAGCAAAATCCGCACCTTTATCAGCGCGACATCGAACGCATCGTGGCGACGATCTTCGGCGAGATCGCCAAAGCGCTGGCCAAGGGCGATCGGGTCGAGCTGCGCGGCTTCGGAGCGTTCTCGGTCAAATCGCGACCTGCCCGCACCGGGCGCAACCCCCGCACAGGCGAAGCCGTTCACGTCGCGGCCAAGCATGTCCCCTTCTTCAAAACCGGCAAGGAACTGCGCGACCGCCTGAACGGCGGCGCGAAGTAGCGTATCGCCCATGGGTCTATTGAACCGCTTTTTCGGTGCACTCGTCTTCTGGCCGCTGGCGATCGTCGTCGCGGCGATTGCCATCGCAAACCGCAAGGCCGTGCTCTTGAGCTTTGATCCCTTCAACGCGACCGCACCAGCGATCGCGTTCTATGTGCCACTTTATCTCGTCGTGCTCGGTGCCGCGCTTGTCGGACTGATGCTGGGCGGGTGGTCGAGCTATCTGGCGCAAGCGCCGTCGCGCCGTGCCGCCCGCGCGACGGAGCAACAAGTGAAGAAGCTCGAGCGCGAGATCGAAGTGCAGCAAGCGATCATCGTACGCCCCGTCGAGGGACGAAACATGGCGCCGGTTTAGGCGCGCCGACGACTGATCAACCGGCCGAGCACTGCTTCGGTACGCTCTGCTTCAATTTCACAAGCCGCGCTTCGCGATCGGTGCTGACGCCTGGCGCCGTGGGGGTCGGGAGAAAATCATTCGTCCAGCCCCACTGCAACTGCGCAACCACTTTGCAGCGCGCTGCGGCAGGTAGCGCCGCAATCGATCCGTTGAGCGGCTCGGCCTTGGCGCGAAAGATGCGCGCGAGCGCCAAGGCGCGATCGCGATCGGCGGAACATTCGCTGACGGCCGTGTAGTCGATCAGCGCGGTCATGAGTTCGCGGTCATCGCCCTTGGCCAACAGGTCGGACGTGACGACGAGCGCGCGGCTCAACCGAACCTCCACCGCTGCGGGCAGAACAGTTGCGCGTGGCTGAGGAGACGCCTCACAGACCTTCTCGTAGACCTTCTTGGCGTCGGTGAGGGCCGCGAGTGCCGCTGCGCGGGGCGTAGTCGCCGCCGACGCAATCGAGACAGTTACCGCCAACGCGGCGGCGGCCAGGGCGGGGAAGCGGGTAAGGAACCTTTGCTTTGCACCGGCGCGCATTAGTTTCAGCTCTCGGATCAAACAGAGGACGACGCCATGACCGTTAGCAAAGCCAAAGCCGAATGGAAGGGAAATCTGCGAGAGGGCACCGGCCGCCTGGCGTTCGGCACAGGTCTGTTCCAGGGCCCCTATTCGTTCAAAACAAGGACCGAGGGCGGACGCAGCGAAACGACGCCCGAAGAATTGATCGCGGCGGCACATGCCGCATGTTTCTCGATGGCACTGTCGGCTCAACTCACGCGTAACCACACGCCACCGACCGTCATCAATACGGAGGCAACCGTGCGGCTCGCCTCCGAAGGCGGCAATCTCTCGATCGACCGGATCAACCTGATCACCCGGGCTAAGGTACCCGGTATCGACCAGGCCAAATTCCAGGAGCTCGCCAACACGGCCAAGACCGGCTGCCCGGTCTCCAAGGCCTTGGCGGCGGTCGATATTCACCTCGACGCGGCGCTGGAAACCTAAAGAGCGTGGCTCCGGCGTTGCCAGCGGCATCCAGGCTGAATATAAGCGCCGCAGCATGAGCCCCGCCCCAGCCAATCCGGTCTTTTGCGCGCTCGACACCGTCGATTTGCGCCAGGCACTCGATTGGGGCCGTGCCGTCAAACCCTTTGTTGGCGGCCTGAAGATCGGGCTCGAATTCTTCAACGCGAACGGACCTGAGGGGGTCAAGGCGGTTGTCGCTCTCGGCCTGCCGGTGTTTGCCGATTTGAAGCTGCATGACATCCCGAACACCGTCGCGGGCGGCGTGCGCGGGATCATGCCGCTCGGCGTCGCGATCCTGAATATTCATGCATCCGGCGGCCCAGCCATGATGCGCGCCGCCGCCGACGAGGCTCGGAAAGCCGGCAGCAAGCGTATGAAGATCATCGGCGTCACAGTCCTCACCAGCCTCGACGATCAAGATCTTCACGCAACGGGCGTCGCCGGCAACGCTGAAGATCAGGTTCTGCGGTTGGCGCGGCTCGCCAAGGACTCTGGGCTAGACGGCGTCGTGTGTGCCGCGCATGAGATTGCGCCGCTGCGCGCCACGCTCGGACGCGACTTCATGCTCGTCGTGCCCGGCATTCGCCCTGTCGGTGCAGATCTGCGCGACCAAAAGCGCGTGATGACGCCCTTTGAGGCACGCGCGCTCGGCGCCGACATCCTGGTCGTCGGGCGCCCGGTTACTGCCGCCAGCGATCCCGCAGCGGCGGCGCGCACCATCCGCGATGAGCTGTTTCCGCACGCGGCATGAACAAATTTGCGATCAAGATTTGCGGAATTCGCGACGCCGACGCTTTGATCGCGACGGCAAATGCGGGCGCCACGCATGTCGGCTTCGCGTTCGTGCGGTCGAGCCCGCGCTATGTCACGCCGCAAAAAGCGAAAGGCGTTGCCGGCTTGGCACCGGCATCGCTCGTGCGCGTGGCGCTCTTTGCGGATGCACTCGACCATGAGATCGAAGACGTCATCAAAGCCATTCACCCGCAACTGCTCCAACTTCACGGTCGCGAGAATCCCGAGCGGGTGGCTTTTGTCAGGAAGAGGTTCGGCCTGCCGGTGATGAAGGCATTGGCGATCGCCAACGCCGAGGACGTACGCGACGGCGTTCGAGCTTTCGAAGGCGCCGCCGATCAGCTGCTGTTCGATGCGAAGGCGCCGCCGGACGGCCCGACCGGCGGCCAGGGAAAACCGTTCGACTGGGCTTTACTCAGTGGACTTCAGCTTTCCATACCGTGGATGTTGTCGGGTGGCCTGACGGCCGCGAATGTGGCCGAGGCCGTGCGTATTTCCGGGGCGCGCGGCGTCGATGTCTCGTCGGGCGTCGAGAGTTCGCGCGGCATCAAGGACACCAAGCTCATCGGCAGTTTCGTGGCGGCCGCAAAGGCGGCGTTCAGCGAAAGCCAGGCCGCATGAACGCGCCGCGGCTCAATTCCTATCGCACAGGTCCCGACGCGCAGGGTCATTTTGGAATCTACGGCGGACGTTATGTCGCCGAGACGTTGATGCCGCTGATCCTCGATTTGGAAAAAGCATATGAGGCGGCGAAGAAGGACCCGAGCTTTCAGGCGGAGCTCGATCAATTCTTGGAGCACTATGTCGGCCGCCCCTCGCCGCTTTATTTCGCCGAACGGCTGACGAACCGCTTCGGCGGTGCGAAGGTCTATTTCAAACGCGACGAACTCAATCATACCGGCGCACATAAGATCAACAATTGCATGGGGCAGATCCTGCTCGCACGCCGCATGGGCAAGACGCGGATCATCGCCGAAACGGGCGCTGGTCAACATGGCGTCGCAACGGCAACTGTCGCCGCGCGCTTCGGGTTGCCGTGCGTCGTCTATATGGGCGAGACCGACATCGAACGGCAGACGCCGAACGTGTTTCGCATGCGCTTGCTGGGCGCCGAAGTGCGCGCCGTGTCGTCAGGTTCGCGCACGCTCAAGGACGCGATGAACGAGGCGCTGCGCGATTGGGTCGCGAATGTCGAGGACACGTTCTACATCATCGGCACGGTCGCGGGTCCCCATCCCTACCCCACGCTCGTGCGCGATTTCCAATCGGTGATCGGGCGCGAAGCACGCGAACAAATGTTCAAGGCCGAAGGCCGCTTGCCGGATGCGCTGGTCGCCTGCATTGGCGGCGGCTCGAACGCGATGGGTCTGTTTTACCCATTCCTGGATGAGCCGAGTGTGGAGATGTACGGCGTCGAAGCGGCCGGCCACGGCATCGATAGCGGTGAGCATGCGGCGTCGCTTGCCGGCGGGCGGCCCGGCGTGCTGCACGGCAATCGCACGTATCTGCTGCAGAACGACGACGGGCAGATCATCGAGGCGCATTCCATTTCGGCGGGTCTCGACTATCCGGGCATCGGCCCTGAGCATGCGTGGCTTCACGACATGAAGCGCGTGAACTACGTCTCGGCAACCGACGACGAAGCGCTCGAGGCGTTCCAACTCTGCGCGTTGCAGGAGGGGATCATCCCGGCGCTCGAACCTGCGCACGCATTGGCCTTCACGTCGAAGCTCGCGCCGAAAATGGCGCGCGACAAAATCATCCTGATGAACATGTGCGGGCGCGGCGACAAAGACATCTTCGCCGTCGCGGAGCGATTGGGCGCGAAGCTGTGAGCCGGATCGCCGCGCGTTTCTCCCAATTGAAGACGCAAAAGCGGGCTGGCTTTGTCGCCTTTATCAGCGCTGGCGACCCGACCTACGAAACGTCGCTCGAAATCTTGCGCGGCTTACCGAAAGCCGGCGCCGACATCATCGAACTCGGCATGCCGTTCACAGACCCGATGGCGGAAGGTCCCGCCATTCAAGCGTCCTATCTTCGCGCGCTCCGAGGCGGGCAGACGATGGCGAAGACGCTGGCGCTGGCGCGCGCGTTGCGCGAAGACGACAAGACGACGCCGCTGGTGCTTATGGGTTACTTCAATCCCATCTATTCCTACGGGGTAGAGCGCTTTGCGCGCGACGCCAGCGCCGCGGGCGTAGACGGCCTCATTGTCGTCGATCTTACGCCTGAGGAGGACCAGGAATTGCGGCTGCCGGCAACGGCGGCTGGACTCGACTTGATCCGACTCGCAGCGCCGACAAGCAACGATTACCGGCTCAAGACCATTGTCGCGGGCGCTTCCGGCTTTATCTACTACGTCTCGATCACCGGCCCGACCGGCACGAAGCAGGTCAACCCGGCCGATGTGGCAGTCGCGGTCAAGCGCATAAAAGCAGCAACATCGCTGCCGGTTGCCGTCGGGTTCGGCATCAAAACGGAAGATGACGCAGCCGCCATCGCAAAGGTCGCCGACGCAACGGTCGTTGGATCCGCCTTGGTGGCAGAAATTGGCCGTTTTGTTGACGGCGCAGGTAAGATTTCGCCGGGGTCGGCACAAGCTGTGCTAAGCTTGGTTGCTCGACTCGCCGACGCGACGCATCAAACGCCCAGGTGAGCAGGTTCATGGTTAATGAGCGGTAAACGGTATCGAGCCCTATGAATTGGATCACCAATTTCGTCCGGCCGAAGATCAAGAGTTTCTGGGGCGCCAAGACGGAGACGCCCGACAATCTCTGGCGCAAGTGTTCGAGCTGCGGCGGCATGATTTTTCACCGCGATTTGGAAGCGGCGAATTACGTCTGCATGCATTGCGATCACCACATGAGGGTCGGCGCCAAAGAGCGCTTGGCGAACTTGTTTGACGACGGCGACTATCAACTGCTGGTGCTGCCCGACACGCCGGTCGATCCGCTCAAATTCCGCGATGAGAAGCGCTACGTCGATCGTCTGAAGGACGCGCGAAGCAAGACGGGCGAGCAGGACGCGCTCAAAGCCGCCGTCGGCGAGATCGGCGGCATCAAGACCACGGTGGCCGTGCAGTCGTTCAATTTCATGGGCGGGTCGCTCGGCATGGCGGTCGGCGAAGGCCTCGTCGCCGCGATGCGCTCGGCGGCCGACGACAAGACGCCCTTCGTTCTCTTCACCGCATCCGGCGGCGCGCGCATGCAGGAGGGCATCCTGTCGCTGATGCAATTGCCGCGCACAACGATCGCCGTGCAGTTGCTGCGCGAAGCGGGCGTGCCCTACATTGTGGTGCATACCGATCCGACGACCGGCGGCGTGACGGCTTCTTACGCCATGCTTGGCGATATCCATATGGCCGAGCCGGGCGCGCTTATCGGCTTCGCCGGCCCGCGGGTCATCGAAAATACCATCCGCGAAAAGCTGCCCGAAGGGTTTCAACGCGCCGAATATCTGGTCGATCACGGCATGGTCGACATGGTCGTTCATCGTCACAAAATGCGCGAGATGCTCACGCGCGTGTTGAGACTGCTGACGCGGCGCCCAGCGCGCGTCACCAACTTCAGACCGTCGCACGAACTCAGCATTTACGGCGTTCCGATGCTGCAGGCGGCACAGGCGCAAGCCGACGACGACCAACGCTCGAGCCCGCCGCAAGAGATGGCATGAGCGCTGCCTCGGGCGGCGCACTGGCGAGCGACCGGATCCTCGCGCGGCTGACCGCACTACACCCCAAGAGCATCGACCTGTCGCTTGGGCGGATCGAGAAGCTGCTGGCAATGCTCGGTAACCCCGAGCGCAAATTGCCGCCTGTCTTCCATGTCGCCGGAACGAATGGCAAGGGCTCGACCTGCGCGTTTCTACGCTCGATCCTGGAAGCAGCGGGGAAACGCGTTCACGTCTATTCGTCACCGCATCTTGTGCGTTTTCACGAACGCATCCGCCTCAACGGCAAACTGATCGACGAAGACGAATTGTCGGCACTGCTCGACGAGTGCGAGCGCGTCAACGACGGCGCGCCTATTACTTTCTTCGAAATCACGACAGCGGCAGCATTTCTCGCCTTCACCCGGCATTCGTCCGATGCGGTGATCCTGGAAACGGGATTGGGCGGGCGTTTGGACGCGACCAACGTCCTGGCGCGACCGGCGGTGACGATCATCACCCCCATCGATATCGATCATCAGCAATATCTCGGCACCGAACTCACTTCGATCGCGGGAGAAAAGGCCGGCATCCTAAAGAGCGGGGTCGTCGGCGTCGTCGGACCGCAAAGCGACGAAGTCCGCGATGTCATCGAAGCCCGGGCGGCGGAAATCGATGCGCCGCTAATCCTCTGGGGCCAGGACTTCATGGCGCATGAGGAACACCGCCGTCTCGTCTATCAGGACGATCGGGGATTGATCGACTTGCCGCTGCCGCGATTGGCGGGCGCGCATCAACTGATCAATGCCGCGACGGCGATTGCGGCGCTGCGTCAGGTGCGCTGGCTCGAGTTGAAGGACATCGATTTGGAACGCGGGCTGATGACGGTCGAATGGCCCGGACGCTTGCAGCGCTTGACGCGAGGGCCGCTCGTCACCGCAGCCCCAAAAGGCGCGGAAGTTTGGCTCGACGGCGGGCACAATCCGCACGGGGCACGTGCCGTTGCCCATACACTCGCCGATCTTGAGGAGCGCAATTCGCGCCCGCTCTATTTGATTTGCGGCATGCTCAACACGAAGGACCCACGCGGCTTCTTCGCGGCGTTTCGCGGTCTTGCAAAGCACGTTACGACCATTGCCATACCGGGCGAGCCGGCGAGCTTTGGGCCCGGGCAACTGTACGACGCGGCGCGCGCCGAAGGGCTTGACGCCGACCCCGCACCGTCGCTTGAGGATGCGCTCCTACAGGTGGGCGCGCGCGCCACGATGACGAAGGCCAAAGCGGCGCCGCGTGTCCTGATTTGCGGATCGCTTCATCTTGCCGGCGCCGTGCTCAGAGAAAATGCCTGAACTCAGATCGACTGATCGATCCATTCCTTGATCTTCTGCTTCGGCATCGAGCCGTTGCGCGACGCGGCAACACCGCCGTCCTTGAAGATCAGCATGGTCGGAAAACCACGCACACCGTATTTGTTCGCGATGGTCGGGTTTTCCTCGGCATTGATCTTGGCGATAACGATTTTGTCGCCGAGCTCTTTGGCGAGTTCATCGAGCGAAATGGCGAGCGGTTTGCACGGTGCACACCACTCTGTCCAGAAATCGACCAATACGGGCTTTGCCGACGCCAGCACGTCACGCTGGAATGTCGCTTCGCTTACGATAACGCTCATTGAACCCCCGATACGAGAATCAGATTGAACCTGGTTAGATTCAATAAGACTCAGATCGTGGAGTCGATCCACTCTTTGATTTTTTGCTTCGGCATGGCGCCAATCTTGGTCGCCGCGACTTGACCGTCCTTGAAAATCATCAAGGTCGGAATGCCCTTCACGCCATATTTCACCGGCGTCGTCGGGTTTTCGTCCACGTTCAGCTTGGCGACGGTGATCTTGGTGCCGAGTTCAGCGGCGAGTTCTTCGAGAGCCGGCCCGATCTGCCGGCAGGGGCCGCACCACTCAGCCCAGAAATCCACCAACACCGGCTTCGACGAATTCAGCACGTCCTTCTCGAAGCTCGAGTCGGTGATCTTGTCGGCCATTTGACTTATCCTTTTGCGGGCGCGGGTGGCGCCATTGGCATTGTCAACTCAATCTAGGAAGCACCCTGAGGGGGGTCAAGCGTGGCCGCCATCGCCTCAAGATTCTTTGAGGAAATCGTGTCCAGACGCGGCTTTGCCGTCCACAGGACGGCGCAGTCGATGTGCCGGTTCGGGAATAAATCGGCGGCTGCCCGGGCGTAGAGTGAGAGTTGGGTCACATAGTCTTGTGAAATCCCATCGACGCTCGCGGGGACTGCCCGATCGGTCTTGAATTCGACGATCAGCACACGAGTGGGCTCTACGACGATGCGGTCGACGCGGGCGGCCAATTCAATTTCACTGCCGCGCCAGGAGACGCGGCCGCGCAGCGCGACCTCGCCATGCGATCCGGACGCGAAGAGATGTGCAAGAGCCGGATCGGCGCGCACGCGCAATGCCTCGTCCGCGGCCGAACGGGCGAGGTCGGGATCTTCGAGCAGAGTTGCTGCAACCGCACTCGCCTGCAGGTGCCAGGCGGCGGAGTCCAGCGGCGCCAACACTTCGAGCAAACGATGAATTGCGCGACCGCGCTCGAGCGCAGGGCCGATCTCGATCTTGCGCGATGCACTTACGGCGGCGGGGCGCGAAGAACGTACGGCGTCCGAAGGATTGACAGGTTGGATAAGACGCTCCTGCGCCGCGGTACTGCGCACCCACAACGGCAGCGGCTCGTTCAAGCGCTGCGCTTTCGGCGCCGCAGACGTATTCGGCTCTGGCACCGCACCAAGGCGGTGACATGTTACCTCGCCGTCTGTGATCTCGGCTGCGCTCAACTCTTTCATCGCCGTTTGCACCAGATCGTACCAACAGCCGTCCTCGCGCCCGCGTTTGGTCTGGTAGCCGCAGACGTAGAGGCGGTCGCGCGGTCGCGTGAGCGCAACATAGAGCAGCCGGCGATACTCCATCATGCGGTGCCGCTTGGCCGCATCGCGTGCGGCGAGACGGGCGGGCACTTCGCGCTTGGGCTCTATCTTCCACAGCGGGATTCCGTCGGCATCGAGGAATTCGAGATCGTGGCGACCGTTCTCGGGCGTTGTGCAGGTGTCGGGAAGGATAACGATGGGCGCCTCCAGACCCTTCGCCGCGTGCACCGTCATCACGCGCACAGCGCCGGCAGTGCGATCCTGGTCGCGCTTGATCTCGGCTTCCGTCGTTTCGATCCAATGCAAGAAGCCTTCGAGCGAGGGCGTGTGATCGACCTCGAATTCGAGCGCCGCGTTCATGAATTCGTCGATGGGATCGGCTGCATCGAGGCCAAGGCGTTCCAGCACGTGGCGCCAACCGCCCCTCGCACTTAAAATGTGCGCGTAGAATTCGAATGGCTGCTTGTAGTCGGCCTCTTTGCGGGCGGCTTCGAGAAACTCCGCAGCCGAGGCGAATACCATATCGGATCTGCGAGCGCGCAGACGATCCCACAGCGGCGCATTACCGCGATTGTAGGCAAGCTCGAACAATGCCTGTTCGCTGAGTCCGCAAAACGGGCTTTTCAACAGGGCTGCGAGATTGAGGTCGTCGAGAGGCATCAACGCAAAGCGGCCGAGCGCGATCAGATCCTTGATTGCGATGTGGGAGACCAGCTGCAGACGGTCGGCGCCAGCAACAGGGATCGCGCGCTTCTTGAGTTGACGAATCATTTCCTCGGCAAAGAAGCCGCGGCGGCGCACGAGGATCATGATGTCGCCCGCATGCATCCTACGCATCGCGTTGGCGGATGAGTCGAATACTGCCTCAGCGCCGGTGATCCATTGATCGATCTTGCCGGCGATCGAACTGGCGAGGATGACGGCCGGATGCCTGTCGGTCGGGCGATCGCGCGGCGCGTCCCAGGCGATCGGCTCCGGTGCTTCCGACGCCTGGACCGCAGGCCAAAGTTCGACCAAGCCCGAAATGTCGTCGCGCACGGGGATATGTTCAACCGCATGCTCGAAGGTAACCCCCTCTCGCGCGCTCGCATTCGCGAACACGCTGTCGACGAGTTTCAGTATTTGGGGCGCCGAACGGAACGAGCGGTCGAGGGTCACGTTCTCAAAGCCAAGCCGGGCGCCGCGCGCGGCCTCCTCAGCTAGTCTGTGGGTGCGTACGAAGGCGTCCGGATCCGCACCTTGAAACGACATGATCGACTGCTTGACGTCGCCTACGGCGAAGAGCGTGCGGCGGGCTGCTTGATATTTCCGCTCCGCGCCGCGACCTGCGAAGAACTCCTGTGCGATGGGCATGATGACTTCCCATTGTACCGGGCTCGTATCCTGCGCCTCGTCGACCAAGATATGATCGATGCCGCCATCGAGCTTGTAGAGAATCCAATCGGCGCCCGGCTTGTCGAAGAGGCGGCGGACGTGAACGATCAGGTCGTCATAGTCGAGCGCGGCGCGACGGCGCTTCGCGGTCTCGAAATTCCGCAACATCCGATTTGAGACACGCACGAGACGCGCGGTCCGATCGGCGATGAAAAGCGCGTTGCTCTCAATATTCGCCTGGTAGAGGGTCGCCGCAATCTTCGGCAATTCGCTCATCGCCTCGGGATCGAGGCCCATGACCTTCTTGGTGGCGAGCGTTGCATTCACTTCGCCTTCCTTGGTGAGGAGCCGCGGGGCGAAATCGCGGAACGTCTCTCCGCCGGGCGACGCTGCGAACGCGCGGAATGCCGGTTCGCGTTCCAAGTCGGTCTTGCCTCCCCTGGAATAGGCGTCGGCGATGCGCTGAGCCATTGTCGCCGACAAACAGCGGGAGGCACCCTCGAAAATTTCGACGTTTGTCGAACCCGGGCGGGCACCGAGTTTATGGAAGATGTCTTCGACTGCACGGCCGATCGTCCTCGAATCCAGAAATTTCGTCAGTACACCGCGGTCGCGCGCAACCGCGCGCATCATGGTGTCGAAACGCTCTTCGCCGGAGTGCGCGGTCAGCTCGTAGATGTCTTCGGCGAGCGCCTCGTCGTTCTGCGCGAGGCGCAGCAAATCATCGCGTGCGTCGCTCAACAGCTCGTTGATCACCGTGTCGTCGAGCACGGCGAATTGCGGCGCGACGCCTGCTTCGAGCGGGAAGCGCTTGAGCAAGCGTTCGCAGAACGCGTGGATCGTTTGAATCCGCAATCCACCCGGCGATTCGAGAGCTTCGGCGAAAAGCCGGCGCGCTCGATTCCGGAGTTTGGCGGAGGCCGGAGCACCGATGAGGCTCGCGAGATCTTCCGCCAGCGCTTCCTCGCCCTGCAAGGCCCACGCCCCGAGACGCTTGAAGAGTCGCGCCGTCATTTCAGCGGCGGCCGCGCGCGTGAACGTCAGGCAGAGCAATCGATCGGGCGGCGAACCGTCCAGCAACAACCGTGCGATTCGATCGACGAGGACGTGAGTCTTCCCGGAACCAGCGTTCGCTTCGACCCATGCGGAGTGTTCCGGATCGGTGGCGACGCGCTGAATGCGGATCGCGTCACCAATCATTGTCATCTCCCGACGACCATTCTTTGATGCGCGCAAGGTGGTCGTAGTCGCCCTCGACGCGCTCAAGCACGACGCGCAGGCGCGCGAGGTACGGCATCGTGGGGTCGTCATAGGCGGCGACAAGACGACTCAAGCCGGCACGTGCCTTCGCGGCGATTTGGTCCGGCGTCGCGTCTGGCGCGTCGACCCGGATCGCCCGCCCGCCGATCGTGTCGCCCTTCAAATGGACAACCAGTAGCTCTCGGATCGACGTCGGCCGGGATTTTGGGAATCCGCCTGCAAGCGCGATCGCAGCCTCGAGCGGAATTTGCGGTGCGAGATTGGTGACGACTTGTTTTGCGGAGGGCGGCTGTCCGGTTTTGTAGTCGATGATCGAAGCCGTACCGTCCGGCCAAAGGTCAACGCGATCAGCCCTGGCGCGCAGTTTGAAGTTGAGCCCGGCAAGCTCGATTGCGCCAAGCTCCTCGCTGGTGACGGTCGCGCCTTCGGCACGGCGCTTGCGCTCGAAGGCGATCAACCAGCGCGCCATACGCTCGAAGCGCGGCCACCAGAAGGCTGCGACGCCGGGGCGTGTCAGCATTTCGCCGAACGCTTCGCGTCCTGCCGCAAGCAACGCTGCGTACGGCGTCTCGTCGTCGGGCAGTGCGCCCGGAAATTGTTTCGCAAAACGATCCAACGCGCCGTGAATAACCATGCCGCGTTCTGCTGCGGTCGGGGTATCGTCGAGCGGATCGAGCGGCCTGAGCTTCAATATGGCGCGGGCGTAGAGCGCGTAGGGATCGCGAATCCATCGCTCGATGTCGGTCACCGCAAGGTCGCGCGGGCGTGCCGCATAAGGCGGGCATGGACGCGGCGGAGTGATCGGACGCTCGACCTGCGGACGATCGATGCGCCGTGCAAAGCCGATAAGCTCATCGTCGACGAACTCATCGGCAAGACCGGCACCGTCGAGCACGATGGCGATGCGCGTGAGCCAACGCGACGCCGTGGTCGGCGTGCCTCCGTCCTTTTCGCTGCGCGTGAGCAACGTTCGCGCCCCAGCAGCGGCCTGAACGAAATCATGCGCCGACAAGCCGACGCGGCGCTCCGGTTGGCTCAACTCGAGCGCGTCCCGCATCGGCCGATTGAGCCAGGGACCAGGATCAGCCAACGGCGGCCAAACGCCTTCGTTCAGGCCACCTAAAATCGTCAGATCCGCTTGCAGAAGGCGCGCTTCAAGCGGTCCCCAAATGTGCAGCCGCGGATGGCGCCCAAAGCGCGGGCGCACGGATGCGGCGTCCATGACCGTGCGAACGAAATCGACGTAGTCGGCGACTGACAATTCGACGCCACAATTCGGCGCCGCAGTCGCGAGCGAGGTAAGCAAATCAGCAGCAACGCGGCCGGCTTCGTGCTCCCACAGGGAGCCCACGTCTCCGCGTGTGTCAGTTGCGATGCGTTCGACAGCCGCTCTGTGTCGTTCGATCACGACTTCAACCGGCAGCGCCCCACGCATGTCGTCCGCGCCGAAATCTCCAAACGATTCCTCGAGCCGGTCGATGAGTTCGCCGAAACGGACCGTTTGCCATTGCGACAGGGCACTACGCAGGCCGTCAAAACCGGGCGATGGTCGTGGCCCGCGCAACACCTCGAATTCGAAATTCTCGGCGAGCGCGCGCAGGTCGTTGCGATCGGCGTAGCCCAGCGTCGTCAGCGGATGCTTCAGCAGCGCCAGTAACGGTACAGGCGCGAGCCGCTCGGCGGCAACTTCGGCGACCAACGACAGAAACCGCCCCGGGACGCTCTTTGACAACGGCATACCGGCCGAATCGTCAATGTCGATATCCCAGCGTTTCAATTCGGCTGCGACGCGCCGAGCAAGAGACCGGTTCGGCGTGACAAGTGCGGCAGTCATGGCAGGCGCGTCGGCCGCACGGCGAAGGGCCAATGCAATCACCTGCGCCTCCTCGGCCGGCGTGCGTGCACTCACTGATTTCAGTCCGGCGAGCCCGGCAATAAGAACAGACTTCTGATCGGCGATCGCAGTTTGCCATTCGGCCGTCGCTTCGGCGGGGCGCAGCGCCTGCCGCAACAACGCAGCGCGCGGCGCGTTTCCCGGAGCATCCGTCCATGGCTCTACGTCGCGGCGCGTCGCGCCGAACTTCGCGATCAGTTCGCGCATGCCGTGCTGCGGATGACCGGGCGCAAGCGTCTTCCATTCGTCGTCCGACGTAGCAAGATCGATACCGGGCAACACGACTGCGCCTTGCGGCAAGCCGGCGATCGCCTTGAGCAACACCGCGGTGGCGGGCACGCTGCCGGTCGAGCCGGCCGCGACCACTGGATAAGGCGGCGGATTTGCGTTCCAGATCTCCGCCGCGCGGCGCAGCGCCGTGTCGCGATGAACCACGGCATCGCTGGCGTGTTCGCCCGCAAGCATTTCGGGCCAGGCTTCGGTCACGATCTTCAGGAATTTGAGAGTGACGTCCCAATGCGTCGCAAGCTCAGCCGGGACAAGCTCCTGCAATCGGTCCCACGCCAAGCCCTCGGCCGCGGCCTGATCAAGCAGGCGCGAGAGGTCGCGCGCCAACGCCAGGGCCAAAGCCGGCGGCGATCCGTACGAGCGCTCGCCTTCGCTTCCCTCCACGCGAACGGACCAGCGACGGATCAGGGCCGTCAGCAACAGCTCGCGGCGAAGAGCGGAGATCGGCGGCGGCAAATCGGGAGCGGCTTCACCGACGAAATCACTGTCACCGCCGACCAGGTCGGGCTCGTCGTCCCAATCGCCCAGCGCGCGAATACGCGGCAGGACTGCAATGCCCCCGATCCTTACGCGAGCGAAGGCGTCGCTAACGGCGCCGATGGCGCGGCGTGTCGGCACAAGAATGAGAAGACGCGAGATGGCGAGGGGATCGCGCTCATCGCCCCAGCGGGCCAGGGCGCCGCGCGCCAATTCATCGGCGAACGCGGCGCCGGGCGGAATCGTGAAGAGATTGAGGGGCCGCGCCATGGGCGGCTAGCTTAGGCGACCGTGCTCAGTGTGCGCAAAAATTCTTCCGCCTCGGCGCGCGCTTGCGGGGTGCCGATGTGCATCCATTTGCCCTCGAGCCTCAGACCGTAGAGGCGCCCGGCTTCAATCGCGACGTCCCAGAGCTGGTTCGTTGAGAACACGTCGCCCTTGCCCTTCTCGATCAGGCGCGGATGAATGATTTGCACGCCCGGCCAAGCGAATGGCGCGACACGCTGAGGCTCGCGCCGCGCGAGGCGCCCGTTCGCATCCATCGTGAAGTCGCCGCGATCGTCGTAACCGATGGCGCTGAAGGTCGGCGCCAGCAGCATCAGACAATCCATCTCGGCGTCGTTCCAGCGCTGTGTCAGGCGATCGAGATTTGCGCCCATCCCCTCGAGCCAGATCGAGTCGCTGTTGTAGGTGAGGAACGGCTCGCCTGCGAAATGCGGCAAGGCTTTCTTCAATGCACCGCCGGTATTGAGCAGTTCTTGCCGTTCGTCCTGGATGCGGATTTCGACATCGGTGCGCTTCTTCAGATGCGCCACGATCATGTCGGCTTTGTAGTGCACGTTGACGACGATCATCTTGACGCCCACCGCCTTGAAGCGATCGATCGCGTGATCGAGCAAGGTACGCCCGCCGACTTCGATCAAAGGTTTGGGGCGGTCGTCGGTCAGGGGCCGCATGCGCACACCGAGACCGGCGGCCATGATCATTCCGCGCGTAAATTTCGGCATCATCAACTCTCAAGCGTGAGCGTGCCGCGCCAGGCGGGCGGAACAGAGCGGTCGAACCATTGTCTCAAATCGGCGAGTGCGGGGTGGCGCAGATCGCGCTCCAGATAGCCCCACATGCGCGGCAAGAATTTGGTGTAGCGCGGCTTGCCGTCGCGTTTCCACAATCGCGAAAAGATGCCGACGATCTTGGTGTTGCGCTGCGCGGCGAGGAGTGCTGCGGCGAGCTTGAACGCATCCACGTCGAAGGCCGGGTCGCGCGCTGTGCGGGCGGCGATGTAGCGCGCGGTCATGGTTTCGGCGAGCGCGGGCGCGACGTCGCGGCGCGCGTCTTCCAAGACCGAGATCAGGTCATAGGCGGGCGAGCCGGCGAGTGCGTCTTGGAAATCGAGCAGACCGGGCTGGGCTGTTCCAGTGCGCTGATCGAGCCACATCAGATTCTCGGCGTGGTAGTCGCGCAGCACGAGCACGGGCTTCGTGTGAACCAGGTGCGCGAACGCGGCGCGCCAGAGCGAGAGGTACGCGGCGCGTTGATCGTCACTCATGCGCCGACCGGAGGCGGCGGGATAGAACCACTCCGCCAACAGGTCGACCTCGGCTTCCATGGCGACCGCGTCGTAGGCGAGAAGCGGGACGGCGCCGCCGCCGGGGACCGGCAGCGACGACGGCGCCGGCGCTGCGTGGAGATGAACCAGTGCGTCGATCGCGCTTTCGTAGAACGGTTGTTCGGCGCGGCCGCCGGCCATCAGATCGGCGAAGCGGCCGTCGCCGAAATCTTCGATCAGAAGGAAGCCTTGATCGTAATCGTGGGCGACGATCTCGGGGGCGCTGAGGCCGCTTTTGCGTAAGTGCGCGGCCACCGCGGCGAAGGGGCGGCAGTCGGGGCCGGCGAGACGGGCGACGGCGTTGTAGCCGAGGGCGCGACGCTGAGCTTCGCTGGCGTCGGGTGGGCAGGACGACGTCTCGGCGCCGCGCGGCTGATTCATCAGGATGGCGGTGTGCCCACGCTCGGCCAAACGGAGGTAGCTGCGCGTCGAGGCGTCGCCAGCTAGCGGATGGCGCTCGGCCCGCGCCCAGCCGGTCGTTTGCAGGAACGCTTCGATCGCCGCTTTACGATCCGCGGTCATGCGCTTGCCTCAAGAGCGGCGAGGCGACCGGCCCAATTGCCGTGACCGGTCAGCTCTGCTTTTCGGGCGGTTGCGGTTTTGCCGAATGAGAGGCGGATTTCGAGGCGGTCGGCGGGCAACCAGGCGGCGGCGCGTTCGGGCCATTCGATCAAGAGCACGCTCGCGTCGAGGGCGTCGTCGAGGCCCAGTTCGCGGACATCGCGGGCGGAACTCAGACGGTAGAGATCGACGTGCCAAATCGCGAAGTGCGGCGTGTCGTAGCTCTGCACCAAAGTGAAGGTCGGGCTCGGCACTTCCTCGTCGGGGAGGAAGGAGCGGATGACGGCGCGGGCGAGCGCGGTCTTGCCGCTGCCGAGGCCGCCGGTGAGCGCGATCACGTCGCCCTTCGTCAGCACGGCCGCCAGTTTCCGGGCGAAGCGCGCCGTCGCCGCCTCGTCTTCGAAGACGAGCGTCAGGGGCTTGGATGCGCGGGAATCGGCCATGGCAGCGATCATCGGCGCCCTTGTAACCCGCGCGCTTTGCACGGGGCAACCAGCGTGCTAACGCAACGGCCAAATCCGCGAAAGGCGCCACGGCAAGGCATGAGCGAATCGGTCGTCATCGTCGGCGCGGGCCAAGCGGCCGCCCAAACCGTCGCCAGCCTTCGAGCCGAGGGCTTCGCCGGGGCGATCACGGTGATCGGCGACGAACCTTATTTGCCGTACCAGCGCCCGCCGCTGTCCAAGGCCTACCTTGCCGGCGAACTCGCGCTCGATCGGTTGTTCATCAAGCCGCGCGAATTTTACGACGACGCCAAGTGCACGTTGATCCTGGACACGACGGTCACGCGCATCGATCGCGAACTGCACCGGGTCGAGACGCACGACAATCGCAGCATCGCCTACGATGCGCTGGTGTTGGCGACGGGGTCGCGCGTGCGGCATCTGACGACGAACGGCGAGGACCTGCCCGGCGTTCGTTATTTGCGCGGCATCGCCGATGTCGAGGCGATGCAATCTTATCTCAAGCCGGGCGTGAAGCTCGTCATCATCGGCGCCGGCTATATCGGCCTTGAGGTGGCGGCCGTTGCGAAGAAGCGCGGGCTGACCGTCACGGTGCTGGAGATGGCGCCGCGCGTCATGGCGCGCACGGTGTCGGAGCAACTCTCCGCCTTCTATGAAGCCGAGCATCGCAAGGCCGGCGTCGTCATTCACACGGGCACGCGGGTCGATAAGATCGGCGTGGTCGACGGCACGAGCTTTGTCGTCGAGACGTCGGCGGGACGCGTGCCCGCCGATATCGTGATCGCGGGCGTCGGCATTTTGCCCAACATGGAGCTCGCCGAGGCCGCGGGACTGAAGGTCGCGAACGGCATTGTCGTCGATGAGTTCACGCGCACGAGCGACCCCAAGATCTATGCCGTCGGCGATTGCGCCGACTTGCCGTGTGCGCACAGCGTGACCAACCGTGCGCGGCTGGAGTCGGTGCAAAACGCGATCGACCAGGCGAAGCACGCGGCGGCTGCGATTTGCGGCAAGCCGAAGCCCTATACCGAGGTGCCGTGGTTCTGGTCGGACCAATACGATCTGAAGCTGCAGATCGCGGGGCTTTCGGGGCCGCAAGATCAGCTGGTGCTGCGCGGCGATCCGGCGGCGCGCAGCTTTGCCGTTTTCCGCCTGCGCGCCGCGGCGATCGTCGCGGTGGAGGCCGTCAACGCCGCGCCCGAGTACATGATGGGGCGCCGCCTGATCGCCGCGCGCGCGAAGGTCGCGCCCGAACGGCTTGCGGACCGCGCCGTTCCTATGAAAGAGATGGGGGGCTAAGGCTTTGCCCCCAATGCGCGACCGCTTTGCGACTTCCAAGGACGAATGATGGCCAAGATCAAGTACATCGAGTTCAGCGGCAAAGAGCATGTGGTCGAGGTCAAGACCGGCATGTCGGTGATGGAGGGCGCGGTCAAGAACCTGATACCGGGGATCGACGCGGATTGCGGCGGCGCCTGCGCCTGCGCGACCTGCCACGTCTATGTGGACAAGGCGTGGCTGGAGAAGCTCGAGCCGATGCAGGAAATGGAGAAGACGATGCTCGACTTCGCCGAAGGGCTCGAGTCGAACAGCCGCCTCTCCTGCCAGATCAAGGTGTCGGACGCGCTCGACGGGCTCGTCGTGCGCACGCCGAAGAGCCAACACTAGGCCGCCTGGGACCGCGGGCGTCCCGCCCGCTTCAGAAGAGAAAACCGCCGGGCGCCTTCGCACCTGCGCCCGCTGTTGTTCGCTGTAAATAACCGAAATTTACAGCGGCGGGGTGCCGCCTTGTTCGCAGACGCACGCCAGTTGCGAATTGCGAATGAGACCCCACCCTTTTGCCGTTGCATCCGTTACACCGTTGAAATTGCTGGGCTATTGCCGTTACACAGCCGTTGCATTGCCGTTGCAAACTGCGTGTTGCCGTTACAGCGTCGGTGTCGTAGCGCCGCTGCGCGCGCAATTCGGGGCACACATCGCGCTTTCGGCCGCGACCGCCTTTGGGATTGGATGGACGATGTCAAAGAGTTGGTGCGCGAGAAGCGTGCTCTTGCGTATCGGAACAAATGTAGAACATAAACGCCCACGGCGCAAGGTGCCTTGGACAATTCGTGCGAGCAGATCGATGTGCAACGCGTCATTTCAAACGCGAACTCGCGACCTGAACCCTACCCTGTTCATCGCGATACGCAGCGAGGAGATAAACACGATCGAACGAGGTTTGTGTTGCGACCTTCGCGCACTCGGCATGGATTCTCGGGCGGATCTCTTCTGTAGCCGTTCGAAATTCAACGGCGTCTACGAGAAGCCAGGTGCTCGGCGGATATTTCTTTGCGCCCTTTTGTATTATTGAATCGCTGGCTAGCCGGATGAGCCGGGATGCAATGTCCTCGTGCGACTGCGATTCAAGTTCTGCCTCGATCACCTTAACTCCGTCCAGCTGCACACGTCGTATTGGGCCGGCGCCCGGCGCAGATCCTTTTTCCGTGAGGAGCTCCATGCGCAGGCGCTCATCCTGACCATCAATCGCGCGAGTAATTTCTATCGTGGTGGTGTCTGCACTGGACGGAAATCCAGAAATCTGCGCGTCAACGGGCCCGTCGTCGGCAAACACTTGAATCGTCGCGCTGTCTGCCACGCTCTCGGCTTTGCAGAATTGCATCAACGGCATCACCTCGTCACGCCAACGCTTGTAGGCGCCGCTTTCCAGGCGAAACCTTCTCTTCGTTTCCTCATTTGCGCGCGCCCCGTCAGATACAGTGGTAAAAAAGGCGTGAAATTCGGCCCAGGAACGCGGTTTGCGAATTTCTTCGAGTGTGAGTCGCATCTGAAGACACTAGCCGCTTAGCGCCCGCTTGCCCTACTTTATGAGCCGGGCGATTCATGGACAAGCGGCACTTAGAGTCTGTCCTTCTTGCGCTTAGGTCGGGAGGCGGATTCGGATGAAATGGCGCCAACGAACGCTCGACGAGATTGCAGATATGATCTGCGGCAATGGGAAGCCAGAGGAAGTGTGCTTCCCCTATCGTAGCAGTAGCTACATCACTCGGTTTTTCCGCGACGCGGATACAGACTATGCGCACGATGGTTCAACGCGCAACGCGTGGGTCGCGAACACACTTGCGGAGATTCTTGAAGGGCCCCACCCAAACGCTCAGACGCCGCCCACCCCATTCTGCAACATTATCCGAGTCCTAATGGACCCCGCGGACGCCACAAACGAAGGACACGAAAGGACTGCAGCATTGAAGACGCTGAACGCGTCGCTGAACCGAGAGGGTTTCGAAGCGTTTTACGCGGACGACAAGCAATGCCACCTTCGCCATCTCGGCACGAACACGATTATCGCGCCCGACGCCAATCCGCACCGCCCGTTTTCTAAAGCCGAGCTGGAGCGCCGCGATCTGCTAGTGGGTTATCTCGATAAGGTATCTGAAGACGAGCTGATCGAACAAGTATTGTTGCCGCTGTTTCGGCAGCTGGGTTTCCATAGGATTACCGCAGCGGGGCACAAAGACAAAGCGCTGGAATATGGCAAGGACGTTTGGATGAAATACACATTGCCAACACAGCACGTCCTCTATTTTGGTCTCCAGGCCAAGAAAGGGAAGTTGGATGCAGCCGGCACGAGCAAGTCCGCAAACACCAATGTCGCGGAGATCCACAATCAGGCTCTAATGATGCTCGGTCACGAGATTTTTGATCCTGAACTGAGCCGACGCGTCTTGGTGGACCACGCGTTCATCGTGGCAGGTGGAGAGATTACCAAAGCAGCACGCAATTGGATTGGCAGTAAGTTGGATCAGACGAAACGCAGCCAGATCATGTTCATGGATCGAGAGGACATCGTAAATCTGTTCATAGTGACGAGCATGCCTTTGCCGGCGGGTGCGCTTCCAGGCACGCAAGCGTCGATAGACGACGAGATTCCATTTTAGAGGCGATCGAGGATGATGGCGGCGGCGAAAGCAAGCGCTACTTCTCTTGGGTGAAAGTCCGTGGAATGCCCGTTAGATTCGAAATCAATGAAGGGATGCTTCGCGTCCTCCAGTCATTCGACTTTCCGACCGTGTACCTCGATCATTGGGCCATCCGGCGCTTTTCGAGCAGTGAGGAAGAGGGCCGGCGCTTCGTCCGCGCGCTTAAATCGAGTGGTGGTGCACTTGTCGTGGCGCACACGAACTTCGCCGAGATCACCGGGCCGACGGATGCACGACACGCACGCGAGACGGCTAGGTTGTTCGAAGCCGTGCTCCCGAACGTCTACTTCGCAATGTTCGACGTGCAACAGGCGATCAACCAGGAAAAGCAACTGCGGGACATCAAGATTCGTCTGAAGGCACCACCGGACATGGAGCTGCTTGTGGCGGTCGGACGCGACCGTACCGACGACTTCCAACCCTTTACGCTCGCCAACATCATCGAGGCTATTGCCAAAAACCGCGAGAGACTTGGCGCTATCTGGCACGAGTCGAATCAGGCCCTTGCAGACCGCATTAATGAGCTAAGGCGCGACCCGGAGATGGTCGGTCAAGTGAAGAACTTCGCCGCCCATCCGGCTCATGTGCCGACACTGGCCGTCATGCAGGGGTTGTTACGCCCCGCGTTTCTGGATGAGACTTTCAGCATTGATCGAAACGATGCCGGCGACATCCATCATGCCACCCTCTCCATCGTCTACTGTGATTTCGTGTTGCTCGATGGAAAGTGGGAAGCTATGCACGAACGGATGAAACGCAGGTTCACGGAGCTAGGACTCACAATTCGAACGGCGGCGGTCTTCTCTGCTCGCCGGCAAGGTGTAATCCGCTTTCTCGAGGCGCTTGAGGCTTCGGCGAGCCCCGCGAGCATCAAAGACGGATACCCGGACAATCGCCAGTGACGGGTGGCATGATCCCAATAGGGCACCGCTGTCGTGTTTAAGCGGCAAAGCATCCCCTTATTTTCCAGACCCGGCGGTAAAACATGAACCTGAACGACCTACTCGCTGACAAGGGCGTTGGCGCGCGTGAAGTGATCGTGTTTCGGCATCGACCAAACGAGCCCGAACTGAGAAAAGTGTTGCCGTGGCTCGCGGCGGAAAGACCGGAGCTCTTCAATGCCTATCAGCAAACGCATGGCAGCCGCGTCGAAAATGCCATGCGCGGCGCCAAGCACGTCGCATCGTTCATCGGGCACGAGCCCGGCAAGGCATTGTTTATCGGCCTCTATTCAATTGGCGCGTCGAGAACGGTGACGCGCGAAGAGTTCTGGAAAATCCCGGCCTACGCCGAACTCAAGCCGTTCGGCATGCGAGGTTTCGCCGAGGAAGACGATCGGACCTCGGTGCTTTGGTTTGATCTCGCGCGCACCGACTTCTACGAGCAATGGAAGGGAAAGTTGGTCGTCGGCTGGCCGCCCCCGGAGAGAGCGTGGTGGCGCCGCGCGCACAACAACATCATCCCGGTCCTCGCGATTCATGAGGAAAGCGTCCTCGACGCGCGCGCTCTCAATTGGGATGAAATAAATTTGACTTGGGACGAACTTCGAATTCTGCCGGCGAGTTGGAAGGCCAAACTCTCCGAATGGCGCGCTATCTACTATATTTTCGATACCTCGGATGCGCGAGGCTACGTGGGCTCAGCGTACGGGTCCAACAATTTGCTCGGCAGATGGTTGAACTACGCGGCCGTGGGCCATGGCGGGAATCATCTTCTTCGCAAGCGCGACGCGCGCCATTTCCGATTCAGCATTTTGCAGCGCGTTTCGCCGGATATGGACTCGAAGGACGTCATTGAGATCGAGGGCTCGTGGAAGGCTCGCTTGCACACGCACGCCCCGCACGGACTCAACGAGAATTGACTATCCTGAGCCAGACCCAGCCAAAACGCATGCTGGCAAATTTTCTGGTTTGGGCGCATTGTTGAGATGGTGGCACTTCCCGTGGGGGCAAATGTGCAGCAACCTCAATCGCTCAGACTGCGTCTTAGTCGGGACCTTTCGAGAATCGCTTCGGCTGTAGGTCTCGTTGGGTCCCTCATCCTATGTGCATTCATCTCGGCGGCATCAGGAGCCGAAGCAGCGCCGACGTACAGCCGGGGACCGACGCGACCGACTCAAAATATTCCAGACGCAAAAGACGTTCTCACAAACCTGGCAACGCAACATCAGTTGGATGCCTTTTTCGCGTCTTCCAACAAAACGCTCTATGTGTTCAATCCGGCCGGTTTTTCCGAAGGCATTCGTGCGGGTCATTTCGCCGTCAAATGGCAACCAGGCTCAATCTCGGCTCTGGTTGTTGGAATAGTCGGACCTGTCGATGTTCAAGTAATCAAGGACTTGATCGATTGGCTGCGCAAAAAACCACCGTTGAAGATCGGCGATACCGTTTATACGAAGTTGGCAAATAAATTTACAGTTCATGGTGGCCTCGCCGGATGTCAAACAAGAACTGAAACCAAGGCCGATAAAATGGCCTACTTACCGTTCGACTATCTGGCCGGATCCGGCCAAATCTCCGGTTCAGAAACGCTAACCTACGTTCAGCGAATGTATTTCTTTGATACTCATGACTGTAGTGCAGGTTTCCATAGTTCGACCGATTTTGGCCCCCCAATGTTTGTCCTATCTGCCGGTGTGTGGCCCAATCCTTAATTGACGCACATCGCATCGGCACCCGCGCAACTCAAAAAAATACGGCGACAGGATACCTATTGCGCTCCGCTTCGTTGGACCGTGCGACTGCTCTCGGGCCGGGCATGTGTCCGCGCACTTCAGCTTACCAACGCGACAAGGAGATTACGAAAGCGACCGATTTTCTCGCCGCGGGGGAATCGTCGAGGTGGCCGGAGCGTCAATTGCTATCGCATGCGAGATGGCCCAGGGTCCTCGCGCTCAAAAGAACGACGACACATGAATATTCGTTTGGCGGTCGCGGGTCTCGCGCTCGCACTCGCCGCCGTTTCGATGGCGCGCGCCGATGATGACTTTCCACGCGAGGGGATCAAAGGCGACGCGCTCAATACCGCGCTTCGATCGATCGGAGTCACCGTGTATGCGCCGGCCGATCAACCGGTGGTGCTGATGGATTCGCGCTATGTCTACGGCGGGCAAGCGCTGGCGGGGGCGCGCGGCAACATGGTCTTGGTGCAGCAGGGCGGCCATCCCTGCCACTACACCATGGAGTTCGACAACGCCGGTATCAAATTCGAGTTCAACCGCTCGCGTCTGGTCGCGGGGCCGAGCGGGGTGACCCATCCAGTGTGGACGGCAACCGCGCAAGACGAGAAGGGCGCAACGCTCAGCACGGTCAACGAGGGCGAGATCCGCAGCTATAGCGACGTGCCCGCGCGCCAGTTCACGCTGACCGGGCCGGGCATCAAGCGCATCGTGTTTTGGGGCGACGACAAGGCCTTCGACGGGTTTTGCAACGTCGTCGTCGACACGACGACGTTTTACGTGCCGTCCTAACGCAGGGAAGGCACGATGTCCGGCGCCGAATTCATAGCCTGGGTCGCGCTCTCTTTGGTGGGTAACGCACCGGCACACTGCGTGGCGGGCGCGCGGGCCTGTCCGATCCCGATTCATTTTGCGCACGGCGCGCACGCCGTCACGCTCAAGGGCCGCATGGTGCAAAACGCCGACTGCTGCGCCTATTCGTTTCGCGCGCGCGCCGGGCAAACGCTGACGTGGAGCGAGGAGGGAGCAGACGTGCGCATGATATTTGCAGGTTCGCGGCAATCGGATGGGCCCGGCCTGCCGAACACCATCGCGCTCACGTCGACCGGCACATATACCTTGGAGCTCAGTCCTAACATGATGGCCGACCACTCGCTCGGTCCGTTCACGCTGACCATTGCGATCCGATAGAGAAAGGGACTGCCATGAAGCTTCTCAATTGCCTTGCCGCGATTTCGTGCGCCATTTTGCTGGGCGCGCTGCCCGCAGCCGCGCATGGGAAGGGGCCGGGCGTCGTCTTCACCTGCGAGGGCGGGACGGTGACGAAAGCGAGCCCCATCTTCGTCACGAACGGCCCGCCCAAGGGCTCCGGTTTCATAGAGACTCTGCAACCGGGCGCCACCGCGGCGCAGGTCTGCCAAGCGATCAACGCTTCGGCGAACATCCTCGGCGGCTTCAAGACGGAAACGGAAGGGGCGACGATCGTCGTCGTCTACGGCGCGGACGTGCGGCTCAACCATGTGCCGGACGGCATCAAACTGAAGATCGAGAAGTTTTGAGAGTTTCAGAAAACTCAGAAAAATTCGGCGACAGGATACCCATTACGGTCCGTGTTGCTGGACCGCGCGAATAGGTATGCTGTCCCCTGATTAACCTGATTAAAGGCGGATTGCCTCGGCGATGGCACCCGAGCTTAGTGTGGGCTAGAGACAATCGGCATGGGTTCGCCATAATGGCTGCCGAAAAAAAGAGCGTTGGAAGCGCCTGGAGCGTCACTTCTGCTTAAGCAGAAGTTGAATAGTAGAATCCCTCCGACAAACCATACAAGGCCCCAGCCCAACCGGACGTCGATAAAAAGGCCTATGCCCACGATGATGGCGATAGCCCCGATCAGCATTCCAAATGCTGGGCTGAACAGGACCACGACCAAACCCAACAAGGCGGAGGGCAAGAATGCGAGGCTAACCAAAGCATTTGCTATTTTACTTCCGCCCTCGGGACGAATGGTAACTCGATAGCGTGGCACCGTCATTTCTCCATCTGCTTGGAGTCAAACTTCGACTTTGACCAGGTTCAGGACCATCCGGCCGGCGAATCGGCCTGGCCGTGCTTCGCATCCATCTCCGTTCTGGGCGAGCTTCTTGGCCTCGGCAATGCTGGACGCCCGGACGCTGACTTTGAATGCTCGGCCCCCGAGGTTGCGGCTCATGATATCAACTCGACGACAGAACGCGAACTGTCCGAGATTGACGCGGCTGCAGGAGGCCTTGGTCTAGCTCATCCCAACGACGCCCGAATCGTGCACCACGCGGACAAGGGTTCGCCCGAAGTGATGCTACGCGGCGTCGAGTGCTACGCCTTCAGCGTGGAGATCGACACCATCTCCGGCGCCTTGCGCCGCGCGGCAACGATGGCCGACGCTCTCGATTTGGCGGTCGAGGTGCCCGGTCTCCCGGCCGACAAAGCGCCGCATGTCGCGGTCACGCGCGAGGTGACGATCGAACCGCGCCACTAGCATTGGCGCGGCGCCGCGGTAGGGTGATTGCACACAATAGGGGACGAACGTCATCGCCAAGCTCATTCCCGCTGCGATCGCATTGCTCATTGCCATGGGATTCAGATATGGGCGTCTGGAACTCGCCGGCGTTGAGGGCGCGGATCTGGCGGCTTGGCCGAGCCACGTCATCTTCGGACTCTATTTTGCAGTACTGACCCTCTCGTTGCAGTCGTTGCACAGGGCATGGTCTCACGCGGCGGGTGCGCGCCAGGTTCTGTTGCCTCTCATTTTGGCGTGCCTGTGCGCCGATCTTGTTTTGGTGAATATCCAAGAAGTGTACGCCCGCGTGGACGCGTCATACGGGTTTGTGGCGATCTGGGATATGGCGACCTTCTTCCTTTGGTTGCGCGCTCTCGAACTCGCTTCGAGCGACGACGAGCAAGCGTTCCTGTCGTCGGCCGTGGTTGCCATTACGCCCATCCTCGCCCTCGGGCGCGAAATCTTGTTCCTGCCCTATGGCGGCAACAGCGAGCGCGCGTACCTCGACCTATTCTTCGGCAACATTTTTGTCTGCGCGTGGACGCTTGCCGCGGCGCTCGATGCCACGCGCCGTCCCGGCCTCGTCAGATTCTGTTCGACCGTCGCCGTTTGCGGCTGTTTTTATTGGATCGCAAATGCGGCGGAGAATCTCTTGTTTCTGGCGTGGCCGCCGTTGCCGAAAATTATCTACGCGGCCGGCGAAGCGATCGGCTTTGAGGGCTATTTTCTCAGCCTGATCTACGCCGTCGCCGCCGCGAGCGCGGTCGTCATGATACCGATGCTCTCTCCTCGGCTTGCCGTGAGGATTGCGCTGCGCGATCCTGAGGCATGAACCTCGACGACCTTCTCGCCGATACGGGCGTTGGTAACTCCTCCTTGTCATCCCGGTCTTAGCGGAGCCGGATCGCATAGCGATCCGTGTTGCGACGCTTAGCACCGGGAGCCAGGAACGATGCGCCGAGCGCTACGATCACTGGGTCCCGGATGTAAGGCTCGCTTAAGCCAACTGCTGACGCAGTTGGGCTCGCCTAACTCCGGGATGACAACGAGGGGTGCTTCGCAAGCGGACGCGCCGATTACAGGACCGTGCTGCCGAGCGCGTTCGGCCGGCTCTATTGCCTTCGATGAGAACGGTCACCTACTGTTCCTCCAGGACATACAGTCGCGGCCTTGCCTGTCAGAGGTCTGCGCCATTTTTGGAGTGTGTCATGCCGCATCCAGTCCTATGGATCAGCTGGATCGTTTCGGCCCTCTGGTTCTTTGCCGTGGCCGTCATGGCGAAGCGACATTTGGGTGCGGCGCTCCTTTATGCCTTGGCAGGTCCGCTCGTGTGGTCGGCCGTGGCGCTTAGTATCAATTTCATACCGAAGCTCGTTCCGTTCGCCGACCTCCCCTTCCTGACCCTCATGGACATGCCCTATTTCTTTTTCCTCGACGCGATCCCAAGCGCCTTCATCGTTTTCTGGCTGGGACTGCGCTTGAAAACAGCGATCGACAATCCGTCGGGCCGGTTGGGCCGCTATGGCCGCCGGCGTGAAACGGCAGCCGCGCCGAAGACCGAAAACACCGAGGCGACAGCCGGCGGTTTGGACGTGCGGTCCATCGTCAAGAGCATAGCGGCAGTCTGCGTGCTCTACGCCGTCGGGTCGGCGCTGTCGTACGGTCTGGATTCGTACGATGTCGAATTCATCAAGTGGGTGGACTTCCGGTGGCCCATGCATCTGGGCTCGTTGATCGGTTTCGCGCTGGCCGCTCAGTGGCTCAGGCGACGAATGTTCGTCAGCCTGGGCATCGTGTTTTTGAGCAGTTACCTGCTGACCGGCATCTATGAAGAACTCTGGCGGCGCGTGGTGTGGGGTGCCGGCTACGACTGGGGCTACCATGTTTGGACTCTGCCGCAGTGGTTGGCATCGCTCGCGATCGGCGTTGTCATCGGAAGAGTGCTTGCCAAGCGGCCGTGGCTCCGTTCGTGACCCAGACTTCCGGTGCGTTGTCAGCACCGCCGTAAAGGCGAAACTAACCATTTGCACCGCCGAGCCCGACAGCCAAAATTAACAGGGGCCGGTTATCGTCGTGCGACGAGTTTCGTCGAGTGGATCGGTGGTGGCCGGTGACGTTTCGCAGCCTTGCCTTGATCAAAAAATCGGGATCGACGTCGCGCATCCTCAATTTGCACGTGGTGCACGAGCGCTTCGGCGCGACCGAGCCCTTCAACGGCAAACCGTTTTTCTTCAGCAAAGCCTTGAACCGCGCCTTGATCATGAAGCACGCGCTGCGCGGCGCGGACCACTATCTTTTCCAATCGCTCAAGCCCAGCGTGACGAAGGTGATTTTGCCGTTCGCCAAGGACGATCTGGGCATCGGGGGCACGAATATCTTCGTCGGCCAGAAAAATTTCGAAGGCGCGCTGAGAGATCTGGCCGGCGGCTATAAGGATGAAGCCGAGTTGCAAAAGGACGCCGAGCTCCTGGTCGCGCTCGACAAACTTCCGTCGCTCGATCCGTTTTTGCTGCGCGAGCAGCTGAGATTGTTGAGCCGCGATCCGGCGCGGTGCTATTTCCAGATTTCCGACGCCGATTTGAACAGCATGGTGGCTTTCGTCAGCGAGCAGGTGAACGGCCTCGTCGAGATGGCCTTCGCGGGCAATTCGAAAAGCGAGGCCGCCAAAGAACTGTGCGGACAGATGGCGTCCAAAATCATGTCCGACGAGAATGCCGACAGCTTGGCGCCGTTGCGGGCGGCGCTGGGTCTGGACGGCGCCGAATGGGCGGACGGCGTCTTTTGCTGGAAGGGATTTCTCTATTACAAATGGATGTTCAAAAGGATTTTGGCGAAGGCCGCGACCACCGTGGAGCAGATGCAACGCATCGGCTTTGCCAATTGCGACGCGACGTCCGCCACGACGGTCAAAAACATGCGGACGCGGACGACGGCCATGATCCGAGAGAAAATGAAGACGGTGTACACCCTGCTCAGCATCTATGACGCCGCCTACCAGACCATGACGGTCGAAAAGCGGCCCGCGGCGTTCAAGGATTTCCTGCTCAAGTCGCCCGCGATGTTTCTCGAGATCGGCGAGAACGCAGGCACGGTCAGTCATGTGTCGAGCTTTTGGGAGTTCAAATTCAAAGGCGGCGCGCTCGGTGCCATGGAGGGCCCCGAGCTCATCGAAGTGTTTCAGGAATTCGAAAATTGCCGCACCGTCCAAACCGGTTCTCAAGCGTCGGAAATGGTTTGGAAATCGAACGCCTGACCGGCGATGCCCGCGCGGTTATTTCACTGCGGTGCGTTTGAGTGGGCGAACGGCTTTGCCGGCCGCTTCGGCGGGAAGCTTGGCGCGCTGCTCGCGGGGCAAGTGGCAGATCACACGGGTGCCTTTGCCGACGGTCGAGTCGAGCTCGACCCAGCCGCCGTGCATTTCGACGAAGCTGCGCACCAGCGCGAGGCCTAAGCCGGCGCGGCGGGAGTCCTTCGATTTGGTCGTCGACTCGAAACGCTCGAAAGCGACGGGCTGATATTCGGGCGGGATGCCGACGCCGGTGTCGTTGACGTAGAGGCGCATCTCGCCGCCGATGGCGTCGGCGCCGTAGGTGATGGTGCCGTTGGGCGGCGTGTGCTCGATCGCGTTGATCAACAAATTGTAACAGATCTGCAGCAAGCGCTTCTGGTCGGCGAAGAGGTGGCCGGACGCCGGATTGTTGTCGCAAACAATGTCGACCCTGGCCTTGCGCGCGCGCTCTTCGACCAATGGGCGCACTGCCGTCAAGACATCGCCGATCTCGACTTGCGAGAGGTCGAGCTCCATGCGGCCGGCTTCGATGAGCGCCAGATCGAGGATGTCGTTGACCAGCGTCTCGAGCGTCTTGGACGCGGTCATGATGTCGGCGAGATAGCCTTTTTGCTTGTCGCTGATTTTGCCGGCGATGCCGTGCTGCATCAAATCGGCAAAACCCATGATCGAATTCAGCGGCGTGCGCAGTTGGTACGAGACGTTCGAGATGAAATCGGACTTGAGCTTGTCGGCGGCGAGGAGCGCGGCGTTGCGCTCCTCGAGCGCCTTTTCCTTCATCGCGGTGTCGGTGACGTCGCGGTAGCTCAGCAACAACGAGCCGTCGGGCAAGGGCGCGGCGTTGAACGAGAAGATCTTGTCGTTGGCGCAGTCGAGCGTGCCCTTGCCGGAACGACGCTCGGTCGCGCTCGAGCCCGTGATCAATGTCGTCACCATCGACCAATGCGCTTCGTCGGGCAGCAAGCGGCGGCAGAGCGCGAAGATATCGGCAAAGCGCGGGCGATCGATCAGGGCTTGCGGTTCGATGCCCCACATCTCGGCGAACGCCGTGTTGAAGAGTTTCAGGCGGCCGTCGCTGCCGAAGACCGCGACGCCTTCGGCCAAATGGTCGAGCGTCGTGCGCTGGACGTTGGCCAGCTGATTGAGGCTGCGCTCCAGCAACAATTGATCGGTGACGTCGGCGAAAACGAAGATCAAGCCGCCGAAGGGATGGGGCTGACAATTGACGCGCAACGTCAGCCCGCGCGGCAGATGCCAAAGTTCCTCATGGCTCTCAACGACCGTCGTGTAGAGCGCCAGGCGCTCACGCTTCCACGAACCGAAGTCGCGCTGTTCGGGCAGCCGCGCGAACTCACGCAGCTTCTCCAGGATGTCGCCGTCGGAGGGATGCGTGTCCAACCATTTCTCTTCGAGATCCCAGAGCCGCGCGTACGCCTTGTTGGAAAACTGCAGACGCTGATCGGCGCCGAAAATCGCGACGGCGGCCGGCAAGCGGTCGAGCGTTTCCTCATGCGCGTCGATGTGCTGCTGGAGCAGGCGCTTGGCTTCGTCGACGTCGGTGACGTCGATCGCATAGGAGGCCACGCCCTCGCCCAGCGGCACGGCGTGGATGTCGAGGGCGCGGCGATGACCGCCGACGACGACGTAATGCTTCTCGTGCTGGGCGCTCCCAAGTTCGAGCGCACGCTCGGCGAGATCGCGGCTGGTGCGGTCGAGTTCGATTTGCTCGGTGACCGCGTCTTGCCCGGTCGCGGCTTCGACGGCGGCGGCATAAGCGCGGTTGACCCAAACGAGATCCAAATCGGGCCCGCGGCGCCAAACCGGCATCGGCGAGGCGTCGAGCAAATCGCCAAGCTGGGCGCTTTCGGCCTCGGTGCCCGAAAGGCGGACCGACAGCGAATAGGCGGCCTCGGTGTCGGGCGTGACGTCGCGCAGCCAAACGGCGGCTTGGCCCGCGGCCGGCTTGCCGTAGGCCTGAAAGACGCGGCCATCGGCGCCGGGCACGGTGAGGGAGAAGAGCGAGCCTTGCGCGGAGAGCGCGCCGATCGCGCCTTTGAGGGTCTCGCCCTCCTCCGCGTCCAAGCAGCCGGCCAACAGATTGGCGGCGCCCGAGCGCGTCAGCGGCTCAGAACCGCCGCTATTCCAGACATAGAGCGCGCCCGGCTCGGACGAGACGATCGCTTCTTCGCGCTGATATTTGGCTTCGGCCGCCGTGGTCTTGATCGTCGCACGACGCAATAAGCGATCGGTGTGGATGCGAACGAAGAGGACGACACAGGCGAGCGAGGCCGCCAGAGCGATTGCGCCCAGCGTAATGCCGAACGGCAGCACCGTTGCAATGTCGCTCGACAACTCCACCCGTAACCCCGCACCCACGTTCAAGGACCGGCGACGCAACGCCGACGCGCGATGGAGAACGGGAAAGGCGAAAGCTTCGAGAGGTACGCAAGCGCATAGAATGCGCCGTCGCCTGGCCTCAAAAAACCGCCGCTAAGCCCCCGCTTCCTCGCGCTTTGATTCCCCTTCCGCGAGAATCACTTTCGCTCGCAAGAATCATAGGGGCGCCAAGCGCGAAGACCTATACGCGTGGTTAACACCGCAGCCCTAGCAAGCGACCGAGAACACGCGAAGTCAACGCAACAACTTTCGCGGCGTGCGGACTCAAATTAACGCTTTGGTAACTTTTGCTTGCTCAGCGCAGTTGAGAGATCGGATGAAGAGCGCGCGCGAAGATGTTCGCACGGTGTGCGCGGCCGCAGATTGCCGGAACATGTGACTCGATTGATACGGTGCGCGAAGAAGTGAATCGCGATCCGCCTTTGCGAAGGCACTTCTGCGGAAGAGAGCTGCGCGGAACGCGCGCAGTTTCTTTCTTCCCCCGCGCGTTCGCAGGGGAAGTGGCGAGCCAATTGCCGTGACGCTCGTGGTGTCGCACAGCACGATTTCCCGGCTTGGATCGGGTTGATGCTCGGATTCTGCACGAGAGTTCTGCACGAACGGCACCGGAATGTTAAGCTCGGCTGGCGCGCGGGCTTTTGGGAGGTGGCGGTGTCCATTGCTTATCGGAAGATATTTAGCGCAATCGGCCTGATGGTGCTCATACCGGTGTCGGCGTTGGCCCAGCAAAAGGGCGCATGTCCAATTGATAATCCCTTCCATCCCGAGTTGATGGTCGCCTGGTCTGAGCAAGAGGGCGGTTGGCACGGACTTTGGTGGCCCAAGCATCCCAACCTGCAAGATGGTGACTTTCGCGGGGCTTGGATAATGGGCCATCAACGCATCGAAGCAGATCTATTATTGATGATTTCCTACGACCCGACGACAAGGGGCCGCCTAACCATCGTGCGCAGGCAAACGGAAGGTATTTGCCAGTACGACGGCCAGATCCAGTATGGAGTGCACCAAAAATCGATTGCCTCGGGCACCTATTGGTGCGCGTGGCACCGCGCGCCCCTGCCTTGGCATGCCACCATTGTGGATTTCCCACGGCCGCGACCGCCATGTTGAAGTCTTGGGCGCGAGGGTGCCTTGCTGTCGGCATCGGTGGACAGGCCGTCAAGTGGCAACGATACCGGCCCGGTGCGCTCGAAAAAAGTAGAGTGGGGTGCGAAAGAGATATAGCGCGATAGTGACGAACTCGCTCGCGCGTCTGACAAGAACCCGACGACGTCGGTCATGTAGTCATGCGGGGATGGATCGGCGTGTGTCAGCCCGGACAAGATCGGCAGACCGAACAGCTTCGCGATTCTTGCGACAACAGCCGCAACCTCATAGGCGTCTCTCATGCCGACCGAAAAGTGGGAACTGTTGTTCAGGCAATCCTTGATCGGACGGGCGCACGCCGTCGCCGCCGACCTCAAGGACGTCGACCCGGAGGCGGAAGTGCGCGGGATTTACTACGCAGCTCTGTTGGCTGGCGGCCTCTACTGTCCGGAGTGCTGGGTCAGGTATGGCGAGACGACAGATTTGCACCAAAAGCGATGGCTCATGAGTTGCGGCGAACACGACTATAGGGTGGCCTAACCCGTGCTTGCTGCCTGAAGGACCGGGGCGTTTGGGACTGATGGGCCGACGCCAAAACCCATCTCGAGTTCTGCGACGCGTTCTAAGAGAGGCCCGCGTGGCGTTGCGGCCGGGCTTCCGCGAGGGACTTTTCTAGCGAGAGCGATAGGATGGGCATCAGAAACTATTTGATCGAAGGCGTTTCGGGCACCGGCAAGACGTCAGTCTGCCACGAACTGCGGCGACGCGGTTACCACGCCATCAACGGTGACCGAGAGTTGGCTTATCGGGGCGATCCAAAGACTGGTGCACCGGTGGATGGGCTTGCCGGCGAGCGCGTGACGGACAGCGTCGCCTGGGGGCACGCGCATCACATTTGGGACGCAGACAAAGTCAGATCCGTGGTCGCCGATCGAAGCAACGCGATCTCCTTCTTCTGCGGCGGCTCTCGAAATTTCTCCCGCTTTATCGATTTGTTCGACGGGGTTTTCGTTCTCGAAATCGATCTCGACACGTTGAACCGGCGGCTTGCCGGAAGACCTGAAGATGAGTTTGGCGGCAGACCCGGCGAACGGGAACTGATTGCGCGATTGCATGCAACGAAAGAAGATACCCCGAAGGGTGGCGTCGTCATCGACGCCACTGCGCCGCTTGAACGCGTCGTGGATGAGATTCTCTCCAAATGCAGAGTGGCAGGCCAAGGGGCCCATTAAGCTCGAAAGCGGAGGATTTGCATCATGGCGAAGCTCGTCTTTGGAATGAACCAGTCCTTGGACGGCTACGTTGACCACACGGCGTTTGCGCCAAGCCCAACGCTTTTCCATCACTTCATCGAGCAGGCGCGCGACCAGGTGGGCAGCGTGTACGGTCGCCGCTTGTACGAGGTCATGCGTTATTGGGACGAGGATCATCCCGAGTGGGACGCGGTGGAGCGCGACTTCGCGGCTGCGTGGCGGCGCCAACTGAAGTGGGTCGTGTCGCGCTCTTTGAAGTCGGTCGGCCCCAACGCCACGCTTGTCGACAACGACATCGAGGCGGCGATACGCGGGCTCAAGGCTCAGTTCGTTGGGGAGATCGAAGTTGGCGGACCGGACTTGGCACGAAGCCTAACCGACCTTGGTCTTATTGATGAGTATCGCCTCTACCTCCACCCCGTCGTGCTCGGTCACGGCAAGCCCTTCTTCGCCGGCCCCCGGCCACCGCTCCGCCTTGTGGCCAGCGATCGAATTGGCGAGGACGTGATCAGGTTGACGTACGTCCCTGCTTGACCGGGCTGGCGCCGGCTGGAAATCGCCGCTGGAGTCTGGTCTTGAATTAAGCCCAAGCATGGGTATTCGACTGAGGGTAGCGAAAAATGCTGCAAGGATTGGTGTCAAAACTATATGCCGCCCAGCCGACACGACCGCTTTTTCACTATACGACGTTGGGAGGTCTGATTGGCATCGCCAAAGACAAAGCCATATGGGCTACTGACTACCGCTACTTGAATGATTCAGCCGAAGTGGAGTTTTTTCTTGATGTGGTCGATTCCGAAATCGGCAAACGGTTCATCGCAGGGCAAAAAGGCGCAGGGCACCAGCCGCAGGGCGACAACACAGACACCTCGGGAAGTCTGGACCAACAACAAAGCTATGTCCAAAATCAACGGCGGGTGGAGGAGGCACTTCAGAAGCAACGTGTCCTTGAAGAATTTCGACGCTGGCTTCGCGCAAAGAAAATCAACGATGGCTCGGTCCTGGTGGCTTCCTTTATTGAGGATGGCGACCTGTTGAGCCAGTGGCGGGGTTATAGTGACTTCGGAAAAGGCGTATCAATCAGCTTTGACCCTACGGAATTGATCACCTCTGCATCCGGTGCCTCGGCGCAAATTGGCGAATGCATATACGAAGCTGAGAAGGTCGCAAGAATTGCAGCAGACATCATCGATGCGGTTTTGAAGTTGGCTGATCAGGCGAATTCATCAGCCGAATTCGATAAACTGTTTGATGAAATACAAACCGATTTGTTCAAAACCGCGGCGCTGATCAAACATCCAAAATTTGCAGAAGAGCGCGAATGGCGCCTGGTTCTCGCTGTGAGACTTGCGACCAGCCTTGGCATGAAGTTTCGCGAAGGCGCTACATACTTAATTCCTTACGTTCATTTTCCGTTGCCACCCGACGGGCACGGCGTAAAGATTCAGCAGGTTTTTGTCGGACCAACCGCTACCCCTGAGCTATCAAGAGCTTCAATGGATCATTATCTCAGGAGTCTAGGTCTGACGGCCAACGTACACCGGAGTAGCATTCCCTATCGCGGCAAGTAGCAGCCGAGGGCGATTTGAAATTCCAGATAGAAATGAGGGGACATGATACCTGTTCCTTGTGATAAGGCGTAATGTGTATCATGTCGCCACATTATCGACCGAAATTGCCGGCGATCCCGTGAGTCTCGAGCGCAAGTTACTTAACGGCTTGCATCGTGCGCTGATCGTTCGATTCGACTCGTTCTTGCGGCTCAAGCCGCATGAGCGAGCTAAGAAATTCATCATTTGAGAAGGCATCTCTTACGAGCTTGACGATTTCTAATTTCGTTAGCCTGACCTCCACGGCGAAATTTCCGTTGAGAGTCAAATAGGAACGGGTAACAAACACCAACTCGTCTTCGCTCTCATACAAGGACGGACGATGGGCATTCAACATGGTCGGACACTTGGTGCAGGCCAAATCCTCCAGCGCGACATTGCAAATTTCGTGCGTACCGCAGTTTCGACTCCATCCGCTTGCTGAAACGCGCATCTTAAATTTCCATCTTATGCGTGGTGCGAATCACTAAGCTAAGGATAGTGATTCGGGGCAGCGTGCGATAGCGACCATGTAACGAATTCGAGTTGCGCCTCGGTTGCGACAGGCATCGAAGAACAGGGTGATCCGAGAGAATGAGGAATTGGCAATGACGGAAAAGCGAAAGCTGCTCGTAGTCGCCGGTGCGGGCGCCTCTGTTGACTTTGGCATGCCGTCTGTAGGTGGTGTACATGATTTCCTGCTTAAGAAAGCGCAGGAACTTTTTCCGCTTGTCGACGATCCGAAAACCAATCTGTACGGGAGCATATTCAAATCGATCACGGACTACTGGGGCACAAGCACGGCGTCATTCCTGAATAAGACGCCGAACTTCGAAGATGTGCTTTATGCGATCTCCGCATTGGCGTCCGTGATTCCTGCAGGCAATTTTACGGGACCGCTTGGCGCGTTTGTGACGAAGAACCCGCTCCCGTCTGTCGTTCAAACTGGCTCTGTTAAATTGCAACCTCAAGATGTCTTGCGCCATCTGGGGCAAACGCTTGTCGATGAATTGTTGGATGAGTTCAGGCGGCGATGCCGTCAGCGTGATCCTTTGATGGTATCAAAGGTTAAGGAATTTGGGCAGTTTTTTGCGGGCCTTACCGAGAAGTTTGACTGCGCGGTGGTGACCACTAATTACGACGATCTTATCTGCCGAAGCTTACCCGGTATCGAAACCGGATTCGATCCTAGCGATGGCAGATTCAAACAGGGACGGATAGTCAATCGAACTGCGTGGCCGTGTCTGCTGCATCTACACGGGTGCGTGCATTTCGACATGGACGTGACGGACGGAGACCTTCACGGCGTAATCTGGCAGCCTGATTTGGATGAGCCGTTCCACCAAAACTCGTTTGGGCGTTTGACCCAACGAACCGCTGAAGGCAACGAGTTTCCCACCTCATCCATCATCGCCGGATATGGTAAGACGCAGCAGATTCAACGCCTGCCATTTAGAACTTACTATTCCGAACTAGACCGACTTGTGTATCAATCAGACGCTCTTTTGTTTGCTGGCTTTAGCTTGGCCGATGCTCATGTTCGGACGTCCTTCGCGAACTATCGAGACGGGCGAGAACGCCCGGTTGTATTTCTCGATTTTGCAAAAGATGGCGAGATGCTCGCTGGCGGCGACTTCGACGACTCGGTGTCCGGCCCAGCGAGAGCCCTTCGGGTTTTTCGTGCCCCTTCGGGCTCAATGAAGTGGCTCGGCTACTCGCACCCAAACACGGTGGATGAGGTAAGAAGGGCGAGGGAGTTCGAGCGCTGCACTGCGCCGGGCAAACGGCTATCAATTTGGTACAACGGTATGCTTGAGGCGTGTCGTCACACGGATAAGATTTTGCACGAATTCGGCTAAAGGGTAATTTGGGAGACAATACAGAGACACGATACCTATCCCCCGCACATCGCGCGCCCCACAACAGACGGCGCAGTGCCCCCTCCGTTTAAGGCGTGGGGCGGAGGAGTTGGTTGAGTTCCTGCGGCTGCAGCGGTTAGCTGCGGCGGGTCTTGTAGGCGAGTTCGTTTTCGAGCACGCGCATCACGTAGTTGCGGGTTTCGTCGAAGGGGATCGCTTCGATCCAGTCGACGACGTCGACTTTCGCGTCGCGCGGGTCGCCGTGCGCGGCGGTCCAGGCCGTGACGCGCGCCTTGCCGGCGTTGTAACCGGCAATGGTCAAAACCCAGTTGCCGCCCAGCGCGTCGAGCAGATCCTTCACGTGATAGCAGCCGATCGCAAGATTGGTGTCGGGCTTGAGCAGATCGTCCGCTCCGGCATAGGCAACGGCGTATCGCCGCGCCACCTCCTTTGCGGTCGAGGGCAGGAGCTGAAGCAGGCCGCGTGCGTTCGCGTTGCTGACGGCGGAGGGATCGAACTCGGTCTCCTGCCGGACAAGCGCCAGGATCAGCGCGGGCGGAACGCCGGCCGTCGCGCAAGCTGCCGGCAGGTCGATCAGTGGATAGAGTTGGTCTGGCCTGGACACGCCCAGAGTCTGCGCCTTCTTGGCGCTGCGCAGCGCGCCGTAGTTGTTGCCCAGCGCCGAGAGGCGCGCGCTCAGCGTCGTGGCGCAGGCCGTCGACTGGCAACCATCGATGGCGGCATTGGCAAAGGCGTTGGCGCGGCGGTTGTCGCCGATGAGGAGCAGCGTGGCTGAGGCTTGGACGAGTTCCTCGATGTCTTCGCCGGCTGTGGTGCTTGATGGTTTTGGTGTCCGGGCTCCCGACGGGGGCGCATCCTGCAGCGTCTCGAGCGCGAGCCGCCCATAGAACGTGGCCGGCTCCGCGGCGGCTGCGGCGAACGAGCCCCGCGCCTTTTCCTCTTCGTCGCGCGCCTTCAGCGCGAGCGCCGTCCAATAGGCGGCGCGGGCGTGCGTTATCGGCGACTTCGCCGCTGCCTCTACGTTTTGGAAATGGATCAGCGCCTTTTTCGGCTCGTCCAAATTGCGCAGCGCGATCCAGCCGGACAGGAACTCCGCCTCGAGATACGCGGCGACATTGCTGTCGGCGGTGAGATGGCTGCGGGACGCGAGCTTGTAGGCCGTGTCGACCTCGCGGGCGTCAAGTGCGGTGCGCGCCTCAAGATTGTGTTCGCTCCACCAGCTTTGCGAATACGAAGGCGGTAGCGCACCGGTGTCGTCGGCCTTCATCAGCGACGACCAGGCCTCTTTCGTCTTGCCGGCCTTTCGCTGCTGCACCGCCTGGTCATAGATGAGACTCGCGGCCCAAGCGGGGGACGGCGCGTCATCCAAGATATCGTCGAGATCGATCGCGTTGCCCGACTGGATCTTGACTCTTGCGTCCACCACGGCGTGTGCCTTTGCAGACAAGACGGCCAAGAGTTCGCGGGCGGCTGAGACATTCCCGTTCCACAGCGCGGTGTCGGCGCGCGCGAGGTGATCGCCTTCGGGCAGCGCCATCTGCGTGACGTTCGCCCAGTCCTGGTAGTCGGCAAAGTTTAGCGTGAGCGCCAACCAGCAACGCCTGATGCCGGAAAGTGCCTCCGGCTTTTCGCCGTGCGCGAACTGAAATTTCGCCCAAGCGAGGCAGCCGCCGCTGGTGCGGGGCGGATGAGCTTTGAACCAGGCGGGCCCTTTCGTCTCGACCAGCGCGTTGGTCAGGAGCGTTTCCTCGCCGCGCTGCACGATCTGAAAGCGTCCCGGCCAATTGGTGTGCGCGGCGACAAAGGCATCGATCTCGTCGAAGGTCGCGCCGGAGACCTCGGACGACACATAGCGCCATTGCACGAGGTCGCGCACGACGGCCGGCTGATTTTCCGAAAGCGCTTTCGCGCTCGCCCAGTCCTTGGCATCCTGTGCCGCAAAAGCTTTGGTGAGAGCTTCAAGTTCCTGCGCGCTTGGCTCCGTCTCGGCGGCTCGGGCCGGCGCGGTGAGTAGGGCGGCGCCGAGCGTTGGGAAAATTAGAAGCGTCGCGAACGCCACGCTAGCCGCGAACCATCCTCTCACCGCACGCGCGCCCATCCCGTCAGCCTCCCTGCCCCTCATGCCATGTTACACGGATGCCAAAGCGCTGACGCGCCCCCGCGACGCAAACCAATTCGCGGGAGCCGATCAGAAACGTGGAAGCTGCGTCGCAAGCCGAATGTCCAAACACGGCCTCATGGACAAAACATTGCCAGTGTCCGGGCACGTCCCCCCTCCACCGCGTTCCGCGGTCCCCCTCCCCCGCACGCGGGGGAGGAAAACGGGTGGGGGTGGTGCACTAGTAGCGGTAGTGATCCGCCTTGAAGGGGCCTTCGACCGGGGTGCCGAGATAGTCGGATTGCTTTTCCGAGAGCACCGTCAGCTTGGCGCCGAGTTTGGCGAGGTGGAGGCGCGCCACCTTCTCGTCGAGCTTCTTGGGGAGCACGAAGACCTTGTGCTCGTATTTCGCGTGATTGTGCCAGAGTTCCATCTGCGCCAGCACCTGGTTGGAGAACGAGGCGCTCATCACGAAGCTCGGGTGGCCGGTGGCGTTGCCCAGATTCACAAGGCGCCCTTCCGACAGCAGGATAATGCGCTTGCCGTCGGGGAATTCGATCTCGTCGACCTGCGGTTTGACGTTGTGCCATTTGTAATTGCGCAGCGCGGCCACCTGAATCTCGGAGTCGAAATGGCCGATATTGCAGACGATGGCGCGATCCTTCATCTGGCGCATGTGATCGATGGTGATGACGTCGAGATTGCCGGTCGCGGTGACGAAGATGTCGGCGCGAGAGGCCGCGTCGTCCATCGTGGTAACCTCAAAGCCCTCCATCGAGGCTTGGAGCGCGCAGATCGGATCGATTTCGGAAACGACCACGCGGCACCCGGCGTTGCGCAGAGAGGCCGCCGAGCCTTTGCCGACGTCGCCGAAGCCCGCCACCATCGCAACCTTGCCCGCCATCATCACATCGGTGCCGCGCTTGATGCCGTCGACCAAGCTTTCGCGGCAACCGTAGAGATTGTCGAATTTCGATTTCGTGACGCTGTCGTTGACGTTGATCGCGGGGAACGGAAGCTCCTTGCGCTCGGCCATCTGATAGAGGCGGTGGACGCCGGTCGTCGTCTCTTCGGTGACGCCGCGGATGGCGGCGGCTTGCTTGGAATACCAGCCCGGATGCTTGTCGATGCGCTTGCGCATGACGGCGAAGAGCGCCTCCTCTTCCTCGTTTTGCGGCTTGGAGATGACCGTCGGATCGCGCTCGGCCTTCGGTCCCAAGACGCAGAGCAGCGTCGCGTCGCCGCCGTCGTCGAGGATCATGTTCGGCGAGCCGCCGTCGGCCCACTCGAAGATGCGATGCACGTATTCCCAATATTCAGGCAGCGACTCGCCCTTGACGGCAAACACCGGCACGCCGGCGGCGGCGACGGCAGCCGCCGCATGATCCTGCGTCGAGAAGATGTTGCATGAGGCCCAGCGCACATCGGCGCCCAGCACCTTAAGTGTGTCGATCAAGACCGCCGTCTGGATCGTCATGTGCAGGCAACCGGCGACGCGCGCGCCCTTGAGCGGCTTTTGCTTGCCGAACTCCTCGCGCAGCGCCATCAGGCCGGGCATTTCGGTTTCCGCGATGGCGATCTCGCGCCGGCCCCACTCGGCAAGCGAGAGATCCTTCACCTTATGATCGGCCAGCGTCTCAACTCGTTTCATTGGATGATCGGCGGCCATGGCGGGTGCTCCCTTTTGCGGCTGAACGCGGGGCTCTATATCAGCCCGAAAGGCTTGCGGCAAGCCAGATATAAAGAAATGTTTATGTCTTTATCTGTTACGGGCCCAAGACCTTGTAGCCCTTGGCCCTGAGCTGCGCGATGACGCTATCCGGGCCTACCAAATGGCCGACCCCGACCGTCACGAAATGCGTGTCGGGCGAGGCCAGCATCGCCTCGAGTTTGGGGATCCAATTGCGGTTGCGCGCAATGAGGAGCTGGCCGCGCAAAGCCGGGATCTTCTCGAATGCATCGTCGAGGAGGCCGATCATATTTTCCGGTTTGCCGCTCGCCCATGCTGTGACGAGGTCGTTGGGGGAATTGGGCTCTTGCAAGATGCTGCGGACCGTCTCGCGCAGATAGGCGATTTCGACCTTGCGATCGAGACGCGAGAAAAACGACAACTGCTCCTCGACGGTTTCAAGATAGTCGAGCGACCGGCCGTTGTTCTTGGCCTCGCTCTCGATCACTTGGTCGACGCCGTACCAAGTCGAAAAGCCGGCCTTGATGTAGGAAAACAATTCCAAGCTGACGGCCGCGAGCCAAGGGCGGAATTGTTTGAGCAACATCGGCGGGTAATTGACGCTCCAGGATGCGTCTTCGAGTTGGGTGTAGAGATCGGCGGGAAGCACGTCCTGGAGCGTCGTGCCGGCAGGCAGTTTGCCGCCGGTCTCAATGAAGCTCGCCATGGCGCTGCCGCCGCCGCCGTCGACGGGCGCTTCGAAGACGAACACTTTCGACGCGGCAATCGCCGCATCCAGCTCGGGTCGCCGCCACTTGACCTGCGCCGGCAACAAATGGATCGAGCCGAACAAATAAAGCGTCTTGCCGCTCTTCTCGACAACCCACATTGCGGGCGTCGCCGCGGCGGGCGGCGGCTGGTCGGCGGCGATGGCAAAATCGCTTAGAGCCGCAAGCGAAACGAAGAGTGCGGCAAGCGCCTTCGATATCCACATCACGTGGGCCGCACTCCCTAAGCGTCTTCGCCGAATTTGGTCGCGATCAAATTTTCCAGCGCGTCCAACGCTTCGCGCGCCTGTCGACCGCGCGCCCGAATGACCACGTCGCTACCGGGCCCGGCGCCCAGCATCATCAAGCCCATGATCGAGGTGCCCGACACGGCTTGCCCGTCTTTGGTCACGGTCACGCTGGCATCGAACTTCGCGGCGCACTGGACGAACCGGGCCGACGCGCGTGCGTGCAGCCCCTTGGTGTTCACGATCTTGAGGCGGCGCTCGAGCGAGCCTGCCTCATCCGCCACCGGCCAATTCCTTCGAGGCGACGCGAATATATTTGCGGCCGGCCTCTTGGGCGCGGTCGACGGCTTCCATGAGCTTTGCGTTGACACGCACGGAGGCGAGCTTGATGAGCATCGGCAGATTGACGCCGGCGATGACCTCGACCTTGCCCGTGCCCATTGCGGAAATCGCCAGGTTCGACGGCGTGCCGCCGAACATGTCGGTCAGAAGGATGACGCCTTCGCCCACGTCCACGGTCTTGATCGCGTCGAGAATGTCGCGCCGGCGCGCTTCCATGTCGTCGTTAGCGCCAATGCAGACCGTTCGAAAGAGCGTTTGCGGACCAACGACATGTTCCGTCGCCGCCTTGAGCTCATCCGCAAGGCGGCCATGCGTCACAAGAACTAAGCCGATCATTCGATACCCGCTTGCACCGGGCTTGCACCGCCTGGGAGGCGGCGCAGCAAATCAAGGCCCGGCAAATCGCGCGCATAGACATAATCGGGTTCGCCCCGAACCTCAACGCGCCAGGCCGCCAGGGTCCACCCTTGACCGTTACGCTCGAAGCACAGCGCCCAGCGCCATTCGCAGCTTTATCAGGGAAGACGGCTCAAAGGGCGCCAGTGCGATTAGGGGCAGGTGAGGCGTCCCGGCAACGCCGCCCGGGGGATGCCAAAGCGAAGCTTCGGGCATGCGCTCGATCGGTACCGTCGAAAGGCGCACCGCCAAACGCAATCTCGCGGATTCGACCTGCGGCGCAGGAAGGATGCCAATACCGCGCGCTTCGATGCGCCCGGCGATCGTCGTGGGCGCCGTGGCGACAAGATGGCCGTCTTGGAGGGTCAGGCACGTCTGATCGTCGGCGACGAGCAGTGCGCCCTCGGCGATCAGGCGAAGCGCAAGATCGCTCTTGCCCGACCCGGAGTCTCCCAAAATGAGAACACCATGGCCAACGAGTTGGATCGTCGTCGCGTGCACCAGCACGCTCGTCACGGCGCGACCCGAAGCGGCAGCACGACGGTGAAGCGCGCGCCGTTGACCGAACCGGCCGGTTCGCTCTGCAGATTGGCGGCAAATATTCGGCCGCGATGCCTTTCCACAATCTGGCGCGAGATCGACAGGCCCAGTCCGGAGTTCTTGCCGAAGCCGTGCTTTGCCGGACGCTCGGTATAGAAGCGACGGAAGATCGCTTCGAGATTGTCCTCGGGAATGCCGGGTCCTTGGTCGTCGACGGTTACGATCGCCTGCCCGCCCGCGACCTCAAGTGCGACGCGCACTTCGCCATTGGGCGGGCTGAAGGAAACGGCATTGTCGACGACGTTGCGGAAAACCTGCGCGATCGCACCGTCGAGGCCGTGCACGATAACGCCCTGCGCCGGGATGGTTTCCGACGACGTGTCAAGCAAGACGCGCGGCGCCTGTTCCTCTTCGCGTTGATAGAGGCTCGTCACGGCGCGCAACAATTCGATCAGATCGACATCGACCAACCTCTCGCGCGACAACTCGGCATCCAGGCGCGAGGCATCGGAAATGTCCGTGATCAAGCGATTGATGCGCTGCACGTCGTCGCGAATGACGCTCATCAGCTTCTTGCGACGCCCTTCGTCGGCCGATTGGCCTAGCGTTTCGACGGCGCTCGCCACCGAGGTCAGCGGATTCTTGATCTCATGGGCGACGTCGGCGGCGAATTGCTCGATCGCATCGATGCGCGAATAGAGCGCCGACGTCATGCTGCGTAGCGCCACCGACAAATCGCCGATCTCGTCGCGCCGGTTGCGCATGTTCGGGATGGCGTTGGCCTCGCGTCCTTGGCGGCGGACGGCGTCGGCGGCATCGGCCAATTCGCGCAACGGCCGGGTCATACGCACCCACAAAAACACGGAGGCCGCGCCCATCAGCAGGATCGCGAACAACGCCGCGACGATCAGGCGCAGCCATTCCTCGCGCAACGCATCGTCGATGTCCCCGGCCTCCGTCGAAAGCATCAAGACGCCCAGCATGAACTGAAAGCGCTGAATGGGTACCGCGACCGATACGATGAGCTTGCCTTGGGCATCGATGCGCTGTGTCGAGCCCGGCTCGCCCTTTTGGATGACGTGGCGCACCTCCTCATAAGTAAGGCCGTCGTTGCTCGGGTCCTCCTTGGCGAGCGGCCCCTTCCGGCCCACCAACGAATAGAGCGCGCTGTTGAAGGCGCGGTACATGAAGGCCGTCCAATCGGTGCGGCCCGGCGCCGGAAGTTCGGCGCGCTCGACCTGATTGCGAGACAATATAAAGCGCGTGTCCTGCACGAAATGGCCGCTGCGACTGAACACACGCGCGCGCATGCCGGTCGGACCGACGAGCAGCTTGAGCACGTCGACGGTCAGATCGCCGTCCAGATCGGTCGCCGAGTCGCCTCCGGCCGCCGCGTCTTTTGCCAGGGCGGCGGCTACGATCTGCGCCTGTGCGGTGAGCGACGAGATGCGCTCGTCGACGAGACCGGAGCGCGTGCCTTGCACCCAGATTACGGCGATGATGAAAACCGACAGGGCGAACAGATTGAAGACGATGATTTGCGCCGTCAGCGCCCAGCGCCGCGGGCGTGCGACGAGACCGCGCTGTTTGCGCTTGAAAGGCCACGCGTGGCGCAACGCCGCGCCGGCACCACGCAACCAATGCACTCTTTGCGTGGGCTTAACCTGATCGGGGGCGGTGTTCGTCGCAGTCAACTTTCGGTGTACTTGTAGCCGACGCCGTAGAGCGTATGAATCGCATCGAACTCCGGATCGTGGTACTTGAACTTGCGGCGCAAACGTTTGATGTGACTGTCGATCGTGCGGTCATCGACGTAAACCTGATCGTCGTAGGCCGCGTCCATCAAATTGTCGCGGCTCTTCACAAAGCCGGGACGTTGCGCAAGGGCCTGCAGAATCAAAAACTCCGTCACCGTCAGCTGGACCTCCTTGCTGTCCCACGTGCAGGCATGACGTTGCGCGTCCAGCGTCAGCTTGCCGCGCGTCAGAACTTCCTTCGCAGGCTCCGTTTGCGCGGGCGCGCCCCGCATCTCGGCGCGACGGAGCACCGCGCGCACGCGCTGCAACAGCAGGCGTTGGGAAAACGGCTTTTTGATGTAGTCGTCGGCGCCAAGACTTAAGCCCACTTCCTCATCGGCTTCTTCGTCCTTCGAGGTCAGAAAAATCACCGGCATGTCGCTCTTCTGGCGAAGGCGACGGAGCACCTCGTGGCCGTCCATCCGCGGCATCTTGATATCCAGGATGGCGAGCGCCGGCGGGGTCGCCGTCAGCGCGCTCAACGCCGTCGCCCCATCGGTGTAGGTCTTGACGTGATAGCCCTCCTGTTCGAGGGCGATGGTCAGCGACTGCAATATATTCCGGTCATCGTCGACGAGGGCGATCGTTGTCATCCAGCCATTTTCCAAGAGAATCTCACGACGCTCGATTATATGGGCGCGACCCCTGTGACGCCATGTAAACACCCCAAGTTCGCGGCGAAAGAAGGGCGCTGGGCGACAAAGTTCGGGTTAACCGTCGAGCAAACTGCGCTCGGCGTGGCGGCGCTTTTGCTGCGCCTGCACCAAGAGAAACGGCAGGTTCACGATATTGCCAGCCCAACCGGCCGCCCCTATGTTCGCCGGTCTCCGTTGACGCTGTTCGCTCGGATTTCCAACGAAAAAGACGCCTTGGGCTGGAGAGATATTGAATGCAGATAGTCGGACAGCACGTGAGCGCGCAAGGTCTTGACCGCATCGGCCTCAAGAACTTGGCTTGCGTCTATTGGAATCTGCCGATGGCGACATTGGTCCAAATGGCGATCGAACGCCATGAAGGGGTGCTGGCCAAAGAGGGACCGCTGGTCGTGCAGACCGGCATCCATACCGGCCGGTCGGCCGGCGACAAATTCATCGTGCGCGAACCCTCGGTCGAGCGCCACGTCTGGTGGGACAACAACAAAGCGATGGAGCCGGCGCATTTCGATGCGCTCTTACAGGCGTTCCAATCATATGCCCAACGCCGCGATCTATTCGTTCAGGACCTGTTCGGCGGCGCCGATCCGACGCACCGCCTGCCGGTGCGCATCGTTACCGAACTCGCCTGGCATTCGTTGTTCGTCCAAAATCTGTTGATCGAGCCGACGGCGGGCGACCGCGACCGCTTCAATCCCGAATTCACGATCATAGCCTTCCCCGGTCTGCAAGCCGACCCGGAGCGCCACGGCACGGCGTCGGGTACCGTCATCGCCGTGTCGTTCGAACGCAAGCTCGTGCTGATCGGCGGCACGTCCTATGCCGGCGAGATGAAGAAATCGGTCTTCACGATCCTCAATTATTTGCTGCCGCCGAAGAGCGTCATGCCGATGCATTGCTCGGTCAATGTCGGCGCGAGCGGCGAGTCCGCCATCTTCTTCGGGCTGTCGGGCACGGGCAAGACGACATTGTCCGCCGACCCGACGCGCACGCTTGTCGGCGACGACGAACACGGCTGGTCGGATACCGGCGTCTTCAATTTCGAGGGCGGCTGTTACGCGAAGATGATCCGCCTGTCGCCTGAGGCGGAGCCGGAGATCTATGCGACGACCAAACGGTTCGGCACGGTGCTTGAAAACGTCGTGATCAACGAGGCGACGCGAGAGCTCGATCTCAACGACGCATCGCTCGCGGAGAACTCGCGCGGCGCCTATCCGATCCATTTTATTCCCAATGCCAGTTCGACGGGCCTTGCCGGTCAACCGTCGAACATCGTCATGCTGACGGCCGACGCCTTCGGCGTGCTGCCGCCGATCGCCAAGCTGACGCCGAGCCAAGCGATGTATCACTTCCTCTCCGGCTTCACGGCAAAGGTCGCCGGCACGGAAAAGGGCTTGGGCAAGGAGCCGCAGCCGACGTTTTCGACCTGCTTCGGCGCGCCGTTCATGCCGCGCCATCCGACGGAATACGGTAATCTGTTGCGCGACCTGATCGCCAAGCACAGAGTCGATTGCTGGCTGGTGAATACGGGTTGGACGGGCGGCGCCTTCGGCACCGGCTCGCGCATGCCGATCAAAGTGACGCGCGCGCTGCTCTCGGCCGCGCTCGACGGAACACTGAAGGCGACGCAGATGCGGACCGATCCGCATTTCGGCTTTCAGGTGCCGGTCGCGGTACCGGGGATCGATGCGAAGATCCTCGATCCGCGGCAGACTTGGGGCGACAAGGCGGCCTACGATGCCCAGGCCATCCGGCTCGTGCAGATGTTCCGCAAGAATTTCGAGAAGTTCGAAGCGCACGTCGGCGCGGACGTGAAGGCGGCGGCGCCGAAGCTTGCGGCGGCAGCGGAGTAACTGGTTGCCTGGGAGCGCGGGCATCTTGCCCGCTTAAGAAAAAAGGGCGGGCGGGACGCCCGCGCTCCCAGGCAAGAATTGCAGGCGTTAGAGCGACGTTGCGGCTTTGCCGCAGAAGCGATCCAGAATTTCCTTTTGCATCGGCCTGCCGGTCATGCGGCTGCGGCGCAGCTCCAGCATGAACGGGCGTAGGATGTCGCCGATGGCGCGCGGATCTGTATCCACGGCGGGAATGTGAATGTCCGCGATGGCAGTCGCGAGTATGTTGATTTGCGCCGATGACAAGCTGGACATGCGTACCTTCCGCGTTTGATCGGAAGCCTGCGCCCGCCGTGGTTAAATTGAGGTGTAAACGCCATCAGACGATTCGTTGAGAAATCGTGAACACGAACGCGCCTGGGAGCGCGGGCGTCCCGCCCGCTCTTTTTCTTCAAGCGGGCAAGATGCTGGCGCTCCCAGGCGATCACGGACAGACCACGGTTCGCTTGAAGGGGCCGCCGGTGGCCGCGGCGTGGGCAACCGCTTTGTTGATGTCGTCGAGCGTGAACGATGTGGTTTCGACATCATCGAGATTGAGGAGGCCGGCGCGAACGAGGGCGGCCAGACGCGTCGTGGCTTCACGCGGGTACATCCACTGGCCGCGTACGGTGATGTTGTTGCGCATGATCCACGGGTAAGGCAGCGCCAAATCGTCGCCGCCCAGCATACCGACGCCGCCCATCAGGACGGCGCGGCCATATTCCCGAACGGTCATCACCGCGGCGCGCACCGGTTTGGTGCCGGCGGAAGGCGGCAGCAAGTCGAGCACGCAATCGATCGGACCTGGAGCGGCCTTCTTCATCCGCTCGCAATCCGCACCCTCATCGCCGGTGAGCGTGACGATGCGAACGCGGCGGCCGAAGCGGCGTGTGAGATCCGCCAACATCTTCTCGTTGCGGCCTGGGGCGACGACGCAGCCCGCACCCATCGCCAGAGCGACGGCGACACCGGCGCTGCCGAAATTGCCGGTGGCGCCGCTGACCAACAGCGTTTCGCCCGCCTGAAAGTTCGCGGCGAGAAGACCGCCATAGGGCACGAGAAAGAGACTCAACGCGCACCATTTGCCGGCATCCACCGGATCGATGGCGCCGATCGGTATCGCGTTCTCGGTCGGCACCCGTATTTGCTCGGCGTAGGAGCCGTGGTGGAAATGCTTTTGTAGGCGCAAGCCGCCCTCCCCGCGCGCGCTCACCCCTTGCAACGTGATGTCGGGGGTCAAGGCGTCGTCGCGAGAGCGCACCGTGGGATCGCACGAGACCCAATCGCCGACGGCGAGGCGCGTCGCGTCCGGTCCGACGGCACGGACGCGGCCGATGCCGCCGGCTCCCGGCACGATCGGTAGAGTGAGCAGATATTTGCGCGCGCCGCTGAAGACCTCGTTCGCATAGGGCAGAACGCCGGCCGCCACGACATCGACAATCACTTCGCCGGTGCCGAGCACCGGATCGGGCAAGGTATCAACGACGAGCGGTGATCCAAACGACTTCAGGATTGCTGCTTTCATGGCCCACCTTTCTTGAATGGCCCATTGTCGCAGGGCTGTTCGATCGCATGAAGTCCTGGTATTATCCTAGGACTGAGAAACCCTCCCAAATGAGATCGTGCAGGCCATGGCGGATGCGAGGCAAAGCGAGCTTGGCGATTTCCTCCGGTCGCGACGCGAAAATCTGAACCCCAAGACGGTCGGCATTCCCAGCGGGCGAAGGCGCCGGACTGCGGGTCTGAGGCGGGAGGAGGTGGCGCAACTCGCGGGCATCGGCGTCGACTGGTACATCCGGCTGGAACAAGGGCGAAGCGTCAATCCTTCCGTCACCACGATCGATGCGCTGGCGCGCGCATTGCGCCTGAACAAGCCCGAGCATGCCCATCTGCGGGCGCTAACGCGCAACGCCGACCGGCGCGCATTCTCGATCGAGAGCGTGCCCGCGGCGGTCAGACGCGTGGTCGAAGGGCTTAATCTGCCTGCCTATGTCACAGGCCGGCGATGGGACATTCTCGCCTGGAATAAGGCTGCGGACGAGATATTCGCTTTCAGCCGTCTCGCCCAAGCGGACCGCAATATCCTCGTCTGCATGCTGACCAATCCGAGCACGCGACGTCTTTTTGGAGCGGGCTGGGCCGACGAAGCCAAACGCATGGTCGCCCAGTTTCGTGCGACGCATGATCTTTGGGCCGGCGATCCGGCGTTCGTCGAACTCTTGGAGCGCCTTCGACAAGGGTGCCCTGAATTCGCAACCTGGTGGAAGGCGCATGATATTCGCGGCGCCAGCGCCGGTCAGAAAGTGTTGAGCCATCGCAAGAAGGGCGCGCGGCGCTTTGAGTACGCGACCTTTCAGGCCAACGACGATCCGGGGCTGAAACTCGCCATTTATACGCCGGTGTGAGAGCGGCGGCGCAAGAACTTCCCGCCGCCGGCGAATAAAACCAGGGTCAGCGCGTCAGCAGGCGTGAAATGTCGCGCGACCCGTGAAGCACGCGCTCAATGAGCACGCTTTCGTCTGCAAGCGAATAAAAGACCACGTACTTGCGAAATGCGAACGAGCGGAGACCCTGCGCCAATTCCGGGCGCGCGCGGCCCGCGCGTGGAGTGCTGGCAAGAAGCACAAATCGATCTGTTAGGTCATCAATGAATTTGTCCGCTCGCGCAACGGAATCGCCAGCAATGGAGAGCCAAATTTCGTCGAGGTCACTCTCAGCGAGCGGCGTAATCTTGACGCCTCGGATCGTCACTCCGCCCGTGCGGCAAGTTTGGCGCGTCCTCGCTGCTTGATGCCTTCCGGATCAAATGGGCGCGCCTTGCCGCTGCGCCGACCAGCCTCGATTTCTTTCTTAAGCAGATCGACCTGAGCTTCCCGCTGCCGCAGTAGCTCCAGGGCCGCATCCACAACTTCTCCCTCGCTCCCGTAGCGGCCCTGAGCCACACGAGAGCGGACGAATTTTTGCCAGCGTTTGGGAAGTGCGACGTTCATATCAAATGCTACCACGAATCGAGCCGAACAACTATCGCGCCTAGTGCGCTTCGTCCCAGTGTTTGCCGGCTTTTGCTTCGGCGATGAGCGGCACGGTGAGCTCGATTGCGGGATGGCAGGCGCCTTCCATCACGCGCTTCACGACGGCTGAGGTTTCCTTCACCTCGGCCTCGGGCGCTTCGAAGACAAGCTCGTCGTGCACTTGCAGCAGCATGCGCGCTGACAGGTTTTTCGCCTTCAGTGCGTCAGGCAGGCGGATCATGGCGCGGCGGATGATGTCGGCGGCGGAGCCTTGGATCGGGGCGTTGATGGCGGCGCGCTCAAGGAAGGCACGCAGCGACGGGTTCGAGGCGTTGATGTCGGGCAGATGGGCCTTGCGGCCGAAAATCGTGGTGACGAATTTCTGTTCGTGCGCCAGCGCCTTGGTCCGATCCATATATGCGCGGATGCCGGGGAAACGCTCGAAATAGGTCTTGATGTAGGCCTGCGCCTCGTCGCGCGGGATGGAGAGCTGGTTGGCGAGGCCGAAGGCCGAGATGCCGTAGATGATGCCGAAATTGATCGCCTTGGCGCGGCGGCGGATCGCTGGGTCCATGCCTTTGACCGGCACGCCGAACATTTCGGACGCCGTCATGGCGTGAATGTCGAGGCCTTCGGCGAAGGCTTTCTTCAACGCCGGAATGTCGGCGATATGCGCCAGCAGGCGCAGTTCGATCTGGCTGTAGTCGGCGCTGATCAGTTTCATGCCAGGCGCGGCGATGAAGGCGGTGCGGATTTGGCGACCTTCTTCCGTGCGGATCGGGATGTTCTGCAGATTCGGATCGTTCGACGACAAGCGCCCGGTCGAGGTCGAGGCCATCGTGTAGGAGGTGTGAATGCGTCCGGTATGCGGATCGATAAAGGTCGGCAGCGCGTCGGTGTAAGTGCTCTTCAACTTCGCAAGCTGGCGCCATTCGAGAATGTCGCGCGGCAGTTGATGGCCGAGCGCGGCAAGTTCTTCGAGCACGTCGGCGTCCGTCGACCAAGCGCCGGTCTTGGTCTTGCGGCCGCCCGGCAAGCTCATCTTGCCGAAAAGAATATCGCCGAGTTGTTTCGGCGAGCCGAGATTGAAGCGCTCGCCGGCGAGCTTGTAGAGCTCGTCTTCGAGCGCCGCCATCTTTTGCGCGAAGCGGCCCGATAGGCGCGAGAGCACTTCGCGGTCAACCAAGATGCCGGCGTGCTCCATGTCGGCGAGAACACCGACGAGCGGTCGCTCCAGCGTTTCATAGACCGTCGTCATGCGCTCGGCGGCGAGGCGCGGCTTCATCAAACCATGCAAGCGCAGGGCAACGTCCGCGCGCTCGGCCACATAAGCTGTCGCTTCGCCGATCGGGACCTGTTCGAAGGCGACTTGGGTTTTTCCTTTGCCTACGATCTCGTTGTATTCGAGCGCTTTGTGCTTCAGGCAATCTTGCGCCAGGTCGATCAAGCCATGCGCGCGAACGCCCTCGTCCAGCGCATAGGACAGCAGCATCGTATCGTCGATCGTTTGCACGCGCACGCCGAGGCCCAAGAAAACGTGCAAGTCGAATTTGATGTCGTGACCGATCTTGAGAATGCCGTCGTCCTCAAGGATCGGCTTGAGTTTGGCGACCACGCGTTGGCCGGCCAGTTGCTTTGGCGCCGCGCCGAAATCGAGACCGGCGCCCGCACCGTGGCCAAGCGGAATGTAGCAAGCCTCACCCGGCCGCACGGCAAGCGCGACGCCGATCAGGCGCGCGTTGATGTCGGACGGCGAGGAGGTCGCGAGGGCGACGGCCACGCGGCCGTCTTGGTGAATGCGGGCGAGCCAGCGCTCGAACGCTTCCTCGGTCGTGACGGTTTCGTAGGCGGTGCGATCGATCGTTGCGACGAGGCGCGGACGGTCGAACACGGCGCCCGGATGCGCGGCCGGCGACGACGACGTCCCGGTCGGCGCAGACTTTGCTTCGCCGCGTGCGCCTTCGACGACAACGGTTGCGGTCGGGATATCGGCGGTGTCGCTCAAGTCCCACTCTTTCGCCGTGCGGTTCAGGAGCGCGTTGAATTCCATCGCCTTCAGAAAGCCGACAAGTTCACGCGGATCGGGCTCAATGACCGCGAACTCGGCGAGCGGAACCGGCACGGGCGCGTTGCAATCGAGGGTGACGAGCCGCTTGGAGATGCGCGCCTTATCGGCGTGCTCGATCAAGCTCTCGCGGCGCTTGGGCTGTTTGATTTCGCCCGCGCGCTTCAAGAGCGTTTCGAGATCGCCGTATATGTTGATCAATTCGGCGGCGGTCTTCACGCCGATGCCGGGGACGCCGGGCACGTTGTCGGTCGAATCGCCGGCGAGCGCCTGGACGTCGATGACCTTATTCGGCGCGACGCCGAATTTCTCCATCACTTCGGCGGAGCGGATCGGCTTTTGCTTCACGGGATCGAGGAGTTCGATCTTGCCGTCGACGACCAGCTGCATCAGGTCCTTGTCGGACGAAACGATCGTGACGGTCGCCCCCGCATCCGCGGCCTGGCAGGCGTAAGCGCCGATCAGATCGTCGGCCTCGTAACCCTCCTTCTCGACGCCGGCGACGCCGAAGGCTTTGGTCGCCTCGCGGACGAGGGCAAATTGCGGAATGAGGTCGTCGGGCGGTGGCGGGCGATGGGCCTTGTAGTCCGCATAGATCTCGTTGCGGAAGTTCTTGCGGGCGCTGTCGAAGACGACGGCGAGATGCGTCGGTCGCTCGCCCGCCTTCATGTCGCGCATCAGCTTGAAGAGCATGTTGCAGAAGCCGGCGACGGCACCGATCGGCAAGCCGTCGCTCTTGCGGGTCAGCGGCGGCAGCGCGTGGTAGGCCCGGAAAATATAACCGGAGCCGTCGATCAGGTAGACGTGATCGCCGCGCTTGACGGCCGGCGATGCTTTCACTTTTGTCGTAGGGGCTTTCGCGGCGCTCAATGGTCTTCCGCCTCGACCGCCTCGCGCGACAGGACGAATTTGCGGTCGCAGTAGCCGCACTCGACCTGCTTGGCCTCGCCCATCTCGAGATAGACGCGCGGGTGGCCGAGCGCGCCACCGCCGCCGTCGCAGGAGACGCGGCGCTTGTTCACGGTGATGACTTCTGGAGCAGGTGTGGGCATAGCGAACCAGTTGCTGAAGCGGCGGGATTTAAGCGCGGGGATGCGGGCAGTCCCTCGGCTATTTTCGGTTCGCCCCACATAGCGCACAAGACCGCGCAACGCCACGCGGTTGGCGCATCGAAATGACCGCATGCACAGGCCGGTTGCCGGCGGTTTGCGCGGTGCGCGCGTTTTCGTTAGAGTCCGCGCCCATATTGCGGCAATCGCGGCATTGCACCCATAGCTCAGTTGGATAGAGCGCTGCCCTCCGAAGGCAGAGGTCGCACGTTCGAGTCGTGCTGGGTGCGCCAAGGCCTTTTGCCAACCTCACGGTTGGCAGATTTCAAAAGTACGAAAAAGCAAAACGCGCCCCGCCGACGCCCTAGATCAGCGCGGCTTCGGCGGTTGCGGGGGCATTGGGACGACGGGGATTTCGTGAAGTCTCTGCGACTGCTGCGGCGGCGGGGCTCTGCCGAAGGGCGCGTTGCCGAACATCGGCACTTTTTTGTGGAAGACGCCGAGCGTCAGGACGAGCGCAACCGCGATCGCCAAAATCGCGAGCATGACGAACCAGGTGCGCGTGTCGGTGCGCGCGACCCCTTGCGAGAAGGAGGTCGGCGCCGAGATCAGCTTCGGCCGGTCGTCAGACAAAGGTCAGGCACCCTTTCCTTGTCCCTGTTTCGTGGCCCCCTTATTGCCCGGTGCTGCTCGACGGAGGCGGAGGCGGCAAAGTCCCCGGCGAGGTTGGATATGACGAACTGGGCGAACTCGGATAGGGCGAAGTCGGATAGGCCGGCGAGTAGGACGGGCTCGCCGGATACCCGCTCGCCGGATACCCGCGTCCCGGCGTCGACTGGATTTGCAGGGCGATCGCCGGGTCCGTGCACTTATCGTTCTTGGGATATTTTCGGTCGCAAACGGCCACGTAGCAATAGCGCAGCGGCTGAGGCGACAGGTTTTTGACGTAAACGCGATAATTCGAGAATCCGCCCGGACCCGGGAAGCCGCCTTGCGGACCCGAGACGCGGCAGTACCAGCCCCACGTGCGATCCGAACTGCCGCCGCCTGCGGCCGTCGGGGTCGCCTCAGATATCAACCGCGGGCCGGAACACGATACGGGAATCGGGTTCCACGGCTCCGCGATATTCGTTCGCATGACGTCCACCTTCACGGCCGAACCCGTAACGGTCGACGACGGATCGCCGTAACCGGACGACTGCACAGCCAAGAAGAAATAGACCTCGGAGGCGCTGGGCGATTGATAGACGAAATAGCGCTCATGGACGGTCGGCCATTGCGAGGCGCCGGGCAAATCGCTGACTTCGGTCGAGCCGTAGGAGCCGAGCTGTTTGCGGCAATACAAGAGCGCGTCCTGGTTCCAATCGGTGGGCGTCTGCGCCGCACTGCAGCCCTCAGGGCACGAGCTGCCGGCCGTCCATTCCGCCCAGGTGCGGCATTCGCAATAGCCGCGCGCCATGATCAGGAACAAAATGACGGCGGCGATCACCGCGATCAGAATCAAGACGACGGCGAACAACCTTTCCCACCAACGTCGCGGCCAACCTCTGCCATTGCTCGTCGTGGTCTTTTGATTCATCGCCAGTGTCCGCACAAAAATTTTGAGCCGGTCAAATCCGAGCCGCTTAGCCATGGTGCCGGCGCGGCGGTACAATTTCCGCCCTCCCTGCTGTCGACACGCCTTGCACCCTCATCGCATTCACCAATCGCTGCCGCCGACGTCTTCATAGTCACGGGGGCGCCCCCCTTCGCGACGGCAAACATTGCTGCGCAGCGCGAAACCCGGAGCTTCGATGCCGGCATCGCCACTCGCGCAGTCCCCGCCATAGCAGATGCACTCGCCGTGAGCGCACGATACATCGTTTGCCGAAGCCTGGCCGACCGCGCCAGGATCGATTTGGATCGCGACGCCCTGACTGCCCGTGATCTTGTTGGAGTCGAACGCGATCTGGGCGCCGCGCGCGAAATGCACGGCGCGCTTGGTGTCGACAATGGCGACGCCGGTGATCGAGCCGTTGACGCCCGGTCCGACATCTACGCCCTGGCGATAGCCATGCACCGTGCCGCCCGACCATTTGAATTCGGCCACATCGTGATCGGCGGTCGAGGGCAAGTCCTCGTAATCGACCTTGATGCGCACACCCGTCTTGCCGCGATAAAGGCGACCGTCCGCGGGATAGACCCCGCCGACTTGCGTGCGCACGGGAAGCACCGCGACGTCGGTAAAGGTCACCGGGTAGCGGTCGAGCATACTGATGACGACGCCATCGCGGCCGCCGGCGATCGAGACGCCGCGAAACGTCGCCTGAGTGCGCAGCAGCCAGACCGCAGCATCGGCGGCGTCGTAGGCCGGATGCGCCGCGAAATTTCCGCCGGTGAATTCGACGACGCTGTGCTCGGCAAAGAAGGCGCGTCCGGCGGAGCGCACGCTCACGTTCGATCCGATCAACGTTCCGCCGTCGACCAACAGGGCCGTGAATAGATTCTCGCCCGTGCGCGTGCGCGGCGGCGTTAGGCCGGTCGACCCTTCGTTGACTTCCGGCGCGGGATTGCAGTCCTTGTTATAGCCGGTGGTCGTGCCCAGGATTTCGATGTCGCGAAGGGTCACGCGGGGGCGTCCCGGGCCCCAAATGCTGATGCAGCCATCGACGACGGCCGTAACCGGCTCGCGGTCACCGGGCGCTCCGCGGTAGGCATCATCGCCCCGCGCGCCGCGATAACCGTCGTCGACGGCGCCGCCAACGCCCTGGATCGTCAAGCTTTTGGTGATGACGATATTTCCGACACAGCCGCTGCCGGGGAAGGCGGAGCGAACGCGGATGACGCCACCGGCTTCGACCTCCTCGACCGCTTCTTGCAGCGTCGTGAAAACGTGGCGCGACTTTGGATTGGCACCGCAATCCACGTCGACCGAGTCATGACCATGCGACCCGTGCCCGCCTTCATCGCGGCACTCGCGATCGCCGTCATCGTCGTGATGCCCGTGGTGTCCGCCGTCGTAGCCGCCGTCGCGATCACCGTCGTCGCCGTGACCGTGGCCATGATGCCGCCGCCGGCAGATGCAACGCGGCGACTCCGGGAAGCGATCGCAATAGCTCGGCGGACGCGGCGGGTGCGGTTTGCAGCAGAGTTCGATGTTGGGAAAACTGTAAGGATCGTTGGCGGGCTCGGTCTGCGCCTCGGCTTGCGCAGCGCTGTAGGCCGAGGCCGGCGACGTCAACGCGAAGAGGCCGGTGATTGTCGCGGCCGCGCTCAGCAATCCCATTGCAAACCAATTCAAGGCTCGCGATCTCATGACGACAACATTCCTTCGTCTTTCGCTGGGCGCGTGGTCACTCATCGGACGCCGGCTCGTCAGCCGCATGGCGATAATGGCGGCGCGGCTGGTGCGGCGCTTGATCCGGCGGCGGCGGGTTCTCCAACAAACGCAAGAATTCGGAGCGCACTGGCGCGAAGCCCGCGACGGCCGAGCCCTGTCGATAGCGGTTCGCCTTGTCCTCGGCCTTTTCAATTCCGCGACCGCCTAAGCTGTAAAGTTCGGAAAGCGCGTACATCGCTTCGCCGTCGCCCTGTTCGGCGGCGGCGAGAAGCCATTTTTCGGCACGCACGAGATTGCGCACGACGCCGACACCCTTCACGTACATGATTCCCAGGCAGCGCTGCGCCTTCTTGTGGCCGCGCACCGCCGCAATCTGCAAGAGCCGCACGATCTGAATGGGCGTCAATTCGCCGGTCTGCGGTTCGCCCAAGAAATCCTGATATTTCGAAATGGCGCGCGGCATGTCACGCGGGCCGAAGCCGCGCGCGAAGCCCAGGAAATCCAGCATCTCGAACAAGATCGGCGGCGGTATCAGCTGCCTGCCCATCATCAGCGCTTTTTCACGGGCGTTGTTGACGGGGCACTCGTCGCTCAACACCAAGCCCGAAGGCAATTCGCCGCGATAGCGCGTCTCGGCCGCATAAAACTCGAACGGCGACAACCAGCGATCGGCTTTCGCGCGCGCCTGAAGGTCGGCCTGTTTTGGATCGGCGGGGCCGGCTGTGTAGGAATAGGCGGAGTCCGCGAGGCCCTCGAGATACTCCTTCGCGTAAGGATAGCCTTCGATCTCGGCGAGTTTGTAAAACAGCCTCGCTTCGAGGTCGCTCTTTTCGATCGGCTGCGTTTCGCCATAAAGGGGCGAGCGAAACGACGGCAACGTTCCCGAGCCGTACGGGGTCGAGGAGTAATAGGATCCCGACGGGCCGTTTTGCGACCAATAATCTTCGCCGCCGCCTGTGGGTCCCTGTTCTTCGGTGGGCGGAAGATAGATCGACGTGCGCTCGAAGCGGCGATCATGCAGTTGCCCCAATAGAATCAATCCGTCGGGACCGCGGCATGCTTCGATATAGGTAATCCGGTTTCGCAGATCGATGCGTTCGTCCTGCAGCAGGTTGTTGTAGATGTCTTGAAGTTTGCTCTGGGCGTCGTTGAAGCGTGTCGACAATTTGTCGACCACCGGGCGGTAGTAAAGATTCTCGCCCACGTTGACGTTCAAGAGCGCGACATAGAGCCAGACCGCCGCCTCAACCGGATCGCGATAGCCTTTGTCGCTTTCGCTCTTGGCGCTGTAAATGTCGCCGAGCTTGAGCTGAGCAAAGATGTCGTTGTCTTGCCATGCGGCGCGACGGAGAAGATGGATCGCCTCGTCCTTGCGTCCCTGCTCGTACGATTGCAGCCCTTCATAAGAGTCGGCGCGGACCGTCGAAGGCAATTGGAACACTGCCATCAATCCGCCAAGCACAACCGCAAGGCAGAGTGAAATCAGCCCAAGACGCGAAGTGCCGTGCAAGAGTGCAACGAGCTTCTGCCGGGCACGCGACAGGTGCATATGCTCCCCCCAACTTTTCGCACAAATCACCGCACGTTACGGCACGACGGCGAAACCCAAGCCTCCCAACGGCTTGGCCCAGCAAGTTAATCATTCAGGCGCGAGAGCGGAAGCCGAGTCAAGCCGGAAGCCTTGTAGATTCCGCGTGAAAATGAGCTTCCAGCGACGCCCGGCACGTACCAGCGGTGGATTGCCGAATGAGGGCAACACGAAAAAACTTCGCCCGCTGCATGAAGATTACGAACTACGGGTTGTGGCGATGCTGGCAAGGTCAGCTTAAAGTTTGCTACTTAACTATAGACCTTGCCGATTTGCCGAGCGGTCGCAGCAAAATACAGCCTTGGAGTTGGAGCCCGTGACCCTAACGGTCGATGTCTTTTGGTCGTTCCGCAGCCCTTATTCCTATTTGGCGACGCCGCGGATGGTGGCGCTCGAGAAAGAATGGGCGCTGAATTTTCGGGTACGGCCCGTCTATCCCATCGCCGTGCGGCTCGACGGATTCTTCAAGAGCGCAAATCCGCAATGGCTCCCTTATCTCGTGCGCGACGTGATGCGCGAGGCGCAGCGCCATGAGACCCCGTTCATGTGGCCCAAGCCCGATCCGGTCGTGATGGACTTCACAACCGGCGAGGTCGCAAAGGCGCAACCCTATATCCATCGCCTTACCAGGCTCGGCGTTGCAGCGGCAGAGCGCGATCGCGGCTTGCCGTTCATTTTCGAAGTGTCGACGACGCTCTACGGCGGGCGCGTCCAGAACTGGCATGAGGGAACGCACCTTGCCGAGGCGACCGCGCGCGCCGGGCTCGACTTGCACGAACTCGACCAGGCGATCACACGCGACCCCGAACATTTCGAAGCGATCATCAAAGAAAATGAGGCGGCGCACAAAGCCGCAGGGCATTGGGGCGTGCCGACCTTCGCGTTCGAGGGCGAACCGTTCTTCGGTCAGGATCGCATCGACGCGTTGCTCTGGCAGTTGCGCCAGAAGGGATTGAAGCGCCGGCCTCACTGACAGCCGGCGCGACGACGCTGTTCGCCTCGCCAGCATTGATTTGGTACCGCCCCCATTGTGGGGCGGTCGAACTGTATTTTGCGCGGGCCACGCGCGAAATCGGTTCGGGTGGGGGGACGGTTGCGCTCTGAAAAAATATTGAACCACTAAGGTCACAAAGATCACGAAGAGGCAGAGCGGCTTGGTGTCCTTTGTGTTTCAACCTTTCTCGGCCGTCCCCCCACCCGATCCGTTCTCCGGCTGCCGCCTACGAACGTATCGACCGCCCCGCAGCGGGGGCGGTAACAGCGAAAATCATTCCCGTGAATGCCGTAGCCGCAGTCGGGGCGGTAACAATAGAGCAGCGCGTCACGCTCAGCTCCAACGACCACGGGCTTGGAGAACTTCTTTCAGCACGCGCGGGCGATCGGTCATCAAGCCGTGCACGCCGAGGTCGAGCAGGCGATTCATTTCCGCCGCCTCATCGACGGTCCAGACATGGACCTGCAATCCATAGCGTTCCGCCGCTTGAACAAAGCGACGATCGACGAGCGTGATACCGCGAGCTTGCGACGGCACTTGAACGCACCCTTCGCGAAACTTGCGCACCGGCAAGCCCATTGCGGCGCTCTTGAGCTTCAGCACGCCCGCCGGCCCCGGCGATGTGCAAACAGCGCCGTCGAACGCCTGCTGGATTCGGCGAATACGTTTGTCCGAAAACGAGCCGATGCAGACGCGGTCCTCAACTCCCATGTGCTTGATCAAGGCAACGAGTGGCGCGACTGCGGCATCATGCTTCGGGTCGATGTTGAGGCGCACGTGACTCCATGCACCTAGCAAGTCCTCGAGGAGGGGAATGGGTTCGACGCCGCCGATGCGCGCCTCTCGCAATTCGGCCCACGACAGCGCCTCCACACGGCCCGCGCGATCGGTGACGCGATCAAGCTTGTCGTCGTGAAACGAAACGAGCACCCCGTCGCTCGTCGCATAGGCGTCGGTCTCCAAATAGCAATAGCCGAGGTCGACCGCATAGGCGAACGCCTTCATCGTATTCTCGGGCGCCTCGCGCGCGCCGCCGCGATGGGCAAAGGCGAGAACGCCGTCATGCTCCAGAAATTTGTAGCGGGCGGGCTTCATGTAACCGTCCTCCTCAGACGACGCGAAAGTGCTAGTGTGCGGGTTCCACAGGTATGGACCGGACCAGAGGATTTCTTTCATGCGCCGCGATCACGCGACACCGCAAGGCAACATTCATCGCCTCTCGATCAAGAGCGACGTACTCAAGACGAACATGCTGGGCGATCCGACGACACGGCTCGTCGACGTCTATGTGCCGGCCGGCAGCGACGGGCGGGACTTGCCCTTGCTCGTCGATCTCGTCGGGTTCACGGCCGGCGGCCCCGCGCACACCAATTGGAAAAATTTCGGCGAGAACGCGCCCGAGCGGCTCGACCGGCTGATCGCGGCCGGGGAAATGCCGCCGGTCGTCGCGGCTTTCCCGGATTGCTTCACCAAACTCGGCGGCAATCAGTACATCAACTCGGCGGCAATGGGACGGTGGGACGATTTTCTGCTGCAAGAATGCGTGCCGATGGTCGAGCGCAAATTCGGCTGCGGCGGGCCGGGGCGGCGCGGCGTCTTCGGCAAGAGCTCGGGCGGGTACGGGGCGATCGCGCACGCGCTGCTGCATCCCGACTTCTGGTCGGCGGCGGCGTGCCATTCGGGCGACATGGGATTTGAGCTTTGTTATCTGCGCGACATGCCGCGGGTGTTGCGCGCCGTGGCGAAGACGAACGGAAACCTCAAGGATTGGCTCGACGGCTTTTTTGCGAAGAAGAAAACCAAGGACGGGGAAGTGCACATCCTCATGGACTTGGCGATGTGCGCCACATACGACCCTGACCCTGACGCCTATCTCGGCGTGCGGCTTCCGGTCGACTTGCAGACCTGCGAACTCATTCCGGAGCGCTGGGCAAATTTCCAGAAATGGGATCCGGTGCGCATGGCGGAAACGCGCGCCGCGGGCTTGAAGACGCTCAAAAAACTCTACATCGATTGCGGCGAGGTCGATCAGTACGATCTGGTTTACGGGGCGCGAATGCTGACCCGGGCTTTGAAGCGTCTCGACGTTCCGCATGTCTACGAGGAATTTCCGGACGACCATACGAGCGTCGACTATCGCATGGATGTGAGTTTGCCGGCGCTCGCCAAGGCCTTGGCCGCTTGACCAATTGCGGGGCGCCGCCGGAACAATTTGAGTCATGATTCTACGACGGCGCGATCTTCTGTTGGCGACCGGCGCGATCTTGGTTTTCGGACGCGCCGGTCTCGCCGTGCCGCTTTATGAAGGCGGCCCGGCCCCCAAAGAAGCGTCATCGCGACCGCGGCGGCTGACGTTGCACAATGCCCATACCGGCGAGAATTTCGACGGCCCCTATCGCGACGAGATCGGGCCGATACCCAATGCAATGACCGATCTCTCTTACTTGCTGCGCGATCATCATGAGAATGTCGTGGGCCCGCTCTATGTCGAGACGCTCGACTTCCTCGCCGATGTCTTGGACCAGGTGGAGGCGCCCCGCGCGACGGTGCTTTCTGGCTATCGCACGAAGAGAACGAACGACATGCTGGCGACGCGACTCTTCGGGGTCGCGGAGAAAAGCCAGCACATCGTCGGGCGCGCCATCGACATCACCTTCGACGGCAAGCTTGCGGACGCGGCGACGGCGGCGCGTCTCATGAAGCGCGGCGGCGTTGGCTGGTATCCGCACTCGCATTTCATTCACATCGACTCCGGTCCCGTGCGCAGCTGGACCATCGACCGTGTCGGGCTCGATCGGTTGCTCATCGCGGGGCGCCGGCGCAAGCCAGCGACGCGCGACACGGGCGAGGCGGTCGCGAGCAAAGGGCCGCTGACCGTCAAGGAGCGCATCACATTGCAACGCACGCTCGCCAAGCGCGAATTGCGATTGCGCAGCCGCTAACGAAGCAGCCGGCCGCCGTTAGCGAGCGCCCGCGAAGTTCACGTAAATCGGCGACGACCAGGCGCGTTCCTCGATCGGAGCCAAGCAATCGTCGTCGTTGCGCGTGCGATAATCCTTGGTGCAGATGTGCACCTTGACGCAATTGCCTTCGGCGTCGCGTTCGCAACGTAATTGCCCGCCGTCGACGGCGTTCGAGGGCTCTTCGATCGCGCGCACGTAGTAGAGCAGATCACGCCGGCCGGCGGTGAATTCCGGATCCTCGAACGAGACCGTGCAGGCGGCGTCGCCCGCCGGACAGGTCAACGTCTTCCATGGATCGTCGATCAGCGTCTCGACCTTTTCTTGGGCCTGCTGGCGGCGAATGCGGATGACTTCAACGCGGGTGATGCGCTTGCGCTCGCTGGAGGGATTGTAGCATTCGCCCTGACAGAGCTTTTGCAGACGCGGTTTGCCGACTGCCGTCTCGGCATACTCGGGGCAGCCGGGCTTTTGCTTGAAGGCGCCCAGCGCCTTGACCGTGAAGCGCGGCGCCTCGTTCATCGCGACTTCGCTGCCCATCGGCTGCGTACCGCCCGGCGCGTTGGCGAGATCGAACCACAAGAGGATGCGGTCGCCGGAGGTCGCGTAGACCTCGCGCCGCTGGAGCGCGTCCCAAATCGCTTGACGCGAACGGCCGGCCGAATGGACGACGGCGAGGCCGCCGGTCATGAAGAACGACGCCTGGCGTTCGATATCGACAAGTTGAAACGCCGAATATTGCGTCGTCGCGAGGTCAATGCGCGTCGCTTGCGGCAAGGGCTGACCGCGGTCACGCTCGGGATCGTTGAAGGCACCGGGCTGCGCGGGCCCGCCGCCCTCTATATTGTTAAAGCGATGCATTTCCTTGTAGCCGGTGCCGGGCCTGGCGGAATGATTGTCGGACGATGCGATCATGCCGAAGGTGAAGCGCAGGGGCTTGCCGTCTTCGCCGGGTTTCGAAATTGCCAACGCGCGCTGCACGGCGTTGCCGGGCACATAGTTGAATGAGGGAATGAAGCAATCGCGGCATTGGCCGCTATCGCGCCAGTCGTCCGGCTGAGCGCCCGACACCGTGCGGAACCCCGCCGTGCCAGCGTCAATGTAGAATTGGCGCGCTTCGACGGCGCGCGCTTCGCACACGTCGGGTCCGCTCCCTTGCTTCAGGCAGCGATCGCGAATGATCTCGCCGGCGCGCCAGCACCCGGGCTCGTAGTCCTTCGACGGTTTGGGGCAAGACCGCTTGCCGCTCGCATCGATTTCCACGCCCGACCACGGGCGGTACTGCTCGGAGTTTCCGTGGCCCGAATAGACCTCGATCAAGCGCACGAGACTCGGATCGTGATATTTCGCGCTGAGCTGCTTGTCGATCGTGGTGCCTTGCGGCGTGTAGAGGCCCCACGTTGTGCCGTGCGGAATGACGAGCGCGGGAAAGCCCCAATCGTGCAGCTTGGCGAAAAGCTCGTCGGGCGTCGCCGTCTGCTCCATGCAATCGGCCGGGAGCTGGCGCTCAGGCACGCCCTTTGGACAAACCGTCAGCGCGTAGCGGTCGGCGATGTATTTGGCGAAATCGAAATAACGCTGCCGATCGCCGCCGGGTGCCAACAACGACAAGAAGAGGCGACCCTTGGCATCCGGACCCAACCGGGCCTGGGCGGCAAGCGTGCCGACCGCAGACTCCGCCGCGATGGGGCGTGTCGGCACTTTGCCTTCGTCGATGTCGCGCAGAATGACGTTCTTGTGGCCGAAATGGTTCTCCGGCGTCGAGCCGATCTGCGTCCATTCCCAGCCGAGAAACGAAACCATGTCGGGATTCTTCGGATCGCCGGCCGAGGCATTGCAGGCGCGTATCGAATTCTTGGTGTCCGTCCATTGGTGCGGTGTCATGCCCTCGACGTGATCCGTGATCGACCAAAAATCGAGAGCCGAGCAGTAGCGGGCGAAATCGCAAGCGTCGGCAACCGGGTGGGCGCCTTCGCCCTGCACCACGGGAAGCGCGAGGTTGAATGCATCCATCGAGAAGGTGGTGTGGACGTGAAAATCGCCGAACAGGATTTGCTTGGCGCGGCTGACCTGCGGGCCTGAGTCGCTCGAGCCGGACTCGCGCGCCGCGAGCTCCGCTTCCGGAATGCGTTTGCCTTCGACCTTGCCGGCATCGAGATAATTGCCGAACCAGCCATAAGCGGTGGCATAGAGCACGCCTGCGATCGCCACGACGATCACGCCCAGAATGATCAACAGCCGTTTGAACATCGTTCCTCTCCCCGTCGACTTTTTTGCTTTTCTATTTCTTCGGCAACGTCACATGCGTTCCGTCGCATTGAATGAGTCTTGTGGCCGCCAATCCGGCGCGCCGGTGCTTGGTGGCCGCCTGATAGTCAGGCATCGACACCATGCGCAAAAAGGCTTCGCGCGACGGGTAGTAGACCAGCGCCATCATGTCCCATTTCACGTCCGATGGGCCGATGAACGTTTGCTGCGCCGGACCGACATAGATGAAGTCGCCGCCGACCTCGCGCACCTTTTGCTGCGCCACAGCACCATAAAGGGCGTAGGCCTCGGCGCCGGAACGCTTTGCCTCCTTGTCGCCCGGATCGTAGGTCGCGACTTCTTTGAAACGCAGCAGGTTGAGCATCGCCAGCGGCTGTTTCATATCGCCCTTGGCGAACGCTTCGAGCTGCTGTCGTGTGGGTTCGACGTCGGACATCGGATCAGCCTTTCGTTGTGCTGCGGCGGGCGGTCAGAATCGCGGCGCCGGCTTCGATCAATTCTCTCGTCATTCGCTTGCGCGGAATGCGGCGGCCGCCGGCGATCCAGCTCGCCAGACCGGTGACGACGGTGGTGATGGCCATGCGTTCGCGGAGGTTTTGAATCTCGACCGGCACGCGGCCGCCCAACGCACGCAAGTAGCGCGTGACGCCCACCATGCCGGGCAAATTCAACTCCGCGATTTGCACGACGATGTCGAAACCCGGGCGCGTGATGGCTTGGGCGAGGAAGCGAATATAGTCCTCGCCGCCGGGCGCGTTCAGCGCTTCGTCGGCCAGCGGCTCGACGAAGGCGGCCATCAGGCGTCCGGCGTCGAGCGTCGCGGCGTCCGCCTCGATCTTTGCGAGCATCGCGACGCGGCGCGCTTCGATGCTTTGCAGACGCGCGGCGACGACGGCGTCGACCAAGTTGCGCTTGGAGCCGAAGTGATACTGGACGGCGGATTCGTTGCGATGGCCGGCGGCGCGGACGATGTCGCGCAAGCTCACGGCCTCAACGCCGCGGCTGCCGAAGAGCCGCTCGGCTTCGCGCATCAATTCGTCGCGTGCAGTGGTCCGGACAGCTTCCATGGGCGCTCAATTAATGACTTACATTAACTCAGGATAATGGCTTAAGATCGGCCGCGCAACAGCTATCGGCGGCGGGCAATGGCCGGTCTCATTCCTTGGGCATGCGAGTACTGCGGTGCCAGCTACGGCGATCTGTCGACGGGGAACGTCGCGCGCTATGCGATCGGCTCCGCCCATTCCGCCCTTCTTTCAACGCTCAAGACAGCGTCAGCGGATCTTGCACAGGGCCATCTGGGTACGTCGCTGCTGTTCGTCCTTTTGCTGGGCTTGATCTACGGCAGTTTGCATGCGATCGGCCCGGGCCATGGCAAATTCGCGGTTGCGGGATATGCGATGGGAAGCGGCGACGCGCGCGCGCCGCTGACACGGGTCGTCGCCGGCGCGGGCCTTGCTCATATCGCCGGTGCCGCCCTGATCCTGCTCTTGGCCGCAATACCGGCGCTTGTCGCGGGCGGTACGCTGCCGGTCGAAAACTGGACGCGACCGATTCAAGCTGTGACCTATTCGGTGCTTGCCATCATCGGCCTATGGCTGATCGTGCGTGCGGTGCGCGGCGGGCACGATCACACGCACGCGCATTCCCACGCCGTGCACGAACATCCGGCCTCGCAATGGACGCTCGGCGCCGTCATCGGCGCGCCGCCATGCACCGGCTCCATCATCGCGGCGGCGTTCGCCATCGGGCATCAGGCAATCGCCCTCGGCTTTGCGATGATCATCGCGATCGCGGCGGGCATGGCGGCGACGCTCGGCGGCGTCGGCTGGACGGCGCGTGCGCTGCGGGGTGCTGCCGTCGCGCGGGCATCGAACAATATCGAATTGTGGTGGCGCGCGTTCGAAGCGCTCGGCGGCGGCCTGCTGCTCTTGACCGGTGGCATCTTCGCCTATGCCTCTTTCTGAATTCATCGACAAGAATCGCACGACGCTTTCGCTCGCTGCGATGATCGTCGGCGTGCTGGCCGTACTTGTCGGCGTCACGCGTGAGCGGGCAAGCGCGAACCTCGTTCCCGGCGAAGCGGCGCGTGTCAACGGACAGGCGATCGAAAGCGACACCTTTCAACGCACGTTCGCGGGCTTCAGCCAAGGTCTGAAACGGCCGATTGCGGCAGCCGATCGCACCGCCATTCTGAACCGGTTAATCGACGAAGAAGTTCTCGTACAACGCGCGGTCGCACTCGGATTGCCCGAACAAGATCCGACGGTCCGCAAGCAACTCGTGCAAGCGATGATCGCGCTCGCCCTCGCGCAAGGTGCGACCGCCGACCCGAGCGACGACGACCTCAAGCGCTATATCGCGGCGAATGCCGAGCTCTTTCGCGCGCGCACGCGGGCGAAAGTCGACGCCGTCTTCGTCAAGGACGGCGACGCGACGCGGCGCACCTCGATCGAGGCTGCTCTGGAAAAAGGAGATTGGGCGGCGGCCAAACAGCTTGGCGTCGCGCCGCCGGTCGCGCTGCCGGACGATTTCCTCTTCGCGAACAAGATCGCCGATTACACCGGCGCCGACGCGGCGTCCGCGGTGCTGCGTCTGCCGGTCGGGCAATCGACAGGGCTTATCCCGGTTTCCGGCGGCGCCATTGCGCTCAAGCTCGTCGCGGCCGAGGGCGAGGGCGTGGCGCCGTTCGAGGCGATCCGCCAGACGGCGCTGGCGCGCTGGCGCCAGGAGCGCGACGCCAAGGCGCTGCGCAGTTATATCGACGGCTTGCGCGCGCGGGCCGACATCGTCATGCCGAAATGATCCGGCGTTTGCTCCTGGCCGTGGCCGCGGCGTTTCTCGCCACGCAAGCACAGGCTCATGTTCGCAGCGAATCGTTTTCGATTTGGCGCATCGACGAGCGCGGCCACGTGCACGCGACCTTTCGCGCCTCCGCGCGCGACGCGACGGCGCTGCAGAACTTGAATCCGCGCGAGACCGTGCCGCTGACGGTGTTGTTCGCGCGGCATTTGACGACGCATGTGTTCGTGCAACGCGACGGCATCGACTGCAAGCCCGAGCACGCGGCCCAAGCCATCGCAAGCGATCCGACGCAGGTGGCGGCCGAACTCAGCTTCGATTGCGGCGGCCCGGCCGTTCACACCTATTCGCTCGATCTGCACCTTTTCTTCGAAGTCCTGGCGCAGCACGTACATTTCGCGCGCGTCGTGACGCCGCAATCGAGTGCCGACTTCGTGGCGACGCCGGCGAACGGGCGTCTGTCGGTCACGGTCAATGCGGCGCAGCCGGCACAAAACCTGCTGGCGGCCTTCGCGACCTACGTTCAAATCGGCATCGAACACATCGCAGGCGGCGCCGATCACATCGCTTTCATCATCGGCCTGTTGTTGTGCTGCGCATCGTTTCGCGTTGCCGCGTTGGCGCTGACGGGCTTCACCCTCGGCCATTCCTTGACGCTTGGTCTCGCCGCGACCGGCGCGGTGTCGCCGCAAGTGCAAGCGATCGAGGCGTTGATCGGGTTCACCATCGTCCTCATCGGACTTGAGGCGTATCAACGGGCTAGCGTAAAGGCGCAGGCCGTTTGGGCGTCGCCGCTCTTGACCGGCGGATTTGCGTTGGCGTCATTGATCGGATCGTCCGTGTTGTCGCCGGTCGCACTTGTCGGTGCGCTCGCCATCAGCGGCGCGCAGATGTTGGCGTCGCGAACGTCGACTTTGTTTTTGATTGTCTCGACCGCGCTCTTCGGGCTCATCCACGGCTTCGGCTTTGCGAACGCCCTCATCGAAGTCGGCCTGCCACCCGGCCGGCTGATTGCGGGGCTGGCGGGCTTCAATATCGGCGTCGAGATCGGGCAAATCGTCATTGCCGGGACGTTGTGGGTCGCAGCAAGCGTCCTGCTGCGGCACCCAAGCGTTGCGGCTGAGGCGCCGGGCTTGCGCCAGGTCGCGGCGCTCCTGCTGGTCGCGCTCGGCACATTTTGGCTGGTGTCGCGGACGTTTGCGTAGAACCACGGTGAACATCATTGTGAATTGACTGTTTGGTCATTTCTGACTATATGGTCAATTCATGAGCGAGACGATTTCCCCGGCCCGGGCCAAAACCAAGCGTGAGCGTACGCGGGACGGCCTCGTCGCCGCCGCCGAATTGTTGTTCGCGGCGCGCGGGCCCGATGCGGTTTCGATCGACGAGATCACCGCCGCCGCGGAGGTGGCGAAAGGTACCTTCTACACGCACTTCACCGACAAGGACGACATCGAGCGCGCGCTCGCCCGCCTCGTGCGGCTCGAGCTCGAGGACCAAGTCGCGCGCGTCAACGACGGCATCGACGACGCGGGCCTGCGCATGGCGAACGGCCTCGCCTGTTATTTGAGCTTCGCGGCGCGCCAGCCGACGCGGGCGCGCACGCTGCTGCGGCTGCAGTCCACCGGCGCCGATCCGCAAGGTCCGATGAATGCGGGCGTACGGTCGGACGTTGCACGTGGCGTCGACAGCGGACGGTTCGAGGTGGTCTCGGTCAGCGCGGCGGTGCTGATCGCGATCGGCGCATGTCTGGCCGGCATCGCCTACTTGGTGCGGGCACCGGGCACGCGGGCGCAACGCACGGCCGGCGAGATCATCGCCACCGTCTTGCGCGCCTTCGGACTCAAGACGGCAGAAAGCAGAAAACTGGCGGAGGCTGCGGTTGCCGCCGCTTTCGCGAAAACCGGAGGAAACGGCAAATGATCAAGGTCGACGACATCGCCTTCGTGCGCTTCAACGCGCCCGATCTCGACAAGATGGAAACTTTCCTCAGCGATTTCGGCCTCGTGCGCGCGCAGCGCGACGCCACAACGCTTTATATGCGCGGGACGGACGGCGACCCGTTCTTCCATGTCACGCATTTGGGAGAACCCGGTTTCGTCGGCTTTGCCTTCGAGGCAAAGTCGGAAAGCGACCTCACGACCTTCGCCAAAAACCAAGACGCCAAGGTCGAGACACTCGACGGGCCCGGCGGCGGACGCGTCGTGCGCCTGACCGATCCCAACGGATTTCAGATCGAGGTCGTGGCGGGGCGCGCGGCGTTGCCGACGCTGTCTCTGCCGGCCACCGATTTGACGAACGACGCGCGGACACAACCCCGGCGCAATCACGTAAAGCGCCTGCACGGCGGTCCGGCGCATGTGAAGCGGCTCGGCCACTGCGTCATCAACGTGAAGGATTTTCGCGCGAGCGAGGCTTGGTACAAGCAGCGCTTCGGCCTGATCACGTCGGACGAAATCTATCTGGGCTCGGAGGAGAATGCCTTCGGCGCGTTCATGCGCTGCGATCGCGGCGACCTGCCGGCCGATCATCACACGCTGTTCATGGTCGGGACGGGCACGCCGAAATTCAATCATGCCGCGTTCGAAGTCACCGACACCGACGATCTGATGGCGGGACATTATTTCCTGAAAGCCAAAAACTACGCACATGAATGGGGCGTCGGACGGCACGTGCTCGGCAGCCAGATCTTCGACTACTGGCGCGACCCCTGGGGCCATGCGATCGAGCATTGGACGGACGGCGATTTGCTGACCGCGTCGTGGGGTTCGCGCAAGGCACCGCTCGACGATCTCATCGGCGTGCAATGGGGCATGCAAGCTCCACCGACCATGGCGTGAAAGGAACAGCAAAATGAAACTCGTCACGTTTTCCTCAGGCAGTCACGAGCGCCGCATCGGCATCATGACGGACGACGGCGTCATCGACATCCACAAGGCGAACCCGGACGCACCACTGACCATGATGGCGCTCGCCGGCGCTTGGGACCAATGGCGGGCCGAGATCGAACGCGTCGCGCGCCGCCAGCCAGACGTCCGCACGGCGAAGCTTCACGCGCCAGTGCCCCGACCGGGCAAGGTGTTGGCGATCGGGCTCAACTATGCCGACCACATCGAAGAGAGCGGCATGAAGATGCCGGAGCATCAGATATGGTTCTGCAAGATGCCGACATCGGTTGCGGGCCCGAGCGAAGATATTCAAATGCCGAAGGTTTCGACGGCACTCGACTACGAAGCCGAGCTCGTCGTCGTCATTGGGAAAGGCGGGCGTCACATCAGCAAGGCGAACGCCAAGGACGCGATATTCGGCTATTGCGCCGGCAACGACGTCACGGTGCGCGATTGGCAATTCCGCACGCCGCAGTGGATGCTGGGCAAGAGTTTCGACACGCACGCGCCGTTCGGGCCGTGGATCGTGACGCCGGATGAAGTCGGCGATCCCCATGCGCTGGGCATCCGAGCGTTCGTGAACGGCGAGAAGCGCCAAGAGTCGAACACAAAGCATTTGGTGTTCAACGTCTACGATCAGATCGAGCATCTGAGCCAAGCGATGACGCTCGAGCCTGGCGACATTATTTTTACCGGCACGCCGGCCGGGGTCGGCGCGGCGATGAAGCCGCCGGCATGGCTCAAGATCGGCGATTTCGTGCGGATCGAAATCGACAAGATCGGTTCGATCGACAACATGGTCGCGGCCGAGGGCAAGTGATGCGCACGATTGAAACGGACGTGCTGATCGCCGGCTTCGGGCCGACGGGCGAAACGCTGGCGGCCTTCCTCGGCCTCTATGGCGTGCGTGCCATTGCGATCGACAAGGAGCGCGAAATCTATCTGCAACCGCGTGCCGCGCATTTCGATCACGAGATCATGCGGGTGTGGCAACGCCTCGGCATCGCGGAACAGGTGCTGCCGTCGACGCGCGCGATGAAGGCGTATGAATTTCGCAGCGCCGACGGGCAAATCCTGATGCGCTTCAAGCAGGAAGGCGTGACGACGCCGTCGGGCTGGGCGCCGAGCTACATGTTCCATCAGCCGGCGCTCGAAGAGGCGCTGCGCACGCGCGTCGCCGAATTTTCGACTATCGACGTTCGGCTCGGCGTGTCGCTTGCCGCAATCGAGGCGAACGACGCGTCCGGCGTGATTGCGCGCATCAAGGATGACAGCGGCATCGAGACGCGTGTGCGCACGCGTTTCCTCGTTGGCGCGGACGGCGGCGGCAGTGTGGTGCGGCGTGCCATCGACGGCGAACTGGACGACTACGGTTTCGACGAGCCGTGGCTGGTTATCGATACCGTCGTCGACGACGAAGAGGGTTTGCCGCCGTACGGACTACAACTCTGCGATCCCAAGCGGCCGACGACAGTGATGCCGATGGCGCCGATGCGGCGGCGCTGGGAATTCATGCTCCTGCCTGACGAAAACGCCGACGTGATGCTCGACGATGCACGCATCGAGAAATTGCTCAGGCCATGGGTGCGGCCGGGTCAGGCGCGCGTCGTGCGCAAAGCCGTCTATCGCTTTCACGGGCTGGTGGCTAAGAGCTGGCGCAAAGAATCGGTTCTACTTGCCGGCGACGCGGCGCATCAGATGCCGCCGTTCCTGGGTCAAGGCATGTGTTCGGGCATTCGCGATGTCGACAACCTTGCGTGGCGGCTGGCATGCGTTCTTCGTGGCGAGGCGACGCCCGCGTTGCTCGACAGCTATCAGCAAGAGCGCGAACCGCATGTACGCGCGATCATCGAGACCGCCATCTTCATGGGACGCGTGGTGTGCGCGCTCGACGAAGCCGCCGCCGTCGAGCGTGATCAAGGGATGCTTGCGGGGCGCGGGGCGCGCGGCAATGCCGACGACCCGCCGCCCCCTGACCTCGGCGGATTGAAGGCGGGCTGCCTGATCGAGGGGCCGCGCACCGGCGAATTGTTTCCGCAAGCAATGCAAGCCTGCACGTCGAGCGGCATTTGCGGACGGCTTGACGATTTGCTGGGGCCGGGATTTTGGCTGATCGCACGCGATGGAGATGCGCGAGACACCATCGATTGGCCAACCACCGTAAAGCGGATCATCCTCGACCGCGACGTCAGCGACGAGAGCGGTCGACTCAATGCGTGGTTAGAGGAGACGGGTGCGCCAGCGGTGCTGGTGCGGCCTGACCGCTACGTCTTCGGCGCGGGCGATCCGAAAACCTTGAGCGCGGCGCTACGCGCGAAATTGACCGCTAGAACGTGACTCAGTCGAGTCAATCGAGTGTGAACATCATTTGCCGGCGATCCCAAAAAGCCTAAATCCAGCGTCGTTCCACGAATGATCGAACCTAGCCCACTCCCCTTTCGGCGGTGGAAAATTCGTCCGACAATAACCTCGCCGCATTTCAAAATCGAAAACTCCATGCATATGTTCGTTGATCAACAAGGCCGCCTTGAGTCCGTCTGCTGACCATATTAACTGCACATGACCAAGGTGTTCGGCCGCGGGCACCGACGCAACATTGTAGATCAACATTGCGTCAACGATCCCAGGATCCGCCCGCTTTTCTGAAATGAGCGCATAAAAATAACCAGTATCTCCATCGTCTTCGAAGACGACACTGTAACCGCGCAAGCGCGAAGGCGCTTCTAATGTCTTGGCGACACCGGCACGCGTTTCCGCAGAGGCTACGACATCGGGTTTAACAACGGCCAAGAACCCTTCCGCGGCGGCTTGTACGCCCTTCCACTCGTGAGATTGTGTGCTCAACTGATTGACGGCGTTACCTGGATATCGAACTGAGAAATGATCCAACCGATCGAAGAATAACTTCAGAGCACTCGCTTCCTCGGCGTCCTTCAATTGATATCCCACGGACTCCCTGGGGTCTGGATAAACCCCCAAGCTATCGTAGAGTTCGTCACAAGCATTATCGAAGCTGTCCACGACATTCGGATCAATGTGGCCCTCAACCCAAACTCTCCGCACGTGTTCGGGGTCCGCAAAGTCGCGAATGTAGAGAACGAGCGACCCCCTCATCTCAGGAAATTTGACATGACCGGCGGCAATCACGGGCACCTCACAATATCTGCGTTCTGGTGATCTAAGTTGGTGCGGAATCAGATTAGTAAGGTGCGGAGCGGCTGCAGAATACTCCCCCGCGCCCGCGAACTCGCCGGGGGACAGAGGCTTGCGCGTAAGGATGGGGGTTTGCGGCGGAATCGTGGCGGCGGTCACTTGAAATTTCATGGCCCGCTTCCCCCGGGGACGTCTTGTCGCAGGCGTCCCGGCATTCCACATGAGGGCTTGCGCCATTGGGTGGCTGGAGGGATGCCGGTGCCGGACGTCGTCGTCAAAACGCCTATGCAGTATTTGGATCGCGCGGTCGGCAGCTTGCGCGACATGGGGCTGATGCCGGCCAAGGTCGAGGACGCGCCGATCAACGGCCTCCTCCAGCAGATTTCCGATCTCGATACCGACCGCATCACCGTCATTGCCCGAACACTGGGGCAAGCCTCCGTCTTCAACGAGGTCGTGCGCGATCAGATTTCGGGCATGCAGATCGGCGACCGCTATCGCCAGATCACCGAGGGCTTCAACTCGATCCGCGACGATTCCAAGGCGCTCGTCGATCAGATCGCCGACGGCAAATTGAGCATGTGGGAACGCGCCACCAATGCGTGGATGAAGATCTCGCGCGGCGACATCGCCGACCGGTTCGACAAGATCCGCACGATCTATTTAAGCGTCACCAAGGAAACCAGGAACCAGATCGAACGCGAGGCCAAGATCCTGGATGCCTATCGCGATTTCCGTGGCGCCTTGAAGCAAGCAGAAGTCTTGGCGCTTGAAGTTTTGAAGAAGGCCGAGGCGGCACTTTCGGTGGCGAAGGATCGCCTGAACAAGGCCGCCGATGCGGTCGCAACTTTCTCCGGCACCGAGCCCGCCGAGCGGGCGAAACTGGAGCTCGTGCGCGACGAGGTGTTGCGCCAGACGCAAGACGAGGACAAGCGCTATCAAATCGCCAAGGACATCTCCGACAATTTGACGATCGGCTACAACACGTCGGAAGTGATCATGGCGCGCCTGCTGCAAACGACGAGCGCCAAGGAGCGCGTCTATGCGCAAGCCGTCGCCTTCTTCTCGACCAACGACACGGTGCTGACCGCGCTCAAGGCGTCGTTCACGGGCATGTTCGGCTTGAACGAATCGACGCAAACCCTGAACGCGATGAAAGAAGGCGTGTCGCGTTCGATCGAGGTCTTGTCCGAAATCGGCGACAAGGTTCAGGAAGCCGCGGTGCGCGCGGGCTACGGTCCGACGATCCGCGCCGACGCGGTCAAGAAGCTCGTCGAGTCCGTCGTCAATTTCCAAGAGAAGTCGCGCGAGATCATCGAAGAGATGCGCAAGCTGGCGACGCAAAACTCGGCCGAGATTCGCGATGCGGTCGAGGACGGCAAGAAACGCATCGCCAAGCTCGTCGCGCAAGGCAAGGCCTTTAACCCCTAATGTCGGGCGCGCTTGCCGCAACTGTCGCCGCACCCCCAACGCCGCAGAAGCTCGACGAGCTGATGATGGCGATGGATGTGGTCGATACCATCCGCCATCGTGAGTTGTTGGTCGAGCGCGAGCTGGAACAAGGCTCGCGTGACGAGGCGCTGCGCGATCGCCTTCGCGAAATCTACAAGGGCCAAGGCATCGAGGTGCCGGACCGCGTTATCGACGACGGCATCAAGGCGCTGAAGGACAGCCGTTTCGTCTATACACCGCCGAAACCCGGTCTGAATGTCACGCTGGCGACGCTTTGGGTCCATCGAAGTCGCATCGTGGCGCGTGTGTTCTCCGTCGTTCTCGCCCTCATGCTGGTGTGGGGCGGATATTATTTCGGGATCGAGCGGCCGCGCCTTGTCGCGGCCGAAGATTCCCGCATCGAACTTAGCGAGACCTTGCCGAAGTCCCTCGACACCGCTTACGCCGCCGTGTTGCGCGATGCCAAGGTCGACGATGCACGAACGCAGGCGGCGCAAATTCTGGCCGATGGAAAAGCTGCATTGGCGCGCGGCGAGGCCGATAGCGCACGCCGGGCGGTCGCTTCTCTCGGCGCGCTCGAAACGAAGCTTGTTCAGACCTACGACCTGATGGTCGTCTCGAGTCCCGACGAGGACTCCGGGGTCTTTCGCATCCCGAGCACCAACGAAGGCGCGCGCAACTACTATCTGATCGTCGAAGCGATCGGCGCCGACGGTCGCGTTTTGCCGATGGACATCGTCAGCGAAGAAGATAGCCGAACCTACAAGCTGAAGAGCTGGGGCGTGCGTGTCAGCGAGGCCGTCTTCGAAGCCGTGAAGCGCGACAAGATGGACGACGGCATCATTGAAAATCGCCTGGTCGGCCACAAGCTGCGCGGCGAACTTCAGGTCCGCTACGTCATGCCCGTCATGGGCGGCACGATTACGTCTTGGTGAGGGCGATGTTCGTTTCAGGCCGCGAAGCGCTCTCCTCCGTCGAAGACGCGATTTCGGGTGTGCGCTCGAACGAGACGCAGCTCGGCAGTGTGTTACGTTCGGCAACGGACGAAGCAGAGCGTCAGCGGCGGCAACTCGCTGAGAGCTATCGCGCGCTGGCGCTGGTGCGCCTCGACGCTATCATGCGCAACGACATCGTGGGCGAACTCGACGCGGCCGAGCGTCGCGCAGTGGAACTCATGCGCGTGCAGAAGGCGAAGCTCGATCAATTGCTGATCCGCCACGCTGGCGCCAGCCAAAAAGTGCGTGACGCCGAGACGTTGCATCGCGCGCAAACGGAAGCCGTCGAAAAGGCCGGTGCGCCGATCGCCGCGCTGACGGCGCAGGTCGAGAGACAAATCGCCGACGACGACGGCTGGAAGGCACAGCACGCGCGCGTCGAAGCGATCGCCAAGATCGCGCAAGCATCCGACGACAAGGCCAAGCAGGCCGAGGCTGATCGCGAGACAAAGCGAAAACCCTACGAGGCCGATCCGCTGTTCATGTATCTGTGGAAGCGCGGCTTCGGCACGGCGTCATACGCGGCCGCGAACAATTTCGTTCGCGCGATGGATCGCTGGGTCGCCCGCTTGGTCGGTTACGACGCGGCGCGACCGAACTACGCGATGCTGAACGAGATCCCGCTGCGCCTGCGCGAAAATGCCGCTCAGCGAGGGAAAGAGCTCGATGCGGAGCACCAAGCACTCGAACGCATCGAACGAGCGGCACTGGAAGCAGCGGGCATCAAACCGATGGAGCAAGAGCTTGCGAAAGCGCGGGCGACGCTCGATGCGGCAACGAAGAGCTTGAACGACGCGCAAGCCGCGCTTTCGGCGCTCGACAAGGAGCGCGCGACGCTCATCGAGCAGGGCGACCGCCAAGCTCATGACGATGCCATAAGCGTGTTGTCTCAAGCGATCTCGCGCGAGGATTTGCAGACGCTTTATCGCGACGCTCTGGCGACAAAGACCGGCGACGACGACAAGCTCGTGCAAAAAATCGATGAGGCACAGCGCGCCATCACAAAGGCGGACGCCGAAGTCGCGCGCATTCGTGACGAAGCCCGCGAGGTTGCGCGGAGGCGCGGCGAGCTCGAGGGCGTGCGCGACAATTTCCGCCGCCGGCAATATGACCAACCGTGGGGCGGCTTCGAACTCGACAAAGGCCAGGTCGTCGGCGACGTGATCGGCGGGATCATTCGCGGCGCCATCGGCGGCGCGGTGCTGTGGAGCATCTTCGAGGGCGGCTACCGCAATCGCGGCGGATGGGACGGCGGCCCGTGGGGCGGCGGCGGTTGGCCGGGCTCCTCAATGCCGCGCATGCATCTGCCCTCTTCGTCTATCCCCAGAATGGGTGGCGGCGGGTTTCGCACAGGCGGCGGCTTCGGCGGCGGCTTCAGGACCGGCGGTCGATTTTAGTTCCAAGTCGCCGCGCGTTTTGGCATCTGTGTTCCTGACGCGCGTCCGAGGGTGCGTCCCTTTGAGGGAAAGCGGATGGTGCCATTGGATCAAGCCCCCGAACTCGCGCTGCGCTTGAGCGCCGCGACGGTGATCGGCGGGCTGATTGGTCTCAACCGCGACATGCACGCGAAGCCCGCGGGCCTGCGGACGCTGGGACTGGTGGCCCTTGGCGCCGCCTTGGTCACGCTCGCCGTCCTCGATTTCGACCCGAACCGGACGACTCCGCTCGATGCTGTCAGTCGCGTCATCCAAGGCGTGCTTGTGGGTGTCGCGTTCTTGGGCGCCGGCGTGATCATGCGCGACGAAGTCGGCCACCCTCACCGTTTGAATACGGCGGCGGCGATTTGGGTAACCGCCGCATTAGGCATTACGTGCGGGTTAGGTGCCTGGGTTCCGGCGGTGATAACCGCCCTGCTCGTCTTGCTCTTGCTCACGATTGGCGCCCGCATCGATCACTGGCTTTTTGGGCGGTCCGAAAAGACACAAGATCCGAAGGATTAAACGATTTTTGCACTGCAACATGACACGATGACGACAACCGTTGGGCGAAGCGCTTATGATGCCGGCCCAACTCTGAAAAGGCACTTCGGACAGACATGTCGATTGATATGGTTGAGGGGCGCGCGGGAAACCCGGCAGGCGCGCGTCCCGGGATGAAGCCGACCGACATCGACAACCCGGACTATTTTCACAAGGTCGTCGACTGCCAATGGGCGTGCCCCGCGCACACCCCGGTCCCCGAATACATACGGCTGATCGCCGCCGGCCGCTATTCTGATGCCTATATGGTCAACTGGGAGTCGAACGTATTTCCGGGAATTCTCGGACGCACCTGCGATCGGCCGTGCGAGCCGGCGTGCCGGCGCGGACGGGTAGAAGATCAACCGGTCGCCATCTGCCGCTTGAAGCGCGTCGCCGCCGACAACAAAGACGACATCCGCCATCGCTTGCCGAAGGTGCCGGCGCAGAAGAATGGCAAGCGCGTGGCGCTGATCGGCGCAGGGCCTGCCTCGCTGACGGTCGCGCGCGATCTGCTGCCGCTCGGCTATCGCGTGGTGCTCTACGATCAAGACCCGCAGGCCGGCGGAATGATGCGCACGCAGATTCCGAAATTCCGTCTGCCCGAGCGCGTGCTCGACGAAGAGGTCGACTACATCCTGGGCCTCGAGCCCGACCTTCGGATGGGCAACGGCATTGCGAGCATGAAGGCGCTGCTTGCCGAAAATTACGACGCGATCTTCGTCGGTTGCGGCGCGCCGCGCGGACGCAATCTCGAACTGCCAGGCCGGGAAGAAGCGGCCGCCAATATCCACATCGGCATCGATTGGCTCGCCAGCGTTTCGTTCGGCCACACGACCAAGATCGGCAAGCGGGTGATCGTGCTCGGCGGCGGCAACACGGCGATGGATTGCTGCCGTACGTCGCGGCGTCTTGGCGGGGACGACGTGCGCGTCGTCGTGCGCTCGGGTTTCGAGGAAATGAAAGCCAGCCCTTGGGAAAAAGAAGACTCGATGCGGGAAGGAATCCCGATCCACAATTTCCTGGTGCCCAAGGCCTTCACAAACAAAGCCGGCAAACTGACCGGCATGACCTTCGAGAAGGTCAAGGCGGAGTACGACGCCAAAGGGCGGCGCAATTTGGTGCCATCGGGCGAGCCGGACGTGCACATGGAATGCGACGACGTGCTGGTCGCCGTCGGACAAGAGAACGCGTTCCCGTGGATCGAAACCGATATCGGCATCGAATTCGACAAATGGCACATGCCGAAGATCGACGAGAAGACGATGGGCTCGACGCATCCGAAGATCTTCTTCGGCGGCGATTCCGCATTCGGTCCGAAGAACATCATCTGGGCGGTCGCGCACGGACATGAAGCCGCGATCTCGATCGACCGGCTGTGCAAAGGCGAGATCGTCGCAGCGCCGCGGCCGCCGCTGGTCAATCTCTTGAGCCAGAAGATGGGCATTCACGAGTGGAGCTACGACAACGATATCGCGCTCGACAAACGCTACAAGGTTCCGCATTTGCCGAACGAGGTGGCGCTGAAGGACGTGCGCGCCGAGGTCGAACTCGGCTTCGATCGCGAGCTCGGCTACGCCGAGACGCAGCGCTGCTTGAATTGCGACGTGCAGACCGTGTTCAACAAGCAGCTGTGCATCGAGTGCGACGCCTGCGTGGACATCTGCCCGCTCGACTGCATCACCTTCACCGCGAACGGCGACGAGAAAGAATTGCGCACGCGCCTGACTGCGCCCGCCAAGAACACGACGCAAGACCTCTATGTCTCCGACATCTTGAAGACAGGGCGCGTGATGGTGAAGGACGAGGACCTTTGCCTGCACTGCAGTCTGTGCGCGGAGCGTTGCCCGACAGGGGCTTGGGACATGCAAAAGTTTCTTCTTGAACCCGCACAAGCAGGGCATTCATGCCGAAGCCGATAGAAACGACGAACGATTTCGTCGTCAAATTCGCCAACGTCAACGGCTCGGGCTCGGCGAGCGCGAACGAACTGTTCGCACTGTCGATCCTGCGCATGGGCGTGCCGGTCACCTCACGCAATATTTTCCCATCGAACATTCAAGGCCTGCCGACCTGGTACGAAGTGCGCGTGTCGGAGGCCGGATGGCTCGGGCGGCGCGGCGGCGTCGACCTGATGGTCGCGATGAACCCGCAGACCTGGGACAAGGACGTCGCCTCGATCGACGTCGGCGGATATCTGTTCTACGATTCCACGCGGCCGATGCCGGCTTCGAAATTCCGGCCGGACATCAACGTCATCGGCATGCCACTGACCGACATCTGCAACCGCACCTATTCCGACCCGCGGCAGCGTCAGCTTTTCAAGAACATCATCTATGTCGGCGCGCTCGCTTCGCTGCTCGATATCGACATCACGGTGATCGAGGGACTCATCGCCGAGCAGTTCAAGGGCAAGGAGCGGTTGCTCGATTCGAATTTCAAAGCGCTGCATCTGGGGCGCGACTACGCGAACGAGCATTTGGCGAAGACGTGCAAGCTGTCGGTTCGCAAATCGGATCGCGTCGGCAACCGCATCTTCATCGAAGGCAACGACGCGGCGGCGCTCGGCGCCGTCTACGGCGGCGCAACGGTCTGCGCCTGGTATCCGATCACGCCCTCGACCTCGATGGCGGAGGCCTTCACCGCGCATTGCCGCAAACTGCGCGTCGATTCGGTCACCAAGAAAAACAAGTTCGCCATCATCCAAGCTGAAGACGAACTTGCCGCGATCGGCGCGGTGATCGGCGCGGGTTGGAACGGGGCACGCGCGTTCACGGCAACCTCAGGGCCCGGCATCTCGTTGATGCAGGAATTCATCGGCCTTGCCTATTTTGCCGAAATTCCCGCCGTGATCTTCGACATTCAGCGCGGCGGGCCCTCGACCGGCATGCCGACGCGCACGCAGCAATCGGACATTTTGATCGCGGCTTACGCGAGCCACGGCGACACCAAGCATATTCTGCTGTTCCCGGAAGATCCGCGCGAAGCGTTCGAGCTCGCCGCGAAGTCGTTCGATTTGGCCGAACGTCTGCAGACCGTGATCTTCGTGATGCAGGATCTCGACATCGGGATGAACGCGTGGTTGTGCGAGCCGCTGACGTGGAGCGAAGAGCAGATCTACGACCGCGGCAAGATCATGACCTATGAAGACCTCGAGAAGGGAAAGGAATTCGGGCGCTATCTCGACGTCGACGGCGACGCCATCCCCTATCGCACGTTGCCGGGCACGCATCCGACGAAGGGCGCCTATTTCACGCGCGGCACGTCGCGCGACCGCTACGCGAAGTACAGCGAAGAGGGCTCGGTCTACGTCGACAATATGCAGCGGCTGCTGCGCAAGCTCGAAACGGCGAAGAAATATGTGCCGAAACCGGTCGTGCGCCATGCCAAAGAAGCGACCCGCTTCGGCGCGATCTATTTCGGCTCGACCTCGCCGGCCATGACCGAGGCGCTGGTGGCGCTCGAAGCCAAAGGCATCCACATCGATACGATGCGCCTGCGCGCCTTTCCGTTTCCCGACGAGGTCATCGAGTTCGTCAACGCGCACGAACAGATTTTCATCGTCGAGCAAAATCGCGACGCGCAGATGCGCACGCTGCTCGTCAATGAGGGTGCGATCGATCCGGCACGCTTCATTTCCATTCTTCACTATGACGGCACGCCGATCACGGCGCGCTTCATCACCAAAGCGATCGGCGAGCGCATGTCCGTGATGGGCGTGAGCCGGCGAGAGGCCGCACAATGACCTATCTGGCGAAACCGAAATTCCGCCACCCGGCGCTGGTGCCGAACAAGCTCGGCTTCACCCATCGCGACTATGAAGGCTCGATCTCGACCTTGTGCGCCGGCTGCGGACACGATTCGATTTCGGCGGCTTTGATCCAAGCTTGCTATGAACTCGACATCGAGCCGCACCGGGTGGCGAAGCTCTCCGGCATCGGCTGTTCGTCCAAGACGCCCGACTATCTCTTGGGTCAAAGCCACGGCTTCAATTCCGTGCATGGACGCATGCCGTCGGTGCTGACCGGCGCCAATCTTGCCAACAAGGATTTGATCTACCTCGGCGTTTCGGGCGACGGCGACTCGGCGTCGATCGGACTGGGCCAGTTCGTGCATTGCGTCCGGCGGGCGATGAACATGGTCTATATCTGCGAAAACAACGGCGTCTACGGCCTGACCAAAGGCCAATTCTCGGCGACCGCCGACCAAGGATCGAAGTCAAAGGCCGGCGGCACCAACAACGACGCGCCGATCGATCTGGTCGGTTTGGCGCTGCTTGCCGGCGCCACGTTCGTCGCGCGCAGCTTCTCGGGCGACAAACATCAGCTGGTGCCGCTGATCAAAGCGGCGATCGCGCACAAAGGTTCGGCGGTCATCGACGTGATCAGCCCGTGCGTCGCGTTCAACAATCATCCCGGCTCGACCAAGAGTTTCGACTTCGTGCGCGAGCACAACGAAGCGGTCAACAGCCTCGACTTCATCGAGGCCCGCGAAGAGATCACGGTCAAGTACGAACCGGGCTCAGTCGAAGAGGTGAAGCAGCACGACGGCTCGATCCTGCGGCTGCACAAACTGCACGGTGACTACGACCCGCGCGACCGCGTCAAGGCGATGAACTATCTACAGGAGCGGCACGCGGCGGGCGAAATCGTCACGGGCTTGCTCTATCTCGATCCCGAACCGCGCGATCTGCATGCCGCGCTCAACACGGTCGACGTGCCGCTGAATTCGCTGGGCACGCGCGAACTGTGCCCGGGCGCGAAGGTGCTCGAAGGCATCAACGACGACTATCGTTGACGGGCAGCCATAGAACGTGCGCCCGGCCAATTTGAGATCGGGCTCGGCTTCTGCCGAAAGGCGATATTCAGTCATTCCGCCTTGCTTTAGCGGCACGTCGGACGGTGGCGAATATCTCGGGCACGCGGCGCGAACTCAAGCCGCTCGCCTCACCCTTCTTGGGTTCCGCTACCAGCCTTTCGCGGCGCTCGAGATCCTTGCGCACGAGATCGCGCACGTAGTCGCCCACGTTGGCGTAGTGGCCGCGCTCGATTCGCGCCAGCAAGCGCTTCTTCAGCTTGTCGCACCCGGCAAGAACGGCGTTGCGGCCGGTAACGTGATTGGCATATCCCGAAAATAGCCCACGGATATCCGCTACATCCTCGATCTCGACCGACACCCGCACCAATCTGGCCGGCGCGGGCGTGCGTCTTCTGGTCGTCGGTGAGTTCGCGGTGCGTCGTCGACGCCGGGTGGATGATCAGGCTGCCTGTGATCCTTCACACCCAGTTCGATTTCAATTCGATGTTCGCGCATCCAAACAATGAGTCAGATTTGCGCAAATCTTAGATTCAAGGGATGGTCTGACTAATCTCCTACTTGAATCCCCGCCTAGACCATCGACTATTCATTTTCATCAAGGGAAACAGGACACCATGTTGAAATCGTTCCGGGCCCTGTCCGGTTTCGCTCTGGCGGTCATCGCCAGTCACAGCGCGCTTGGCGCAAGCGGACTGCCCCCGGGCGTTTTCCCCGCCGAGCGAGACTACAAGCAAGCGCCGGCCGGGGCCTATTCCCTCGACGTGCAGCACACATCCGTTATCGCCAAGGTTTCGCACCTGGGATATTCGCTGAGCGTCTTTCGCTTTGAGAGGGTGTCCGGAACGCTCAATTGGAACCCGGCGCAGCCCTCCGGCTCATCGCTTCAAGTGTCGGTCGCCACAGCTTCGATCGCAACTCCGGTTCCCGGATTTGCGGCTGAGCTGGCGGGCGACGGCTACTTGAAATCTACGACTTATCCGGACGCAACTTTTGTATCGACCAAGTTTCAGAAGATAGATTCCACGCATGGCCGGGTGACGGGCCAATTTACTCTGCTCGGTAAAACTGCGCCGCTCGCATTCGACGTCACACTAGAGGGTGCCGGCAAAGGCTTCATGAGTCATCCGCGGATCGGTGCCGAGGCAACTGCGAAAATTCACCCTAAGGACTTCGGCTTGCCACAAATGTTGGGCGACTCGATACAACTCGTCATCGATACCGAGTTTGAGCAGATGCACTGACCGAGACGTTGGGTGTCAATCGCCGCTGAAGTTTGACCCCGGATCGGAATCCAATTTTGACCCATCTTGGCGTAGTGGTGCCTGGAGGCTATGGGCGGATCCCCTGCGTAGCGCGGCGCATCGCTGGAAGGCGTGAGGCTCGGTTTTTAGGTCAGCTTCTGGTTTGAAGCGCCGGCTTTCGTTGCTGGTCTCGATGATGGATCGGCGTCTATGGGCCAAACCCGCGCGCCTTCGGCCATAGCGGCTGGGGCGGTTCGTTCGGCTGCGCCGATCCCGACGCCCGAGTCGGCATCGGCTATACCTTGAACCAGATGGGCGCCGATTTGGTCGGCGACCCGCGGGCAAATGGACTGTGCGCCGCGATCTTTGCCTGCCTCTAGGCTTGCGTTCGGCACCGTCCGTCTGACTAATCTCCGCGTCGAAAATTGCGGCGGAGACTTGGATGATCAGGGTCGGCATCGGGGGATGGAACTTCGCGCCGTGGCGGGGCGTGTTCTATCCCAAGGGATTGGCGCACGCCGAGGAACTCGCCTACGCCTCAAGCCGGCTGACCTCCATCGAGATCAACAGCACCTTCTACAACCTGCCAAAGCCGGCCAGTATCCGCAGCTGGGCGGCGCACACGCCGGACAATTTCATGTTCTCGGTGAAGGCATCGATGGCGGCGGTCAATCGCCGCGTGCTGGGCGAGGCGGGCCCTTCGATCGATCGCTTTATCGATTGCGGCCTGCTGGAGCTCGGGGCCAAGCTCGGGCCGCTGTTCTGGCAATTCGCGCCGGCGAAAAAATTCGACGCGGCGGATGTCGAAGCCTTTTTCGCGTTGCTGCCGAAGGAGCGCAACGGCGTAAAGCTTCGTCACGCCGTGGAGGCCAAGAACGCGACCTTTGCGGTGCCCGCGTTCTTCGATCTCGCGCACAAACACAACATTGCCATTGTGGGCGTCGATTCGGAAAAGACGACGGTGCCGGGTGATGTGACGGGCGACTTCGTCTATCTGCGCTTGCAAAACACGGTCTCCGACGTATCGACCGGCTATAAGCCCGCCGACATCAAGAAGTGGGGCGCGCGGGCACAGGCTTGGGCGAACGGCGAGACGCCGAAGGATTTGAAGCCGATCAGCGACAAAGCGCCGGCCAAGAAGAAGCGCGACGTGCTCGTCTATTTCATCAGCGGCGCGAAGGAACGCGCGCCGGGAGCCGCGCAGGCCCTGATCAAACAGATCAGCGTGGCCACTATGTGATGAACCGGCGGATGATGGCGTTATATTCGTCGGGCTTTTCCAACATCGTCAGATGCGAACAATCGGGCATGACGACGAGCTGCGATCCGGCGATGCCTTGTTGAATCGTCTCCTCGCAGTCGATCGTCACCTCGTCGAACTCGCCGGTGGTGATCAAGGTCGGCACCTTGATGCGGCCGAGATCGGCCCGGCGTTCCCAATCCTTCATGACACCGGTGATCGTGAACTCGTTCGGACCGTTGAGAACACGATATGCCGGCGACTTCGCAAGATTGGCAACGGTCGCATCGAATTCCGGCGGCAACGGATTCGCCCGGCAGAGGTGGCGCGCGTAAAAGACACCGACGAGGGATTCATACTCCTTCGATGACTGCTGACCGGCAGCCTCAAGTTCGCGGATGCGCTTGCCAGCGCCGTTCGGAAGGTTGTCGACAAGACGATTGATGCCGGCTGTGGCCTGCGGGACGCTGGCGAGGGCGCCCGAGAGGATCAACTTCTCAACACCCTTGCCGTGGCCCGTCACCATGTACTCGATCGCGAGCATCGAGCCCCAGGAATTGCCGAACAGGATGATGCGATCGAGGCCGAGCGCGCGGCGTATGGCATCGACCTCGTCGACGAAGCGCGGGATGCGGTAGAGCACGTCATCCTCGGGCGCGTCGGAAAGACCACAGCCGAGCTGATCGTAAAAGATCACCGGCCGTTCGTCGGCAAGGCCCTTCATCGGCAGCAGATAGTTGTGGCCACAACCGGGGCCGCCATGCAGGAGCAAGAGCGGCGTCTTCTTCTTCCGCTTGCCAGCACGCCGCCACCACACTTTGCCGCCAGCGACGTCGACAAAGCCGGTTTCATCGGTTACCTGCGGTGCACTGGCAAGCGCACTCGGCGCCAGTGCGCTTGTGGCCAGCGCCGCCAGCATCGTTCGGCGTGTGAATTTCATGATGGCCTTCCCCGATACGCGCGAGCTTCGCGCTTTATGCGGCGAAGCGTCAAATGTAGATTTGTCTGAGTGCGAGGGACCGGAATGACCAAGACCTGCATACTCGTTGGCGCGCCGGTGGATTCCGGAAAGCGGAAAAAAGGTTGCTCTGAGGGGCCGGCGGCCTACCGCGGGGCTGGCCTCGCTCAGGCATTGACCGCGCTCGGCCATCGAGTGAGCGATTGGGGCGATGCAAAGCCCAACGCTCTCCCGCCGTCAGCGTACGCCGACGCGCGCCTCCACGGCGAACCTGAAACGGTGGCCTGGACCTCGGCGCTGGCCGAGATCTCCACAAAGGCCATGGCAAACGGTTTTCCGATCTTTCTCGGCGGCGATCACGCAATGTCGATGGGCACGGTCTCGGGCGTTGCAGCACATGCGAAGGCGCAGGGGCGGCCGCTCTTCGTGCTCTGGCTCGATGCCCATACCGACATTCACACGCCCGCGACGACCGACTCGGGCAACTATCACGGTATGCCCGTTGCCTATATTGCCGGCCGCGCCGGGTTTGGCGCCTTCCCGCCGTTTCCGGCGCCGGTGCCGGCGCGCAACATCTGTTTGTTAGGCATCCGTTCGGTCGACGCACAGGAAGAGGACGCCCTTCGCGCCGGCGAGTTTGAGATTGCAGATATGCGCGTGCTCGACGAGCGGGGAGTCGCCGCGCCGCTGCGTGAATTCCTGGAGCGGGTGCGTCAAGCGAACGGCATGCTGCATGTGTCGCTCGACGTCGATTTTCTCGATCCCTCGATTGCGCCAGGCGTCGGCACAGCGGTTGCCGCCGGCGTGCGCTCGAGCGAGGCGCATCTCGTGATGGAGCTGCTTTACGAGAGCGACCTCGTCACCTCGCTCGATCTTGCCGAGCTCAATCCTTCGCTCGACGAGAGCGGGCGTACCACGCGCCTGATGGTCGACCTGACGGCGGGTTTGCTGGGGCGCAAGTCCTCGATCGCGCGCTACGCCGCGTCGACGCGCAAAGCGCCCGCGCCTTCGCACTTGGCGCTCGTGCCTTTCATCAGCGTCGAGAACATGATGCGGCTCGTGCACCATGTGGGCTTGAAGCGCATTTTGACTGAGCTCGCCGCCGAGATCGAAACCGACTTCCGGCGCTGGGAGCATTTCGACAAAACGCCCCGCGTCGCCAGCCATTCGGCTGTCGGCGTCATAGAGTTGATGCCGACGTCGGACGGCGTGTTTTATGGCTTCAAATACGTCAACGGACACCCGAAGAACATGCCGGCGGGCCTGCAGACGGTGACCGCGTTCGGCGTTCTCGCCGATGTCGCGACCGGCTATCCGCTGCTGTTGTCCGAAATGACGCTGCTTACGGCTTTGCGGACCGCCGCGACCTCGGCTATGGCAGCCAAGTACCTCGCACCCAAGAACGCGAAAACGATGGCGATGATCGGCAACGGCGCACAATCGGAATTTCAGGCGCTGGCGTTCCAAGCCATTTGCGGCGTCGAAGAGGTGCGGCTCTACGACATCGATCCCGCCGCGACGCGCAAGGCGGCCGCGAACCTCGCCGCCAGCGCCGGTCTTTACGTGACGCCATGCAAAAGCGCCGAGGCGGCAATTGAAGGCGCGGAGATCATCACGACCTGCACGGCCGACAAGCAATACGCCACCATCCTCACCGACAACATGGTCGGCACGGGTGTCCACATCAACGCGATCGGTGGCGATTGCCCCGGCAAGACCGAGCTGCACCGCGACATTCTTCTGCGCTCGAACATTTTCGTCGAGTACGCGCCGCAAACGCGGATCGAAGGCGAGATCCAGCAGCTTGCGCCGGATCATCCGGTGACGGAGCTCTGGCAAGTGATCGCGGGCCAGGCCAAAGGGCGCGCGGGCCCAGAACAAATCACGTTGTTCGACGGCGTCGGCTTTGCGATCGAGGACTTCGCGGCTTTGCGTTACGTGCACGCGCGCGTGAAGGGCACCTCGTTCGTGCAAAACCTCGACATGATCGCGGACCCCGACGATCCGCGCGACCTGTACGGCATGCTGATGCGCGCGAAGGTGTAAGTTGTCGGAGCACGCGGTGATCGCAGCTAACGATTGCGTTCAACCCGGCGGTTTGGACGACTTATCTCGACGCAAAAACGCCCTCAGTTTAGCGAGCCTTCCATGCCACCAATCACGCTGGGCCATCAGTATTGCGTGTTGAACGCGCAAAAAGCCGGCGCAGAGAACGGAGGACAGAACATAACCGATGAGAATCCGCACCCAAGCGGAAGTTGGTCCTTCACGCGACGCTCGCGCCCCCGCCGCAAAGAAGGCCAAGAGGGGGACACAACTCATGAACGAAGTCAGCAGATAAGACCCAGGAAAAGGCGCGTTGCGCAGGAGCGGATAGAGCATTAGCAGCAATAGCGCCTTCAAGCCCAGGAGGCCCGACAAAGCCCCAGCGAGCAGCAAAGCCTTGTCCGCTGCGCTCGGATTCGCGATGAAGTCCTGCTGCGAAACATTCGGCGGCAGAAAAACGAATTGGGCTGCAGTAATGGCCAGAAATGCGACCGTTACGAGAGGCCAACGTGCGATCTCGGCCATCACGAGGTCGAAGTTGAAACGGAGGCTGTGGGACGGTTTGGGTTCATCGGCCATCCGTCCGCGCCTTCCCTAAATGTGTATGGCGTGGCCGAGGCCGCGCAGTGCGGCTTCGTGGAAGGCTTCGCTGAGCGTCGGATGGACGTGGATCGTGCCGGCGATGTCTTCGAGCAGCGCGCCCATCTCAAGAGCGACGGCGAACTCGGCGGAGAGTTCGGCGACGTGCGCGCCGACCGCCTGAATGCCGAGCACGCGATGATCGTCCTTGCGCGCGATGATGCGCACGAAGCCGCCGTCGTCGCCGGCCGCCATCGACAGCGCACGCCCGTTCGCCGCGAAGGGGAACATCGCGGTCACAACGTCGAGACCCTGGGCCGCCGCGTCGTCGGGCGTCAGGCCGGCGCTGACGATCTCGGGCTCGGTGAAGCAGACGGCGGCGATGGCGACGGGCGCGAAGCGGCGCCGATGACCGGCGATGATTTCGGCGACCATTTCGCCTTGCGTCGCGGCTTTGTGTTCCAGCATCGGCTCGCCGACGAGATCGCCGACTGCGAACACGTTCTTCATCGATGTGCGGCATTGATCGTCGACTTTGACGAAGCGACCGGCCATGTCGACGGCCATGTTCTCAAGGCCCCAGCCTTCGGTCAGTGGCCGACGGCCGACGGTCACGAGGATTTTGTCGGCGGGAAGCTCGATCGTCTTGCCGTCGCTGGTATCTACGATCAGCGACGTGCCCTTGCGGCCCTGCTCCAGCATTTTTGCTTTGGCGGTCAGGTGCACGGTGACGCCGTTCTTATCGAGCCAGCGTTTCACCGGATCTGAGAGCTGACGATCGAACAGCGGCAAAATGCGATCGAGCGCCTCGACGACGGTCACCTGCGAACCGAACTTGGCGAAGGCGATGCCGAGCTCGAGGCCGATGTAGCCGGCGCCGACCACGACCAGCTTCTCGGGCAATTTTTCGAGCGCGAGCGCTTCGGTCGACGAGATCACCGGCCCGCCGAACTTTAGAAACGGCAACTCGGTCGATACCGAACCCGTGGCGAGGATCACATGTTCGGCGTGAACGGTGACGGGCCCCGTCGCGGTCTCGACGCTGCAGGTCTTGCCGTCGGAGAATTTGGCCCAGCCGTTGACGACTTTGACTTTCGCGCGCTTCAGCAGCGCGGCGACGCCGCCGTTCAGTTTGGCGACGACTGTTTCTTTCCACGCGACCGTTTCGGCTATGTTCAAGGTTGGCGGCGCGGCGAGCTTGATGCCGTGGCCCGCACCTTTGGCAGCGCGGCGCATGGTCTCGAACTCGCCGGCGATGTGGATCATCGCCTTCGACGGAATACAGCCGCGGATGAGGCAGGTGCCGCCGAGCTTGTCGGCTTCGACAAGCACGGTATCGAGGCCGAGCTGACCGGCGCGAATGGCGGCGATATACCCGCCGGGCCCACCGCCGACGATGAGGACGTTTGTTTTGATCGTCTCAGCCATGCGCCAACACCTTTATCTTCGGACGGTAGATGCCCTCGTCTTGAGGCGCGCCTCTTTCCTCACCCGCAGTCGCGGGGGAGGTGCGCGAGGCGAAGCCGAGAGCGGAGGGGGGAAGTGTTTTGCGCTGACTTCCCCCCTCCGACCTCGCAGCGCTCGGCCACCTCCCCCGCAACTGCGGGTGAGGAAAGAGGGTGCGAGCGATCCTTACGGTGCGCATCAATCCATGAACAGCTTGGCGGGGTGTTGCAGCAGCGCCTTGATGCGCTGAATGAACTGGGCGGCGTCGTAGCCGTCGACGACGCGGTGGTCGAAGGACGAGGACAGGTTCATCATCTTGCGCACGGCGATGTGGCCGTTGTGAACCACCGGGCGCTCGATGATCGCGTTCGGACCGATGATCGCGACTTCGGGATGATTGATCACCGGCGTCGTGACGACGCCGCCGAGCGGACCCAGGCTCGTGATCGTGATCGTCGAGCCAGAGAGTTCGTCGCGCGTCGCCTTGCCGTCACGCGTTGCCTGCGCGAGGCGCGCGACTTCGGTTGCCGTATCCCAGAGGTCGCGCGCTTCGGCGTGCTTCACAACCGGCACGATCAAGCCGTTCGCCGTCTGCGTCGCGATGCCGATATGCACCGGCGCAAAGCGATGGACGATGCCGGCGTCGTCATCGAAGCGGGCGTTGATCTGCGGAAACTCGGGTAACACGCGCACCAGCGCGCGCATCAAGAACGGCAACAAGGTCAGCTTGGGCTGATCGTCGCGCTTGGTTGCGTTCAGATTTGCGCGGAGATCTTCGAGCTCGGTGACATCGACCTCTTCGACATAGGCGTAATGCGGAATGCGCCGTTTCGATTCCTGCATCTTCTCGGCGATCTTGCGGCGCAGGCCGATGATCTTGATCTGCTCCTCGCCCTCGCGCGGCGCAAGCTTCGATGAAGCCGGCATGATCGTATCGCCGCCATGCGCGACATAAGCGTCGAGATCGGCGTGGCTGATGCGGCCGCCAGGGCCTGAGCCCGGAACAAATTGCAGGCGAATGCCGAGGTCCTGTGCGCGTTGGCGCACGGCGGGCGACGCGAGCGGCTTGTCGCCGGGTTTGCGCGCGACGACCGGCGCGTGTTCGATTTCCTTGGCGACGGGCGCGGATTGCGCTTTCGCGGTCGGCTTCGGCGCCGGGGCCGGCGCGGGCTTGGCGGCGATCGGCTTCGGCGCGGGCGGCGGCTCTATTTTCGCCGCGGCCGGCTTGGCCGTTTTCGCCGCACCGTTCGTTGCCTTCTCGTTGCCCGCGCCCTCGATCTCAAAAATCACAAGCGGCGCGCCGACCGGCGCCTTCGAGCCGGGCTCGCCGTGCATCTCGATGACGCGCCCCGACACCGGCGAGGTCATCTCGACCGTTGCCTTGTCGGTCATGACGTCGACCAGATGCTGATCCTCGTTGATCATGTCGCCGACGGCGACGTGCCAGGCAACGATCTCGGCCTCGGCCGTGCCTTCGCCAACATCAGGCAGCTTGAAAACAAAGCGTCCCATTCTCTCTCAAGCCTCCATGACGCGGCGCATCGCGTCAGCGACTCTGCCCGGCCCCGGAAAATACTGCCATTCGAAGGCGTGGGGATAGGGTGTGTCCCAGCCCGCCACCCGCTCGATCGGCGCTTCGAGATGATAGAAGCAATTTTCCTGAACGAGAGCGGAGAGTTCCGCGCCGTAGCCGCTGGTTCGTGTCGCTTCGTGGACGATGACGCAACGACCGGTCTTTTCGATCGATTGGGTGATGGTCTCGATGTCGACAGGCATCAACGTGCGCAGATCGACGATCTCGGCATCGATGCCGGCTTCGAGTGCCGCGGCGAGCGAGACGTGGACCATGGTTCCGTATGAGAGCACTGTCAGGTCGCTACCTTCTCTGACGATCGCGGCCTTGCCGAGCGGCACGGTATAATAGGTATCGGGCACGTCGCTTGCCGGGTGCTTGGACCACGGGGTGACGGCGCGGTCGTGGTGGCCGTCGAACGGGCCGTTGTAGATGCGCTTGGGCTCGAAGAACATCACGGGATCGTCGTCTTCGATAGCGCTGATCAGCAAACCCTTGGCGTCGTAGGGGTTCGACGGGATCACGGTCTTCAAGCCGCAGACGTGGGTAAACAGCGCCTCAGGCGACTGGCTATGGGTTTGGCCGCCGAAGATGCCGCCGCCATAGGGTGAGCGCAGCGTGATGGGCGCCGAGAAGTCGCCGGCCGAGCGATAGCGCAGCCTTGCCGCTGCCGAAACCAGCTGATCGTAAGCGGGGTAGATATAGTCCGCGAACTGAATTTCGATCACCGGCCGCAAGCCGTAAGCGCCCATGCCGATTGCCGTCGCGACAATGCCGGCCTCGCCGATCGGCGAGTCGAAGCAGCGCTGCACGCCGTGTTTCTTCTGGAGGCCGTCGGTGGCACGGAAGACGCCGCCGAAGAAGCCGACATCTTCGCCGAAGATGAGGACGTCCGGGTTCTTCGTCAGCATGACGTCCATGGCGGAGTTCAGTGCCTGAATCATGTTCATCGTCGCCATGGCGCCTAGACTCCCATCTCTTGGCGCTGGCGGCGGATGTGCCAAGGCATCTCTTTGTAGACGTCCTCGAACATCGTCCTGACGCTCGGCAGTTTTCCGCTCCCCAGGGTGCCGTGACTTTCGGCTTCCTTCTGCGCCGCGCGAACTTCCTCGTCCACCGCCTTTTCGAGCGCCGCCTGTTCGGCCTCGGACCATTTGCCGAGCGCTATCAGATGCTTCTTCAAGCGGTTGATCGGATCACCGAAGGGCCACGCCTTCGCCTCTTCCGCCGGACGGTAGCGGTTGGGATCGTCGCTCGTGGAATGGCCTTCGACGCGATACGTGAAGTGCTCGATGAGCGTGGGCCCCAAGTTCGCGTGGGCGCGATCGGCCGCCCATTTCGTCACGGCATAGATGGCCAGAAAGTCGTTGCCGTCGACGCGCAAGGCCGGAATGCCGTAGCCGATGCCGCGCGCGGCGAAGGTCGACTCATCGCCGCCGGCAATACCTTGGTAGCTCGAGATGGCCCACTGATTGTTCACGACGTTGAGGATGACAGGCGCGCGGTAGACGGCGGCGAAGGTCAGCGCGGTGTGGAAGTCGCCTTCGGCGGTCGAGCCGTCGCCGATCCAGGCGGCGCAGATGCGATCGTCACCTTTGTAGGCGGAGGCCATCGCCCAGCCCACGGCCTGACTGTAGTGCATCGCGAGGTTGCCAGCGATCGAGAAGAAGCCGTGCTTCTTGCTCGAATACATGATGGGCAGCTGGCGGCCTTTCAGCGGATCGCGCTCGTTGGAATAGATCTGGTTCATCATGTCGACGATGGGATAGCCGCGCGAGATCAGGAGTCCTTGCTGGCGATAGGTCGGAAAGCACATGTCCTCGGGGTCGAGTGCAGCGGCTTGCGAAACGGCGATCGCCTCCTCACCCGTGCACTTCATATAAAACGAGGTCTTGCCCTGGCGCTGCGCGCGATACATGCGATCGTCGAAGGTGCGCGTCACGACCATGTTGCGCAGGCCGCGCTTCAGCGTTTCGACGTCGACGTGCGGGTCCCACGGCCCGTGGACCTTATCGTCTTCGCCCAAAACCCGGACCAGCGAATAAGCGATATCGGTGGTGTTCTTGGCCGTCACATTGATATCGGGCCGGCGCACCTCGCCGGCCTTTAATACCTTGATGTGGCTGAAGTCGGGTTGGTCGCCGGGCCGAAGTCTTGGCTCAGGGATGTGCAGGCTCAGCGGCGCGCGATTCTTCATTTTGTGGCTTCTCTCGGCGGCGGAACGGACGTCCGCGCGGCGCCAAGTGGATAGTCGCAGCCACACAAGTCCGTCAACACGGTCACAGTGCAATGCGGCGAGCGTTTACGCTCCCAATTCGGGACGACGACGGCGAAAGGATTGGACGGTCTCCATCCACGCACGCGATGCTTCCGGTCGCGCGGTCGTCGTAAGGCGAAACATACGCAAAAGGCAGGTTTTCAACCCGCCAGACGGTGCTCAAACCGGCGCCTGAGTCCTGTTAGTCGGTGATTGCTTTCGCGGCGGCCAATTCGACAATCGCATGGACCAGCGCATCGATGTCGCGCTCTTCGGTCCGATGATTGACGATCGCGGCGCGAATGGCGAGGCGGCCGTCGATCGTCGTCGTCGACGGCGCTGCGATACCGGACTCTTGAAGATCGGCGACGAGCGCGGCGTTGAAGCGATCGTCGCCGCCGCGATGGCGAAAGCAAACGATGTTGAGTTGCGCTGGCATCACCACTTCCAGTGCGGGCTCGGCGCGAACGCGCTCTTCAAGATAGCGCGCCAGAGAACAGGTCCGCGCGATCATGTCGCCGAGGGCGTCCGTGCCGTATGTCTTGAACGTGAACCACGTCTTCAGCGCGCGGAAGCCGCGCGACAGGTCGGGCCCCAAATCGCAAGGCCATTGCGACCCCGCCGCCATGCCGCGCGTTTCGCGCCGCAGATACGCGGCCGGCGACGCAAAAGTGTCGAGATGTCGCGCGCCGTCGCGAACCAGGATGAAGCCGGCGTCGTAGGGCACCTGCCCCCATTTGTGAAAATCAAAGGCGATCGAATCCGCGCGCTCTATTCCCGCGAGACGGGGGCCAAGTTCGGGCGATAGCTTGGCGAGGGCGCCAAACGCACCGTCGACGTGCAGCCAAAGCCCCTCGCGGGCACAGAATGTCTGGATCGCCGCCAGATCGTCGATCGCGCCCGCGTCCACGGTCCCGGCCGTTGCAACAACGAGGAACGGCGTCAAACCCTCTCGCCGATCGCCGGCGACGGCGTCGGCGAGTGCAGCCAAGCTCATGCGATGGCGCGCATCGGTGGCGACACAGCGCAAGGCATCGGTTCCCAATCCCGACAGATCCATTGCCTGCGCGATGCAGCCGTGCGCGGCGGTGGACGTGTAGGCTCTTAGCGGCACGCCCGACTGGGCCACTCCATTTCGGCGCACGTCGCCACCCAGCGCATGGGCGCGCGCGACCAGAACCGCAATCAGATTCGCCATCGATGTGCCGGTGACGAAGAGCCCGCTCGCGCTCGAGGGAAACTCGAAGATCTCGCGCATCCACTCGGTGATCTGACGTTCGACCTCGACCGGCGCATGGTCGCGTCCGCCAAGATTGGCGTTGAGGCCGGCTGCCAACATCTCAGCCAGCATGCCGACCGCCGAGCCGCCGCCGTGAACCCAGCCCATGAATGCCGGATGCACGTTACCGAGCGCGTAAGGCACGACGTGGTCCAAGAATTCGCCGTGGACGCCGGCCAGACTTGACGGCGCGCGCGGCACGGACTCGCGAAACCGGGCGCGAACGTCATCCGGCATGGGTTTCCAAACCGGGCGCGCGCGCACATGCTCCAAGTAGTCGAACATGTCGTCGAGCATGCGATGCCCTTGCGCGCGGGTCTCGGTCCAATCGGCCGGATCGAGTGTCGTCGCTACATTCGACGGCGCGCGATCTCTCATGGGCTACGCGGCTCGGGAAAGGGCGACGCCGGCGCGGCGATAGAGCATTTCGACGAACGCTGCGAACAGCTTGCGCATTTGCGGCGCCTTGTAGGGATAGATGTCGGGCGGATCCATGTCGTGGACGATCAACGCCGTCTCACCTTCGAACAACAGCAGCTTGCCGTCTTTCGTTTCGGCGCAATCGATTCCGAAATAGTCGAGACCGACACGCTCGACGAGTTCCCGGAAGGTGTCGCGGTGGCGCTCGGCGAAGGCCGCATCGAACGTCGCCATGAAGTGCGCTTCCTCGGCCCGCTTGCCGGCGCTCTCGTCCATGTTGGCGTTGAGATACCAAACCTTCCATTGATCGGCGATCGCCATGTGGGCCGGGAACGGCACCCCATCGATGAAGACGATGCGATATTTGCGGAAGAGACCGTCGGCACTGCTGTAGTCGACGAAGCGCGAAATGAAAAACGCCGCTTCCGCCCGCTCGCCGAGATAATTTTCGAGTCCGGCGGGCGTGTCGATCTTTTCGAGCCCCTTGCCGGCGTGAGAATCGACGGGCCGCGCGATGATCGGAAAGGCACCGTCCGACAACGCCCCTTCCAAACGCAAATCTCCGGTTGCGATCGAAGCGAGATCGCCACGCGCGACGCGCGCGGTCTTGGGACATTCCAAGCGCGGCACTGATTGCACGAGCCGGCACAACCGGTCGCGTTCCAAATGCAGGATACGCGCGGGATCATTCAGAACAGGCTTGGGCCAAGCAGAAACAAGTTGGGCGGCCCGTTCGAGAGTCGGCGCCACGCGATCGGCATTTCCTATCGCCACGATGGCGAGATCGTGATCCGGCAACGCGGCCGGCAACGCCACGCCGGGCGCGACATAGAGCGTCAAGAGTTCCACGTCGGAACCAGACAGCAAGAATTCCAACGGAATGTTGCCGCCAATGTCGGTCGCGGCGGCGATGGCCAGCAAGCGGAGCCGTGGTTGCGCAACATTGCAGGGCGAGCGATAGATCGACTCGAGCCCAAGCGCGCGGTTTTGGAGATTGTCCCCGGTCTGCGGATCGCCAAGAAGCTGCGCCAACACCGATAAGTCCATGAGCGCGGCTGCGTTGCCAGGACTGTCGGTCACGGCAGCGAGAAGCTCGTTCCAGACCTCGGCGAGATTGGCGCCTTCAAAGGCGCGCTTCGTCAGCTGAGCGACGCCGATGCGCGCTCTAACCTCTTCAGCGCGGTTCAGCTGTGGCTGCGAATCCATTTCTCAACCCTCTTGGCCCGCCTCGCGGCGCGTCGCCGTCGCGACATTCGCGCGGTCAGATCGCACCGTCAGGATGGGAGGCGAGAGTTAAGATCCGATGGATTTCTTCAACACTTTATTTACAAGACCGTAAGCCGATCGACGCTTCGTGCGCATGGACGGCGTATCTGCCCTTCCCGCCGCGGCGCGCAAAATCAGCCGTTCGCCGCTGCCGGCGCGCCCCCGACACCTCAATTTGGCCATGGAAAAGCTGCTTTGTTGTTTGAAGCTCCAAGCTTCGATTAAACTCGGCGCGTACTCGAGCGAACAACGGGCGACCACATGCGGCGGATTCCAACACTCAGCGTCGGTTTGATCTTTTTCGGCTTGGCGATGTCGTCTGCCGTTTCCGGCGCCGAGGCAAAGACCATCAAGATTTTCAATCCCACGCACTACGCGATCGTCGCACTGCAGGCGAAGAAGCCGGCGGCGACGGAATGGCAACCCGATATGCTCGGCAAAACGGCGCTCGGGGTCGGGAAGCTTGTCGATGTGGAAATGGCGACAACGCCGGACTGTACCTACGATTTGCGCGCGACATTCGACGACGGACACAAGGTCGAGAAACCTAAGGTCAACATTTGCGCGACCGACGTCTACCAATTCACCGACAAATAATCTGCCGCCGTTGGGATCAATCCGCGAGCTTGGCCGGCGCGCAGCCGAGCGCCGTCGGGTCGTTTTGCAATAGACACATGATGCGGCGGTAGGAGCCTTCCAGCCGATTGACGTCCTCTACCTCTTTGCTGCTGGGCTGCATCGGCGTTTGCAGATTTTCGCCCAAGATTTGATCGACGGCCTGATCCATGGCGTTTCGCGCGCGGCTGGAGAGCACCCAACTGAGAGGCACTTCCGCCGTCGACTTGTTGCGAAACGTGACGGTCACGGCGCAGATCGTGTTGGCGCATTCGCTCGAATTTGGCGGCGGCTCGTTCGCCGGGGACGGCGCCTGCGCTTCGGTTCCGTGCGTTCCGGTTCGTGCGCCGTGCGACGTCAGACGCTGAATGAGCGAGGTCACCGCGCCGAGATCGTTGATCGAATATTCCGCGCGCTTGTCACGGGCGTAGATGAGCGCCCGTACCGGCGACAGCATCTCGTTCCACCTGGCGTCCAGATCCCTGGTCGCGCGGGTCTCTCCTTGGTCGCCGCACGGATTGCAGGGCGTGGAGCGAATAACGACGGCAACGATGACGGAATTGTGCACCGCGCGCTCTAGCGCCTTGTCGTCGCTGCGGAAATTCAGACGCTGGCCGATCAGATTTTGCGCAATGCCGCCGACAAGCCAGGTTCCCGAATTCTCGAAATAACCGCCGTCGACATAATGTCCGACGTCGCCGATGCGCGCCGCCGGCGTCAGATAGGGAAACCGCGCACTGACCATGGCGGCTGCGCTCAGCGGAACATCGTCGGTGCCCATGCGGTCCTGCAGCGGCACAAGCCTCGGCACCGGGAGGGCTCGCGCTTCGCGTTTGGAGACGACGCGGTCCTGCAGCGCCAGGTCGCCGATGTCCCAGGTCGCAAAGGGCTTGCTCAGACCCGTTCCCGCTTCCGTCGTGTTGAGAAAGAGATGGGGTACCGGTCCGCGAATCTGCTGGCGCGGATAGAGCGCCTCGACCCTTGTGGCCATTCTCTCTGGGTCGCAGGTTCGGCAATGCGGGGTGTTTTTGCGCCACGAATCTTCAAGCGCGAATTCGAGAGCGCGTGCCCGATCGAAGCGATCGATGGGCAGCGGCAAGATGCGTTGCAATGCGTCTGGAAAGAGCGTCGCGCCGAGCAACGGCGACAACAAATCGGTCGCCAGCACCTTGCGGGCGCGCTCGACGATAACACCGGGCTCGATGGCGCCCAGATTGCAACCGACGAAGTCGACGTTCGAGGCCTGCTCGGCGGCCTCGCCGGCAAAGACGGCGGCGCCAACACTGCCGCCCGAGACGCTGCTGATCGCCAGAACGTGCTGAGCGAAGGCCGGGCATTTTTCTTGCAGCGCCGCCAGCACGGACGCGGTGAAGTAAGCGGCGCGAATACCGCCGCCTTCGGTCGCGACCAGGAAGATCGGGTAGTGCTCGTATTGTTGCCAGTCGCGCCGACTCGAGAGCCAATCGCCGATGTCGACGTTTTCGCGATAGTAGGTGGGTTTGGCTTGAGCGCTCGCGGCCAAGGCAGCTTCCAGCGATGGCGCCTCCGAATTGGCACCGCGAAGTTGATGATTGTCGTTGATGTCGAACCCGGCAAAGGACATGCCGGCGATCAGCAAGATCAGCAACAGCGGCATCCTTGTCGCGTGCGACATGTAAGCGAGCGGAAAGAAAAGCGCGGTCGCCGCGAAGCCCCACAAGAGGATGATGGCGATCGGCCCGATCGCCTGCGCGCGGTTAACCTGCGACACGTCAAAGAAAACAAGGAAGACGGCAATTGCCCCCACGAGGAACAGTGCGAAAAAGCGCCGCCAGCTTGGGTCCAACGCGGCCATGCGCTCGGCGCCCATCAGCCAGCGGCTGCCGGTGCGCTGGAAGAAAGTCGAAGAGTCGGTCACGACCGAAAACGATCCATCGATCGTGGCGGCAAGGAGCGCGATCACGGAATAGCCGAGGGCAATGCCCAACAGCCAATAGCCGGCATTCGCGGAAAGAGGAACCGCGCCAGGTGCCGTGTAGAGACCGATCACCCGAATCGTCAGAACGAACCCGACAGCTACCGCCGCCAATCGCGGTATCCAAGCTGCGATCACGCCGGCGATGCCATGCGATCCCATTGCATGGGGCGCCGCCAAGAAGACGATGACGTTGAAGGCGAGGCGCGCAACGATTGCCGTCAAGAAGATCGCCAACGCTTCGATCGCCGCCTGCATCAGCGCCGGCGCGAGATCGACGCCCATGTAGCGTTCGAGCGCGCCACGCGGAATTCCAAGATAATGCGAGGGCTCGTCGCTCGGAAAAATCCCCCAGATCGTGCCGGCCAAGGCGATCACCGCGGCAAGCGGAAGGAGCGCGAGCGTCCAACGCAAGATCGGCGAGGATTGCTGCGTGACGATCCCGCGCGCGCGCAGATGCGGGCCCTTGCCGACGATGCCCACCAAGAGGCCGACGGCGACAAAGATCAGGCCGAACGCCAACGCGAAAATGCGATTGTCCTGCGTCCCGAGCGCTTCCAAGTCTTGGTCGGCCGCCAATTTCAAAAGCGGAAAGCCGGCGGCAAAGCCCACGAATATCGCCAGCAATCTGGGCAGCAAATGCGCGAGGCGGCCGATATTGCCCTGCGCGTCGAAGAGGTCGGGGGAAACAAGCTCGATCATCGCCTCGCAGGAAAAGCGCAGCGCGGCACAGGCTAGAAGAAGGCCAATGATGATGGCGGGAAATTGTTGCGGCGCATCGACGACCGAATAGCGCAACGCTTCGCGCATCGAACCCTCGATGGCGAAATCAAGCAGCGTCGCGCCAAGAACGGCGGTGACGATCAGCTGGAGGCGCGCCAAGATGAAAATGTGCGAGGCGGCGCCAATGGTGCGCGGCGCAGCGAGCCGGGTGCGGTCGCCGACACTCCCGTCGGATCCATCAAGGCCGGAGCGCGCATGCTGGCTGCGATATCGGGCGGCGACTTGCGACCAACTGTGATGAACCGGATGCGATTCCTCCGAAGGCGCGGCGCCGTCGGCCGGCAGCGCTTCATCTTCTCTCATCACGGCGCTCCCTTCTTGGCTTTTGCAGCCTCGGCGCGCCGGCGCCAGAGGCGGAAGATCGCATAGGCAATCAGCGCGAAGGCACCGACGCGCAAACGGAAAACCCATTCGTTCGGCACCGACGCCGCGAGGTTGTGCAGGTAGGTGTAGATTTGCGCGACCGTATCGTTGCTGGGCGGGTTTGCGGTCGTCTGGTCGATCGTGGTTTGCACTGCCGTTGGCGCAGTCACTGGAACCGTCGCCGATGTCGCTGTGTTCGCGGCCCCAGTCGTTGGCGTGTTCGTCGCCGCCTCTTTCCAGGAGAAGAAATCTCTGGCTTCGGTCAAAGCGAGCGTCACGCCGCTAAGCACGGCCGGAATGATTGGCCGCCCGCCGGCGACATCTTTGAGGACGGCTTGGCCGCGCGTCTTCAGATGGTCCTTCACACCCGCGAGTACGTCGGACACTTCGTTTTGAATGCTGCTATTGAGACGCTGCGTCAGTTTTTCATGTTCGTCGCGAAGACTCTTGCGCACGGTCTCGACGCCGGCTTTCACCTCGGCGGTGACGTGGTGCTTGATGTCGCCGACAGGATCGTCGCCTTGCGACGCATCAGACGGCGGCGCGGGCGGCGGTGAAGATCGCGCGGGTCTGGGCGCGGGAGCGGGCTCCGGTTCGGGAGCCGGCGAAGGGCGTCTTGCCGGCGCGCCATCTCTGGCGGGTGGCGCGCTGGGCTTCACTGCCCGCGCTTCGGCGTTCGCGACCGCCGGCATAGGCTCGTCGGTCACGGCGGATTTCGTCGGCGAGGTCACCGAAATATCTTCCAGCGCCGATCTGGTGACCGGGCCGACGATGCCGTCCACTTTCAGGTCGTGGTTCTCTTGGAAGGCACGCACGGCGGCATCGGTTACCGCATCGAACACACCGGACGCGGTCACGCGAATCCCGGCGCGGGCGAGACGCTCCTGCAGCCAGACGACGTCCGGTCCGTTCTGCGGCGGCGATTTGTAACGCAGCATGCGGCGCGGCGCGCTCTCTGCCGGAACCCGCACCGCCGTATTCTCGCCGAGCGCGTCGGCCGTGATCGTGAAGCCGCGAACCGCGAACGGCAGTTTCAGATTCCAATTGCCGGTGCGGATGAGCGCGGCCAGCGCATCCATGCGATAGACGGTCTTGTGAAGCAGCGCGTTCGGGTTTGTCGAAAGCCAGTCGTAGCGCGTGTCGATATAATGCGCCATCCAGGCCTTTTCGCCGATGGCGCTGAGCTCGCCGACTTTTTGCCGCGTGCGTTCGCGCATGCGTGCCCACGAACCATGAACCGTGCTGTCGTAAACGATGGCGGCGCCGAGCGCGGTCTGCACGCCGAGCGCGTCGGCCGAACGGATCGCCGGATCCCAATAGACGCGATCGAAAAACGCATCCTGCACCTCGTGCATCACGGGATCGTCGCCGGCGTCCTTCAGCAGGCCGCGAAATTCCATGTTGGTGTTGAGCGCCGTGTCGCACGCTTCGAGGCCCGGCAGATAGGGGACGCACTGCGCGGCATAGGCGACGTCGGAGCGCGCACTATAATCCTTGATCAGGAGATAGAGATTGCCGCTGGCCAGCGTGGTCTGCGAACGGCCATAGGTCAGCTGTCCGGAGTCACCGCGCAGCAGCGTAACGTCGCCATAGTTGCCGCGGATCGACCCAGTTTCGAATATGTTCACGATGGCTTGCGCAGCTGCCTTTTGCAGCGCGGCCAATTGCATCGTCGCCCCCACAACCCCGGCAAGAGGTTACGGTGATGGGGGCATGAATCCAAGGCGCGATAGGCCAAAGTGCAGCACAGTCGCGCAATTTATTGATGGTCAACGCGTCGACACAATCAAGGTCTAGCGCCGCTGGCCGGGCCTCGCCTGACACGTGACAGGGGAAAGACGAGTAAGAGTTCAATCACTGAAACCCGCGAAGGCTGCGTTCGACGTCGCGCCGCTCGCGACCCAGCCGCCGTACTGGCTTGGGCCGTGAGCCAAATTCAAGCGCATAAATCGAACGCTCAACTCGCCGCGAGGATTTCGCGCGAGAAAAATGGGCGGGCTTTCGCCCGCCCTTAGTTGTCGGGAGGTACAGGCTGCTACTTCAAATCGATTGTCGCACGGCGGTTCTGAGGCTCTTTGACGCCGTCGCCGGTTTGCACCATGAGTTCGGTCTCGCCTTTGCCCTGCGCCGAAATCGCGCCTTGAGACACGCCCTTGGCGACCAAGTTGGATTTCGCCGCATCGGCGCGGCACTCGGAAAGCTTCTGATTGTATTTTGAAGAGCCGGACGTGTCGGTGTGCCCGACGATCTTGATGCTCGCGGCGCCAGCGCTCTTGGCCGCGGAAGCCGCTTCGCTTAATACCGAATCCGCCTCTGCCGTGATGTTGCACTTGTTGAAGCCGAAGAAAATTATGAAATGAGCGGGCGGCGGCGGCGCGCCCATCGGCGGCGGCGCGGCCGGCGCAGACGCAGCCGGCTCTTCGTCCGCCCACAGATCGTATCTGACGCCGAACGTCAGCGTGTTCTTTTCGATGTCGTCCGGGTGAATGGCAATGTGGGCCGGGCCCGCTTGCGTGCCGTTGGCGTCAAAGTCCGGCCCGACCACACGCAAATAGCGATAGTTTAAGAATATGTCCCATTGCTTGGCCACTCTCTGATTCAAACCGACGATGCCTTGATAGGCAAAGGCCCATTGAGAATCGTTGAACGACGTCACCGGACCGTCGGTCTTCATCAACGCGCGATCCACGCCAAGCCCAAAGCCGAGGGATACCGACAGCGACGGCCACACCTGCAAATCATAGAGCAAGTTCGCCATCAGTGTGGTTTCTCCAAGACTGCCCGAGACGCCAGCAATTGGAACGCCGGCGACGTTGTCGATCGAGCTGATATCGTTGGCGCGATACCCGGCCTCCGCTTCCAGCCGCCAATTGTTGTCGAACGCATAGCCGCCCGTCGCAATCAGCGTCCAGCCCTGATCGAACACGTGGCTTTCTTTGAAGCCCGCACCCAGCGCGCCGCCGATCAGCCCGACCTGCCGCTCGACATCCAGATCGCGAATCTCAACGCCACCACCTTCAAGGCCGACATACCAACCGTGAAAATGTACCGCCTGTGCATTGCCTGAAAAAGCGGCAACGGCCACCGAGGCCAGCAGAATCCGTCTCGCAGTTACGCGTTGCATGAAGTCCCCCATCACGATGCGCCGTGCGGCATTCGCGCGTGCGCTTCCCCAAAAAATCTTGAGCGCGAAGGTCGGTGATGGATGCACTTCGAGTCAAATGAAGATCGATGTCACACTCGACGCGCGATAATTTTTTGATCGCGTGTCGTTGTCATAATTCTTCCCGCGCGAGACTTTCCGCCGGAAAATTTCTCGGGCGCAAAATTTCGAGTCACATCGAAAACACATTCGTGTCCGGCTCCAGCACGAAAATAAATTTGTCATCGATTCGTTCGCGAGTCCGTCATGCACGCGTGGCTGATTGTGGACGCGATGCTCGTCATGTGGGGTGACGAGCGCGGGCGGCGTTTTGCGTCGCACGCGCTTTCTTGGGGGACTTTCTTATGCGCCGATGGGAAGAACCGGCGCGCGCGAAAGCGCGCATCGAAGTCATTCCTATGATCGATGTGATGATGTTTCTGCTGGTCTTCTTTGTTTTGATCAGCGTGAACGTCATCCCGGCGATGGGTCTGCGTACGCAATTGCCGGTGTCCGCGGAAACGCAAAAGTTCGAGCAACGCAAGAATGTAGTGATCACGCTGGCCAAGGACGGCCGGCTTGAGCTCGACGGCGCGCCGGTCGAACTGTCGATCCTGGCGGCGTTGCTGGCCCAGCGCCGCGTGCCCGGCCAGGAATTGCAAATCACCATCAACGGCGATGAGGGCGTGACTTTGCAGCAGCTCATCGACGTTTTCGACGTGCTGAAGGCCAACGGCTACGGCGCGGTCAACATCGCCACCCATCCGAAGAAGCCATAGGCGGGGAGTTCGATGCGTGTTGGAGCTCCTCTATCGCTGGCGCACTTGGATCGCGCGAACGTTGACCGGAACGCTGCTCGGTCTGATGGCGATCGCGGCGATCGTCTGGGTGAGACCGAGCGACCCGCCCTCGCCGCCCGCACCGGATATGCAGATTTCGCTGCTGGCAGCCGCACCCGCGCCGCCGGCGCCCGTCGAACCGCCGCCGCCACCCGTGGTGACGAAGGATCAATTCATCGACAAGCAGGTCAAGCACCGCGAGCGGACGCCGCAACCGGCGCCACCGTCGAACCTACCGCCGACGCCGGACGCGCCGCCATCGCCGCTGCCGCCCGGGCCTCCGGCGACACCGCCCGCGCGCCCGTCGCACGATTTGGAAGATGCCTACAGGGCCGCCGTTCGTCAGCATCTGGAGTCGATCAAGCGCTATCCGACAGAGAAGGAAGCGCGCATTCAACAACCGCAAGGCACAGTCGTCATCAGTTTCCGGGTCTCGAGAGACGGAACGCTCTTGGATGTGAAGGTCGAGCAATCAGCCGGAAGCATTCTCGACCGTGCAGCGATCGCAACGGTCAAACGCGGGCGCTATGCGCCGTTTCCGAACGAGGCGTGGCCCGGAGATTCCGCGACCACGATCACGGTGCATCTCGAATTCAAGGTGTCATGACGACCGGCCAATGCCGGCCGCGCGTTTTTCGTCACGGCGCGAATGGGGTGAATGGACTTTCGCTTAGGCAGACAAAAAGAGGGGATTGACGTGAGAAGATCATCGATGTTGGCGCTGGGCGTCAGCGTGCTTGCTTTGACGTCCGCGCACGCGGAAGACAAAGGCGATATCGGCAAGGTGACGGTTACCGGAGCAGGTACCGCCACGGGGTCCGGTTACATCATTCCGGAAGACGCACCGAAGGGGCGCTCGACGGTGACGCGTGAAGGCATCGAAAATTCGCCGAGCACGGACAATCCCTATCAATATATCGACAAGCTGCCCGGCGTTAACTCAGCGTCGACCGACGGAACGGGCCTCTTCGGCGGCGCCATTACGATGCGCGGCTTCAACAGCCAGCAGATCGGCTTCACGATCGACGGCGCGCCGGTCAACGACTCCGGCAACTTCGAGGTGTTTCCTCAGGAATATTACGATTCGGAAAACCTCGAGCAGGTCTTCGTCACGCAAGGCTCGGCCGACTTCGACGCGCCGCATGTGGGCGCGACGGGCGGCAACATCGGCATCGTCAGTTCGAACCCGGTCGATCAGCAGCGCTTTCGCTATGTCCAAGTCGGCGGGCAATTGGATTCGTCGAAGGAATTCTTCCGCTTCGACACCGGCCTCTATGACGGCTTCAAGGCGTACGGCTCGTTTTCTCAAGCCGACGCCGACAAGTTCAAGGGACCGGGCTCGGCCGACAAACAAAATATCGATGCCAAATTCGTCTACAACACCGCCGGCGGGTCGTCGTATTCGGCTGGCGCGGCATGGAACCGGGCGATAAACAATTTCTATTATACGCTTTCGAAAGCAAACATCGCCGCCGCGGGAGTGAGCACAGACTTTCTTCCGGTCTTCGGTCCGGTTCCCGGCGGTATTCCGGTGAACTTCAACGAGGGTGCGGCGGCAAATACGAATCCGGCGACGGGTTTGAACCTTTACTCGGGATATTTCGGACTACGCGTCAATCCGTTCGAGAACATGATCTCGAACGTCAAGGCCGACATGCAGTTGACAAGTTCGTGGCGCCTCAACATCGAGCCGTACTTTTGGTACGGCAACGGCGGCGGTTCGACAGGCGCGACCGTCACCGACGCGTGTCCGAAGAAGAACTCAGCCGGCAAGTGCTTGTTTTTGGGGATCACGGACTATCTCGGCGGAACGACCAACACGCTCACCTATTATCGCAATTCGACGACGGAGACCTATCGTCCGGGCGTGACGGTGAAGAGCGACTACACGATCGACGACATGTGGAGGATCGCGTTCGGCGGCTGGTACGAGCGCGCGCGCCATCGGCAGAGGCAGCCGTTCGAGACGTTGGACGCCAACGGAAATCCGTTTGACCAATGGTCGCACAACGATCTCTTGTCGGTGCAATTGCCGGGCGATGGGTCCGTGTTGCTAGAGGGTCGCGACCAGTACACGATTTCGACGGGCTACGAAGAGTTTGCCAATCTAACGGGCCAATTCTTGTCGGATGCATTGAAAGTCAACGTCGGGTTTCGAAACCCGACCGAGCACCGCGATATCACGTTCATCGACTTCAACAATGCGATCTCCGATTGCGTTGGAAATTGCACCGTCTTGAACCACGTAACGTTGCCTCGCGTTGAGGTGACTAGAGAATATTCGTCGTTCTTGCCGGCGGCTGCGGCATCCTATCAAATCTCACCTGAAAATCAGGTATTTGCAGATGTGGCCAAGACCTTCAAGGCTCCGCCGAACTTCGTTCTCACCGACCCCGGTCAGGGCTCGAACGTCGTGGCCGAAACGGCCTGGAACTACGAAGTCGGCTATCGCTATCAGGACAAGTTCGTCCTGGCGTCGGTCACGGGGTTCGTTGACAATTTCTCCAACCGGCTCTTCACGATCACCGATCCGAATTTGCTGACAAGCCGCACGCAAAATATCGGCGGCGTTCAGTCATCAGGTGTCGAGGTCGAACTCGGAACGACACCCTGGCACGGCCTCACGTTCTATACCTCCGGCAGCTATCTGCATACGTCGCTGCAGGATGATCTTGCTCTCGGTGTAAAGCTCTGCACCAACGCGACCTGCTCGGCGGTTGGACCGACAGTCGCGCGCATTATCCCGACCAAGGGGATGCAGATGGTCGACTCGCCTGAATTCATGGCTGCCGCATCCATTGGTTACGCGGTCGACGGCTTCTTCTTCGGCGTCACGCCGAAGTGGCGCAGCAAGCAGTTTTCAAGCCTGACGAACGACGAGTCCTATGATGCGTACACGACCGTCGATCTCGTCGCCGGGTACCATTTCCCGGAAATCTCGTTCCTCAAGAACATGACGCTACAGCTCAACGTCAACAATCTGTTTGATGAACATTATTTGTTTTCTCAGGAGTCCGGTCAGTTCAACTCGGGAAAGATTGCGCCGGTCGGGTCAGGCCTAAACTGCAGCGCCTCGTCGCCGGACTTTACGAACTGCGCTTCCGCCAGCGGCACGCCGTTCTATTTTGTCGGATCGCCCGTCTACGTCGCGGCGAAGCTGAGCGTTGACTTGAATTAGGACCATCCAGCTCAGGGGCGCGGCAGACAGGTCGCGCCCCATCCGTTCAGACCAACCAACGATTTCGACGCGGGAGGACTGCAGTGAGCACGTTCGCACAGATTGCCGACAATGTGCCGGCAAACCCGCCCAGCGGGCCGCCGCCTCCGGTGCCGCCCGCCCTGCCGCCGCACACTGCCGAGGCAAGCGACCCGATCCATCAAGCTGCGCAAGCGATCAGCGATTGGATCAATTCGATCGCCTCGAACTACGAGTGGATGCATCAAGCGGTCTTCTTCGTGCTCTACGCGCTCTTGATCCTGGGCACGTTCATCATCATCGAGCGCCTGCTCTATTTCGCGGCCACGTTGTCGCAAGCCAAGCGAGTCGCGCGGCTCTTGGATCAGGCGAAGTCGCTCGACGACATTCCTAAATCGGCGCAACGCGGCAGTACGGCGGCGGTCGCGATGTTGCGGCAAATCCTGGATCATCGCGCGCAGTTGACGAGCCGCAGCAGGCTCGAAGATGTAACGGACTCCGCGTTCATTGAAGCAAAGGGGAGACTGAGCGCGCGCCTTTGGATCTTGGACACGATGGTGACGGCGGCGCCGCTCCTCGGCCTGCTTGGCACGATCCTCGGCATCATCGATACGTTCACCGCGCTGGCGCAGGCCGGCATTTCCGATCCCGCCGCCGTGTCGAAGGGCATCGGTCTTGCGCTCTTTGCCACGGCGCTCGGCATCGCGACGGCGCTTTACGGCCTCTTGTTCTTCAACGTCTTTCAGGAGCGCATCGGACGTATTTCGGACCTTCTGAAAATCATTCTGCTGCGCATAGGGTTGATCGGCGGGACGTACCCGACCGCTTGATCGGCCTGCCATCGCTGGGCGCAGCCGCGCCGCCGGGTGTCGGGGTTGCCCTCCTCGCCATCCGGCGGCGCGGAATTCTGCAATACGGACGTCACGAAGCGGTGCTGGTATGGGCGCACCCAGCGAAAGGACGCAAAGGCAAATGTCTTCAATATTTCGGCGCGCAGGATTTGCGCTTGTTCTTTGCCAAGGATTTTCCATCTCGGCGGCGGTCGCCGACGACCTGACGCCGCATAACGTGATCCTGTTCGTCCCCGACGGCTTGCGCTCGGGCTCTGTCGACGACGCAACGGCACCCACGTTCGCCGAGATCAAACGCCGCGGCGTCGATTTCTCGAACAGCCACTCGCTTTTTCCGACAGTGACCACGCCGAACGCGTCGGCGATGGCAACCGGCCATTACCTTGGCGACACCGGCGATTTCGGCAACGCACTTTATCTGCCGTTTCGGGTGAAGGCGGCCGCGGCAAGCGAGACGCCGTTTCTGGAAAACGATTCGGTGATCGACGAGGTCGACGATCATTTCGGCGGCAATTATCTCAACGAAGAAAGCGTGATGGCGGCGGCCGCGGCCGCCGGCTACTCGACGGCGGCAGTCGGAAAACTCGGCCCGACGCTGATCCAAAACGTCCGCGCACAGCATACAGGCACGATCATCGTCGACGACGACACGGGCAACGGCGGCGTGCCGCTCGACCAACAGATCAAGGACGCCATCAAAGCGGCCGGGCTGGCGACGACCACGCCGCCGCGATCGGGCACGACCGCAAATGTCGATCAACAAAAATACTTCGCAGAGGTCGTGGCCCGCGTGCTCCTGCCGCGCTTCAAGAAGGCCGGAAAGCCGTTCTTCATCGTGTTTTGGTCGCGCGATCCCGATGGCACGCAGCATGGGCAGACCGACAGCATTGGCACGTTGACGCCGGGCATCAACGGTCCGACGAGCCTGCAGGCCATTCGGAATGCCGATGCCAATCTCGCTGCTCTACGCGCGGCACTCGACGAGCAAGGTTTAACCGCCACCACGAACATCATCGTGAGTGCGGATCACGGCTTCTCGACGATCTCAAAGGAAAGCAAGACGAGTCCGTCAACGCAACGAGCCCATGCCGACGTTTCACCCAACACTTTGCCCGCGGGTTTTCTGGCCGTGGACCTGGCCGAAGCACTGGGGCTGCCATTGTTCGATCCGGACCGCTTTCAAACGCCGATCGATTACAAGACCGGTGCGCTGACCAAACGCGGCAATGGCCTCATCGGCCCCGACAAGGACAAACCTGAGATCGTCGTCGCGGCGAACGGCGGCGCGGACCTCATCTATCTCCCGACGGCGAACGCTAAGGAGCTTGCGCGTCGAATTGCGGCGGCACTCCTGAAGCAGGACTATACGAGCGGCATTTTCGTCAACGACGCGCTTGGCGACATCGCCGGCACGTTGCCGATGAGCGCCATCAATCTCGTCGGCTCAGCGGCGACCCCGCGACCGTCGCTGGTCGTGAACTTCCGTTCCTTCGCCACGGGCTGCGAGCGCCCGGCGATGTGCACGGCCGAGGTCGCCGACACGGGCCTCGTGCAAGGACAGGGCATGCACGGCAGCTTCAGCCGCGCCGACACGTCGAATTTTCAAGCGGCGCTCGGTCCCGATTTCAAAGCCGGGTATCGCGACAAAGCGCCGACAAGCAACGCCGACATTGGCGCAACCATCGCGCATCTGTTGCGGCTCACTATCCCGCCGCAAGGAAAGCTCGTCGGCCGCGTCATTCACGAAGCGTTGGCGAACGGCCCGGAGACTGTCGCGTTTGAAGGCAAGGAGCTTCGTTCCAAACCCGCCGGCGGCCTTTCGACGGTGCTCAGATATCAAGCGGCCGATGGCGCCCGCTATTTCGACGCGGCGGGTTTTCCCGGGCGCTCCGTCGGCCTCGAGCCGTCATCGGGTACGAGACCCAAATAGGGCTCAAACCTCGATCGATTCCCGCCGCCGTCGCGCGAGGCCTTTGGCGACGGCTTCGGCACGCGAACGGGCGCCGAGCTTTCGTAGCAATGACTCGATGTGGAATTTCACTGTATGCGGCGAGATCTCGAGGCGGCGCGCGATCTCCTTGTTGCCCAAACCATCGGCAATCGCACTCAGCACTTGCGTTTCGCGCGGCGTGAGCAAGGGCTGAAGATCTTTCTCGTGCAACGCGTCGAAACTCGACGACGCATCCTTGATCGCGCGCACGAAAAGACCCGCTGCCGCCGCACGCAATGCCGCGTCGATCTGATCGGGGTTCGCATCACGCGGCAAAAAGCCGGCCTGATCGTCATCCGTCCCGCCGAGAGCAACGGCCGGCAAGCCGCCGCTCGCGATCTCGCCGTCCGTCAAAACGACATCGGCAGCGTCCGTTGATTCAATCACCTCGTGTCCGGCACTCGCAACGATCCGGCACAGAGCGGCGCGACGAACGACATCGCGCGCTTCGACGGCAACGCGGAGCGCTTTGTGAAGAGCCGGTATCGCCGCCGCCTCGCTCATGCCGCGGCGGGCCGCGCCGCGATGGTTGTTTTCACGGAGACGATCGCGCCACCGCGTATCACGTTCAAATCGGCGATGCGTCCGATGCTTTCCGGTCCAAGGCGCGCGGCAAACTTGCGATAGCGGCGCAACGGCTCGCCGTCGATCGCGACCATGATGTCGCCGGGCACGATGCCGGCCTTGGCGGCAGGCCCATCGTCGATTGTCGACATCACCATGTAGCCGTGCGCCTGGCCGACCGCCGCCTGCAGCGCGTCCGGTACCGCAACAGGCTGAAGGGCAACGCCCAACCATCCTCGCGCAACGTGCCCGTCGTTCAGGAGCAACGGGATCACGCGTTCGATCGTCGCGTGAGGAATGACGAGCACTTGCCGGCGCGGCCCAAGTGTCGAGATGCCGAGAAGAGAACCCGCAGCATCGAGCACCGGCCCACCTTCCTCGGCACGTGCGAGGCGCATGTCGAGTTCGATGCGCCGATCGATGCGGCCGCCGCGATTGCTGTGCCACTCGGGCCCGGCCTGATTGACGACGCCAAGGCGCGCGGTTGCTCCGCCCGTGCCGTCGGCGCCAAGCGCCAGGGCAAGCGCGCCGACTTCAGGCTCGCCTGCGGCCGGCACCGCGAACGATGCCGGCGGCGCGAGCTTGAGAACGGCGATGTTCGTGCCGGCGTCGCGGCCGGCCAGCTGCGCCTTTGCAACGGCGCCATCAGAGAGCACCACCTCATAGTCGTCGCGCTTGGGCAGCGCCTGCTCGGACGCGACCAGGAGATCGCCCCGCCAAAGGGTCGCGCTCAGATGCCGGCCGTCCAAGAGCCGGATCGCGGCGACGAGAGTCTTGGCACCCGACACGCGGGCAGCGAGGGCGGTCGAGAATTGAGCGAGGGGATCGGGCGTTGCCGGCATGAGAGGCTCCTATCGTTGAGATAGGAACTAATCTCGGATTTGCAGGGGGGCCGCGCTATCGGCCGGATGGCCGGGTCAGCGCTACTATGCGGAGTTGAGTGACGCTCGTGTCAGGATCGGCGCTTCCCGGAATTTGACGCGTGCCGCTCGCGCAATAAGCTTGCTGCATGTCGCCCCTGTTTGATTCGCTTCTCGATGACAGCGTCCATTCGATCGTCGAATGGACCGTCGGCGGTATCATTGCATTGGGCACGGCGATCCTAACGCGAGCGCTGGTCGGGCGCGGCCGCGTGCGTATCGGCGTGGGTGAAGGCCGCACTTGCCAATCGCCGGAAGTGTTCATGGTCGGCCTCTTGTGCGGTACGATCGCGCTCGCCTGTCTCATTTGGGGTGTGGTCGATCCGTCGACGTTGAGCGACCATGGCTCCGCCGTCGCCTGGCTTCTGCTGATCGCAGGCTTCACGCTCGGCTTCGTCGCCACCGGCGCGTATGCGCAGCATGTCTGGACGTGGGATGCGCAAGGCTTGGTGTGGCGCGGCGCGTGGCGCAAGACCGCGATCCGATGGAGCGACATCAAGCCTCCCGGCAAATCGTGGGATGGGCAATTCGTCGTGCGCGACACGCGCGGTCATGCCATTCGCTGGACGACCTACACGCTCGAACATCAAGCGTTGCGCGACGCGATCGATGCGGCGATCGCCTGGGGTCCCGAGAGCGGCCGGATGGCGAAGATCGAGACGGACAGCGCGACCGGGTGACCGCGATCGTCAGTATGAGAATGGCGCAGTGCGCAGGTCGGACCTCTCGTAGCTCCGCATCGAAACAGGGGCAAATTCCCTGATAACCCCCGAAATACAGGGAATTTCTTCGAAAACAGCCTCTGCGAGCACTCCAGAGTCGGCAATTGACGAGCAATCACCGGCACTTGGACGCAAATTCCCTACTCGAGATAACAGGGAAAAATATCCAGGTATCAGGGAAGAAATTTCGCGGAACAGGGATTGTCGATGGAGCGTCGGAAGTGACCGCGACGATACAACCGAACAGAGACCTACAACCTAGGAATGCCCCAGAGTCGGTTCACAAACCGAGCCTATATTCAGGTGACATCCATTTGCAAATCTGAAAATCCTGAGCGGGCGATTCCTATTGGAGTCATGATGACCATCTATCGTTCCCGCCTTGCCTTGGTCCAAATCGGCGTCGTCGCCGCAGGTCTAGCACTTTCGACAAACCCATTGATTGCAGGACAATCATCAAGCGACTGGACGGGAGGCTATTTGGGCGGCTTCCTCGGCTACGATCATGCGAGCGACGACTGGCGAACTGGTTCGAATGCCGGGACAACGGCCGCGTCGCCAGAGGACTTCATTGGCGGGCTCGAGATCGGTGCAAACTATCAAGTCAGCCTTTTCGTTGTTGGGATTGAGGGAGACTTGTCGCTGCTTCCCCTATGGCTCGGCCGCTGGGCCTTTCCTGAAGATCGTGCGTCAAGGAGCGTACGCTCCAATCTGTCTGATCTCCGTAGGTAAGCGTTTCCCGGCCACCCTGGTTGAATAAGATGAAGGACTGTGGCGGTGCCGCTCCCATTCGCTTCGCGACGCGCCAGCCCATCGCATCCGCGACGCCGATCGCCAGAGGCCGGGTTGGGCTCTGAGGGCTCGCTATGGTTTGCGTTCCTGTTTCTACACTCCACAGGGCGATCGAGTGTTGTTGCTCGGCAGCACTCCTCACTACTAGAAGCCTGTCCGTCGAACTCCAATCAGCCGCGACAATGGAGCCGCCCACGTCAATGGCGCGAACGAGCGCGCCGGTGTCGGCGTTCCAAATTTGGATGGACTGATTTGCTCCAATTGTACGAATTAGATGAGCTCTATGGGCAAAACGACCGTTCGTCGCACCTCCCGGCGACTTGAGCACGATAGGACTTGATGGCGCCAAACTATTGTGAAGATGGTACAGCTCCACGCGAACTTCGCGACCCGTTCCGCAACTCACCATCAACCTCATGCCAATTGCATCGATGTCATCTGTGCGCGTGCAGTCGGACGAAACCTGGATAAGGTTGCGTCTGCCGTTGGTCAGGTTGAGCAGAGTGACACCTTTAGCATTCTCGCCAGTGGGAGGGCCTAGCAGATAGTCACCGCCCTGAACTGGTACCGATGCAAACGTCCCGATCGTGTTACGCCTCCTTAAGGTTTGACCAAATTCTGCATCGCTAGCAACAATCTCAACAATCTGATCTTCAACGCTATCCCCGCTCGGCCAGGCGCCGG
>JANXXU010000045.1 GCA_025350465.1 Alphaproteobacteria bacterium | reverse complement strand
GGCCTTCTGCCAGACGATCTTCTGGCGAACCCAAGGTCCGCCGAGCGCCAGTGCGGCGATCGCCGACACCAGCGTCACCGTTGCTGCGAGCGCGGCCTGCTGCTGCCAAGCAAAGCCCAGCACAACGCCGATGACCATGTAGATCGTGGCTGTCAGCGCATTCCATGCGAGCATGCCGTTGTCGGAGCGGAAGAGTTTGGTCCATTTCACCGCAAAGGCGCGATACGCTCGAATTTCCCAAATCGCGACGATGATGCAACCGGCCGCTGGCGGCGCCCAAGGCCAATTCGCGAACGCCCATATCCATTGCGCCAGGGCCAAAACCCAGGTGAGCGCGAAAACCACGATGAGGCCGAGCACGATGTGACCCATCTGGTCCGCCATCCAGAGATAAGAATAGGTCGCCGCGCTCTGAACCTCTTTGTCGAAAAGGTCTCGTTTGATCTGGCGTACGACTGCCGCAAGCGGGACGTCGACACTTGTGGGTTCGCCGGATGCGGCGTCCGACGCTGATTCTTGTCGTTCGCTCATGTGCGTTATCGATCTTCAGGCCCGAGTCGCGCCGCGCGCCGATTCAGATCGAAAGTGCCGAGCTTTTCAAGCAGCCGGCGTTGCGAGGGACAAGGCGCGCCTCTCATTTGCCTTGAACTGTGCTTGCCGTCCGGCGCACTCTAATTGCCGGTTTCAGTACGGCGTCTGTTCGTCAAAGTCTCAAAGCCCGTCTTAGGGTCGCGGGCGGGCAGGGGGAGCCGTTACATGAATATGCGTCGCGGGCTCTTTCGCCTTTTGCTTCTGGCGACGCTCGCTTGGGTCACCTTTGTCGCCTATGACGCGTGGGGCCGCGTGCCGCGCTTCCTGCTGCCGGTGACGGTGACCCAGCTCTACGATTATTGCCGCTATAATTTTCGCGCTGCTTCGAACATGCGGCCCGAAATCGTGCGCTACGAAGCGGTGGCCCAGTACCATCGTGCCAGAACCTCCATCGAAGGTACCAACTGCCGCGCCTTTCATCAGGTGAGCGAAGGCCAGGTCGCCGACAACGCCGCCCGCGCCTTCCTCCAATGGGTCGAGGCCGAGCGCACGGCCTACGAGCGCCGCCACACGCTCCTCGTCGACAATTGGATGTGGAGTTACTTGCTCCACGCCCTCGCGCCGCCACTCTTCGTTTGGCTGCTGCTGCTCGCGACGCTCTGGGTCGGCGATGGCTTCGCTCGCCGCGGAGAAGCTTAGGGCCAACGCGCCTCCCATGTCTGGCGAAGGAAGCGCGACAGTTGCCGCTCCCGATATTAGTGCCCGCGCACCGTAGCGCCCGCGCCTTGTGCACCACCCGCCTGCAGCATTAGCGTGAAGTTGCTTTGCGCGGGCGACAAGCGGCGCGCGGAGGTGACGGCGATGTTCTCGTGCAGGGCGTTCGCAACGACGCGGCAGCGTCCGGTGTAGTTCGCGCCGTTGCAAACTTGCCAGAGGTCGGCGCCGCCGACGCTCATGCTCGCAGCCGGGTCACGCCAGCCGAAGGCCGCCATGTCCGGTGTGTTTTGGGTCACAACGCGGCTGAGCCCTCCGAAATTCGCACGCGCGTAGAGCGTGAGTGAAGGCACGCCTTTCGGCTCCGCCGAAGCGACGGCATCGTTGAGCGGCGCGAATGAGTTGAACACGCTCTTGAAGGCGTCTTCTTCCTGCGCATAGGCGTCCTGCGACGCGGAGCATGTGATGAAGAATATCTCGCCTGGTATCGCATGCAAATATTGCTTGAGCTTCAATTGACGCAACGGCGCGCCCGGCGACACCGAACTGAACGTGGCGACGACGTAGTAGGCCTTGCGCCCGTTCATTTGCTCCGATCCGGACTTCTCGACCACCACGTTGTCGATGAAGATGATGGCCTTGAACATCGCGGCCCATGCGGCGTCGTTGAGCTGCGCGTCGAGCTCGGTTTCGATTTGCGCCGGCGACAGGGCCTTGCTCGGCGGATGCGCTTCGGTGACGACGTTGCAATTGCCGCCGGTTTGCTCGCGCTTCGACGATGCCATCACGAGGCGGATTTCTTCGGTTGGATTCTTTTCGGACGCCCAGCCGGTCGGCACCGTGATCTTAAAATTATGGTCGGCATCGCGCACCGTTTCGGCCGCGGCGGTTTGAACTGTACCTAGCCCCAGAGCCAGCGCGCTAAGGCCTGTGAGTATCGCTCGAAGCATTGATTGCGTCTCCCAAAGGGCAGCCGCGAATATCGCGCGCCGTTCGAGTCGACTTTGCCTCAACTCGCTGCCCCTGTCTGCGCCGCGACGCGCGCGAGCTTGTTGAAAAGCCACCCGCAACGGTTGCGTGCGTCCTTCCTGGTTCGTCATGATCGGTCTCGCCTGCCAGCAGCCCGATCAGAGAGAGCCAACGATATGGCGGTCGTGTAGATAGTTTCGTTTGGACGGGCGAGAGGCGTCTTGCTGCTCTTGGAAGATGAAGGCGCCCCGTTGGTCTATCAACGGCTATTGTTCGACTAGAAAGCAAAGGATAAGGTCAGTATTGGAAAATCCGAAGAAAGTCGTGCTTGAAGGCGCATCGATGGCCGTCTTTTGTTGATCAGGCGGCCGAGGTTTCGCCTGCCTATGCCACGATCAAAGGGGACGAACGATGCCTGATCCATCCAGTTTGACATATGTCTTAGACGCATTGGGAGGGGCGGCCGCGCTTGGGCTGGCTGCGTCGGGCCTCGTCGACACGACGAAGCTCTTCTGGGGCGGCGTATCGAATGTCGGGTTCACGCACATTCAACGCGCTCTATCGCCCTACGCAGAAGCGTTGCGAGCTGCTATCGGCGAGGAGTGGGCCGAGACGTTGCGCTCGCACTGGATCAATGGCGTCCCAAAGGATGATCAAAAGGCGAAAGCCAAAGCTCCCATTCGCCTCGGGTTGTCGGTAGAAAACGCACCAAAGCTTGCAGCAGCCGCGCGCGTCGACACCGCTGGCTTCACCCAAGTGGTTCAGCGCATCCAAAGCGGCGTGGCGTTGCAGCAAACTGACGTCGAGCAATTTGGGCGCTTCGATGCGGCGATCGAGGCGGCAATCGACGCGGCGTTGGAGCGCGCTGACCAACAATACCGCAACGCCTCAAAGGCGCTCGCCGCTCTCGTCGCGGTTATTCTGGCCGTCATTGCCGGCGCAACAATGTTTTACGACGAGAAACAAAGCGGCATGTACCTGTTTGTCTCGACCAAGTTTTGGCTCGCCGTCGTTATCGGTACGGTGTCCGTACCCCTTGCGCCGATCGCCAAAGACCTGGCGACATCTTTACAGACGGCTTCCAAAGCATTGAAAGCCGCGGGCGGTTGATGCGATGACTCTCTTCGTCTCGTTCCGCACGCACCCCGCCGGTGGTTCGGTTAAGGGCGCCGAGCTTTTTGAATGCGAGCACGAGGGCGAATGGCCGTCACAGCTCACGCTCTCAATTACGCCGGCAGCGTTGGCGTCTCGCTGGCGTGGAAAGGACCTACTTCTCGCGGCACACGGCTTCAATGTGTCTCAAGCCCAGGGTATTCGCTCCTTGGGACGTTTGGCTGACGCAATTGGGCTAAACGAATCGGAGGCGTTTATTGGCATCTTATGGCCGGGCGATTTCTGGATCCCAGCGATCAACTACCCATTCGAAGGCGACACTGCGATAAAGTGTGGGAAATATTTGGCGGATTTTTGCAACCGCGAACTCGACACAGCGCGCAGCATTTCCTTTGTCTCGCATAGTCTGGGCGGCCGGTTGGTCCTCGAGGCGGCAAAAAACTTGAACCGCAAGGTGCGCGGAATTTGCCTCACGGCTGGCGCCGTCAATCGCGATTGCCTGACGGCGCAATATGCCTCCACGGCTCAAAGCGCCGGCGGCGCCGCGACCCTCGCCTCGCATTGGGACATGGTTTTGAAACTCGCTTATCCGGCTGGCGACGTGTTTGCCGATCTGTTGCATGACGATCACGCTCTTCTAACCGCGGCTCTCGGGCGCGAGGGGCCGCTGCCGTCGCCACCCGACTCGATCCATCCGTCGCAGATTCCTGACGATTCGAACCCGCATTACGGCCACGGCAACTACTTTCCTCCGACCGGCGTGAACTGGCCTTCCCCCGGGCCGTGGCAGAAAGTTGCCGACTACATCGCGCGCACGTTTCGCAATCCACGCGAACGCTGGGTGTAACAATCGGAGATGCCGCCCGTCCCAGTGGAGCGCGCGGCATGAACTGCGCACCCGCGACGGAAGCGCCTCACGCCGCCGGTGCGAAGACGCGCAGGCGGTGGCCGTCGGGATCGAGCGCCACGAAGGTGTGGCCGAAGTCCATTTTCGTCGGCTCCTGCGCGATCGTCATGCCGCGCTTGCACCAGTCGTCGTGCATCGCATTCACCTCGTCTTCGTTGGCGACGGTGAAGGCGATTTCCTGCCCGCCCGGGTGCGTCGCCTTCGGTTCGACGTCGTCGCGCGCCCACAGACCCAGCATCACGCACGAGTTCATCGCAAACATTGCGAAGTTGCGCGACGCCTCGAGTGGCTTGCGGCCCAAGAGGTCGGAATAGAACACCGCGCTGCCTTGCGGGTTGTCGACATAAAGCAGCACGAAATTTGGATCGGTCATCTGATTTTCTCCTCGCTCGGTCGGGCCCAACCGAAATGCGTTGGGCCGGATGCACCATACGCGCGTCAGCTGACAATTTTTGTCAGCAACGTTTAGTGTCGGTCTTTCTTGTCCAGTGCGATGCCTTGCACCTCGCGCCATTCCTTCATCAGCACCAGCCGCCGGCGCGGATAGCGCGTCTCGCTCAAGGTCAAGGCGGCGATGCGGTCGGTTCGGAAGTGCCGGAAGGCGGTGCGCATCTCGCACCAGGCGACGACGACGCGCGCGCGCTCGAAGAAGCCGACTGCGAACGGCCAGATCGTGCGCCGCGTTTCCACGCCGTCGCCGTCGGCATAGCGGATGCGCAGTTTTCGCTCGGCGCGAATGGCATGGCGGATCGTGGTCAGTTCGGCGTCGCCTGCGGGTTGCGCTTTGCGCGGCACGATGAGCGTTGTGGCGTCGAGCCCTTCCTTCAAATCGTTGGGCAGTACCGCGGCGATCTTGGCGAGCGCGTTGCGCGCCGCAGCGCCGAGCGGCGCGTCGCCGCGCTCCGACACCCAGCGCGAGCCGAGCACCAGGGCCTCGATTTCGTCTTCGGAAAACATCAGCGGCGGCAGCATGAAGCCGGGCCGCAGCAGATAACCGACGCCGGGCTCCCCGTCGATCGAGGCGCCTTGCGCGTTGAGCGTCTCGACGTCGCGATAAAGCGTGCGCAGCGACACGCCAAGCTCGAGCGCCAGCGCCGCCCCGCTCACCGGATGCCGGTGGCGGCGCAGCAGCTGGATCAAATCAAGCAACCGTTGCGCGCGTGACAAACGAGGGCGTCCCTTAGTCTCAGCGTGCACCCTAACACGGTATGCTGCCAAATAATGGGTCGTGACTACCTTTGAAATTCCCCGGCCTTGACACGCCGTTGCTGATTCTGGGAATCGCTGCCATATTCCGGCGATGCCTAAGCGCTCAAGCAAGCCGCCAAAGCGGCCCAGCGACAGTAACCTACTCGGTCGGCTCGTCGTTGCCCTCTCTGTTGGGGAAGCCGAGGAACCGGCCTTCAAGCAGGCCGTCGAAGACGGCAAGAACCCTGCGGCCGTCGCCCTTGGGCGTAAGGGTGGGCTGAAGGGTGGCAAGGCCAGGGCAAAGGCCCTATCTGCCAAGCAACGAAAGGAAATTGCGCAAAAGGCGGCGAAAGCACGTTGGAAATAGGCGCTTGAACGGAGGGTCCTTAACCTTATGTTAGGGGCGGACAGGTCGAATGGGGGGCTGGCGAAACTGGTAGACGCAACGCCCTGTCAAGGCGTGGAGATGAAGGTCTCGTGAGGGTTCGATGCCCTTGCCCCCCACCACTCCCCGCCGTATATTTTTAGAATTGCTGGTCTCTTGGGTTCGGTTAGTTGGCTGTTCGAGACCTTCGTCGCCGCTGATCGAATTGACACCACCAGCAAGCAAGAAAGATTTCAGACGCGGGAAAGGCTGAGAGGCTCCCGCGTCACCCTTTTCCAGCCGCGTCTGAAAAGCTGTACCGAAGAAAGAAAGCAGGCCCCGTTTCGGCGGGGCCTTTTGCGTTTTTGGCTCAAATACAAGGCGCATAGTACGGCGCATAATTTACTGTTGTTTTTGGCAAAAAAGTCTGTATCGTCTTGGCCTACCTGCTGATTTGAGAGGCCAGCGTCGTGCCAAAACCGATTGAAACCCACGTAAGAGCCATTCTTGCCAAGAACGGTCGTGACCTGAAGGTACATGAGGCAATCGAATTCGGTTGGCAGAGTCGGACGGCCTGCCCAGGGCATGCGATTTGGGCGCGCAAAGGAACCCGCGCGAGCATCGTTTGGGAAGGCTCGACGCTGAAGGCCAAAGAGCTGGTGATGGACGACAAGGGGTGCAGGATCATCCCGCACTACGACACGGTTTCCTACGTCTACGACGACACGGTTTTGCTTCGGATCAAGAAGGCAAACGTAACGCTGAAGACCAGCAATTATCCGACGCAGCTCCACGGTTTGTTCGATGAGCACGAGGAAGACCTGTTCGGGTATTACGGCCTGCAACGAGTTGAAGCCGTGTACGTCCTCGATCGGTTCGAAATGAAGATGTTGTGGCTCGGTATCGTGGCGTTCGATCAGGGTCGCTATCTATGGCATTTCGAGTTGCCGCAAGCATCGGTTGTCGCGGGAACGATTACGCCGAAGCCGAAGACGGACACAGCGGGATTGGCGACGTTGAAGGGCAAGAAAACAGAAGAAGGCGAAAAGCCCACTGAACTGCGGGGCAAAACCGACGACAAGAAACCAAAACGGTGATTAATGCCGCACCAATTCAATCACAATCTGCTGCTCCTCGCGCGGCAGTACCGGGAGCGGAGTCAGTCGGCAGTCGCTAAGGAAGCGGGCCTGCATCAAGGCCATTACTCGCGTATTGAGAACGGATTGCTTCCTGATGGTCCGTCTGCGGACAATGTGCAGCGCATTGCCGCCGTTTTGTCGTTCCCCTCCGACTTTTTCTATGAGCCGGATGGCCTGGTCGGACTGCCGCTCAGCGTCCACCCAATGCATCGAAAGAAGCAGAGCGTTGGTGAGCGCGCGATAAGGCAAATTCACGCTGAATTGAATATGCGGCTCATTCATCTGCGGCGGCTGCTGTCCGCCGTCGAGACCAAGGCAGAGCTACCGTTGCCCTGGATCGACGTGGATGAAGGCGGCGGCCCGCGCGAGATAGCGAAGAAAATCCGCAAGGGCTGGATGTTGCCGGCGGGGCCGATTGAAAACCTCACCGCATACGCTGAACGGGCAGGCATCTTGGTGATCTGGTGCCAATTCGATGCGCCCGTTGATGGCGTGGCGATGCGTGTAAACGATTTGCCGCCATGCGTATTTCTGAACAGTTCTTGTACTGCTGATCGGATGCGCTTTTCGCTGGCTCACGAAATTGGCCATCTTATCATGCACCGTGTACCCACAGAGACGATTGAGGAGGAAGCGAATACGTTCGCCGCCGAATTGCTGGTGCCTGAAAAAGAGCTTCGTAGGAGCCTGATAGGAGGGCGCCTTACCCTTGAGCGCCTTGCCCAACAGAAGGCGCATTGGCACGTCTCAATGCAGTTCTTGCTGTATCAGGCGCAAGAAACCGGCCTCTACACGCAGTTTCAAACCCAATATCTGTGGAAGCAGCTTTCCATGCGCGGCTGGCGCGTTCGCGAACCGGCTGAAACGGACTTCGCCCATGAGGAGCCGAGACTTTTCCCGGAAATCATGAAGCTACATTCGCAAGACCTCGGGTATGGACTGGAGGAGTTTTCGCAATTCCTGAAATTCCCGGCGAACGATCTGCGGCGCCTCTACGGGCTTCAGGCATCACCGGCTCAGAAATCGACGCTTCATGTTGTTAAATGAACTTTGATGCTTGACCGCTCAAGCATACCTCCCTATATAGGAGGGTATGAACAGGCTTGCTTTGGAAAAGCGCGCGCAAATCCTGACCTTGCTGGTCGAAGGCAACAGCCTTCGCGCCACGTCGCGCATTGCCGATGTGACCTACAATGCGGTTTGCAAGCTGTTCGTGGACGCTGGCAAGGCGTGCGCCGAATATCAGGACCAAGCGTTGCGCAATCTGTCCTGCAAGCGCCTAGACTGCAAAATCTTCACTTGCCGTCGAATGCCGCGATCAATTTTCCGCTCGCTCATTCGCTCCGACCCATTAAAATTTCAAAAGACGTCACTGCCAAATAATGTCAGTAGCTTTTTAATCTCTCAAACGGCGCGTCGGCCGTAGCGCCGATGGCTCCCTCCTGCGGAACTGGAACGAGAAACGTTTTGCGCAGAATCCGTGAGCCAGTAAGGTTGCCGCGAGACCGGTCGCGCAGGCAGCATTGAAATGACGACGCGTTCGCTTGATCCGATAGTGAATGCCTTGAAGCGGCCGGAAGGCCTTTGGACGCTGGCGTCGAACGCGATTCCGGTGTTCGGCGTGCTCTTCTTCGGTTGGGCCGCTCTGCCGCTGATGGTGTATTACTGGCTTGAGAATGTGCTGATCGGCATTCTCAACCTGCCGAAGATCCTGCTCGCCGGCTTGACGAAGGAATTGCCGCAGAAGGTGCTGGCGCTCTTCCTTGCGCCGTTCTTCGTTTTTCACTACGGCATGTTTTGCTTAGTGCATGGTGTGTTCGTGTTCGGCTTGTTCGCGGCGTCCGACGCATTTGCAGGCCGTGCGGAGCCGACGACGAAGACCTTCGATGTGTTCGCCCGTGTCGGCGCGATGCTGCGCGACGGCGGCAATTTCAAATGGAGCATCATCGGCCTCGTCGCCATTCTCATATTTCGCTTCGTCGTTCTGTGGCTCGGCCGCGCACAATGGCGCGAGACCGATCCGAAACGCCAAATGATCGAGCCCTACGGCCGCATCGTCGTGCTTCATTTCGCGCTGTTCCTCGCCGCGATCCCCATCGTCGCCTTCGGCCAGCCGGCGATCGGCGTATTATTTCTGGCGCTGTTCAAGACGGCGCTCGAGCTTGGCCTCCCGCAATTCAAGATCGGCCGTGAAGCGAAAGCGGAGACCGGCTGAGTTTATTAGTGTGCTGCCTCTATCGCTTCGCCGATCGCGAGGAGTTGCGCGTCGCTCATCCGTTCGCCGACGACCATGAGGCCTGAGGGCAGCGCACGTTCGTCATGCATCGGCAAACTCAGCGCGCAGCGGTCGAGGAAATTGACGAGACTTGCGTTGCGCAAGGCAAGGCCGTTCGCCCGCGCGAAGCCCTGCGGGTCGGCCAAATCGCTCAGCCGCGGCGCCACTGTTGCGACCGCCGGAAACAGCATTGCGTCGAACGGCTTCGCCCGCGCATCGACATCGCGGATCAGCGTTGCCCGCGCCTCGCTGACGCGGTGCACATCGTCGCCGCTCATGCGCCCGCCGATCTCGATGCGTGCGATGACGTTTGGGTCATAGCGTTCGCGCTGCGACAACAGTCCCGCCGCGCGATGCACCGCGTAGGCTTCCGCGTTGGCGAGCGCGCCGCGCGCGTTGATCTCGGGCACGCGCGCAAATTCGGGAACGCGCAGGCGCTCGATGTACGCGCCTGCCGCCGACAGCCGCGCAAGCACCGCGTCAAACGCGCGCGCGACCGGCTCGTCCATATCGTCGAGCACATAATCGACCGGCACCGCAAAGCGCAGCGATGCGATCCCAACCGGCGCGTGGCGCCCAGTCGGCGCGTCGGCGATGAGCGCGTCGACGCTGCGGCAGCAGGCGACCGAATTTGCGATCGGCCCGATGCTGTCGAGCGACGGTGACAATGGAAAGACGCCTTCGCGTGTGACGCGCGCCTGCGTCGGCTTGAATCCGGTGAGACCGCAAAACGCGGCCGGGATGCGCACTGAGCCGCCGGTATCAGTGCCAAGTCCGACGGCGGCCTGACCGCGCGCCACCGAAACGGCGGCGCCTGAACTCGACCCGCCCGGCGCGCGATGCTCGTCGTGCGGATTGGGCAGCATCGGCCAATGCGGATTGAGGCCGAGGCCGGTGAACGCGAACTCGCTCATCTGCGTGCGCCCGACAATCACGACGCCGGCCTTGCGCAACCGCGCGATCACCGGTGCGTCGTGCGCGGCGGGCGGCGCGTTGCGCAAGATCAAGGAGCCCGCCGCCGTCGTCTCGCCCGCGACATCGAAGAGATCCTTGACCGAAATCGGAATGCCGGCGAGCGGTGAGGGCACGTGCCCCTTCGCGCGTGCCGCGTCCGACTGGTCGCCCGCCGCGCGCGCACCGGCAAAGTCGACATGCGTAAACGCGCGCCCGTCGGCCGCAATCGCCTCAAGCGCGCTCTCGACCAAGGCCCGGCTCGTCGTCGCGCCCGCCGCCAGCGCGCGCGAAAGCTCGTCGATGGTTTGCCCGGTGAGGTTCATGGGCCCATTAAGTCGAGCGCGTTTTCTCTGTCAATCGCAACTCTCGGGGGGGGGCACCAGAGCGCGTGGAGTTGCGATGGCGGTGGCGAAGTGCGCACCCTTTATGCAAGTATTGACGTTGGCGAGCCGTTACCTGGCCATGTGCAGAATGAGAGCCTTTCGGCGGTGACAATGTTGAAGCGCCTCGCAGACATTGCAATGAGTCTGGTTCTTCTTATTGCCGCCCTCAGTATTAGTTACGCACTCCTTCTTTTCTCAGGAATGGCGTCCCATCGCATCTATAACTATGGACGATTCAGGGCTGGAGACCGCGAACTCGAGGTCCTCGTAGACGAATTTTCCTTTGGCGTTCTTCAAAATCAGTCAGGACAATACGTGTGTCTCCTATGACCTCTCAGCGTCTGATTTCAGTCGCTTCGATCAGTCTGTCGAACGAGTAAGGCGTCATCTGAAGGGTCATGTTGTGGGGACCACCGACGTAATTGAGCCAGCGGGCGTGATTAAAGGCTTTCATAGGACCGTGGATTCTCTCACCGAACCGACCACTGCCGCGTGGTGGGGCTGCAACCCGTAGGTCTTGCGAGTGAAGCCGACGCCGAGCGGCTCCCCCTGCTCGCTTGTTCCACGTCGGCAATGTGGCCAGCCGATTCATTGCTGGAATTCAGGCAGTCTCAATGAGTAGGCGGCGGGCGATTCGTCCGCCGCCTTTTCCAGCACTACGCAGGGTGCCGTCAATTATGCTTGGGCCGTTTTACCAGCGGTGATCCCGGTCGCGCCAGCGATCGTGGTCGTGGTGACGATCCCGGTCGCGATCCCAGTCACGGTGATGATGGCGCCGAAAACGCCAGTCGTCGTTGTCGTAGTAGTACCGCTGCTCATACCTGCCATAGCCGCAGCGATAGGGATGCTCGCGGCGGAACCAATAGTCGCGGCAACCGCGATAATAATCGACGCTCACGCCGAGCCCGCCGGGACCGACATAGATGCCGACATCATCGCGCGCCGCGGCCGGTGTTGCGAAACCAACCGCAGTCGTGGCGAGCGCGACCGCACCGAATGCAACGGATATTAAGCTCTTCATCGAGAAGTCTCCTTCAATGTGAACTCCCCAGGCTCATGTTGAGATAACGTCTGCCGCCTGAACTTCCCATGAATGATTTGTTTAGATTGAGGCCGGTCCCGTCCGGTTCCGCTTCGCTCGATGGGCAGAACCTGATGGAACAATTTGGACGCAGGCCTCATCGCCGCGCCGGCCCGGTTGGACGAGCGGAAGCATGGCGCTCAACACATCGTCGCGCAGCAAATAATGATGGATCAGCGCCGCAGTCGCATGTCCGCCGACGAGCGCAAGCAAGGCATAGGCGGCGGTCTCGTGAATGCCGTGCAGCCAAGCTGCGAGGTCCTTGTTGCGCGCGACCAGCGCCGGCACCTGCCACAGGATCAGCGTGAACGGCCGTCCGTGAAACAAAGTCATGGCAAGGCCGGTCAACGGTTGAGCGAGCAAAAGCGCGTAAAGTGCATACTCACTGCCGGTGACCATGAGGCGATGCACGCTCCACATCTTCTCCGGAAAAGGCGGCAGCCGCGCAAACGATTGTCGCCAGCAGAGCCGGGCCAATGTCACGGCAAAGAGCGTCGCGCCCGTCCCGCGATGAATGTCGAGCAACGTGGCTGCATCGAGGCCGCTCGCGTTGTTCAGCAACAGCACGCTCGAGATGAGCGGCACGAAAAGAATGACGGTCAGCCAATGCAATGTGATCGTTACCGCGTCGAAGCGTCCGCGCGTGGTCATGCCGCTCTCCCATGTCCTCAACGGCGTAGACCCGCCGGCTGGGGCTCATATTCCAGGGCGTCACAAGGATGTGAGACTTGCGGAAAAAGCGCCGTTAACCGAAGTTGCGCGTGCAGCTCGGGAATAAAGTGCGCGCAGCAGAGGTATGAACAGTGTCGAGGATGATGCGAGCGGCCGGCTACAATGGATGAACGGCGCCTCCGCTTCGAGGCGCAAGCCCTGCCGCATTTGGATGCGGCCCTCAATCTTGCTCGATGGCTGACGCGCTCGCGTGCGGACGCCGACGACATCGTGCAGGACGCGATGCTGCGTGCCTATCGCGCCTTCGACAGCGTGCGCGGCAACGAGGTGAAGCCATGGCTGCTCGCGATCGTGCGAAATTGCTGCTTCACCTGGGCGAAAGGCGCGCGCCGGCGCGGCCACGTCGCCTTGGGTGAAGAGGTCGCCAACGACGATGCGGCCTTCAGGTCGGCCGAGCCCGATCCCGAAGCGGCCGCCATCGGCGCAGACGAGGGCGGTAAGTTGGTGCGTTTGGTTGAGGCCTTGCCGGAGGAATTTCGCATGGCGCTGATCCTGCGCGAATGGGAGGACATGTCGTATCGCCAGATCGCCGAGGTGACCGGGGTGCCGATCGGCACGGTGATGTCTCGTTTGGCGCGCGCCCGCGCGCTGCTCAAGACCGCGTGGATCGATCGTGTGGAAGGAGGGACGCGTCATGGCGTGCGATAAGGCACTCAGCGTGCAGGCGCTCTTCGACGGTGAGCTTGACGCAACGGCGTCGGCCGAGATCGAACGCCACATGGTTGCTTGTGCCGAGTGCGATGCGTTGTTCAAGGATCTCGCATCGACTCGCGCCGCTTTGCGCGAGCACGCACCTTATTACCGTGCCGATGCGGCCCTGCGTTCGAGTGTCGCCCGGGCGCTCGCGAAGGAAACCGGATCGCGCGACGCTCTCGGCGCATTCTTCGCCCGCACGCGCCAGTTTTGGTCGGGCGCGATCAGCGGCGCTGCCGGCGCGGGGCTGGCGGCGGCGTTTGTGATGTTCACCGTCATGGCGCCGGTCGATGACCGGCTGGTCGCCGATCTGACCGGCGCGCATTTGCGCTCCTTGATGGCCGATCATTTGATCGACGTCGCCTCGAGCGATCACCACACCGTGAAGCCATGGTTCGCCGGTCACGCCGACGTGTCGCCGCCCGTCGCCGATTTTGCCGCTGAAGGTTACGCGTTGATCGGCGGGCGCGCCGACTATATCGACGGGCGGCGCGCGGCCGTTATCGTCTATCGTCACGGCAAGCACGTCATCAACGTCTTCGCCTGGGCGGGGCGCGAAGCCTTAGCCAACGAGACGGAGCGCAATGGTTATCACATCGTCGCCTGGCATATGGACGATCTGGCCTTCGCCGCCGTTTCCGATACGGCAGTACCGGAAATCGAGGGGCTCAAGCGTCTGATCGTCGGCGAAACGCAATCCGGGAATAAACCGCCCACCCCTTGAGTCTTGCCTTTCGAGAACGACCGAAAGGATTAGCTCATGTCCGATATCGATACCGCGCCGACCCGCCGGCGCATGCTCAAATGCATGGCCTATGGCGGGGCAGGTACGCTATTTGCGCTAACGGGCGGCGTCCTGACGCCGATCGACCTGGCTCTCGCCGCGACCGGCCGTGGGACGCAGACGGCGACGCCGCTCTTCGTTCAGATCAGCGACACGCATATCGGTTTCAATAAAGAAGCGAACCCTGACGTTGCCGGCACATTGAGGCAAACGATCGCCCTCATCAACGCGATGCCGGTGAAACCCGCTTTCGTCGTCCACACCGGCGACATCACGCATCTCTCAAAGGCCGAGGAGTTCGACAACGCCGCGCAGCTGATCTCCACCATCCAAATCGGCGACCTTCATACCGTGCCCGGCGAGCACGACGTCACCGACGGCATCGGGACCGAATATTTCAACCGTTTCGGCAAGGCCTCGAACAACAAAGGCTACTACAGCTTCGACCAAGCCGGCGTGCACTTCGTCGCGCTCAACAATGTGATGAGCTTCAAGCCCGGCGGCCTCGGCACGCTCGGGCCCGACCAACTGGCCTGGCTCGAGCAAGATCTAAGGCCGCGCGGTGCCAGCACGCCGATCGTCGTCTTCGGTCACATTCCATTATGGAACGTTTATGAACCATGGGGCTGGGGCACCGGCGACGCGACGCAAGCCGTTGCGCTTCTCAAGCGGTTCGGTTCGGTCACCGTACTCAACGGGCACATTCATCAGATCGTCAGCAAGGTCGAGGGCAACGTCACCTTCCACACCGCGCGATCGACCGCTTATCCCCAACCCGTCGGCGGCGTCGGACCCGGGCCAGGCCCGCTCAAGGTCCCGTCGGAGCAGCTGCCCGGGATGCTTGGTTTGACCAGCGTTTCGATCAAAGGCGATCACGGTGCGGCAATGCTCAACGACGCGACGCTCGCCTGAACAAACGACCACTCGGAGAAAATCTCATGCGCAAGTTCATCGCGCGCGCAAGCGCCACCGCCTTGTTCATCGCGTTCGCAAGCGTCACCGCCTTGTTCACCGTGTTCACAAGCGCCGCCCCCTTGGCGCCGCTCGCCGCTGAGAATGCCAACACGATCGTCATGAAGAATTTCGACTTCGCGCCGATGACGCTGACCGTCAAGGCGGGCACGACCGTCACCTGGAAGAACACCGACGGCGAGCCGCACACGGTCACCAGCGACACCGGGCTCTTCCGTTCGGGCGGGCTCGATCAAGACGACAAATTCTCGTTCAAATTCGACAAGCCCGGCACGTATAAATATGTCTGCTCGATTCACCCCAAGATGACCGGCACGGTCATCGTGCAATAGGCCGCGGCCGGTTCATTCCGTCGATGACGACAGTTTCCGGGAGGACTTGAGTTTGCCGGATGGCCATGCTCGCGCTTACACTGTTGCAAACGCGAACGAGGTTCGATCATGACCCACTTAGTCGCCGACAAACGCGCCGCCTTTCGTCGCCTGCATGAATCAGGCTGCTTCGTCATTCCCAATCCCTGGGACATCGGCAGTGCGCGTTATCTTCAGCACTTGGGCTTCAAAGCGCTGGCGACCACGAGCGCAGGTTTCGCTTGGTCGATCGCGCGGCCCGACAACGGCGTGACGCGCGATGATGTCCTCGCCCATCTGAAAGCGATCGCGAGTGCCGCCGACATTCCGGTCAACGCCGACTTCGAAGGCGGTTATGCCGACGATGCCGAAGGCGTCGCGCGCAATGTCGCGCTCGCCGTCGCAACCGGTATTTCCGGCTTGTCGATTGAAGACTCGACGCACAATGCCGATGCGCCGCTTTACGACTTTGCGCTGGCGGTCGAGCGCATAAAGGCCGCGCGGCGCGCGATCGACGCGACCGCTTCCGGCGTGTTGTTGACTGGCCGTTCGGAAGGCTTCATCGCCGGCCGTCCCGATCTCAAGGAGACGATCAAGCGCTTGGTGGCGTACGCCGATGCCGGCGCCGATTGTCTCTTCGCACCGGGAATCCGCACCAAAGAGGACATCACGGCGGTCGTACGCGCGGTGGCGCCCAAGCCAGTGAACCTTATCGGCGGTCCGGGTTTCACTGTCGCCGAGCTTGCCGATCTGGGCGTGCGCCGGATCAGCGTCGGCGGCGCCTCGGCGCGCAGCGCGTGGGGCGATTTCATGCGCACCGCCAAGGAGCTCGCCGAGCAGGGAACGTTCGGCGGCTTCGCGCGTGGCGCTTCGGGAGCCGAGCTCAACGGCATATTCAAGAAGGATTGGGCCGAGCGCCATTAGCGCCGATCGGCGATGTTGATTATTTTCGCGGGTCTTCCGGCAACGGGCAAGTCGACGCTCTCGCGCGAATTGGCGCGAGAGCTGGAAGCGGTGTACCTGCGCATCGATACCATCGAATGCGCGCTCGTTGTGGCCTTGCCGCCGGGCCATCCGATCGACGATCTCGGCTATCGCGTCGCCTACGCGGTTGCCGGGGATAATCTTCGTTTTGGGCGAACCGTCGTGGCCGATTCCGTCAACCCGCTGGAGATCACGCGCCAAGCGTGGCGCAGCGTCGCCACCCGCGCGAGCGTGAAGAGTGTCGATGTCGAAATCGTTTGCTCCGATCCGGTCGAGCACCGCCGCCGCGTCGAGACGCGCGTCGCCGACATCGCCGGGCACAAGCTTCCCACTTGGCAGGAAGTGACGGCGCGCGAGTACGACGTTTGGACGCGTTCACGCATCGTCGTCGACACGGCAGGAAAGACCGCGACGCAAGCTCTTGACGAGCTGCGGCAAGAGCTGGCGGAGCAAATCTGAATGCTGCCGTCGGCCGGGATGCGAAAAGCGGCAATAGAGACAAGGCCTCGTGTCACTGCGTGACGGCACTGTCCAAACCAATTTTATAGTGAATTTCGCTTCGTGCCTCGAACCCGCTCAATTCGGTCGCCGAACCCAGAAATTTCGTCTTTCTTGCAAATTTGCCATTTACTCCCCCAATGGTTGTAAATTATCGTGACTTTTGTCACGCCGCGACACCAATGTTCTCTGGCCCGCGACGCTGACAAACGACAGACCGCTTCTTGAGCGGCCCCGGCGAGCGTTCTTTCTGCGAACGGTATGGCCGGATTCTAAATTGGACGACGCATTCGACACTGAGCCGTTACCGCCGCACATGAGGAAACCGAAATTGCCGACCACCGACAATGATAATGCCGAGGCGGACGAGAAGACCCGCGTCGAGCTTTTGGAGATGGCCGCGCGCATGACGTCGGCTTATGTCGCTCACAACCGCATTGATATCGCGACGCTCTCAACCGTGCTGGTGCAGATTCACGATGAGCTGCGCGGGCTTCTGGGCGTGGCGCCGGAGCCCGCGGGAAAACCGGCCGTGCCGGTCAAGAAGTCGATCAGCGCCGAGTACATCGTTTGCCTCGAGGACGGTAAACGGTTGCGCACGCTGAAGCGTTATTTGCGCTCGCATTACAATTTGTCGCCCGAAGAATATCGCGCGAAGTGGGGCCTGCCGTACGACTATCCGATGGTGGCGCCCGCCTATGCGAAGCTGCGCTCCGAGTTCGCCAAGAAACTGGGCTTGGGTCGCAAACCGCGCGGTGGCATTGGTGCGCCGTCACGCCGCAAGGGCCGCTGAGCGCCGCTTACTCGCCGAACAATTGTTCGACCAGCCACGCTTGCCGGTCTTTGAACGCTTGCGGCGTCGCCAGGCTGTGATCGACGTCGTAGAAAAAAGCGCCGCGCGGCAACGGTGCCGCTCCGAAGAACGTGAGCGCTTCTTCCGGCGTGACGTATTCGTCGTGCGCGCTGAACTGCAGCAAGACGGCCTTCGGCTTTGACGATCGCAACGCGCCCAGAATGTCGAACTTTGCCATGGCGGCGACGTATTGGTCGTGCGTCGCGCTCTTCTTGCCGAGCGTGTACCACGCCGTCAGCAACGGATTGCCGGCGAGATAAACCCAATATTTCGGGCGCTGGTCGACGCTCGCCATGAGGGCGCCGAGCATCGCCCCGAAATCGTGACCGACATAGGCGATGCGGCCGGCGTCGACGTGTCTCTGCACGAGCAAGACGTCGAGCGCCGTACGCAGGTCGATCACTTGATCGATCGTCTCCTTGCTGTCGCCTTCGACCGACGCGCCCATATGGTCAAACCAATTGGGTGCGGCCCACATTGCATCGACGAGGATGGAGGTTACCCCGCGCGCGGCGAGCACTTGCGCGTCCTTTTCGAATTCGATGTGGTTCGTGGTCGCCGCGTCGCCGAGCCAATGGACGAAGAGCACGCCCGGTTGCGGCGATTTCGCGGCGCCTGAAACGATCTCGCCGGTGACCTTGTGTCCGCTCGCCGACACGTAGTCGATCGAGCGCGCGGTAATTCCCGGCGCCAACATTCTGGCAGTGCCATAAGTGACAGGCCCGCTCTTCGAAGCGTCATAGGCGTACATCGCATCGGCATGCGCCGGCTGACCCACGGCGGCGGCAAGCAGCGCCAGCGCAGCGATTGCAGTTAGATCTCGAAACATTGCTTCTCCCCCCAGTGGCGGCCCCCGGCGCCAGTTCTCATTATCTTAATCGCCCGTGCGCGCTTGCACAGCCGTCGCTCATCGCTTCCGCTATGTTTTTCGTCGTTTGTTTTGGTCAATTTGAGGTGTGCCCGGCCATGAATCAGCCGGGCAAGAGCTGCGGTCACTGCCTCAAATCTGATCGCGCAGGCGGATCGAGGCATTGTGCACGCCCGAACCTGAGCGAACTGTCAGATGCATCACTGTGCCCGACGCGCTGTCGCGCAAAAGATCGCGCAGGTCGGCAAGCGGCAGCGCGGACGCGGGCTTGCCGTCGATCGCGATGATCACGTCGCCCACGCTAAGGTCACTTTGCGCCGCCGGTGAGCCGGCGACCACCGCATCGACGCGATAGCCGCCCGGCGTCGAATTGATCCAAAGGCCCGAGCGGTCATAGGTGTCGGCTTGCGCGTTTCGCCCGTTCGGTTCGAAGAACAGGCGCTGGCTGGTATAGTCGAATGTCACCGCAAAACGCTTGAGCACGCCCGAGCCGATATTGCCGGCCGGCGCCGAATGGCTGAGCGCGCCCAGCTTTTGCAGCGACATGTCGACGATAACGTCGTCGATCGCGAGCGAGCCCAAGGAGAGGCGCCGCACCCGCGCCACGGTCCCTCGCGTCGCGCCGCCGAGCCCCCAACCCGTCACCGCCTCGATCGAAGGCTTGAACCGCGCGCGCAAGGCATTGCGTTGCACGAAAGGCGAATTGAGTCCGACCGAGACGCGAGAGCCGGTGTCGATATCGAAGGTGCCGGCGACGCCGTCGATCGCGCCGTCGACCTCCGGCACCGTGCCGTTGAAGACGATCGGCACCTCGACGCTGCGTCCATCGGGGCGCCACGCATGGGGATCCGACAGCGTCAGTTGCCGCGTTTCATAGTCGATACGCACGGCAAAGCGCTTGAACAGCTCATAGCCGATGATGCCTTGAAACGGCACGCCTTCGATCTCGCCGAATTTCTCGAGCGGCACGACGGCAACGAGTTGGTTGCGCAACACCACGTCGCCGAGGCCGAGCGAGGCGATGCGCGTGAAGGCTGCGTCCTCCGATCCCTCGCCGGTGCCGTTCATGCGCGCCTCCCCGACGGGGGCGAGACCCAACGCCCGCGCTGTCGTCGGCGTGATCAAATTGGCCGCGCCGGTGTCGACGAGCAGGCTGAACGCGCGTCCGTTGAGCTTCGCGTCGACATAAATGTGGTTGTTGATGAAACGAAACGGCAGCGTCGCTTGCCGCTCGCGTCCGGTGAATGCAAAGTCCGGTGGGTCGGCCGGTGGCACGGCAAAATCCACATCGCTCACCGCCGGATTGACGTCGACCTTGTTGATCTGGCGCTCGGAGCCGAAATCGGCAGCCGCGTTCGATGAACGAATGCGATGCGCAATCATGAGGCCGTGGACCGGCCGATAGTCGTCGAGCATGATCGTTCGTGTCTCGCTTGCGCCGTCTTCGACGACGCGCTCTAGCAGCTTCGTCTGCGCGTCGAACCACATGTCGAACGGCAAGCCGCCGTCCGGTTTGATCGCCACGATTTCTTTGATCCGCACGCGGAAGAGCTGCATGCGTTCGGAAATTTGCGCGTGCCCGCGCTCGGGAAACCAATAGGCGAGCGCGTTGCGATAGCGCGCCGACGCCGCTTGCGCGCGCAGATCGGCGCCTTCCCCCATCGTGACAAGGCCGGCGTCGTCCTGGGTCCACGATTGGCGTCCGTCAAATCCTTCCGCAGCCTTGAACGGGCCCAAGCGGAAGCGCGTGACGAAGCGCCCGCCGACAACGTCGATCAGCGTTTCGCCGCTTCCTTCAAGTCCGCTTTGGCGCAAATGAAAACCATAGCGGATGGCGGCGACACGATTCCATGCCTCGCCCCCCGATGCGAGTTTCGCGGCGCCGAGGACATCGTCGGCGTCGCGCGCGAAGGCCGGTGAGGCAATCACGATGAGCCAAACGGCAAGGCCGGCCAGAGACCGAATGAGCATCCGCTTGATCCGTATCTCAGGCCGCCAAGCCCACTGGATCGTACTCGTGATGGCCGCCTGACCTTGCCGCTCGCCTTGCGCTCGCGCAAGCCTCACATTTGCGTAGACTTGCGGTGCCCGCGGTTGCTTTGGCTAGACTTGTGCGCGATTGCGAGCGGAGAGGGCGGGTGATCGGCCGGCCGCCCGGCGATTATCCCGTACTTGACTGTGAGTTCTTCGCGCGCCACGCGAGTGATGGAACTTTTGTCGCGTTCGCAGCGACTCGCGCACGTCGATGGAGAGAGGGTAAGATCGCCGCCTTCTTGAGCACATGAGGAGGAAACAAATGCTGAAGATGATTCTTGCTTCCCTCGCGGCCGTCGCGCTCTCCGCGTCGGCGGTATTTGCAGCCGACGACGTCATGGCGACGCGCTACGGCAATACGACGATATCGACCGATGCCAAGGGTGCGGTGACGAAAGTCTACTACAAAGCCGATGGCACGTTCACTGCGAAGGCCGGCGACCAAGCGACCGCCGGTACGTGGAAGGTCGACGCAGGCAAGATTTGCTTGACCTATACGGGCGCGCCGCCGCCCGGCTTTACGAATCCGGCGTGCTTCCCGGTCACGGCGCACAAGGTCGGCGACAAATGGACGGTAGGCGAAGGCGACGCCAAACGCACCGTTGAGCTGGTCGCGGGCATCAAGTAACAGCGCAATCGATCGCGATCTCAAGGCCGGCGCCCCGCGGTGTCGGCCTTTTTCATGATTACGCCGTTGTGCATGCCATGGCGCCTGCCCATCTATGCGCGGTGAAGGCAGTATCATGCGCCGCCAAGTTGCCGATTCGAAAAGCGGCGCGCGCTCCGGGGAGATCCGTCGATGTTGGTGATTGGGCTAGTGCTGATCGTGGTCAGCTTTGTCTTTGGCGTTATCGGTCAGCGCCAGTCCGGCGGCGATGATCGAAGCCGCAGCTTTCGCACCCGTGCGATCAGCGCCTTGATGTTCATCGCCGGGCTTGTCGCCATAGCGGCGACCGGCTTCACCCAAGTCGAGGCCGGCCACGTCGGTGTCACGAGCCTCTTCGGCGACGTCGACACGGTGCCGTTGAGCCAAGGCCTGCATTTGATCTTGCCGCTCAAGACCGTCACCAAGATGTCGATCCAAACCCAAACCGACGATGCACGCAGGTACGGCCAACGAAAACGGTCAAGGCGACACGATCGAAGCGGTCTCGGCCGACGGCATGCGCATGCCGCTCGACACGACGGTGAACTTTCGCTTGGTCGAGGCGGATGCGCCGTGGGTCTATCAGCACATCGGCGAGGATTACGCCGACAAGATCGTCATGCCGGCCATGCGTACCGCGGTGCGCGAGGCCTTGTCGCAGTTCCAGGCGCAGGACGCCTACTCGACCAAGCGCGACGAACTTGCGCGCAAAATGGAAGAGATGATGCGCAAGCACGTGCGCGCCTTGCTCGACGACTATAAGTTTCCGGGGCAGGGCGTGATCGTGCAGCAAGTGCTCTTGCGCAATATCGGCATCCCCGACCAAGTGCGCGACGCGATCGAAAAAAAGCTCGCCGCCGAACAGAACGCGCTCGCCATGCAATACGTGCTGCAAAAGGAAACGCAGGAGGCCGAGCGCAAGCGCATCGAAGCGCGCGGCATCTCCGACTTCCAGCAGATCGTCACCCAAGGCATCTCCGACAAGCTCTTGGCTTGGAAAGGCATCGAGGCGACGCTCGAGATCGCCAAGAGCCCGAACGCCAAGGTCGTGATCATCGGCAACCCGCAAAACGGCCTGCCCATCGTCTTCGACACCAACACCAGCGTCCCCGGCGCCCGCCGCGCCGGGCCGGAGGAAAACAAATAGTTGGCGAGGGTGGAAATTGACTATGCGCTGGCCAAGCTAAGCTCGGTCACAGTCTGAATCGCTCATCGCTCAAACCAGAGCCTTTAGTCCCACCAGAAGTACCACCACTCATTCGCAATCAGCTCGGCTGCTAGCGCGCTATACGTCCCGACGCCTTGGTCGATGATATCAGAACAATAAACGTACTGATCTCGCGCCAGCGCGAGAGCTTCGTCCCGCGTCTTCGGCTTGCGCCTCACGCGCATGTTAATCGTGTCGAAACTGATGCCGACGAGTTCCGCGCCATAGCGATCGCGCCACTCTCGCATCGCGGCCACGTGATATTCGGCCGCCGGACAGTCGTTCCATCCACCCCAACGCAGATAGGCAGGAATGGTCGTCCAATCGTCCGTCGGCGCGAGCCCGATATAGACTTTGGGAAGCGGCGTGTTCTTCAAAATATCGTAGGCGACGGAAAGCCCAAGGGATGTGTCAGGACTGGCGGGCCAGTCTCCAAGCGGTGGATCGTGAGGCCTGGCTTCCATCGCGGCGACCGTCTCGTCGCGCGTGTAGGCGCGCCTTTTGCCATCCTTTGTCTCGATGATCTGCGGAAGCGGCATGTCCGGGTTGGCGGCCAGCTCTGCTCTGAACCTTGAGAGCGCGGTTGCCGAGTCGGCCGCCTTGCGCGCTGCCAGGTCATCAGGAAATTTGATCCTCGCGGCAGCCCGCAATATGTCGTCAACCGATTGGCGAGACGGAACATTTGGCCCATTGGGACCGAACGGAGTGAGCAGGTTGTCGAAGGGGTGCATCTCGTCTTCACCTCCTAAGACAACAGGCGTGCCTTGACCCGAAGCCTTCAATTCCTGCCACTTGGCTAGAGCTTGGTCGCCGGTGGTCTCAATAAGCTTCAAAGGAAATTGGGCAAGCGCCTGCTGGCGATATTCTTCCATTCGACGCTTGATTTCATCCGGTGTCATCGCGGCCGACTTCCTAGGGATTGCAACGCCCAATGCGCTGGCACAAAGACCCCCAAGCAAATCGCGCCGCCGCATCGTTACACCAACTCTAAATGACCTTTTCTGAACCTTGCCGCAATTGCCGCGACTTACTTCCGCCGTCGTTAGTTGAATATCGCCGCGCTGTGTTCAAAACTACACCTACGGATTGCCCATATCTATACCCAGCGCGCCGCTCCGGAGGAAACAAGTAGCGGCCGCTTCACGTGATCAGCGCCTCGAGCTCGCGCCACAGATCGTGTCCGGTCGCGAACCGTTGCGCCGCGGAAAAATAGCTGCCGATCAGCGCCAAGTATAAGATCCGCGCGCGCAAATCGGCGGCGGCGGGTTTGACGCCGAGTGCGCACAACAGGCCGGCGACATAGGCGATGCGCTCGCGGTCTGCGGCCGCCATGGCACTCGCCACCCTCGGATCCTGGCGCGCCCAGCCGCGCATCGCGCCTTCGAGTTGCGCACCCTTTGCGTTTCGCGCCGTGATCGCGATCAGGCGCCGCAACCGCGCGCGCGCCGTGCCGCCGGCGCATTCGATGCGCGTGATGATTTCGCCTGTCCCGACGGCGCGCCAATGATCGAGCATCGCCTTGTGCAGCGCCTCGCGATCGGCGAAGTGCCAATAGAAGCTGCCCTTCGTCACGTTGAGCCGCGCAGCAAGCGGCTCGACGCGCACGCCTGCAATCCCTTCGCGCGCCAGCACGTCGAGGGCGCCGCGAATCCATTCGCTGCGCCCAATGCGCGCACCACCCCGTTCGGCGGGGCTCATTCGCGTTGCGGCCTTTGACGTCATCGGCCGGACCATACGCTACCGTATTGACGCCTTCAAGTAATGGGGCTATCGCCATCGACCATACGAAACCGTATGGTTAGAAGCGATGCACACGACATTGACGGACCTGCTGTCTGGGCTCGCCGGTCTCGGCTGTCTCACCGCCGCAATCGTCCACAGCATTCTGGGCGAGCGTCTGTTCGTTCGCCCCATCCAGGCGCAAATGACGTGGCCCGGCGGACCGCGCGCCGCCGACTTTTCGCGCCTCATCGTGCGCCTCGCTTGGCACGCCACCAGCGTGACGTGGGCCGGCTTCGCCGCGCTCTTCACGGCGCCCCTTTTGGGGTTTCACGGCATGACGGCGGTCTACGCGGTCGGGGCGGCGACTTTTGCGGCCGCCTTTGCTATGACCGGTCCGATGACGGCCTGGCGCCATCGCGGCTGGCCGGTCTTCGCCCTCATTGCGGCGAGCCTCGCCGCCGCGCTTGTGATGTCGCTCTGATCGCGCGCGGCACGAGCGAAGTAATGTCGTGCACAATCGGGGTGGCGTAGCGTGGATCTGAAAGCCCTATTCGATTTCTTGCGCGCGAGTAGTCGTCGCGCGCCTCCTGCTTCGCTAGTGGACGGTCGCATTCGAATTGAGTTGCCGACCGGCATCGTGGAAATATTTCATGAACCTCGAGGACGGGAGTTTTACGGCCATTGGTTAGGGCCGCAGGATCAACGCATCGAACTAATAGAAATTGCGCGACTGTATGGCGTGCAAACACAATTTATGTATCACGATGAAAAGAGTGCAGCTGCCGTATTCGAGCAATTGTTGGCAGTATCGGTCTGCTTGGCAACTCAAGAAAGCTCGTTTACTCGCGACCCGATTAAGCCGTGAACTCGCGATCCGGGGCGAGTGCGCCCCGATGAGTGCCAAAAAGGTTGTGACTTCGTGCGTGCGGATTTTTCAGCGCACGCCGAGCGTCCGCAACGCCTCCGGCGTATAGCGGTCGTCCGTCAATTCATCGGCGAAGAAATTGATCGGCACTTCTTCACCGATCAATCCGCCGGCGAGATAGCGCCCGTCCAGGAGGTCGTAGACCGCGCCCGCGACCACGAAGCACGCCGGGACTTGGTAGAAATCGGCCACGTGCATTTCCTGATAGCGCCACAGCTGTCCGCGCCCGTCATAGATTTCGATACCCGTCGGCGTATAGGTGTCTTCGTCGAGGTGGAAAACGCGCCGCGCATAGATGTGGCGTTGGCCCGGGCGCAGCGTTGCCTCGACCGTCCACACGCGATGCGGTTCGTATCGCGCCAGGTCCTGGTTGAGATGTCCCGGCTTCAGCGCGTCGGCATATTTCGCGTTCAATAGATCGTAGGAATTGTACGGGATGAACTTTACGCTGCGTCCGCGCACCGACCAGTTGTAACGATCCATCGCGCCGTTGAAGCCGCCGAACGAGTCCGCCGTCGACATGGCGTCGGTGTTAAAGCCGGGGTTGTCGTAGGCGATGTCGGGCGCACGGCGCGTGCGGCGCGTGCCCGGACTATACGCCCACGCCTTGCGCGGCTCGACCGTCGCGTTCAGCGACTCGTGAACCAGGATCACGTTGCCGGCGAGCCGCGGCGGTCCGATCGTGTTCGAGATGTACTTCAACGAAATATTCGCGAGTTCCTCCGCGGACTTTTTCGTCGGATCGCCCCAGCGATAGATCACCTCATCCTGTATCTTGATCAGGTTATAGGTGCCGTTCGCTTGAACGGGCGCGGCGGCGTACGAGCGCGTGGCCTTGTGGGTCAAGAAGCGCAGTTTCTCGTTCCAAATAAGCTCCATGGCGTTGTTGGGGATCGGAAACGGCGCGCCCACGATACCGCCGGTCACGCCCTCGCCATCGGCCGTGAGTTGTCCGACGAGCGCATTGTTCTTGGTGGCGGCAAAGGCGTATTGCGGCGTCGTGCACGTGCGTCGGGACTCGTAAATAGGCATCTTGAAGTCGGCGTAGCGTTTGAGCATCGCCTTCTGGCCCTCGTCCAGACGGTCGGCGTACTGGGCCATGTTGGCGGCTGTGATCGTGTAACGCGGCTTGTCGTTCGGGAACGGATTCGGCGGTTGCTGCGTCTTGGGGTCGAATTTGATGCCTGGCGGCGGCGAGTTAAGCCCGCCCGTCCACGCCGGCACATCCCCCGCGCCAGCCATCTCTGCGCCGATCGGCGTCAGATCCCTGCCGAGACGCGCCGCTTGCTCGGCCGGCACATCGGCGAAGGCGCTCGATCCGCCGAGCAGAACCAGGATCGAGGTGTAGATCGGCAGCTGGCGTTTCATGCGCTTTCTTCCACCACTTGTTGGAGTTCGAGCTGTGGCCCCGCTCGTTGCGACTTGCGAAGCTCGCGCACAGTTGATGCGCATTGCGGCAAAATTAGCAGATCGCCACCGCGCCACGCGCTTGCGTTGTCGATCGATTTGTTCTATATATGTTCTCATACGCAGGCGCGCCGTTCGCGCACCAATTCTCTGACATCGTCTATCCAATCCCCAAAGGCTGTCGCGGCCAAAAGCGCGATGTGTGCCCCGAATTGCGTTCTCGTGGGCGGGTACAAGGAGGGGACACCAGAGGCGGCATTTCGCGACCGCCCCACGCTGTAAATTTTGACATTTAACAGCGAAATACAGCGAGCGGCTTGGCGGAGGCGGGTGGAGTGGGGCGCGTGTCTCTCCCTCCAAAAATCGTCGTCCCACGCGCGGCGTAGAAGATTGTTGACACTCGGCCGTTAGATAGCGCGACACACAAACGTCCCAGTCACCGGAGACAACCACCGAAATGGCCACATTCGTTCTGATCCATGGTGCTTGGCATGGCGCGTGGTGTTGGAAGCGCGTTGTCCCTTTGCTCGAGAACCGCGGGCATCGCGCGATCGCGCCTGACCTGCCGGGATGTGGCCAGGATCGAACGCCGCTGCACGGGCTCACGCTCGACGATTGGACGCGCTTTGTCGGCGGCATCGTCGAGAGGGCCGGCGAGCCCGTCGTTCTTGTCGGCCACAGCCGCGGCGGCATCGTGATCAGCAACGTCGCCGAACGCATGCCGGACGCCATCAGTGCGCTCGTCTATCTCGCGGCCTTTCTTGTGCCCAACGAAAAGACGTTGGCGGAAATGCTGACATTGTCCCCGGCGAGGCCCGTGGCGCAAAACGTCATCGTGATGAGCGAGGACGGCCTCTCTTCGACGATCGCGCCGGGCAAAGTGGAACCGGTGTTCTACAACACCAGCGATCAAGCTCATCAGGAGCGCGCGGCACGCTTGGTGACGCCCGAGCCAATGATGAGCTTCGCGACGCCCGTTCGCACGAGCGACGCCCGCTTTGGCCGTGTGCGGCGCGCCTATGTCGAGTGCCTGCAGGACAACGCCATTCCAATCGAACTGCAGCGCCTGATGCGTGAGGCGCTGCCATGCGATCCCGTCGTCACGTTGGACACCGATCACTCGCCCTTCTACTCGGCGCCAGCTCAGTTGGGCGATGCGCTGGACGGGATCGCGCGAAGCCGCCCCCGCGCGAAATAAGCGCGAACCGGATATAGTCTAAGGCCTCATCGATTCACCTGGGACCGCCAATGACCGCCACCCCACGCCAAAAGCGCGCCGCCAAGATCACTGCGGAGGAGGCGGCGTCGCTCGTCAAATCCGGCATGTGGCTCGATTTCGGCGTGACCCTCTCTCAGCCTGACGTCTTCGATCACGCGCTTGCCGCGCGGGCGGCGGAGCTTAGCGAGGTGAAGGTGCGCTCGTGTCTGTCCGTGAAGCCCCGCGCCTATCTGGAGGTCGATCCGAACGGGGATCACTTCCATGCCTTCAATTGGCATTTCGGCGGCTACGACCGGGCCAAGCACGATGCGGGCCGCTGCACCTATATTCCACTCAATCTCGGCGAGGTGCCGGATTACTATCGCCGCTTCATCGATGCCGTCGACATCGCCGTCATCAAAACCTGTCCGCGGGATGAAAACGGCGTCTACAATTTCGGGCCGACCAATGCCTGGCACCGCGCGATTGTCGAAACGGCGAAGATCGTCGTCGTCGAAACGTCTCCGGCCATGCCCTATGTGTTCGGCGAGCACAACGGCGTGCACGAGAGTGAGGTCGACTACGTCATCGACGGCAACGACAGTGCCACGGCCGAGTTGCACAACGCGCCGATGTCAGATGTCGACCGCACCGTGGCGCGCTTGATGGCCGGCGAGATCGAAGACGGCTCTTGCATTCAGATCGGCATCGGCGCGATGCCGAATGCGGCCTGCTCGCTGCTGTCCGAAAGCGGCATCAAAGATCTCGGCGTCCACACCGAGATGCTGACCGACGGCATCATCGACCTCGTCAAGGCGGGCCGCGTGACGGGCGCGCGCAAGCAGCTCAACCCCGGCAAGGTCGTCTTCACCTTCGCCCTCGGCTCGAAATATCTCTACGACGCGATCACGCGAAATCCCGAGATGCAGTGTTTTCCGGTCGACTACACGAACATGCCGCACATCATCATGCAGAACGACAAGATGGTCTCGATCAACAACACGACGCAGATCGATCTGCAGGGCCAGGCGGCGTCGGAATCCGACGGTCACCGCCATTTGACCGGCACCGGCGGCCAGTTGCAGTTCGTTCGCGGCGCTTATGCCTCCAAGGGCGGCAAGTCCTTTATGTTGCTGTCGTCGACTTACGAGAGAAAGGGTGTGCGCAAGAGCCGGATCGTGCTCGACCTCACGCCCGGCAACATCGTCACGACGCCGCGCTCCGACGTCATGTATGTCGTCACCGAATACGGCATGGTGAATTTGAAGGCCAAATCCGTCGCCGATCGCGCCAAGGCGCTCATCTCGCTGGCCCACCCCGATTTCCGCGAAGACCTCGCCCGCGACGCCCGCGCGCGCAACATCATCCCGAAGGGCTTTGTCTGATCTTGCCAGGCAGCATCGCCGTGCCCCGCCGCTCAGGTCGATCGGGGCACGGCGTTGTTTGTCGCCTCAAGCGGCGGGGCGGATGTTTTGGTTCACCCGGAAGAGATTCTTTGGGTCGTATTTTTTCTTCACCTCGGTCAGGCGTTTGAAGTTCGGCCCATAGGTCGTTTGCAACCGGTCGTCGTTTTCGTCGTCCATCATGAAGTTGACGTAAGCGCCGCCGGGGTTGAACGAATGGATCGCCTCCCAATAGCCGCGCCCCCACTTCTTCAAGTCCTTGGCCTTGCGCGGATCGGGATCGATCGCGGCGATCACCATGGACCAGCGCGCATCGCGCGTACTCCACGCCGTATCGCCCGTGCCAACGCGATGGACGGCACCGTCGATCGGGTAGAGGTGCATCAGCGACAATGCCGACGGCGCCAGCATCGCCTGCTTGATGTGCACGTCGATCGCTTCGTCGCTCAGTTCCTTCACGAAGTCGCCTTTCCAATACCACTGCAGCCCTTTTGGAAAGAGCGGGTCGAACAGCCCCTGCAGCGCAGGGAACGGCAGCATGCCCATGCCGTCCATGATCGGCTTCGGCAGGCCGTCGCGCACGGGCTTCATCGCCGCTTCGCCTTCGGCTTGCGTCCCGTCGTAGCAAGAGATCATGGCGCAGATTTTCCTGCCCCAAATTTCTTGCGGGAATGGCGGCGCTGACGGCACGGTCTTGAGCCCTAGGAACGGAAACAGCTTCGCCGGCGCCTTGGCCAAGAAATCGCGATAGAAGCGCATGACTTTCGCCGCGTCCTTGATCTCCCAGAAGATCGGCCCGCCATAGACGTTCTTCACCGGATGCGCGCGATAGGCAAAGCTCGTCACGACGCCGAAATTGCCGCCGCCGCCGCGCAGCGCCCAGAAGAGGTCGGCGTTCTGTTTTTCGCTCGCCGTCACGAAGCGCCCGTCGGCCAACACGACATCGGCCTCGATCAAATTGTCGATCGTCAGTCCGTACTGGCGCGTGAGATAACCGTGTCCGCCGCCGAGCGTCAGGCCCGCGATCCCCGTCGAGCCGACGATTCCCGCCGGCACCGCCAGACCGAACGCGTGCGTCGCATGGTCCACGTCGGCTTGCGTGCAGCCGGGCTCGACCCGCACCGTCGACGTCGCCGGATCGACGCGAACGCCCTTCAAGAGCGAGAGGTCGATCGCAAGCCCGTCATCGCAGCTGCCGAAGCCCGGCCCGTTGTGGCCGCCGCCGCGAATGGCGATCACAAGGGCGTTGTCGCGCCCGAAATTAACCGCGCTGATCACGTCGGCCGCGCTCGTGCAGCGCGCGATCAGGCGCGGGCGTTTGTCGATCATCCCGTTGTAAAGAGCGCGTGCCTCGTCATAGCCCTTGTCCGTCGGCTCGATGACGCCGCCGCGAACGGCGGCCTTAAACGTCGCTATCTTTTGATTGTCCAGCATTGTTCTCTCCATTCGCTGAAATAGAGGCGAAATCGCCGCCTCGATCGTGGGCGGAACCTAGATCGCGAGGGCTGTATCTTGATATGACTGGTCATCGAGGATACTTGCTCGTTCGTCCAGCGGCGGCGCCGGACGACGGCCGTTTCACCGGATTGGTGATCAACCGCACACGAAGGAACACGCATTGGACGTTCTCTCCGATGTTTTGCGCGCTGTCCGTTTGACCGGCGCCATTTACTTCGATGTGACGGCGCGCACGCCGTGGGTCGCCGAGACGCCGCCGATGTCGAATATTTGCGCCAACGTCATGCCCGACTTCGAGCACGTCGTCGCCTTCCACATCATGATGGACGGCGCCTGTTGGGCGCAGCTCTCCGACCTGTCCGAACCGGCGCTTCGCTTGGAAGCGGGCGACGCCGTCATCTTCATGGACGGCGGCAGCCATTTCATGGGCAGCGAAAAGGGCAAGCGCTCAAAGCCTGACCTCGGCCTCTATTACCGTCCGAAAGATCGGCCGTTGCCTTTCATCTTGAACGAACTCGGCGGCGACGGCGAGAAGGCGCGCTTCGTTTGCGGCTATCTCGGTTGCGACGCGCGGCCCTTCAATCCGATGCTCAGTGCCCTGCCGCGCCAGTTGCACGTCAAGCGCTCGAGCGTCGGCGGCAATCTTACGCACGATTTGGTGCGCGTCGCGCTCGACGAAAGCGAGCACCCGCGCGCCGGCGGAGAGACGATTCTCTCCAAGCTCAGCGAGCTCATGTTCCTGCAGGCGATCCGCCAGCACATCGATGGCCTGAATCAGGAGTCGCGCGGCTTTCTCTCCGGCCTGCGCGATCGCCATGTGAGCGCGGCCTTGGCGCTGATGCACGGCCGCCCGTCGGAGGACTGGACGCTCGACGCGTTGGCGCGCGAAGTGGGCCTCTCGCGCTCCGCTTTTTCGGAACGCTTCGCGCAATGCATGGGCGTACCGGCGATGCAGTATCTCGGCAATTGGCGGCTGCAACTCGCTGCGCGCGTTCTCGAACGCCAAGGCGTCAGCATCGCGCAAGCCGCCGCCGAAGTCGGCTACGAATCCGAAGCCGCCTTCAACCGCGCCTTCAAGCGCCTCGTCGGCGTGCCGCCCGGTGCCTGGCGCCGCAAGCGCTCCGCGGCTGCGCGTGTGGCTTAAGCGTTCGGGCGGGATTGTCCGGACCACCGCGCGTTCTTATCTATGCCGTTGAGTTTCCGAGGAGAATCGATGTGCTGAACATGCGGGGGTTCGTCCCTATGGACTTTCCAGCCGGCCAGTTCATTGGCCTGTGTTGGATGATTTTTCTCGTCGTCTGGCTTGTCGCCGCGCTCTTCGCGAAGCGCACCATCGAGCGTTCGGCCTCGGTCTGGCGCATGCTGTGGATCGGCGCGGTCCTCGCCGTCGTCGCGGCCTTCGGCTCGAGCGGCGGCACACACGCTTTCGACCGGCTGCCGCAAGGCTGGGATTATGTTTGGGCCGTGACGCCGGCGCTCGGCATGGCGGCCGACGCCATAACGGCGCTCGGTCTATTCATCGCATTTTGGGCGCGTTTCACCCTCGGCTCCAATTGGAGCGGCACGGTGACGTTCAAGGAGAACCACGAGCTCATCACGCGCGGGCCTTACGCCTTCGCGCGCCACCCGATCTACACCGGAATGCTCCTGATGCTGCTCGGCACGGTGATCATCAACGGCCACGCGTTCGGTTTTGCGATCCTGGCGCTCGGCACGTTCATGCTGTGGCTGAAGGCGCGCGACGAAGAGCGCATGATGATCAAGCACTTCCCCGACGCCTATCCTGCCTATAAGATGCGCGTCAAAGCGCTGGTGCCGTTCGTCTTATAAGACCGGCGATCATCCAATCATCGGGACCTAAACGACATGGTCGGGCGCGAGCGCGCACTGCGTTTCATCGCCCGTTTCGATTTGCAAGGTCGCATGCGGAATGGCGAAGCGATCTCGCAGAGCAGCCGTGATCGTCGCCAGGGCTTGATCGCCGGGATAGCCGCCGGGCACGACGAGATGGCAGGTGAGGGCGGTCTCGGTCGTGCTCATCGCCCAGATGTGCAGATCGTGAATCGCCGTCACGCCGGGCTGACCGGCAAGGAATTCCCGCACTGCCTGCGGATCGACGCTTGCCGGCACGCCCTGCAGGCTCATCGCTACCGCGTCGCGCAACAGGCTCCAAGTTCCAAATACAATCACCGCAACGATGGCGAGGCTGACGACGGGATCGATCCATTCCCAACTTGTCGCCGCGATTGCAAATCCCGCAACCACGACGCCGGCCGAAACGGCAGCATCGGCGGCCATATGCAGGAAGGCGCCGCGCACGTTCAAATCGCCATGGCGACCGCTCATGAAGAGGACCGCCGTGATCGTGTTCACCGCGATGCCGATCGCCGCCACGATGATCACCGTCTCGGCGGCGACGGGGCTTGGCTCGAAGAAGCGGCGGACCGCTTCGATGGCAATCGCGCCGACCGAGATCAAAAGAAGCACGGCGTTGGTCAGGGCCGCGAGAATTGACGAACTGCGCAGGCCATAGGTGAATCGTTGCGACGGCTTGCGTTGCACCAGGATCGCCGCGCCCCACGCCATGGCAAGGCCCAACACGTCGCTGAAATTGTGCCCCGCATCGGCGATCAGCGCCATCGAGTTGGCGAGCAAGCCATAGGCTCCTTCGACGACGACGAAGCCGAGATTGAGCGCGATGCCGATGGCGAACGCCGCGCCGAACGTCGTGTGCGCATGCGCATGTCCGTGGTTGTGCTCTTGGCCGGGCGTATGGCTATGGCCGTGCATGACGCGCTCTCGATCTCCCGTGGCCGGCAGCGGGAACGAAATGTCGGCGTATGGTCGTCATGAGGCCATTCCTTAGGGCAAGGCACTGAGGATACTAAGGGTCACACCAAGGCGCGCCAGCCCTGGAATCCGACAAACAACCCCACGCAAATAATGAGCGCGCTTGAAAAATAGGGCGCACGGTGAGCGAACGTCTCGAAGCCGGACCAGCGCCCGGAAATATGGCGCACGCCAAGCGCCGCGATCGTGCCCGACGCCACCATCGTGAGCGCCAGGCCGATACTGAAACACAGCACCAGTGCGGCACCCAACGTGAATGCCTTGAGCTGTAGGCAGAGCAAGAGAACCGTGATTGCTGCGGGACAGGGGATGAGGCCGCCGGTCAGCCCGAACACGATGATTTGCCACGTCGTGACGTTGCGGTCGGCGAACCGGCGGCGAATGTCGCTTGCGTGCGCAAGTTGATGCGCGTCCTGAAATCCGGGCGTCGACACGTCGAGTCCTTGGTCAGAGTGACCGTGGTCGTGCTCCACAAAGCTCAAATCGTAGGTGTGCCCGTGATCGCCGTGCGCGATACGCAGCGCCGCTTTGAATTGGTGCGGCTCGGGTATCTCGTCGATCGACTCGAGATACGCGCCGCGATCCGCGAATGTAAAAGTCTGATGCCCGCCGTCCTCGCGCGCCGTCTCGATAACGACAACCTGGTCGCGCGGCGGCGACACGGCCTTGCCGCGATCTTCGAAATAGAGGCGGAAGCGGGGCGGCAGGCTGTCTTCAAAGATTTGCACTTCGACGATGCCGTGACCCGTATCGACGCGCTTGGTATCGTCGTGCGCGTGACCATGATCGTGCGCGGCCTCTGCTTCTTCCCGCTGCTGGTCGCGCCACGTGCGATAGAGCATCCATCCGGCGACGCACAGGATGAGAACCGCCGACCCGATCTGGAAATACGGCTCGCTCGTCGCCGCATTGAACTGCTGACCATAGTAGAGCCCGGTGAGTGCGACGACCCACACCACGAGCGTGTGCGAGAAGGTTGCCGAGAGTCCGAGCAGGACCGCTTGAGGCACCGTTCCGCGGATCGCGACGATGAAGGCCGCCATCATGGTCTTGGAGTGGCCGGGCTCCAGGCCGTGCAATGCGCCCAACAGGATCGCCGTCGGCACGAAGAGCCACGCGTTCGTCGCGCCGTGCTGAAGCAGGTCGGCGAGGGATGTCATCGGCACGCTTTCGTCAGAGGTATTTGGTGATTTCTTTGAATTCGCCGAGCGCGCTCTGCGCCTGGCGCGAGGGGCCGCGCGCCGCATGCTCGAGACAATTGTCGATGTGATCGCGGATCAGCGTTTGCTTTGCCTGCGCCAACGCCTTCTCGACCGCGTGCAGCTGCTGCGCGATGTCGAGGCAGGGCCGCCCGGCTTCGATCATCTCGATCACCGACTTCAGATGGCCCGAGGCGCGGCTCAGCCGCTTGAGGATTTCAGGATGGCTTTGATGTTGAGCGGGGTGCGCCATGACAATATCCTATCCTAGGGGAGGGGATAGGATCAAGAAGCCCGCGGGACTAGGCCGCCTCTTTCTGTTGGCTGGATTTGGTCGTGCTCGCCGGGATGCCCACGGCAGGAGAAACCATTTAGCGGCCGGGACCAGCGCGATACGCGCGGTAGGAACTGTAAGTCGCAACGGCGAACGGGACGAAATAAGTCAGAACGCATTTGACGATGTCCAGCCGGCCTTCGGCTAAAACCGTCGTGCCCTGGTTGATGATATTGAGGATCGTACCGACGACCAGTGCAATTCTGAGAGAGCTATAAAGCGTGGGAGGGGTGATCGCCCGTTTGAGCGCGATGCGGTCGATTTCCATGGATCCGGTGGTCCAATGTCTCTGGTCGCGAAAGATCGAGAAGCTTGAGTACAGTCGTCACCTTGGCGGGCGCAACGGCTAACACGGGCGGAGCAATCGATGGCAACGCGGCCGGCAGCGAGGCAAACCTATTTGCAAGAACTCAATTTGACCCTGACACGCCTATCGCCCGGCCTGCCGCCCGGCGCGAAACGCGTCGCGGGTCTCGGCCCCGAGATGACAAACGGGGCGAGTTATGCCGTTCGGGGACTTGACGCTAGAGTTCGGGCCAAGCCGCAATCGCAGAGGACGCACATGACCATCTCTCGCCGCCTTGGAGCGCTCGGGCGCCCCGGTTGCCGTCTGCACTACGAAGTCGCGGGCTCAGGGCCGGCGATCGTCTTTGCCCACGGCCTCGGCGGCAATCAGGTGTCGTGGTTTCAGCAGGTTGCGCATTTCGCGGAGCGCTATACCTGCGTGACCTTTGCCCATCGCGGCTTCGCGCCCTCGTCGCCGATCGCCGGCGGCCCCGATCCGGCCGACTACGCTGGAGATCTGGCGGCGCTGATTGCGCATCTCGACCTCGCCGATGTGCGCGTCGTCGCCCAGTCGATGGGCGGGTGGACGGCGGTCGAGTACGCGCTGACGCGGCCCGCCGCGCTCAAGGCGCTTGTTCTCGCCGGGACGACCGGCACGCTCGATCTGCAATCGATCGCCGAGCCCGAGCGTTCGCGCCTCGCGGCTTGGGCGGAGAAAAATCAGTCCACCGTGCCGGCCCTCTTCGCCCGAGGCATTCATCCTGCCGCCGGCGAGCGCATGGCGCGCGAGCAACCGGCGCTGCATCTCCTCTATCGCCACATCGACGATCAAAACGCGGCGCTCGACAAGGAGGCGCTGCGCGTGAAGCTCATGGCGCTTCGTACTCGCGCGCCCGAAGAACTGAACCGCGTCGCCTGTCCCATTCTCTTCATCTCCGGCGACGAAGATATCGCCATCCCGCCCTTCGCCGCCGACGCCATTGCCCGCGTGGTGCCGAACGCGAAGGTCGTGCATATCGCCGATGCCGGACACTCGGCCTACTTCGAGCGGCCTTTGCGCTTCAACCAAATTGTCGGCGAGTTCTTCGCCGCCGCTTGAAGCGGAAACAAAACGGGCGGCACTGAGCCGCCCGCGTCGTCGAGAGTTGATGTAACGAAATCTACCAGGTGACCTTGAAGCCGACTTCGCCTTCGTGAATGCGCTGACCCGAGCCGAAGTCGCCGTTGTATCCAGCGTAGAGGCTGGCGTGGTCGGTGACCGGTACTTCGAGGCTGGCGCCGACAAGCGCGGAATTTGCCACCGGCGTCGCGCCGGTTGCCGTGCCGAAGAAGGTGACGCCGGAGGTTTCAGAGAAGTTCACGCTGCGATTGCGGTCGAACTCGTGCTGCCAGGCGGCCTTGGCCGAGAGCTGCCAGGAATAGCGCCCGATCAGGTTGAAGTCCGTCGCCGCGCGCACACCCAGAAGCGAGCGCGCCGCAGTTTGCTCCTTGGCATCGACGAAGGCCGGCACCAGCACGCCGAATTCGACCTCTTCCATATAGGAGTTTTGTCTCAGCCGCGCGGCGTCGAGGCGCGCGAACGGCGTGACCGTCATGTGCGACCAGGTGTGCCAATCGAAGCCCGCTTCGACGCCGCCGAACCATTGCTTCGTCGGCACGTTGTAGGCGCCGACCGCACCAAAGGAGTTTTCGCGCATGAAGTCGTTTTCGCTTCGCCCATAGCCGATCACGCCCGTTGCGTACAACGGCATGTTGCTCGGGCTCCAATTGGCAAAGAGCGCCCCGAGCGTTTCGTCGGCCCGGCCGCTATTGTCGGTGAACAAGGTATCGGTGTTGAAGTGGCTGGTGGTGCGCCCGATCGCCAGGCCGATATCCCAGCTGTTGCACGGCGCCCACTCCGCGCCCAGCATGAAGCCGAAGCGGTGAGCGCGCACGTCGCCCGAATCCCAGCGCGCGTCGTCGCCATAGACGCTCAAGAACGCGCGATAATGTCCGGGGCCGTTGATATAGGTCATGCCGTCGTTCGAGGCGACGACGACCTCGCTCGCGCTCGCCAATTGCATCGGCGAGCCTGAGTGGCCGAAGCGATCGAAGAGCTGATCCGAGAACTCGCGCGACGCCTGCGCCGCGACGGTCTGCGACGCGGCGCCGAGATTGTTGCCGGCGCCGTCGTCGATCTCGATGAGAGAGACGTCGTCGATGGAACCGAAGCCCGGGCCTTGGTAAATGCCAAGCTTGAGCAGCGTGTTTCCGCCGGTGGCGGCAACAATACCGGTGTGAAGGCCGAACGAGGCCGTGTTCGGACTGTTCACGACATCAATTGTTGTGGGCGCGAGGCCCAATTTAGCGGTGTATTCGTTCGGCGTCCCGGCATTAGACCCTTCGTACATCGAGAGCTTATAGATGCCAGGCTGAAGATTGATCGTTTGCGTCGTGAAACACGGCGAAGGGGTGCAGCCCCCACGCAGACTATGGGCGCCCGAGCGGTGCACAGAACTCTGGGAGTTGCTGCCGTATGTCCAAGCGGAAGACGAAGTCGGAACGGTCTCGAACCCCGGGTCCGAGACCACGTTCGATCCGCCAAAAAAGAAGGGCGCTCCAGCACCGGCGCTTCCCGTCAGCAACGCTGCAGCCGTCGTGGCGAGCAGAAGCGCTCGCGGTCTCAATGTCGTCATCTCTCTGCTCCATCGCGCCCGCGAATCCCCAGGGGCGCTCCCGAGCGGATGAAAGGCGCCAGGTAGGGGTCAGTCAAGACGCGGCCGTTGTTGCAGAACCACAATGCGCGTTTCCCGCAAGTCTTGTCGTCTTGTGGTTGTGGATCACGCCAAAAATGCAACCAGGTCGGGCCTAGTGGCCTGACGACGATTGGTTGGCAGGAGGCGTCGGCGTCGTTGCGGGCCACGTTGCCGCGCCGGTTTGGTCTGGTGCCGGCGTCCCATTCGCCGCGTAATTCTTGACGCATAGCTTCAAATATTTCGCTTGCGACATGCCCCGGGGAACGGTGTGCGCCTTTTTCTCGCCATCCCATTGCGCGGCGCAAAATTTCCTGGCCTGCGCATTCGTTGTGCCCGCCGCGGCCGGCAAGGCGAGGGTGAGAGTGCCTATCGAAATCAACGCCAGGCAAAACGCATACCGCTTCATTGTGCTGTCCTTTTCTTCGCCCGCCCGAGGCACATTCTTGGAATGCCGCAGCAGCAATAGCAAGCCGTCGCTTGCCGTTTTGTAAACTGACGCCGCCGCCAGTTTTTGCTGCCTGTTCCCCGGCGGCGCGAAATCGATGCGCGCCTAATCGACGGCCGCGTCGTCCGTCTCCTCATAGCCCGTTGCAAGGCCGTCGATGCTCACTTGGTTCTTCTCGCGCCGATAGAGTTTGAGTCCGTCTTCGCCTTTTGACTGCGCCCAGTTGGCTAACGACGGGCGCTCGCCCGCGTAGGTGAGGAGCGGCACGCCGTAGCCACATGACGTCTGCACCAGATCGATGTCGAGCCGGATCATCTGCCGTGCGCCGACAGGTTCCAATCCCGTAAACGCGGTTGCAAGCAACGCGGTGTACTCGGCGCCACCACGCGGAAGAACGCGTCCTCTGCCGTAAAGCCGCAGGATCAGCGGCGCGCCCTCGAACGCGCAAAACATCAGCGTCAAGCGTCCGTCGGCGCGGATATGGGCCGCCGTTTCATTGCCGCTGCCCGTGCGGTCGAGATAGACGACCGCTTTGTCGTCGATGACGCGCAAGGCATCGAGACCCTTGGGCGAAAGATTGATGTGCGCCCCCGGCGCGGCGGATGCGTTGAAGAACATATGTTGCCGCAAAATGAAGGCGCGATGTTCTTCGTCGAGTCGTGAAAACTGTTTCGCCATGAGTTTTGTCGCCTATGGTCTGCCGGCGCACGCCCGGCTCGTGATCTCTGCGATGACCGCGGTCTTTGCGTCGGCATAGTTCTGGGTGAACGCCCAGTCTTGCGCAGCGAGGTCGCGCTTGGCTTGCGCATAGCGTTCGCGGTCGTCCGGGTTTGCCCGCAGCCAATCGCGAAAGGAGAGCATGCGCTCGACCTCCGGGCAGCCTTGCGAAAAGACGTGCACGTTCGCCTCGACATCCGGGCCTTTGAACAAGCGATGCTCGAACCAATCGGGCTCGCGAATGCGCAAGCGATAGCCCTGCGCTTCGAGCGCTGGAACGTAAGCCGCTTCGTCGCGCGTATCGGCGACGACCAGCACGACGTCGATGACGGGCTTGGCGCAAAGGCCGGGCACCGACGTCGAGCCGGTGTGCTCGATGCGAAGCGCGCGCTCGCCGAGCGCGGCGCGCAGCCGTTGTTCTTCTCGCGCGTAGTGCGCGACCCAGTCGGGGCTGTAATCGGCGAGGTGAATCTTGTCCGCAAGTTTCTTGACCTCGCCGATCGTAATCGCCTTAAGATCGGCCTCGCTCGCAGGTGGCTTGGGCATTCGAAGAACTCTCTTCGCAAGAGGTCGATGTGGCGAGCGTAATAGAACGATCGGCTGGACGCAGCACCTTCGGCGGCGATCCGGAGAAATATGATTGGGCGCGGCCCGCTTATCCTGCCGCCATCTATCAGGCGCTGCGAGAAATATGCGGCCTCAAGCCTGGCACGCGTACCTTCGAGGTCGGGCCCGGCACCGGTATCGCGACGCGCGAATTGCTGGCACTTGGTGCCGATCCGCTCGTCGCCATCGAGCCCGACGCGCGCCTCGCGACCTACCTGGAAAGTGCGTTGCCGAATGCGGCCGGCAAACTGCGCGTGATGAATGTGGCATTTGAAGATGCCGATCTGCCGGACGCTTCGTTCGATCTCGGCGTCTCCGCGACCGCTTTCCATTGGCTGGAACAGGAACCGGCGCTGGCGAAAGCGCACAGCTTGCTCCGGCCCGGCGGTTGGTGGGCGATGTGGTGGAACCACTATGGCGACCCGATGAATCATACTGCGTTCGATCGCGCGACCGGGCATCTCTTCGCGGACACGCCGGATAGTCCGTCGCAAGGCGCCAAGGGCAAGCCGCCCTTTGCTTTCGACGCCGATCAGCGCATCGCGGAATTGCAAGCGGCCGGCTTTGTCGATATTCGGCGTCTGACGATCCGCTCGACCTTCACATTTGAAACGGCGCGCCTCGTCGCGCTCCACGGCACATTTTCGGTAGTGTTGCACTTGCCCGCCGATCGCAGGAGCGTGCTGCTGTCGGAACTTGCGCGCATCATCGACACAGACTTCGGCGGCAAGGTCGAGCGTTCGCTTGTCACACCCTATTATGTGGCGCGTCGGAGCTAGATCGGCGGCGGTACGATGTCGGTTATGTGCGCTACCCTAAGAGCGGGCCGCAGCATACTATCGGACGAAACGGAGGACGCCATGATCCTGATCACCGGCAGCATCGTTGCCCGCGCCGACACGTTCGACGCGCTTCTCAAGGAAGGCCTCGCTCATACGCGCCGCTCGCGTGCGGAGCCCGGCTGCATCGCCCACGACGTACACGTCGATTGCGAGAATCCGCTGCGGCTCGTCTTCGTCGAGAAGTGGCACGACAAGGCCGCGGTCGCCGCACACTTCAAGGTCAAAGGCTCGGCCGATTTCGTGCGCGCCGCGCGCACCTTGGCGGCCGCGCCGCCGGTCATCGAAATATTCGACACGACCAAGGTCGAGATGGCGTGAAGAGGATTACCGGCTGCTGAGCAAGAACTCGTTCCCGTCGGGGTCCTTGAACTTCGCGAATGTGCCCCAGGGTTGCTTCTGCGGCGGGCCAACAAACTCGACGCCCTTCTCGCGCAGCTGGCGATAGGTCGCCTGGACGTCGTCGCAGGCGAACGAGCCGTTGAAGAACGTACCGACGCGATCCTCCTGGCCCTCCTGCATCCACAGCACGATGCCGGTGTTGGAGTTGCGCACCGAGAGTTCGATCCAGCGCTGCGTGCCCATCGGCTGGTCGGTGTGCAACTCGAAACCGATTTTCTCGGTCCAGAATTTGAGCGCGCGCGCCTGATCGCGCGTCGGGATGCTGGCGAATTTGAGGTGGGTGATCATTTGGGCCTCCGCTTTTTCAGCCTTATCGGGCAAGCCCCGCGCCCCGTGCAAGCCGCGTAACAATTGCTATAGTAACGGTCATGCCGCGAGAGCTGCGTCTCGATGCCTATCTGACCGACGTGCTGATGCGCGATCTGATCGGCCACGATCGTGCGCCCTCGGCCTTTCTCGTCTACCTCTGGCTCTGGCGGCAAACGCACGCGCAGGGCCGAGCGAATGTCGGCGCGAGCCTGCAAGACATCGCGCGCGCGACGGGCCTCTCGAAATCCTCGGTGCAGAACGCCGTGCGCCGCCTGAAACGCCGGCGCCTCTTGACCGCCGAGCGCGCGAGTCTCACCGCCGCGCCCATCTACCGCGTCAACGAAACCTGGAAGCGCTAGCCGCGACCATCTTGCCTGGGGGCGCGGGCGTCCCGCCCGCTCTTAATTCGCCACCGCCGTGAGATGGTTCTCGTCCATGGCAACGCAGGCAAAGCGGCGCGCCAAACCGGGTTTCGTAATCGATTTCGCTCTAGGCGGCGCGGTAGTCGAAGTCGATGAGATACACATTTTCGCCGGCGCCATGCTTTGCAACCTTCAAGAGGTCGACCACTCCCGCAAAGCCCGAACGGCGCGCCAGAGCCGGCGTAATGTCGCTCAGCGCGATTTGACGGATCGATTTCACCTCGACAAAGCCCGATCCGAGGCGATATCGGCCGCCGACTTTCACATGTGGTTTGCGCCAAATCCTGACGCTGCAGGTGATTTCGCCGCGCATGATCGGTTCGCGAAGGCGCTTGGTGAATGTCATCGACGGCCCGCTCCCAAAAGGACGCTCGCCTCACGCTGACACCACGCCGCGAACCTTTGCAAATCGCGCGCTATTCGGTGCGGCCGATGACGCATTTGTTACCGAGAACCGCGACACCGTCGAGTTCGTTAAGGGTGTCCTAAGTCGCGTGAGGTGTAATAGGCTCGACCTCGATGAGCCGACTTGCGCCATTAGCGAAGTGGATCACCGGCGCGACGCTCGCGCTGGCGCTAACGCTTGCGCCGATGGTGAGCGCATTTGCAGGTTGTCCGTCCGCCATGCCGGGGATGGCAAAGTCGGCGCATATGGGTATGAGCAAATCGGCGGCGACGCCCGCTATGCCTTGCGACACGCCGTGCAAAGATTGCGCCTCCGACACCACGAAAAAATCATGTGCCGGTGAATGTGCTTGCGCGTCGTTGGCTCTCGCTGTGGAGCCGGTCGCACGCATCGACCGCGTTGCCGTCGCGCGGCTGGAGCCACGACATTTCGCGACGCCCGTTCCGATCGCACGTCCGCCTGATACGCCGCCGCCCAAACTCTTTGCCTGAACCGTTCTGACCGCCTTGCCGGCATCTGCGCCGGCGAGGTCCGCTCACGTTCATGCAAAGGACTCGTTCGACATGCAACTGAATTCACCAGCGCCGCGCGGCCTCGCGCGCGTGCTCATCGCCACGACCTTGGCGCTCGGCGCACTGACCGCGTGCGGCCAGAAGTCCGCCACCTCATACGTCTTCTCCGTTGTCCGCGATGAGATTCCGCTGAGCGCCGACGCGTTCGTCGATGTTCGCCTCACCAAGCAGGGGAGCGGCGAACCGGTCGCCGACGCCGTCATCTTCGAGACACGCTTTGATATGGAGCCCGACGGCATGGGCGGGATGGATGCGCCGGTAAAGGCCGGAGGCTCGCCCACGCCGGGCACCTATCGTTTCATCGTCAGCCCGACGATGGCCGGGCATTGGGCCTTGAAGTTCGCGGTGAAGGTGCAAGGCGAAAGCGACACGGTTCGCGGCCAAGTCGTCGTCGCGGCGCACTGATCATGCGCACACGGATCATGTTGCTCGCGGCGGCAATCGGTGTCGCCGCGACGGCCGCGGCGGGTTGGTGGCTCATGTCGCCGCCTTCGCCGCCGCTTGAAGGTTCGGCCGAGGGAACGGGTCGCGTACTCTATTATCGCGATCCCAGCGGTGCGGCGTATTTCTCCCTGACTCCGAAGAAGAACGCGCAAGGCCGCGACTATGTCGCGATCCGCGCTCTCGAACCGGGCGGGACGCAGGCTCACGCCACGGATCGCAAGATCCTCTTTTACCGCAATCCGATGGGTCTGCCCGATACATCGCCCGTGCCCAAGAAAGACGACATGGGCATGGACTATATCCCGGTCTACGCCGACGAAGCTCAAGCTCAAGGCGCGGCGCCCGGCGCGGTTCGCCTCAGTCTCGACCGCGTGCAGCGTCTTGGCGTTCGAACCGCTGCGGTTGAGCGCAAAGCCCTCGTTCAGACCATCCGTCTCACGGGCACGGTCATGGCCGATGAGAGCAAGCAGAGCATCGTCAGCCTGAAATTCACGGCCTCGATCGCGGAGCTCTATGTCGCGGTGACTGGTGCGCGCGTGCGCGCAGGCACGGCGTTGTTCGCCGCGCATAGCCCATTCCTCCTTCGCCAAGAAGCGGAGTTGGCAATCGCGCTGCGTGCGGGCGAGACCATGCGTCAACTCGGCGGCGTTTATGCCCAGGCGAACGCGAACGCCGCGGCGACCGCGCGCGAACGCTTGCGCCTCTACGACGTGCCCGAGCGCGAGATCGACCGCTTGATCCGCACGCGCGAGCCGAGCGGCCATGTCACTTGGTATGCACTTCACGACGGCACCGTCCTGGAGAAGGCTGCGGTCTTGGGGATGCATTTCGAGGAAGGGCAGGTGCTCTATCGCCTCGCCGATCTCTCCACCGTTTGGGTCGTCGCCGATGTGCCGGAAGGATTGCTCGGCAGCATCCAGTACGGGCTCGCCGCCGACATCGCGCTGAACGCTTATCCCGGGCGCGCCTTCAAAGGAGTCGTCACCTTCGTCTATCCCGAGATCGCGATGGCGACGCGCACGGCGAAAATCCGCATTGAGCTGGCCAATCCAGACGGCGCCCTGAAGCCCGGCATGTTCGCTGAGGTGAATCTGGCGACTGAGCCCGGCAAACCGGCGCTGGTGATCCCCGAAAGCGCGCTCATCGACAGCGGCGCTAGGCAAGTTGTGCTGGTCGCGCGCGGCGGCGGCACCTTTGAGCCCCGCGTCGTCGCCGTCGGGCGGCGCGGCGGTGGCGAGGTTGAGATCGCGAGCGGCCTCAAGGCCGGCGAGCAAGTCGTCACCTCGGCGACTTTCTTGATTGATGCCGAAAGCAATCTACGCGCAGCCTTGCAAGGTTTTGTCGCCGATGGAGGTGCGCCGAAATGATCGCACGCCTTATCGCCTGGTCGGCGCAGAACCTGGTCCTGATCGCAATTGCGACCGCGTTCGCCGTATTCGCCGGCGTCTACGCGGTGGTGACGACGCCGCTCGACGCCATTCCCGATCTCTCCGATACGCAAGTTATCGTCTACACGGAATACTCGGGTCAGGCGCCGCAGGTCGTCGAGGATCAAGTCACCTATCCGCTGACGACAGCGATGCTCAGCGTACCGCGCTCCAAAGCCGTGCGCGGGTTCTCCTATTTTGGCGTGAGCTTCGTTTATGTCGTGTTCGAAGATGGTGTCGACATGTATTGGGCGCGCTCGCGCGTGCTCGAGTATCTAAACTCCGCCGCGAAACGCTTGCCGCAGGGCGTAACGCCGTCCTTGGGTCCAGACGCAACCGGCGTGGGCTGGGTCTATGAGTATGCGATCCAACATCCCAACCTTGATCTTGCCGAGACACGCACGCTTCAGGATTGGTATGTGCGCTTCGCCGCGGCCAAGGCGTCAGGCGTCGCCGAGGTCGCGAGCATCGGCGGCTTCGTCAAGCAGTACAACGTCGTCGTCGATCCGCGTCAGCTTCAGGCCTACGGGATCTCTCTCGCCCGCGTGCGCGAAGCGATCCGCGCCAGCAATCTCGATGTCGGCGGGCGGGTCGTGGAGATGGCGGAAGCCGAATATGCGGTGCGCGGGCGCGGTTATCTGCACGGAGCCGGCGACATCGGCGACATCGTGCTCAAAGCGGAAGCGGGCGTGCCTGTTCGCATCAAGGACGTGGCGCGGGTCGAGATCGGCCCGGATGAACGGCGCGGCGTCACCGAACTCAACGGCGAAGGCGAGGTCGCTGCCGGGATTGTGATGCAGCGTTCGGGCGCCAACGCCCTCGATGTAATCGACGACGCCAAGGCGAGGCTGGCCGATGTGAAATCGAGCCTGCCGGTCGGCACGCAGATCGTACCCGTGTACGACCGCTCGGAGTTGATTCATCGCGCCATCGGCACGCTGGAACAAACGCTGACGGAGGAAAGCCTGATCGTCGCCGCAGTCTGCATCTTGTTCTTGTTGCATGTGCGCAGCGCTCTCGTCGCCATCGTCATGTTGCCGATCGGCGTGCTCATGGCCTTTGCCGGCATGCGCGCGCTCGGTCTCACGTCGAACATCATGAGCCTCGGCGGGATCGCCATCGCCATCGGCGCTATGGTCGATGCGGCCATCGTCATGATCGAAAACGCGCACAAGCGGCTGGAGCGCGCGCCGCCCGACGCCGATCGCGTACGCGTTTTGATCGATGCGGCCATCGAAGTCGGCCCCTCGCTTTTTTTCAGCTTGCTGATCATCACCGTTTCATTCCTGCCGATCTTTGCGCTCGAAGAGCAAGAAGGGCGTCTGTTTCATCCGCTCGCCTTCACCAAATCATTCGCCATGGCCGCAGCCGCCATCCTGTCGGTGACGCTCGTCCCGGTCTTGATGGTACTGTTCGTGCGCGGCCGCATCCTGCCGGAAGCGCGCAATCCCTTGAACCGAGTGCTCATCGCACTCTACCGCCCGGTCATCGAATTGGTCTTGCGCTGGCGTTGGGTAACGCTCGCGCTCGCGGCGGTCGTGCTCGTCGCATCCCTGTGGCCGGCACTGCGCATCGGCAGTGAGTTCATGCCGACCTTGAATGAAGGCACGCTGTTCTACATGCCGACGACATTGCCCGGGCTCTCGGTCACCAAATCGGCCGAATTGCTGCAGACTCAGGACAAAATCATCCGCTCGTTTCCGGAAGTCGCCTCCGTATTCGGCAAGGCTGGGCGCGCCGCGACCGCGACCGATCCTGCGCCTCTGGAAATGTTTGAGACCGTGATCAACCTGAAGCCGGAGTTCGAGTGGCGCCCCGGCATGACGACGGACAAGCTCGTTGCCGAAATGGATGCAGCGCTCCAATTTCCGGGCGTCAGCAACGCTTGGACGATGCCGATCAAGGCGCGCATCGACATGCTTTCGACCGGCATTCGCACGCCGGTGGGCGTCAAGGTGTACGGCCGCACGCTCGCCGATATCGAACAGTCGGCGCGCCAAATTGAGCGGGTGCTGCACGCCGTGCCCGGCACCTCAAGCGCATATGCCGAACGCGTCGGCGGCGGGTACTATCTAAACATCGAGCCGAAACGCAGCGAGATGTCACGCTATGGCTTGTCGATCGACGACGTCCAGCAGACGATCGCAACCGCGCTTGGCGGCGAGATGGTCACGACGACGGTCGAGGGCCGCGAGCGCTACACGGTCAACATTCGCTATCCCCGCGACTTGCGCAGCGATCCGCAAACGATTGCAACGCAAGTCATGGTGCCGATGTCGGCTGGCGGCACCGTGCCGCTCGGCCAGGTCGCGGCGATTTATCTGGGCCAGGGGCCATCAACCATCCGGACCGAGAATGCGCAACTCGCCGCTTACGTCTTCGTCGATGTCCGCGACCGCGACATCGGCGGTTACGTGGCTGACGCGCGCGCGGCCGTGGCGGCGCAAGTGAAGTTTCCGCCCGGCGCCTACGCTGTGTGGAGCGGACAATTTGAATACATGCAACGAGCGCAGGCGCGGTTGATGGTCGTCATACCCCTGACCCTGCTCATTGTTTTTCTCCTGCTCTATCTGAACTTCCGCCGCCTGACCGAGACGCTCATCGTCATGCTGTCGCTGCCGTTCTCGCTCGCGGGTGGCTTGTGGCTCATGTATCTGATGGGCTTCAACTTCAGTGTTGCGGCAGCGACAGGATTTATCGCACTCGCCGGTGTCGCCGCCGAAACGGGCGTCGTCATGCTGATCTATCTCGACAGCGCGCTTAGATCGCGCCGCGCCCGCGCCGCCGAGGCAGGTCGTTCTCTCGATGCCGACGACCTGCACGCGGTGGTTATCGAGGGCGCGGTCGACCGCGTTCGGCCGAAGATGATGACTGTCGCCGCCATCATGGCGGGCCTCCTGCCGATCATGTGGAGCACCGGCGCTGGTTCGGAAGTGATGCAACGCATCGCGGTCCCGATGATCGGCGGCATGGTGTCGTCGACGCTTCTCACTCTAATCGTTATTCCGGCGATTTATTCGCTGACAAAAGCTCGCGAGTTGAGACGGGAGACACAATCGCGAGGCCTCCGTTTGGGCACAACATAGGCGAGCGGAATCAAGGTTATTTTTTTGACGGCGAAGATGGGGCCAGGGCGGAAGACAAAAAAAGCCCCGCGAGTCTGATCTCGCGAGGCTCATGTTCAAACGCGAACTCTCAGCGAACGCGGCGCAGCGATTCCGTGCGGTCGTTGATCCCGAGCGACACGAAATTGTTGACGTTGCGGTCGAGCGTCACGCACCGGCCGCGATAGAAGCGCCGCGTGCACAGCTGCCAAACGCCGCCTTGGATGTTGGCGCTTGAGGCTTTGTCGGCAAATCCGCCGAGATCCGGCGTATCGCTGTCGAAGCTGCGGCTCCGCCCGCGGAAGCGGGAATTTTCGTAGAGCGTGATCCGCGCGAAAGCCTGGCGCGGCTCGTATCCACCGCGACCGCGATACTCGTCCCCGCGACCGCCACGGCCTTCGTCTCCGCGCTGACATAGCAATCGGCCATTGTCGTTGGCGATGTCGCCATCGCACCGGCCGAAGTTGTCGAGCGACGTGCGATTCCAATCGCCGTCGCGCGTGCGGCATTCCGCGGTGAGATCGCCATGATCGACGCGGACGTTGCGGCACGTCTGCTGGTAGCTGCCGCGTGGTTCGAGTCCGCCGCCTTGGCCTTCATCGCCACGTCCGCCACGGCCTTCGTCGCCGCGCTGACAGCGCAAGCGGCCGTCATCGTTGGAGATGTCGCCTCTGCATTGGCGGTAATTGTCGAGCGATGTGCGATGCCAATCGCCATCGCGCGTGCGACATTCGGCGACGAGGTTGTCGCCATCCATATGCACGTTGCGGCAGGTATCCTTGTAGCTGCCCGCCGGCGCGCCGCGATCGCTGTCATTCCCGTTGTCGCTGTGGTTGCGATCGCCGGTGTGATCGTCGCCGTGGCCCGTTCCGCCGGAACCTTGTCCACCGGTTCCGCCGGTCGCTGCCGGGCCCTGTCCGCTGGTCCCGGCAGTACCCGCCGGACCTTGCCCGCCGGTTCCAGCAGGACCTTGTCCCGTTGTTCCGCTCGGACCTTGTCCCCCCGTTCCGCCATGCCCGCCGGATCCTTGTCCATCGGTCGCGCCCGAACCTTGTCCTCCGGTCGCGGCGGGACCTTGTCCGCCGGTTCCGCCTGAACCTTGCCCGCCTGTTGCGCCGGAGCCTTGTCCGCTCGTCCGCGCAGGACCTGGTCCACTTGGTCCGGCCGCGCCGCTACCTTTTTGGCAGGTCAGTTGACCATTGTTGTTCGAAATGTCGCCGGTGCAGCTGCGATATTCGCCGAGCTGGGTGGCACTCCACGCGCCGGCGCTGGATTTGCATTCCGCGCTCAACGTGCCGTGGCTCGCCGCAAAATTGCGGCAACTCTGCTGGTAGCTTCCCTCCGGCGCCGGCGCTGCATTGGCCGCCGACGCCACAAGAAATAGGCCGGTTCCGGCCAGGCACAAGCCAACGGCCCGCGCAACGCTTCTTCGCTTCATGGGTCTTAGTCCCTTGTTGTTAGAACGAACATGGGCAACCGCGCACAATCGTGCGCGGCATGTTCAGCTTTCTTAACGGCTGGCAGCAGGTTCCGTTGCAGCAAAGGCGCGTGTAATCGCCCCGTCAGCCGCGACATTTGTGCGTCGGGCGCGCGGTTCAGCCGAGCCGCCGGCGGAAGAGTGCGAAGAGCCGCTCCCAATGACGCTCGGCAGCCTCTTTGTTGTAAGCGGGCCGCGCCGGAAAGGCGAAGCCGTGCTCGACGCCGGGAAAGAGTTCGACCTCTGCGTTGACGTCGCTTGCGCGCAGCGCCTGGCGCAAGGGTTCAACCTGATCGAGCGGCATCCAACGATCGACTTCGGCGCAGGCGAAATAAAGTTCGCCCTTTGCCTTGCGCGCGATCGTGTGCGGGCTGTCGGGTTGGTCGGTGAGCAGGCGCACGCCGTAGATCGACGCCGCTGCCGCAACGCGGTCGGGATAGCGCGCCGCGGCGTTGATTGCGTACTGGCCGCTCATGCAATAGCCGACGCAACCGATCGCACCGTGCTTGGCCTCGGGTTGTTTGCCGGCGAAGGCCAAGAGCGCGACGGTGTCGCTCATGATTTTATCGATACTCAGCGACTCCATCAGCTCGACCATGCGCTTGCGTTCGGGCGATTGCGGATCGCGCGGCAGCGGTCCGATCTCCATCACGCCCGAGCGGTAATAGAGGTTCGGCAGCATCAGGTAGTATCCAACGCTCGCGAACCGCCGCGCCATGTCGCGCAACTCTTCGCGGATGCCCGGCGCATCCATATAAAAGAGTATGACGGGGAAGGGTCCGCCGCGCTCGGGGTGAGAGATGAACGTCGTAAGGTGTCCATCCTTCGTCGCAATCTCAATTTGCCGATCGATCATCGTCTCGCCATCTTCGCCAAGCTCCGCACGCCCGCGCTCACCATAACCATGTCCGCCGCGCGGAGACCCCGATTGTCATTCCCGCGAAGGCGGGAATCTAGCCTTCTCTTCAAAAAAGACTCTTCACTCGGGCTCACGCGAATTTCATTGCTGAATTCCCGCCTACGCGGGAATGACAAGTAAGTGTGGGCGGCAATGACAGGTATGATCCTTCCCATGCGTAGCCGCCCGGCCGTTCTGACCAAGACCTACTTCGTCTACATTCTCGCCAGCAAGCGCAACGGCACGCTCTATATCGGCGTGACCAACGATGTTCTCAATCGCGCATGGCAGCACAAGAACGACGTGGTCGAGGGCTTCACAAAGCGTTACGGCGTGCACATTCTTGTATACTACGAAGCGTTCGGTGACATTACCGATGCCATCACGCGTGAGAAACAAATGAAGAAGTGGAATCGCGCGTGGAAGCTGAGGTTGATCGAGAAGAACAATCCCGATTGGCGTGACCTCTACGATACGATGGCGCCCTGACCGCGGCGTGCCCCCCCACCAATTGTCATTCCCGCGAAGGCGGGAATCCAGTCCTTCTTAGAAAAGCCTTGTATATTAGTTGGTGCAATTTCGTTGCTGGATTCCCGCCTACGCGGGAATGACAACGGAGGTATGACGGCATCCCTCAACTATACCCCCTCCATGGGCGCAGAGTAACATTCCGGCGGCCGGTCGATTCGCGCGACCGCTGACAACAAAGGAGACATGCCATGCTGCGTGCACGCTCGCTTCTCGTTGGCTCGGCTCTTGGGCTTGCCTTGGTTCCGTCGGCAATTGCAGCGCCGATCGTGGTCAAGAACACAACCGTCATCGGCAACAACACCGTCATCACGCGGACCGGCGGCACCACGACTGTCTCCACGAGCCAAAGCTGCGGCGCCGGCGTTACGGGCAGCTTCTTTCAAACGGTGATGATTTTGTTCGGCGGCAGCGCGGTCAACGTGACCCAAGTCGCGACCTGCCACTAAGCGGCTCCAACGCACCTCCGGGCCGGCTAGGTCGCGCCCGGGATAGCCGCGCCGTGCGTTATGGATCGACCATTGTCACAACTGTGCGGCGGCGCACTTGGTCGCCAGCCCTTCTTTCCTTAGCATTTCACTCAGGTGATTCGGGGTACGCGCCGATCGGGTGAGATCGGCACCACCGGCACTGAAGGGGCGGACCATGACCAAGATTTTCTATGCGTATTTGATGCAGCCGGGCGTGCTGACGACCGGTCTCCTCGGCACGTTCATGCAGCTGGCACTCGGCATCGCCAGCAACATGAACGTCGCCGGTATTGCCGATCAGATTGCCCATTACGGTTTGAGCGCGCAGCTCACCTCCGGCGGTCTCGTCGCCGCCGTCACCGGCCTCTTCTATTCGCTGACCGAGCGCATCTCCGGCCACACGGTGGCAACGGGCGCCGGCGCCGCGGCGGGCGGTATTTCCGGCACGCTCGGCACGGGCCTCAGTCAGGCGTTGGGCATCACGCCGCTCGCCGCCGGCGCAACACCGCTCATCAACTTCTCGATGCTGCTGCCGGCGCTGTTGACGTTCTTGGGCTTGTCCGATCCCGCGGCGACGACTGCCGCAGCCGGCGCCGCGCACGCGATCGCACCCGCGTTCGACACGACAGTGCTGACGCAAGTCTTCGCGACGACCGCGGCAGGAGGTGGAGCAGGCGCGCTTCTCGGGCGTTTCGTCACCGGCCATCAGACGCGCCGCGCCTCGCGCCGGACATCGCACGCCCACCACGCGCACTGACGCGGCCTTAGGTCGAAAGCCCGGCACGGCAAAGCGCGTGCCGGGCGCGTGCCGATCGTCGGCCGCATATTTGCGCGGCCCCATTTGATCTGACACTGTCAGCCGCCCTTCAGACCTCACCGCTGCGTCCCATGCAATCGGGGCGCGTGCGAGAGTGTCCCATGTTTGAACAGAACCAGTCGGCCGACGACGTCATATATGTTGCCCAAGCGATATCGGTCGGTCCCGCGCAGAGGGACCGCTTCATCGCCTGTTTGCGTCAGTATGCGGTGCCGCAATGGAGGAAGCTGAAACAAGAGGGCTTCTTGTCCGCCAAGCACGTCTTTGAAACGACATCCGTGCGGTTGCCCGAAGGCTCGCAACCAGCGTGGAGTTTTCTCATGCTCAGCCGGCTTGGGGCTGGCGTCATGCCGGAAGCATTGTTTGGCGCCGAACGGTCTCTTGGAACGGACGAAGCGGCGCTCTGCCTGAAGGGCCCAGGTATCGAGCTGCGCCGTCTGGAGATCTTGCGCGCAACGCCGAATGCGAACTATCCCAAGCCGGCGCTTGAAGCGGGCGTGGAGTATATCGTCGAGTATATCGCGGTGCGCAATTCGCCGGACGCTCTCAACGCCTATCGCGACACTGTGAGCGGAATGATCGGACCGGCGTTTGGGCAAATCGTTCAACAAGAGCAACTCTACAGCATGTTCGCTGCCGAGACGCTTTCGGTCCAGTACGCGGCGGCGCAGATGCCGGAATGGAATCAGATCCATATCCGCGGTTACTTCGCTGCGATCGGACTGAATCGGTCGGGCTTCGACGCAGCACTGCGGCGCGTAAACCCGGAGAGCGGAGGGTTTGACGGCATCTTCAAGCGCTTGGGCGCACTACGCACCAAACCTCGCGAAGACGTCGCGCGCAATTTATTTGAGATCGCGGTGCAATGAGCGATTTTGCGTCGTTCTCTCCGGCACACCGCCAGACCCTCGAACTACTGCGCTCCGCCATCTGTGAAAACGACGCGGCGGCGTTGCGCAAAATCCAAGAGCTGAGTGTCTTCCACTGCCAGGGCTATTTCTTTAGCTTGATGGCGGCGCGGATAAAGAGGTTAGCCCCATTCGTTTTCGATGGGATCGCAGTCGATCAGGATGAGGTCGTCGTCCTTGCGGCGCGCGGCGGCAATGGCCACGACTACGACATCCGCACGCGATTGACGCAGGGTGGCAAGCTCACGCAATTGTCGCTGCAACGCCGCCTGCCGCAGGGTCTGCACATTCGCGCCGTCCTGCCGTCGGAGCTTTCCGAGTTGGCGCTCGTCGAACTCGACGCGCCGCTCGAGCTTGCCGGAGGGGTGCGCCAATTCACCGACCGCACGCGATGTTTCGAAAATTATCTCAAATTGGCCGACCCCTGGTGGGCGACTGTCATGATGGCGGGCAATCGGATCGCCGGGTTTCAAGTTTATTATCAGTCGAACGTTTTGGTTGGCGGCAAGTTGATCGTGGCGGGTATTCGGGCCGACATGTGCGTGCGGCGCGAGTTTCAACGCTTGGGTCTCAACGACGCGATGGCTGCCCGGACCTCGGAGCTCATTCAGATCGGGTCGCCCGCCGAATTCATCGTTGCCGTCGTCGCGGCCGGGAACGAGCGCATCAAGGCGTGGTCGCTTTCACCCACCTGGAAGCGCGGACTGTTTCGGGCGTTGTTGAACTGCGCAAAGCTTGCCGGTCCCCGCACTGGCCGCGCGGCGAAGCCGCAAGACGCGACCGCGCTCTGCGGTTTGATCAACGCCGCCCGCGGCCAAGACGAATTGTTCGTGCCTTATCGCGAGGACACGCTCGCGCGGCGCCTTTCGCGTTTGCCCGCCGACTATGCATGGAGCAACCTCGCGATGACGCAAAACGCCGCGCTTGGCGTTTGGCTGAGCGACGAGCGAGAAATCCAAGAGGACTCTGCCGGCCGAAGCGAGCGGCGTCTCGCTCTCGTCGCCGACTACGGGCTTCGCGGTGCGGCGGGCGAGGAGGAATTCGAAGCGCTGCTGCGCTCGGCTTGCTCGGATTGCGCGGAACGCGGCATCACGCATTTGTCGATATTGAGTTCGGATCACACGCCAGGCGCCACAACATTGAAAAGCATTGCCGAAGAATTGGAGCCTTACGCTTTTCAATGCTTCCACCCGGAGCCCGACCCAACCGAACGCCCGGGGCTCTACGTCGATGCCGCCTATTTCTAAGGTCGAGATCACCCCACCGCCGACGTCGAAGCCGGCACGGCTGCCGAAATGTTCCTAAACGCCGCGTTCCGCGCCGGCCACGATCGCCTCGGCTTGAGCGAAGAGCGCGGGATCGATGGCGAGGCCCGAGGCGCGGGCATTTTCCTCAAGCTGCTCGGGCTTGCTGGCGCCCACGATGGCGGACGCGACATTGGGCTCGCGCAACACCCAGGCGAGCGCGAATTGCGATAATGTGCAATTGGCTTTGGCCGCGAGCGGCTTAAGGCGCTGAACGGCATCGAGCACCCGCGGCTGCAGCCACGAGCCGATAAATTTGCCCATGCTTTCGCTTCCCGCGCGCGAGTCGGCCGGAATTTTCGCGCCCGGCAGATATTTCCCGGAGAGCACGCCTTGCGCCAGCGGCGACCAAACGATTTGCGAGACGCCTTTTTTGGCGCTCAGCGGGATGACTTTTTCTTCCGGCTTGCGCCACAAGAGCGAATATTGCGGCTGGCTTGAAACGAAGCGTTCGCTGCCGGCGACGGCGAAGGCCGCGTCGATCTGCGGCGCGGACCATTCGCTGAAGCCGATATAGCGCGCCTTGCCCGCGCGCACGACCTCGCTCAAGGCCTGCATCGTTTCTTGGAGCGGCGTCTCGGTGTCGTAACGATGGCATTGATAGAGATCGACATGATCGACGCGCAGCCGCTTCAGCGAGGCGTCGATCTGCTTGTTGATTTGCCCGCGCGACAAACCCTTGTCGCCATCGCTCATCGGAAAATAGATCTTTGTCGCGAGCACGTAGGAATCGCGCGGCCGCTTGGCCAGCACCTCGCCCAGAAAACTTTCCGCCGCGCCGCGGCCGTAAACATTGGCCGTGTCGATGAAGTTGATGCCGAGGTCGAAGGCGCGGTTGACGCAAGCCGCGGCGCTCTCGCGCTCGACCCCGACGCCATAGGTCAACCACGAGCCCAGCGAAATTTCCGAAACGCTGAGGTCGCTATTGCCGAGCTTGCGGTATTTCATGGTGCTGTCTCCACGGAGGTTGCGACGGCGTTGAGGAAGGCGGCGACGTTGACAAGTATGGGCATGTGCACCTCACCCCGGCGCTTTGCAGACGAGGTCGGACGGCGAGATGACGCTCAGGAATACGCTGCCATCGCTGTCGTCGCGTTGCAGAAAGCCCGAGACTGTCGCCGGTACATGGTCGGCGCAAGCCACATACTGCACGTCGCCATACTCGAAGCGCACGCGCAAGCGCGGCCCGCATGCCATGCCCGGCATCGACACTTCGTATTCGTCGATCGTATCGAAGATGCTGTAGTCGGCTTTCCCGTCCGGCCCCATGAAGGGCCGTATGGTCGAGCGCACGAAACGGATGGTGCCTTTGATGGTTATCTCTTTGAGTGTGTTCGGCGCGCACGATAGCGTCGCGCCGGCAAGGGCAGGGGTAATCCCGGAAACTGACACCAGGACGACGGCGCACACGAACTTCACTGCTCCGGCGCTCATCGAAAGCTCCCCGCGTTCCGTCCTTTGCAATCTACGCATAGGCATGGGCCCAACGCGACGGCGCAAAAAAAGGGGCGGAGATTTCTCTCCGCCCCGTCCCCAGATACGCGCAGCCTTATTGCAGGTCGACGGTCGCGCGGCGGTTTTGCGGCTCTTTGACGTTGTCGGCGGTCTGCACGAGGAGTTCGGTCTCGCCCTTGCCGCTGGTCGCGATCGAGCCGGCTGCTACGCCCTTGGCCACCAGGTTCGACTTGGCGGCGTTGGCGCGGCACACCGAGAGCTTCTGATTGTATTTGCTCGTGCCCTTGGTGTCGGTGTGGCCGACGATCTGGATCGCCGCCGAGCCCATCGAATGGACGGCCGACGCCGCTTGCGCCAGAACGTTGTCGGCTTCCGGCGTGATGTTGCACTTGTTGAAGCCGAAGAAAATCATGAACGACTGCGCCTGGCTTGGCGCCGCAGGCGGTGCAGCCGGCAGCGCTTGCGGCGCCGGTTCATACGGTTCCGCCGCGGGCTGCAGGTGATAGCGCAGTCCGATCGTCACCGTGTGCTTGGTCAGATCCTCGTCATTGGAGAACCGCAAATTATCGGTCTCGAGGAACTCTGCGACTGAGCCGTTCCACTGCGGCTTCTGAACGCGCAAATAGCGGTAAGTCAACGTCAGCTCCGACTGCTGGCCGATCGCGTAGTTGAGGCCGACGATGCCCTGATAGGCAAACCGCCAATCGCTGTTGTCGACGTGAACGCTCGAAAACAGTGCTGGTGGCGGAATGAAGTGGAAGCGCGAGTCATCGACGCCGGCGCCAACGCCAAGCGAAAGACTGAACCTGTCGGTGAGCAGAAAGTCGTAGAGCACGTTGCCCATAATGGTCCACTCGCTCAAGTCGCCGCCGGGTGAGGTCACTATTGGTCCGGCGTAGGTGGCCTTGCTGAAATTGTTGTGGCGATAACTGCCCTCGAGTTCGGCGCGCCAATGATCGCCGAAGCCGTAGCCGGCGGTGATCACCGCGGCCCAGCCCACGTCCGTTCCGAGTTTCATCTCGAAGGTGGAGTCCGGCGTTCCGCCGATGTCGCGGGAGGAAACGTCGAGATTCATATTTTGCACCCAGTCGGCGCCGCCTTCGAGACCGACATACCAACCGTTGTGAATGGAGGCGCTGGCCGAACCGGACGCCGAGGCGAGAAGGGCGATCGACGCTGCGGCGCCGAGAAGCGATAGTTTGTGAGACATGGGATAGAGCCACCTTTTTTATGCGATGTGCACACGCGAACCGGGGGAAGCGCGCGTTCATGCGAATCGCTTTTGCAAAAAAAGGGTACGCCTCGCATGCATGTCGCGTTGTCTCAGTCACGCAACAGGCATCGCGAAAGCGCATATGTGGCAGTCGAATTCACACTTATGCACAGCTTGAGCGCGAGTGTATTCCGCATTTCCCGCAACATTTTGTCGAACCACACGCAAAAGATGCAAGTGACAGCGCGTGATTTCCTGCTCAAGAGAGAAAATGATTCGTGGAACAGCGCTGCGCTCAACGACCGCCGGTTGCCACAAATTCAGTGATCATTTTCGTCAGAGCATTGGCTTGCGCTTCTCCCAATGTCATCGACGCATGTGTGGAATTCGGCACGATGAGCGGTCCGGCGCCGTGCGCGGAGTGCGCCGCCAGCTCGGAAAAATACGAGAGCTGCGCCCCGCGCCATTTCCGATAGTCCGGCACGGAACCGAATTCGCCGCCGGCCAGCGGCTCGGACGACGCAATCACGAGCACCGGCGTCTTGCCGAAGCTGCGCACGTCCATGTCTTCGTAAGCCGTCTTCGGCGTTGCGTTGAGGCTGGCGACGACCGTCATCATCGTCGACGGCCGGGCCAAATGAGCCTGATAGATGCGGCTCGTGGGCTCGCTCAATGTCCGCCGGCCGGCGCCGATCGCCGACAGGCGAACGATGCCGAGCGCGGTCGCGGCGCCCGCCGCGTAACAGGTCGCGTCGCAATCGGGTGCAGCCATCGCCTCGTTCCGCGTGCCGTGAAAATCCTCGAGCAAATCGGCGGGAACGCCCGGCTCGATGAGCACGAGCGCGGCGACGTCGTTTGGATAGCGGGCCTGATAGATTTCAGCGAAATTAGCCCCGAGGGAATGGCCGACATAGATGAAGGGCGTGGGAATCTTTGCCGCCCTTACGAGCAAAGCGAGATAGGCGGCGGCGGGCACGCCGTCATAACCGCCGTTCGCGGCCTCGCTCCAACCGAGCCCCGCGCGATCGAAGGCACACACGCGCCCGGTCTTTGCCAGCTGGGGCTGAATGCGATACCACTCGAACACGCCCGCACCCGCTCCGGCATCGAGAACGTAGGTGCGCGAGCCCTGACCCATGCAGACGAGATGCACTGCGTGACCTTCGACGCTAACCATGTCGCCAGGCGGCGGTGCGAACTTGGCATCGAGCAACAGCCCGATTTGTTGATAGAGCACGCCCGCGACTACGAGGGTCAGCACGCCGATGCCCGCCCATTTCACAATCTTGCCGATTAACCGCATCGCTCGCCGCCCAGTCGCTTATAGACTGCTATATAACCAACCGAGTACAAAGAGTCATCACACGATTACATGAGGCATGTGGCCGATGAAACCCGGGTCGAGCAAAGCGCGCATTGCCGAGGCGGCGACCGCCCTGATCAGCAAGCGCGGCTTCCGCGAAACGACGATCGGCGACATCGAGGAGGCCGCAGGACTGACGCGGCGCGCCGGCGGCTTCTACCGCCACTTCAAGTCGAAGGAGGAGGTGTTGGTCCACGCCATCGACGGCATGGCCGAGGAGATGCTGGCGACAATCCGCCTTGAGGAGATCGTCTCGCTCAAATCGCCGCGGGCCGAGCTTCTCGTCATTGCGCAGAGCATGCTGCGTCATGCCGAGGCGCACCGGCCGCTGCGCCTCCTCTTGCAGCGCGAGGGGCATAAGCTGCCTTTGCTCAGCCGCGCGGCGAGGCGGGCGAACGCGCGCCTGGCGGCGATCGATGTGGTGCCGTGGGTGGAAGACGTTCTGAAGCGTTCAAACGCCAAGAAGGGCAACGCCACGAAGCACAATGCCCGCGAATTGGCGCTGACGATCTTCGGGCCTATCGTTCTCTACGTGATCTCCATCGATCGCGGCGACCCCGCCTTCGGACTGAAGGACGAACACTTCTTGGCCGCTTGGGCGGATCACTGGGCGAACTGGCTGGCGCGCGGCGCCAGGGACTAACCGCCGCGCGCGCGAGTTCGCGAAGACCTCGTCACGGAGCAAGGCGCCCCATAAGCCTGAATTCGCTCGCCGCGATATAGCTGTCATTGGCAAAGCTTTGGCCCAATTTGACTTTGAGATATTTCGCGGTGACCGCGGCGAATTTGCACTCTTGGTACGGGCTCTTTGTCAGCTTGACGTTGACGAAGGTGCAGGTGGCGGCTTGCCGGAACTGTCCGGTCGGACCGCTGTCGCTTATGAGGAGTTCGATCGTCTTGGGATTGCCGCCCGCGCTTGCGCCGATGAAAACGGCGAACGTGTCGAACGTCGCCGCCCGCTCGTCCTTGAAGGCGTAGACGGCTTCTTCGCCGGTGCGCATCCAGGTCTTGCTGCCTTCGTCGCCGTCGATGGTCGCCAGCCAAACATCGGTCGGCGTCGTCAGAATGGCGCCGCCGTTCTTGGCGAAGAGCAAATCGATTTGCCCCGCTGCTGCCGCCGGTGCCGCGTGGGGTGCTGCGGGTGCAGCGCCGGCCGCGGCGAGCTGGCCGGTGAGCTGGAATTCCGTCGCCGCAATGTAACTATCGCCAGCAAAGCTCTGGCCCAGTTTGACTTTGATATATTTGGCCGTGGTGGCCGCAAATGAGCACTGCTGATAGGGCGATCGCGTCAGCTTCACGTTTTGGAACGTGCACGTGGCGATCGAGCGGAATTGACCGGTCGGCCCGTTGTCGCCGGCAAGAAGTTCGATCTCTTTCGGATTTCCGCCTGCGCTTGCGCCGATAAAGACGGCAAAGCTGTTGAAGGTGGCGGGCCGGTCGTCGCGAAAGCCGTAGACAGCTTCTTCGCCGGTGCGCAGCCACGTCTTGGTTGCATCCTCGCCGTCGACGGTGGCGAGCCAGACATCGCTCGGCGAGGTCAAGATGGCGCCGCCATTCTTGGCGGAAAGCAAGTCGAGCGCGCCGGGCGCCGGGCCTGCGTTGGCGCCGGCCGGGTGTGCCGAGGCCACGCCCAACGTGCCGTAAACGGCGAATTCGCTCGCCGCGATATAACTGTCGTTGGCGAAGCTCGCGCCAAGCTTCACTTTCAGATAGCGCGCCGTGACCGCCTGAAATTTGCACTCTTGATAGGGCGTGCGCAGCATCTTAACGTTCTGGAAGCTGCACGATCCGATCGAGTGGAACTGTCCGGTCGGCCCTTCGTCGCCGGCGAAGAGCTCGATCTCTTTCGGATTTCCGCCGGCTTGCGCGCCGATGTAAACCGCGAACGTGTCGAAGGTCGCCGGACGATCGTCTTTAAAGCCGTAGACCGCTTCCTCGCCGGTCCGCATCCAGGTGACGGTGTCTTCCTTGTCGTTGTTGGTGGCCAGCCACACGTCGCTCGGCGAGGTCAAAATTTGGCCGCCGTTCTTCGGCGACAGGAGATTTGTCTTGGCTGCCGGTGCGGGCGGCGGCGGAGGTGGTGCCGGTTGCGCGGCGGCGACTTCCGTTTTGACCTCGTTCATGACGGCCGTCAGCGCCGCGGTGTTGGCGGCGTCGAAATAGCGCCCATGGCCCTCGCGCGCGACGCATTCGACGCCTTCGCGCTGCTTCGTTGCAAGATTGAACCCGACGACATTGATGTGAACGTCGAAGCCCGAGGCGGCAAGTTGCCGTGCGGCCGCGCATGGATCGCCGTGGCATTCCTCCGCGCCGTCGGTCACCAGCACGATCATCCGTGGTCCCGTGGTGCCGGCGAACGCATCGGCCGAGCGCAGCAGTGCCGCCGCGAGAGGCGTTTCGCCTTTGGGCGAGAGAGCGGAGACGCGCCTTGCCAGGGACGCGGCGTTTGCCGTTCCCACCGGCGCGATGAGTTCGATGTCGTTGCAATCGCCCTTGCGGCGGTGGCCGTAGCTCATCAAGCCCATTTGAGTGCCGGGCGGCAGATCTCTGAGGACGTCGTTGAGCACGCGCTTTGCAGCGATGATCTTCGGCTGGCCGTCGACGCGCTCCCACATCGAGCCGGAGGCGTCGAGGATGAAGAGAACGTTGTTCGCGGTCGTATTGTTCGCGGCTGTCGCCGCCGGCGCCGGATCGGCAAAACTGATCAATGGGAGGCAGGCAAAGGCGAGCATGATGCTGCGGCGGATCATCGACGGCCTCGCGCGAAAAAATTGGGGTTGGGAAAAGACCCAGCACGCCGCTAACGCCGGCGGGCGACTCTCTGAGAAGCGATTCTTACCACAGGACTCCGAGCGCCGCCAAAGCGAGGCTCCAGCCCCGACGTTGCATCGCACGGTTGCGCGTCAGCGCCGCTTGCAGCCGATCGTTTCGGCTGGTAGCCGCACCGCGCCGCGCTCCGAATGGAGGCGGAATCCTAGCGTCACAATGCTACCGGGCGGTCGCAAGGCCAGTTGCCCGAGCAGCGCGCCTCAGCGGCAGTCGCCGTAGAACGTCATTTGCCTGGCGCGATAGTCGAGCAGCATCTTGAGGCCCATCGCCGCGAAGATCTTGTTGCCGATGTTGGCGACGCGCGTATCGGTTGAGCCTTCCTCGTTGCGCAGTGTGACGATTTCGCCGGCCGGCAGCGTGAACGGGCCAAAGCCGATAGTTGCATTGAGCACATAGGTTTTCGCCCTTGCGCCGCCGCGGGCGCCGGTGATTGCGGTCTCGCCTTTCTCTGTCAATGCGCCGCGCACGCCCGGCAGATCGAGTGCAGTCTTATAGAATGCAATGCCGCCGTTCGACCCGGTGTCGAGGCTGATCGGCGCCGACGCCGCGCCGAAGCGAAACGCCGGTATGACCGGAATGCTGTCGCCTTCGAACGAGCGCAGCGCCACGCTCCAACGCTTGGCGCAAGACCGGATCGCCGGTATCGCATCGGCCGCGCGATCGAGGATACCGAGCGTGCGTTTCCCGTAATCGATCACCACGATCTTGTCGGTCAGGAAACTGAATCCGAGCACGCCGTCGAGCGTGCGCCCATAACTTGCCGAGAGTGTGCCCATGTCGATGGCGAGCGCATCGATCGGCGCGAACGAGCGCCCGGCGATGGCAAGCGTGTCGATGGTCGCCGGGAAGACCTTGGCTTCTTTGGCGTCGCCTTCGCCCGACGCCTCGCCGCCGGCGGCGCGATCGACCTTGAGGCCGAGCGCGTCGGCGCGCGCGATATCGATCGCGGAGGGATCGACGCCGGTGTCGAGGATCATATAGAGAGGCGCGCCCTTAACCGTTACATCGAGACCGATAGCCCCGTGCGAGAAGTCGAACGGCACGCTCAGCGGCGCCGCGGCTGCCGCGCTTGAGGAAAGTGCGATCGCGAGCGTCGCGGCAGTGATGCTGATATTCATGAGGCTCCTGGAGTGGGCGGTCGCGTGTAACGCCGTCATCTCGACAAAGGAAAAGGGCTTTCCCTTCTCGGCGCACATTGCGCAGCAACCAAAGGCCCTTATCCGCGCCATTGTAGTCGGCGATTGTAGTGTGCTTGGCCGCCGGCCTAGGATGATATTGAGTGCTCTGGCGCACATTTTTTCGGATCGATCCATGTCACGCTTTCTGTCTTTGTTGGCCCAGCCCGGCGTTCTACGAGCGGGATTGATCGGCACCTTGCTGCAAGTCGCCCTCGGGTTTGCCAACAGCCAAAACATAGGCGGCATCGCCGACACCATCGGACGATATGGCTTGTCGGGACAACTCACGTCGGGCGGCCTCGTCGCGGCGCTGACCGGCCTCTTCTATGCCGTGACAACGCGAACGACGGGGCAAACCATCGCGACCGGAGCAGGTGCTGCGGCGGGCGGAATCAGCGGCGCGCTCGGTACCAGCTTGTCTCAAGCGCTGAGCATCGTTCCCGTTGCGGCGGGCGCAATGCCGCTGATCAACTTCTCCGCGGTCGGCGCAAGCCTTCTGTCGCTGGCGCACTTGAGCGGGACTGCGGCATCGGCCACCGGCGATCCGATGTTCGACACCGTTGCTCTCGCCCAAGTGTTCGGCTCCACGGCAGCCGGCGGCGGGATCGGGGCGTGGCTAGGCCGGTCCGTTTCGGGCAGAAGATCTCCAGCGTAGGCGGCCCGGCAATTCGCAAGGTCATGAGGCAGTCGCGCTCAGCGAGCCGAGCACGAAGCCGGCGCCCGCGCCCGCGAGCAGCATCCGCGCCAGATAGCCCGCACAATGTGCGGCCGTGATCTTCGGATCGATCTTGATGAACATGCCGTTGATGATGATGACGATCGAGGGCCCCGCAAGCCACGCGACCAACCCGACGAAGAGTCCCCCGCCGATCGAATGAACCCCGGTGATCACGCAAAGCAAGATCACGGCGGTTGTCATGACGTAACCCAGCGCAGATGCCCATATGATCGCGGAGCGTTCTTTGCCCTCGCGAATGCCGGGCCACCAAACCTCGGGATAGCGGTTGTAAGCGTCGTGAAAGAGCACGCCCATGAACAGCCAATCGGTGAGCGCACCGAGCGTTCCGGTGACCGCGATGGCCGCCAACATCATCCACATTCGGTGCGCCCCTTCTTTGGCTAAAGATCGGCCGACAGTTAGGCCACCGTCCATGCCGGTTTGGCAAGTCTGGCCGGATCGAACTTGACTGGGAAAGCCGCGTCGTCGGGGTGCTCTCTCACCCGCCGCCCGGTGACGGCGGTAGCGCTTTGAGGATGTCGGCGAGCAGCTTAACGATGGCGCTGGCGTCGTCGGAATAGGCGGCGTTCAGCATCACGACCACGATGTCGCGCGACGGCACGATAAGGATCAGCTGACCGCCGAAGCCGCGGGCGAAGAAGGCGTCCACCGGAACGTCCTCCGCAATCGCGGCCTTGCCCGTGTCGGCGTTGCGCGCGTTCAGCCAGAAGAGCGCGCCGTATTGGCCCTTCGAGGCGAGCGTCGGCGTGCGGCCGACATCGACCCAGTCACGCGGTACGATTTGTTTGCCCTCCCAAACGCCGCCGCGCAGATAGAGCAGCCCGAGCTTCGCGAAATCGCGCGCCGTCGCGTGCACATAAGACGAGGCAATCCAGGTGCCGGAGGCGTCGAACTCGGCAACCGCGCTCGTCATGCCGAGGGGTGCGAACAATTGCGTCGTGAGAAAGTCGTGATAAGCGGTCTTTCCGCCCAGCGCGTCGCGCAACACGCGCGAGAGAATGTTCGCCGAGCCGCTCGAATAAGACCAAAACGTTCCGGGCGCGTGCACGGCCGGCGTCGATGCGGCGGCGCGCCCGACATCGCCGCGCCCGTCGCCGAACAGCATCTGCATCGCCTCGCTGTGCGGGTCGCCGTAGTCTTCCTTGAAGGCGAGGCCGCTCGCCATCTGCGCCAATTGCCTGATGGTGATGGCCTTGCGCGCATCGCCGTCGCTCTGCCACTCGCCCACGGGCGCCGGCGCCCGCGGATCGATTTTGCCCTGCGCGATCGCAAGGCCGAGCGCCGCGTGCAGAAAACTTTTCGCCATCGACCACGACTGCAGGCGTGTGTCGCGGCTGATGCCGTCGGCATAGTGCTCGGCCGCGATTTGCCTGCGGCTCACCACCAGCACCGCCTTTGTTTTGGCAAGCGCTTCAGGCCGCCCGTCGGCGAAGGCGCGCGCGACGACGGCTTCGACATCGCGGCGCGCCGCTGAGTTCGCGTCCATCTCCGGCCATGCGGCGGTCGGGTAGGGAACGTTCGCCGGTTGTGGCGGAAACGGCAACAAATCGTCCGCCTGGACGGGCGCCCAGATGGGCGCGCAGAAAAGAGTTGCGGCGAGAACGGCCGCGATCTGAAACCATCGCATTGCTAATTCCCCTTCACCGCCTTTATAGACGGTGAGCGGGAGAGAGTGAAATGTACCTTCGTCGGATCATTGTCGGCATCGTCGCGCTTGTCGTGGCCGTCGGCGCTTACTTTGGCTGGCGCACGTCGGTCGAAGCCGGCGTCGGCGCGGCGGCAATGGCCAAGGTCGTGTGCTCGTGCGTTTTCGTCGACGGGCGCAGTCTCGCCTCTTGCCGCACCGACGACCCGCCGGGCTTCGAAAGCATCCCCGTGACGATCGACGAAACCGCAAAGACCGCGACCGGCACGCTCTTTGGCATCATCAAGCGCCGGGCGACCTATCGCGAGACCTACGGCTGCACCTTGGAGCCGTGAGGCCGCCGTGCGAGTCCCAAACGTCAGTCGTCGCCGGCCGGCTTTCCCGCTCTTGAGCCCGGCAGGTGAGTACGGGCAAAGCGGCTGAGCGCGCTGACTTCGGAAAAGCCGAGCAGCGGCGCCATCTCCGTCAAGGTGAAACCATCCAGCCGGACATAATCTTGAATCATGTCCAGCCGGACTTTGGCGCGGATGCGTGCGAAACTTGTTTCCTGCGCTTGAAGGCGACGCTGCAGCGCTCTCGGTTTGATCGCGAGTAGGTGGGCGACCTCTTGAATGGAGGCTTCGTTCGACGGTAGCAAGATGCGTACGAGCTGCGCGATCTTTGCCGGAAAATCTTCCGTATGCTGCAGTTCCAATTGCCGCATGACGTTGCCGAGCATTCGCTTCAGCTCGGGCTCGCGCGTGGCGACGGATCGGTCGAGGTCCGCGATGCGGAAGCTGATCGTGTCTGCCTTCTGATTGAATCTGACGTGCCGGCCGAAATGGTGCTCGTAACGCGCGTCCTTGCCGACCTTCGGGTGCGAGAAATTGACGGCGGTCGGCCGCCACTCGGCCCCGAGGTGAAATCCGCCCATGCGTACGCAAATCGCGAACAAGGCTTCGACATAGTGGCGCGGCTCGTAGGCGCTCTTGGCGTGGATCTTCAAGAGCATGTTGGCGCGCGTTTTGCCCCGCTCGATCGAGTACTCGAGCGCGGAGTTGTGCAAGCGCATGAAGCGCCCGCCGAATTCTTGTATTTCGGCAATCGAGTCGGCTTGCTCGATCAAGAGACCGAGCGGCCCGAGCGAGCGGTGATCCTGCCGATCCGCGATCAACAGACCGAAATCACTCCGCCCGGTGGCCGCCGCCGCATACTCCATCGCATCGATGATGGCCTCCGACGGCACGAAGCCGCCCGGCTGATCGGCGAGGAACGGGGCAAGTCCGATCGTGCCGAGAACCTGTTTGCGGCTGACACCGAGGGACTCCGCGACGTCGAGGATCGTTCGCAGCAAGGTGTTGCGGGCAAAATGTCTCATGACAGTGAGTGCTTTCCATGCGACGCGCGTTCGTCCCCGCGCGAAATGTCAATGGATTGACGCGTTCGGTCAAGGGACCCGCGAGACGAATCAATTACGATTCATCCCTCTGACGACGACCTTTCAGAGGTATCGCGACGGGGTGGGCGCGATTGATGCTGGCTGATCCAATCGGATATCGACGTGTAGGCGGCGCATCGATCGGGGGCTCGCCCCTTGTCATCGGTCACCCAAAACTTCAAGCGCTGCACGCATTTTGGGACCAGATGCGCGGAGAACGTGCGCTGCCGGCGCGCGGCGCCTTTCCATTCGAGACCCTTCGGATCTGGCTGGGCCATATCGCCCTTGTCGATGTGCTTCGGGAACCGGCGCAATTCAAGTTCCGGTTGTTCGGAACCCGCCTCGTCGAGCTCGCCGGAAGAGATCTCACGGGCCAGACGTTCGACAAATGCATACCTGCGGATCGATTAGCCGCCGCCGTCGAACCGTATTTGGAGTGCCTCGCGCGCTGCGGGCCTGTCGTGCGCGCCGTTCGCTACGCAGCGCCCGGCGGCGCTCCGTTCATGCTCGAGCAACTCCTTCTGCCATGCGCCTCCGATCAAGGCGCGATCGATGTCATCGTTGCGGCCACCTATCTCGAGCGAATAGGAGGCGCGGGTGCGTCGGCGTAAGGAGGCAGACGCGGCGGATCGCGCCGCCCAAGGCGACGACGAAACGCGGCTTCTCAAGCTCGCAACCGATCTTGCCTGCGCCTTTGTCAAGAACAATCAACTGCCTGCCGCGCAGCTCGGCGTGCTGTTGGCCGGACTCCACATTTCACTGCGTGAGCTGACGGGCGCCCACGCGGCTGAGCCGACACCGGCCGTGCCGCTGAAAAAATCGATTGAGGATGATTTCCTCATATGCCTTGAGGACGGCAAGAAACTGCGAACGCTCAAACGCTATTTGATGTCGCATTACGCAATGACGCCGGACGCTTATCGCAAGAAGTGGCGCCTCCCTGCGGACTATCCGATGGTTGCGCCGGCTTATGCCCGGATGCGCTCCGAATTCGCCAGAAAGTCGGGACTCGGGCGCAAGTCCAACGTCCGGTCGCGCAAGACGCGAAAGCCCGACACGCGGAGTGACAAGGGTGAGTGATCCTTCAGGCCATCTCATCATGATCGTCGACGATCAACGCACGACGCGCATGCTGGTTCGCAGCAGCCTTCGTGAAATCGGTTACAGGTTCGATACGATCGAGTGCAGCGACGGTGAGGAAGCGTTGCAGAAGCTCGCCGAGGGTCAGGTGCGGTTGGTCATTTCGGATTCTCAAATGCCAAAGCTCGACGGCTTGGGGTTGCTGCGTGCCATCCGCGCCCGGTCCGAATTGAAAGCATTACCTTTCATCATGTTGACCGGCGTCGGCGAAGTTGCTGCGGTCAAACAAGCAATCGACGCGGGCGTCAACGGGTATGTCGTGAAGCCGTTTACCTTGGCGTCGCTGAGGAAAGGTGTCGAAGCCGTCATAGGGCCGCCGAGACCGTGATCTGCGCGCGCCGGCCCACGATCAGCGATGGAATGTGTGAGCTAATTCCGGTAGTCTCTTTACGTCGTTGATACCTTGGGGCGAAAATCCCATGCGCGCGGTGATTGTCGGCTTGCTGTTGTTGGCCTTCGGTGCGTTGTCGGCGTCGGCGATGGACTTACCGGACGAACACGCGGTGATCGTCATAAGGCCGCTGCCGATCCCGCCGGAGCCGCCCGTAGTCGCGCCTATCCAGCTGCCGCCTCCCATCAATCCCGACGACCGCCAGACGCACGCACAATATTGTCGAGACGCCTGTGTCGACTGGGAGTGGAATTGTCGCCGCGTGAGCGGCGGGCACCAGTGCCATCGCGGCTTATGCCGCAAGACCATGTGTCTTCCCTGAAAGCCGCAAGGCGGCGCCGAAGTGTTGGCCGCGCGTCGCTGCCCGCCTTATTTCACTCACAATCAGTTTGCTCTATGCGCTCGGGATCTGACAGGGGCGCGACAGCATGAGGCTGATTTTGAAGGTCGTCGCCGGGGCCGTCCTCATTCTGGCGCTCGTGGCGGCGGGCGCGATCGCGAGGGTCTTTCTCAACGCGGCGACGCCTGCGCACCCTGTTGGTTTCCAAGAGGTCACGGTTGCGGACGCGCAAGACAAACCGCTTCATGTCGCGATTTGGTACCCGACCAATTCACCGCCCGGACGAAGCCTCATCGGTCTCTCCGCACAGATGGTGGCGAATGAGGGCGCCGTCGTCGGTAACGATCTGCCAGTCATTCTCATCTCGCACGGCAATGGCGGTCTGGCGTTCAGTCACTCCGATACGGCGCTGGCGCTTGCCTCGGCCGGTTTCGTCGTCGCCGCGGTCACGCACACTGGCGACAACGCCGACGACCAGAGTTATGTCGGCACGCCGCGCTGGCTGACCGATCGCCCACGTCATATTCACATCGTGCTCGACTACATGCTGAGCGCATGGCCGGCGCATCGCCAGCTCGATGCGGCGCGTATCGGCGTGTTCGGATATTCGGCTGGGGGCTTTACGGCGCTGGTCTCCATCGGCGGCGTGCCCGATCTGGCGCGGCTCGGCGCGCAGTGCAAAGCGCAACCCGAATTCGGCTGTACGCTGTGGCCGCAGCTTCCCACTGTTTCGCTCCCCGCAACGGCGTGGGTTCATGACGGGCGCGTCAAGGCGGCGGTTATTGCGGCGCCGGGATACGGCTTTGCCTTCGAGCCCGCTGGGCTTTCGCAAGTGACTGCGGCGATACAGCTTTGGAACGGCGTCGACGATCGCAAAGTTCCCTACCCAACCAACGAAGCCGTTGTTCGGCGGCTCTTGCCGGTGCCGCCGGAGTATCACGCGGTGCCTGGTGCTGCGCATTTCTCGTTCTTGGCGCCGTGCCCCTCTTGGCTATTGCCGGTGATTTGCAGCGATGCGGCGGGCTTCGACCGCACCGCCTTCCACCGCGATTTCAACCGCTCCGTCGTCGTCTTCTTTCAGGCGCGCCTTTCACCGAAGTGACGGTCCGCCTGCGCGCTCAAATGGGCAAGGCGCCGCTAACCGTGTCCTCTTCCTCCAGCCATCACCCGCGGAGGACGTGAGCCTGCGGCCCGGGGCATTCATGGTTGAAAATCCCTGAAGAGGTTGCGCGCTCTGGACGTGTGCGCGCGGTTTGTCTGAGACGACCGTACAAACGAAGCGCTTCGTTTACCGCGCGCGCGGCTCGTGCGCGTGCGTTTCGCGTCCGCGCCGGCGTTAGGGAAAATGCGCGGCGTAAGGATTGCCGACGATTTGCTTCAAATTGCGCATTTTACGTCTCATACACCGACCGGAATTATGTTGAGCGCGAAGGTAATTTCCGGCGCGTCGTTGTCGGGAACGGGCCTTTGTTGCAATGGGAGGACTCACGCATGCTTAAGTTCGCAAAACGCTTTGCCGCCGACCAGTCGGGTGCGACCGCGATTGAATACGGTTTGATTGCGGCGTCGATTGCCGTCGTCATCATCACCGCCGTTCAGCTGCTCGGTACGAAGCTGACGACGACCTTCACAGCCGTCGCCAACGCTCTCTAACAAAGAGAGCCGCATCCACCGATGTGCTGACACCACATTGTCGCCTTTCGAGAGGCCGCCCGACGGGCGGCCTCTTTGTTTTTGGCGGTTCGCAATTACAGAAACGCCCGCAGCTCGCCGACGAATTGCTCGAACTGGTCGTGATGCAGCCAATGGCCGGCGTTGGCGAATGAGATGACGCGCGCGGTCTTGAAATGTTTGGCGCGCCCGTCCTTCTCCGGGTTCGAGGCCCAGCTGTCTTGGCCGTACATGAGAAGCGTGGGGCAGGTGATGGCGCTCCACATCGCCTCGACGTCGGCTTGGCCCATGTCGAAGGGCGGGAAGACGCGCATATAGGGATCGAATTTCCAGCTATAGCTGCCGTCTTCGTTTTGGCTGGCGCCGTGGATCGTCAGATGGCGCGCCTGCTCGTCGGAGAGATGGTGGTTCTCCTCTTTCATGCGCGCATAGGCTTCTTCGAGCGTTGCATAGCGGCGCGGCGTGCGCCCGGCGACCCCGCGCTTGGCGTCGATCCATTCGCGCAGTCGCGCGTCGATCGGTTTGCCGAAACGCTCGGCCATCATTTTGGGGCTGGGCCCCAGGCCTTCGATCGCGACCAGCTTCTTCACGTTCGCCGGATAAACGCCCGCATAGCGCAGCGCGATGTTGCCGCCGTAGGAGTGCGCCACGATCGTCACCGGCGCGAGCTTGAGCTGATGGATGAGCTGCGCCAGATCGTAGAGATTGGCGAGGCCGCCATAATCGCCGTCGGGCGACCAGTCGCTGTCGCCGTGGCCGCGCAGATCGGGCGCGATCACATGCCAATCGCGCCTGAGTTCCTGCGCTGTCCAATCCCAGCTGCGCGAATGATCGCGCCCGCCGTGGAGAAGAATGAGCGCCGGCGCCTCCGCGTTGCCCCAATCGACAAAACGAAGGCGCAGGCGCTGGGATATAAAGGAGTGCGAAGCAGGACCGGTGATCATGGCGTCTCGTGTGGCCTTTGTTGAATTGTGCGAGGGTTTAGCACGTGCGATTTCGCGCGGTCGATGATGGGAATTTCGCGGGCGATGAGGCACGATCAGTCGCACCACGGCCCGACGCATAGCCGCGGCGCGGCGCCTTTGTAGTTGCCCCACCGGCACAGCCGGGTCCCAATGTGACCCCTGACCGCTGCGGTGCGTGTTGATCCGGCTGTCGAAACCTATAGTCAGCCGTCAACAACCATGTGATTCGCGCGGGGCAACGTGCGGGCACGGCCGGGGTGTCCTTCTGAGGGTCGACACTGTGCGTAGGTCCGCGCGGCGGCGAAATCGGGAGAAAACAATGAGCTTGAAGAACGTGGCGTTGATCTCAACGTCGATCGTGGCGCTTGGGATTTCGGCGACGACCGCGCAAGCGGCCCCGACGACGGGTGTGATCTATGTCGGCTTCGCCGAGTGGTGGGACGACTACGAATACGGTCCCAACGGCTTCAGCTATGACCATCCGAGCCTCTACGGCTTTGGTCGCGTCAACATTCCCTATGCCGACACCAAGGTGAACCTGCAGCTGGATTTCTTTGGCGACGCTTCGCTTCACGGCAACAGCAACAATGAGAGTCCTGGGGCCCTCGGAAACGTAGGCGTCGGGCTGCACCTCAATGAGCGCGACCCGTCGGAGGGTCTCCTCGGTCTCTTCGTTGCCACCGGCCGCGTGTGGGATGTTTACGGTGGCAACAACGCGACGGCGATCATGGCCGGCTTCGAGGGTCAGTATTATTGCGGTCCCTGGACGCTCTACGGCCAGGCTGGATATATGGATTCCAATCCGTATTTCGTGGAGAACGCCGGCTTCGTTCGCGGCCTTGTCAGCTACTATCCCAGTACCAAACTAAAGCTGACGGGCGGCGCCGGCTACATCGATGGCCAGTTCAACGGCAGCTATGGCGCAAATGCGGTGACGTGGCAGGCCGAGGCGCAATATTGGTTCGGAAAATCCGTGCCCGTTGCCTTCACCCTCAAATATGAGGGACGCGAGGCCGAGATCCACTATACCTCCTCCGAGGTTCCCAAGCTCAATTCGAACGAGTTGAGCATCGGTTTCAGTGTCTACTTCGGCAGCGGCAACATCGAAGACGCCGACAGGACCGCGGCCGGCACCGAGATCCCGAATTTCGATTGGTTCCGCCTGCCGTCCAACTGAGATCGCGAACCAGAAGTCAGAATCCGGTGGTCTTGTGGCAGTCGAATTCGACAGTGACCTTGCCGCCCTCCGTCGACATCGTCAGATGACCCGACAGGCGGTCGAGTTGCCAATTCTGCGCGCCATAACCCGAGCCGTCCGACCAGCTGATCGAGTTTGCGGTTATCGATGACGCTCGCGCGCCGTAACGGTATTGCACCTCGCCGCTGACGAGGCTCACGGTCGCCGCGGCGAGGTCGACTTGAAACAAGAGCGTGTCCGGGTTGGCGACGTCGATGCGTTGACAGGCAAACTCAATCATCTCTGCGCGCGCCGTGGTTGTCGTCAAAACGAATGCAGAGACCAATGCGGTCGCCGCCACGGGTAAACGTTTTGCAAACCTTCTCATCGCACCTCTCCCCCGCTTCACTCAATCGACGGCACAATACCCGGTCGTCGCGCCTTGAGGATAATGACAGCTGCACCCCGAGCAGGGATGGTCCGCGTCGCAGAGCGCATTTTGCAGGCATCCCGGAACCTCGTCCGCCCGCACGCTCGACGCCCGCACGATTGAGAGCGTGATCGCGAGCCCCGCGCCGTAAGCGACGCTGCGCCCGATCGTGCGCAAGGCGAAACGCCGTCCGGCGATCATGCCGTCCGTCTCGCTGCGGATGAGCTTGGCGCTCGCGCGCGCCGTGAACAGCATCATGTGCGTCAGCCAGAGGAGAGTCGCTGCCATTGCAACCGTCGCGCCGATCGCCCACACCCAAGACTGCGGCGCGGCCGCGAAAGCGATGATCGTCGTCGCCCAAAGCACGCCGGCCAATTGCAGCGACTGCCGGAAGCAGCGCGGGCAGCGGCCGACGCCGTCAATCAAGCTCTTCAGGGTCGTCATGCAGGTCCCCCGTTTCGGCCAATGCCGCAGCCATAATATCACTTGTGGAGCGAAACTTCACACACCGCCCAAGCGGCCGTTTCCGCGGGCGGCCCGCGCTCAGTGGCAGGCCAACTACACGACTGGAATTTCCTCAACTATCGTCGCAGTGTCGGGGCCGGCCAAGGAGAGCGCCGATGAATGAAGACCACAAACACATTCGCAATGGGCTAGGTGCCGTCAGGCCCTTTATCTATGGCCGCTTGGATTTGCTCGATTTCGTCGCCGAAGTCTTTGGCGCCGTTGAGTTGGAGCGCAACAAGATCGACACAGGCTTCCATGTTCAAGCGCGCATCGCTGACGCTGTTGTTGTGTTGTCCGCCATGGAGCCGCCTTACGCGGAGGCAACGCGCGCTTCGACCTATGTCTACTTAGACGACGTCGATGCGGCCTACGCGCGCGCGATGGCTGCCGGCGCAAGTTCGCTCGCCAAGCCCAGCGACCGCCCGTTCCAAGAGCGCACCGCGGCCGTCAAGGATTCCTTCGGCAACATTTGGTACCTCGCGACCTACAAGGCGAAAACCGCCAATTGAACTGGTAATCATCCGGTCGGAAGCTGGGGCGCTTTGCGCCGGTGCGGTGCGAAACTTGAGCGCGCTGCCGCAGTCAAATTCGTCGTGGTCGAGGAGTATCGCTTCGCGCTCCTCAAAGACTCGCGCAAGCGATAGCCAGCAGGACCGCCGCCAGCGTCACTGTCGCGCCGGAGAACGCGCCGTTGATGAAGGCCGCGCGGGCGATCGTTTTGCCGGTGGCGAACCCCGTCTCCCAGCCGTCCATATAGGTCGTCGTGATTTTTTCGGCCGTGCGCGTCAGGATCTCTGCGTGCGGATCATCCGGGTTCACTTCACGCACGAACGCTGCGGGGCGAATGACTTGGCCCGGCGCTTTGGCGCCGGCCGCGCGGGCGATGAGCGCATCGAGCGTCATCTAGGCGGCCAACGGTCGAAAGCGCTGCGCCATCTTTTCCGTCGCCCGCTTGAGCCGTCCCTCGGCGATAAGTGCGCCGCACAGCCACCATTCGAGCGCGCGCGCCATCGTGCGGGCGCCGCGCTCTTGTTTGAGAATGCGGTTCGTCGCGAGCTTGCCGCGAATGGCCGCGATCACGTCGTCATGCGAGGTATCGGCGATCGCGTTGCGCGCGAGCGTGACGCCGCGCGACCAGCCGTCGGGCCGCACCCATTCCTCGATCGAATTGAGCATGTGATCGACGAAGCCGGCACGCGCGCACGCGTCCATTTCGCGGTCGATGCGCTCGAGTACCTTTTGAATATGGGGTGCGGCCGCCATCGGATCGTCTCCTGATGCTCGCCGTCACCATATGTATTTTGCATACATTGTCAACGCAAATTACGTACGGATGCGACACGTACGGCCGGACTTTGCGTCCGGCTCGCCGCGCTCGTCGTGCCGTATGTGACGTACACGGCGAAAGAGCCGCCGGCTTTCGTTGACGTTCGCTGGTCATAAACAAGGGGCCGAAGTTTCCTTCGGCCCCTGATGCAATTCGCCGGATGGGCGCAGGGTTACATGTCCATGCCGCCCATGCCGCCCATTCCGCCCATGCCGCCGCCCATGCCGCCGCCGCTCTTGGGCTCCGGCCTCTCGGCGATCATCGCTTCGGTGGTGATCAGAAGGCCGGCGACCGAGGCCGCGTCCTGCAGCGCCGTGCGCACGACCTTCGTCGGGTCGATGATGCCGGCTTCGATCATGTCGACATATTCTTCCGCTTGCGCATCGAAGCCGGCAGTTGCCGATTTACCTTCGAGCAGACGATGCACGACCGGAGAGGCCTCGACGCCCGAGTTCTCCAGGATCTGACGGATCGGCGATTGGATCGCCTTGCGCACGATGTTGACGCCGGCTTTTTGGTCTTCGCCGTCGACGCTCAATTGCGCGAGCGACCTTGACGCATAAAGCAACGCCACGCCGCCGCCGGGCACGATGCCTTCTTCGACCGCCGCGCGTGTTGCATTGAGCGCATCGTCGACGCGGTCTTTGCGGTCCTTCACTTCGATCTCTGTCGCGCCGCCGACACGGATGACTGCAACGCCGCCCGCGAGTTTCGCCAGACGCTCTTGCAGCTTCTCTTTGTCGTAGTCCGACGTCGTGTCTTCGATCTGGGCTTTGATCTGTGCGATACGCGCCTGGATCTCGCTCTTCTTGCCCGAGCCGTCGATGATCGTCGTATCGTCTTTCGTGATGCGGACCTTCTTGGCCTGGCCGAGCTGGGCCAGCTTCACGTTCTCGAGCTTGATGCCGAGCTCTTCGGAAATGAGCTCGCCATGTGAGATGATCGCGATGTCTTCAAGCATCGCCTTGCGGCGATCGCCGAAGCCGGGCGCCTTCACCGCCGCGACCTTCAAGCCGCCGCGCAGTTTGTTGACCACCAGCGTCGCCAAGGCTTCGCCGTCGACTTCTTCCGCGATGATGAGCAACGGGCGGCCGGTCTGCACGATCGTCTCGAGGATCGGCAGAATCGGCTGCAGGTTCGACAGCTTCTTCTCGTGGATCAGGATGTAGGGATCGTCGAGTTCGGCCACCATCTTGTCGGCGTTGGTGATGAAGTAGGGCGAGATGTAGCCGCGATCGAATTGCATGCCTTCGACGACCTCAAGTTCGGTGTCGAGGCTCTTTGCTTCTTCGACTGTGATCACGCCTTCGTTGCCGACTTTCTCCATCGCCTTGGCGATCATCTTGCCGATCGCCAGGTCGCCGTTCGCCGAGATCGTGCCGACTTGCGCGATTTCCTCGTTCGACTTGACCTTCTTGGAGCGCTTTTTGAGGTCGGCGACGACGTGCTCGACCGCAAGCATCACGCCGCGCTTTACATCCATCGGGTTCATGCCGGCGGCAACGGCCTTCATACCCTCACGCACGATCGCTTGGGTGAGGACCGTCGCCGTCGTCGTGCCGTCACCGGCCGTGTCGTTGGTTTTCTGGGCGACTTCGCGCACCATCTGCGCACCCATGTTCTCGAACCTGTCGGAGAGTTCGATTTCCTTCGCCACCGTCACGCCGTCTTTTGTCGAGCGCGGCGCGCCGTAGGATTTTTCGATGACGACGTTGCGGCCCTTGGGGCCGAGCGTGACCTTCACCGCATCGGCAAGAATATCGACGCCGCGCAGCAAGCGCGCGCGTGCGTCGGCATGAAATTTAACGTCCTTGGCTGCCATGATTGAGGAAACTCCAAATTGAGAGAGAAAAGCGCTTCGAGGCGGGAGAGGCTTAGGCCGCCTTTTTCACCGCGGGCTTGCCCTCGAGAACGCCCATGATGTCGGACTCTTTCATGATCAACAGCTCCTCGCCGTCGACTTTGATTTCCGTGCCCGACCACTTGCCGAACAGAATGCGGTCGCCGGCTTTGACCTCGGGCTTGATGCGCTCGCCCTTTTCGTCGCGCGCGCCAGGCCCCACGGCGACGACTTCGCCTTCTTGCGGCTTTTCTTGCGCGGTGTCGGGAATGATGATGCCGCCGGAGGATTTCGTCTCCTCCTTGACGCGCTTAATGACCACACGGTCAGCGAGTGGATGGAATTTCATGCGCGTTCTCCTAAGGGCCTCGAAGTGGTTCGAGACGGTGCGAAATTTGTTGGAAAATGAGCCCCTTTGGCACTCGACCATGCCGAGTGCTAGAGCATGGGCGTGACCTAGGCCCTTTGCCTCGCCGGGTCAAGGTGCGTCGGTGGCTTAAGACCGACTGATTAAGACCGGGTGGCGCGCTTGGCCGCTTGAGTCGTTGCCCAAGTTTACCACGCAAGATAGGCAAGAGCGTGAAAGCGCGGGAGGATCCGAAAGCGGGCAGGGCGCGATGCTAGAATCCATCGCGATCGCCGCCGTCGCGTTCGTCTCGACGAACATCGACGACGCCTTTGTGCTGCTCGCGTTTTTCTCCGATCCGAAGATGCCTCCCGCGGCGATCGTCGTCGGGCAATATCTTGGCTTCGCGGCGCTCGTCGCGGCGGCGCTGATTTGTGCGGCGCTGGCGCTTGCCATTCCCGATAGATACATCGGTTATCTCGGCGTGTTGCCGGTGCTGATCGGCGCAAAGCAGCTGATGGAACTGCGGCGGGCCAATTTGGATTCAACCGCAGCGCCGGCGAAATCGGCAAGCGGATGGACAGGCACGGTGCTCGCCGTTGCGACAGTGACTGTCGCCAACGGCGGCGACAACATCGCCGTCTACGTCCCCATGTTCGCGCGCCAGACGCCCGCCGCCGTTCTCGCGATCTGCGCGCTCTTCGCCGCGTTGGTCGCTGCGTGGTGCATCGCTGCTCGAGCTTTGGTCGGCCATCCTCAGCTCGGCGCGCCCTTCCGCCGCTGGGGCCGCCGCGTCACGCCCTTCGTGCTGATCGCGCTCGGCTGCTACATTCTGATCGAGAGCGGCGCGATCGCCGGCGCGACCTTCAAGCCCAATTGAATCAAAAAGGCCGCCCGAGGGGGCGGCCTTTTCATTGCGCTTGTGCCGCTCTTACGCGCCGAAGCCGAACGTGAGGTTGACCAGCACCGATTGGTTGTCGGAGCTGATGCTGCCCGCAGCCGAGTTCGCGCCGAAGCTCGAACCCACTGTCACGTCGGGTCCGCTGAAATAGCGATAGCCGATGCCGACATCGATGTTCGGCGTCAGGGCGTAGTTGACGCCTGCGCCGGCCTGCCAGGCAAAGCCGTCGTTGCTGAAATCGAAATTCGGGTTTGGCGCGCTCAAGCCCTTGTAGGTGCCCTTGAGGCGCGTCTCCGCCCAGCCGATGCCGCCGCCGACATAGGGCTTCAGCGCGCTGCCGACGTTGAAATCGTACCAGGCATTCGCCAGCACCGACCATGTCGAGTGATCGTAGTCGAGCGTGCCCGACGAGATGAGGGTCGGCGTGCCCGTATTGCTTTGCCAAGTGCCCTTGACGTTATTCTTGCGATAGGCGCCTTCGGCTTCGACCCGCAAGCCGCTCAGGACTTGGTCGAGGTGCATGCCGACGGTGGCGGCGACGATGAAGCCCGTGTCGCTGTTGGGGTGAAAGGCCAGGGTGTCGGCCGAGAAGGTCGGCGAGGTCACGGCATGAAAAGAATTGTCTTGCAGGAAATTGGCGCCGCCCATCACGCTGACGTAATAGGGTCTGGCTGCTTGGGCGGGCGAGGTCAGCGCCAAGGCGCCGATCGCTGTCGAGAGAAGAAGGGTCGTTTTCGTTCGCATGGAGTTTCCTTAAGGATTTTAATCTGTCTCTTTGACAGCATCACGGTGCCCCTCCGTGGTCGCACAACGAGATTGCAAATTCGTAAAATCCGGTCGCACGCGCACCGGCCGGACAACGCCCAGATGCGCTTCGTTCGAGCGCTATGGCGGGAAACGAACGCTCCGCCGTGCAGGGCAAGATGCCGATCCGGCGTGGGTCAAGAAGAAATGCCGGCCGCTGTTGCAGGCATGACTCAGGTGTTGACCGAATCTAAACGGCGTTCACGGACCGCATCGCCCCGTCGAGTATTAACGCGAGCGCGTAGGGACGCCTGCGCCCGACGCGCGGAGCTGCGCGCCGGGTGACCGTTGTGTTCGCCCGTTATTTCAATTGCGCCTGCAGGAATTTGTCCATCGCCTCGAGCATCTGCTTGCGGCTGGCGGCGGCGCGCAATTGGTGATCGTCGCCGTCGATGCGGATGAACTGATAGGGCTTGCCGGCTTTGTCCATCGCTTGCGCCATCTGCTCGCTCTGTTCGATGGGCACCGTCGTGTCGTTCTTGCCATGGATGAGCAAGAGCGCCGCCGTCACCCTGTCGGCGTGAAGGGCGGGCGAGGTCGCGCGCAAGCGGTCGCCGTCTTGCGTCGGATCGCCGATGACCCGCGGCCAATAATTGACGTCCGGATTGAAGGTCATGTTGTGGTGGTTCGCTTCGAAGCCGAGCATCGTCACAAGATTCGAAACGCCCGCCATGGCAATGCCGCATTTGTAGAGCTCCGGCGTCAGCGTCACCCCCGCCAGCGCCGCGTAACCGCCATAAGACCAACCCACGATGCACATCTTCTTCGGATCGGCGATGCCTTGAGCAATCATCGCCTTCACGCCGTCGGTGACGTCGTTCTGCATCTCGAGGCCCCATTTGTGGCGCCCCGCTTCCTTGAAAGCCTGACCGAAGCCTGCAGACCCTCGGAACTCCGGTTGAAGAACGGCGAAGCCCCGCGTCGCGACGAATTGTGCCCACCAATCAAAACCTGGGTCGTCGCGACCTTCGGGTCCGCCGTGCGGCATGACGACGAACGGCATGTTCTTGCCGGAGGCGCCGGGCGGAAGCGTCAGATACGCAGGGATTTCGAGCCCGTCGCGCGCCTTGTAGGAAATCAAACGCTTTTGGGCCGCTTCTGCGGGTGTGACACGCGGGTAAAGCGCGCCGATTTTGACAATCTCCGGCTTTGTCGAGTCGTAGTAATAGTACGTGCCGGCCGGATCTTGCGGCCCCTCGACATAGACCGTGAACTTTTTTCGATCCGCCGTCGCCGAGGTGATATTGATCAGGCTGTTTTCGAAGGTCGCGTGAAGGTCTGCATCGACTTGCGCCCAACCGTGATCGAGCCAGCTGACTCGGTCGCCTTCGAGCGTGCCGTACTCTACGCCGACCACGCGTCGCGTGTAGGGTTCCAAGAAGAAACCGTCGACGTCCATTTTGGAGTCTTGATAGAGGGTGCGCCCGAATGTCTTGGTCGTCAGGTCGAATTCATAGGCGCCCACACGATCGCCGCCGTTTCGCGCCACCGCGTAAGCGATGTTTGGATTGGTCGACGAGAAGCCGACAAAGTCGATGCCGCGTTTTTCATCCTCCGACGTGGAGTAACGATAGATTTCAGTCCACGTCTCCGACCCCGCCAGACGCGCCGACACGACGGTATCGTGCTCGTGGTTGAAAGAGTCGTAGCGAATTCTGGGCACCGCGTTGTCGTCAAGCACGACCCTATAGGTCCCGGCAAAATCCGGACTAGATTGGGCATGAGCCATGGAGGTTTCTTGGTTCTTGCCGACATAGACGAGGTCGCCGGTACCGGTTTCCGGATCGACTTTGTAAATTTCCAGGGTATAGCCGAACGAAGCGACGAGGATATGTTCGAAGTCGTTCGGCGGACGGCCCACCAATTCCGTGTTCGAATTTATTGTCTCGCGGACTTGCTCCAAATTGCCGAGGACTTGCTTGGGGTCCTTGCACTCGGTGTTGATCAAGATCTGTTTGTGGAACTCGCGCGGGACACTCTCGCCGAACCAGGTCAACGTTTTCGTATAGCTGAGATTGACGAGCAGGCGGCGCGTGCTCGCCCAAGCGACACCTCGAATTCTCACATCCGTCGGAGCAAAAGCGCAGGGCGAGCCGCCGGCTCCGACCCTATAAATCGTAACGCTCGCCGCTCCAGAGACGGGCTGCATCATGGCAACGTGCTGGCCGTCCGGAGAGATCACGGTCTGCGTGATGTCTGGGAGGGCGGCGTAGACGTCGACCGGCAGCGTTGCGCCCGCGTTCGTCGCCAAAAGGCCCGAGCTAATCAAGCCGGCCGCAAGGAACAAGAAGCGCGAAAGAATTGAATTCATCGGTGAGTCCCCCAACTCGCAAGAGCCTCGCTGGCCGAACACCGGCGATTTGCGAGGCTGAGCCTTATACCAACACTATGCTGCCCGCGAAAGCCGTCTACATTTCCGAGGGCCTGCGTGAAATCAGCCGCGGACGGTTTACCGCGACGCGGGGCGCGGAGCCGGCGCTGCGGTCACGGCCCCTCTTCGAATTGCCGGGCCGCCGTTGGTGAATGAAAGCTCGCATGGTGGCCGGGTCCTTCAGCACCTCGCTGTTGCCAGCTTGCGCGGCCGGTATCTTCAACGCACCAAGGGCTGCTCATCTCCCCAGAAATGGATCACCTTAGTGAATTCGCGCAACACCGCGACCCACACGGCGAGCTCGTTTTCGATCGCCTCCGTCGTGCCGCCGCGCTCGAAGTCGCGATCCATCTCCACATAGGGGTCCTTTTCGTCGTCGAGGAAGGCGCGACCATAGCGGTGCCCGCGATTCCATTTGTCGACGTCTTCGCACGACATGCCCTTCGGCAGGTCGAAGCCGGCGGAGAATTCGATGCCGATGCAGCGCCCGGACTTGCAGTCGAAGAAATAGACCTGGAACGCGGCGCCCTCCGCGCCGCTCTCGATGATCGGGTCGCCATGCGAGCCGGTTTTCATTTCTGCCTTGAAGCCGCCGGCTTGCAGAACGGTCGCGACCTCGGCCGGCGTGACGCCGCCGACGGGCAGGGGGCTCGCGCCCGCTGGCGCCGCTGTCGCGATCGCAGTGACGAGCGTCGTCAAAAGGAGTGCGCGCACCATTGTTCGATCCCCCGGTTATTCGCAGTCTTCGCTGATCACTAGCACAGAGTAGGTGACCCATTCGACTGCGTTTGTGCAGGCGCCGCGCGAACTCGTGCGTGCCTTGCGCCTGACCGCGCGAAATCGTCTGACGGGCGAGTGTTTCGCTTCGACGGCGGGGCGGCGCCCCGAATATTGGTCGCGCCGGCGCAATCCTTGCTATCATGCGTCGGATTGAGAGGGCTTACGAGACATGACCGTAAAGCGTCGAAACACAGGCCTCCTGTCGCTCGGGTTAGCCTTCCTGTTCGCCGTTCCAAGTTCGGCGCACGACATCGCCAACGCGGGCCTCGCATCGCGTCCCGCCGCCAAGAACGTGAGCGCCGGCTCGCACGGCGCGCCGAGCGCCAATGCGCTGCTGGCCGAAAAGATCGACGCCCTGCTGCGCGCGCCCACTCTCGCGCCGGGATTTTCCGTCACGCTCGCCAATCCGGCGGGCACGACAGAGCTTGTCGTTGCCGCCGTCGCGCCGCAAAGCAAGACCATTCGCTTGACCGATCTCAAGACGCGCGCCGTGATCGGCGAATGGCAGGTCGCCGCCGCAACGCCGGCTGAGATGAGCGCGATCACCGACGCCGTCTTTCAACACATGGCGGTCACCCCGCCCGTGCATTTGGAAAACAAACCCGTGCGCCGCGAAGACAAGATACGCGCGCACTGAAGGTTTTGCCGGACCACCGGCAAACACGCGCGACCGGCTATGACACACCAACCGCCAACGCTGCTCTAGATGCGCATCGGTCAAATCGCACTTGTCGTCTTCTTCACTGCGTTCCTCGTGGTCGCGGCGCTATACTCCTGGCATGTCTGGTCGTCGATGCCGGGGGTCGAGATCGGCGCCTCGGGCTGGATCGCGCTCGTCCTCGGCAGTGTCTTCACGATCCTCGTTGGCGGCGGGCTGATGTTTCTCGTCTTCTACAGCGCGCGCCACGGCTACGACGACCAAGGCGACCAAGACGGCAAGACCTAGTACACTGACGCCCAATGGTTTCGCGTGAAGCTGGGTTTGATTGCGCCTGGCGACGTGGCCGCGCAGGGCCTCGCTAAGGAGATCGATGTGGATGAAAATTTTATCGCGCAATTGAGGGCGATTGCGGGCGACAACGGTGTCCTCAGCGGCGCCGCCGTTTCCGATCGCGGCGCCGGCTTTTCACGCTCCGGAACGCGGGCACAATATTTGGTCCGTCCGCGAAGCACCGACGAAGTGTCGGCCGTGCTGAAATTGGCGCATGCCGCCCGCCAGCCCGTGGTCACGCACGGCGGGCGCACCGGTCTTGTGCATGGCGCGGATTCAAAAGCCGACGAGCTGATACTGTCGTTGGAGCGCATGAATGCCATCGAGGAGATCGATCCGGTACAGCGCATCGCTGTGGTTCAAGCGGGCGTGGTGCTGCAGCAATTGCAGGAGGCGGTTGAAACTCACGATCTGATATTCCCCTTGGACCTCGGCGCGCGCGGCAGCGCTACCATTGGCGGCAATGTCGCGACGAATGCCGGCGGCAACCGCGTGATCCGCTATGGCATGACGCGTGCGATGGTGCTCGGCCTCGAAGCCGTTCTCGCCGACGGCACGGTCGTCAGTTCGCTCAACCGCATGATCAAGAACAACGCCGCCTACGACCTCAAGCAGATCTTCATCGGCTCGGAAGGAACGTTGGGCGTCGTCACCCGGGTCGTGTTGCGCTTGTTCGAACGCCCGCGCAGCCAGAGCGTGGCCTTTGTGGCGGTCGACAGTTTCGCCGCGCTCACCACCTTTCTCAAACACATCGATCGCGCCTTGGGCGGCGGCCTCTCGGCCTTCGAAGTGATGTGGCGCGACTTCTATCTGCTGGTGACGACGCCGCCGGCCAAGGGAACGCCGCCGCTGGCGCAGGCCCATCCCTATTACGTGCTCGTCGAGTCGCAGGGCGCCGATGCCGAACATGATGCGCTGCGCTTCGAGGAGGCGATGGCGCAAGCCCTTGAGCAGCGCCTAATTGCCGACGCCACGATCGCGCAGTCCGATCGCGAGCGCCACGCTCTCTGGGCGCTGCGCGATGACGTCGGGCAGGTCGGGCAATTCGGCGCGCCGTTCGTCTTCGATGTCTCGCTGCCGATCGCGGCGATGGAGACCTACATCGACGGCGTTCGCGCCCAGCTTCTTGCGCGCTGGCCGGATTGCCGCTGCTGGGTGTTCGGCCACCTTGGTGACGGCAATCTGCATCTGGTGATCCGTGCGGGTGATGCCGGCGGCACCGCGCGCACGGCCGTTGAAGGCATCGTCTATACGCCCTTGCAGCCGGTCGGCGGTTCGGTCTCGGCCGAGCACGGCATCGGCCTCGAGAAAAAGCCCTATCTGGAGTTGTCCCGCAATGCACAGGAGATCGCGCTGATGCGGTCCCTCAAACGCCTGCTCGATCCCCTCGACATTCTCAATCCCGGTAAGGTCGTTTAGCCGCGAAACGCCGCATCGCGCAGACTTTGCGTCGATTTTCCGTTCTCGTTGCGCTGCACAGTGACCGCATTGCTTCGGACGGCGGCGTGTGCGTTGATCCGGCATCAGTAAGACTTGGCCGCGCACATTATCTGCTTCAAAGAGGAAGCGCGCACGCGGCACCTGCGATTTGCATCGAACAACAAACGCATCCGGCCCCGCGCGATGGCGCGCGGCGCGCATCCGAACTCGAATTGTCCGTCGCGCGACGTTCGCAAAAAATCACAAGGAGTGACATCCATGTCCGTTCGAAAATTGATCGCCTTCGGGGCTGCCGTTTCGATCTTCGCGCCTATGGCGGTTATGGCGGGCCCGATCGTGATGTTGGGAAGCGTCAAATACCCCGACTTGATCGTCTCCGACTTGCAGGTTGCTCAAACGGCGCCGGGTATCACGCAAGCCTTCATCGATCATGTCTCGTTCACGGTCAAGGAAGGTTGCGGCGTGAAGGTGGCAAAATCGTTCCACGTTGCGCTCAAGATTGCGGCGACCCAGGGCGGCGCGTCGCTTTTCGCAACGACGGTTGTCGCCAATCCGCTCCCTGCCAACGGCAGTCAGTCGTGGTCGATCCCGCTGACGAAGGCCGTGCCGTTGACCAGTTACGTTCGCGTCGACGCCGATTCCCAAAACGAAGTCGTCGAGGATGTCGAGGGCAACAACTATCAGCAGCTCAATCCCAATTTGTCTCCTTTCCCGCAGAACAGCGCGACCTATTGCAAGCCGCATAAAATCAGCCCGATCACGCCAAAACCGTGATCTGCCTCACGGCATTCGAGTGCCTAGATGATAGAATGATCTGGCCCCGCGCGAGTTCGATCGCACGGCGCGAGAACAACAACGGGAGGACAAGATGAAAAGAATTGCGATGACGTCGGTGATGTTTGCGTTCGCTGCACTCGTGACGACGCCTGCCCAAGCGGAGCCTCCGAGCTACCCGCTCCTCTGCCATGGCGGCCCGTCGATGCGTATCGTGGAAAATCACGATGTGAACGGCGCGGGTATTCCGGGCGCGACGGCGATGTTCGTCTACTTCAGACAAGGAACGGCGCCGGGCTCGGCTCACGCGCCTGGCTCCGGCGAGTGCACATGGATGGATCGCACGCTCAACGACGGCGGACATCCCAATGAGCCGCTGGTCTTTTGGATCAAGTCGTCGAACATTCAGTTCGCCTTTCAAGTCATGGGCAGCGGCCAGATCGTGAGAGACACGACCGGCCCGCGCCTCAATGTCGAAGGCTCGACCATCTCGCTCGAGGCTCACGATTGGGAAACGATCGTGCGCTCCGTGATGACCGGGGAAATCTTCACGGTGAACGTCTACAACTCCAACGGCGTCATGGTCGTCACGCACGTCGGCCCCTGAGGTCGACAAGCTGCTAAGCGCATGGATCGGGGGGCTGCCCGCCGGGCGGCCCCTTGCGCTTCTTACCCGAAGTATTTTTCGAGCCGCTGCCAATAATGTTCGCGCCAGCCCGAGCTGAGGCTCGTGAAATCGCCCGCCGGAAAGCCGGTGTGATCGAGAACGACTTTGGTCTTGCCCGCTAATTCCGCGAACACGAACTTGGCGATCGAGTACGTCCCGGGATCCCAATGCGCGGGGCGCCACGCTTGCACGAGGCGAAGGCCCGGAACCAGTTCGATGTTTCGCCCCTCGATGCGCGCGCCGAACATCGAAAACGTGCCGCCGGCTTGCGGGTTGATCACGGCCGGTTCGCCGGAGAACGCGGCGAACAGCTTTGAGTCCAGCAGCACGTCGTAGACGCGCTGCGCCTTGGCGTTGAGCGTCACTTCTTGGTGCAGCGACGTGCGCGTATCGCTCGGCGCAGCGGCTGCGCCCGCAACATCGGCCGCGAGACCTCGTGTGCTCATCGCCGCGCCGGCCAACGCAATCGCCGAGCCCAAAATCAGCTGCCGCCGCCCGAGCGCATTCACCGCTTGCGCCGGATCGTTCTTCGTCGTCATCGGTCCCTCCCGCCAAACAAGGCGTGAACCTAGCACAGGCGTAAGCGCCTGGAGATGCGAGCGCGCGACGCTAATTAACGCCGCCGCTGAAGACGTTTGTCGTCTTGCCGCTGGTGGTTACGTCACCGCCCGTTTCGCCGGGCAGGCAAGGGCCGAGCCATTTCGCTTTGATGGTAAGCCTGTGCGTGCTGTTCATCTTCGGGTCCGGCGCATCCGATGTGACGCCGGATGCGTCGACCTCATAGCCGGTCTTGAAATCGCCGGTCACAGAGCCCGACGTCGTGACATGGCCTCGCGCGCCCAGGCTGCACACCGAATAGAACGACCAGCCGCCGCCGACTTTCTTCTCGATCCTGTAGGCCGTGCATTGCGCTCGATCCATCTGCGCGCCGACGAGGGTCAATCGCGGCTCCGTCTTTGCGTCGACGCACATTTGACTGACTGGAATCGCGTAACTCCCGTCATCGAGCGTCAGCTGCTGCTCCCAACGGCCGAACTGGCGGTGCGGTGCGCCGTCGGCCGCAACGGCGCAACACAAGGCAAGGCTAGCTAGCGCGGCGCCACCGCTGTACCAACCGGCAATTCGAGCCGAACCAGGCATTTTTCCCGAGATCCCTTCGCCTGAGATACGCTCCTCTTATTCTACCGTCCCATTTGAGCGCGGACAGCTCGGTTTTCGCGAGTTCCACGGGTTCCACGAAAGTGTGACGAACGCTCGCTGCCCCCAGGAACGGCCTGGCAACCGGCGCCCGTATGGTGGAGACTCTCCGGCCCCCCCCCAAGATGAGGAGTCTTCAAGTGCCCAACGGATTCAATTTGACCATAGGCGCCACACTGGTAGCAGGCGCTTTTGTATTTGCGCTACCCGCGCAAGCGTCGGAAGCCGGCGTCAAGGTCGGCGTGCTCACCTGCAAGGTCGAGCCCGGCTGGAGCTATATCGTCGGCTCGACTAAGCCGCTGCATTGCGACTATTCGCCGAACAAAGGTCACGGCGAGCGCTATGTCGGCAAGGTCGAGAAGGTCGGCGTCGACATCGGCTATTCCAACGGCGCGACCATCGTATGGGCGGTCATCGCGCCGACATCGGATATCAAGCCGGGCGCACTTGAAGGCGAATATGGCGGCGTGCAAGCGAGCGTCAGCGTCGGCTTGGGCGTGGGCGCCAACGTTCTCATCGGCGGACTCGACAAATCGATCACGCTGCAACCCCTCAGCATCGAAGGCGACTCGGGCGTAAATCTCGCCGCCGGCGTCGCCGGCATCGTCCTCGAATCCGAGAAGTAGAACCAACGGCGCATCCATCTTCCCCCCTTGAGGGGGAAGGTGGATGCCGTCGCGCTCGCCGCTTTGCGTCGAGCCACCTTCCCCCACTGTGGTTACGGCATTCACGGAAATGGTTTTCACTGTTACCGCCCCCGCTGTGGGGCGGTCGAACCGTATTGAGCGCCATAGGCGCGAAATCGGTTCGGGTGGGGGGACGGTTGCGCTCTGAAAAAATATTGAACCACGAAGGTCACAAAGATCACGAAGAGGCAGAGCGGCTTCGTGTCCTTCGTGTGCTTAGTGGTTCAATCTTGTTGCCGGCCGTCCCCCCACCCGATCCGCCTCTCGGCGCTGATGCGCCTCAAAACGTATCGACCGCCCCGCAGTGGGGGCGGTACCAGCGAGAGTTCGGACCCGCGATGGTCTTGATCGGTGCTGCCGTCAGAATCATTTGTGTGACTGCAACAGCCCCGCAAGGGGGGAAGACAACAAGCACGCGCCTCGGCCAAGCTGCTAAGCTTGCGCCATGCCAAGGAATGAATTGGATGTGCTGATCGGTCTTCGCCTGTCGATCGTTCGCCGGGCGGCCGACATGCTCGTCATGCACTTCGGCGACATCCGGCCGCATTCCTCGGGCGAGGGGACGACCGGTGCTTACGCGCTGCACGTTCAGTGTCCGTGGCGGATCGACGGGCTGATCGAAACGATCACCGGCAGCGGCGACCTCTGGGTGTATGCCGGGCCCGGCGAGCGTCCGGCGAACTGGTCTTATGAACACGGGCTTAGTTTGCAGGATCAAAAATTCGGCGAACTCGTCGGCCGCTATGACCGCTCGACGCGATCGTGGTTGAACGAAGCGGACCGCCTGGTCGTGATGGCGGTGGCGCACACCCACACCGGCGACGCTCGGATCGAGCTGACGGGCGATCATTTGATCCGGATCTTTCCGGACGGCAGTGCCCACGAGGCGTGGCGCTTCTTTGCACCGGGCGCCGACTGCCATTTTGTATTTCGCGGTGACAACGAAAAAGGCTAGGGCACCAATCGATGGTTTTCATAACGGCAGCATCGGCGCCATGCGCGTTCTCTCGGTCTCGCGGTAGACGCTCACATATCGGCGCGAGCCTCGCGTTGCTGTTTTTGATTTTCCTCTGCACGTCGGCGGCGCGCGCGGGCGCCGAGGATCGCGCCTGGGTCCAATTCAACGCGTCCGGCGTTGCCGAAGCGCGCGTTACGGTTTCGAGTGAAACCTGCCCCGACATTGTCATCGACGGGCGGCGCCAAGCGATGGACCGGCGCAGCGCAGCCGATGAGAATTTTGCCCTTACGCTGTGCAGCGCGACGCTCGGCGACCACACCAAACGCGTCGTCGTCGGCGGCAAACGTCTTCCGGTTCCCAAAGCGGCGCCGCGGCGCATCGTCGTTTTGGGCGACACCGGCTGTCGCCTCAAGGGCGCGGCGATTCAGGCGTGCGACGATCCCGCGAAGTGGCCGTTCCCGCGCATTGCCAAAGCGGCGGCGGCGTTCAAGCCCGACCTCGTCATCCATGTCGGCGACTATCTTTATCGCGAAAGTCCGTGTCCGGCGGATCGGCGCGAGTGCGCGGGCAGTCCGTGGGGCGACAATTGGCCGACCTGGCAGGCGGATTTCTTTGCACCGGCCGCGCCGCTCTTGGCGGCGGCGCCTTGGGTGATCGTGCGCGGCAATCATGAAGATTGCGCGCGCGGCGGGCCGGGCTGGTTGCGACTATTGGGGCCGTTGTCGTTTGATCCCGCACAAACCTGCGCGCCGCATCTCGCGCCCTATGAGGTGGCGCTCGGCAAAATCAGACTCATTGTTATGGACGACGCTGGCGCGCCCGATACCAGCGTCGACGCCGCCGCCACGCCCATTTATGCGAAGGAATTCGCGACGGTCGCAAAGGCGGCCGCGCCGCCGGCCTGGCTTTTGATGCATCGCCCGATCTGGGGCGTCGTCACCGGTCCGCTCGGCGTCGGCGTCGGCGGCAACCAGACGCTGATCGCCGCGCTCAGCGGCGTCGGCGTGCCCAAGTCGGTCGAGCTCATGCTGTCGGGCCACATTCATACCTTCGAGGCGATAAACTATTCGCGCGATGCGCCGCCGCAGATTCTAGCCGGCAACGGCGGCGACACGCTCGACCCGACACCGCGCGATCTCAAAGGCGCGATCTTTCAAGGCGCCTCCGGCGTCACGGTGAAGGACGGGCTGTCGTTGCCCGGCTTCGGCTTCTTGGTGATGGACTATCGCGCCTCGAAATGGACGATCGGCGTCTACGGCGTCGATGGGCGCAAACAACGCACGTGCGTCTTCACCGGCACCCGCATCGATTGCCCAAGGTCACCATGAAGCGCCGCCGGATTGCAAATGCCTTGGCGACGCTGATTTGTCTTGCCGCAGCAGCATGCGATCGACCGGCCATTGGCCCCGCCAACGCAATAGCGATCGCAAAGGACGCATGCCTCAAGCCGGCCTCCCATCGATCTGATTGGCCGGCGATTCAAGGCCGTCCATGGCGCGTCACGCTAAAGGGCAACGATTGGATTGCCCTCGTGACAACCTGGAATCATCGAGGCGGGGCGCAGGCTATTATTGATGCCCGGACGGGAGCCGTCGTCGAATGCCGCATCTGGACAGGGGTATTCTGAGGCGCTGCCATCGACCGCTCGGCTCGATGAGGCGCAATCGTCGCCGCTTCCCTCGAACGCGTCGAAGCCAACGAGAACGCCTCATTTTTTGGAGGATTCGGCGGGTTCTAGCCCGCTCCGCTCAGCCGGCGCCAATCGACTCACCGTCGATTTTGCAGCACTCTCCACGGGCGGGGATTGGGCGTGAGGTAAGCGCGCGACTTTGGGGGGGACTTCTTGGGGACGTCCTTGATCGATAAAATCGAGCGGTTGTTGTTCCGCTTCCGCGCGATCTTTCTGACATTGCTTCTGGCGGCGACCGCACTCTGCGCGTGGACCGCGAGTTCGCTAAGGCTCAGCGCCGATTTGGAAGCGCAGCTTCCGCTCTCCCATCCCTTCATCCAGACGGCGCTCGAGTACAAAGACAAGATTGCGGGCCTCAACACCGTCGACATCGTTGTCGAAACGCGCAGCGGCAATATCTGGAACGCGGCGTTTATGAAGACGCTCTACGACGTCACTCAAGAATTATTCTATTTGCCAGGCGTCTCGCGCGAATCGGTGACCTCGATGTGGACGCCGAACACGCAAATCTATGAGGCGACCGAAGGCGCCGTCGAGGGCCGCAATCTAATTCCCAACAGCGTCAATCCCGATCACATGACGCCTCAGCAGGTGGCGCAGATCCGCGACGACGCGTTCAAAGGCGGTTTCCGCGGGCGGCTCTTCGCGCTCGATTCGAAAGCCGCGATGATTCAAGTGTCGATCCAGGACATCGCCGGCGGCCGCCAGAAAACCGATCTCCTGGCCGTCGCCCACGATCTTGAAACGAAGATTCGCCGGAAATTCGAAAACGTTCGCACCGCCGTTCGCATCATCGGCTTTACCAAATTCATCGGCGATATCGGCACCGAAGCCGGAAACTTCATCTTCTTTTTTGCCGTCGCGATCGCCCTGAACGCGCTCACGCTCTGGTACTACGCGCGCTCCGTGCGATTGACCGCGATCACTGTGTTTTGCTCCGCGGCGTCGATCGTTTGGCTTCTGGCTATCATTGCATGGCTGCATCTCAGCTTGAATCCGCTCGGCCTCATCGTTCCTTTTCTCATCTATGCGATCGGGATCAGTCACGGCGTCCAGCAGCTGAACCTGTTCCTGGTCGCCACCGTTCGCGGACATACGCCGGTCGAGTCGGCGCAACGTGCCTTCAGGCGTTTGCTCTTGCCCGGGTTCTTCTCGTTGATGACCGTCGCGACCGCATTCGCGGTCATGCTGGTCGTGCCCATTCCCTTCGTTCAGGAAGTTGCCCTCATCGCCGCCGTCGGCATGGCGCTCAAATTGATTTCCAATCTGGTCATGCTGCCGCTGATGGCGAGCTATGTGCGTTTCGGGCCCAAGCAAATCGAGCGGCAAAGGGTTCTCCTGGAGGCGCGGCAAAAATTCATGGCCGCATTTTCCCGCGACACGCATTTGGTGCCCGCCATCATGGTCCTGATTGTGACGCTCGGCATCGGCGTCTTTGCGGCAATGCAGGCGCGCAACGTTTCGATCGGGCATCTGGCGCCCGGCGCGCCCGAACTCTGGTCGACGGCGCGCTACAATGTGGACGCCGCCGCAATCGCCAACAGTTTCGATCTCGATCTCGACAGTTTCGTCGTCGTCACCGTCGCGCCGGCGGATTCTTGCGTGGATCATTCGGTCATGGCCTTGATCGAGGAGTTCGGCGTGGCGATGCGTGCCGTTCCCGGCGTCAAGTCGGTGATGTCGTTTCCCGAAGCGGCGCGCTTTGTCTACGCCATCGTTCAGGAGGGAAATCTGAAATGGCGCGTTCTTCCCAAGGCGAGCGACACGCTGGCGATCGCGACCGGCGCGATCTCCGATACGACCGGGCTTCGCAACAGCGACTGCACGCTGCTGCCGATCGCTGTCTATTTGACGGACCATCGCGATGAAACGCTTCGCCGCGTCAGCGCCGCAGCCGGTGCCTTTATCGCGACCAACAAGATGCCCGGCGTCACCTTTCGCCTGGCGACCGGCAACGGCGGCATCCTCGCTGCCATCAACGACACGGTACGTTCATCGGCGCGTTGGGCATTGGGTCTGATCTTCGCCGTTATTTCGCTGTTGCTCTTCGTCGCCTATCGCGATTGGCGCGCCGTCGTCTGTTGCGTCATCCCGATCGGCATCGCCACGCTCCTCGCGCTATGGCTGATGGCCTGGCTCGATATCGGATTGACCGTCGCGACACTGCCCGTTTTCATTCTGGCGGTCGGAATCGGCGTCGACTACGGCCTCTATCTTTACGAGCGGATCGAAACGCATCTGCGCGAAGGCCTGGCGATGGACAAAGCCTTTGCGCTCAGCATGCGCGAGGAAGGCACGGCGACGGTCTACACCGGCCTCACGCTCGCCATCGGCGTCGTCATGTGGGCGTTTTCCGGCCTCAAGTTTCAGGCCGACATGGGCTGGCTCTTGGCGTTCTTGGTGCTCGCGAACGCGCTTGGCGCGATCACAGTGCTTCCCGCCTTGGCCGTCATCCTCGATCTCTTGGTGCCGCGCCGCTCTAAACGGACGCCGCCGTAGCCAACAAATGCCTGGCGATCAGATTCCGATGGGTTTCGTTCGTGCCGGAGTAAATACTTGCGGCGCGCGTGGCGAAATATTTGGCGGCCGCAAAGCGACCTTCCTTGAGCCAGGGCGATTGCACAGCGGCGCCGGTCGAGGAAGTTAGAGCAGCCATACCCGCGGCTTCGAGTGAAAGTGAAGCGACTTTCTGGTGCAGTTCGGTTGCCAGCACTTTGATCATAGAGGCCTGGGCATCGGTCAAACCGTTCATTTGCCTTTGAGTGAGAAGCCGCAGTTCGAGAGCTTCGAACGTGCGCAACTCGCATTCGAGTTCGCTTAACCGGCAGCGGAATACGCCTGAGTCCGCGCCGGTGTGACTGTCGAGAATGCCGGCGGTGCGGCGAAACGCCCTTCGCAGAAGGCCCGATGTCGTGTTGTTGGCGCGCGCGAACTGCATCAGCAGCTTGGCGACCGCCCAACCTTCATTTTCGTTTCCGACCCGATCCGCAAAAGGCACGCGCACCTGATCCAGGAATACCTCGTTGAACTCATGGTCCCCGGCGAGCGTCCGGATGGGTTTGACGGATATGCCGGCCGTGGCCATGTCGATGAGCAGAAAGGTAATCCCATGTTGTTGTTTTCCGCTCTGTGCCGTTCGCACCAGACAGAACATGCGATTGGCGATATGCGCACCGGTGGTCCAAATTTTCGAACCGTTGACGACGTAGTGGTCGTCCATTGCGCAGGCCCGAGTTTGCAGCGCGGCCAAGTCCGATCCGGCACCGGGTTCCGAAAATCCCTGACACCACAGATCGCTGCCGTCCAAAATGGCTGGCAGGTACCGATGCTGTTGTAAGGGTGAGCCGATCGCAATTAGGAGCGGCCCTAGAGTGCGCAGACCACCCGCGAACAAGACGGGCGCGTCGTTGGCCGCGCATTCTCGCTCAAAGATCAGGCGCTGCGCTGGCGTCCAATTCGTTCCACCGTACGCCGCTGGCCAGGCCGGAGCGATCCAACCTCGTTCGTAGAGCCGACGATGCCAGACGCGGCAGGCGGCGATGTCGGAGTGAACGCCAATTGTGATGCGGCCGGCGTCGCGCAAATCAAGTGTCAATGCCTTCGACAGGAATTGCCGCACGTCATGCAGAAAAATGGAATCTGCCGACGGCGCGTCTCGGAGCGTCGTGTTCGCTAGGTCCGACATACTTTCAGCTTAAGCACTCTGGATCCCGGGGACCTTGATTTGCCTCAGTTATGCGGGGCAACGCCCTGCTGAGACGGTGCCCCAGCTGATGCCCGTGCAATCAGCCAGCGATTCATCCGGCGCGACGAGCGAACCTGCGATGAGTGAAACTACCCTTGATTGGTGGTGTCTGCGTATGGTTCATAGTTCGTTAACTCAACGACGGCCTAATCTAGAAACTGCTTCTCGGGCCGAATCATCGCCGGTTCACAGGTCCTCCTCTTGTTAGGAATCGTTCTCATGCGTCCGACTCGCACCGATCGTCAGGGCGGCACGCCGTCGCGCCTGCCTTGGAACGTTCAGCTGCCGTTTGCCTGCTTAATTCTCTTCGGTGCACTCGGCATATCGAGCGGTGAGGCCTTGGCTGTTCCGGCGTTCGCGGCGCAGACGGGTCAGCCCTGCACGGCCTGTCACGTCGGCGGGCTCGGTCCGCAACTCACGCCCCTCGGCCGACAATTCAAGCTTGAAGGTTATACCTCCAACGTCGGCGCATTTACGGTGCCCATCTCGGTGATGGCGATCGCGAGCTATGTGCACACGGACAAGGATCAAGCAGCGCCTCCCGCGCCACATTACGGGACGAACGATAACTTCACGCTCGATCAAGCGAACATCTTTCTCGCCGGCGGCATCGGCGATCATTTCGGCGGCTTCGCCCAATTCACTTACGATGGCGTCGGCCGAACATTCGGCTGGGACAATTTGGATGTGCGCGCCATCACGCACGCGACGATCGCGGGCTCCGATGTATTGTTGGGCTTAACCTTGAACAATTCGCCAACCACGCAGGATGTCTGGAATACGTTGCCCGCGTGGGGCTTTCCTTTCACCGACAGCGCCTTAGCACCCGGTCCGGCGGCTGGGACCGTCATCTCCGGCGCGCTTGCCCAGTCGACGCTCGGTGTCAGCGCCTACGCGTTGTGGAACTCGCAAATCTATACGGAAGCAGGACTCTATTGGACGCCGGGGCGCGGCTTCTTGAAGGCCATGGGCGTCGATCGTAACGCCGGAGGCGTCGTCGACAGTGCGGCACCGTATTTCCGGGTCGCGTATCAAAAAGACTACGGCGAGCAGAACTTCGAAGTCGGCGGCTTTGCCTTCTTCCCGCATCTCTTTCCCGGCGCCGACTCGAGCGCGGGCAGTGACAACTACGCCGATCTCGGCGTCGATGCTTCTTACCAATATATCGAGCCGAAGGGCGACGTGTACTCGGTCAATTTCCGCTACACGCACGAGAATCAGGATTTGAACGCCTCACAAGCGCTCGCCGGGACGAACGCGCATAATACGCTGCAGGAGGCGCATTTCGACGCGGCTTACTATTGGCACAATCAGGTCGGCTTTACGATTTCGCCGTTCACGATCTGGGGCTCTTCGGACGCCGCGCTCTATGGCACTGCCAATGGTTCTCCCGACAGCGACGGCGTGACGCTCCAAGTCGACTACACCCCATTCGGCGAGGGCGATTCCCCGTTCGGGCCTCGCTTCAACATGAGGGTCGGCGTGCAATTTACCGCCTACGACAAGTTTGATGGAGACACTCACGGCGCCTCCGATAACAACACGGCGAGGGTGTTCTTGTGGGTCTTAGACTGACGTCCGGTTCACACGCCGACGTGGCGACGCTGCGCAGCTAGCCACAGAGGGCGACAAGGCGCGTCCAATGCATCGACGCTGGCGAAGAATGCGCCTGCCAAGTCGGAGGTTGGTAAGTCTATTTCAGGGTATTGAGATAGGCGATCAGATCGGCAAGTTGACTTGCATCGGATATGCCGGCGAAGCTCATTTTATTGGCGGGCACCTTTTTCTTCGGATCGGTCAGATAGTCGGTGAGGTTGGCTTCGGTCCAGGTGACACCCGACGCCTTCATTGCCGTCGAATAGCTGTACCCAGAAACGGTGCCGGCAGCGCGCCCGACGACGCCGAACAGATTGGGCCCGATCCTGTTGGGCCCGTCTTTGTCGGCATTGTGGCAAATCGTACAGCGCTTGAAGACATCCGCGCCCTTCGCCGCATCGCCCGCTGCAAATGCGTGCGGTGCGTTCCAGAGCAACAAGGCGAGCGCGAGACTCAACCCGCGTGCGAGAGAAAGCCTAGGTGAACGGACCATGGGATCGACCTCAGTGTGTTTGGCGTATGTATCAATCGATTTTGTCATTATACGAACTGATCCTCTTCTCGAGTGATTGAGTTAGATCAAGAGGGGCAAAAAGGTCGCAGCGGATACGGCGATGGTTAGGGAGACTGGCGCGCTACTTGCCCTGCAGTAAGTCCATGAACGGCGGAAACGTGAGCAACAATCCGGCGATCAGCATCGCGAATGCTGCCGCGCTGGCACGCGCAAAGTTCACCTCGCGAGCGGCCCAACGCCTGGACAGCCAAAACCAAACCAAGAGCCAGACAAGGACCGCGGTGAACGAGACGCCGGACAAGGGGCCGCTGGGGCTCCAAAAATTGAAAGCGTTCTTCAAATACGGCGAGACGTCTGCCGCGAAGGCGAACACGCCGATCGCGAGCGAGCCAACGCCGGCCGCAAGGATCGCGGCCGCGCCGGCTCCATTGGGAAGCAATTCAGATCGGGCGTCTTCGGCTGCGGGCGACGTATTGACGGACTCCTGATCGATGTGCGCGGCCATGTTACTTGCCCCTGAGAAGAACAATGGCGTCGCCGCCGCGGATGGGCGCGTATTTGTTGAGAAGCGCGCCAAAGGCGCCAGCTACCGCCGTGGCCAAGAAGGCCGCCGCTATGAAGCCGAGCACCGTGTTGCGCATGGTGCGATGGAACGCGAGTTGCGGGCCATACTTGATGAATACATAAGCGACCATCGTCATCGCGATCGGCGCGAACCAACCGATGTGCTCCTTCCACTCCATTCCGAAATTGTGCCACTCGGCCGTTAGCGGGCTCGCAAGCAATAGACGCTGCGGATAGGCGGATAGGTCTGTCGTCCCTGCCGGAGGAACTGCGCGGTACCACGGATAGACGAGATACGTTCCCGACAGGACTGTCAGCCAAGCGAGCGCCGCCATGCTGATCAGATAGAAACGGAACATTTTGTTGTCCCATCGCGAAGACGGCCATCGCGGGCCCACCACTGCGGTCGCGTAGATAACCCCGACGGCTCCGGAGAACGCGAGCATGAACAGCGCGCCGAACCCCATGCCATGGAGCATTGTGATCATATCCCGGAAGGTGATCTGCAAAGCCGTCGTCTCCTCGGTCGCGCCGGCGCGAGCGTCGAACGGACGCTGCCCGCGAACTTATGTTCGCCGTCGTAGCTACCGAGCGGAGGGCAGCTTGCTGCGCAGAGTGTCCCCGATCATCAACACCATGGGCTCGAGCAACTCGCTGTCGTTTAGTGAATCAGCCACGCCGGAGCGCGCAAAATCCATGGCCTCTTTGTCTTTGGCGCGCTGTCCCGCGTTAAAAAGCGCAGTCATCACTTCTGTGACCTGCACGTGCTCCTGGTCGATCTGCGCGCGGTCGGCCCTCACTCGATCCGCCATGGTAAGCGCCCAAGCCATGTCGGGTGTGACCTTGCCGGCAGCAAGGTCCGGCAGCAGAGTTAAAGGCGGCAGAATGTATTCCTGCTCGCGCGCCGTATGGGCCTTGAAAAGGGCAAGGGCCTTGCGCGCCTCTTGCCCGACTGCGCCGCGGTGGTGCGTCAGCTCGGTGAGGCGCTCGAGCGTGTCTTGGTGCTCAACGATGAGCGATTGAGGAATCAAATGTTGGGATGGCGCAGGCGGGGTCGCCGCAAATCCCCAAGATCCCACCAGCGCCGCGGTGAACGCCGCCAGCGCGAGTACCGTCCATGATCTATGACGCATTGCTGTTCCTCCGGGCCGACGATCGGACCATATTGTCATAATCTGTCATAGCGACCGGCATGAGGTGTTGATCCGGATCAAGGCCTTGAAACACGATCGCTATAAAATTGGCACTGCTTCACGCGCCATCATACTGAGAATGTCTGCGTAGCGCAGGGTTCTTCCGCCGAAAGTCTCGATGCGCCGAAAAAGGAACAAATGGTGCCCGGAGAAGGCCAGAAAAGGAATTGGCGATTCGCGCACGTGGTCGTTGATAGCCGCCCCGCCTCCGGTATTTTAATCGCAAATGATCGGGCAACAACCAACATCGTCGCCTAAGACATGATTGATCGCCGCGCTTTGCTCAAATATGCAGGACTCGCTCCGCTGGTGGGCGCGGTGTCTCGCGTCGCACATGCCGGCGCAACAACAATCGAACGGGCGGACCACACCCTGCGCATTGGGACGGGGCTGATTGAGCTCGCGCCGGACCACATCGTCTCGACAACGCTTTACAACGACGCGTTTCCCGGACCCTTGCTGCGCATGAATGAGGGGCAGCGCGTCGTGATCGAAATTCATAACGACACCGACACGCCGGAGTTGGTCCATTGGCACGGACAGACGATCCCGAGCGATGTGGACGGCGCGGCCGAGGAAGGCTCGCCGTTCGTGCCGGCGCACGGGATGCGTCGGATTGCTTTCGTGCCTCAACCCTCGGGGTTCAGGTTCTATCACACGCACGTCGCCGCCGGCGGTGACCTAAACCGGGGCACCTACACCGGGCAGGCCGGGCCGGTCTATGTCGAGCCGAAGAACAATCCCGGAGACTTTGATCGCGAAGTTTTTCTGGTGCTGAAGGAATTTGCGCCGGCGCTCAGCCGGGGCGGCGACATGGCAATGGACGTGCTGGCAGGTGCGCCCGTCAAGGCGTTGCAGCAGATGGGAAAGGCGGCCGACGAGGAGGCGCAGGAGAAGACCAAGGGCTTTGAGGTTGGCTACGCCTTGTTCTGCATCAATGGCCGAATGCTTGGCCACGGCGAACCCGTTCGCGTGAAGCAAGGCGAGCGAGTGTTGTTTCATGTGCTCAATGCAAGTGCGACCGAGATCCGCAGCCTCGCTCTGCCGGGCCATGTCTTTCGAGTCGTCGCACTCGACGGCAATCCCGTGCCGACGCAGAGCGATGTCCCGGTGCTCTGGCTTGGCACCGCCGAGCGCGTCTCTGCGTTTGTCGAAATGAATCATCCTGGCGTGTGGGTGCTTGGCGACCTCGCCGACGACGATCGCCGACATGGGATGGGCGTGGTCATCGAATACGCGGGCCATAAGGGCAAGCCGCACTGGGTCAAGCCAAGGCCGTTCCGCTGGGACTACGCGCAATTCGGTAAGTCGAATGCTGCTGCGTCGCCCTCGCCTGACGAGACGATCGAGATGACCATCGTCAAGCGCAATGCCGCACTCAATGGCTTCAACCAGTGGACGATCAATGGTGATGCCTTTTCAATGCGGACCATGAAGCCGAAATACACTTTGCAACAAGGTCGCCGCTATCGCCTGAAATTCCGCAACGCCAGCGACGACATCCACCCGCTGCACCTGCATCGGCACAGCTTCGAACTGACGCGTGTTGGTGGTAAGCCGACCGCGGGCGTGATCAAGGACGTCGTCATGTTGGGCGGATTTCAAGAGCTTGAATTTGATTTCATTGCCGATAATCCCGGTCCGACGCTTTTCCACTGTCATCAGCAGCTGCACATGGATTTCGGATTCATGGCACTCTTCGACTATGCCTAAAGGTACTCCGTTACGCCGGCGCGAAGCGCCGCCCGCTCCGTCAATCGCGCGCGAACGAGCGATAGGTCAAGAACGCGCCGACGAGCACGATCAGCGCGAACATGACGGTCGCGGCGATGCCGTCATGCGCTTGGGGAGCTTGCGGCGCGATCATCCGATAAAGGCCGCCGAGCATCGCCGCCCAACCCGTGAGCGTCACAAGCACCGTCCAATCGAGGACCCAACGATTGTGCACACGCACGATCGCGAGGCCGGCGACGAAAAGAACCGTTCCGTTGAAATAGACGACCGCCGGCGTGTTGCCCGCGAAAACGGCGAGATTCATCGCCTCGGTCACGCCGAGCGCCACGAGCGTCGGCCCGATCAACCCGGCAAGCTGTTTGGAGTTCGTCATCATGGGTAGACCCGGTTGGCCACGCGCGGGCGCCATCATCGGACAAAGAGGGCAGGGGGCTCAATGACCAGGATCAAACGTCGATGCGCCCGGACCCTGACTGGGAAGCGGGGCAGGGTGCTCGCCTCGCCTTGAATCTCACCCCTTGCCGACACCGAGGTAGGGCTTGCATTTAACAAATACGTTAATTAACATATCCGTTAAATGAAACGGCTCGACACCACTTTCTCGGCCCTCGCCGATCCGACGCGGCGCGCGATCCTTGCGCGCCTCGCGCGCGGCGATGCGACGGTGGGCGAACTGGCGGCGCCCTTTGATATCTCGTTGCCCGCGATCTCGCGTCATTTGCGGGTGCTGGAGGAGGCCTCCCTCATCGAGAGCGAACGCGAGGGGCAGCACCGGCGCTGCAAGCTCAGGCCGGCCGCGCTCATGAAGGCGAACGAATGGCTTTCCTTCCACACCCGTTTCTGGAGCGGGACCCTCGACAAATTGGACAAACATCTCAAACGGAAAAAGGGAGAGTCTCATGACTGACGTCAGCACTTCAGCCGCCGTCCTATCGATGACGCGCGCCTACGATGCGAGCCCCGAGCGTGTGTTCGACGCCTGGCTCAGCAAATCGTGGGGCGAATGGGCGGGACCGCGCGAAGTCCGGGGCGAAGTGGCTTTGCTCGAGCCGCGCGTAGGCGGGCGCTACCGCGTGATCATGCATTTGCCGGACGGCAAGACCATGGTGGTCGGCGGCACGTATCGCGAAATCGTTCGGCCGACGAAACTCGTCCTCAGCTGGAAATGGGAACACGAGGAACAGGACACGCTCGTCACGCTCACCTTCCGCGCGCGCGGCAATGGCACAGAGCTGACATTGCGTCACGAGGGCTTCGCTTCGCCCGAGCGTCGCGACAATCACAACAGCGGTTGGAGCGGCACGCTCGACAAACTCGCGACGTATCTCGCCAAGGCCGCGGGCTGACCGTCGCCCCGCGCGCGAGTTTCCAGGCAACAGTGCCGCCGCCGTTTTCGCAATTGCCGCGCTAAGGTCGGCCCGCCAGCGTGCCCAGCGCAGGCGAACGGCTAGTATGACTGTCGACGAGGACTTTGTGTGACGCTCCAAGTGTCCAGAACCCGCCTTCATATTGTAGCGCTGATGACCTGCGTCGCGCTTGCGGCGCAGGGGTTGGCCGTGGCGCCGGCTCGGGCCGACGGTCGTGCGGCACATGAAGCGAGCGCCCACGCCACGCGCGCCAGCAGCCAATTCACGAAATGTGTGAGGCTCGCGAAAGGAATGCGGGCCATGCAGCATTGCGACTCCCAAGAGGTCGAGTTTCAGCAGCGGAAATTGGACCGCATATTCGCAAGCTTGATCAAAGCGCGGCCAGCCGACCGTTCGCGCCTCGAAACCGGCCAAGCCGCGTGGTCGGACCGCAAGGATGCGAAGTGCCTCGTCTACAGCCGCCGGCGCGGCTCGCTCAATTCATTGAAGGCGATGGACTGCTTCCGCGACGAAATCATCCAGCGGCAGCTCGAGCTCGAAAAGTTTCCGCGCGCAAAGCACGGGTGACCGTGAGGCGACTTGATCAGGGAAACGAATACGCGGCGACGACCTTCACCAGCGCCGGCGACACCAGCTGGTTGCCATTCATGTGCTGATAGATCGGAACTTCGACGTCGGCATAAAGGCGCCAAGAATCGCCGCCGACTTCAACACCGGGGCCTATAAGCACGCGTTCGTAGCCGCTATCGCCCAAGCTTGCGTTCGGGCCGGTGTCACGGTCGCGATCCGACACCGTGATTTTCAACAACGGCGAGAGCCTCAGCCCCGCGCCGATATCGATGCTGGAGTAGGCGAGGCCTCCCGAGACATTCAGTTCGTTGCCCGGTCGATAGCCGCCGCGATCGGCGAAGGCCGTCTCATATTGAGCCTCGACGAAATAATTCCATTTGCCCGTGTCGCTGATCGCGCCATGGTGAAATGCGCCCAGGATAATGTCGGTGCTCCCAGTGCCGATTTCCGTGTCCCGGTCGAAGCGCGGATCCTTGTAGTCGCCCGTTGGCAGCTTCAGACCGACGGTGACGCCCGTGGACATGTCTTCGAAGAACCCGGCATAGGAGGCTTGGATGCGAATATCGCCGATCGAACCGTGGTCGATCGAAATGACGCCGCCGCCGGGGTCCGTCTCGAAGTGGCGCTGCCAATACGGCAGTTCGGCCATAACGCCCCAACCGTTGTCGGACATATATTGGATGCCGGCCGTGAAGAAATGCGTTTGGATTTCCTTGTCGCTGTTGTCGGACGCGGGCGCGCGCGAGGCGCCGCTCCAGTTTCGATTCTGATCGGAGTAGTCGTATTCGAGGAATCCGGTGACGCCCGGCGCCGATGGCAGGAGCGAAGCGGTACCGATTTCGAATACGCCGCAGCCACAGGCACAACCGAGCGCCTGGCTCGGCAACATCGTCAGTGCGGCAACAACGGAAAGCACGGCGGCACTTGCAAACCGATGCACGGCGGGGGCGGGGATCATCACGCACGGATTACTACGCCACGCGGGCCGAATCCATCGCGTTGGGCATGTTGAGGAGCACCCACATTGTCGCAACTTCTGTTGACCCCTTGACAACGATTAGTCATTTAGCTAAATAACAAATCTATGAACAAGGTCTTCAAAGCGCTATCCGATCCCAGCCGCCGCAAGGTGCTGGAATTGCTGCGCAAGGGACCGAAGACGGCGGGCGAGCTCTCCGATCACTTCGATTTCGCCAAGCCGACGATGTCGGCGCATTTCGCGGTGTTGAAGGAAGCGGGCCTCGTCGAGGCCGAGAAAGACGGCAAGCAAGTGATCTACCGGCTGAAGCTCTCGGTGCTTGAAGACGCATTGCTGGGCTTTGCCAAAGTCTTCGGAGTAGGGGCCGGCGCAACCGCACCGGCGCCGATCGTAAAACGGGAAACCAAGTCATGACGATCTCGCAACGCCTGCACGCGCAAGTCGCCGTTGTCGCGCTTCTCGTCGTCGCACTCGCCGCCGCCGTCTGGATCGTGATCCCGGCGAAGGCGACGACGTCGGTCATCGCGGTCGCAACCATGGCGGTGATCTGGCTTGTCGTCGCCATCATCGGGCGGGCGCGGCCGTTCGCCGATCAGGGCAGCGCCGAGCGCGGCTTGTTTACGGCATCGGTGATAGCGGCAGGATTGATACTCGCCGCCTCGCTCGCCAGGGTTCTGGCCGCGTCGCTCGGTTTCGACGGCGGCGCGACGGCCGATCGCGCTCTGGGCGTCGGCACGGGCACGATCCTCATGGTGATCGGCAATTCGATTCCCAAAGTCTTGCGCCCGCTGACGGCAAAGCGCTGCGCGCCGGCACAAGTGCAATCGATCCAGCGCCTCTCCGGCTGGGTTTTCTCCATCGCCGGCCTCGTCTATGCGCTGGTGTGGTTGTTCGCGCCCGTCGTTGAGGCGCCGGATTGGGGCATGCTTGCCGCGCTGTCGGCGGTCGTGATCGTGGCCTTGCGCCACGCCTGGGCGTTCATCATGCCTTCGACAAGGCGATCATCTCCGATCCGCGACTAGTCATCCAAAGCAACTCGGGCATGCCGAAGGCGCGCCGTCGCGTCGATGAGAGCGGCTGTCCAAAAACGCGAAAGACCAGATACATGAAAACGTTCCGGCTTCTAGTTCTCGGCGCCCTTTTGATCTTCGCCGCGTCGTGTACGGCGCCGCCGCCGCGCGCCGTCGGCGATTGGCACGGCACGGTGATGACGCCGCGCGGCGAGTTCACCATCGTCGTGCGCATCGCCGAGAAGGCGGGCGCTTTCACCGGCGATCTGGAAAGCCCCGATCAGGCGCCGGGCGAGCCCGTGCCGCTGACGATCACGACGGCGACGAGCGCTCACCTGGCGTTCACGGCGCCTTCGATCAAAGGATCCTACGCCGGCGCGTGGGACGACAGAATTGCCGACTGGTCGGGAACATGGCTTCAATCGGGCTACAAATTCCCGCTTGTGCTGCGCTCCGGTCCCGCGACGAGCGCCGTCAAAGGAATGGACGGCGTGTGGGAAGCCAAAGTCCGGCGCGACGAGGGGACGCGCCGCATCATCCTTCGCATCACCTCGAACGCCGAGGGTGCCACGATCAAATTCGATGCGCCGGACGCCGGCGCCTTCAACTTGAGCGTCGCCAATTTCCAGCGCGACGGCGATCGCGTTCGTTTCACGGTGCCGGCCGCTGGCGCAAGTTTCAACGGCAAGCTGACCGGCGCCGATCGTATCGAAGGCACGTGGTCGTTCCCGAGCCGGCCGAACGTGCAAATCGTCTTCGCGCGCACCAACGCGCAAGCGCAAACCGCGCCGCGCGCTCGTCCGCAAACGCCCAAGCCCCCGTTCCCCTATCGCGTCGAAGAGGTGCGTGTCGCCAACCCGGCGGCGCGCGGCGTCACTCTCGCCTGCACACTAACGGTGCCGCAAGGCGAGGGACCCTTTCCGGCGGCAGCCCTTGTCACGGGCTCGGGCGCGCAAGATCGCGACGAGACGATGTACGAGCACAAGCCCTTTGCCGTCATCGCCGATCATCTGACGCGCCAAGGCGTCGCAGTCTTGCGCTGCGACGATCGCGGCGTACCGCAATCGACCGGCACGTTCGAGACCGCGACATCGGTCGATTTCGCGACCGACGCCGATGCCGCCGTCGCGTATCTCGCCGGGCGCACCGATATCAAGAAGAATGCGATCGGCCTCATCGGTCACAGCGAAGGCGGCTTGGTCTCGATGATCGCGGCAAGCGCCAATCCGAGAATCGCCTATCTCGTTCTCCTCGCCGCGCCGGGGACGAATCTGCGCGAGATGTTCTTGACCCAGCATCGTTTGCTCGCTGCGGCTCAAGGCCTTTCGCAAAGCACGATCGCCACGAGCGAGCCCATCCTCGCCCGCATCTTGGACGCCGTCGCCAGCGCCTCGAGCGACGAAGAAGCAACCGCGCGCGTCAGGGCGCTGTTGACGGGCGACGCCGTCGCCGCCCTCGGCATGCCCCCTTCGAATACCGCGAACACCGAACTCTTCATTCAGAACATGGCGAACGTCTGGATGCGCCATCTCCTGCGCCTCGATCCGGCAAGCTACCTCGCCAAGATCAAGGTGCCGGTGCTGGCGCTCGACGGGACGCGCGATCGCCAAGTCGAGCCCGACGCCAATCTCGCCGCGATCAAGAGGGGCCTCGCCCGCGATGGTGACGTCACGATACGCAAACTCGACGGCCTCAATCATTTCTTCCAAACGGCCAAGACCGGTGGGATGAGCGAATACATCGAGATCGAGCAAACATTTTCACCCATGGCGCTTGAGGCCGTGTCGAGCTGGATCAAACAACGCTTCGCGCGTTGAGGTCACGCCGCGAGGCGTTAGGTACCCAGGGGCAGGGCGCCGTTGAGTCTTGCGTCAGAGTACTCTGTATGATAGAGTATTCTGGTCAGGTAGGAAGAGATCCCCATGCCCGTCTCCCAAAACGACGCCGCCGACGCGCTTCGCGATATCGATCAGACCCAACAGCGCAGCGCGCGTCTCTACGGCTATCGCGTGGCGTCGCCGCACTTGATCGTGTGGGGCGTTATCTGGGCCGTCGGCTACACGGCGAGTTATTTTCGGCCCCAATGGCAGGCGGTCTGGCCGGCGCTCGTCGTGATCGGAATGGTCGCGAGCTTCTGGTTCGGCGCACGCACGCAGCCTCAAGGCGCCGTGAAATTCGAATGGCGCTACGCGGCGACATTCGCGGCGATGGCGGCCTTCATCAGCGCGGTGTTCGCGATTCTGCCGCCGGTCACCGGCGCGCAGACCGGCGCGTTCTTTCCCATTCTCGTCGGCTTTTTCTACACGCTCATCGGCATATGGTGCCGCGGCGTGCGCATGCTGATCGCGGGCGTCGCGCTCGTGGCGCTCACCTTGTTCGGCTTCTTCTATTTGCAGCCTTACTTCGCGCTGTGGATGGCGATCGTCGGCGGCGGCGGGCTGGTCCTGGGCGGCATTTGGCTGAAGGCCGCGTAACATGGATCAACCCGACGCCGTGATCCATCAGCCGGTCCGGCTCAAGATCATGGCCGCCCTGAAGGTGATGCCGGAGAGCGAGCTTCTCGAATTCGTCCGCCTAAAGACGATCGTCGGCGCGACGGAGGGAAATCTCGGCGCCCATATCGCAACGCTGGAAGGCGCGGGCTACGCCAAGGTCATCAAGGATTTCAACGGCAAGAAGCCGCGCACGCGCGTGGCGCTGACCAAATCCGGCCGCCGCGCCTTCGAGAAATACGTCGCCTATTTGCGCGACATCATCGATCAAGCCGAAGGCTGAGCGGAGAGAACCATGCACGTCTCGGACATCATTGCGCTCGGCTGGTTGCATGTGGCCGCGTGTCTTATCGCGCTCGTCACCGGCGCCTGGAATCTGGCGCTCCCCAAGGGCACGCCGATGCACAAGCGCGTGGGCCGCGCCTACATCGTCTCGATGCTGGTCGTGAACATCAGCGTCTTCTGGCTCTTTAAATTCGACATTGCAGGCTTCGTGCCCTTCCGCGGCGGGCCCGGCGTCTTCGGTCTCTTCCATTGGTTTGCGGTCGCGGCGCTCGTCTGCATTCTCGTCGGCTGGTACGCCGCGCGCCATCAAGACCGCGCGTTCTGGGCCTATATGCATCCGACCATGATGCTGTTGAGCTATTACGATCTCGTCGGCGGCGGCATCAACGAGGCGTACACCCGGCTCGATCCGTTGCGCGCGCTCTTGCTGGCGTCGGCAAAGGGCGGTCAGCCCATGCAGGCCCCGCTCATCGGCCTCACGCACACGGCGTGGATGGCCGCGATCTTCGTGCTCGTCATCTATTTCGCAGCCCGCGTCGCTCTATGGCGCCGCCAGGCCCGACGCACGAGCCTCGCCTGAGTCAACCGCAACGAGGCGCTGTTGTCGCGCAGAGTTTAATCGGATTCGGCAACGCGGGAACCGAGAGTTTCATCGCAAGAAAGGCCCGACCTTGCTCTCAAGCAAGGACACCAAGGCAGGATCCATGAATGCAAACTTATCCGGAACGTCGAGGCAAATGACCCGCTTGCCCTTGAGGTGCTTGCGGTAGCCCTTGGACAGCTGTGCCCGATGCCGCCGTTCCATGACGAAGATGACGTCGGCCCATTCGATTTGTTCTGGTGAGAGAACGACCGCGGCGCTTGCGTGCAAGCCGGCAGAATCTGTTTCGACGCCCCGCCACGCTGCGAATACCTGCTCAGCCGTCGGGCTGCGCCTTCGGTTTTGGGTGCAAAGAAACAGGGCTTTCAACATTGAGGCCCGATCGAAGCGACCCCTGCGCGCCCGTTAGCGGCGAAACTTGTTGTGCACGTCGTGCGTCACGATCCCGCCGCCGGGCGGGGGGATGGCGAGCCAATCCTCGTGCTTCAGCGTGCGCTTGGTGTCTTCGTGGCCGCTCGCCCAATGCTCGCGCATCGAGGTGCCGGAAAACTCGAAGTCCTTGGCGTGTCCCTCGTAGGCCTTCTGCTGATAGATGAGCTGCAGGATCGTCATCTCAGGCTGGTGCTCGAGCTCTTCGAGCAGGCGGTTGTCTTCCGCCGACATCAGCTCTTTCGGCATTTTGAGCAGCGCCTCGCGCAGGCGCGCCTTCCACGTATGCACGCGGCGGAAGACGTCCGTGTTGTGGCGCGTGCGCGAGGAATAGAGGATGTCCTTGAGACGGCCCATGACCTCGGTTATGTCGCTCGGCAGCGTCCCGCGCGCGTTGAAGAGGTCGACCTGAAAGACGAGCGCGTTCAATCCGTCCTCGTGGTTCAAGAGATATTGCAGCGGCGTGTTGGAGACGATGCCACCGTCCCAATAATGTTCGTTGCCGATTTTCACCATCGGAAACGCCGGCGGCAGCGCGCCGCTCGCCAGGATGTGGTCCGGCCCGATCGCCTCCTTGGTGTTGTCGAAATGGACGAGATTGCCGGTGGCGATATTGACGGCGCCGACCGAGAAATGGATGTCGCTCGAATTGATGAGATCGAAATCGACCAATTCGCAAAGCGTCTCGCGTAACGGCGCGGTCTCATAGTAAGAGGTCGCGGCCGCGGCGCCGGGCGCGCTGAACCAGGGTCCGGGAAAGCGCGGGCTGAAGAAGTTGGGCTGCCCCAACGAAGCGCTCATTAAAGCCGACGTGGCGTTGCGCATCTGGCGGAAGACGTTGCCGTCCGGCGTGAACGCCCACACCGTGCGCGCCGTGACGGATTCCCAAAACGCGGTCAGCCGTTCCATGCGCCGCTCCGGCGGATTGCCGGCGATCAGCGCCGCGTTGATCGCACCGATCGAAACGCCCGAGATCCAGTCCGGCTGAATGTCGGCTTCATGCAGCGCCTGATAGACGCCCGCTTGATAGGCGCCGAGCGCGCCGCCGCCTTGCAGCACCAGCGCGACGCGCCTGCAGCGCGCCGGGCGCCAGCCAAGGCCCGATATCCCAAGCATATGTTTCGGCGTCTGTACGTTCATGGGGGGACGGCGCTCCATTTCCAGTTCCGCCCATAGTGCGTCACGACGGTGAAGATGAGGTATCGATTGGCCCTTGCCGCCGCAGACGGACTGCCCCGCAAGCGGCAAATTTTGCCGGGTCGCCGCCGTTTGGCGCCACGTGATAGGCTTCAAACGATGGCTCTCACGGCTGCGCCTCCACGCACGATCGTCACCGGCCGCCAGGCGATCGCCTTCGTTCGCAAGCATGGCGTCGTTCTGGAATCGTCGCGCGGCAAGGTTGTTTCTTTTGCCGAAGCCGTGGCCGGTGCGCCGATCAAGGGCAACTGGTGGTCCCATTCAAAGGGCCGCGAGATATTCGCCCTGACGCGGCTGGTGCGAGACTGCGACGACGTTCTCGTTTGCCGCGTCGCCGACGGCAAAGTCACGTTCGTTCATCGCAGGCTTTGGCCCGCCTTAATTCGCCTTGCCGATCGCTTTCCGCGCGGAGGCCTCGCCCGGCTCAGGGAGGAGCACACGCCATCGGGCCGTCACGTCGTTCGCACGACCTCATTTCCGGATTGGGTTTCCCGAGACGTTGCCGTCCTTGCCCGCAAACTCGGTGAGCCCGAAGCTCTCGCCCAGATCGGCCGTCTGCTCGTGTAGCGGGCACGCCGGATCATGGCGGCGCCGGCGCGCACTTATTCGGAACATGCGCCGATACCACGACCAGTCACCCCACTAAACTAGCGTTGCGGAGTCGAGCGTCGAACTAGTGAGGATGGCCCTGAGGCGCTCCCTTTTCCCGCACAATCACCATGATCGGAATAGCTGCAGTCCGCGCGCCGCCGTCGTCGAACGCCACCGCTGTGATCATCGCGTGACCGACTCTCAGATCGCTTACGCTGACTTGGTATGGCGGCGCCTTTACCGAGCCGATCAGCCGTCCGGGCGCGCCGATGATGTAGCTGTCATGGACGAAGAAATCGACTCGAACGATCTTGCCGTCCGGATCTTCGGCGCGCGCGGCCACGTTAAAGGCCTCACCGGCCGCGATCTCGATGTGTCGTGCGGGCGCAATCATCTCCACCGTCGGCGGAACGTTCTGGACACCGCTGACAGTCGCGTACGCGCTCGACTGCATTCCATCGCTGTCGGTGACGACGACACGTAGGCGGTGAGTGCCGCGCTGCACCGGCCACTTGAAGCTGAATGGCGGCTTCTCCAACGTTTGAACTGGCTTGTCGTCGACAAAGAGCGTCGCCGAGCGAATTGACCCTTCGATCTTGAGCGCATCGGCATTGATCGTCGCGACTCTTCCCGCCGTTAAGAGTGTTCCGTCAGCGACGTTTGCCAGTAGGACTGCGGGTGCCTCTTTGCCGGACCCCGTGTTCGCGAGGATCTCAGCATCGAACGTCAAGGCTCCATCATTCTGCTCGGCGCGATGGATCTCGACCGCGAGCACATTACGCCCCCGTCGAAGCAGAGACGGGTCTAGCTTAACGGGGAAATAGACGTTTCGTTCGAGTTCGCTGACCGGCGTGCGGGCAAACATCTGAACCGAAGCGGCCCCCTCCGGTAAGTTGCTCCGGTACACCTCTTTGCCGTTGAGATAGACGATCGCCGCGTCGCTCCGCCTTATTCTCAATTTCAGATCTCGGTAGAAGCCCGGGTCTTCGACTGTGAAGGTGCGCCGAAAGTAATATGTGGGCGAGATGTCGGACCCGAGGCGCCCGTGACCCGGTGGTTCAACCCAGCCAAGGTCGAGTTTTCTCTCGTACCAGCGGCTGTCATCGAACTCGTTGTCTGTCCATTTCTCCGGCGCTCGCTTGTCGCCTCGTGTCCACCGCCAAACGCGCCCGCGCTCAAGCGGCGTCAGTCTGTCCAATGCCACTTGATACCTTTGCCCGCCCACTGGGGCTTTCGGGTCTTTGGGCGTGCCGGTCTGCACGACGTCGAAGATGAGATACTCGCCCGGCTTGGTAGGTTTGTAGTCCCGCTTCAAGTCGAAATACACCTGAACGGGAAATTGCTCTCTGGGTTTCAATTCGAGTCCGTCCAGCACCACGTCCGGGCGAGAAATCCGCAGCTGCCCCTCGGCAAGGGCTTCAACACCTTCCGCTCTGCCGCCCGCCGCTTTCCAACGCTGAAATAGCGCGCGGCCTAGATCGACCCTGACCGTGCCGCCGTGCTCGAAAAACGCGCCGCCGACTCTGTCCAACATCGCGCCGAACCGGAGCCCCGCTTTGATCGGCGCGCCGAATCCGTTCGCCATCAAGAAGTGCAATTTCATGAACGGGCCTGGAATGCTGTCCACGACGTGTACATTGCGCCAAGCGATGTTGTTGTTCTGATTTGTGTTGAAATTGATGTCCGTCGTCTCGGCGACGGTCATGCCAAATGGCGCGCTGCTGGAAGTTTCGATGCGCGCGATTAGGCACACGTGTTCGGGGTCAGCAATGCTGCCAAACCCGGCCGGATTGGGCGGA
>JANXXU010000035.1 GCA_025350465.1 Alphaproteobacteria bacterium | reverse complement strand
TCCGGGCAACGGGCCCGAACCCGCGCCGCCACCCGTGCCGCTGAGCGCGTTGCCGGACGCCTGCGTGCAGGTGATCCAAGCGCCGGACGCTCAACGGACGGCTGTCAATCGCTGAGCAAATGCGAGTTGGCGGATGGGGTGAGATTCGAACTCACGAGGGGCGTAAACCCCTGCCGGTTTTCAAGACCGGTGCCTTCAACCACTCGGCCACCCATCCGTCGCGTTGGCTCAATACCAGTCTCGCGCGCGGATTTCAAAGATCGGTGAACCGGTGCGAGAAGACAGGTGTGCAGCGCCTCAACTCGCGCCAGAGAAGCAAGACAATGCTCCGCCTACAGATGAGTTCGGCTGGCGCCGATTTCTGTCGTAGGAACAACCCGCAACAAGGACCGCCGCTAAGGCGCCGTGACACGCTATTGAAGAGCGTGCATAACAATCCTCGAACAATCGACGCAAGGTTGTATATTGCCAGAAATCTGCGAACTTACTGTCCGAAACCTATCCGACTCCCAAAGATCGGATTTTGGGTGCGCGTGGTGTGTTCTCTGCCGGGCAATGATTTGGGGGTCACATGCAGTTCGTTGAACGGCCAATTTTCGTTGGATGGATTGCACTCCTTACCCAACTACCAATTCAGCTCTTTTTTACAGTCTGGGCTGGGGGCTTTTTTGGAGGCATCACAACGAGCGCCTTAGGCACAACAGCGGGCGCTACCCCGTTCATCGTCTTTGGAGCATTGGCATTCTTCGGCGTCCCACTCGTCGCGTATTTTGGAAAGAAGCTCAATTACGAACGAACCCAGTATACGTTTTATGAGGAGCACCTCGAATTCGAGGAAGGCTATTTTTCTCGAAACAAGAAGGTTGTTAAATATCGCGACATTTTGGAAGTTTCGCTGAGAAGGGGAATCCTTCAACGGACATGTGGCCTGGGCACAATCTACCTCGCCACGTTAGCCACCGGATCTGGGCCTCGATCAAATCCCTTTTATGCGTTTGGTTTCGGCAACATCTCCGCTAGTGGCGTCGGCGTTCGCGATATACGCGACTCTGATGCCGCGTTCGAGAAAATCCGAAAGCTCATCGACGCTCGCAAATCGTGACCTGTTACCTAAAGCAACGTTTCCGCTCAGCTGTCCACACCCATTGTCATTCATCGGTCGTCCTCAATGACGGGACGGTCAGCGTTGAAAACAGGCTTTCACGAAAGCCCTCGTCGCAGCCGCACGGCCGTTGGCGGGCCATGTCGCCTTGATCGTCTTGCCGCTGACCCTAATAGCACCCGATTCTCCCAGCAGGCGAAAGACCGCGTCCTTCGCATCGACCTCCGTTCGTAGCTCGACACCGGCCGTCATCTCAAAGTTTGGGCTTTTGCGCGAATGTCCATCTATGGTCAGCGTTTGCGCGCTAGCGGTGAGCGTCACCGACACCAATTCGCCCTCGCCAGTGCCGATACCTTCGGCAGCGCCGATGCCAATTTCTGCCTTGCCGCCCGCTCTACAGGTCGCGCGGAAGTCGGTGTCACCCTCCTCTTCGCTCGTCGAGCCGATCAACTCTTTGGCCTCGCGGAGATAAATCCATTTGAAAGCAAAGGCGGGCTGTGTGGCGAACATCGGAAGGAGCGCGGCAGCAGCCAAGGCGATAAGTTTCATGCGTTGTTCTCAGCTTTTGATTGAACCGTGAGGGCATTGATCCGCCTACAGACGAATGTGCACCGAACCGATTTCCGTCGCGCGATTTTTGAAAACGTCAAGGAACGCCAATCATACCAGCGTTTCGCACGTCACAGGTCACATGATTTTAACTTGCCAAGCGAATTTCAGGGCGGCATCTTTCCGCTTGCGACTGGCTTTGACGTCAAGAAGAGTGACTGCGACGTGCCGTGCAAATTTTTGTCTCGCCGCCCCAGACATGCTGCCGTGATCAACGACGGCCTTCCAACTCCAGCAGGATAAGTCATGCGCGTACGGGCACGCCCGTGGGTCGTCCACGCGCGGCTCTAATTCTATGAAGGAATGGTCGGAATGACGAATGGCGTTGTCAAGTTCTTCAACACTTCCAAGGGCTTTGGCTTCATCGCACCGGACGGCGGTGGCAAGGATGTGTTCATCCACATCACCGCACTTCAGCGCAGTGGCCTTCAATCGTTGGATGAAGGTCAAAAGGTAACCTTCGAAGTATCGCCGGGCCGCGACGGCCGCATGGCGGCGGACCGCATCAAGGTCCTGTCATAAATAGCGCTGGTTGCAGCGCATTGTTTCTTGGGCGGACCGCGTAAGCGCTCCGCCCTTTTCTTTTACAGGTGAGTAACTAGCGTTACAGTGGCCGGATGGCCGCGCCCGCCAATCTGATCGTTATTTTGCTCGATAGTCTCAATCGCCATTTGTTGGGCGCTTACGGCTCGCGCGAGTTCGCGACACCGAACATCGACAGGTTCGCTGCGACGGCCTGCAAATTTACGAAGCATTATGCCGGGTCCCTGCCCTGCATGCCGGCTCGCCATGACATCCTGTGCGGCGCTTGGGATTTCCTGTGGCGGCCTTGGGGTTCGGTCGAAATCTGGGAAGACGCGATCACCTATCCGTTGCGGCAGGCAGGCGTCGTTACGCAGCTGATATCGGATCACCCGCACCTCTTCGAGACGGGCGGCGAGAACTATCACGTCGATTTCACCGCTTGGGATTATCAGCGCGGCCACGAGGGCGACGCGTGGAAGACCGCACCCGATCCGAGTTGGGCGGGTGCGCCCCGCTTTTTTCGGCCGCACATGCCGTACGACAATTCGCGGGGCTGGTTTAAGGGCGAAGAGGACTTTCCAGGCCCGCGGACGATGGCGGCGGCGGCGCGCTGGATCGACGAGAACGCCGGACGGCATAAGCGCTTCATGTTGTTCGTCGACGAGTTCGACCCGCATGAACCTTTCGACACGCCGGAACCCTATGCGTCGATGTATGATTCGAGTTGGACGGGGGCACACCTCATCTGGCCGCCTTATATGAAGGACGCGATCGCCAAGGGCACGCTCGACGAACGTCAGGCGCGTCAAATCCGTGCGCAGTATGGCGGCAAGCTGACGATGATCGATGCTTGGTTCGGACGCGTGCTCGACGCGATCGAGCGAAACAACCTCGGCGATTCGACGGCGGTCGTCGTCTGCACCGACCACGGACATTATTTGGGCGAGAAGGATATCTGGGGCAAGCCGGCGGTGCCGATCTACGATACGCTCGGGCGCATCCCGCTCTTGATTTCCTGGCCGGGCGTTGCGCCACGTCCGATCGACGCACTGACGACGAGCGTCGATCTCTTCGCGACGATCGCCGAAGTCTTTGGGGTTGAGGTTCGCCAGCGCACGCATGGGCGATCGCTCGTGCCGCTGATCGAGGGCCGCGCCGATCGCGTGCGCGATTGGGCGCTGATGGGCGTTTGGGGGCGCGAGGTGCACGTCACCGACGGGCGTTGGAAATACGCTCGCGCGCCTGCGGCCAAGAACGCGCCGTTGTCGATGTGGTCGAACCGTTGGTCGACAATGCCGACACATCTCCTTAGCCGCGGTCAGGAACTGCCGCTGCCGGATGGACGGGCCGTTTTGGCGCGCATGCCTGGCAGCGACGTACCGGTCATTCGCCAGCTCTGGGATGAAAGCGATGCCCTGCCGTTCTGGGCGTGGGCGAAGTTCACGGGTCATCATCTTTTCGATACGGCCAACGATCCGAGTGAAAACGAAAACCGCGCCGGCGGCCCCGATGAGGACCGTATGGTCGACTTGCTGAACCATGCGCTCAACGAGATCGAAGCGCCCGACGAGCAATTCAAGCGATTGGGCTTGCGCTAGGGAGAGCGATTGCCGAATAGCTGCTCGTGCCGCACGACGATTTTGGGCCAAAGGCTTTTCGCTTCCGGCAGGTCGAGACCGAAAACATCGCGAAGGGTGTCGACATATTCCGGCGCCGAATTGATTTCGCGCGTCGCGGCCCCGGCGGCGTTCAAAGTTTTGAGCGTACGCCCGCGCATCATCACCAAATTATCGGGAAGGTGCCGTTGTACAACTGTGTTCATGACGAACGGCGACTCCGGCGAGGTCTGCAGCCAATCGCACTTAGCGGCAAGAAGGTCACGCGATGCGGGGCGCAGTTCGAAGTCGAATGACGGCGCGCCGCCGGCCGGATGATTGTGAAAGCGCCACCAGCCGCCACCGAGGTCCTCTAGACGGAAATCGAGGAAACCCTGCCGGAACGCGTGCTCGACAATCGGAACGGGCTCGAGCATGCCGTCGCCGAAGCCCACGTCGGCCAAGTACGGTTGGTCGAGATCGACGCGCAGCACCAGATGATTGCCGACCGAGGCGTCGCCGTTCACCGCCCGCATCACGCCGCCGGCCATGCGCGTGATCTTGAAGCCGATCTCTTCTAGCGCCCAAGCGAGCATGCCGTTCATCTCGTAGCACCAGCCGCCGCGCCGGCGCGTCACTATCTTGTCGAAGATCGGGGCGATATCGATGCTGACGCGCCGGCCGAACGCGACGTCGAGATTCTCGTATGGAATATGTTCGAGATGCCCGCGGTGGAGGCGGCGGAGCGTGTCGAAATCAACGCTCGGCTCGCCGCGAAAACCGACGCGCTCAAGATAGGCTCGAAGATCCATACGCGAAACTAACAGGATCGCGCGAGCGCCGGCAAACGCAACCTCTACTGCGGTCCAATTTGCTTATTGAGTTCGTCAATGAATGCCTGATCGAGGTTCATCCGCTGCGCCAGCTTTGAGAGATAGTCGCGCTCGCGATCGTTTGCTTGGCCAATGACGATCGCCGAGGCCGTGTAAAGTTGCGCGGCAATTTCGTGACTCGTCGCTTGCTTGGCGACGTCTTCTATGTCGAGCGGCTTCGACAATTCGCTCAGCACGAAGGATTTTTCCTCCGGTGTGAGCCCGGCCTGCTCCATCTCGCCGAAAATTTTCCGGCTCTCTTCCTGATCGACTTCGCCGTCGGCCTTGGCCGCTGCAATCATTGCCGTCAAGAGCGCCTGCCCCATTTGATTTTGATGTGCCGCCGGTGCCGCGGTCGTGGCGAAGCCCGAGCCGGTCGGGGGCTGAGGCGCGGTACCGCGCATGATGTCACCGACGCCGGGCAGGTTTGAAAACATGCCGCCAACTGTGGCACGCAATCCGCTCTGGCGCTGTTCCGGCGGAAGCTGGCCCTGCTGCTGCTGGTAGCGTTGATAGGCTTGGTAGGCGAGCGTGCCGACAAGGGCTAGACCGCCGATCCGGGCCACGCCGCCTAGGCCGCCTCGCCCAAGCATCGAGGAGCCGAGGGCGCCCGCGACGACGCCCGTCGCAAGCCCGCTATTCAAGAACTGGTCTAGAAGCTTCGGTGAATCGATCATGGCGCGCGGTCCTGGCTAGAAGGCGGGTCCCCAACAGATTGGGAGTCTTACGCCAAGATCAATGGGCGGTCTCAGGCGCCGAAGCGCTCCAAGATCCAAGGTACGACCAGATCCATCACCTTTTCCACGTCCGGCGCCTCGCGCTTGCCGAACTCGGGTTCGAAATAATGGCGCGCATTCGGGAAATCGACGTAGGTCTTGTCCTTCGCGGCAATCGCCTGAAACATCGGTACCGCATCGGTGAGCGGAAAGATCTCCTGATCCTTGCCGGCATTGATGAAAAGAGACGGCTCGGTAATTTGCGGCAGATCGTGAAGTTGGTTGGCATGCGATGACACGCCCGACCACGTGGAGAGCCAGGCGTGCGGCGTCGCAGAACGGCCGAAGCCGAAGAACTTCCAGTTCATCAGGTCAGGGCGCGGCGAGAAGATCGATCCATAGTCGCGTGCCGATGGGTCCATGTGATTGTCGACATAATGCGGGTTGGCCATCGTGCGATAGATCGTCATCACCGGCTCGAACGCTTCGCGGCGCAATACATCGCGTTGTCGGTCGGGCGGCAACTTCGCGAACTCGGGATCGTTGTGCAGCTGCTCGGCGCGCGCATTTTCTTCGATCATGGCGCGGGCGATGGCGTCGATGCGCTTGACCCGTTCGATTTGCGCCGCACGAAAGCGTTTCACGAAGTCTGCGGCATAGCGCGACCACTGCGCGTCCGACCCGTCGATTTTGGACGGCATCTTGAAGCCGTTGCGCTCATCGTACATGTCGAGCACTGGGTCGGTTAGATGTGGGTGCCCCTCGTCGACGAGCGAAGGGTCGATGATCTCATTCATGATCAACCCCTCGCCCTTGTGCGTCGAGATGTAGATCATCCCGTCGGCCGGGATCATTTCGGCTTCGTTCAAATTCGTGCGCCTGCCGCCGGGCGTCTTTGCCAGGCGCTGGCCCTTGGGCTTCTTCGCTTGAGACTGAAAGAATCCATTGAGCGCGCCGCCGCCCGAGTTGCCGATGAGAACGACGTTCTTAACGCCGCGAGCGTTTTTTAGGTACGAGACGCAGGACGCGACATCGAGAATGACCTCTTCGTGGGTTGTGGTCACGTCGTTGTTTGGATTGCGGGAATTGGCGCCGAGGCAAGCGATCCCGGCATCGACGAGGCGCGGGATCACGTAATGGTGAGTGAAGTCCGCGCGGGGATGCATGACGACAATCCCCGTGTTCGGCTTGGGGTTCTTCTTCGGCAACCAGAAGAGTGCGCGATGCTCGCGGAAATCGGACGCTCTGAGAATCAGGCTCTCGAGTTCGAAGGCATCCGGCAAGCGGCGCATATTCATCGGTGCGCCGCCCCAATACGTTTTCGAAATGAGCTGCATCGATCGACCTGTCCCGAATTTACTTGCCTGACACGCTAATTCGCCGCGACGAAAAACGCCAGAGTTCCGAATGCTGCGTCGGTGCGAAAGGCGATGTTCAATTTCCGCGACAGCAAAAAATGACGAAATCGACATGCGGCTCACGCTGACGTGATTCACATTTTGCGCGATGCGATGCACAGTAAAGTGGTCGACAGTGCTGGGTGTTTAGTAGCGGCGGCACTGCGGCGCAGGGGCAAATCCGCTACGGCTGTCGCGCAAATCATGACCGGGCAAATGGACGCAATTTTGCTCAACGCAAACGCCGGGCAATTTCTGCTCGGCGAGCAGGAGCAAGCGTTTGTGTCGTGTTGCGACGAGATGTGCGTTGTCAGCAACGGCACGGACGGGTGGCCCACCGTTCGGATCTTCAAGGTACCGGCGGTTTCGTTGGATGTCGTAAACTCGCGGGCCGTAACCGCGCTCTTCGACACCGGCGCGTGGGGCGGCACCGATTCTTCGGTGCGAAAAGTCGTCTTGATACTCACGCGCCATAGCGATGGGGTACATCTGATGCTCCATGGCCACCTCGTGCCCACGCGCAACGTCGCCGAAGGCGAGGAAAATGAATACCGCACGCGCATTTCGATCGCGTCGTGTTCATGGTCGCCTGCCGTATCGTGTGCCGGCGACGCTGCTCTTTTGCGGGCGCTAGCCCAGCGCTGAAAAATTATTGCCGCGCGAAAATGGCTTCCAAACTCGTCAGATTCATCCCGTGCTTGGTGTAGTTGTACGGTGTGAGGTTCACTGCCTTGATAATCGAACGCGCGATCTCCGTTCCGGCCGAACCTGTCCGCGGAACGAGATCGAAGTCGAGGATGTTGACGCAGGCGAGGTCCTGTTCGAAGGATTGAATGGCGTTGAGGCCGTTGCCCGTCATCCAACCGAGCAACAGGCGATTGACGCCTTCATGCGCCACGACAAGTGTTGTGTGCCAATCGGGCTGCGCCAGCAGGCGCTCTATCGCACGGCGCGAGCGATCGAACGCGTCGGTGAACGCTTCCCCGCCAAACATCGTGGCGCCGGGCTTGGCCGCCTGATCGAATTCGAAGGTCAGGCGCGCAGAGAGTTCGGCGCGACTCTTTGCGGTTTGATGACCCCCTTTGATTTCCTCGAGATCGCGGTCGATTTCGATCGTCAGGTGGACCGCGTCGGCGTTTGCCGCCAATACGCGCTCTGCGGTTTCGCGCGTTCGCGGCAGGCCCGAGCAAATCGCACGGTCGAAGCGGACGCGCGCCAGCGCCGCTCCGCTCGCCGTTGCCTGTTCGCGGCCAAGCGGCGTCAAGGGCACCATGTCGGTACGCCGGGTGGCCAGCACCTCTTTGCTGAAATAGTCGACATGACCGTGACGCATCAAATAAATGCGCCGTCGTCCTGTCGTTCCTGGAAGTGACGACATGCTGCCTTCGTCAGATCGCGCCCGAGGTTTTCAGCGCGGCGATATCGGTCGATGCAAAGCCCCAATCCTTGAGTACGGCCTCGGTATGCTGGCCGGCTTGGGCCGGGGGGCCCTGCACTTCCGGCTTGGTGCGGCTGAAGCGCGGCGCCGGCGCCGGCTGGATTACACCTTCGATTTCAACGAACGTTCCCCGGGCTTTGTTGTGCGGATGGTTCGGCGCTTCGGCAAGCGAAAGCACGGGCGCATAGCATACGTCTGTGCCTTCCATGAGCTTGTCCCACTCCGAGCGCGTCTTAGATTTGATGACGCGCGTAATTTTTTCCTTGAGCGCAGGCCACTTGGAACGGTCCATTTGATGCTCGAACTCGGGATCGTTGATGCCCGTCTTCTCAAGAAGCAGCGTGTAGAATTGTGGTTCGATGGAGCCGATAGATATCCATTTGCCGTCGGAGGTCTCGTACGTGTCGTAGAAGTGTGCGCCGCCGTCGAGCAAGTTTTGCCCCTTGTCGTCGGTCCACATGCCCGACGCTTTGAAGCCATAGAACATCGACATCAGAGAAGCCGCGCCGTCGGTCATGGCGCAATCGACGACTTGGCCTTTGCCGGAGCGCTGCGCTTCGAATAAGCCGCATGCCATGCCGAACGCCAGATAAAGCGCGCCGCCGCCGAAGTCGCCGACCAAATTCAGCGGTGGAACCGGGCTCGCGCCTTTGCGGCCGATCGAGTGCAGGGCGCCGATCAGCGCGATGTAGTTGATGTCGTGGCCGGCGGCTTGTGCCAGCGGACCCGTCTGTCCCCAACCGGTCATCCGGCCATAAATCAACTTGGGATTGCGCTTGAGGGCAACATCGGGCCCGAGACCCAGCCGTTCCATGACGCCTGGGCGAAACCCCTCGAGCAGCGCGTCGGCCGTTCCGATCAGCTTCAAGCAAGTTTCGACGGCATCAGGGTTTTTGAGGTCCAGCGCAACGGAGCGGCGGCCGCGCGCCGTTATGTCGAATTTCGATCCTCCGCGACTGCCCTTGCGATCGATGCGTACAACTTCTGCGCCCATATCGGAGAGCAACATCGCGCAAAAGGGACCAGGACCGATGCCGGCAAATTCGACGACTTTGACGCCCCGGAGAGGACCCATGGCTTTTCCTCCAAACGTTAATAGTCAACAATAGCGGTCTGGGTGTCTTAGTCGATCGGGCCTGAGCCCGCAAATTCATGGGAGTGGGAAATGAGGTTGCGGTCCGTCCTCATCTGCGCGTTCGTGTTCAACGTGCTTTCGACCGGCGTCATCTACGCCGACGGCATGCCCGGACCTGAAGACGATCAGAGTCCCGTGCCGTCATCTGCACCGCCTCCTCATCCGCCCAAGCCCGCGAGCTCGACGGTCGCGCCCGCACCCACTGCGCATCCCTCTAGCGCGGCAGTGACGCAACCCGCACCCGCCGCCACGCCACCGACCCCGCCGCCGCCTCCACCATCCTCAGTGCAGACATCGGCGCCGCCACCCGCGCCGGCCGCGGCGGCTGTTCCGGCGGCACCTCCGCCCGCCTCGGGTCAAGTCGCGCAGAAAGCGATCTACGAGGTGACCGGCATCGATGTCGGAGTCAGTAAGGATAAGCCCTCATTCGTGACCGTGGTCGTTAAGGGCAGTGCCCGCACGGGCGGTTGGACGAATGCGCAATTGAAGCCGCTGCAAACCTTTGCGCCGGAAGTAGGCATGCGCAGCTTTACCTTTGTCGCCACGCCGCCGGCAGCGGCGTCAACGCAATCGACGGCGCCCATTCAGGCGACGATCAAGATCGACCCGCTACCGGCTGATGTGAAGACCATCCGCGTGTTGTCGGAGACAAACGAAATCGCCCAGACGTTCCGCTAATCTTCGTTTCGCTAATCCTCGCGCGTTGGGAAGAGGCTCGACCTAAGCCAACCAAAACTTGTGTTGGTGCTCAGGAACGCGCGGTTCAGGCCGTCGACCTGGCTCGCTAGGGCTGCGGGATCGGCAAAGTAGTCGGCGCGAGTTCGAAATGGGGTAGCCGGGTCAAGCTCGCGCCTGACGACGGCGGGATTTCCGGCGGCGATGACATTCGGCGGGATGTCGCCGGCCACGACACTGCCGGCACCGATAATGCTGTTCTTGCCGATACGCACGCCCTTGCCGACGATCGCGCGTAGGCCCAGCCAGACATTTTCTTCGATGACGATCGGCGCTGCCTGCCCGGCTTCGCGCGTGCGGTCGTAAGTGCCGTGCCAGTCGCTGTCGGAGATGTAGACACCACTGGCAAGCATGGTGCCGGCGCCGATGGAGATGCCGATCGAGGAGATGATCTGGCTGCCGGGACTGATCAAGGCGTAGTCGCCGATGTCGATCTTGCCGAGCCGGGCGCCTTCGAACCACACGCAGAGCTTAACGGGATGACCATGCGCAGCGTTGATATGGACATGGCGGCCGAGACGAATATTAGGGCCGATCACCTCAACGTCGCGCGGCCGAATGATTTGCAGTCCCTCCCCTACCGCATCGAACTGGGGCGTCACGATGTGTGCGACGTAAGCGCGGCTGAGCCGATCCGTTAACCGATGCAGCCAGTAGGGACGGTGGTCGCGGCGCATGCGCTAGAGCAACTGGCCGTCATCGACGGTGAACAGGGATCCGGTGATGAAATCGGCGTGGCCGGAGCAAAGAAGCAAGAGCGTAGCGTCTAAGCTCTCCTCCCTACTGAGCCGTCGCCTTGGAAATCCCGCGATTTGTTTTTGACCACCCTCGCTGTCGAACCAGTCAGCGTTGAGGTCGGTCTTAATGTAGCCCGGACAAAGGGCGTTGACCGCGATCTGGTGACGCGCCCATTCACGCGCGAAGCCCTTTGTCATCATTGCAATGGCGGATTTCGACATTGAATAGGCAACGAGACCCGGCAATGCCTTGAAGGCGCCGATCGAGGCGATGTTAACGATGCGGCCGCGAATTTTTCGCTCAACCATACGCATTCCGACCGCTTGGGCCATGAAGAACGCGCCCTTTACGTTCGTGTCCATGACGCGATCGTAGTCGGTTTCGCTCAGGGCAGATGCGCTGGAGGGAACATTCAACCCGGCGTTGTTCACCAAGATTGTCAGATTGCCTGCGAGTTCTTCCGCCTGATCGATAGCGGGAATGATGGTGTCGGTCTTAGTCACGTCGATCGTCAATGGATAGACGCGCCCGCCTTTTGCTACGATGGCCTGCGCCACATCTTGAAGGCGATCCGCGCGCCGTCCGGCGATAACCACTTTCGCACCCGCCTGCGCAAGCACGGAAGCAAAGCGAGCGCCGAGACCGCCCGACGCGCCGGTGACCAGCGCGACGTCATTGTTCAAATCGAACGTAACGGGTGATGGCATTTCAAACACGTCCGAAAAAACTTGAGGAGAAGTTATCGTTAAACACTTTCCGTGCTGTCACAAGAATGAGAAAAGCGCTTCCCTGTGTCGCTATTGCGCATGTAAGGTCCCGCCCCATGCAAATCGACGTTATCTCAGACACTGTCTGTCCTTGGTGTTACATCGGCAAGCGACGCCTCGAGCGCGCGATGAAACTCCGACCGCAAATCCAATTCGACGTCCGCTGGCGTCCGTTTCAGCTCGACCCGGCCACGCCGAAGGAAGGCGTCGAGCGGCGCGCCTATATCGAGCGCAAGTTCGGCAGTACGGAGAAGATCAAGCCCATTCACAACGCGTTGCTGGAAGCGGGCACCGCCGAGGGCATCGCCTTCGCCTTCGACAAAATCACCCGTACGCCAAATACAATCAATTCACATCGCTTGATCCGTTGGTCGCACAGCGCCAATGTCCAGGATACCGTCGTCGAGCTTCTCTTTCGCCGCTATTTCATCGAAGGCGCCGATATTGGTGATATTGCGGTTCTGTCGCAAATCGGCGCTGATGCCGGTATGGACCGCGAGCTCGTTGAGGAGCTCCTCAATTCCGACGCCGATCGCGAAAAGGTCGAGCACGAGGACACAATGGCGCGCAAGATCGGCATCAACGGCGTGCCGACCTATTTGGTGGGCGGCAAGGTGCTCGTCACAGGCGCCCAGGATGCCGAGCACTTGGCGCATGTCATCGATCGTGTTGCAAACGAGTCCGAGCCAGCACAAGCCACTGCTTGATCAGGCGGCTTTCGCCAGTTCCGCAAGCTTTCCCAGCACTTGATAGACGCCGCCTAGGCGTTCTTCGGGCGTTGCCCATTCGCGGCCGAAGAAGAGCTTCTGATCCGGACGCACCTTGGCAAGCTTTGGATGGGTTGCGAGCCAGCCGATGAGCTTCTCCGGTTGCGGAAATTCGTTTTTGCGGAAAGAGATGACGGCGCCCTTTGGGCCCGCGTCGATCTTCTCGACGTGGGCAATTCGGCACATCCGTTTGATTGCAACGATCTTCAGCAACGTGTGCACTTCGGGCGGTAGCGGCCCGAAACGGTCGATCAGCTCGGCGGCAAAGGATTCGATCGCCTCGTCGTTTTCGATATCCGCCAGCCGACGATAGAGTGCCAGGCGGACGTTCAGGTCGGTGACGAAGCTCTCCGGAATGAGCACGGCGGTGCCCACGTTGATTTGGGGCGACCAGGCGCCATCGGTTTCGCTGGCGATGGTACCGCGCAGGCTGGCGACGGCTTCTTCCAGCATGTCTTGGTAAAGCTCGATCCCGACCTCGCGCACCTGGCCGGATTGCTCTTCGCCCAGCAGATTACCCGCGCCGCGGATGTCGAGGTCGTGACTTGCGAGACTGAAGCCCGCGCCCAGCGAATCGAGCGCCTGCAGCACTTTGAGGCGGCGGTCGGCGTTTGCCGTCAATGTCCTGTTCGGCGGCACGGTCAGATAGGCATAGGCGCGGGCTTTTGAACGGCCGATACGGCCGCGCAATTGATAGAGTTGAGCCAATCCGAACATGTCCGCGCGATGGATGATCATCGTGTTCGCGGTCGGGATGTCGAGGCCGCTCTCCACGATCGGCGTCGAAAGCAACACGTCGAACTTGCCGTCGTAGAACGCGGACATGATGTCCTCAAGGCGCGTCGGCGCCATCTGGCCGTGCGCCTGGGCGACCTTTACTTCCGGCACCGTCGCCTTCAGGAACTCTTCAGCCTCGCCGAGATCGGCGATGCGCGGGCAAACATAAAAGCTTTGGCCGCCGCGATAGTGCTCGCGCAGCAAGGCTTCGCGCACCGTGACGGGGTCGAACGGCGCAACGAAGGTGCGCACGGCCAACCGATCGATCGGCGGCGTCGCAATGATGGACAATTCCTTGACGCCCGAGAGCGCGAGTTGAAGCGTGCGTGGGATGGGGGTCGCGGTCAGCGTGAGCACGTGGACTTCGGAGCGCAACTGCTTTAGCCGCTCTTTGTGGGCAACGCCGAAATGCTGCTCCTCGTCCACCACGAGCAATCCCAAGTCGCGAAACGCAATCGACTTGGCCAGCAGCGCATGCGTGCCGACAACGATATCGACGCTGCCGTCGGTTAACGCGGCGCGGGTCTCCGACGCTTCCTTAGGCGTTACCATGCGCGAGAGCTGACGCAATTTGACCGGCCAGCCGCTGAAGCGATCGCTGAACGTCTTGAAATGTTGGCGGGCAAGAAGTGTCGTCGGGACGACAATGGCAACCTGGCGCCCCGTCATCGCCACAATAAACGCTGCGCGCAAAGCGACCTCGGTCTTGCCGAACCCGACGTCGCCGCAGATCAAGCGATCCATCGGCCGGCCGCGCATCAAATCCTCGACGACGTCGCCGATCGCCTTGGCTTGATCCTCGGTTTCCTCGTATGGAAAGCGGGCGCAGAATTCCTCGTAGACGCCGTGTGGGGCATCGATCACGGGCCCGGAGCGCAATTCGCGTTCGGCCGCGACCTTAATGAGTTGCGCGGCCATATCGCGGATGCGGTTCTTGAGTTTGGCCTTGCGTGCCTGCCAGCCGGCGCCACCCAGGCGGTCGAGTTCAACGCCTTCGCTGTCCGAACCGTAGCGGCTCAGCAATTCGATGTTCTCGACGGGCAGGAAGAGTTTGCCGCCATCATATTGAATCTCGAGACAATCGTGGGGGGCGCCCGCGGCTTCGATCGTCTTCAAGCCCAGATAACGGCCGATGCCATGGTCCACGTGAACGACGAGATCCTCGGTGTTCAGGGCCGTCGCTTCGGCGATGAAGTTCGCGGCGCGCTTGCGGGTCGGGCGCGTGCGGATCAGGCGGTCGCCGAGGATGTCTTGCTCGGTGATGACGACGAAATCTTTCGTTTCGAAGCCATAGTCGGCGGGCAGAATCGCAACGACCGTCGCCTCGGGGTGCAGGACGCGCGCCTCGGCCCAACTCGCCACCGATGCAATCGGGCTGACACCGTGGTCGGCCAGCACGCCGCCCATGCGTTCGGCCGAGCCCGGCGACCAACAAGCGACGACGACGCGGCGCTTTCCCTGGCGCAGCGTCTTGATGTGAGCCGCGACGGCGTCGAAGACATTGAGCGAGCCCTGAACCCGCTCCGGCGCAAAGTCGCGGCCGCGCACGGCGCCCGCGTCGTCGCCGCCCGACATCTCAAGAGCTTTGAACGGCGACAATTGTTGGGTTACGCGCTCGACCAAGCGGGCCTGCCACTCGTCGTCCTTCAGATAAAGCGTCTCCGGCGCCAGCGGTCTATAGGGCGGCACCCCGGAACTCAGGCCCGTCTTGGGCTGCGCGCGGGCCTGCACGCGCGCATCGTAGTAGTCGGCGATCAGCGCCAAACGCGCGATATGTGTTTCTTCCGCCTGGTGATCGAGCGTGATGCCTGCTCCACCGACATAATCAAAGATCGTTTCGAGCGATGGGTGAAACAGCGGGAGCCAGTGCTCCATGCCCTGTTGTTTGCGCCCTGCGCTGACTGCTTCGTAGAGCGGATCGTCGTTCAAGACGGCTCCAAATGTCGCGATGTATCCGGTGCGGAAGCGCTGGATGGAAGCAGTGTCGAGCAGCGCCTCGCTCACTGGCGTCAGTAGGAGCGACGCAACTTCGCCGGTTGAACGTTGATCCTCCGGATTGAAGGTGCGGATCGACTCGAGCGTGTCGCCGAAGAGATCGAGCCGAAGCGGCAATTCGGCGCCCGCAGGAAAGACGTCGACGATGCCGCCGCGCACGGCAAAGTCGCCCGGCTCCATGACCGCGCTGGCGCGCGAGAAACCATTGCGGCTCAAGCGTTCGGCCAACGCCTCGAGCGGAACGCGCTCGCCCTTGCGAATCGTGGCGCTCGCTGCGATGACGGCGGCGCGTGGCGGGATGCGCTGCAACGCTGCGTTGACGGTAGTGATGACAACAAGGGGCTCGCGCATGTTGCCCCGAGCCGCCAGGGTTGCCAATGCCGCCATGCGCTCGCCCGCGATCTCGGGCTTTGGTGAAACGCGGTCGTAGGGCAAACAATCCCAGGCCGGGAACTGGAGCACTGGCAGTTGCGGATCGAAAAAGGCGAGCGTCTCCGCGAGCTGGCTCGCGCGCGAATCGTCGCGCGCGATATGCAGGTGAACGCCATTGCGTGCGCGCACAGCTTTGGCAATGACAAGTGCGTCAAAGCCTTCCGGAGCGCCTGCGACCGTCATGCGGCCTGGCGCCAAGCTGCGCTCGGCTAGGCTCACGAGGTTCGCCGCAGCGCATGAGCGCGAATGCGATCGATCAAGGCAGCATTGAAACTCGCTGGCGGGGATGCGCGCCCCGTAAACCAATCGCGAAGATCGTTGTCAGGCGCAGACAGGAGCGCTTCAAAGTCATCGAGGTCTCGCGACTCGAGCACGTCGACATAGCTGTCGGCGAACGGCCCTAAGATGAGGTCAGTCTCCTTAATGCCGCGATGCCAAGCACGGAAGCGCATGCGCTTCCGTCGCTTTTGATCGTCGGCCTCAGGTATCTCGGACATGGCACTGATATATTTCCTTGGCCGCGGAGGGGAAAGGCCAATCAGAGCGTGGGCGCCTTTGCGACACAACGCTCAGGCTCGCCGTGACCGCCTGCGAATCGGACGCGGCGGTTATCTGTTGGTCAGCGCCAGCGCGGAAGAACGATGCTCAATTAATCAAGGGCAGGCCTCCGGGCATTACCGCTTGAATTGGCGGCAAAGGGGCCTAGGTTTGGATGCTTATACTTTCTTGAGGCCTAGTACGATCGCGGTCATGACAGCGAATGTGCCGTTGCGGCTTTCGCGCAACAAACCGGACGGGTCGTTCGCTCGCACGATGCAGAGCGTAACGCTCAAGGGTGGGCGCAGGCTTGGGTTCGCTCAGTTCGGCTCGAACAGCGCTCCGCCGGTCTTCTATTTCCACGGCTGGCCTGGATCGCGGCTCGAAGCCGGCTTCTTCGACGTGCCTGGCGTGCAAATGATCGGCGTTGACCGTCCGGGCTACGGCCTTTCAGATCCGCACCCCAAGCGCACGCTCGGTGATTGGCCAAGCGACGTCGCGGCGCTGGCCGATCATCTCGGGTTTGGACGATTTGCCATCGTTGGCATGTCTGGGGGCGGGCCTTACGCGGCGGCGTGCGCGCATGCGCTTGGGGATCGCGTAACGCGTGTTGCGATCATCGCCGGTCTCGGGCCGCCAGAGGCACCAGGCATGGCGGACAGCCGGGTCGGATTTCTGCTCAATATCGGGCAGCGGCCGATGACATCGGCCGTGCTGCTTACCGTGATGCGCACACTGATCCGCAATGCGCAGGCCGAGCGCCGCTTGGCGCAGTTTCAGCATCGAATCCCGCGGGCGTCGAAGGACGTCGCAGCGATGACGCCCGACTTCCTCCACATGCTGCTGTCCAGTTTCCGGGAGGGTTTGCGCGTGTCGACGCGCGGCGCTTCGTCCGATGCTAGAATCTACGGCGAGCCCTGGCCGTTCGCATTGCACGAAATCCGTGCGCCGGTTCGGGTTTGGCACGGTCAGGCCGATACGCAGGTGCCGGTCTCGATCGGTCGGCACTATGCGGCCTATATCCCAACCGCGAAGGGCGTCTTCCCCGAAGACGAAGGCCACGTGTCCATCGTTGCCAACTACATCGAAGCGATCATCGCGGATTTGCGCACCGCTTAGCGCTTAGCGTTTTCCTCCTTCGGTGAACGACCAGTGGGTTTGGACGATGCGCCACTGACCGATTGTCCGGCAATAGGCCTCGGTGCAATTCCAGCGCAAGGCGTTCTCGTTGCCTCCGTATGACACGAAGTTGAATGTCAGAACCGCGAGTTCGCCGCAGCACTGAACGAGCGGATTGATTATCTCGAACCGTTCGGCCCGCACCTTGCCGCGAATGGCCTCGTAGTAACGCGTGAGAGCGTCGAGCCCGTCGAGTCGCTGCTCGGTAAACGGATCGAAATAGACAACGTCCGGGGCACAGATCTCCAAAAAGCCGGACGGATCGCCGTCGCACCATCGCACGAGCGCTGCTCGTTCGAGTGCAACAATTTCCTCTTCTGTTTGCATTGCCGGCCTCTTCCGATTTGGGGTCATCTGCTTCGATTTTTACCTGGATGCGCCACGAAAATCCGTCAGGAGGCAAGTGATTGGGCTGGACACGCTGGCTGGAACAGCGCTCCCCGGCCTAGTCTTGTAACGATGCGACCTCAGATTCTCTTTCCGTTGTTCGGCGAGGTGGGCGAGCTCAAAGGCGTCGGCCCGAACTTCGCCAAGCTGATCGCGAAGGCCGCCGGGCCGCGCGTGGTGGACCTGTTGTGGCATCTGCCGGCCGGCATTCTGGATTGGAGCAGACGCGTTTCCCTTGCCGAGGTGGTGGGGGGCGAGCCGGTGACACTGAAGGTGATGGTCGTCGAGCACTCGCCGCCGCGCATTTCGCGTTTGCCCTACAAGATCCGCGCGAGCGACGAGACCGGGTTCATCGATCTCGTCTTCTTCAAGGCGCGCGCAGACTATCTTCAGCGCACGTTCCCTGTTGGCCAAATCCGCTTCGTCAGCGGCCGGGTCGAGAAATTCCAGGATCGGCCGCAGATGGCTCATCCCGAGCGCGCGTTGACGCCAGAGGCGTTCGAGACGACGCCGGCGATCGAGCCGGTCTATCCGACGACCGAGCGTCTTCCCGCGCGTGTGTTGGCCCGCGCCGTCGCGCAAGCCGTTGCAAAGGCTCCCGTGTTGCCTGAATGGCAGGACGAAGCGTGGCTGAAGAAACGGCGTTGGCAAGGTTGGCACGGTGCAGTTGGTAACCTGCATGCCCCGAAGAGCGCGTCCGATCTCGACGTGAATGCGCCGGAGCGCCAGCGCCTCGCGTACGACGAGCTGCTCGCCAACCAGCTGGCGTTGGTTCTGGCCCGGGCGCGGCTGCGGCGTGTCAAGGGCCGCGCGCTGAACGGTGACGGACGGCTGCGGGCAAGAGCGATTGCCGCCCTCCCGTTCGAGCTTACCAACTCGCAACGTGCAGCTTTGAACGAAATCGATCAGGATTTGGCGGCGCCGCAGCGCATGCTGCGCTTGCTGCAAGGCGATGTTGGTGCCGGCAAAACCGTTGTCGCTTTCTTGGCGATGCTCACGGCCGTCGAATGCGGCTGCCAGGGCGCACTGATGGCGCCCACCGAAGTGCTCGTGCGCCAGCATGGCCAATCTTTGACGGCGTTGGCCGAGGCGACGGGAGTGTCGCTCGGTATTCTCACCGGTCGCGAGCGTGGGCGCGATCGCGATGCCGTGCTGTCGCGGTTGCAGGATGGGACGCTCGACATCTTGGTGGGAACGCATTCATTGATTTCGGAGGATGTGCTCTTTCATGATCTTGGGGTTGCGGTCATCGACGAACAGCATCGTTTCGGCGTGCATCAACGCCTCGCGCTCTCGAGCAAAGCGGGCGAACCTGCCGATATACTGGTGATGACGGCGACGCCGATCCCGCGCACGCTGGCTCTTACCGCGTACGGCGACATGGACATGACACGGCTCACCGAGAAGCCGGCCGGGCGCAAAGCTATAGCAACGCGCGCTTTGCCATTGGCGCGCTTGGATGAAGTAACCGATGCCGTCGGACGCGCGATCGGCGCGAACGAACGGGTATTCTGGGTCTGTCCGCTTGTCGAAGAAAACGAGGAACTCGACGTCACGGCCGCGGAAAAACGATTTGCCATACTCGATGCCGAATTCCCGTCGCGCGTGCGCCTTCTCCATGGGCGCATGAAGGGTGCGGAGAAGGACGCAGCCATCGAAGATTTCCGCGCCGGACGGGCAGCGATCTTGGTCGCGACGACGGTCATTGAAGTCGGCGTCGACGTGCCGGACGCCACTGTGATTGTAATCGAACACGCCGAGCGCTTCGGTTTGGCGCAATTACATCAGCTGCGCGGGCGCGTCGGGCGTGGAGTGAGGCCGTCAAGCTGCATATTGCTCTATCAATCCCCTCTCGGCGAGACCGCGCGCGCCCGTCTCGATTGTCTGCGCCACACCGAGGACGGGTTTGTGATCGCGGAGGAGGACCTACGGCTGCGCGGTGCCGGCGAGCTCTTGGGTGAGCGGCAGTCGGGCATGCCACTCTTTCGCCTTGCCGATCTTGCAGCGCATGGCGAGCTGATCGCGGCGGCACGCGATGACGCTCGATTGATCCTTGCCCGTGACCCAGACCTCAAATCGCCGCGCGGCGAAGCCTTGCGCGTGCTGCTTTACCTCTTTGAACAGGACGAAGCGGTGCGTACGCTAAGGTCGGGATGAAGCGATGACGAACGGGCCCGACTTTGCACCTGCTCTTGAGGCCGCGGTCACGCGCGCGATCAAGGGTGTCACGTCGATCTCCGGACTGAGGCGCCTATCGGGCGGCGCCAGCCAGGAGACGTGGTCGTTCGACGGCAACGGACCTGCGGGCGCAATGCCGCTCATCTTGCGTCGCGCGCCGGGCGGCAAGCGCGTGGAGCGATCGAGCGTCGCTCCGACGATCGAGACCGAAGCCAAGGCCATCCGCTTCGCAGCCAAGGCCGGCGTGCCTGTGCCGCCTGTGCCGTACGTGCTCGAAGAGCGAGACCAATTGGGCCCCGGCTATTTGATGGGCCGCGTCGAGGGTGAGACCATCGCGCGCAAGATTCTGCGCGATCCGGAATTCGCAGAGGCGCGACCGAAGCTCGCCCGCCAATGCGGAAACATTTTGGCGCGCATCCACGCGATCGACTCGGCGCAAATTCCGGAACTCAAGCCGACCGACGCGCGCACGGAGATCGAACAATATCGAGCGCTTTACGATTCCTACGACTACCCTCATCCCGTATTCGAGATCGCCTTCAAGTGGCTCGAAGAGCGTTTGCCCGAGGAGCCTCGCCTGACGCTCGTCCATGGCGACTTCCGCAACGGCAATTTGATGATCGGGCCCGATGGCGTGCGCGCGGTCTTGGATTGGGAGATCGTCCATGTCGGCGATCCCGCCGCTGATCTTGGTTGGCTCTGCGTCAACTCGTGGCGCTTCGGCGAAAGCCAAAACGTCGTCGGTGGCTTCGGCGCGGTAGACGAGTTGCTCGCCGGTTATGCCGAAGGCGGTGGCAAAGACATGACCGCGGCGCGTGTGCGCTTCTGGGAAATCTTCGGCACGCTCAAATGGGGCATCATGTGCATGACGATGTACCAGGCCTTCGCCAAGGCCACCGATCGCACGGTCGAACGCGCCGCTATCGGTCGCCGCTCGTCGGAGACCGAGATCGATCTTGTCAATCTGCTGTTTCCGTGAACGCTACCGCTTTTTCAAATCTCTGAGAATCTCGCGCGCGCTATTGTGCCCGGGGGCGCCGGTGACGCCGCCGCCCGGGTGAGTGCCCGCCCCGCACATATAGAGGCCTTTGACCGGCGCGCGGTAATTGCCATGGCCTAGCACCGGGCGCGCCGAGAAGAGCTGATCGAGGGTGAGCGCGCCGTGCATGATGTCGCCGCCGACGAGGCCGAACGTGCGCTCGAGGTCGAGGGGACTAAAGACCTGGCGACCTAACACCGATGCTTTGAACCCCGGCGCGAATTTGTCGACCGTCGCGATCATCAGATCGGCGACTTCGTCGCGATGTTCGTCCCATGAGCGGCCGCCCGGCAACGTCGGGGCGACGTGCTGACAGAAGAGGCTGGCGACGTGCGCGCCTTTCGGCGCCAAGCTGTCGTCGAGCGTCGAGGGGATCAGCATTTCAATAATCGGCTCTTTCGACCAACCGTGGACGCGTGCGTCGTTGTAGGCACGCTCCATGTAGGCAAGGCTCGGCGCCATGATGATGCCGGCCGTCATGTGATCTCCGTCGCCGGGCAGGCAACTGAACCGTGGCAATTGCGACAGCGCAACATTCATGCGGAAGGTCGCCGACCCGCAGCGATAGGCGGCAATGCGCTCGACGAAATCTTGTGGCAGCGCCGCCCGGTCGACGAGCTTTTCAAACAAAAGCTTTGGATTGAGATTCGAGACAACGGCACGCGCGCGAAACGTTTCGCCGCTTTCGGTTGTGGCGCCCACCGCGCGCCCGTCTTCGATCAAGACTTCGCGTACCGGGACGTCCAGGCGAATGTCGACGCCCTTGGCGTGCGCGGCTTTGGCCATCGCTTGCGTGATTGCGCCCATGCCGCCGATGGCGTGTCCCCAGGCGCCGCGTTTGCCGTTCACTTCGCCGAAGACATGATGGAGAAGCACGTAGCCGGTGCCGGGCGTGTACGGACTGGCGTAGTTACCGACAACGGCGTCGAAGCCGTAGACGGCCTTGATCGGATAGCTCTCGAACCAGCCGTCGAGAAGCTCGCCGGCCGAACGCGTGAAGATCGCGAGCAGATCGCGGCGCAAGGTCATATCCAATTTGGAGAGCTTCGAGCCGATTGCTGCCGACTTCAGCATTTCCGGTAGTGCCGCAAGCCAGCCCTCGGCCACCACGTTGGGCGGCGTGACGAGCACCAGATCGCGCAGCACGTCGGCGAGCGCTTCGAGACGACGGTGATAGCTGTCGAGCGCGTCAGAATCGCGTGCCGAAAATTTGGCGACTTCGGCTTTTGTGCGTCCTTCGCCGACCAGGAGATAATCGCGGCCGTTGAGGGGTAGGAAATTGGCGGCCTTCCGTTCGACGATCTTCAAGCCATGCGCGTGCAGGTCCATGTCACGGATGACTTTCGGTTGCAGCAGACTGACCGTGTAGCTCGCCGTCGAGTTGCGAAAGCCGGGATGGAACTCCTCGGTTACCGCCGCGCCCCCGACGATGTTTCTGCGCTCGAGCACGGTCACCTTGAGGCCGGCGGCAGCGAGATAAAAGGCGCAGACGAGGCCGTTGTGACCGGCCCCGATGATGACGACGTCGCTGTTCATTCCTTCGGCCGTTGATCGGGGGTTTGACGTGAGCTGGTAAGTCTGCTCGCCTTGTCGGGTACCATTGCCACCTGCGGACGCAAAATCATGATGGACCAACCCTCGGCGCTTGAACTGGTGACGGCGGTCAAGGAATTCATCGAGAAGCATGCCATGCCGCAACTCTCAGGGCACACTGCATTTCACGCGCGCGTGGCCGCCAATGCGCTCGGAATCGTTGCGCGCGAACTTGAGTTCGGTCCGCAGGCGAATGCCGAGGAACAAGCGCGGCTCGAGGCACTGCTGGGCATGAAAGGCTCTCTGGACGAACTGAACCGTGAACTTTGCCGACGCATTCGCGCCGGAGGTCTCGGCGTCGCGACACCCGGCCTGGGCGGGCACCTGCGTTCCACGACAATGGACAAAGTTGGCATAGATCAGCCGACGTATTCCGGCTTCAAAGCCGCACAGAGCCGGCCCTAGCCCGATCCAGGCTCTCCCTTCGGTTCGCTCGATGCGCGCGATAAAGCTAAGGCCCAGACGACTCCCGCCGCCGTTCAGGATCACCGGAAGGAAGCACCGCCAACGAAAGGTTGTTGCCTTGATGCAACGTTGGCTGTGATACCAACATCGGCGAGGTCGGAATCGGAGGCGCGCGAAGCCATGTGGCGCTGGATTGCGTGGGGCTTGGGTGGATTGTCGGCGCTGGCGCTTCTGGCGCTCGGCGGCGCCTACGCGTCGCGCGACAACCTCATTCGCTATACGCTCAACCCGCAAGATAGCTTTGCCCTCTTGCCCGCGCCGTTTGCGCCGGAATACACGCGCTCGGACGCGTGGGCCGTCCTGCCGCAAGGAGCGCTGAAGAAAGCCGATGTTTTCTTCATCAATCCGACGCTCTATTTCTCCGGCGAGCATTGGAACGCGCCGATCGACGCGGCAGTGGTCGACGAGCGCATCAAAACGATCGTCGCCCCGCTCTATGCGGCGCCGTTTGCGACATCGGCCAATCTGTTCATTCCGCGCTATCGACAGGCGGCGCCCTACACCTTCATGTCGGCCGGCGAGGACGGGCGCAAGGCGCGCGAACTCGCATACCGCGACGTCGGCGCGGCCTTCGACAATTTTCTCAGCACGCGGAACGACGGGCGGCCGTTCATCATCGCCGGCTACGGGCAAGGCGCGCTCTATGGTCTGAGGCTTCTGGCCGAGATGCCGAAGGGGGCCAAAAAACGGCTCGTCGCAGCCTATCTAATCGAAGCCGCTTTGCCGGTGGATACGATCGGCGCGATGGCGCCAGGTGTGCCCCTGTGCGCCGCGCCCGATCTGACCGGCTGCATCGTCGCCTGGCATTCGAGCAAACAAGGCGGTCGCGGCGACATGGCGACGCAAAACGCGCTTGTGTGGCGGCCTGGCGGTGGCTTCGACGTGACGCGAGGGCGTGCCCTTGCCTGTGTCAATCCGCTCACCTGGACGATCTCCGGCCGTGCGGGTGGACCCGACATGAACCGAGGTGCGGCGGAACTGTCGCTCGGCAGCCCAGCCGGCGTAAATATCATTTACAGCGCGACAGGCGCCGATTGTTGGAACGGACTCTTGTTCACCGACATCGATTCCGACCCGGTCTTCTTCTGGACAGGCCCGCGCTATCAGGATTTGTTTCCCTCGAAGATCAACCCGTTCTTCGCCGACATTCGCGCCAACGTACAACAGCGCATCGAGTCCTATCTCGCGCAGGCGAGCTTACCGGTCCCGCCAAATTCAGGCGACCTCGATCCGGGCGACAAATAGCGTGTGAGCAAGAAAAGGGCGGTTGAGCCCGCCCTTTCTTGCTTCGGCGCGGCGCTCGCTCAGGCGCCTTGTGCACCGATGATTGCGACCGAGCACACGTTCATCGACGGCGCGCCGCCAAGGTTGTGCGTCATACCAATCTTCGGATTCTTCAATTGGCGAGCACCGGCGCGGCCCTGAAGCTGCAGGTACATTTCGTAGAGCATGCGCAGGCCGCTCGCGCCGATCGGATGGCCGAAGCATTTCAAACCACCGTCGATCTGGCAGGGCACCTTGCCGCCGGCGTCGTAGAAACCGTCCATGACGTCGTGCACCGCGCGGCCTTCGTCGCTGATGAACAGGTCTTCCATTGTCACGAGCTCGGTGATCGAAAAGCAATCGTGCACTTCCATCATCGAGATTTCGTCGCGCGGTTTCTTGATGCCGGCTTCGTCATAGGCGCGCTTGGAGGCGATGCGCGCGGTGTGGAAGTAGCTGCCGTCCCAGCTGTTGTGCATGCTTTCCAGACCGTTCGACAGGGCGAGCTGCAGCGCCTTGACGGTGATAATGTCCTTCTTGCCCATCGCGCGTGCGATCTCCGGCGTCGTCACGATCGCGGCGGCGGCACCGTCCGACACGCCACAGCAGTCGAAGAGGCCGAGGGGCTCGGCAATCATCGGCGCATTCAATGCCATCTCTTCGGTGATCGGCTTTTGCAGATGGGCCTTTGGATTCTTCGCGCCGTTCTCATGGCTCTTGACCGAGACGTGGGCGATGGCGCGCTTCAGGTCCTGCTTCGACACGCCGTGCTTGGCACGGTAGGCGGAGGCAAGCTGCGCGAAATTGCCGGGCGCCGAGCCGTTCGCTCCCCATTGCGGCAGCAGCGTTCCAGGTTGGCCGGTCGGCAAACCGCCGTAGCCGGTGTCCTTCAACTTCTCCACGCCAAGCGCGAGCGCGATGTCGCAGGCGCCCGCCGCAACGGCATAGACCGCACCGCGAAACGCTTCCGAGCCGCTGGCGCAAAAATTCTCGACCCGAGTCACCGCGATGTTCGGCAGGCGCAACGCCACCGAGAGCGGTGTCCCGCCCTTTCCCACCGATTGCTCGTCGATGTGTGTGGAGAGCCACGCCGCTTGGATCTGGCTCGTCTCGACGCCGGCGTCTTTCGCCGCTTCGAGATAGGCCTCGACCATGAGTTCCTCAGCGCCCATGTCCCAGCGCTCGCCGAACTTGGAACAACCCATGCCTAAGATCGCGACTTTGTCTTTGATACCGGTGGCCATCACGAGTCTCCTAATTTCTCTGTTCGGACATCTAACGACGCTCCTGCGCGCCTGTCAAAAGGCGCCGATCAGACCGGCACCGCCTTCCAGAAGTAGCGGCGGAAACCGCGGCGATCGTCGAAATCCTTGATGCGGAACGACATACGCACCTTCGTACCGGTGTCGATCGTGCCGATGTCGACATCGGTGATGTCGGAGAGAAATCGCCCACCCTCCTCGAAGGTCACCATGCCGTAATGCGACGGCGGATCTTGACTGTAGGTCAGATAGTCGGCCGACCAAGACAGGATTTTGCCCTGAAGCTCGGCGAACGAGAACGGCTTCTGTTCGTCGACCGCGCGGCAATTCGGATTGACGCAAATGCGCGTGCGCGGGAATTGTGCCGTGCCGCACTTCTCGCATTTGCCGCCGACGAGGCCGAACAGCATGTCGCGCTTGCGGTAGGTGACGGTCAGCGCCGTCTTGTTGTCCTTTTCGGCGCGCATCCCCTTTTCCATTTCGAGGAGACCGTTGAAGGCGAGCCACTTCATGTAATTTGTTTCTTCCTTGCGCCGAGCAAGCCAGCCTTTGACGCCGTTTTTGGGCTGCGCTTTGGCTATTGCATCGGTGACCTCGAAGAGCACGGTATCGCAGCCCTGACCGAACGCTGCGACGAGAATTTTTTGCCCGGGCTTTGCGTCCTCCAATGCGTGAGCCAGCATGACTAGCGCGTGCGATGTGCCGCATTCGCCGACCGTTGCCCCGAGATTGTCGCGCACCTTTGCCGGATCGATGTCGCACATCTTGGCGATCTGTTGATCGAGTTTCGGGAAGAGGCACGGCAGGATGAAGTGATCGACGGCAGCGGCGGATACGCCCGTCTTGGTTAGCAGCGCCCTGACTGCGCGCGGCACGATCTTGCTGAAGCCCTCGTCGCGAATCCAGCGCTCTTCCCAGCCGTAGTCGAATTCCTCCCCTTCACCGCGAAAGTGGTCGACGAAGTCGATCGACAGCGAATGGCTGCCGAGGAATCTAGCTGCGACGTTCTCGTTGCCGAAGATGAACGACGCGGCGCCATCGCCGTATTGAAATTCCTGTACGGCGCCAGCACGCGTTTTGCGCCGGTCGCCGCTGGCGACAAGAGCGGCCTTTGCACCGCCCGCCTTGACCTTCTCGGCGGCCGCGATCAGTGCCGAGACACCCGCACGCTGCGAGCCGCTGATGTCTATCGAATGGATTTCTTCCGGTAGGCTCAAGGCGCTCGCCACGATCCCTGCGTTTTGACGGTCGGCAAACGGCATTGTCGTGGAGGCGAAAAAGAGTGCATCGACGAAGTGCCGCGATTTGATCGGGTCGGGCCCGGCTGGCAACGCATCGCGCGCGGCCTCTACCGCCATCGTGACAGCGTCTTCATCCCAATTGGCCATGGTGCGCTCACCCTTGCCTTGGGCGACGATGCCGGGGTTTGCCCAGGCGTTGGCAGCTGCCATCGCTTTGCGTTGCAGGCGAAGGCGCGGCAGATACGCGCCAAAAGCTGTGATCCCGACGCCCGGTTGGGTCATGTTTCTTCCCTCATGGTGATGTGCGTTTCAATCGGTCGAATTGTGGTGCGCACTTTGGGGCGCGCGTTCAATTCGGCCTAACAGATTTGGAGAAGCCGCTCAATGCGCGGCGGCGAGCGTCAGCGCTCAACCACGAAGCAAGACGCGCCGTGCGCCTTCAAGGATTGGCAGAGCGCTGCGGCGGCGCTGCGGTCGGCGAACGCATCCGCGAACAAGCGGTACATCAGGCCCTTACCCCCGACCGTCACAGACTCGATCGCCGGCTTGAGGTTGTTCAAGAGGTCGCCCGATTTGTTGCGCACCGTTTCCCAACCACGCTGCGCTAAGGCCTCGGTCTTGAAGGAACCGAGTTGAACGCCGAAGCCCTGACCTGTGACAGCAGGTGCCGTTGGCACCGGCGGCGGCTTCGAGGGCGGTGCCGCGGGTTCCGCCATCGTGATGATCTCAAAGCCCGGCGTGCGCTTGGTCGTCGTGACGACCTGTACCGGGACAACGACACGCTCGACAGCGGGTGCAGACGCGACTGCCGGCACTGGGGCGATCGCCGGCGTATGGAGCGGCTCACGGGGGACGGCAGCCCCCTCTCGATCTTCCAGCGTCGGCCGTAGCGCAAAGGACGCCTGCATTGGCGGCGGCGCGGGCTCGGTGGCAACCGCTGGAGACGGCCGCCACTGCGCCGGCTCTGCGTCGGCGCGCACCGAGGTGATCTGGTTACCCGGCAGGGCCGCAATCACGACAGGAGCTGACAGCGTGCTCGCCGCCATGCTGATGGTGTGCTTGCCCCGCGCAGCCAGGGCTCTTTCTCGAGCGGCGCTGTCTTCCAGATCGCTGAGCCGCTCCTTGGCCGGGGCGAACGCCGGATCGATGGCTACGGCCTTGCGGTAAGCCTCCATTGCCTCTGTTCGCTTGCCGAGCGCTTCAAGCGACAGGCCCATCGAAAGGTAGACATATTTGGGCCGTGGATGGGCGTTGCGGATCGCCAAGTCAAAATCGGCAATCGCCAAATCGTGGCGATTGAATCGACGATGCAGGTTACCGCGGTTGGCATATGCTTCGGCATACGCCGGGTTGAGTTTCAACGCCAAATTATAGTCGCGCAGCGCCGAGTCATGGTCGCCGAGGGACTCGTAAGCGAGGCCACGGTTGTTCAGCGTGCGGGGACGAACCTCGCGCGGCAGCCCGTTTTTCCAAAGGGCCTGGGTATAATCTAGGATCGCCCTCCCCGGCTGCCCGTTTTGATGGAAGGCAATGCCGCGATGATGGTAAGTCAGGGCTCGCGCTTCAGTGGTGAGGTCCGTGTTCTGAAGGGCGTGGGTGAAGAGCGCGATCGCGCCTCCCGCATCGCCTGCAGACAATTTCGCAGTTCCGGCGTCAGCGTCGGCCATGCCTCCGGCCAGTACAGGCTGGATAGCAAAAAGGAGGCCTACTAGGGCTAGGCAGTACCGGAGCATCCGCGCACGATATAGTGATTCGGGCACAGTCCAATACTGACCTGAAGTACTTAACACACGCTTTATTTCGCCGCAGACACAAGGATGAGTTGAATACCCTGCGAGTTACTCGCGCATGTTGGGATCGAAGCAATGACGTCAAACAACACGATCAGACCAGTGCGTAAGGCGGTGTTTCCCGTTGCCGGCATGGGCACGCGCTTCCTTCCGGCGACCAAAGCCGTGCCCAAGGAGATGTTGCCGGTGGTCGACAAGCCGGTCATCCAATACGCAGTCGAAGAAGCTGCGGCCGCCGGCATCGAGCAGTTCATCTTCGTCACGGGCCGCGGCAAGCACGTCATCGAGGATCATTTCGATCACGCGTATGAGCTCGAGGCGCTGTTGAGCGCACGTGAAAAGACGAAAGAGCTGAATAGTTTGTTGGAGGCTTTGCCGCCGAGCGGTTCGGTCAGTTTTACGCGTCAGCAAACGCCCAGAGGATTGGGTCACGCCGTTTGGTGCGCGCGCCATTTTGTTGGCGACGAGCCCTTTGCGGTGCTCTTGCCGGACGAGTTGCTGGTTGATCGAGTTGGATGCCTGGCGCAAATGACGGCGGCCTACAAAGAGACCGGCGGTTGCGTCGTCGCGGTTCGCGAAGTGCCGCAAGAGGAGACGCGTCGCTACGGGGTGATCGCGCCGGGGGAAAATCGCGGTTCGCTGATCGCCGTCAACGGCATCATCGAGAAGCCGGAGCCGGAGCAGGCCCCCTCCCGGCTCGCGGTGATCGGACGTTACATTTTGCAGCCGGAGGTTTTCGGCGAACTCGACCGACATGAGGTCGGTGCCGGTGATGAAATCCAACTCACCGATGCCTTGGCGCGGCTGATTGGGCGAATGCCGTTCCATGGCTATCGGTATACAGGTCAGCGTTATGACTGCGGCGACAAGGTGGGCTTTCTGCATGCGAACATCGCCGTCGGACTTGCCAGACCGGATATCTCCGGGGCTCTGACGGAGATTTTGCGGTCGTTGAAACTATGAACCTATTGCTGGGCGCTTGAATGTGCGGGGGGATAGACGATGCGGGTCGCAATGATCGGCACGGGATATGTGGGGCTCGTCTCGGGCGCCTGCTTCTCGAACTTTGGCCATGACGTCATCTGCGTCGATAAGGACGAACAAAAGATCGCGCGGCTCAGGCGCGGCGAGATGCCGATCTATGAGCCCGGCCTTGAGGCGTTGGTTGCGGACAACGTGAAGGCCCATCGCCTCTCGTTTACGACAGAGCTTGCTTCGGCCGTACCCGGTGCGGACGCTGTGTTCATCGCCGTTGGCACACCAAGTCGCCGCGGCGACGGCTTCGCAGACCTAAGTTACGTTTACGAGGCAGCAGCGGAAATTGCCGACGCATTGCAGGGCTATAGCGTTGTTGTGACGAAATCGACGGTGCCGGTCGGGACCAGCCTCAAGGTCGAAGACATCATTCGCAAGCGGCAGCCCGGTGCTGAGTTCGACGTCGCCTCGAACCCCGAGTTCCTGCGTGAAGGCTCCGCCATCGAGGATTTTCAGCGGCCGGATCGCGTGGTCGTTGGTGCCGAGAGCGACCGCGCGCGCAATGTCATGCGATCGCTCTACAGGCCGCTGTTTCTAAACGACAAGACGCCGTTTGTTTTCACCGGGCGCGAGACGTCGGAACTCATCAAGTACGCGAGTAACGCTTTTCTGGCGATGAAGATCACGTTCATCAATGAAATGGCCGACCTCTGCGAGCGCTCCGGCGCCGATATTCAGGATCTGGCGAGGGGCATGGGCTTGGACGGTCGTATCGGATCGAAGTTCCTGAACGTAGGCCCGGGCTACGGCGGCTCATGCTTTCCCAAGGATACGGTTGCGCTCGTGCGCCAGGCGGACGAGGCCCATGCGCCAACGCGTATCATCGAGACCGTGGTCGCCGTAAACGCTTCGCGAAAGAAACGCATGGCGGTCAAAGTTGTGGACGCGTTCGGCGGATCGGTCAGCGGCAAGACAATTGCCGTTCTTGGCCTTACGTTCAAACCGAACACAGATGATATGCGCGACAGTCCAAGCCTAGATATCGTGCCGGCTCTGCAAGCGGCCGGCGCGCGGATTCGCGCATTCGACCCGGAGGGAATGGACGAAGCGGCCAAACTCCTATCAGGCGTACAATGGACGCAAAACGCTTATGAGGCGATGACCGGCGCCGACGGCGTGGTGATCCTGACCGAATGGAATGAATTTCGCGCCCTCGATCTGGTGCGGATCAAATCGCTGCTGACGCGCCCGCTAATGATCGATTTGCGCAACATCTATACGCCACGCGAGATGGCAGATGCGGGCTTCGATTATCACAGCGTAGGTCGCACCGCTGTGCCGCCAAGTCGAATCTGACCGATCAGGTCAGTGCACGATACCGGTCTTGCGTATCTGTTCGACGACGAGGTCAGCCGCGTCTTCCGCCGACAGCGTTGCCGTCTTGAGATGAATTTCGGCGTTCTCAGGCGCTTCGTAGGGCGAGTCGATACCGGTGAAATGCTTGATCTCGCCGGCCTGGGCCCGCTTGTAGAGGCCCTTGGGATCGCGCGCCATGCAGACTTCAAGCGGTGCGTCGACGAAGACCTCCAAGAACTCGCTCTTTCCCACCAACTCGCGCGCTGTGCGCCGCTCCGAGCGGAACGGCGAGATGAACGACACGAGTACGATCAATCCCGCATCGACGAAGAGCTTCGCGGCTTCGGCGACGCGACGAATATTCTCGACGCGATCGGCGTCGGTAAAGCCAAGGTCGCGATTGAGGCCGTGGCGAACGTTGTCGCCGTCGAGCATGTAGGTGTGGCGGCCGAAGGCGAGAAGTTTCTTTTCGACGATGTTGGCGATCGTCGATTTGCCGGATCCGGACAAACCAGTGAACCAAAGGATCGCCGGGCTCTGGCCCTTGATGCGCGCGCGCGCCTCTTTGTTCACATCGAGGGCTTGCCAATGAACGTTCGTCGCGCGGCGCAACCCGAACTCAATCATGCCGGCGCCGACCGTGCCGTTCGTAAAGCGATCAATGACGATAAATGCGCCGGTGTCGCGGTTGACAGTGTAGGGATCGAAGGCAATCGGCTCGGCCGTCGAAAAGTTGCCGAAGCCAACCTCATTCAGTTGCAGCGTTTTGGCGGCGAGATGATCGAGGTTGTTGACGTCGATCTTGTGCTTAAGCTCGGTGATCGATGCGGGAACGGTCTTGGTACCGATCTTGATCAAATATTGGCGGCCGGGGAGCAGCTCCTCCTCTGCCATCCACAGCAGGTGGGCGGCGAATTGATCCGACATCTCGGGGCGAGCGTTCGGCGCGGCCAGGACATCGCCGCGCGAGATGTCGATCTCGTCTGCGAGCGTTAGCGTGACTGCCTCGCCAGCGTTGGCGGTCGCCAAATCGCCGTCGGACGCGACGATGCGCGCGATTTTCGAAACTCGCCCCGATTTTGCGACAACGACGGAATCGCCCTGACGAATTGAACCGCTGACAATCGTTCCCGAAAACCCACGAAAGTCGAGATTGGGCCGATTGACCCATTGGACAGGCATGCGAAACGCTTTGCCGGCCAACTCTGTATCGACGTCGACGGTTTCGAGATAGGAGAGCAGCGATTGTCCGAGGTACCAGGGCGTGTTCGTGCTGGCAACGATGACGTTGTCGCCGTAGCGCGCGGAGATCGGCAGCGAAACGATGCTTTCGAAAGCGAGGCGCGTCGCAAACTCGCGAAATTCACGGTCGATAGTTTGGAAGATCCCCTTGGAGAAGTCGACCAGGTCGATCTTGTTCACGGCGAGAACGACGTGCTTGATGCCGAGCAGCGAGCAGATGTAGGCGTGGCGCCGCGTCTGGGTGAGCACGCCCTTGCGGGCGTCGATCAGCAGTATTGCGAGGTCGGAATTCGAAGCGCCCGTCGCCATGTTGCGCGTGTATTGTTCATGGCCCGGCGTGTCGGCGACGATGAATTTGCGCTTGTCGGTCGTGAAAAAGCGGTAGGCGACGTCGATGGTGATGCCCTGTTCGCGCTCGGCCTCGAGGCCATCGACGAGCAGCGCGAAGTCGATGTCGTCGCCGGTCGTTCCATGTTTGCGCGAATCCTTTTCGAGCGCCTTGAGTTGGTCTTCGAAGATCAGCTTGGTGTCGTAGAGCAAGCGGCCGATCAGGGTCGACTTGCCGTCGTCGACGGAACCGCAGGTTAAGACGCGCAGAAGCGTCTTGCGCTCCTGGGCGGCCAAGAATCCCTTCAGCGCCGCGGGCCGCATCAGAAATAGCCCTCGCGCTTTTTCTTTTCCATCGAAGCCGTTTCGTCGTGATCGATGACGCGGCCTTCGCGTTCGGATGTGCGTGCCGCCAACATTTCAGCGACGATCTCCTCAAGCGTAGCCGCGCCGGATTCGATCGCGCCGGTGAGCGGATAGCATCCCAGCGTGCGGAACCGGATCAATCGCTTCTGCGCGCTTTCGCCGGCTTTTAGTTTCATTCGTTCATCGTCGCGCATGATCAAAGCGCCGTCGCGCTCAACGACGGTGCGCTCGGCTGCGTAGTAGAGCGGGACAATCGGAATATTCTCGGCGAGAATGTACTGCCAGATATCCAGTTCGGTCCAATTCGACAGCGGGAAGACCCTGATCGACTCGCCTTGGCGCACGTGTGTGTTGAAGAGCCGCCAAAGTTCGGGGCGCTGGTTCTTCGGGTCCCACGAATGCGTCGCCGTGCGAAACGAAAAAATGCGCTCCTTCGCCCTGCTCTTTTCTTCGTCGCGGCGCGCGCCGCCAAAGGCCGCGTCAAAGCCCCATTTATCCAGCGCTTGTTTGAGGCCCTCGGTCTTCATGATCTGAGTGTGAAGCGTGGAGCCGGAGTCGAATGGATTGATTCCACGGCGCACACCATCCTCGTTGATGTGCACCAGCAGCTTGAGCCCAAGGCGCTTCACTGTTGCGTCGCGAAACGCGATCATTTCTCGAAATTTCCACCCCGTATCGACGTGTAAAAGCGGAAACGGCGGTTTGGATGGATAGAACGCCTTCATCGCCAGATGCAGCATGACGGAGGAGTCTTTGCCGATCGAATAGAGCATCACCGGATTGCGAAATTCGGCCGCCACTTCGCGCATGATGAAGATGCTCTCGGCCTCAAGTCGCTTGAGGTGAGACATGGCGGTCGTCGGTTGCGCGATGGTGGTCGTCATTTCACGGTTGCAGGCGTTAAATTCGATGCTGAGCTCTTGGCCTATGCATCACCTATGTGCCCGAGTGCACAGTGTCAATTACAGCCGGCGTGGCTCAGCTCCCGACGAGGCCGAGTTCAAGCTCAAGGGCTCCACAGAGCATTTGGCCGAGCGTGATGTGCATTTCCTGAATACGCGCGGTCACGGTCGAGGGCACCAGCAGCACATGGTCGGCGAGCGGCAAGATGTTGCCGCCGCTACCGCCGGTGAAGGCGACCGTGACAATTCCGGCTGAACGCGCCACCTCAAATGCTTTGATGACATTGGGGCTTCGGCCTGACGTCGTGATGCCGATGGCGATGTCGCCGCGCGTGCCCAGCGCCGCCAGTTGGCGCGCAAAAACGTGTTCGAAACCCATGTCGTTTCCTGCCGCAGTCAGCGCCGAGGAATCTGTTGTCAGAGCGATCGCCGCAATCGGCGCGCGATCTTTCTTGTAACGAATAGTGAGTTCGGTTGCCAAATGCTGAGCGTCGGCAGCGCTGCCGCCATTGCCGAAGAAGAATATCTTATGGCCGTTTTTGATGGCGCGAACGCACGCCGCCACAACGCCGACAAACGGCTCGCGCAACTTGTCGCCAGTCGCTTTCGCGACTGCGAGGTGCTCGCTGAATTCCGTATCGTAGAACAAGCGCATGGGCACAGTCTGTCACCGCTCCCCCGTGGGCCGCAATCAGGTTGACGTGTTGTCGGCGTCACTTGCGGCGTTCGGCAAACTCGTTCGCTCCCATCGGCGAGGCAACGGAGAGGGGCGATGCGGGGGCGGCAAACGGCCTGAAGATCGAGACCCACATCGGTCGCAGATACAAAGGGCCCGCGAACTTTTCGCGGGCCCTTTGTATTTGGGTGCAGGGATAGGATTTGAACCTATGACCTTCAGGTTATGAGCCTGACGAGCTACCGGGCTGCTCCACCCTGCGTTATGGGTTTTGTACATGGGCCCCCGCTTGTATGCGGGGATGGTCGAACTATTGGCTGACGTT
>JANXXU010000026.1 GCA_025350465.1 Alphaproteobacteria bacterium | reverse complement strand
AACGTGCATCGCAAACACCTTCGACTATGCCGGCTTTGGTGGTGACTGAGATAGTCTTCATGAGCGGGCCTCAATGATTTGATTTCAACAAGACTAGCGTCTCCCTCCCCCTTGTGGGGAGGGATTAAGGGTGGGGATCCGCTGAATCAACGAAGGCGACAACGGAGAGTCAGCGCACCCCTCCCAAGCGCCGCAAGACGCCGCGCCAGGCGCGGCGCGGCCCTATCCCTTCCCCACAAGGGGGAGGGAAGAAACGAAAAGGGCGGCACCGCCGCCGCCCTTGCAACGCAACTCCCCAAGGGAGGTCTAGGCCCTGGCTTCGTCGCCTTGCACTTGCACCGGTCCAGAGTCCTGGCCCTTGGCGTCCGCGTCGCGGTCGACGAATTCGATCACCGCCATCGGCGCCGCATCGCCGTAACGGAAGCCGGCTTTCAGAACACGGGTGTAGCCGCCAGTGCGGCTCGCATAACGCGGCGCCAGCGTCGCGAAGATCTTCTCGACCGTCGTCGTGTCGTTGCGGAGCTGCGCCAGCGCCTGGCGGCGCGCGTGCAGGTTCTTCGCACCCATCTTGCCGAGCGTCACCAGCTTCTCGACATAAGGGCGAAGCTCTTTCGCCTTGGGCAGCGTCGTCTTGATCTGCTCATGCTTGATGAGCGCCGTCGCAAGATTGACGAGCAGCGCATTGCGATGCCCCGTCGTGCGATTGAGCCTGCGGCCGGCAAATCCATGGCGCATGTCTTGCTCCCTTATTCCCTTTTCTTGTCATGGTCGGCGCAGGCCGACCATCCACGACTTCGTTTCGAACCCCGCGCCGGCAAGTCGTGGATGGTCCCGCCTTCGCGGGACCATGACAGCGCGGGAGTTGTCGGCGCTAAATCAGTATTGATCCTCGAACTTACGCGCCAGGTCCTCGATGTTCTCGGGCGGCCAGCCCGGCACTTCCATGCCGAGATGCAGCCCCATCGACGCCAGCACTTCCTTGATCTCGTTCAGCGACTTGCGCCCGAAGTTGGGCGTGCGCAGCATTTCCGCTTCGGTCTTCTGAATGAGATCGCCGATATAGACGATGTTGTCGTTCTTCAGGCAGTTCGCCGAACGCACCGACAGCTCGAGCTCGTCGACCTTTTTGAGCAATGCCGGGTTGAACGGCAGATCGGTCTTCTGCTCGTCGGTCTTCTTCTCGCGCGGCTCTTCGAAATTGATGAAGATCGAGAGTTGGTCTTGCAGAATGCGCGCCGCATAGGCGACGGCGTTTTCAGGCGAGATGGCGCCGTTTGTTTCCACATCGAGCGTCAGCTTGTCGTAGTCGAGAATTTGACCTTCGCGGGTGTTCTCGACCTTGTAGGAAACCTTGCGCACGGGGCTGAACAACGAGTCGACCGGGATCAAGCCGATCGGCGCATCATCGGGCCGATTGCGCTCGGACGCGACATAGCCCTTGCCGGAATTGATCGTGAATTCGATGCGGATGCGTGCGCCGTGATCGAGATTGCAGATCACGAGGTCCGGGTTGAGGATGTCGACATCGGCGAGTGCCGCGATCGCGCTCGCCTTCACTTCGCCCGGGCCTTCAGCCTTCAGCACCAGGCGCTTCGGCCCGTCGCTGTGCAGCTTGAGCGCGAGCTGTTTGATGTTGAGCACGACGTCGGTCACGTCCTCGCGCACGCCGGCGATGGACGAGAATTCGTGCAATACGCCGTCGATCTGGATCGACGTCACCGCCGCGCCTTGCAACGACGACAGCAGAATGCGGCGCAGCGAATTGCCGAGCGTCAATCCAAAGCCGCGTTCAAGCGGCTCGGCCACGATCACAGCGTGCGTACGCGGCGTGTTGCCGGTATCGACTTGCAGCTTCACCGGCTTGATCAGTTCTTGCCAATTCTTCTCGATCACGTGGAGATCCTTCGGGGGACGAGGATGAAAATCTGTTTGGGTCAAACGCGGCGCCGCTTCGGTGCGCGACAACCGTTGTGCGGAATGGGCGTGACGTCGCGAATGGTCGTGATGGTAAAGCCGGCCGCTTGCAGCGCGCGCAGCGCGCTCTCGCGTCCCGAGCCCGGACCCGCGACTTCGACCTCAAGTGTGCGTACGCCGTGCTCCATCGCCTTCTTGCCGGCATCTTCGGCGGCGACCTGGGCCGCATAGGGCGTCGACTTGCGCGAGCCTTTGAAGCCCATCGTCCCGGATGACGACCAAGCAATCGTATTGCCTTGCGCGTCCGTGATCGTGATCATGGTGTTGTTGAAGCTCGCGTTCACGTGAGCGACGCCCGACGTGATGTTCTTGCGCTCCTTCTTGCGCACGCGTGCTTTCTTTTCGGTGGCCATCGATGGTCTCTCTTGTGTTCCGTGTCACGCGGGGCGTAAGCGCCCGCGAAAGAAATCCTGAATTTATCAGCCCTTCGACGGCGCGATCTTCTTGCCGGCGATCGCCTTGGCGGGACCTTTGCGCGTGCGCGCGTTCGTGTGTGTGCGCTGACCGCGAACCGGGAGGCCCTTGCGGTGACGCAAGCCGCGATAGCATCCCAAATCCATCAACCGCTTGATGTTCATCGACACTTCTCGGCGCAAGTCGCCTTCGACCACATATTCACGGTCGATGATCTCGCGGATCTGAATGACCTCGGCGTCCGACAGTTGATTGACGCGCCGCTTCTCTTCGATGCCGACGCGCTTGCAAATCTCCACCGCATTCGTCGGCCCGATGCCGTGAATGTAGCGAAGCGCAATGTGGACGCGCTTGTTGGTCGGGATGTTCACGCCTGCGATACGGGCCACCTAAGCCTCCTGAAGCTGTTCTTCAATGCCGAATAGCGCTCGTCCCGGGGTTCACCCGGGCGGCGCTCGCGCCCGACCTTGACATGAGGGCGCGGAATATAAGGGTTTTCTTTCGCCGGTCAACCATCAGCCGAACCAGCTTTTCCGCGGCTTTGTGCCCTTCAGGACGCCTTCTATCTGAGCCGTGACGTTATCGATCGGCTTCATGCCATCGACCCGCTTTATCTTGCCCTGAGCCTCGTAATACGGGAGCACCGGGGCGGTCTCGGCCTTGTAGACGCCCAAGCGCTTCTTGAAGGTCTCCGGGTCGTCGTCCGGCCGCACAGGCTCACCCTTGACGCGTGCTTCGTTGGCCCTCGTCTCGACCCGCTTGACGAGCGCCGCTTCGTCGACCTCAATCACGATCACGACGTCGACGCCGAGATTGCGCTCCCTGAGCAGTGCGTCCAGCGCCGTGGCCTGGTTGACCGTGCGCGGAAAGCCGTCGAGCACGAAGCCCTTCTTGCAGTCGTCCTGCTTGATGCGGTCACCGATAATGCCGACGACAACCTCATCGGGAACAAGATCGCCCTTGTCCATGATTGCCTTGGCGCGCTTGCCGACTTCAGTCCCCTGCGCGATCGCCGCACGCAGCATATCGCCGGTCGAAAGATGGCCGATGCCGTGCTTTGCCTTCAGGCGTGCGGCCTGCGTGCCTTTGCCGGCCGCCGGCGGACCGAAAAGGATAAGGATCATCGGCCCCGCGGACTCTTGAAGCGTGCCTTCTTGATCAACCCCTCATATTGATGGGCAAGCAAATGACTGTGGATTTGCGCCACCGTGTCCATTGTGACACTGACGATGATCAGGAACGACGTACCGCCCATCTGCAACAGGTTCGCGTTGTAGACGCTGTAGAGGTACTCCGGCACCAGACACACGAGTGTCAGATAAATCGCGCCGACGACCGTCAATCGCGTGAGCACATAGTCGATATAGTCCGCGGTCTTCTTGCCCGGCCGGATGCCGGGGATGAAGCCGCCGTACTTCTTCAAATTGTCGGCCGTGTCGGTCGGGTTGAACACGATCGCGGTATAGAAGAAGCAGAAGAAAATGATGCCGCTGGCATAGAGCAGCATGTAAGGCAGTGAGCCGTGCTGCAGCCACCGACTCACGTCGCTCAGCCACTCCGGCGCGCTGCTCGAGGCACTGAACAAATTGATGATGCTGAGCGGCGCCAGCAACAGCGACGACGCGAAAATCGGCGGAATGACGCCCGACGTGTTGAGCTTCAGCGGCAGATGCGAGCTTTCGCCACCAAACATCCGGTTGCCCATTTGCCGCTTGGGGTATTGGACAAGGAGGCGGCGCTGGGCGCGCTCGAAGAACACGATGACCACGATGATCACAATCACGGCGGCGTAGAGCAGAATGCCGCCGAACCACGGAATTGAGCCGTGCGAGACCAGCTCGAGCGTGTTGACGATGCCGTGCCACAGATTGGCGACGATGCCGGCGAAGATGATCAGCGACACGCCGTTGCCGATGCCGCGCGACGTGATCTGCTCGCCCAGCCACATCAAGAACATCACGCCGCCGGTCAGCGTAATAACCGTCGACATAAGGAAGAAGACGCCGGGATTGGTGACGAGATGGCCTTGGCTCTGCAGCCCGATGGCAATGCCATATGACTGAACGGTCGCAAGACCCACGGTCAGGTAGCGCGTATATTGATTGATCTGCTTGCGGCCCGCCTCGCCCTCTTTTTTCAACGCTTCAAGTCGCGGACTGACGGTCGTGAATATCTGCAAGATGATCGAGGCCGAGATGTACGGCATCACGTTCAAGGCGAAAATAGCCATGCGCGCGATCGCGCCGCCGGACAGCATGTTGAACACGCCCAAGATGCCCTGGGTCTGCGTGTTCATAAGGTTTTCGAGCTGAACCGGGTCGAGGCCCGGGATAGGAATATAGGTGCCGAGTCGATAGACGATCAGCGCGCCGAGCGTGAACCAGATGCGCCGTTGCAGCTCCTCGGCCTTCGTGAAGGCGCCCCAATTGATGTTGGCTGCTAGTTGTTCTGCAGCTGACGCCATGACGCCTACTCCACGCTGGCAGGTTCAGACCTGCAGAATATCACCGCCGCCCCTTAGGCGTTTGCCGGCTGTGCCGCGCGCGCCCGCGCGGCGCGCTTCTCGGCCGCTTTGACGCGACGCACCGCCTTCTTCCCAGGCTTTGCGTCCTTCTTGGTCACGTGCCGAGCCTTGACGCCAAGCACTTTGACCTTGCCGCCTGCCTTCTTCACGGCTTCGATCGCCGAACCCGAGGCGTGTGCGACTTCCAGATTTAGATGGGCCTTCAGCTCGCCTTTGCCAAGAAGGCGTACGCCATCGACACTCTTGCGAACGATGCCCGCCTCGACAAGGCTCTGCGCTGTTACCGTCGCGCCACTGGCGATTTTGCCCGCGTCGACCGCCCTTTGCAGCGTCCCCAGGTTTACGATGGAGAACTGACGCGCGAAGATGTTGTTGAAGCCGCGTTTTGGCATGCGCATATGGAGCGGCATCTGACCGCCTTCAAAGCCGAACATGCCGTGGTGACCAGCGCGCGCCTTTTGGCCCTTGACACCTTTGCCGGCGGTCTTGCCTTTGCCGGAGCCGGTGCCGCGCCCAAGCCGCTTGAAGCGGTGATGCGCGCCTTCGTTGTCGCGAATTTCGTTGAGTTTCATGAGCCTTAGCCTGCTTTCCGGGGCGCCGGCGCTTCGTCGACCACGCGCACCATATGCCGCACCTTGCAGACCATGCCCCAGATTGAGTCCGTGTTCTGCAACGTCTTGCGGCGATGAAGTTTATTGAGTCCGAGCCCGATCAACGTCTCGGCTTGATGCTCGGCGCGCCGCGCCGGGCTCGCGATCTGCTCGAGCGTAATCGTCTTGCCCTTCGGCCGTCCGTCGGATGTGCGCATTCCCATGACGATTACTCCGGCGAAATATCGGCGACGGCACGGCGCGCGGAAAGGATCTCCGCGACCGATTTGCCGCGCTTGTTCGCGATCATTTTGGGCGAGTGCTCGTTCTTCAAGGCATCGAACGTAGCGCGCACCATGTTGTAGGGATTGGATGTACCGACGGACTTGGCGACGACATCCTGCACGCCCAGCGCCCCGAACACGGCACGCAGCGGTCCGCCCGCGATAATACCGGTACCGACCGGCGCCGGGCGCAACACCACCTTGCCCGCGCCATGGTGGCCCGTGACTTCGTGATGCAGCGTCCGCCCCTCGCGCAGCGGAATACGCACCAATGCGCGCTTCGCGGCTTCAGTCGCCTTACGGATCGCCTCCGGCACCTCGCGCGCTTTGCCGTGACCAAAGCCGACGCGGCCCTTTTGATCGCCGACGACGACGAGCGCGGCAAAGCCGAAACGCTTGCCGCCCTTCACGACCTTGGCGACGCGATTGATGTGGACGAGCTTGTCGATGAGCTCGCCCTGCCGATCGCCGTGATCGCCGCCGCGGTTGCCTCCGCGTTCTCTACCTTCGCGCGCCATACCCTAATCCTTTGTCAAAAGTTCAGGCCGCCTTCGCGTGCCGCATCGCCGAGCGCCTTGACCCGGCCGTGATAGATGTAGCCGCCGCGATCGAACACCACGTCGCTGACGCCCTTCTTAAGCGCACGTTGGGCGACGAGCTTGCCGATGAGAGCGGCCGCCGCCTTGTCAGTGCTCTTTGCCTTCTCCAGAGCCTTCTTTGCCTCTTCGTCGAGCGTCGAGGCCGAAGCGATCGTCACGCCCTTCAGATCGTCGATGACCTGCGCGTAGATGTGCTTGGACGAACGGAACACCGACAAGCGCGGACGATCGCTCGAGACCTTCCTCAGCTTGTAGCGCGTGCGTGCCCGGCGTCGTTCGAAAAGAGTTGCGCGTTTGTGTGCCATGATCGTCTCTTACTTCTTCTTGCCTTCTTTGCGACGGACCTTCTCTTCGGCATATTTCACGCCCTTGCCTTTGTAGGGCTCGGGCTTGCGGAAGCCGCGAATTTCGGCCGCCACCTGCCCGACTTTTTGTTTGTCGATGCCGCTGACGAGCACCAGCGTCGGCTTCTCGCATTTGATGTCGATACCAGGCGGGATCGGGTAGATGATGTCGTGGCTATAGCCGAGCTGAAGCTGCAGATTCTTGCCCTGCACAGCGGCGCGATAGCCCGTGCCGGAAATCTCAAGCTGCTGCGCGTAGCCCTTCGACACTCCCAGCACCAGATTGTTCACGAGCGTGCGTTGCAGGCCCCAAATGGCTCGCCCTTCGTCGGTAACCTCGCGCAGTTTGACTGTCACGCCGTCCTTGTCGACCGACGCATCGATGCCGTCAATCAGCCGCAACGACAGTTCGCCCTTGGGACCCTTGACCTTGACCTCTTGGCCTTTGACCTGCGCGGTCACGCCTTGAGGCAAGGGAACCGCTTTTCTTCCAATTCGCGACATTGCTTCCGTTCCCCGTGCCGTGTCCTTAGAACACGCGGCACAAAATCTCGCCGCCCACGTTTTGATCGCGAGCGTGCGCATCGGACATGACGCCCTTCGGCGTCGACAAGATCTGGATGCCGAGCCCATTGCGCACGGGCTTGAGATCCTTGATAGCCGAATAGACGCGCCGGCCCGGAGTCGAGATACGCTCGATGTCCTTGATCACCGGCTTGCCTTCGTAATACTTGAGCTCGATCTCGAATTCCGGCTTCGCCTGAATTTGAGTCACCTCCGCATAGCCGCGGATATAGCCTTCGTCCACCAGCACATCGAGCACCCGCTTGCGCAGCGTCGAGGCCGGGGTCGAGACCTTATTCATGCCCCGCATCTGACCGTTGCGGATGCGGGTGAGCATATCGCCCAATGGATCGTTGATCGACATAGCGATGCTCCTACCAGCTCGACTTGACCATACCCGGGATCTGCCCGTGGTTGGCCAGTTCGCGCAATTTGATGCGGCACATTTTGACCTTGCGATAGTTGCCGCGCGCGCGGCCCGTCAACTCGCAGCGATTGCGAATGCGCGTCGCCGACGAGTTGCGCGGCAGTTCGGCAAGCTTGAGGCGCGCAGCGAACCGCTCTTCGGGCGGCAACGACATATTGTTCGCCACATCCTTGAGCTTCACACGCTTTGCCGCGTAGAGCTTGACCAAGCGCACGCGCCGTTTGTTCTTCTCGACGGAACTCTTTTTTGCCATCGTCTCCGGTCCTATTAGCCTTTGGCCTGCATCATTTGGCGAACGGAAACTGAAACGCCGAGAGCAAAGCCCGCGCTTCGTCATCCGTTCGTGCCGTTGTGCAGATCGTAATGTCCATGCCCCAGACCGCATCGACCTTGTCGTAGTCGATCTCGGGAAACACGATGTGCTCCTTCAAGCCCATCGAATAATTGCCGCGCCCGTCGAAGCTCTTTCCGCTCAAGCCGCGGAAATCGCGAACGCGGGGCAGAGCGATCGTCACTAGGCGGTCGACGAAATCGTACATGCGGTCGCGGCGCAGCGTGACCTTCGCCCCAAGCGGCATGTTCTCGCGCACTTTGAAGTTCGAGATCGCCTTGCGCGCCTTGGTCACGACCGGCTTCTGCCCGGCGATGAGCGTGAGATCGCGCACGGCCGATTGAATCTTCTTCGTGTCCACGGTCGTCTCGCCGACGCCCATGTTGATGACGATTTTGTCGAGCCTCGGAACCTGCATCGGATTCTTGTAACCGAACTTCTCGACCATCTCCTTGCGTACGACCTCGCCGTAACGCTTTCTGGCGCGCGGCATGTACTTCTCGCCAGCGCCAAGCGCAATGCCCTTGGCGCGCGCCGCTTCGCTTTGCGTCGAAACGGCGGGACCAGCCGGCTGAGCGTCGCCTTTTTTGCCGCCCTTCGCCTTCTTCTCGGCCTTTTTGGCCAGAGCGATCGCCTCGGGAGAACCGGCAACGGCCGCCTTGGCTTCCTTCAGCGGCTTGGCGTCCTTCGCTTCTTTGGCCTTCTTGTCTTTTTTATCGTCAGACATCGATCACTTCCCCGGACTTCTTCGCAAAGCGCACCTTGCGGCCGTCGCTTAGATTCTTGAATCCGACCCGCGTCGCGTCACCGCTCTTGGGGTCGATGTGGGCAACGTTCGACATGTGCACCGCGGCTTCCTTCGAAACGATGCCGCCTTGCTCGCGCGCAGTCTGTTTCGTGTGGCGTTTGATCATGTTGATGCCCGAGACCAGGACGCGGCCTTCGTCCGGCATCACTCTGAGCACTTCGCCTTTTTTCCCTTTGTCTCGGCCGGTCGTCACGATGACGCGGTCGCCCTTCCTGATCTTCGCGGCCATGACTAGAGCACCTCCGGCGCGAGCGACACGATCTTCATATGGTTCTTCGCACGCAGTTCGCGCGTCACCGGCCCGAAGATGCGCGTTCCGATCGGCTCGCCTTGCGCATTGATGAGAACGGCGGCGTTGCGATCGAAGCGGATGACGCTGCCGTCGGCACGATGCACTTCCTTTGCCGTGCGCACGACGACGGCTTTCATGACCTCGCCCTTCTTCACGCGGCCGCGCGGGATCGCATCCTTGATCGAGACGACAATGATGTCGCCCACGGTTGCGTACCGGCGCTGCGCACCGCCCAGCACCTTGATGCACATGACGCGCCGCGCACCGGAATTGTCGGCAACGTCCAAATTGGTGGTCATCTGAATCATGGGCGTAAGGCCTTCGCGCTTTCTTAGTGTTTGGCCGCAGCCGCTTCGTAAAGAACTTCCCATCGCTTCAGCTTCGACATCGGGCGGCATTCCTGAATGCGCACCGGATCGCCGGATTTGAAGCGCCCCTGTTCGTCATGCGCGTGGTAGCGTTTCGAACGGCGCACGGTCTTGCCGAGGAGCGGATGCGTAAAGCGCCGCTCAACTTCGACGATGACCGTCTTTTTGTTCTTGTCGCTCACCACCACGCCCTGCAAAATTCGTTTCGGCATCTCGTGCTCCCGCCTCAGGCTTTCTTCTTCGCTGCTGTGCGCTCGCCAAAGACCGTGTTGATCTTGGCGATATCACGGCGCACCACGCGAACCCGGCTCGTCTTTTCCAATTGGCCCGTCGCCTTCTGAAAACGAAGGTTGAACTGCTCCTTGCGCAGCTTGACGAGTTCCTCGGTCAACTGATCCTGGGACAAGCTCCTGACGTCATCGATTTTCATGATCCGATCTCCGCCCTCAATCCGTGTGACCAAGCCGCGTGACGAACTTCGTCAAAATCGGCAGCTTCGCGGCGGCAAGTGTCAGAGCCTCTTTCGCAGTCGCCGAGGTGACACCATCCACCTCGAACAGGATGCGTCCCGGCTTCACGCGCGCCGCCCAAAACTCCGGCGCGCCTTTGCCCGAGCCCATGCGGACTTCGGCCGGCTTCTTCGACACCGGAATATCCGGGAAGACGCGGATCCAGACGCGGCCTTGGCGCTTCATCGCACGCGTGATCGCGCGCCGCGCCGCTTCGATCTGGCGGGCGGTCAAGCGATCGGGCTCAAGCGCCTTCAATCCGAACTCGCCGTAGTTCAGCGACTGGGCCGACGTTGCCTTGCCGTGAATGCGGCCTTTGAACTGTTTGCGGAATTTTGTCCGCTTGGGTTGCAACATGATCCTGGTCTCGTTCTATGCCGCGGTCTGACCGCTGCGCTGACCGCCGCGTCCGCCGCCCTGTTCGTTTGCTTCGCTCATGCGCTTGTCTTGCGCCATCGGGTCATGCTCGAGAATCTCGCCTCGGAATACCCAAACCTTGACGCCGCAGGTGCCGTACGCGGTCTTGGCGACGGCGATGCCGAAATCGATATCGGCGCGAAGCGTATGCAGAGGCACGCGCCCTTCGCGATACCATTCAACGCGCGCGATCTCCGCCCCACCCAGACGGCCGGCGCAGTTGATGCGAATGCCGAGCGCGCCGAGCTTCAGAGCCGATTGAACCGAGCGCTTCATCGCCCGGCGGAACGACACGCGGCGCTCTAGCTGTTGCGCGATGCTCTCGGCGATCAGATGAGCGTCGATCTCCGGCTTGCGGATTTCGACGATGTTCAAATGCACTTCGCTCTTCGTGAACTTGCCGAGTTCGGCCTTCAACTTCTCGATGTCCGCGCCCTTCTTGCCGATGACGACGCCAGGCCGCGCGGAATGGATCGTGACGCGACATTTCTTGTGCGGACGTTCGATGATGATGCGCGAGACGCCGGCCTGTTTGAGCTTGTCGAACAGATACTCACGGATCTTGATGTCTTCGTGCAGGAGTTGGCTGTATTCGCGCCGATCCGCATACCAGCGCGAATCCCAGGTGCGATTGATGCCCAGCCTCAAGCCGATTGGATTGACCTTTTGACCCATTAGGCTTGCTCCTTTTTCGCGGCACGCTTGCGCGGTTGCGCCGTCGCCGCCGTTCCGCCGGATTTACCGCTTTTCTTCACGTTCTTCTTTTCAGTCTTTTGTTCTTTTTCTTCCGGCTTGCGCTCGCGCAGCACGATCGTCACTTCGCTGAACGGCTTCAGGATGCTCGCGCCACGACCACGGCCGCGCGCATGAAAGCGCTTCAAGACCAGGTTCTTGCCCGTCCAGGCTTGGGCGACCACCAATTCGTCGACGTCGAGATTGTGGTTGTTCTCGGCGTTCGCGACCGCCGAGCGCAACACCTTCAGCACATCGTTCGAGATGCGCTTGCGGCTGAACGCCAGATCGTTGATCGCTTGATCGACCTTCTTGCCGCGGATCAGGCCGGCGACGAGGTTGAGTTTATACTGCGACGTGCGGATCATGCGACCCACCGCCTTCACCTCGTTGTCGGCCAACTGCCGTTCGAGTGCTGGCTTGCCCATTACTTCCTCTTCACTCTCTTGTCGCCGGCGTGGCCGTAGAACGTGCGCGTCGGCGAGAACTCACCGAATTTGTGGCCGACCATTTCTTCGGTGACCGACACCGGAATGTGTTTGTTGCCGTTGTAAACGCCGAACGTCAGCCCGACGAACTGCGGCAGGATCGTGGAGCGGCGACTCCAAATCTTGATCACTTCGCGACGGCCGGACTTCTGCGTGGCTTCCGCTTTCTTCAGCAGATAGCCGTCGACGAAGGGGCCTTTCCATACCGAACGTGCCATGCGTCAGCCCCTAGCTTTCTTCACGCGACGATCCGTCACGATGAGTTTGTTCGTGCGCTTGGTCTTGCGCGTCTTGTTGCCCTTGGTGCCCTTGCCCCACGGCGTGACCGGGTGGCGCCCGCCTTTGGTGCGACCTTCGCCGCCGCCGTGCGGGTGATCGACCGGGTTCATTGCCGTGCCGCGGACGGAAGGACGCTTGCCCTTCCATACGTTGCGGCCGGCCTTGCCGATGACTTCATTCATGTGATCGGGGTTCGAGACCGCGCCGACGGTCGCCATACATTCCAGGCGCACCTTGCGCGTCTCGCCCGAGTTCAAGCGCAGAATGCCGTACCCTTGGTCGCGGCCGACGAACTGAACGTAGGTTCCGGCCGAGCGCGCGATCTTGCCGCCGCCACCCGCCTTGAACTCGACGTTGTGCACGATCGTCCCGACCGGCATTGCGGACAGCGGCATGGCATTGCCCGGCTTCACGTCAACCTTTTGACCGGACACCACCTTGTCGCCAACCGCCACACGCTGCGGCGCCAAAATATAGGCCTTCTCTCCATCGGTGTAGGCGATGAGAGCGATGAAACCGGAGCGGTTCGGATCGTACTCAATACGCTCGACGGTGCCTTCCATGTCGAACTTGCGGCGCCTAAAGTCGACGATGCGGTACAGCTTCTTATGACCGCCGCCGCGCCAGCGCGTCGTGATGCGACCGAGATTGTTTCGCCCACCCATCTCTTTCTGAGATTCGGTCAGGGTCTTGAGCGGCCGACCCTTCCACAACTGGCTGCGATCGATGAGGACCAGCTGCCGCGTCGAAGGCGTTGTCGGTCTGAAAGTTTTTAGCGCCATTGTCTTATCGCGTGCCCTAAATGCCTGTCGTCACGTCAATCGCGTCGCCTTCGCGCAGCGTGACGATCGCTTTTTTCACGTCGCTGCGCTCGCCACGCCGCCCGCGAAAGAGCTTCTTCTTGCCCTTCTGGATCAGCGTGTTGACCGCGGTCACCTTGATCTTCGGAAACAGCTCTTCGACCGCGCGCTTGATCTGCGGCTTCGTCGCCGTGAGCGGCACGCGGAAGACCACCTGGTTGGTCTCCGTCAACTTGGTCGTTTTTTCGGTGATGATCGGCGACAAGATCGTCGCGTAGGAAGCGAGCTTTGTCATTTGAAGCGCTCCTCAAGGGCGGCGAGCGCCGCCTTCGTCAAGACCAGCTTCTCGCGACGCAAAACGTCGAGCACATTGATGCCGGCGACCGAAAGAAGGTCGATGTTCGGGATGTTGCGTGCCGCGCGCTCAAAGCCGACATCGAACGCCGGTCCGTCGACGATGCACGCCGAGGCGAAACCCAACTTGCCGAACGAAGCCACGAGCTTCTTTGTCTTGGCCTCCTTGACCTTCGCCGCGTCTAGAATGACGAGGTGACCGTCTTGATGCTTCGACGTCAGGGCCATCTTCAGGCCCAACGCGCGCACTTTCTTAGGCAGATCGGTTTCGCGCGAGCGCAGCACCGGGCCCATCGCCTTGCCGCCGCCGCGAAACTGAGGCACCGACGCCGCGCCGTGGCGCGCCTGGCCCGTACCTTTTTGCTTGTACATCTTCTTCGTCGTGCGATCGACTTCGCGGCGTGTCAGCGTCTTGTGCTGCCCCTTATGCCGCTTGTTCTCCTGCCACTGCACGACGCGATAAAGGATGTCCTTGCGCGGCTCGACGCCGAAGATGTCCTCATTGAGTTCAACATCACCGGCTGCGCCGGCATCAAGTGTCGTGACTTTCACCTTGATACCCATCACGCACCTCCCGCAGCCGGCTGAGCCGCCGCCGCTTTGCGAAGAGCTGCCGGCTTCGGCGCATCCTTATGCAGCGGGTGTTTGATCGCGTCGCGGATCATGACCCAGCTCCCCTTGGAGCCCGGGACCGCGCCCTTGACCATGATGAGGCCGCGCTCGACGTCGGTCTTTACTACTTCGACGTTTTGCGTCGTCACAAGCACCTGGCCCATGTGGCCCGACATTTTCTTGCCTTTGAACGTGCGGCCGGGATCTTGACGGTTGCCGGTCGAGCCGGCCGAGCGATGCGAGATCGACACGCCGTGACTGGCCTCCAGGCCAGAATAATTGTGCCGCTTCATCGTGCCGGCAAATCCCTTGCCGATGGTCACGCCGGACACGTCGACGAGCTGCCCGTTGACGAAATGGTCGGCCGTAATCTCATTGCCGACGGCAATCAGATTGTCCGGCGTCACGCGGAACTCGGCGACTTTACGCTTCGGCTCGACTTGCGCTTTCGCGAAGTGGCCGCGAACCGCGTTCGTGGTGTGCTTGACCTTTCTCAGGCCGGAGCCGAGTTGGACCGCCGTATAGCCGTCCTTCTCGACCGTGCGCTGGGCGACGACCTGACAGTTGTCGACCTTGAGCACGGTAACCGGCAGATGGCGGCCGTCATCTGTGAACAGCCGCATCATGCCGACCTTTTGAGTAATCACCCCTGTGCGCATGGGCGCGCTACCTTCTTCTCTTATTGCAACTTGATTTCGACACTGACCCCGGCCGCCAAGTCGAGCTTCATGAGAGCGTCGACCGTTTGCGGCGTTGGATCGATGATGTCGAGCAAGCGCTTGTGTGTGCGAATTTCGAACTGCTCGCGGCTCTTCTTGTCGACGTGCGGCGAGCGGTTCACGGTGAACTTTTCGATACGGTTCGGCAGAGGAATCGGTCCGCGCACGCGTGCGCCCGTCCGTTTGGCCGTGTTGACGATCTCGCGCGTCGATGAATCGAGCACGCGGTGATCGTAGGCCTTGAGACGGATGCGTATGTTTTGGCTTTGCATGGGCGACGCCCTCGTTTCCTCTGATCCGGTCCGGACTTATTTGACGATTTTCACGACGACGCCCGAACCGACGGTTCGGCCGCCTTCGCGGATGGCAAAGCGCAATTTCTCTTCCATGGCGATGGGCACAATCAGTTCGACGTCCATCGTCACGTTGTCGCCAGGCATCACCATTTCAGTGCCGGCAGGAAGTTGGACGACCCCCGTCACGTCCGTCGTGCGAAAATAAAACTGCGGACGGTAGTTGGTGAAAAACGGCGTGTGACGGCCGCCTTCGTCCTTG
>JANXXU010000008.1 GCA_025350465.1 Alphaproteobacteria bacterium | reverse complement strand
GCATTTGAGGGCGTGGAAGCGTAAGCGCAGGGGCCTTGAGGGGTACCCCAAACCGTTGTGTTTCCCGGCTAAAGAGCTAGGAGTTACGCCAGCTATCCTTTGGGAGTACTCCGGATGAGCGGTCTGGCGCCTGTCCGCCTAGGCGGACTTCTGCCTACGCAGCCCGGCTAACCAAAAAACACCCGGTTGCCCGTCGATGAAATTGCTCCATCTCTTTGGAGTTAGCCGCTTGGCGCGGCTTCACGACGAGCGTTTGGTTTGCCATCCTCGACCATGTCGCCTTGATCGAGTCGCGATTAAGCGGCTGTATGATTTTATTAGGGAGATGTTCATGCGCCGCACGCGGACAATCAGTCTAAGTCTTGCCGCCGCCGCTCTCTGTGCCGCAAGCGCGCACGCGGGCACCGCGAGTTCATCCGTCTCCGTACAAACCGCGATAACCTTCAATCAAAGCGCGGCAACGAACATGGACCTGACAGCGGCGCGGCCCGATCTTTCGCTCTCAAACAACGGCTTTTCGTTCGGACCGAAAACAAGCAAGGCGCCGCCAATAGCCGCCACGCAAGATTTCATGGGGCCTCCGCAACAGCTTGCGTATTACGGCGCCGCCATCCTCAGTTATTTCCTGACGCCGCCATCCGATACTCGCGCCTATGACAATTATTTGCTGATCACTTATCCGGGCTACGCGGTTTCGACTTGGACCGATCGCGTCGCCGGCGCGCCAAGCACCGGCGTCGGCTCGCCGACCGATAAATGGACAGCCGCGGTTTACGGGATGCCGCGCACGCATCCGTCAAGCCCGCCGAGCGAGCATCCGGTTCTGAACTTGATGCCGAGGTTCGGCGCGCATCATGAACTTGACGACCACAACGAGTTTTCGCCGCCGCACCAATATTGAAGAAGGCATGCTGTTGAAGAAAGCGGCGTGCTAGCGCGGTCTAATCGGGGTGCGTGCGCCGTTGCCGTTACCGTTGCCGTTCGGACCTTTGACGATGCCGTGCTGGACCGCCCAGATCGCGACTTGCGTGCGGTTGGAGACGCCGATCTTGCGCAACACCGTCTTCAAATGAACTTTCACGGTCGCTTCGGTGATCGAAAGCTCGTTGGCGATGGTCTTATTCGAGTGGCCGTCGGCCAAATGGCGAATGATATCCAGCTCTCGTTGCGACAGCGGCACTTCGCCGATGCGCACGCGCTCGTGGTTGCCGTTGCTCGTGCCGAGCATGCTCAAATAATTCGTGACGATGCCGGGAAAGACCTTTTCGCCAAGCACCACCAGGCGCAAAGACTCCACCAACGCATCCGTCGAAATGCTCTTCAGCAAATAACCGTCGGCGCCGGCGCCAAAAGCATCGACCAAATGCGATAATTCCGCGTGCTCGGCCAACACGACGACGCGCGCTTCGGGCTGTGAGGACTTCACCTCGCCCAGCACCGCAAGACCCAAATTCATGTCGACGACGATGAGGCTCGGCAGGCCAGCGCCACCTTTTGCGAATACTTCGCTCAGCGATCCGCCCTCGGCGACGATCGCAAAGCCCTTGCCGTCCAGTTGAGCCTTTAGACCGGCGCGCATCAGAGGATGCGCATCGATCAACCAGACTGACATGCCTTCCACGAATGACCCCGCTGTGTGTACGGCGTGGAGTTTCGCTCTCGCCGCCGTACGAAGCCCTGAGTGGATGGTCGAACCATCCTCCCGGGCTTGCCCCATTTCCCGACGTATACGCATGACCCGATAGGAGTACGCCCAATTAGAATGCGCGCGATACCTAAGGATGTAAACCTTGGCCTACCAGGAGTTACTTGTGATGTCCGCTGCAAGCCAAGTTAATTTAGTGTTATTTCAATGGTATTAACCATGGATACTGCATTCAGCAGTAGTTGTGCAACGATAATATTTCGCGCGGATGAATGTTGTTCCAAGCACACTTAACGCGAATGTTCCGTGACGAATGCGCGTATGACGGGAAAGACCCGCGCCGGATCGTCGCGAAACGCGCCATGACCGCAGCGATCGAAAATCTCCAGCCGGGCCCCATTCGGCAAGGAATTCGCAATTTCACGGGCTAAATGCGGCGGCGTGATCGGATCTTCGGAACCGCCGAGAACAAGGGCCGGGCTCTTCACGCCGGCGAGGCCTTTGCGAAAGTCCATCGCCAACAACTCGCCGCCCGGCAGCGAAAAGTGACGATAGACCTCGCGACGCATGATGGCGCGTGCGCGCGCATCTTCCGCGCCGGCGCGCGGCTTGATGTTGTAGAGCGGCATGACGTTCTTCATATAATCGTCAAATTGCTCGTCGGTGCCTTCATTCCAGAAGCGATGGGCGATTGCCCGCGCGTCCGCCCCACCCTTTTGTTCGAACAGATCCAGGCTAGCGTTCAGGTCCATGCGCGCGGCGGTCGAGGAGAACACGACGGCGCGCGCGTGACCTGGATGGCGCGTCGCATAAGACTGCGCAACCATGCCGCCGAACGATTGACCGAAGACGATCGGCTTCTCGATGCCGAGCACGTCGCAGAGCCCGCGCACGTCATCGCCCCATTGCGCGAGCGTCCAGGTGTTCGCCGGGCTCGGCCAACTGCGGCCGTTGCCGCGGTGGTCGAAATAGAGCACCTGGGCAATTTCAGCGAAGCCGTCGAAGTCGGGACGCATCGCCGAGTGATCGAAGCCGGGCCCGCCGTGCATGACGATCAGCGTCGGCTTCTCGCGCATGCGCGGGCCGTCGATCGCAAGCTTCTCGCCGACGACATCGAAGAACAAGCGCTGGTCGTTGACGGTGACGAACATGGATGGGCTCCTTCGCGTGGAGCTGCATCCTTAGCAAACCGGCCCGCAATCGTCATCGCTCTTGACCGGGCTCGCCAACGCGAAGCGCCGTCAGTTGATCGGCCGGCCACATGCCGATCATGCGGCTGAAGGCTGAGGCTTCAACTCGAAGACTTGCTTGCCGTGTGGAACTAGGCGGCGGCGCGATCTTGCGCGACCGTTTGCGCATTCTTCAGGTCGGCGAAGCGCACCCAGGCGTTGGTTCGCGGCTCGTAGAGCTGGCATTCGCGCGTCAACCGCCAGTGATAGGCGGGCGTCCAGACGCGGACGAGCGCACGCGGTTCGCTGTCTTCGAGCTGCGCCTCGGCCTTCTTCAGCCGATGCAGGGGAATACCGACGTTAATGTGGTGCGCGGGATGCTGCATGATGCGATGGAAGAGCCAATCGATCGGCTCAGGCAGCACGACGTGCGCCGTTCCCGCCAACGCTTGGTCCGCTGTCGAGGGCTGACCCGTCGGCATTTGCCAACGCAGATCGGGACCCGTGTGCTGGACCACCGTCAGGAACGCGATGAACACATTCCAAATCAGGAAGGGAATGACCAGCGCGAAAAGCAGTGCTTCGATCATCGGCCAAAAGCCGTCGGCGCGCGCATGCGCGATCCACATACAGGCAACGGCGAAGGCGACGGTGTAAGCGTAGACAAGCGCAATATCAAACCACGTTTCGCGCGAGATTTTTGGACCAGCCTTGCCGAACGGCAGGTAGATCTGCGGCACCCAGATATCGACCAGATAAAACCAGGGCTGTCCCCAGAGGGAGCGCATGAAACGATAATAGGCGCGATGCAACGGCGAGGCGTCGCCGTATTGTTCCACCGACATCGGCGAGAAAGCATTGTCGACACCGATTTGGGCGGTGAAGCGATGATGTACGCGATTGTGGTGCAGCTCCCACAAACTATAGGGATGCAGCGCCGGCAAGAAGGCGATCGTGCCGAAGAAACGGTTGAGCCGTTTGCTGTTCGAAAAACTCTGATGCGCCGCATCGTGACCGGCGATCGCCATGAGCGAGATCATCGTTCCCGCACCGAAGGCGAAGAGAAGCTTCAGCCAGATTCCGTCGGCGACGATCGTCGCGTAAACAACGGCTGCGTAAGCTACGATATCGATGCCGACGATGAAAACGGACAACGCAGCATCGCGGCGCGCGAACGGCGTCAGGGTCATGCGATCGAACTGCGCGACGTTCATTGGAGCAACGCTCGTTAACTATCGATTAAGTATAGGGAAGTGCGCGCGCAACGCCAAGACTTCTCGCGCGCGACAGCCGGCAACCGTTAACGAGCGCTTCGGTCGCAATCAGCGGAAGGTGAGCTGCAGCGTGATGACGTCGGCGTCGGCATTCGTCGTGCCGACGAGATTGCCGCGTGCGGCGTTGCCGGGCGTCGAGGCGAAGAGCGCGATGGGCTCTTCGGGAAACATCAATCGCGCATAGCCGAGTTCGATCTCGCTGCGCTGCGTCAGCCAATAGCCGACCGAAAACGCCAGCCATTTGCGGTCGGCATCGGGAATACGCGGATCTCGCGTCGCATCGCGCGTCGGGCTTTGGTCGAAGGCGACGCCGGCGCGCAACACCCAATCCGTGCTCGGCCGGTAGCGCATGCCCAGCGAAGCGAAATAGGTGTTCTTGTAGTCATAAATCTGGAAATTGTCGGGCTGAAACGGATTGGCAAATTTGGTGCGCAGTTCCTCGAACGAACTCCACCAGGTGTAGTCGAACTCGCCCATCAGAGAGAATTGCGGCGTCAGGTCGTAGGCGATCCCGAACGACGCGACGGCAGGCAAGGTCACTTTGGAGCGGCCCTTGGTGTCGACGAAGGCGCCCGAGACGGCCGACAACGCAGCGCCGATGCCGGCCTTATCGAGCGTGAAATCGACATTGCCTTCGAGTTCATGATGCAGCTCGGAGCGATAAGCGGCGCCGATGCGCAGGTCAGCCGACGGCTGCCACAAAGCGCCAACCGTGTAACCGACCGCCCAACCGCTGGGCGTGAATGCGGCCTTACCATCTTGCGTGCCCGGCACGGCGCCCGGCACGAAATTTGCCGCGCCGATCGTGCCAAAGTCGATGGCGTTGGACAGCGTGCCGGTCGCGTATTCGATCTGCGCGCCAACGGCGAGCGTCAACTCCGGCACGATTTGGTAAGCCAAAGACGGGGCTGCGTTGACGGTGATGAGCTTGGATTCCAACGCGTAATAGCGCCCTGCCCAATCGTCGCTGTATTTGGTCCCCAAACCAAAGGGTGCCGTCACGGAAAAGCCCGCCGTCAATTGCGGCGATAAGCGATAGCGAAGCTGAAGGCCCGGCTCGTAGGCGTCTTGAATCTCCCTGACCGATGAGGGACCACCGGTCGGCGTGGCGAAGCTTGTCGTTGCCGTCGTGAATCTGCCGGTTGTCGTCGGGTAAATCCCGTTCAGCGTGAAAGACATGTCCCAATTGCCGACGCCGGAGCCCGTCGCCGCGTTGTAGGAAAGGCCTCCCGGCTCGTCGATCATGGCGCTCGCGCCGGCGAACGCGGAGCCTTCGGCCGACAGCGAATATTCACGCAGCGCAAAGCCGGCGGCGTGCGCCGGTTCAACGGGCGCGGCGAGTCCAACAGCCAAAGCCGCGACAACACCGGGCACAAACCGCTTGCGCGCCCTCGGCATCACGCGCCCCACGCGCGAATGCGCTCCCATCTGCACCCCAACACACCCCAAGTTTTGTCGACATCTTGGTTCCGGAAGCGCTGCTAAAGCAAGGAAAAATCAATGATTTTGAACATCGCGGTAACCATGTTGCAGGCCCAATGTAAGACTGTCCTTAACTCGATGCCGCTTAGATTTCGTGCTTGGGACAACGCCAGCATCCTCGGGCCAAACGGCGGTGGAAGCCGAACCAACACAAGCGGAAGCGCGGCGGTTCGACCTGAACCGGCTGCTTCTGATTTTCAAAGACCCCGAGGTCGAGCGCGACTTCTCGGCGCGGTCGTTCGTCACCTCGTTACCCTTCATTCGCCTCTATATGTGCGCGGCTTTCGTGCTCTACGGCGCGTTCGGCATTCTCGACTTCACGGTCGGCGCGGACGAGGTGATCAAGCTCTGGGCCATTCGATACGGCCTTGTCGTGCCGGTGATGGTGGTCGTTTTTGCGTTTTCGTTCACGAAAAAGTTCAGCGCGTTCGTGCAGCCCGCGCTCTCGATCGCCATGGGTGCCGGCGGCCTTGGCGTCGTCATGATGACCGCGGTGCTCAGCCCGCCGCTCAACAGTCAATATTATGCCGGCCTGATCATGGTCGTCATCTATTGCGGCAGCTTGCTGGGACTGCGCTTTGCCTATTCGCTTATGGTCACGATCGGCATCTGGGCGAGCTATCAGGTCGTCAGCATCTTCATCAACCCGATCAGCGCTCAAGACTATGTGAGCAATAATTTCTTCCTAGGCATGGCGACGTCGGTGGGCCTGTTCTCGAGCTATATCCTGGAGACTCAAGTCCGCAACAACTACGTCGCGCAGAAGATCATCGAGCATAAGAACGACGTCATGCGCGCGTTGCTCGATGAAGCCGAAGCGGCCAATCGTGCGAAGAGCGAGTTCCTGGCGGTGATGAGCCATGAGCTGCGTACGCCGCTGAACGCCATCCTCGGCTTTTCAGAAATGTTCATGCAACAGATGATGGGGCCGCTCGGCTCGCCCAAATATATGGAATACGCCGGCGATATCCACGACAGCGGCCAGCATCTGCTTGCCATCATCAACGATATTCTCGACCTGGCGAAGGCGGAGTCCGGCAAGCTCGAGCTGCAGGAAGAACCGACCAATCTCAACGAGGTTATGGACGCCACGTTGCGCATGTGTCAGCACAAGGCGATCGAGAGTCGCGTCGAGATCGAGTACGATGGCGACGACACCGGCACGCATGTTCTTGTCGATCCGCGCCTCATTCGTCAGGTGGCGCTCAATCTCGTTTCGAACGCGGTGAAGTTCACGCCCGCCGGCGGTCATGTGAAGATCGATTTGCGCGTGTCGCCGGCGAACGGCGCTACTCTCATCGTCAGGGACACCGGCATCGGCATCGCCGCCAAGGACATCGACCGCGTGTTGCGCCCGTTCGAGCAGGTGGAAAGCGCCCTGTCGCGACGGCATGGCGGCACGGGACTGGGTCTGCCCTATTCAAAGAAGGTGATCGAGATTCACGGCGGCAAGCTGATCCTGGCGAGCCTGGTGGGCTCCGGCACCACCGTGCGCGTGGAATTGCCGGCGTCGCGGGTGCGTGCCGGCGTCGTAACGGCCGAGAGCCACAGAAGCTTGCAGATCGCAAGCTAGACGGCCGCGAGCGTTGCTCTTAGGCAACGTTCAGTGACTCGGGCGACCCAATCACAAAAATTTACGAGTCGGCAGCATTTACGACGCTACAGTCCCCGCAAGGGGCCGATTCGGCGCAATTAAAAGCAAATCGACGGTCCCACGGGGTGTCTGCCTGACGAAGACTCCAAGTCTGCAGCTTGGACGACGCGACAATTGTCAGGAGATACATATGCTCAACAAACGCGCCTTACTGGCGACATCGGCGCTGGCTGTCCTTGCCAGTGTTGGACAAGCCCAAGCCGGCAGCGACATCTATTTCAGCGTCTTTGGCGGCGCAAACCTTCAGAACAGCACCTCCGCGCGCGTGCCCGCGCTGTTTAGTTCCGCCACTGACAGGGTTGACCCCAACACCGGCTTCTTGATCGGTGGCGCTGTCGGCACGCATCTCGACCGGTGGCTCCAGGGATTGCGCGCCGAGCTTGAGGCGTCTTACAGGCGCAACGACGTCGGTGGCCATTGGGGCCAAGACTCGATCGGTTTCGGCCCCACGAGCGGTCCCATCAACGCCAATGTGTCTACCTTCGCGGTCATGGCGAACGTCTGGTACGACATTGATATCGGCTTGAAGTGGAAGCCGTATGTCGGCGGCGGCGCGGGATGGGCTCGAACGAGGTTCAACGGCGCCCTCATCGAGACCGACGGAACTTTGTCCGGACAGACTGAGACCTTTAGCGTCGAGCGATCCGGATTTGCCTATCAGCTTGGCGCAGGCATCAACTACGAGATTCAAGACGGCGTCAAACTCGGTCTCGGCTACCGGTTTTTCCACGGACCGACCATCAAGAACAATGTATTCGTCGGCAAGAACGACAACCTTGCCTTGCCGGTTAGATTCGATAGCGAGAACCACAGCGTCTTGCTCAGTCTGACAATCGACACCAACTAGGTTCGATCGAACTTGGAGATGAAACGGCGCGGGCCCCGATGGGGCCCGTTTGCTTGTCCGGATTCCGGCGACTGCGACGCCGAGACTCATTTGCGCGGACGTCGTAACTCCTGCCACTTTTCTCTTGAAACGCTGTAGTGGCGGATTTCGACAAACGCGCCACCGGACGCTGATGCCTTGTAGGACGTGTGGTCCGCAATTATGCCGACCCTTTCGAAACGCTCGTCGATCGCGCGGTTCTTCGAAAGGACGGAGCACCGCATTGTCTCCAGGCCCAATTCCCCGAACAGATATTCGTAAAGCACGGGCTCGGTCTCATGTCGCGCGCCCGGCTCGCCAGGCCGGCGATCTCCGATCAACAAGTTGAACTGGAATTCCTTGCGCTCCCAGTCGATGTAGATCGCCCAAAACCCGATATGGGCGGCACGCGCTTTACTAAATATACCAACGATCAGACCGCTGATGCCGTCGTGGTTGGAGATGTAGTCCTTGAACTCGTCGAGGGTCAGCGCACGCGGCGGCGCGTTGATCATCTCCGCCGTCTTTGGATCGGCAAGCCAAGCGCATGCCTGCTCCGACGCATCCTCGGGCGTGAGCGTGCGGAGAACGTAATGCTCGCTCTCAAGCAGAATTGGGCGCGGCACCGTCGGCTGAACAATTGCTGCGTGGCTCATGGATTGCGACTCACCTGACCGGCTTCAAGTGTAATGCTTGCCGGCCGGTCCCCATACGCAAGAGGCGGCGATTCGACAGTATCCACAAGGCGTCGAATACCTGCGCGGCAAGCCTTCGCTAGCCGTCCTTGCGGACATGCAGAAGGCGCACGCGATCGGTCGGTTCGGTTTCGGTCCAGGCGCGCTGGCCCTTCATGCTCTCTGTCCAACTGAGCATGTCTTTGTCGCTGCGATAAAACAGGTGCCAGTCGGTGAGGAATTCCATCGGCCAAAGATTGGAGAGTTCGACCTCGTTCATGTTGCCGATGATGAGCAAGCCGCCGGGCGCCAAGCGCTCGAAGAGCCGCGTCGCCAAGGCGCGCGCGCGCCGGTCGATGAGATAGTCGATGAGGCCGACCGAATAGATCAGATCCTGAGGGCCGATTTCGTCGAGCCACTGGCCGCCGCGAAGCACCTCGGTGAACGAGACGTTGAGCGCGCGGACCTTGGCGCCCGGCTTCTCGGCGAGCGTGCGCGGATAGGATTTCTCGTAAGCGTAGGCGAGCGCCGCTTGCTCTTGGTCGACGAGCGTGAATTCGACCGGCGCGTCCGGTGCCGCCTGGTCTTCGAGATAGAGCTGAACCTCGCGCGCCGAACCGCAGCCCAAGCTCATCACCCGCGCGGGCTTACCGTTGGCACGCGCGCGCACGACGTCGGCGATGATCTTGCGCACGACATGCATGCGCGTCCCGATGCACTCGGCTACTTCGAGCCCGATGCGATGCAGGAGCTGAGCGTAGATGTCGCCGCCTTCGCGCTGCCAATCGTAGACGTAGTTCATGATCTCGAAGTCGCCGGGATAGCCGGCCGGCTTGAAATAGCTGCGGTGCCACATGGGGCCGGCGCAAAACTCGGGCGTGAGCACGAGCTCGGTGTATTCTTTGGTGGCCTCGAGCTGTTTCTTGTCACCCATCACGTCGCGCACGAGATGATTGCCGGCGCGCCATAGGGTGCGCCATTGCGGGATGATGCGCTCTTCGCACATGGCGTAGGCGTCGTTGGGATCGAGGCCGCCTGCACTCGAATAACCCTTGGTGCTTGCTTCGATCACCGCACGATACGAGCGCAGGAAGCGCAACACATCGGCGCAGTGAGCGCGATAGTCGGCGGAGACGAGACCGGTGATTTGCGGCTCGAGCAGCGCCAGCTGTTGAGAGATGCGCGCTTGGGCATTGCGCCGCAGCAGCGAGTGGAAGTCGACGACACCGTCGAGCAAATTGAGCGCGATGGTCGAACCGAACACCGTCTTTTCGCAGCGGCATATTTTTGCCCGCCCTTCGAAAACAGTAAGGCCCGCTTGCGAAATCGCGATCGGCACAACCTCGCCCGCCTCAAACTTGTCCTCAACCGTTTGGTTGGCGACCGCGGCGATGCCGGTCATCGAAATGTTGTGCAGGCGGAAGGTCGACGCCTTGAGCCGAACCTTCGGCGGAATGCCGGCGAACAGTTCGGTCGCGTCATAGCGCTTTGGCCGGAAAAATATCTGACGGCCGGTCGAGCCTTTTAGGTCTTCATAGGCAAGCATTTACTCGACGTCCCCCAAACGCACGCGAGACTGGGCACGCAACCCTCGTGCCCTCTTCGGCATCCCCACCCGCGTCCGAGCGCTATAACAGATGGTCAGTGTCCGGAGAATGCCTCGGCTCAGTCGCCATGGGCATTAACAACTTGCTTGCACAAGGTGAACAACCTGTTAAGCGCGCGAGGCTCCAAGTATTTACTTTGGTTAATATTTGGTGAATGGAGTGAAGAACTTGAGCACAGTGCACAAGCAACCAGCAATTGCAGTCGATTGCGTGGTATTTGGCAGTGGAGGGCGCCTACTGCTGATCCGGCGCAAGAACGCGCCTTTCAAAGGCAAATACGCTTTGCCGGGCGGCTTTGTGGAGTTCGGCGAGACGATCGAGGGCGCCGCGCACCGCGAACTGCGAGAGGAAACGGGCCTAAAAGTTGGGCAGCTGCATCTCATCGGCGTCTACTCCGATCCCAAGCGCGACCCACGCGGACATACGATCTCAATTGCTTACGTGGCAGTAGTGACACGGTCGGCAAAAGTGCGCGGCGGCGATGATGCGGCGACGGCCGCGTTCGTCCGCGATTGGAAGCGCCTGAAGCTCGCCTTCGACCACAACAAGATCGTGCGCGACGCGGTTGCGACCATCGCGGCGGTCTAGATGGACGTCCCTCTTGTTCGCGCGCGGCGAGGCGGCGACGACGAGCGCATCGCCTTTATCGTGCGGCGTGCCTTCGGCGGCGAGGCGGAGGTCAATCTCGTGGCCGACTTGCGAACGGAAGGCGCGTCGGTTTGCGAGTTTGTCGCGGAGCGCGAGGCGTCGGGACTCGTCGGCCATATCGCCTTTTCGCGACTTGATGCCCGCTCGCCGGATAAGCGGATCGAAGCGGTCGCCCTGGCGCCGCTCGCGGTCTTGCCGACCCATCAGCGTCACGGCATCGGCAGCGGGCTTGTCGAAAGCGGACTTGCCCACCTCAGGGAATTGAAGGTCGAGATTGTGATCGTGCTTGGCGATCCAGCGTTCTATTCACGCTTCGGGTTTTCCGCGTTGCCGGCGAGACTTCTCCACGCTCCTTATTCGGGCGAGGGATTTCAGGCGCTCGAACTCAGACCGGGCATTCTCGGCAAGCGAATGTGGCACGTCGGCTACCCAGCCGCGTTTGCAAAGCTCGCGTGACGCCCGGAGCGCGACAACCCCAGCCGAATCCTCTATCACTCCGCGCAACGAAGGGCTGGGGACTGGTGGATGACTGAGACGACGACGAATCCGGCCGCGCCGGTCGCCAGCCGCGCCGCGGTCATTTTCATCTTTTTTGTATTGATGCTCGACGTTCTGGCCATGGGCGTTGTCATTCCCGTTTTGCCGTCTCTGATCAAAGGCTTCTTGGGCGGAGAGACCGGGCGCGCTGTCGAGATCGGCGGCTATCTCGGGCTCGGCTGGGCGGCGATGCAGTTCATTTGCACGCCCATTCAGGGCGCGCTGTCCGATCACTTCGGCCGACGGCCGGTGTTGCTGATGTCGATGACGGGCCTTGGGCTCGACTATATTCTCATGGCGCTGTCGCCAAACCTTTGGTGGCTGGCTGTCGGGCGGCTCATCTCGGGCGCGACGGCCGCAAGCTTTTCGACCGCCAACGCCTATATCGCAGACGTCACGCCGCCCGAGCGCAGACCCGCGGCGTTCGGATTGATGGGTGCCGCGTTCGGCGTCGGCTTCGTGATCGGGCCGGCACTCGGCGGCTATGTCGGCGCGATCGATCCGCGATTGCCGTTTTGGGTCGCGGCAGGCTTGAGCTTGCTCAATGCCACCTACGGCTATTTCATTCTGCCGGAATCGCTGCCGCGCGAGCGGCGCACCAAGTTTTCGATCTTCCGCGCCAATCCGATCGGCTCGCTTTATCTGCTGACGTCGAACCGGCAGCTGGCGGGACTGGCGGGCGCAAACTTCTTCTACAATGTCGGGCACAACGTCTATCCGACGATCTTCGTCTGGTTCGCGCAGTATCGCTATGGCTGGGACACGCGGATGGTGGGGATCGCGCTCGCCGCCGTCGGCGTGATGAGCATCATCGTCAACGGCGCACTGGTCGGGCCGATCGTCAAGATGCTCGGGACGCGGCGCTCGATTCTGACGGGCCTTGCGTTCGGCATCATCGGCTTCCTACTCTACGCGATCGGCCCGAACGATACGTGGGTGTGGGTCGCCATTCCGGTCGCGGCACTTTGGGGCATCTACGGACCGGCAGCGCAAACGGTGATGACGCAGAGCGTCGATCCACACATGCAGGGCCAGTTGCAGGGCGGGCTCTCGAGCTTGATGGGCCTCGCTTCGATCATCTCACCCGTGCTCTACACGCAGATCTTCGCACGAGCGATCGACCCCGCCTCGCCCATCCAGTTGCCGGGCGCACCGTTCTATCTGGCGGCGCTGTTGCTGATATGCGCGTTCGCGCTTGCCTGGCGCGCGACGAAGCCGGAAACGGTACCCGCGGCGGCGGAGTGAGCTATTGCCGCTGCCGGCGGCCGGCCGCGAGCAGAATGATGCCGAACGCGCCAGTGAGCGCGACCACGATCATCGTGATTTGAAACCACGGCTCCGCGATGTAGGCGAACCGCGTTTCGGCGAGCATGCCGAAGCGATCCATCCACGTATGCGGCGGGCGGTAATAATAGAGCACCGGCAGGCCCAACAGCGCCGCGCAGACGAAGACATAGCCCATTGCGTAACGAAGCATTCGATCCCCCCGTTTGAATCTTGTCCGCCCATGAGGATACTGCGCAGCAATTGTTGTCGAAACCTTGGCAGGCGCATCCGTGATCACCCTTCCCACCGATCCCGCCTATCATCTCGCGTTCGACGCGCTGGCGTGGGCGACGGGCGTTGGTGTCGGCGTTGTGCTTTATCGCTGGCGGTTGAAGGAGGTCACGGCGCAAGTCGCGCGGGTGGCCGACGGCGGGTATTTCGCGGCGCTTGTCGTGGGCGCGGTGGCGGGGGCTTATCTCTCGGGCTCGTTTACGTTTTGGGGGCAAGGCGTTTTCGCGCTCGCCCATTCGGTGGCCGGCGCGCTCTTCGGGGCCATCGTCACGGTCGAGCTTTACAAGCTCGCGCGCGGCATTCGCCGATCGACCGGCATCGTGTTCGTCGGGCCGTTCGCCGCCGGTGTCGCGGTCGGCCGCTGGGGTTGCCTGTTTGCCGGGTTGCCTGATCAAACGTATGGCACTCCCACATCGCTGCCATGGGCAGTCGATCTCGGCGACGGTATCGGGCGCCATCCAGTGCAAGTCTACGAGTCGCTGTCGATGGCGCTCTTCTTCTTGGCGTTCGTGCTGGGTTTGCGCGTGCGTGCCGATTGGGCGATGCGCTATGGCTTCTACGTCATGGCGATGTGGTACGGCGCGCAGCGCTTCGTGTGGGAATTCCTCAAGCCCTATCCAACGCTGATCGGGCCGTTCAATCATTTCCACCTGATGTGCGCGGGACTTGTGCTTTACGGCGCTGTGATGATCGTCAGAGATCGCGCAACTCTTGCTGCATAGATGGGGATGACAGCATTGGTTGATGTGCTAGCGTGAACACTGAGCAAGAGGCTCGGCGAACTGTGAACGTTCAAACCCCAACGCACGCGCCTGCACCCATCCGCAAAGCGGCGCCGTATCTGTTTCATAGCCAGACCACCAGTCTTTGCGAAACATGTCTGGCGCTGGTGCCGACGAAGATCACGATCGAAGGCGACGACGTTTTCTATGTGAAGCGCTGCGCGACGCATGGCGTGCAGAAGACGCGGGTGTCGTCGGACGCGGCCTACTGGCAGAGCTGCAAATCCTATATCAAGCCGGGCGACCGGCCATTGAAGCCGCAAATGAAGACCGAGCACGGCTGCCCCTACGATTGCGGCTTGTGCAGCGATCATGAGCAGCATTCTTGCCTGGCGATCCTGGAGGTGAACGAGGCCTGCAATCTGTCGTGCCCGGTGTGCTTTGCCGAATCTTCTGTCAAGCGTACGGGCACGCGCGATCTCGCCACGATCGAGCGCATGCTCGACACCTTGGTCGAGAGCGAGGGGGAGCCCGACCTCGTGCAGATCTCGGGCGGCGAGCCGACCATCCATCCGCAGTTCTTCGAGATCCTGGACGCGGCGAAGCGCCGGCCGATCCGCCATCTGATGATCAACACCAACGGCATTCGCATCGCGCGCGAGCCGGAGTTCGCGGCGCGGCTCGCGACCTACATGCCGCGCTTCGAGGTCTATCTCCAGTTCGACTCGCTCAAGCGCGAAGCGCTGATGGAGTTGCGCGGCGCGGATTTGCGCAGCGTGCGGCAACAAGCGCTTGAGGCGCTCGAGCGGCACAATATTTCGACGACGCTGGTGGTGACGCTGAAGAAAGGCGTCAATGACGGCGAGGTCGCGGACATCGTTCGCCACGCGCTCGAATGGCGTTGCGTGCGCGGGGTGACGCTGCAGCCGATTCAAGACGCGGGGCGCAATGACGGCTTCGATCCGCGGGCGCACCGCGTGCTGCTCTCCGAGGTGCGGCGCGAGGTGGCGAAGGCCGGCGTCTTTGCGCTGGAGGACATGATCCCCCTGCCGTGCAATCCGGATGCGATCTCGATCGGCTATGGCTTGCGCAACGGCCGAACGGTGGCGCCGATCACCTCGCTGATACCGCGCGAGGTGCTGGTCGAGGCCGCGCCCAACACGGTGACCTTCGAAGCGTTTCCGGAATTACGGCGGCGCATGTTCGACCTTCTGTCGCTGTCGACGGCGGCGGCCGATACGTCGGACAAGCTCGCGGCCGTGCTCTGCTGTCTGCCCGACGCCGCCGTGCCGCAGGACATCGGCTACGAGCACACGTTTCGCGTGGTGATCGTGCAGTTCATGGACCACTTCAATTTCGATCTCGGCGGCGTCAAGCGCTCCTGCGTCCACTTCGTCGAGCCCGACGGCAAAATTTATCCGTTCGATACGTTCAACACGTTCTATCGCGCGGGTGCACCGGGGCGGGCGATGGTCGATCAGGTGCGCACTCGATTGAGATGAAGTCCGCTGATAGGACAAGCAGTTTTTCCAACCGCATCACCAGCCAAAGATCGGGTCGGTTGAGGGCGAGGTGAGTGGGAGCTGGCGGATGGAGGCGATGCGGTCGGTGAAGACCTCCGCCATGACGCTGTTGCCCACGACCGCGGTCAGGCAGCGGCCGGAATAATTTGGCGACGTGCACAGCTGCCAGGCGCGCGGCACGGGACGCCCGGTGATGATAAAGGCGCCAACGCGGAAGTTGATTCCGGCGGCAGCAAGATCGGGCACGTCGTCGGTCAGTTTGCGATAGTCGCCGGCGCTGTTGTTATCGGCGATGACCAAGCCATGGCGCTGGACGTCGCCGAAGGTCAACCGTAGCGACGTCGGCCAGAGAGAGCGCGGACCGTCCGAGCGATAAAGCCGGATCGAACGAATGCTCCCGGCAAAACCCCAGGGTGTCAGGTCGGCGATCTGCGCGTGGCCGGTCCACAAACAATTGCCGCTGTAGTTGGGCTCGGTGCAGAGCAACCAGACGCCGGTGCGGGCGCGCAAGCTCAACATCTTGCCGGCGATCGGCGTTGCGGCCAGGTCGGGGACGTCGAAGGTCGCTTCGAAGTCGGTCCCTGCGAAGTCCTTCGCGTCGTAGAGGTAGATTTGCTCGGCATGAGCGCGCGGCGCGCCAAGGGCGATCAGCGCCGACGAAAGAACGAATGCCAGAATCGCCGACACCTGCTTGCTGATCATTCAAGTCCCCCTGCCCGTCAGATCCTTGGGTCAGCATCCCGTGTCTGCGCCGCTTCGGTCAAGCGCCGGGCGGTGCATTGCGTGTCAGTCGGCCATGGGCGAGAGTTGGCGCGATGAAACGCGGCGTTGCACTCGTCATGATCGCTCTCGGGGCCTTGATGCTCGCCGGGCTCGCGGCGTTTCTCGATGCCGCGCTCGGCTATCGCCATTCGTTCATCAGCGCCGCCGTGCCGTTCGGCGATTTGATGCAAGGGCTCGCGTTCCTTTCCCCGGTCGCGCTCGTGGCGGCGGCGCTGATCTTCTTCGGCTTTCGCTGGCGCAAGGCGTGAGCGATGGCTGATCCCGCACTCGCACCGAGCAATACCTCCGGACGTTTCGTCGGACTGGTGCTCCTCTCGATCGGCGTTCTTTGGCTCGCGCTGACGGGCTTGTGCACGGCCGTCGCATTCATCACGCTCGCCGGCCAGGGCGATCTGAGCGCGGTCATGTTGATCTTGGTATTCGCGGCGCCATCGGCGATCCTGGGCGGCGCGATCTATTTCGTCGGACGACTGTTGAGGCCGAAGCAATGACACAAGACCCCCAACGCGAGCGCGACCCCGTCCCCCGCTTCATCGGTTGGGCGCTGATCGTCTTCGGCGTCTTGTGGATGGCTTCGGCCGGCGTTTGCACGGTTGCCGCGATTGTCCAACCGGGCGGAGGCGACAATTCCGGCTATGCCGTCCTGATTATGGTCGTCGGCCTTGTCTCTATTGCGGCGGGTTTCGGCATCTTCATGCTCGGCCGCTGGCTCGCCCGCTCTTGAAGGCTGGCGCGAAGGCGAAGGCGCTGAAGGTCGCGGGGCCCAAAGCGGACGGTCACCGCAGCCCCATCCTCGCGCGTTCTCAACGCGCACGTGACTACTCCGTCCTCACATCGATCACGACGATCCCAGTCTTCTGCCCCGTCTGGACGTACTCATACGCCTCGCGAATCTTGTCGAGCGGATAGCGCCGGTCGATCACGGCGCGAAAATCGCCAGCCTCCAAATGCTGCTTCAAAAATTGCGCAAAACCCGGCAGCGGCCGCGGCATGGCGACGGTCACGCGCTTGCTCCCCGTCGTCCAGCACCAAAGCGTCAAGAGCAGCGTCTGGCCCCACGGCCCCATGTCGGTGCCCGCGAACACCGCGCCCGGTTTGAGCAACCGGCGGCAGCGCAGATACGTCGTCTTGCCGACGGCATCGAGCAGGCCGTCGAATGTCTCGCCTATGCGCGTGAACCTATCGCGCGTGTAGTCGATGGCGCGTTCCGCGCCGAGCGCGCGCATCAGCGCCATGTGCTTCGTCGCCGCCACCGCCGTCACATGCGCCCCGAAGATTTTGGCGAGCTGCACGGCCGCCGTGCCGATCGCTCCTGACGCGCCGTAGATCAAGATCTTGTCGCCGGCCTTGACGTTGAGCGCCTTCAGCGAATTCCACGCATAGAAAGCGCCCTCGCCGACGACGGCCTCAGCGAAGACGAGGCCCTGCGGCATCGTCGCGATGTAGGCGTCCTCCCGCACGCACACATACTCGGCATGCGCGCCGAGCGCGCGCCAGCCCAACATGCCGAACACGCGATCGCCCGGCTTGAAGCCGCTCACGCCTTTGCCGAGTGCCTCAACCGTGCCCGCGAAATCCATGCCGAGGATCGGCCGCCCCGGCCGCGTCCATCCGAAGATGAGGCGCCCGAGCAGCGCCGGATGCGGCGCCAGGAAGCCGCAATCGGTGCGCCCTACGGCCGCCGCATGCACCGCGACCAACACCTCGCCCGCCTTCGGCATAGGCTTCGCCACGTCGCGCAACGCGAGCGCATCGAGGCCGTAGCGTGTCGCGACAGCGGCTTTCATGCCCGTGATTAGATCACCACCCACGCGGCGTCGCCATGACTTTACGAATGACGCGTTGCGGCGATCTTCGGCCGCATGGCGTCCGTTGTGCGCACTAACTCGGACGCTCGCCCTGAACATTACGAATTAGCGATTTTGGCCCAAAGCAGTCGCTCGCTTGCACCTGCCCTCCACCTCTTGGCCCGTCCGATCCAAAACAACCGGAGCAGTGACGCTCCTACGGTCCGGAGCTTTCTAAAATCTAAATTGCGCGTGATCCACGCCGCGCGGCCTGACAAAGGTGACAGCACTTGCAAATTGAACGCAATCGGTTGTTGCGCGAAAGGCACAAAGACTTGCCAAGCAATTGAAACACCCGCCGTGGGTGTGTTCCGTTGGGACGCTGCCGCTAGGCTTAACCTTCGACACAAAGCGATTCGGTTCCAGAAAATCGCGCACGTGGCGGATGGGAATTTCTTCGTGGGATGGACTGCGTGCGCGCAAAGGGCGCGGGGGGCCTTCTACGGAGCTATCGATGAACTTGAAAAATGCCGCGCGGATCACAACGGCAATCGTCGCGCTTGGACTCGCGTCAACGGCCGCTCAGGCCGAGAGCCTAACCAAGCGTCTCGATCGCTTGGAAAAGGAGAACCGGGAGCTCCGGAGGGAATTCGAAGCCCTTCAGAAAGAGCGCACCGGTCACGACCAAGACGTGCCGCCGGCACCAACCTCGCCATCGCCCTCCGCCGCGGCGGATATTCCGTCGCCGAAGCCGGCGTCCGCGAAGCGCCGCGCGGCGGAGCCGGGACTCGTAAATTTGAACAGCATCTATACCTACACGATGCTGGACCCGACGACGGCCGGAAAGTCCAAGCCGCTGGCCCTGCTTCACGCCAGGCAAGACGGCACTATCGCGGACGGTGCCGTGTATTTGGGCGGCGCGCTGACGGCGCTTGCCGACTATCAGGTCGCAAACCAATCTGGGAATTTTGGATATCTGATGCGGATACCGGAAAACCAAGTCGGTAAGTCGGTATCCGAAGCTGTGTTGCATTCGTTCCAGGTGAACTTCACGGCCAACCTCACGTCGTGGCTCTCGGCAAACGCCGAGGCGCTCTGGGATCCGGAACAAAGTTTCGGTGCTGGCACAATCACGGCTCTGGGCCGCAACGAATTTCAGCTTCGCAGGGCCTATGCGCTGTTCGGCGACTTGTCTGAATTTCCCGCGTATTTCATGGTCGGCAAGATCGACTCCCCCTTCGGCCACACCGACTCGGTCAACCCCTTCACGCTTTCCAGCGACTGGCACGCCTTTAGCGGCCTGTCCTACGGCGCGCTGTTAGGCTATTCCGCAAACGGTCTGAATGTTTCGGCCGAAGCCGTTCAGGGCGGCGCGGAGTTTCGCGGGCTGAACACACCGGTCGGCGGCACGGGCACGCCAAGCAGCCTCAACAACTACGTCGTCGACGCGAATTACACTGTTCAACTCGGCGGCGTCCGCGAAAACAAGTCGTTCCTGTTCGGTGCGTCGTATGAAGGCGGCAGCTCGTATTGCCAAAGCTTCCCGATTTCGCACTTCGGCGGTTGTCCGGCGGCCAATCCCGCTTACGCACTCTATGCTTCGCTGCAGTGGGAGGCGTTCGAGCTCAAGGGCGAGTACATGCAGACCGTCCACGTCTGGCCCGGCACGTTCAATCCGAATCCGCCTCTGGACGTCTTCCCGGCGAGCAAAGTCTCTAGCTTCGATGCCGGCGCGAAATACATCACGACGTTGGATAACAGGCGGTTGGATCTATCGTTGGACTTCAGCAGTCTCAACCCGGGACCGAGTGGCTCCCCGTGGGAGCGGCAGAACCAAGCGGTCGCCGGCATCGCCTATTTCATCTTGCCGAATGTGAAGCTGTTCTCCGAGGTTGTGCTCATTCAGGGATATTCTCCGCTGGCATTCATAAGCGGCGGCAATCCCGCCGATCCGCCTGGAACGACCGACAGCAACAAGGACGCTCGCTCGCAGGTGATACTAACAGGCGTGAACCTGGCCTATTAGACCGACCCGCGCTCGGTCATTTGAATGACCGTCTTCGGCGAATTCTTGCCCCACACCCTATGGTGCGGAATGTCTGCAATGCGGATCAAATCGGCCGGGACGGAAGCAACTGTCGGCCGCGATCAGCGCAAGCGGGCACGAGGCCCGCGCGCGATCACGGCGGCGGCGATGGCGCGCGCCGTCGCGTTCTACGGCGATTATCTCGAGCCGATGGCGCGGGCCATTTCTTCGGCGACGCGGCGCTGCCGGAGTGCGAGCGCGACGCGGGGGCGATCGCGCAAATGATCGTGGCGACGCGGCCGGCCATGCTCAAGGTGCGCGACGTCTATCGCATGCGGGTGGGCGGCATTGCCGAGGCGGCGCGCGCCCACCGCGCCTTCGCCGAGCTCGTCGACGCGGGCTGGCTGATCGACGCGGCGATGCGCGAAGGCACAGGCTTCGGCCGGCACCAGGATCTCTACGCCGTGAACAACGCACTCTGGCCGACGATGGCGGCGGAGGGGCGGTGAGGGTGGCGTGTGCGTGGTGCGGGCGGCGAGTGGCGTGCGGCCCGCGATCACCGGTGACGATGGCGCCAATAGCGCCAAAAGCTATTGGCACTATTGGCGGTGTTGGCACGAGGGAGATGGGAGTGGAACACGGAAGAGTCATTGCTTCCGCGCGACCGTCTCCATCAAGCTGCGAAGGATGTGCTCCGCCAATTCGTCGGCAGAGTACGTTCGGTTCGAACTGCTATGCCTTTGAACGTAGCCTGCCCGGTTCATCGCCAACAACTCAAAATCGAAGAGCATTGCCGCCAACTGAGTCGGAGGGTCAAAAGCGATGACTCCCGGCCATTGTGGATGTCCGCGAAAAATGCGCACGTCCAGGCCAGACCCTTCTAGATCATTGGAGTATTGGCGGTTCCAGATGACGGTCATGGAAAATGCATGACCATCAAATATCAGCCATGAATTATGCCATCTCTTCGGCTCCTGGAACCGAAAGGCTGTTCCGGCTTTTGCCATCTCCACAAGACCCTTGGCGAGCGCGTTCAGGAGATCTTCGTACGCTGCGCTTGCTGCGCTTGGCCCGTTGCCCCGTCGAAATTGTCTTTGAGCTTCTTTAAGAGCGATGGCGCGCTGAACACGAGACGCGGTGTCAGGGATGGATTCGATTTTGGGATCGCCGCCCATCTCCTGAATTCTATTTTCTACGGTTGCCGCCAGGCCTTCCATGCCGAAACGCGTGAGGCCGTAATACAGCCGCGTCTTCGGCAGCCATTCCGGTTTGTTGGGAGGTGTCTCCGTCGGCACAAAGAGCGTAAATTCATAGCCCTTCTCAAATGCACGATTTCGAATGGCGGTTTGTTCGATCCGCGTGAAAGGGGTTTCGCCCCACTCCTTTCTATAAAAAACGACGACAACACGAGACTGCTTGGCGAACACAGCATTGAAAGCCTCCTCGCCATCGGCCCCGGCGAGGACTTCCTGCCGCTTCGAATACAAGAACGTCCTGAAGCGATCCTGCAACAAGTCGTTCAGCTGAACTGCCAGGCCTTCATCGATGGAGAGGAACGACAGCGCAGCGTCAAATTCGAAGCTTTCGGAATCTGCCATGCTTGCATTTGACCAGTGCTGCTGATATGCGCTTGTTCGCGCTATTTCTCAGGAATTACGCGAATTGATCGAACTTCCGACCATGGAATGAAGCGTTTCGAGCGCAACCGTCGGTCGTCCACGACGAGGCCGCGATCAAGAATCCTTAGTAACACGACGTCCTCACTGAAATTGTTAGTTGTGCCGAGGGAGTGCGCTGGACCGGCGCTCTCCAAGTTAATAACGTCAGCTCCGCCTTTAGCGACCGTGGCCGAGAACGCGAACGTCGCAATTGCTCCTCCGGCCACAATCCACTTGAGGCGGGCGGCAGCGTCTTCGATCACGGTCCGCGTTATCAATAGAATTGCTGATAAAAATGCGGAAGCAATAACCAGGTGATATGTTTCAGTTGCTCCCTCACCGGATCGTCGCAATAACTGCGGAACGTTACTAAACAAAGTGACTCCGACTATCGCAATCGCCGCGGTGAGCACGAGTTCGCCGATAGGCGCCCCGCTCGGGTGCCAAAAGCGACTTTGCGTCACTCCGATTCGCTTAGCTAGATGCACGATCACATCTGCGGAATAAACCGCTCCAAAAACAAATAATGCAGAAGCAAGAGATGTCGATGTAAGACTCGAAGTGACATAATCCTGTAACGTAAGGAGCGAGGAAAAGTGACCGCCAAGCGTTGTAAAGAAGCCGATGTTATAGAAATAGCCTGACAAAAACGACGCTGCGGGCACAACCGTCACCAGAATCGCTAAATCCGAGAATCGAAAGGTGCTGTTGTTTGATTGATGCGTCACGATTGTCTTTCTTGCCACAGAGTATATTCGGTCCGGCGCGGGTATTCGGGTTGCCTAAATGAAGCTTCGACATCGGCTACACGATATACCACACGCCCAAATCTCTTCACATCGAATCCTATTGCGAACTGTGCCAATGGCGCAAAAGCATCGGCACTATCGGCAGTCGGAGATGGAGACGCCCTAGCGGACAAGCTTCGCATTCAAATTCTTGCCAACCAGAAATTTCTTAATCCCTAGTCGGAGATATCTGGCATGAAATCAATTCCGTTCGTCGAGCAAGCCAGGGTCGCTTTGCTGGCTGTGGCTGTCTTTGTGGCCGCAGAGTTTTTGATTTTCCTTCCGATCTTCATGGCCGGGTCGGTTGAGTCGACAAAGTTTTATGGTGCTTTTTTTGGCAGTCTTGTGAGCGCACTCGCCGCGGTTGTCGCGGTGATTGTCGGCACGCGATCCACGGCCAAGTTTGCAGAGCTGCGCGAAGAGAAAAACGCGCGAGCCAGACGAACCGCGGTGGCGAGAGTTGCCGCGGCAGAACTAGCCTCAATGGCCGCCACAATTCATGCGACAAAGCTCAGTTGGGACGCGCCGTTTGACGAGAAAAAAGATATGAACCCGCAATTGGTTTCGAAACTACAGATATTGCAAGTCTCCTGGCGCGAACTAGTGGTGAGCCCCATCATCGATCAAAATCTTGTGGAGCTATGTTCTCTCGGTGACCGCATTGCAGTGCCTCTATTGGAATTTTTGAGGCGCAGAGGCCAAGTGACCTCGATTTTGCGAGCGGCGGAGCCCGGCTTAGACGGAGACAAGCCGAAGCCCGCGTATGGTGTTACCACGCAGCAGCAAGTCTCGACGCTGCTGGGACAGTTGCGGGAATGGGCTGTTCGCGCGCACGTCGGGATAACGGACAACGTTGGTGAGCCGCCGTCGGACGAAGCAGACAATGCGCGATTTAAGGAACTAGAGAAGAATCGTCTGGCTCGGTGGGATGAAGCATTTTCGAAGATAAAACCCTAGCGGCTCGGACCCACGAAATCGTGCATCATCTCGGCATGACCGACGACGATAGAATTGAGACAGCTCTGCACGAGATTCGGGAAAGTTTCGGTGAGAAAGTTTCGATGACGCTACACTTATCTCCCGGTACCGCGCTCGTTATTGCCGCCCTCTGCGTCCATCCTAATGCCATCAGCGCCAATAGCGACAATAGCTATCGGCGCTATTGGCGCTATTGGCATCTGGTGCGTGAAGGATGAGCGAGCGCGCCCCCTATGCGTCAGCGGACCATTGAGGTGATCGTTTGCCGGCCGTCGTCGAGCTCGTACGTGACGACGCGCGAAGACGCGCGCTGCCTCCCGCCTTCGCTAAGGCTTCGGCGGGCGCGTGCATGCGCAAGGCCGATCTCGGGCATCGTCACCTGCGGCCTCGGTGGCAGGATTCGACGCGGCGACGTCGGTCAGGTACTCATGCGGGGGATGCATCGCGTGTGTCCGGGTCTTCGCGAAGCGTTGGGTCATGCCGCAGTTTGCAGACAAAATCGTCCGTGAGGAGCAGCATGCTCTCCCGTTCGGTGCGGCCCGGACACGATCGGCAGACCGAACAGCTTCGCGATTCTTGCGACAACAGCCGCAACCTCATAGGCGTCTCTCATGCCGGCCGAAAAGTGGGAACTGGTGTTCAAGCAATCCTTGATCGGGCGGGCGCACGCCGTCGCCGCCGACCTCAAGGACGTCAACCCGGAGGCGGAAGTGCGCGGGATTTCCTTTGCAGCTCTGTTGGCAGGCGGCCTCTACTGTCCCGAGTGCTGGGTCAGGCATGGCGAGACGACAAATTTGCACCAAAAGCGATGGCTCGTAAGTTGCGGCGAACACGACTACAGAGTGGCCTAACCCACGCTCGCCGCCTCTAGCGAAGCAGCGGGTAAGTTTTGGGTCCCCCTAAGCGTGAGCGGACAGAAGGCCCGATCTATTCTCGCGCAAAGACGAACACGTCAGGGGTCGCTTGACCGGGCTTATGCTTGTTTATCGTCAAGGTCTTACCGTCGGACGAAAGCGTGAGCGCCTGCGTGTCAGACCTTCCCTGCGACCTTGTCCGTGTACTCCATGGCCCGCTCGCTCTGGCGCCGGCCGGACGCGGTCGCGCCTTCGCTAGCGCCCGCAACCGCATGGTCTTGCCCGTCGAATGTGATGCTTTTGACGGAGCCTTGCCTGACGAACGAAAGGCCTTCGCCGTCAAAGGGCTGAATCTGGAGCTCGAATTTCAGGCCGACCGGCTGGGTCGTGCTTTCCCAATTGCCGGCAAAGCCCGACGTTCCAGACATACGCGTATATACATAGTCGACGGTCATTGTTGAGCCGTCGGCCTGCACGCCTGTAAAGTTATCGTGCAGAATTCGGCCATCTTCGGAAAGCTTCCAGATGGCCGAAACGATAATGCGGCCTCCCTCTTTACGCACAACGTTCAGGGTACGGGAATCGTCGGCCGTTACCGAGAGTGTGGTTCCGGGGAGACCTGGTTGATCCGTCCCGTCCGCAACGATCGTCTCTGCGGGTCCGCCCTCGAACTTGAATGTGTATTTGTTCGGGCCCGCGGCTTCGACCACCATTTGATCGACGATCGTGCTTCGGGAAACGTCCAGCTTCCATGTCCCGACGAACGGATCGTTTGCGGTCCAGAGGCCGGTTGCGGCAATCGCCGTCACACCTGCAATGACGGCCAAGTGCGTCATGGCGCTTCCTCTCCCAAGAGCACGCGCAGGATAGCGGTCGTGAAATACAAGTAAAATCACGAGGCCGTCAGGGCGCACCTCCAACGCCGCTGGTTCTTCTCGGTCTGCCGCACCTGCTCGGACATCTGCTTGACGGTATTCAGCGCAGCGCAGAGCTTGGTGCTCGCGCTTAGCTGAGCCCTGCGGATGTCGCGCGAAAGCAATCGAGTGGAGACTTGCCTGATGACAGTCCACGGAACGACGGCGGCGGGGTTCGAAGCGCTGCGCGATGCGTTCGGCGAAGGCCAAGCCGGGGACAATGGCGGCGCGCAGCTCTGCGTCTATCGCCATGGCCGCAAGGTCGTCGACCTCTGGACCGGGTACGACAAAATGAATGACCGTCCGTACACAGACGAAACCATCACGCTCTGCTTCTCCGTGAGCAAGGGGGCGACCGCGACCATGGCGCACATGCTGGCCGAGCGCGGTTTGCTGGATTTTGAAGCGCCGGTTGCCGGCTATTGGCCGGAATTCGCTGCCAATGGAAAGGCGGCGATCACGGTCGCCGATGTCCTCGCGCATCGGGCGGGACTGAGCAGCTTCGATCCGGACAGCTGGATCGCGATCCGCGATTTGGGCGACTGGTCGCGCTGCGTCGACTCGCTTGCCGCGATGCAGCCGCTCTGGGAGCCCAGGTCGGCGTTTTCCTATCACGCGATCACCTACGGCTTCCTGGTCGGCGAACTGATCCGCCGCATCACAGGCAAGATGCCGGGTGACTTCTTTGCCGAAGAGATCGCGCGCCCGCTGGAGTTGGACCTCTGGATCGGATTGCCCGCGCGCGAAGAGCCGCGGGTCGCGCCGTTCTACTCCGAACGGCAGGGGCTCACGGCCGAACAAATGACAGCGCTGCTTGGCGGGCTCGGCATCGACACCACGACGCGGCATGCGCGCGCGACACTGAAGACGCTCGCCGATATGAGCGAGGGACTGGCGTTCCTGAATTCGCGCGAAGGCCACGCGCCACAGATCCCTGCTGCGAACATGATCGGCACCGCCGCGTCGCTGGCGCGCATGTACGCCGCGACCATCGGAGAGGTGGATGGCGTGCGACTGCTCAAACCCGAGACAGTGAGCCGCGCGACGCGGTTCGAGATAGACGGGCTGAACGCACCCGAGGATTTCGCCCGCATCCCAATGGCTTCGCCGCATCGCTATGCGCTGGGCTACCAGCTCACCCGCACCGCGGCGCCCATGTTGGGTGAGGGATCTTTCGGCCATGACGGCGCCGGTGGGCGTATCGGTTTTGCGCACCCTGAGACCGGCATCGCGGTCGGCTATATCTGCAACAACATGCTGTGGGACGGCATGAGCGGGCCAGACGACCGCTGGGTACCTTGGACCAAGGCTTTGCGCGGCGCCGTCGGGATGGCGCACGGTTGAGCTCAACCCCATCGAAGCGGCCGCGCGCCACCCCTGGCGCCAGGCACAACTATCCAACGGTCATCGAGAATTTTGGGAAAATTTTGGGGACGCTATACTTATCTCCCGGGCCGCGCTTATCGTCGCAACAACCGCTGCGCCAATCTCAGTGACGATAGCGCCAATAGCGACGAAAGCTATCGGCGCTATTGGCACGAGGCAGAGGAAGCACGAGCGGGTCACTCGAACGCTTGCGCGTCTGATTGCAGCGCTGTCCCCCCTTCCGGCTGCCGTCGCGTGAGCGCTCCGGCAGCCACCTTCCCGCCTCCGCAAAATGCTTCGGCGGGCGAGTTGCGGGCCACTAGGCCGGCGTAGCTTTAGCGAAGACGGCCCCCGCAAGGGGGAAGATAGGCGCGAGCGCACCGACAAAGCGCGTTACTATCCCGCTCCGTCCGGTTGGAGGGGTTACGATGCGTGCGAAGATGATGCTCTCCCTTTGCTCAGGGCTGCTGTTGGCCGTTGGAGCGTCTGTACCCGCATTCACGGACGAGCTGATCGAGTCGCCCATCAAGGATTATCTGGCGTCGTGCGACAAGAACAGCAAGGGAGGGTCAGATTGCGAAACCGTCGTCGATCAGCTGATGACAGTCAGGTCAGGCTCCTGCGCACCAATAATTCGGTATGTGAACCAGAAGGATTATGACGATCGTTTGCAGCTGGTAACCGCTGCCGTCGTCAAATGGCTGCATGATCACCCTGTTCCGCAAAGCTCTGATGCAAATGATGCCGTCGCCACGGCGCTCGCGTCACTGTATCCGTGCAAGCACTGACCGCGCGAGCGCGTGACGCTCAGTCCGTCGATGGGGACGCCTGTACGGTTGATTGGCAAAAATGGTTGAGCGAGAACACGCGGATCAGAGTTTGTACGACGCCCTTCCCTCACCCCCAGCCCCTCTCCCTTCCCGAAGTGGGCAGGGCGAGGGAAGAAATTGTGGCTCCTCATGAATGAAGCGATGAGCCAATCGGCTGACGCCACAGAGATCGCGCTCGACGCCGCGTTTCCGATGCCGGTGCGCCATTTTTTGGCGAATGCGGAGCGTTATCTGCAGCGCGGCGACATTGTTTTGTGCAAAGGAAAGGCATCGCTGTTTTCTTGGGCGATCCGTTGGTGGACCAAGAGTCATTTCAGCCATGCGGCGCTCGTCTTTGCCGTGCCGTCGGCGGAGGAAGGGTTCGAGCGCACGTTTCTGATCGAGGCAGGCACGAGCGGCGTCGACATCACCGATTTGAAGCACTACGCGGTCGACGCAGCCGCCTTTTACGATCTGGCGATCAAGCGGCTCGAGCAACCGTGGATGACGGTCGACGTCCAGCGCGCGGTGCGCGGGCACATGCTGAACTTCATCAAGGCGAGCTACGACTATGCCAAGGTCGTGGCGCTGGCGCGCTCGCTCTTGTCGAATGTGAGCTTTGGGTTGAACGCGCCGATCGTCGGCATCGATCGCGCGGTGCGGCGCAGCTATCGCTTGAGTCGCGTCGCGCCGTCGCAATTCCTCTGCTCCGGTTTCGTTCAGTACGGTTTCATGTCCGCCGTGCGGCGCCTGATCGAGCGCAAAGAATTGCCGCCTGGCGCGCTCGACGACGTGACATTCAACGACCGCTTGGGGCGGCTCGCGGACGAACCGGCGATCCTTGCAACCACGCCGCAAGATTTCGCGCAGTCGGCGAAACTCGCCTGGCGCTTTGTCATCCGGCGCGGGCATGTGCATCGCGTCACGACTTACGACGAGGTCGACCGGATTTTGCGCCGCAAATAACCCCGCTCTCGGCCAACGAATCACCTGGCCTTCGCGTGCCTTGATTCGTTAGCGGTCAATTAAAGAAATCCGACTCCGTGCCGACGGCCAACTGCATGTTGTAGCGGTGTCACTATGCAGTAGCTTGATATTGCCTGTGCACAACCCCTGTGGATAGTGTCGCTGACGATTCGGCATTTTCGCATCCTCGGGGAGGGGAATCATGAAGTCGACTTTGCTTGCCACGGCCTCAATCGCGGGCCTGCTGGCACTGCCGCTTGCGGCGCTCGCATCAGCCCCAGACATGGGGATGGTCCAGTTGAATATCGGACAGGGCTGGACGAATGACAATTTTCCCGGCGGCGGCCCTTTCGACGATCCGATCAGCTACGGCGCGCGAACGCAATGGCTCTTTCCGCTGAGCCAACCCGTTGAACTCCAGGCCGATTTGTTCGCGGAGGGGATGAACAACATCGTGCACGGCGGCGAAGGATTTGGCGAGCGGGACTCCGCGCTTTACGGCGGCACGGCGCACGTCATCCATCCGATGGAGCATGCCCGCGTCGGCGTCGCCGGCTCAATCTACACTGTCGACTCGTGGACACCCTTTGTCGGCAAGCACGGCCACGATAGCGTCAGATACGGGCTTGTGGCGCTCGAAGGCCAATACTTCACCGATCATTGGACGTTGTTCGGGCAAGGCGGCTGGTTCGGCGACATCAACGGTTGCGTCGGGTTTGAGGGACCGGAAGGTTGCGTCCACAACGGCGTGTTCGTCCGCGCTAAGCCCACCTACTTCTTCTCGTCGAATATGGCGGTGAGCGTGGACGGCCAACTGTTCTGGGGCGACGACGAATTCCTGGGCACGGTCCAGGGCGGCAGCGTGCGCGCCGAAGGCGAATACAAGTTCACGGACTCTCCCTTCTCGGGCTTCGTCGGCGTGAAATACGAGGCGACAACCGTCGACGTCTTCGCCGCTCATGCCAGTGAGAACACGACGACGGTCGATATCGGCGTCAGAATGCTCCTCGATCAGAAGTCGATCTTCGACTTCAGCCAAACGGGACCGTCGATGGACACGCCGACGTTCCACCACGAACTGGCGAGCGAGGGCATCTTGCAACTTGATGCCGCGGAACGCGGCCTTTGACGCATTCGATCATGGGATTAGCCTAACTCGCGAAATGCCCGGGAACGTCCCGGGCATTTTCGTTTGCCGCGCTCACTGCGCCACGTTGCAGACGAACTCGTCGAACTTGCCGTTGGCGCCACGCGGCAGCGTACCCTCGAAATAAACGAAACGCAGCGCAAAGGGGTGGCCCAGCGCCTTTTGGATAATCTCGCGCAAGCCACTCTCTTGGCCCGGCACTAGCGGTCTTTCGACGACAAGGCGTACTTCGATGTCGTCGCGCGCGTGCTGGATCATTTGATACTGAACAACCGGGGCGACGTCGCGGAAGCCATGGAAGCCGACGAGCGGCCAATGGCGCGTGCCGTCGGGCATCACGATCAGATTGCGCTCGCGCCCGACGATGCGCTTGAGCGTCGGCAGGCCCCGCCCGCAGGGGCAAGGCGCCGCCACTTCGGCATAGTCGCCGATGTCGTAGCGGATCAAGGGCGTCGCGAAATTGTGCAGGTCGGTGGCGACGACGCGACCCACTTGTCCCACCTCGCACGGCACGCCGGCGTCGTCGATCACCTCGACGATCAGGCTTTCGGCCATGACGTGGTAGAGGCCGGAGTGCGGGCATTGGAGCGCGATGTTGCCAAGCTCCTGAGACGAATAATTGTCGACGACGCGCGCCTCGAACGTTTGCTGCGCACGCTCGCGCGTTTCGGCGCTCAGCGTTTCGCCGATGGTCCGGATGGTGCGCAAGCCTTCGAGCACGATCGACGCTTGCGCACAGTGACGCGCGATGGCGTCGAGCGTGTTGGGGTAAACGATCAAACTCGCCGGCTTGAATTCGACCAAGTGCGCGGTCAGTTCCTCGACGCCGAGCGTGATCGGCAGGCGCAGCGACGGGCCGGTGCGAAAGAGCACGCTCGCGGGCGCGCCCCAATCCTTGGCCCGTTCCACTTGCGAAATATTGGCACGGATCGCCGCCAGGCGTCCGTCGAAGGCGGTGCGATGCCATAAATGCTCGCGCATGGTCATCGCCATCCAGATCAGCTGATTGATGGCGGTGCGCTTGGCGGCGATCGGCTCGCCCGTCGAGCCGGAGGTTTTGCTTTCGCCGACGGGCTGGTGGCTTGCCGGGACTTCGCTACAGATGACGCCCTCGGCCGATTGCAGATCGCGCCGGCGCAAGACGGGAAGCTTGCGCAGAACCGCCGTCGAGGTCAGCTCGTCGGGCCGCAGTTTCGCTTGCGCCAGGCGCTTGCGAAAATGCGTGGAGAATTGGCCCGCATGGCGCGCGAGGTGACGCAGCTGCGCGAACTGGCCGCGCTCGATCTCCTCGGCGGAAAGCCACTGCGTGTCGTCGAGCTGACGCACCAGCGCCGCCAATGCCGCCGTCGGGCCGCCGATGATCGCCGGGAATTCGATGCCGGCGATGTTCGAGCGCGCCTCGATCCACGGCGAGCGTGCCGTCACGCGCCGCGCTCCACGATCATGAAGGGGCACCGCTCGGCGAGCGGATATGTGCCCGCCGGCACGACATCGACGCGGCTGAACGATTTGGGCACGACGGCTCGAAGCTGCGTCAGCGTCGCGAAGCTGTAGAGGTCGGGCGAACCGGCATAGACATCGATCGTGTCGATGTCTTCCATAGCCCAGCCGGTTGCCAGGGCCAGCGCTTTGCGATCGGGAAAGACGCGGTTGAAGACGTCGCGAATGCCGGCGACCGCGACGTTCGCGTCGCCGCTACCGCCGACGATCGCCATGGCGAGGTGCCATTTGAAGGCGTGGAAGTTGGCGATGCGACCGGCCAAGGCGCGATCGGCGACGGCATCGACCGTGTCGCCTTCCTCCGGCGCGGCAAATGTGCGCACGATGAAGCGCCCGCCGGGCTCGAGCAAATGCTCGAGCTGCGCGTAAAACGCGCGATGGCCGGCCGGATAGAGCAGCGTGCTCAAACTGCCGTCGCCGATAACGGCGCTGAAATGGCCCTTGGGAAATTTCAGATCGAGCCAATCGCCGAGAAAAGCGTGGCGGCGCGGCAGATCGCCGGGCCATACATGCTCGATCATGCCGGCGCTGCGATCGACGGCGACAAGCTCGCGTCCGAGATCGGCAAGCTCTTGCGTCACGCCAAGCAGAAGAACGCGCGACGCGTGGCCGGCGAGTGCTGCTTCGAACACCGCAACGATTTCCGCGTTCGGCCGCAGCGGCGCCTTGATGCGCGCCCAGCGGCGGTGGAAATCGTTCCAATGGCTGGCGGTCATGCGGCGGCCCTAACAATATCGATTCTCGCGGCGATCATCGTGGCCTGCGCGCGCGCCGCGCGTCGAGTCTCTACAGCACCGATTCGGCGGCGCCGCCTCAGCTAAATGCAGAACTTACGCGAGTTACGAAGGCTTCCGGCGGGCGCGGCGTACAAGGACGACGCTAACCGCAGCCGCCCACGCCATCCAAGCCGGTATCGCGACCAGGCCCGCAGCTGCACCCAGTGCCATCGGCCCGTCATAAAATACAAGCCCGACGAGCTCGCCAAGGTTCGCCGCGGCCAGCACGAATGCGAAAACTGCAATCCAACGCGGCAAGATCTTCGTCATGATGCCCGCGATCGTCACCGGCACGACCGAGGCCAGCGAGAATCCCGCCGTCAATGCGTAGAGCCCCAACAGATTGCCGTCGTAAGCCGCGCGTATAATCGCGTCGTCCGCACCGCGCCATGCAGCGCCAACGAACGGAATCATTCCGGCAACGGCCACCGCCTGAAGCCCCACATTTCCGGCCAAGCCGCCCCACGCCAGGGCGCTTGCCTCGCCATTCGCACCTGCCGCAACGCGCGCGAGGCCGGCTGCAAATACCAGCAGAAACGGTATCATCAGCTGATAGATGGCAGCAGCAGCCAAGATCGAGGTGCGCTCGGCGTGCACATAGGTGCGAAGTAAATCGATCGTGCTGGTCGGGTCGGGTGGGCTCCCGCCGACGACCATCGCCGCTACGCCAAGGACTGTCGCGCATAGTCCGGCTATGCCCGCCTGGCGCGCTGCATTCGACATTGTCACGTCGCTCATCAGCAAGTACGCGCATGGAATTCGGCCGGGCACAAGCCAGGCATCGCGAGAGACAGTTCCACAAGAACCAGATATTTTGATAGATATTTTTTGAAGACGTATCGCCTTAGAGAGGCGCCACGCGGCGCCAAACATGAAGGATCGCGGTGCGAACACAAAATGAGATGCGAGGCGCGTTTGAGCAGTGCGGCTTTTGCGTTGTGCATGATGTTCTGAGCGCTGATTCCCGCAGCAATCTGTTGGACCTATTCACGCAAAACGAAGCTTGGCAGGCGCAGCGCGCCGGGGCTGTGTATGGCGCCCGCAATCTGCTCGCCAACCCAGACATTCTTCGCCTCGCGCGGTCTCGCGCTATATCCGCGGTCGTGGAGAGTTTGATTGGTGAACCGGCTCGTGCGGTTCGTGGACTCTTCTTCGACAAGACGGCTGACGCGAACTGGCATGTGCCTTGGCACCAGGATCTCGTGCTTGCGGTCGCGGAACGGCGTGAGATCGCCGGTTGGGGACAATGGACCGTTAAGGCAGGCGTGCCTCATGTGGAGGCACCGCCGGACCTCCTCGCGCGCATGGTGACGCTGCGGCTGCATCTCGACGATTGCGACGAGGACAACGGGCCGCTCCGCGTGTTGCCGGGAACGCATAGGCTGGGTCGGCTGAGGAATCCCGACATCAAGCGTCTGCGCGATGAGGTGCCGGCGCAGGTCTGTTTGGCGCCCGCTGGTGCGGTGCTCGCGCTGCGGCCGCTTCTGGTTCACAGCTCCGCGGCGGCTACGGCGCCCCGCCATCGCCGCGTGCTGCATCTGGAGTTCGCGCCGGACGATCTGCTGCCTCCGCCACTTGCATGGACGCATTGATGCCGAATTGGTGACCGTCGGAAGGTTGAAGAGACTTGCTCCGACGATTGTCATCCTCGTCATTGTCGGCGCAGGGCTCGCGACCACAGCCATGCCGGCAGAGGCGGCCTCAGCCAGTTCGAACTCGCGACATTGCTCGGGGCGATAGTTCTACGGCGCCGCGCTTTCCTTCAACCGCTCGCTCAGCGCGTTCGCGATCGACTCCGCTTCGAGCGGCGTGCCGTAGCGGTGGCCGATCCACACGACGTTGTTTTCGTCCGGACCTTTGATCGACATTTTCTCCGCGTCGAGCTTGTCGAAGCCGATGGTGAAGGTCGTGCGCGTCTCGAGAAACATCGCGCCGATGAAGAAAACCGCCGCCGCGAGAATTCCTTGCTCGAAGAGATAGCGAAAGTCGACCGTCCACGTCGCCATCATGATGTACGTCGGATCCACCCCGGTCCCCGCGTGTTGCACAGGTCCCTTCAAAATGCCGTCAACGATACTCAGCGCGCTAGCCAGGATGATCGAAACGACCAAGGCATTCCGGCCAAGCTTGCTCCATTGGTACTGTGGCTTCGACGGTGTGAACACATATCCCTCACTCTCTGCGGCCGCGGTCAACACACATGCATGCGCATGAACTGGCCGGCGATGCCGACGGTGCATTCGGGGAAGCCGTCGGCTTCGCCGAAGCCTTCGGGCAAATCGAGATGGTAGATCGAGAAGATCACGAAATTGCGCCGCGCCACTGGCAGGTTACGCACGATCATGCCGGCGGAGGCGCCGCCGAAGGTGCGCTCGGTCCAACTGACCTGCTGCTTCTGCGCTTGGGCATCGCGCTCAAGCTTGCCGATGGCGAATTGCTCGACCCAATCGTTGTATTCGCCGCGCGCCGGGTTCGTCGCTACGAGGAGTGCAACGATTGCCACCAGGAGGAATAGCGTTTTGCTCATAGGACTGGCGCTCCGTGTCGGTCCAAGAGGCTAGCGGACCTACTGCTCCTTGTCATTCCCGCGAAGGCGGGCATCCAGATTTCGAAAGAACTGGATTCCCGCCTTCGCGGGAATGACAACTGGAAAGTATCGCGCAACAGTATGATGCTTCGGCCAACCTGAACGCTGCCGTCGCTAGAGTTTGGCGCTGACGCCGTTCAATTGGGAACATTCGAATAGAAGGGCTCGTTCAATGACCACACCAGCAATCCGCACCGAGACAACCGGCCGTATCCGCACGATCGTGTTTGCGCGCGCCGCCGAATACAACACGATCACGCCGCAATGGCGCGACGAGTTCTCTGCAGCACTCGACGAGGCGGAGCGCGACCACGCGATCCACGTCGTTGTGCTGCGCGCCGATGGACCGGCGTTTTGCGCAGGCTACGGGCTCGATTGGTCGACGGCGGCGCAAGCGTCGGCCGAGGAGCGCTCGCGCGCCTGGGACTCCGTCGCCGATCTGCACATGATCGGGCGCTATGTGCGGGTCTTTCGCAAGATGTGGGATTTGTCGAAGCCGGTGATCGCCGCGGTGCACGGATGGTGCATCGCCGGCGGCACGGACATGGTGCTCTGCGCCGACATGATCGTCGCCGGCGAGAGCGCCAAGTTCGGCTATCCGCCGTCGCGCGTGTGGGGCGTGCCGACGAGCGCGATGTGGGTCTATCGCATGGGCTTCGAGCGGGCGAAACGTTATCTCCTGACCGGCGACGAGATCGGGGCGCGCGAAGCGGAGAAGATCGGGCTCATCCTCGAATGCGTGCCGGACGATGATTTGGTCGCGCGTGCAATGGCTCTGGCCGAACGGATGGCGCGCGTGCCGTTGAACCAGCTCGCAATGCTGAAGATGCTGTGCAACGAGCCGGCCGAGCATATGGGCCTGCGCTCGTCGCAGCTCCTGGGCTCGTTCTTCGACGGCGTGGCACGCCACACGCAAGAAGGCCGCGATTTCGTCACGCGGGCGCAAGATGTCGGCTTTCGCCAAGCGGTGCGCGAGCGCGACGCGCCGTTCGGCGACTACGGCGAGCGCAAGAAATAGCCGCCTCGCACGCCCATGCTTAAAGGTATTGCTTCGGCGGGCGGCCGCGCTTGGGTTTCTTGATCGCCTCGGGCCGCATGACTTTCCCTGCACTCGGCGGCACGAAGTTGCCGGGGCCGCGATCCATGTCGAAAGCAAGGATCGCGGTACCCAGCGAGTACGCGAAATAGGGCCGTTTGGATTTCAACGCCCACTCCCAAACCTCGCGCATGCGCCGCAAGGCTTCGGTATCACTCATGTTCGTCATGCGGCGGCACGACCCTCTTGCGGCATATGATAGATGCGCTCGATGACGGGCTCGGTGATGCCGAAGCTCGTTCGCACGCGCTGCAACGTTTCGAAGTTGAACGGGAATTCCGCGGCGACGTTCGGCTCGCCGTCCATGATGCGCGGCGGACCCAGGGGCTTGAGGTCCAAACCAAACTGCATTTGCTTCATGAGGTAGTCGACGGAATAGATGCCGATCGACTTCTGAGCGCCCCAGAGCAGCGCCGCCTCGAGCACGCCGCAGATCATCCGGCCGTAGTGTTTGGAGCGGCGCAATTTCGGCGACAAGGCACCGCGCGTCAGCTCCCACACGTCGCGCCCTTGCGGGATCGCGCCGTGGCACATGTCGGGAAAAACATCCTTGAGGAGAAACGGCCCGTCGGTCGCATTCATTCGCATCGAGGCGATCATTTCGCCGTCGGCGTCGAGCTGCGCCAGGTAAAGCGTGGCCGGCACGTCGTAGTTGTCGAACTCCAAACCGTTGTAGGTCTTGAGATCCCAGCCTTTTTCCTTGACGAAGACCTCGTAACGCTGACGAAAAATCTTCGCCAGCAATTCGCGCGCGTTGGGATTCGTTGCGCCGATAATGAGCTGCACCATGTGTCGTTCCCCAAATCCATCGAAGTGGACGTATAGGGGAACGATCGCCGGAATTGGCCCTGCCGGCTATCCTCAGACTTGATGAGTTGACACCGACATGCCGAAGCGCAGCGTGCCGTCCCAGGCGGCCAGAACCGCCGCCTGAATGATCGAAGGGACGCCGTATTTGCGCCTGATCGAGGCCTGGTGCGTGCGAACCGTCGTTTCGCCGATCGTAAGAATCACGCCGATGTCCCAAGCGCTCTTGCCCTCGGCCGACCAACGCAACACTTCCAATTCCCGCTTCGTCAAAATCGGAGGGACTTCCCGGAACTTTTCGTTCAGGCGGCGTAGTCCCTCGTAGGCGTAGGCGCCCAGCATGAACAGCGACAACTGAGCGTCCATGCTCAAGTCGGGATCGAGGCCGCCAAAGGTGACTGCCCCAGGCAAATCGCCGAAGCCGCGAACCGGCATGATATAGCCGTCGGTCAAATCGTACTCGGCCGCTGCGGCGAAGACCTCGTGCGCAGCTTTTGTCAGCGTCGTTTGTGCCTTGCAGTTCGACCACACGATCGGCTGGCGACCTGTCTGGGCATGCTGAAAGACCGGATCATGGTTGAAATAGAGGGCGTCTTCGTAGATCTCTTTCCATCCGTTCGGTATCCCGTAGTAGCCGAAACCCGGCCTTCGCGCTTTGTCGACATTGGCCAGTGAGCCGACGAACCAAGAGACGATCTGCGCGTCGCGCAAGATTCTTGTGAACGGTGCCGTGATGGCGTCGGTGTTCGGCGCGTTGAGACACGCAGCACTGAACTCCTGAACCGTTAGAAATGGAATTTGGCTCATTTGGTCGAGCACTCCCCAGTCTGCCGACTGACCCTACACGCGCAAGAGTATACTGAGCCAGATGGCTCGTGTGACCGGGGTGCGACCTTGCCTCTTGAGTTGTGATCGACGAGCCACGAGCCCAGCTGTTACCGAGCGGGCGGAAGTTATCCCAGATTCTTGCTGTCTCGTAAGAGATCGTGAAGATTAACCTCGGCTTGTGGTGCGTGAAAGCCCGCTGATAAGTTGCCCCGAATTCCGGCAATGAGGAGCGTTCGATGTCGGCAAAGACAAGCGTGAGCATACTGGCGGCGCTGGCGATCGGTCTCGCACTCTCGTCGGCTGCCTTGGGCGATATTCCGCCGCCTAGGCCACCCGAGCCGCAGACCGACAACACGACGCCGACGCCGCCCGCCGTAGATCCGAATTCGACAAATCTCGATCAACCGGCGCCGGCCGCGCCGAGCGATGCCCAAACGAAGGAAGAGGCTGCCTTTGCAGCCAAGGAGGCGCTCGCGAAAACCCTGGTCAAGCGCGACGGCGTGATCGCGTTGCCGGGCGGTGAAGCGAGCATCTCGGTCGTCGACGGCTTTGCCTATCTCGATCCGGCCGACGCGAACAAACTCCTGACCCAGATCTGGGGCAATCCGCCGGGTGCGCTCGGCAACGTGATCGGCGCGATCGTGCCGCGCGATGTCGACGCTCTAAACGCGAACAGCTGGGCGGCGATCATCACCTACGACAATGACGGGCACGTCTCCGACAGCGACGCGGCGGCGATCGACTACGACGACCTGCTGAAGCAAATGCAGACCAGCAGCGAACAAGTGAACGAGGAGCGCGCGAAGGCCGGCTATGAGCCGATCACCATCGTCGGCTGGGCGCAGAAGCCGTCCTACGATGCGACCAATCACAAACTCTATTGGGCAAAACATCTACGCTTCGGCAGCAGCAACGACACGCTGAACTATGCGATTCGCGCGCTGGGGCGCACCGGGGTGCTGCAGGTCAACGTCATCGCCGACATCAAGCAGCTTCCCGACATCAACGGCCAAGTTCCGAAACTGCTGTCGATGGTGTCTTTTGCTCAAGGCCATCGCTATGCCGATTTCAACGAAAGCAGCGACCCGGTCGCGGCCTACGGGCTGGCGGCGCTGGTCGTCGGCGGCGTCGCGGCGAAGGCCGGGCTCTTGAAGTGGCTCATTGCCGCCGCCGTGGCTTCCTGGAAACTGATCGCGGTCGCGATTGCCGGCGTGGGCGCGGTCATCGCGCGCTTTTTCCGCAGCCTCTTCGGCGGCAAACCCGGCACGCCGGCGGGGTAAGGCCTCGGCGGCGGTAGGACTCTGACCTACAAACAACGCCAGAATATTTGCGGCGGGAGAATTGAGCGCGTTGGTTGGAGACCAGTTTGCAATTCCGAGTGACCGAAATGGGGCCACAAGAGACGCTGGTGGCAGCCGCGTGCGACCGAAGATCGCCGGAACTGACCATTCAAGGTCGCGTTGAATCGAGCCTGGCACACGTGGGAACATCCATCCTCTAGCGGCATGCATCGGGAAGAAGCCTTTCGCGGAAAGGGACAGCCATGAAAAAGAACGTGATTGTCGTCATTGGACCCGGTCAGATCGGTCAAGCCATCGCGCGACGGGTTGGCATCGGCAAGCATGTCCTCCTCGCTGACATGCGTTCGGACAATGCCAATGCTGCGGCCGAGATTCTCGGGAATGCGGGATATGAAGTGAGCGTTGCAACGGTCGATGCCTCTTCGCGCGCGGCTGTTCGTGCCCTGGTCGAGACAGCGGCGGGTTTGGGAGACATAACTGGGGTCATCCACGCTGCTGGTGTTTCCCCTAGCCAAGCGCCACCGGCGACAATCCTCAAAGTCGATCTCTATGGCACGGCCCTGGTGCTCGAAGAGTTCGGCAATGTCATCACCCAAGGCGGGGCCGGCGTCGTCATCGCGTCGCAATCCGGACATCGCCTTCCGCCGCTGACCGTCGAACAAAACAGGGCGTTGGCCACGACACCTGTCGAGGAGCTGCTTCGGCTTCCCTTCCTTCAGCTCGATCAGGTGAAGGACTCGCTTCACGCCTATCAGCTCTCCAAGCGCGGAAATTCTCTGCGTGTGATGGCCGAAGCGGTGCGCTGGGGAAAGCGCGGCGCGCGGGTCAACACTATAAGCCCAGGCATCATTATGACGCCCCTTGCCAAGGACGAACTCTCCGGGCCACGCGGTGAGGGATACCGCCGCATGATCGAGATGTCGGCTGCCGGCCGCGCAGGTACGCCCGACGAAGTGGCAACCGTCGCGGCGTTGCTGATGGGACCCGATGGCGCGTTCATCACCGGTAGCGACTTTCTCATGGATGGCGGCGTTACCTCCGCCTATTGGTATGGCGAGCTCGCGCCGAAATAAGCGAAGCGTTCGCGCAGGAGACGACCATGAAGATCCAACGCAACGGCGCAATACCGTCCCGCAAAGGCCCGGCCGAAACGTTCACCGGCACTGTGCACATCGACAGCCCGTTTCAGGCTGACGCGCCGGGGCGAGCGGGCGGCGCCATCGTCACGTTCGAGCCCGGCGCACGAACTCATTGGCACACGCATCCGCTCGGCCAGACACTGATCGTCACCTCGGGTGTTGGTTGGACGCAGTGCGAAGGTGGCCCGATCGAAGAAATCCGCACCGGCGATGTGATCTGGTGTCCATGCCAGCATCGGCACTGGCATGGCGCAACGCCGACAATGGCGATGACTCATATCGCGATTGCTGAAGCTCTCGACGGCAAGGCTGTGGATTGGATGGAGCCTGTCACCGACGCGCAATACGTTGTCGGCCCAGCACAAATGCGAAACCTGCGATGAAGATCGGCATCATCGGCTAGTCAGGAATGGGCCAGGATGCGACTTCGCGCGAATATATTGCCCAATAGTCGATCAAGAACGGTCGTTCGCGCTCGCTTGGCCGGCCGGCAAGAATTCGCCGAATGCGGTCACGATCACGATCGCAAACGGACGGTCGCCCCGAACCCGAGCGCCGCGTCGACCGGCGCACATGTGCGTATTGCATCGACGCCTGCGCCGCGCTCTGATCTACGCGCGTCCGCCACCCCAGCCGGGGCAGTCGCACGCCAAGAGAGGAGCGCTGACACATGCGTATCGGCATTGCACTCAGCAGCGGCGGCGCCAAAGGTTGGGCCCACATCGGCGTTTTGCGTGCGCTCCTTGCTGCGGGCATCACACCCGAGGTCGTCGCCGGTACGTCGATGGGCGCGATCGTCGGAGGCGCTTATGCCGCCGGCCGTCTCGACGCTCTGGAAGAATTCGCGCGGCGCATGGACCGCAAGGCCGCGTTGCGCTTGGTAGACGTCAATATAGGCGGCTCGGGCGGCGGGTTGATCCTCGGTGAGCGCGTCGCGACCGCGCTCCGCGACGTGATCGGCACGCACGAAATAGTCGGCTTGGACAGGAAATTCGCGGCCGTCGCGACGGAGCTTGGCACCGGTCACGAAGTTTGGCTGAATGAAGGCGATCTCATCACCGCGATGCGAGCCTCCTACGCGATGCCCGGCATAGTCTTGCCCGCGCGCGTCGACGACCGAATCCTCGTGGACGGCGGTGTGACGAATCCGGTTCCAGTTTCTGTCTGCCGCGCAATGGGCGCAGATATCGTCATTGCCGTGCCGTTGCCGGCGGGACCGTCGACCGGCGTGCGCTTCAAGCGTCTGCCGCAGGCCAGCACGGCAACCGCATGGCAACAGGCAATCGCGACATTTCGCGAGCCCGAGCGCTTTGTTGCCGCTCAGCTCTTCGGTGACAAGCCCGACACGCTCACGACCGCTTCGGTTTCGGTCGCCGCGCTCAACATTCTTCTCGACCGCATGACACGCGTGCGCCTCGCGACCGACCCGCCGGATGTGATCGTGCAGCCGGACATCAAAGGCATTGCGGTCCTAGAATTCGACCGCGCCGACGAAGCCATTCGCGTTGGCACAGAGGCAGCGAAAGCGACCCTGCCACAGATTGAAGCACTGATGCGCGCTCCCCAGCGTGACGGGCAGGTTTGAGTTTCGTCCTGCAGCGGACCAGAGAATCATTCTATCCACTTGTTGTGGATCGAGTGCGAACGTCCCGAATGGGCCACCAATCGCCCGATGGAGGTTATGTTGCGAATCTCCGGAGAGTCCTCATTCCAGACGTTCGCGGCGCGCGAGACGGCAGAGCAAAGTTAGCCAAAATTAAACGGCGGTGAGGGCGGCACACCGGCCAGTTATGGCGCCGGCGGCGCGACAGGGTCGGCCGCGCGTGATTGCGCCGGCACCGGCGATTGTTCGCCGGCGGCCATCGCGCGCAGAGCGGGCCCTGCTTCCGACGGCGACAGCAACAGAAGCGCGTCGAAATATCCGGTCATCAACATGCACGCCTTCTTCGGGTCGCCCGTGCCGGTCAAAAGCGTGTCGACGTCTTCAAGCGCGATACCGGTCGATTGCGCCGAATGCGCGAAGGCGGCGTTGGTCAGGTTCTTGAATTCCTCCGGCAACAGCTTTGCGGCGGCCTCGTCTCGCGCCGCGGCGACGATGTGCGCGACGTTCGCGGTGTCGCGCGCCACGAGTTCGGCATTAAGATAAAGCTGCACGCCGGTCCGTTTCGTGCCCAACGCCAGGGCGGCACAGATGTCGTTTTGATTCTGCGCGCCGAGATAAGACAGAACGTCGCGCAACAGCTGGAAGCGTTCGACGATCACGTCGTCGGAGAGGAACGGCAACTTGCGTTCGATGTAGTCGTCGAGCAAATCGCGCGCGTTGGCCAGCGCGACGGCTTGCCCTTTGCCGGCGGCTAGATCGGCCTGGATGGAGGCTTTCACTCTCGTATAGAGCGCAGGGTTGTCTGTCTTCAAACCCTGGATATAGACGCTTGGGTCGGCGGGCGATTCGCCGGGCACCGGCGCTTGCGCTGCCGCCAGGTGCAGATCGCCCCCGGCGTCGGGTGTCCACATAATAAAAAGGGTGACGGCCGCCGCGAGACCGGCAACGACAAGAATGAACCAATATGGCCGCCGGCCGAGGTCGAGAATGCCCTGCAACAGACCGGAAAACAGATAGCCAAGGCCCGCCGCGACCGCCGCCACGAGCAAGGCATAAAGAACCGCAACGATCGTCATGGTGCGGGAGACTATAGGCGAAGCGGCTGCGATGGTAGCATCCGGATTCGATCCAGCGGTGTCACCTTCATGGCCGAAAAACGTAAGTCCGGCGGCGGCAGCAAACCGCAGCGCCAGTCGCCCTCCTATCGCCTGCCCTCGCTCGATCAGGATTTCCTGCTCTCCGACAGCATGCGCGGCGTACGCTTCATGCTCGAATACGCGAAGGCCGAAGAGGCGTTACGCGCACACGGCATCCGCTCGACCATCGTCGTCTTCGGCAGCGCGCGGGTCAGCGAGGGCGGCGATGCGAAGCGGCGGCGCTGGTACGCGGAGGCGCGTGCGTTCGGGCGCATCGCCTCGGAGCGTGGCGGCGCGCTTTCGCCGGATAACGGCGTGCACGACAATGTCATCGCCACCGGCGGCGGGCCCGGCATCATGGAAGCGGCCAATCGCGGCGCCTGCGACGCCGGCGCGCTCTCCGTCGGCTTCAACATTCAGCTGCCGCACGAGCAGACACCGAACAAATATTCGACGCCGGATCTCACCTTCCAGTTCCATTATTTCGCCATGCGCAAGATGCATTTGGCGATGCGGGCGAATGCGCTCGTCATTTTTCCAGGCGGCTTCGGCACACTCGACGAGATGTTCGAGATCTTGACGCTGCATCAGACGGGCAAAGTATCCCGCCTGCCCGTCGTGCTGTTCGACAAGGCCTATTGGACGAAGGTGATATCGTTCGAGGCAATGCTCGAGGCCGACATGATCGAACCGCTGGACCTCAAGCTATTCCAGTTCGCGGACAGTGCAGAAGAAATTTGGGCGCGTCTTCTCGCGCTGGGAATGCCGGTTGCCGCCAAAGGCGCCGAGTTGAAGTAAACAACGAATGGCGCCGCAACCTACCAACCTCCAAGCTCAGAGCACCCTATGGCAACGCCGAACAACGATCGCCTGGCCGTCCTCATCGATGCGGACAATGCCCAGGCCTCAATCGCAGAAGAGCTCGTCGCCGAAATTGCGCGCTACGGCACAGCCAGCGTCAAGCGCGCCTATGGCGATTGGACGACGCAACATTTGACCGGATGGAAGAAGCACCTGCATAAATTTGCGATCCAGCCCGTCCAACAGTTCAGCTATACCACGGGGAAAAACTCGACCGACGCGTCTTTGATCATCGACGCGATGGACCTGCTCCACACCAACAACTTCGACGGCTTTTGCCTGGTCTCGTCGGACAGCGATTTTACGCGGCTCGCCACGCGACTGCGCGAATCGGGCGCGACCGTCTACGGCTTCGGCGAGAAGAAGACGCCCGAGCCGTTCGTGTCGGCCTGCGATAAGTTCATCTACACGGAGATTCTGCGGCCGCAATCGGCAGAGAAGGCGGCGGTCGCCGGCAGTCCGGGCGTGCCGCCGCTCGGGCAAATCTTGCGCACCGCCATCGAGGCAACATCTCGTGACGACGGCTGGTCGTCCCTCGGCACCGTCGGCAAGGCGCTCCTCAACAGCCACCCCGCGTTCGACGCGCGAAACTACGGCTACGCAAAACTCAGCGAACTCGCGCGCAAACAGAAATACGTCGAAGTGAAAGAGGTCTCGACCGGCGAAGGTTCTTCCGCTCTCTATGTACGCATTAAACCTTGAGGGGTGAGAGGACGATGAGGCATCTCATGGGATGGGCGTTGGTTGCGGTCCTGGCGCTCGCGAGCGCGGGCTGCACAACGCCAAGCGTATCGCCAGAGGCGGTGCAATGCAACGGAGGCCCGCGCGTCACCGCCGAGGCGAAAGTGGCCGTCTGCACGGCATTCATCGACTCAGGAAGCGCATCGAACGACATGCTCGCCGAAGCTTATCGAACGCGCTGCTGGGCCTATGAGGAAAAGACCGAGCGCGACGCCGCGATCCTGGATTGCGACCGCGCGATCGAACTCAAGCCGGATTATGTGGAGGCGTATTACAGCCGCGCGACCGTCCATCTGAACAAAGGCGATTTCGATCACGCGATCGCCGACTACAGCCAAGCGATGCGGCTCGGCGCCAACTCCGTCGGCATATATTCGCTGCGCGGCATGGCCTACTCGCGCAAAGGCGACTACGACCGCGCCATCGCTGATTTTACGCATGCGCTGCAGATCCATCCCGGATTCGGAACGGCGGAAGGTGGATTGCAGGAGGCCAAAGAGGCTAAGGCGCGGTTGGCGCACGGCCAAGTACTCGGCGATCCGCGCGCGTGGTGTCAGGGCAAAGCGCTGCCCCAAGAAGGGCACGACCTCGAGCTACAGATTCCGGGTTGTACGACGCTTATCGAATCGGGAAAGGAAAAACGGCGCGATTTGGCAGAGGATTACTTTCAACGCGCAGGCGCCTACGAATTCGCCAAGCGCGACTACACACGCGCGATCGCCGACTTTAGCCAGGCGATTGCACTGAGGCCGGGCTATGGGGAGGCCTACTACAATCGCGGCGCCACCTATTCGCTGCAAGGCGACAATGAGCGTGCCATCGCCGACTACGACCGCGCGATCAAACTGAAGCCGAAGCAGGTGCTCTATGTCATGTCGCGCGGCGAGGCGCACGAGGCTACCGGCCAGTTCGACCTGGCCGTTTTCGATTTCGATCGTGCAATCAGGTTGCAACCGAGGAGCGCCGAAGCTTTCGTCAATCGCTGCCGCGCTCGCACCGGCAAAGGCGATTATCGGCGCGCTGTTGCTGACTGCAGCAAGGCGATCGCGCTCGAGCCGGTCAGCGGCGTCACGGCCGCTTACGACAGTCGTGCCGACGCGTATTTCCATCTACAAGACTGGACCGCTGCGATCGCCGACTACGACCGCGCGCTGAAATTGTGGCCCGAGTATCCCTCGGCGCTCTACGGCCGCGGCGCGGCGAAGGCTCGCGCCGGCGATATCCCCGCCGGTCAGCTCGACATTGCGGCGGCCGTGTTGCAGCAATCCGACATCGTCGCGGCCGAAGCGAAGCTCGGGATCAAACCGTAGAGCAGATGATGCGGCTCTAGCGCGGCTCGCAGATGGGATCGACGGCGCCGTCGGGTAGGACGCAGTGCGCGCCCTCGTTGACCGCCTTTTGTTCGGCCTTGACGATATCTTCCAGCGACATCATCGCCGCACCCGTCGTCGTCGATTTCAGCACGTCTTCGATGCGGCCCTTGTCGACGGCGCGCAATTGCGGGCCGCTGCGCTTGGCACCGGCCGTCGCCTTCTTCGAGGCGAGGCCGATGCTGGCGAGGACGCGCTGCAGCGGCGTCGCCTTCACTTCGACCGCGGGCATGTCGAACTTCGAGAGCGCTTCGGCCGCGTAAGTCAGCGCGCTCGTCATATCGGCGGCGTGCCGGTCGCTCATCGGGTTCACGCGCTTGGCCTCGTTCACGCTTCTGGCGCTCGCCAAAATCGTGTGGACCACACCCGCTACAGGTGCAGGGCCTTTCGCCTGTTTGTGCGTGTGCTTGGCGTGATGTTTCAAACCGTGCTTCGCGTTGTGATGCGATGTCATTTGACCGCTGGACTCCTCAACCTCAACCGATGCGCGTTTTCACGCGCTCAATATAACCACGCTTCATGTGGACCGCCATGATGGGTTCGCCAACCGTCTGGCTGCCTACGAGTTCGTGTTCGATCACCGACAGGCGGACCAATTTTCCGGCGTATTCCGCCAAAAGTTGCGGTCCGGCGGAGCCCACGACCTCGGCCACACGCATCTCGACGGCGTGGCGCGCGATGTCGTCGCCCGCCATGATGATGGCGCGAGCGATGGCGAGCGGCGCCTGGTCAAACGTTTGGATGATGTTGCGCGCGAGGGTCGCGTCTTTTTTTGCGATCTCGACGCCAACGGCATTCATCAGCGCACCGATGCCCTGACGCATCAATTGAAACATCACATATTTGTAGCCGGGCTGAGCGCCGCGCAGGAGCGCGTCGATCAAATCGGCCTGCGCGAACGAGCGGATGATCGCGGGTTCGTTGGGACCGGGAGAGCCGGAGGAAACCACTTGATGCTTGACGATGCCGCCGAAGGCGCTGGCGATCTTGAGCTCGAGAAACATCGGGCGCACTTCGTTGGCGCCGTAACCGGCAAAGACGATTCCGGTCTTGGGTACGCCGGGCGGAATCCAATCGGTCACGCAAGAGGCGATCGTGAGATCGGTGAGCTGCGATTTGATCTCGGGCGGCACGGTGCCTTCCCCGAACATCGCGCGCAGCATGCTGGTCAGCAGACGATCGAGATAAGCCTCAAGCAGGCCGACAAGTTTCGGATTGCTTTGCGCGACCACCGGGCGGCGCTGAGGTTGTTCGCCGAACGGCAGGAACACGTTCTGGAAATAATCGCCGGAGTATTGGGTTTCGAAACGAAGCATATCGAGCGCACGGCCAAGCTCGGCTTGGGTCGGGCGCCGGTCATCGGTAGCGCCGGCAAGCTCGGCGCATTGCCAATAGCGCTGAACCAGCGCCGCGATGTAGATCGCGAAACTGAGCCGCTCCTGAACGTCGTCGATCGGCAGCGCGGCGCGGATCTCGGCATCGGCGCCGCTTGTCCAGCGCGAAATGAAATCGACCAGAGCCGAGGCGACCTTCGGCACGCTGTTGCCGGATGAGGGGTGGCGGGCGACGAAGGCGTCGAACACGGTCGCCCACGGATAGCGATAGAATTCGGCCACATCGAAGATCATCGACGCGACGGGAAGCTTAGAATCGAGGATGAAGATCTTTTCGGTACCGGTCTGGTAGCGAATACTCGCCGTACCGTTCTCGTGATACTCGATCGCCGTCAGCGCGCTATCGGCCGCGAGCGCACCACCCTGCGTATTGAGCAGCATGACTTCCGACGTCACGGCAATCCCCCAACTCGGCCCACGCGGGGCACGGGCCCAATTCCCCAAGCCCCGTCCCCAAGAGGGCCATTTGAGCCAAGAAGAGCATGAATAAGCAAGGGGGCTGTGCTGTACGTTTTCGCACGCGGGACGCGCGGACGCGTTCGTCCACGATCATTTCAACGCATCGGTGTGGCGTTTGGAGCGCAACGCCTCAGGCAACCGCCTGCAGCGGCGGCGCGGATGCAGGCGCGGCTGCAACGGAATTGGGCAAATGGATGCGCGCGACGAAGCCCTGACCCGCGTCGCTTTCAAGCTCCAACCGGCCGCCGTGCAAAGCCAGATATTTCGTCACGAGGAAAAGGCCCAAGCCGGTGCCGCCAAAGGTGCGGCTCAACGAAGGGTCGGCTTGATAAAACGCCCGCGTCAGCTTCGGCAAATGCGTTCGCTCAACCCCGACGCCATCGTCGCGGACCTCGACAACTGCGTCGGCATCGCCCTCGACGCGTGCCGCGATCCAGATGTGCCCGCCGGGCCGTGTGAACTTCACGGCGTTCGCCAGCAAATGCTGCAGCGTTTGGCCGAAGAGCTTGCGATCGATCAGGAGCTTGAGATCTGCCGGCACCTCGATCGTGAGTTGCTTGTCGCCCTTGGCGATTTCGCCCTCGGTGTGCTGCGATACGTTTTCGACCAGCTGTGCAAGCGCGACAGGCTCCTTGTCGGCTTTGACCTCTCCGGTTTCGAGCCGCGTCACGTCGAGCACGTCGTTGACGACGGAGAGCAAATGCCGGCCGCCTTCATGGATCATCTTGATATATTCCACGTAAGTCGGATTGCCGAGCGGACCGGCCGTTTGATTGCACATCATTTCAGAGAAGCCGATGACCGCATTCAGCGGCGTGCGCAATTCGTGGCTCATCGAGTGGATAAATTGACTCTTGGCCTGCGAAGCGGCGACCAGCGACGCCGTGGCTTGGCGTTCGGCCTCTTCGATGCGCTTGCGCGCCGAGACGTCGCGTAGCGTGTGAACGTAGATGTGTCCGCCCCGCACGTTCTTCGTCTGCGGGTCTTCGCACAGGGTCCAATCGCTACTAACTTCGAGTGTCTGGTTGCCGACGGTGCATTCCTGAATTACCGGAAAACAATCGGCAGGCACGCGTTTGCCGCCGCGCGAGGGCGCCAATTCGGTCGGATAGAGCGGGAACTGCGGTGCGAGTTGAAGCAGATTCCTGCCGGCACCGTTTGCGGGGTTACCGAGGCCCAGCAACGTCGCCGCGCGCTCGTTGCACAATTCTATGCAGCCGACTGCGTCGGTAACGATGACGCCGTCGGAGCTGTCCTTGACGGCGAGCGTCACCAACGCTTGCTGTCGCGCGTTCACCGCACGTTGCCGGAAGATCTCACGCGCGCGGCGCTCGAGCTCGGAGCCCACCGTGCCAACCAAGCACAGTACCTGCGCCGCTAAAATGGGCGAGGCATCCAAGCTGACGCGCCAGATCATTTGCACAGCGAGCGGCGCGCCGAAAGCGAGCGCCAACACGGCCGAATGCGGCGCCAGCACCGAAAACCACGACCATTGCTCGCGCTCGCGCCCCAAGACGGCGATCACAACAAGCGAAATGAGCAACACTAACAGCAGCGAGGGGCGCATCAGCGTACGGTTTTGAACGATGCTTTCGTAGCTCAAGGCGTGGAGGAAGACGCCGGACGCGATACCCTGGACCGGCACGGCGAATTCGTCGCCGAGTTCGAGCGCGGTAGCACCGACGAGAATGTTGCGCCCGGCCACCAGCTTCGGATCGAACTTGTTCGCCAACACATTGGCGAACGACAAGCGCGTCACCGTGGGAAGCGAAATGCCGAAGTCGATATAATAAGCGTCGGTGCGTGGCGCCCCACCCGCCAGCGCTGCCGCCATCGACGGCCGCAACCCACCCGGCGTGGCAAAGCCGAAATAGCCCTTGCGAAGAACGCCGTCGGCTTCGGGCAGCAAATTCACACTGGCGAACAGCGCACCGGCGCGGAGCCGATCGTTGGGCCGGACCTCAACCAGATCGGGGCTGCCGTTCGCGTTGCCCACCGGCTGCATGAAGACGGGCAGAATTACGCTCGCGTTGCCGGCTGCGATGGCGCGCGCGAGCTTTGCATCTTCGCCGGGGTCGGCGCGGCTGCTGAAATCTACGTCCATACCGACGTTGCGGGCGCCGGCGTTGCGCAGATTTTCGATCACGGTTGCGTAGTAACCCCGCGGCCACGGCCAGCTGTCGAGCGCGCGTAAACTCGCGGAGTCGATCTCAACCACGGTCAGGGTTTGACTGGCGGGGCGCGACGCCGTTTTGAAACGCCAATCGGAGAGCAAGCGTTCGAGCGGATCAAGAGCGCCAGAATAGACGAGCACCGCGAGCAAGACGAAGATCACCGCGCGCGAGACGAGCCACGACGGCAGAGCCGAGCGCTTCAACCACGCCATGTTTTGCAATTGTGCGATCAGAGGTCCCACCCGCATTGCCTCAACAACGAACCGGCCGCTCAACGCGCTGAGAGCGGCCGGTCTTGATTACGTGAAGGTACTAACCGTGCGGGCCGCCAGTGTGAGCGCCGCCATTGCCATTGCCATTGCCATTGCCATTGCCATTGCCGTTGCCGTTGCCGTTGCCGTTGCCGTTACCACCGGCATTTCCGCCGCCAATGCCGATGCCTATGCCGCCCGAGCCGCCCGAACCGCCGCTTTGACCGGGCGGCGTGCCGCCCGTTACTCCGACGCCGATTCCAACCCCGCCCGAGCCGCCCGCGCCTGAGCCTCCTCCTGCGCCCTCGCCGACGTCGCCGACAACACCCACGCCGCCGCCGCCGCTAGAACCAACTCCGGCGTCAAGCCCAGCGGTGACTCCGCTGCCACCTGCATGGCCAACGCCAGTATCCACATCGGCCACAACACCCCTAGTGGTACCGGTGCCGAGGTCCACGGCAACGACTGAGCTGTCGGTCGTCGCGCTGATTCCATTTTCCGTTGCATTTGAGCCTCCATCATTCTTCGTCGTCGTCAGTCCAGTCGTCGTCAATCCAGTCACCACGGGCGTCGCCGCCACCAATCCGTCCGTCACCATCGCGTAGTCGATCGGTTCGGCACCGATCACACGGGTGATCGCTGCGCTATTGTTCGCCGGTGTCGTCGTTGACGGGTCGCCGGCTACTTTGAGCTTCGAGGGCGTGTCAGAGTGCACGCGCGCGGAGCGGCCGGCGGGCACGAGTTCTTTCTGGCCGCCGGTCATGGCGACGACTTCGACGAGGCCTTCGGTCACTTCGACCGCGTTCTCCAGCGCGCCGGCGGTGACGGTGAACTGCGTGCCCTTGACGACCGCCGCGATGAGCGGCGTTTGCACTTCGAAGTGCTGCGTCGGGCGCTTTTCGACCTTGAAGAAGACCGAACCCAGATCTTCAGTGAAGCGGGTCATTGCATCGGAGGGGTCGGCCGGCATTGTCAGGCGGCTGTTGGCGCCGACGGTGACGACACTCTTGCCGTCGACGCCGGTCGTCAGCGTGGCGCCGGGGGCGAGGGCCTCGCCCTTCGCGACCTTGTGCGGCGCTGCCATCGGCGAGATGACGCTGGCCGCGCCCATCGTGTCCGTGACTATCCATTTCTCGTCTTCGGCGGCTGCCGCGCGCGCGGATATGAGGAACGCGACGCAGGCGAGCGCGAGATATGAAGAAAGTCGCAGCATCCATTGACCCTTCGCTTGCGGTCTACCGCGGAGTTGCGCGCGGAAAACCAATGACAGCGTGAAGGGTAGCCGCTCTTGATTGACTAACTCTTAAGTGTTTGTACACTTGTATTATCATTCTATTGATGACATTTACTCTTTACTTTCGTTAACAACGTATTAACCGGCACGCTTTACCACTCAACCCTTGAGGTGCTTTGGAGTTCGAGCCTTAACGGGGGACGCGGCGGCACGCGCCGTAAACGTCGAGTGCTTAAAGGGCGAGCAAAAATTTTCATCGTGCGGCTGGCGCCGGCGCTCGCGCTTGCATTCTTTGCCGTGTCTTCGGCGCACAGCGGCGATGCCGAGAACGTTCTGCGCCAGTTGCCGCTGAAAGGCATGCAGTCCGCCGAGCCGGAGAAGAAGGAAGCGCCGCTCCCGGCCGGCGTCACGCGCGGTCCTGAGACAGTCGGGGCGCCGGCGGTCCATCCCTTCATCTTGAAAGATGTTGTGGTCGAAGGCGCGACCGTCTTCGACGCAGCCGCCTTTCGTCCTCAGTACAACGACTATCTGCTGCGCACCGTCGGCGCCAGCGAGCTCGCGCATATCGCAGAGGCCGTCACGGCGATGTATCGCGATGCCGGCTATTTCCTCTCGCGGGCGATCATTCCGGCGCAAGACGTGGCGGGTGGGCGACTGCGCATTCAAATCGTCGAAGGTTACATCGACCGCGTTTCGATCGAAGGCGACGGCGCGCAAGAGCTCGCGGCGTACGCGAGCGATCTTCTGGCGGAGCGGCCCGCGCGGCTGGCGACGCTCGAGCGCACGCTTTATCTGATGGGCGACGTCGCCGGCATTCGCTTCAAGTCGAGCCGCATGGCTCCCGACGGCGACGACCTCGCGCGCCACAAGCTCATCATCAGCGCGGACCGCGTGGACTTCGACGCCAGTTTCTATAGCGACAATCGCGGCCGTCCGGAGGCCGGCGAGCTACAGGCCTATGTGCGAGCCGGGACGACGTTGCTCGTCACCTTCGGCGACAGGCTCTCGTTCGGTTTCTTCTTCGTGCCCGATCAGCCCGAAGAGTTGCTGCTCGGCGAAGCGAACTACGTCGCGGCGCTCGGCCACGACGGTGCAACGCTCAACCTGAACGGCTCGCTCTCGCGCAACGATCAAGGCGACAACCCGCCGGGCCTCAAGAACGAAAGCGACAGCACGCGATTCTTCGGTCAATTCACCTATCCGCTTATCCGTGCCCGAGACCAGTCGCTGTGGCTCCATGCCGGCGTCGAGAAGCTGCATATCCGCGACGAGGTCGCGGGCGCACTCAGCTATCGAGACGATCTGGCGATCGTCCACGCCGCGGCGACGTTGCGCCAAACGGTGTGGAACGGAGTTGCGACCGTTTATCTGGAAGTCGCGGACGGTTTCGAGGGCGCGTCCAAGAGCGTTCCGCGTTCGCGCCCCGACGCGGACGGGCGCTTCGTCAAGGGCTTCATGCAGGCGACGCTCGTCCAGAATATCGGCTGGGGCTTTGCCGCGTTCGGCGAAGTCGACGGACAGGTCTCCGACCGGCCGTTGTTGTCGGCGGAGGAGTTTGCGCTCGGCGGCTCGCGCATCGGGCGCGGCTACAACACCGGCGAGATCGCGGGCGAGGACGGCGTCGGCGGCGTGGTGGAGCTGCGCTTCAGCGACCAGGTGTTCGATTGGCTGGCCGCGCAGCTCTACGGATTCTACGATGCCGGCATCGTGTGGAACGACAACGCTGCACCCGGCGCCGCCGACGCGACACTGAATTCGACCGGCGTGGGCGTGCGCTTCAATCTGCCGCACGCACACTTTCTCTCCTACGAGGCGGCTAAGCCTTTGACCCGAACTCCCGCCATACCCGGCGACAAGGACGTGCGGCATTTCTTCTCGCTCAGCTTTGCAATGTGAGGGTCGTTCTCAAGGGCCTCCGCCGTAAGCCCAGGGTCTGCATTGTCACAACCTTAGTTCAGCCCTGGCTGTGCCCTGGAGTTGCCAAGATTTCCTTGTAGCCGTTCAATGCGGAGCCACCTTCGAAGGCAAAGGGAGAGTTCAATGAAAAGGTTTTTTGCAATGGGCGCCGCAATCGCAGTGCTCGCGTCGTCGGGGCTGGCGTCCGCCGCGGCGCCGACGAGTTCTGCGCCGCCGGCCAGGGTCCATTTCGCGGGCTGCGTCAAACCCGGCGTCGAAGCGGGATGCTTGATCGTGGAAACCGGCGGTAAGACCTACAACGTTTCAAACGCAAAGAAGCTCCTGTCGATCGGGCAATTTGCGGCCGGTACGGGTGTCGGCGGCGGCATGTCGACGTGCATGCAAGGGGACGCGCTGAGCGACATCGTTCTCGACACTTCGCAACCTGCGCATGACGCGTGCGTGAAGGAAACACATCCCACGGCATCGCATTGATCGAACAGCGGGCGCCATCGTGCGACTAGGACTTTCGATCGTGCTTTCCGCGGCGGGCATGATCGCGTCGCCGGCCAATGCCGATTCCAATTTCGTCGGGCACTGGAGTCAGACGGCCTCTGAGAGGCATTGCTCGGTGGCGTTGGGATTTCAGCTCAAGGCCGACGGCGCGGCGAGCGTCGACTGGGCGCTTCAGGGTAGCGAGGGTGGAGCGAATTTTCGTTCGGTGGTCGGGCGGCGCGACGGGAAATGGACGTCGAACGGCAACGCGCTCCACCTCGTCATCATCGACGTCGTATCCGATCAGGCCGTCTTGAAAAGGCTCGGCAGAACCACGCCGCTATCGACAGAGATCGATGTTGACGGGTCCATCGTCGGAGACAACCGGCTCGAAAGCCTCATCACCGACAGCAGAGACCGAAATATCGATGGTCAGCCCTATAGGATTCGCTGCATTTACTTGCGCGACTGATGTTGGCCCGTTCGGCGTTCAATTCGAATTCGGCGGCACCAGAAAAACAAATGGTTTGCCGCGCGAGACCGGATTCCAGCCCGCTGCCATCGCCTGACGTATGGCTGCTTCGACAACTTGCTGCGAGATTTTCGGGCGCTCCGCTAGATCGGTGAACCCGGTGGGTTTTTTTTTCGGAAGGGGATATTCGAGAATGAGTTCGCGATGCGGGCCGTCGACCATCTCGACGGAAAGCGTCATTCCCTTGTAGCCGCTGTCCGTCGTGTATTGCGTCTCGCTGCGCAGCCGCCAGTGAAGGTCGAAACCATCGACGGTAATCGCTGCGTCGATGGAGCGCTTGCGCCGCTTCGCCATGCTCTAACCCGCCATCTTCTTTGCCGGCCGCGTGCTTTCGATAGTCATGTCCCCAGCGCCTCGGCGTCACCCGCGATGAACCGTGCCGTCAGCTCGGGCTCTTGCATCGGGATGAAGTGCGTCAGCTCGGGCAAATAAACGTCGCGGCCCTTCGCAAACGTGCGGGCGACGCCTTCCCAGGTGGGCGAGGCCGCGAAGTCGGTGTAGTCGCGCGCGAGGTTTGGGTCGCGCATCTTCGCGCGCAGCACCAGCACCGGCACGTCGATCGTTTTGGCCAACGCATAGATGTCGGTGCCGGTCGAGCCCATGTAGATCGAGGCTTCGATCGCCGGTGGGCAGGCGAGTTCGAAGCCCTCGCCGTTCGTCTTCGGCAGTAGGCCATATCTGCAATAATCGGCGAGCACCGCCTCGCGCCACAGCGAATAGGGATGGCGTGTCTTGAAGGCGTCGAACATCTCCTGCCACGACGCCCATGAATTGCGACGGCGGGCAACGGGGTGCTCCACGCCTTTGGGCCAGGTCGGTGGCGAGGCGTAAATCTCCGGCGCCATCATCACGGGATCGATCAGCGTGAGGCGCTTGAATGTGCCCGGACGCGCGGCCGCGACTTGAACCAGCGTGTGGCCGCCCATCGAGTGACCGGCGCCGACCGCGTCCTTGATGTTCAGATGCGCGACAAGCTCGCCGATGTCCTTGGCTGGCACGGTCCAATCCGGCATCGGACCCGTCTTCTCGCTGCGCCCGTGGCCGCGCAGGTCGACCGCGACGACACGCAGATTCTCCGGCAACGCCCTGATCGTCTCGTCCCAACAGCGCGCGTGAAAGCCGGTGGCGTGAACGAGGAGGACAGGAGGCGCGGCGCGATCGCCCCATTCGAAATAGCAAAGGCGCGCGCCCGTGGCGCTGAAGCTCTTCTCAACAGGTTCGCGTGGCATTGGCGTCCGATTTCAATAGCGAGATGCCATTGCTTAGCGGCGCAGACGATGCACGGCAAGTTCGAGGAGGCCGCGTGGGGTGCGTTTTGCTATTTCACGCCGATCAAACGCACCCGCGCGATAAGCGCATTGAGCGAGGCGATTTGAGCCGGGCTCATTCCCTCGGCTTTCATCGTCGCCTGGCTGGCGACGTGCGAAGCATCGAGTTTGACCAGGGTCACCCCGAGTGTGACCACCACACCCTTCTCGTTGGTGATTTGCGAGAAGAACTGCGTGCCGTGGCGGCCGGCGATCATTCCGGGCCGTTGCTTTGAAAACGGTTTCGCTTCCGCCGCCTTCATGATTTGCGCCGCCAATTCGGAGAGTGGCGTTTTGCCGACGGCGGGGTCGCTGATCATCGACAATTGCAGCGCGCAGGCGTGATCTTCCGCGGTCAGGCGCAAATTGCCGAATTCGTCGTAGAGAACGGTCCAACCCGCCGGGGTATCGAAGGCAAAGGCAGGGTCACCTGTTTTCGGCACACGCACAGAGGCGGCCTGCGCCACGCCAGTCGCGAGCACGGCCACGAACAGCACTAGAGGCAGCATCGTCTTGCGCAGCATCACGACCCCTCCTCCGGCCCCTGAGTCGGCGCGGTTGCGCAAGCTTAAGCGGCATGCAGGCGGGGAACAATCGGCGTCGCGGTGTGGACACACCACAACGCATCGGTACAGGTCTTCGCGGAAACGGGCGGCAGGAGCCGTCTTGTCTGGATCACCGATTTTCTGCCGAACGAGATCGCGCCCTATATCGACGCCCAGATGGAAGGTGCCAGCGCCATCATGCGGCGTGCGCTGGCGGAACAGTCCTGAGGCGCGACGTCACTCCGATATCCGCTTGAGCGCGCTGAGCTGCGTCATGCCCCAGCCTTCTTCATAACCGGCATGTTCGGCGCCGACATCGCCGCCGGTGCGCTCGAAGCCGTAGTGGAAAATTTCGACGAGCGTGCCGTCGAGGGCCGGCGTCAGGCGCACGGTCATATAGGTCGGCATCTTCCAGCCGCGGTTTGGAATCCAGTCGCTCTCGAACGTCAGCTCCGCGCGGGGCGAAAACACCTTGATCTCGCCGCCGTAAACGACGCGCGCGCCGTCCCAGTTGACGGCCATTTCGATCCGCCCACCGACGCGCGGCTCGTACTTGTCGAGCCACTGCCCCTTCGAGGTGCCGGCTTGCGGGTCGCCCACGCGGAAACCCCACCAGCTTTCCATGAGCTTGAAGTTCGTGAAGTTCTCCCACACTTTCGGCGGCGGCGCCTTGATGAGAATTGAACGTCTGACTCTGAGTAGGCTGTCTTCGGGTCTCATCTTCGTCCCTCATGCGGCTGCGCGCGCCAATTCGGCGCGTCAGCTTGTCCAATGTTTCGCCCAGCCCCACGCGCGCCTCCATGACGCCGCGCCTGCCGGGACCCCGCGACGAATCAAGCGGAGTGTGCTTTGTTGATCAAGCGTGGACAGCAACGGACTCAACATGACCTCGCAATCCCCAGCACTTCTCGTCACATCCGCCTTCGTGCGGACCATGGCCGCTTACAACGCCGGCATGAATCAGCGGATCTACGACGCCTCGGCGCGACTTTCCGACGCTGCGCGGCGCGAGCAGCGCGGCGCGTTCTGGGGCTCGATTCAGGGCACGCTGAATCATCTTCTGTGGGCGGACCAGTTGTGGATGTCGCGGTTCGACGGTTGGGACAAGCCCACGGCGACGCAAAAGGACAGCGCCGACCTGATCACCGATTTCGCGACGCTGCGGCAGGCGCGCGAAACCGCCGACGGAAAGATCACTGCATGGGCGGCGCGCGTCGACGACGCGTGGCTGCGCCAAGATCAAACTTGGTTCAGCGGCGGCCTCGGCCGTGACGTCAGCCAGCCGCGCAGTTTTCTGATGGTGCATTTCTTCAACCATCAAACGCATCATCGCGGCCAAGCCCACGCAATGATAACCGCAGCCGGCGAAAAGACCGGCGATACCGATTTGTTCTTGCTGCCGAATGTCGTCGAAGTTGCGATGCAGGGCTAGGGAGAGGCCATGTGAGCGACATCCCGCCCGCAAAACCCGTGCGTTTCGAAACGGAACGCTACATCGTGCGCAGCATCGTGCCGGACGACGCGAGCGAGAACTGGACGCGCTGGTCCAGCGATCCGGAAGCCGCGCGCTGGCTCAACATGCCGGCACGCGAGGTCAGCCAGGCCGACCTGTTGCAATACATTGCGACCTTCGACGATCGCAGCCGCTTTTTGATCGGCGTGTTCGAGAAAGGGAGCGGGCGGCTGATCGGCTTTCACGCGATCTATATCGATTGGGCACGCCGCGCTTACTTGATCAATGCCCTGATCGGCGAGTCCGACGTTCGCCACAAGGGTGCGCGTAGCGAAACACGCTTGCCGATCCACGAATATTTCCTGGAGACGATGGATCTCGACCACTCGGTGTGCACGGTCGTCGAAGGCCACCCGTCACTGGCGTTGATGGCGAGTTGGGGCTGGGTGATCGACGGCCGGAGCGAGAGACCGTCGGCAAGCGGCGGCGCGCCGGTCGGCATCCTCCACATGCGTTTGACCAAGGATTCGTGGCGGCGGGCCCGGGCGAAAGGCCAAACCTGAACGGAACTGGGCGGAATTTGCGCTTGGGGCGAAAATCGCATATATAAGAGGTGTGACGGCTGCACACTTGTGAAGTGCGGACTAAGATTGTCGAAGAGATGCGTACGCGCCATCTTCGCAAACCAAGGTTCCCAACCCTTCTCTGACGTTTGCCATGCTCCTCACTGCGTTTTGGCATTCCGCCTGAACGCACATGCTTTGTTACAAGGAATGACTCATGTCTTCGAAGACGGGTACCGTTAAGTTCTTCAATACCGCAAAAGGTTTTGGCTTCATCGCGCCGGACGGCGGCGGCAAGGACGTGTTCGTCCATGCGACCGCGGTCGAGCAGGCCGGAATGCGCGCTCTGACGGAAGGTCAGCGCGTGAAATTCGACACTGAAGCCGACGCACGCGGCTCCAAGGCCGTCAATCTCAGCGCGGCCTAAGAATTTTACTTGAATGAAGAGGTGGTCGAGCGCGAGTTCGGCCACCTTTTTTCATGGCCGGCTGCGCGCCGAAGTTGCGTCGACCCGCCAAGGATTGCGTGGCTTGCCCCCTCTTCGTTTGTTACACTTTTGTAAGGTCAGAATCGAGGGGCCCAACACGATCAAACAGAGAGGAGAACTCTTGTGAGCGCACCTTTGGTTCCTGCGAGCGACACAGACAAAAAACTCGCGACCCAGCTGATGTTGGGCGGCGCGATCGTCATGGGCGTTATGGGTCTGCTCGCCTTCATTCTTGGCGGCATTGTTTGGGGCGTCATCGATTTCGCAATTGCCGGCGCGCTTGGATATTTCGGTTATATGAGGACCCTCGCAGGCGACCTGGGCGTGGCGAAGATCACGACCCTCATAAGCGCGGGGATCATCCTACTGTTAGGACTGTTGGCTCTGGGCAGCGCAACGGCGGGCGGTGGTCTTGGCTTCTTGATTGCGCTGGTCGTTATCGCCACGGGCTGCGGGTTGATTTACGCCGCAATGCTGATCTCGCCGGGGCGAAAACTGTTCTAGAGACGAGGCGACTTACTCCCCTACCAACTTCGCGATCGCAGCGAGGTAGTTGGCGAACGCCTTGCGCCCGGCGCCGGTCAGGCGCACGCGGGTCAGCGGTTTCCTCGCGAAGAAGCTCTTGTCGATCTTGACGTAGCCCGCGTCCTCGAGCTTGCGCAGGTGGACCGAGAGATTGCCCTGCGTGGCTTGCAGAACCGCCTTTAGTTCATTGAAGTCGGCGACTTCCGCGTCGGCGAGATACGCCATGACACCAAGGCGCAGACGCCCATGAATGACATCGTCGATCTTGGCGATGTCGAAAGCCGCCATCGCGCCGCCCTACTCCGCACGCTGCGCAAGGCGCATCATCACGAGCCCCGGTAGCGCCATGAGTCCCAAGAGGGCGAGCGCCGCCACGAGTACAAACGTTGTCGTGCCGATAAGAAAGCCGAGGAGGATCGCGCTCGCAAACCAGCCGAGCGCCACCGCCAAGAGCCAGGTGCGACGGCGCAGCATGAAGGCGACGAGCCACGCGGCTCCCTGAAGCGCGAAGACGACGCATGGATAGAGCTCCCAGATCTCGCCGCTGTCTTTGCGGGCGGCGAGCGTGCCGACGACGATCAGAATCGCGACGTTGGTCGTACCGGCAGCAGCGAATGCAGCATTGATCGCGCGTTGGACACGCGGTTGAATCATCCCCCGCGTCCGCCACACGAACCAGCCGAGAACAATGAGAAAGATCGCGGTGGGGCCGAGGCCCGTGACGAGCCAACCGGTCTGCGACAACGGTAAGATGCCGATCAGGCCGAGCCACTGCACCAGGCATTGCAGGCCGTAGATCAAACCACCGGCGAAGAAGATAAATCCGCCCGCCATCGCCGTGCGGCTGTTGCCGGCCTCGACCACGGACCGCATGAAGGCCAGGTCATCGTGCACGCTTTGGCTGTCGCCGCTCATTCGGATCGCTCCCGTTGGTGCCACGTTAGATGACTCGCGCGATTAGGGGAAAGCTGCGCAACAGCGCCGTCGTCGCCCAGCTCAAGATCAACGCCGTGGCGAAGACGATTCCGCCCTTCTCGATGCCGGTGAGCGGCGCCTTGAGCAGCGCGAATTGCAGCCACACGGCAAAGACATAATGCGTGAGATAGATGCCGTAGGCGTTGCGACTCAGACTGTCGAAGACCGGCCTTGGCCGCTTGAAGAAGCGCAGGAAAAAAGCGACGAAAGCGAACGACGTCACGGCGCAGGAGATCGCGAACAGCGCGCAGAGCATCGGCTGCCAGACGACTAGAGGCTGAAACTTGGCGCCTATCGCGGCGATGAACGCAGCCGCGAGTGCGCCGAAGCCGACCATCGCCGAGGGCAGCCACAGCCACCAGCGCCGGGCCAATTTTCCGCTGGAATCGAGCAAACCCCGATCGAGGCCATAAGCGCCGACGCCGATACCGGCAAAGAAATAGACGGCGTAGTGCAAGATGCGCCCAGCCTGAACGGTGAACGGGCCCCAGGCAACCCAGGCGTCGTAGCCGAGGTAGAAATTCATCGCCAGGTAGCCGATCGCCGAGATCAGGATGAGGCCACGAATGTAGGCCGCGGGCTTTCGGTCGGCGCTTGAGGAGAGTCGACCGAGCGCTTCGCCGAAGCGTGGCGCGATCGCGTGAATAAAGGCGGCAACGATGCCGAAGGCGAGCAGCAGCCAGACGAACCAAGCCGGTCCCGCCGGCCAATTCGGCAAGTTGATCCACGTTTGAAAATAAGCGGCAAAGTCCGGATTGCCGCCGCTTTGCAGGTACGAGGGATAATAAGCAAGGGGCGCGAGGAGCGATGCCGCAATCGCAAACGGCAAGCCCAGACGCACGAGGCGATCGCGAACAAAGGCGAACGTACCTTTGCGCGTCAAGCTCTGCCACACGAACAGCCCGGAGATGAAAAACATCAGCGACATGAAAAAGATGTCGTTGAAGCCGATCAGCAAACCGAAGCCGGGCACGCGCTCGTGATCGACGATCGGAAACGCGCCCCAGAAAAGCGGCGGCAGACTCCATGCGGCGGAGGGCGCCGGCGCGTCGGGATGATAGGCAATCAAAGAGTGATGCGCGACCACAAGCACGGTCACGAAGGCGCGCAGATAACCGATGGGGATGTTGCGCTCGGAGATGTCGCTTTCGGCCGTTTCTCGCGCGCGAGCCGGCGGCGGCAGGGCGACCTCGTCCTTGAACGTCAAGTGTCTACCCACGGTACACCTCTCCTTCTTGGCCCCATCGTCCTTACCCATATACACGGCCTAGTTTGTTTTGTAAACTTGTCTGTGAGTGACTGACCTTTCGACCCGTTCCGAAGGCTTGCAGCATTTGCCGTCTGGGCGGAGGTCGAAAGCGCGGATGGATGGCGCTCGCCTTCTTACTGTCATGCCCGCGGCGGCGGGCATCCAGAATGAAATCTGCACGGCAGGAGTAATGGTCCTCTTTGGAAAAGAGCCATTCTTAGGGGACTGGATTCCCGCCTGCGCGGGAATGACAATCGCAGGGCGTGGGCGCGCTTGGTGCCGCTGCCGGCTGTCTTGATGTAAATCTGCGGTTGACCGCTGAGGAACCTAGCGCCGCGCCTCAATCGTCGGAGGAGTTGAGGGCGGCAAAGAGTCCTTGCGCGGTGGTGATATCGCGTTCGACGCGCCCGCCCCAGTGAGCGCGTGACTAATGAAAATAATAGAGAAAACCGGTATCGCAGCCGCCCTTCGACACCATGATCGCGGCGACGCTGCCGGCCTTAAGATAGAGTTCGAAATTGCCGTAGCAAAACGTCTTGTCGCCGGCGGGCGTTTCGTCGCGCTCGTCTGGCTCGCCATAAGCGGCAACGACCGCGAGAGCGGAGGAGCCGACCGCCACGCCCTTTACCAGTTTGTATTTCGGCGAAGTTGCGAAGACGCGATAGACGAGCTGGCTGTCGTTCTCAACCCCGACCTGCAAGCCGTCGTAAACGTAAGACGTCTTGTCTTCGCCGACGTCGCTGGAGCGCGGTTCGCCGAGCGCGCGATAGAGTTCTTGCGCCGACATCCCGATCACCACGGGGCCAATACTTTTTCCGGGAAGAATCAAGTCGTCGGCAAGCGTGGGCGCCAGCGCAACGGTCGCAAAGACCGTCAAGAACAAAGCCACTCTTCCCATGCTCGGCCCCCAATTTTCTCGAATTTCGTTGGCTAACATACCGGTTCTCGAGCGGCAACGCACCTTGACGGCGAGTTGTGGCTAGAGTTCGCCACCACCCAGGCGGGAGCATATCGTCGATGTGGACCGTTCGGAGCCCCCGCGCGCCGCGCCGTAGGCGTCAATCCGCGGCAAAGATTGCTTCAAGATCGGCGATGAGGATTTTGGCAGCCGCCGCGCTCGGTGCCGTGGCGCTTGCGACGCCTCTACGCGGTTCCGCGAACTGATCGACGGAAAAAATGAGGACCGGGAACCCGGCACCCATAGGCGGGTGCCGCTGTTCGCGGAAATTGGCGTGCATTCGCGAGGCGCGAGTGACGCGCCTGCCTACCAAACACAGCGGCGAACCTGTTAGATGACGCGGACTAGAATCGGGCCCGCTTGAGAGGAACGACATGCGAACGCGCATAGCGGTTGTTGCGACAAGCGCGCTTCTTGCGCTCGGCGCTTGCATGCAAGGTGACGACCGGCCGGCGCCTTCGGCCGGCGCGAGCGCGCGCGCCGACGCGCCGACCTCATCGCCTGTCTCCGACGCAGCGCTCATCGAAGACGGACACGATATTGCCGAGAGGAACTGCGCGCGCTGCCATGCGACCGGAGACAGCGACGCAAGCCCCAATCGTCGCGCACCGGCGTTTCGCACGGTCCTCTCGCGGTACAAGTCGCAGACGCTTGCGCGCGAGCTGATCGACGGGATGGGCGTCGCTCACGCACCGATGCCGAATTTCCATTTCAACCCGGCGGGCACGGACGCGCTGATCGCCTTTCTCGAATCGATCCAAGTGCGCGAGCCGGGACGGTTGTTGGTCGAGGAACGTTGCGCGCGTTGTCATTCGATCGCCAAAGCCGGTGCGAGCCCCTACCCCGGCGCGCAGCCTTTCCGCAATCTCGGGCGGCGCTGGAAGCGCGATCAGCTGGCGCAAGCCCTCCATGTGGGCATCCTGGCCGAGCATGACCGCTCGGGCGTGCGCTTCGAGATGCGCTTGAACGACCAAGAGATCACCGACTTCCTGGCCTTCCTCGACTCGATCGCTACGCCGGCGCATCCCGCGCCGAAGGACTAGCGCGGTCCCGAGCCATTGCGGTGCGATGGGCGGCGCTCGCTTGATCTAGCGCATGTTCAGCCGGCGCCTGAATCGACATGATTATCAAATCGATCGGCGGAGGAACTCCCAATGTTCAAGTGCGCTATCGCAGGAGCCGGGGGCGCGGCGCTCGTCATCGCCCTCACATTGACGCTTGGCTGCGGCAGTTTCCTTGGTCCCGGCATCTGTCGAGGCTGGCCGGGCGTGTTCGCCGAGCGGGCGTCGGAAACGGTCAAAAGCGCCGCCCGTCACGCCTATTTCCGGCGCGAAGGCGTGCCGGCCGCGTATCGCGGCAAACGCAATCCCTATCAGCCCAGTATTGCATTGGTGCTCGCGGGCGCGGATCTCTACGACCTGCGCTGCGCGATCTGTCATGGTCCGATGGGTCTCGGCAACGGTCAGGCGAGCGGCCAATTGCGCCAGCGCCCGGCCGACCTCGCGGGCAGCCTGTCGAGTCCGGATGCGGCCGACGATTTCCTGCTGTGGACGATCTCGGAAGGCGGGCGGCGCTTCGGCACCGATATGCCGAGTTTCAAGGAGCCCGACCTTTCGGATCGCGAAATCTGGGAGATCGTCACCTATATGCGCGCCGCCTTCGAGGGGCACGAGGCGCGCGCCGACATGACGGGCGTTAACAGACCGTAAATTTCACGTGCTCTACACCTGGAATTAGGGCGCGGCAGTCGAGAGTGGGGAGTCGACCCCGGACTGACGCTCATGTCTCTGTCGCTCGCGCTGCGCAGAATGACCGCCGCTCAAATGGCCGATCTCGTGCCTGGATTTCACGAGATCGCCAAGAGCGCGTTGCTCATCGGCGCTTGCGTCTATGCCTTCCTCGCGGTGTTGCATCTCGCGGTCCAGCCTGCGGGCTTGCGAGAACCGCTCTTTGCCGTGGCGACGGTGACGACCCTGCTGTTCAGCGGCTTTCATGCCGGACTGCAACGCAGGCTCTTGCCGCGCGCCGCGTTGCGCTGGGCCATGTTCATCGTCGTGTTCTGCGCCTGGTTCAACAGCGCCCTGCACCTTTGGCTGTCGGGCGACGCGATGCAGACGACCAATCTCGCCATCGTCGTCATCGTGGCCGGCATCGCGCTGATCGGTTACGCGGAATTCTTCGCCGTCATAGCAATGACGTTCTTCGCGATAGCCTGCGCATTCGCCGTGCACGACGGCGCCGCGGACCTATGGATCCACTACGCGGTGCATTTGTTCGAGGCGACGGCGGTTGCCGTCGCGACATTCGTTTGGAAGCGCATGGCGCTCCTGCGCAATCAAGAGCTCCGCGGCAACGAACTTCGGGCACGAGAAGAAGCGGAGCACAATCTGCACCGGGCGCAAGAGGCCGATGCAATTTTGCGCGAGAACGAAGAGCGCTTCCGCACGCTCTTTGCGCTCGCGCCTGTCGGCATCGCGGTCAATCGCATGGCGGACGGACGCTTCCTTATCGGCAGCAAGGCGCTGTTCGAAATGATCGGTTACACGGAAGCCGAGTTCGCCAACCTCACCTATTGGGACATCACGCCGCGCGAATACGACGCCGATGAAGCGCGACAGCTTGAATCACTGCGCACGCATGGGCGCTATGGACCATACGAAAAAGAATATATCCGCAAGGGCGGCGTGCGGTTTCCGGTGTTGCTGCAAGGCCGCCGACTGACCGACAGCTCCGGGCAGGATCTTATCCTCTCGGTCATCCAGGATATCTCCGCGCAAAAGTCCACCGAGGCCGCGCTGGCAGCCGCGCGCGACGCGGCCGAGACCGCCAACGTCGCCAAGTCGCGTTTTCTGGCGACGATGAGCCACGAGCTGCGCACGCCCTTAAATGCGATTCTCGGCTTTTCGGAAATCATCTCGAGGGAAACGTTCGGACCGGCAGGTTGCCCCCAATACATCGAATACGCCCGCATCATCCAGGAGAGCGGCGCACACCTCTTGTCTCTGATCGGCGACGTCCTCGACCTTTCGAAGATCGAAGCGGGGAAGCTCGACTTGCGTCTCGAAGCGAACGACGCCGGCGATTTGATCGCGGAGGCCGTGCGCCTTGCCGGCACGACGAAGCAAGCCGATCGCGTGGGGCCCACACCAAGCATCAAAGTAGCGCCGAGTTTGCCGAAGCTGGTCGCGGATCGCCGCGCGGCAATTCAGATGATCGTCAATCTTGTCTCGAACGCGGTGAAATTCACGCCGGCTGACGGCGTAGTCACCGTCGAAGCGGGCTGGGCCGACGACGGGGGTATCTTCATCAGCGTCGTCGACACAGGGATCGGCATCGCCGCTGCCGATATCCCCAAAGCGCTAGCGCCGTTCTCGCAAATCGACGATGGCCGCGCGCGCCATCAAGGGGGCACCGGCCTGGGTCTGCCGATCGTGAAGTCGCTGATCGAACTGCACGGCGGCGCGTTCATCCTTGACAGCGAACTCGGCAAGGGCACGCGCGCGACGCTCAAATTCCCGCCGGCGCGCCGCACCTCGAACGCCGCTTAGAACGGAGGCGTTTTCAAATGCTCGGGTCTCACATCCCCGGATATACGGCCAACATGACCATGACGATGCCGGCGGTCGACGCCGTCCAAACCAACGTGCGCACTACCGGTATGCCGGCCGCGTAGAGCGGCAGATAAGCGACCCTGCCCCAAAAATAAACCTGCGCGCCCAACACCGACATCGGCGTGTGCTTGCCGAGCGTATTGGCGATAAGCACCGCCGCAGCGAAGAGCGCGAAGGTCTGGACGAAATTGCCGAGCGCGCGATCCAAGCGGGCGCCGACCTTGCCAAACGGCGGGCCGGCGACGTCGCGAGGCCCAATTGCCCAGCTGGTGCGACCGGCCAAGCCGCTCGCCACGATCACCAGCACAAATTGCACGATGCCAAGCGCTGCACTCAGCCATAGCATCTGCATCTCGATTGAACCGAACTCGCCGAATTGCATTTGTCCCTCCCCGGTCGACTCATTCTTTTGTCAGATTACGCGCATTGGGCAACCGCCGTAACGCCGTTTCTCCGGGCGCCGGTTTGCTGCACCTGCTCAGTAAAATTCGATTTTCCGCGCCGGCGTCCGGCTCGACTTCCTGACGGGCCGACATACGCTTCGACGACGACCGCCGGAGACAATCAAGGAAAAAGGCCCCTTGACCACCGCATGTCGGAAGTTACGGAGATTTTAGACGAGAGCAATGCCGGCTCGGTACGCCGGTGTTACACTTGCGCCCACGCCCGCCATCAGGGCTGCTTGAGCAACGAGGAACAATGATGAAAGCTTCAACCGTCGCGAAACTTTGCGGCGCAGTGCTTGGAATAGGAATGCTGCTGTCGCCCGCTTTCGGCGATGACGATCACGGCCGGAGCATAGACGATCAATGGCGCTACTACTGCTCGCACGATCACGATCCGCAATACAATTCCTATTGCGAACGCTATCGCGACGACAGAGACGATAACGACGGCGATCACGACCGCTGGAGCGACGATCGGTGGCGCGAATTTTGCCGTCACCATCACGACGACCGGTATGATCGCCGGTGCGAGCGCTATCGCGACGACGGCGACGATCGGTGGCGCGAATTCTGCCGCCATCATCACGACGATAGGTACGATCGCCAGTGCGAGCGTTTTCGCGACGACAACGACGATCGGTGGCGCGAATTCTGCCGGCACAACCATGATGACCGGTATGATCGCCAGTGCGAACGCTATCGCGACCATCGCGGCGACGACGGAGATCGCGGCGGCGACTGGGACAACCACGATCGTTGGGGGCAGGATCAATGGCGGGAATTCTGCGAGCGCAATCATGACGAGCGCTACAACGACCAGTGCGAGCGTTACCGCAACTAGGTTGATATGAAGCAGGACGAAGGGCGAGGTCGTAGGCCTCGCCCTTTTTTGGCGCCTCCGTTTACGGCGAGCGCGCAGTCGTGCCAAACGGACACTGCCACGAGCCTTTGACGTCGACGGTTTGAGTGCCTTCGCTGACTTTTCCATCGCGCCCGGCGCGCAGATGATGCGCCACGAAACTGCCGCTGCGGCCGTCGGGCGCGAACTTTATCTCAAATGTGAAGGCCGGGTCGGCGCTGCCGCCGTGGCCGATCCACTCATCGCCGTCGGCCCAAAAGTTGATCCAATCGTCGGCCGGATCGCTGTGCGTGGTCGTTCCAGGCGTGTAGCCGAATGCCAGAAAGCGGAAATGAGATCCTGCCCGCCGCGCGCCGGCGTCGTAGCGCAGTTCATAGCTCGGCGGTCCGGGTGGGACCTCAAGGGTCTGCCCGTTCTGTTCGACATGGGCCCAAGGCAATGAAGAGCTGGCACAATAATGCTGGGCGTCGGCGGCGTGCTTGAAGGTGATATCGACGATGACAGAGCCCGTCGTCGCAAAGCTGACCGTCACATCTTCGGCGCCAGGCGGGGCGCTATCATCTGCGCGCGCGCCCGTTGGGCCGCCGGACGCACACGCCGTGAGCGCAACCGAAGCAAACGAAAGCCAAATGCGTAGGTTGGCCAACATCAGAGTTTCCTCCCTTTGCTACGTTCCGGGCGCATTCATTCGGCCGCACGATCGGCCGGCAAGCCGATGTCGAGTGGCTGCCCTTCGGCTCCTGGACCTTGAACGATCTGCGCCGTCGGCCGCGCACGCGCGTGGCCCGTCAAGCGATCGAGATAGAGGAAGACGACAGGCGTTATGTAAAGCGTCAAAAGCTGCGAAGTCAAAAGACCGCCAACGACGACGATGCCGAGAGGCTGGCGCAATTCCGAACCGGCGCCGAAGCCGACGGCGATCGGCAGTGTGCCGAGCAGCGCCGACATCGTCGTCATCATGATCGGGCGAAAGCGCAATACGCAGGCTTGCACGATAGACTCATCGGCGCTCGCGCCGCCGCGCTGCGCGTCGAGCGCGAAGTCGACGATCATAATGGCGTTCTTCTTGACGATGCCGACCAACAGTACAAGACCGATGATGGCGATAACGCTGAGATCCATACCGAACAAAAACAACGTCAGAATCGCGCCGAGCGCCGCCGACGGCAACCCCGAGATGATCGTGATCGGATGAACGAAGCTCTCATAGAGCATTCCCAGCACGATATAAATCACCAACACGGCAAGCAGGATCAAGAGTCCCTGCCCTTGCGCCGAAGATTGAAATGCCTGCGCCGTACCCTGAAACCCGGCGACGATCGACGAAGGCATGTGCAGCTGCTCTTGCAATCGATTGATGCGATCGACGGCGTTGCTCAAGGCGACGCCGGGCGCCAGATTGAAGGCGATCGTGACGGCCGCGATCTGCCCCTGGTGGTTGACCGATACCGGGCCACTCGTTTCGGCCAGCGTCGCGATCGACTCGAGCGGCACGAGTTGCCCTTGGGCACTGCGCACGTAAAGCTTCTTTATGTCCTCGGGCCTGGCTTGCGCGTCGGGGCTTGCCTCGACGATGACGGAATAGTCGTTGGAGGCGGTGTAGAGACTGGCCGCTTGCTGCGTGCCGAACGCCGCATACAGCGTTTGTCTGATGTCGGCCAAGTTCACGCCAAGGCTGGCGGCGCGATCGCGATTGACGAAGACGACCGTCTTCAAGCTCTTGAGCTGCAAATCGGTCGTCACTTCTTGAAAGCCGGGGAGCTTCGACAAAGCCTGGCGAAATTCTTCGGACCAGCCGTAGAGCTTCGTCAGGTCGCCGCCCTGGAGCGTGTACTGATAGAGACTCTTCGCCGAGCGCCCGCCGATCTGCATGTTTTGCAGCGGCTGCATGAAAACGTTTACGCCGGTCAGACCGGCGAGCTTGCGGCGCAATCGCTGAATGACGGCAAAGACCGACGGGCGCTGATTTCTGGGCACGAGCCCGATAAACAAGCGCCCCGAGTTGGCCGCGTCATCGGCACTGTAGAAGACACTGTCGACCGCCGGATCGTTGCGGATCATGGTGGCTGCCGCGCGCGTCTTGACGATCATCGCCTGGTAGGAGATGTCGGCGGCGCCTTCCGTGCCGGCAAAAATGAAACCCGCGTCCTCGAGCGGGAAGAACCCTTTCGGCACATACATAAATGCGAGAATGGTGGCAATGAGGGTGCCGAAGGTGAACATCAACGTGGCCCGGCGTTGGCGCAGGACGTAGAGCAGAGAGCGTTCGTAAAGAGCCCGCAATTTTTCGAAGCCGTCTTCGAGCGCGAGCGACCATTTGGGTTCGGTGCGACGATCTTCCGCGCGCAGCCAGCGACTGCATAACATCGGCGACAGCGTGAGCGAGATAAAACCCGAAACGATTATTGCCAAGCTGATCGTGATGGCAAATTCGCGGAACAAGCGTCCGACGATGCCGCTCATGAACAGCACCGGGATGAACACAGCGACGAGCGAAATCGTCATCGACAAAATGGTGAAGCCGATTTCGCGCGAACCTTTGAGCGCGGCTTCGTAAGGCGCCATGCCTTTTTCGATGTGCCGCACGATGTTCTCAAGCATGACGATGGCGTCGTCGACGACGAAGCCGACGCACAATGTGAGGGCGAGGAGCGACACGTTGTTGATGCTGAAGCCGAACAGCGCCATGCCGCCGAAAGTGGCGACGATGGAAAGCGGCATGGCGACGGCTGGAATGAACGTCGCCGTCATGCGCCGCAAGAAGAGAAAGATGACCAGCACGACGAGGATAATCGAGATCACGAGCGTGATCTGCACGTCGTCGATCGAGCGGCGCACCGAGACCGCGCGATCGAAAGTCGGTGTCATCTGGATCGACGCCGGCAATTGATCGCGGAATTTGGGAAGAAGCTCGCGCACCCGCGCCACGACGTCGATGGTGTTGGCGTCGGGCTGGCGTTGGATGGCCAGAACGATCGCCCGTTTGCCGTTGAAGGCGCCGTAGGAGCGGTTGTTCTCGACCGAATCGACGACCTTGGCCACGTCCTGCAGGCGAACGGGCGCGCCGTCGCGCCAGGCGACGACCACGGGGCGAAAGCCGCTCGCGTCCTTGGGTTGGCCGGAAACTTCGAGGTTGAACAATTGCCGGTCGCCGCTGATCACGCCGACGGGTGCGTTCGAGGCAGCATTGGAAACCGCGAGCTGAACGTCGCCGAAACTGATGTTGCGCGCCGCCAACTGGTGCGGGTCGACCTGGATGCGCACGGCGAATTTTTGCGCACCGAAGATGCGCACCTGTGCCACACCCGGCAGCATCGAGATGCGCTGCGCCATCAGTGTGTCGGCGTATTCGTTGACCTGCGTGATCGGCACGGTATCCGACGAGACGGCGATAAAGAGCACCGGCTGATCGGCCGGATTGACTTTGCGAAACCCGGGCGGGGTCGTCATTTCGTGCGGCAGGCGCCGCACCGCCGTCGCGATCGCCGTCTGCACGTCGAGCGCTGCGCCGTCGATGTTGCGGTCGAGATCGAATTGCAGCGTGATGTCGGTCGAACCCAATGTGCTCGTCGAGGTCATCGAGGCGATGCCGGGTATGGTCGAGAACTGGCGCTCGAGCGGCGTGGCGACGGCGGAGGCCATCGTTTCCGGGCTGGCGCCCGATAAATCGGCGCTCACTTGGATGGTCGGAAAGTCGACGCTGGGCAGCGCACTTGTCGGCAGCGCCGAATAGCCGGCAACACCGCCGGCGAGGATGGCAAGCGTCAGCAGCGTCGTGAACACCGGGCGTTCGATGCAGAAGGCGGAGATATTCATCTGGGGCTCGCCGTCTCTTTGCCCGGCGCGAGGCGCACGACGTCGCCGTCCGTCACGCGCAGCAAACCGTCGGTAATGACGAGGTCGCCGTCGGCAAGACCTGAGGCAATTCCGGCGATGTCGCCCGCGGTCCGGATCACTTGCACCTGACGCCGCTGGGCGCGCATGGTTTTTTTGTCGATGACGAAAACAAACGTCTCTTCGCCTTCATGTTGCACGGCGACTTGGGGCAAGCCCAACGCGCCGTGGTCGGGCGAAAGAGAAATTCTCACGTCGACGAACATGCCCGGCCACAGTGCGGCATCCGTGTTGGCAAACTCCGCGCGTGCCGCAAAGGTGCCCGTAGCGCTGTCGATTGCGTTGTCTATGTACTCGAGCTTGCCTTGAACGAAGGCGAGATTGCCTTCGGTTCGGCGCGCTTGAACCGGCACATCCGTTTTCATCGCCCTGACGACTTCTTCGTAGTAGCGCTGCGGCACAGCCACTTGAACGCGGATCGGCCGCACCCGGTTGATGGTGACGAGGGGGCCGACGTCGTTGGCCTTGACCCAATTTCCCTGCGTTACATTGATGGTGCCGGCATAGCCGTTTATCGGCGAGCGAATCGTCGTGTAGTCGAGCTGCACTTGCATTGCTTTGGCGGCCGCGGCGGTGGCTGCGGCCGTCGCCGCCGCTGCTTGCCATGCCGTGCGAAATTGATCGAGGGCTTCCTTACTGACGAACCCCTTCTGGGAAAGAACGGCATTGCGGTCGTAAATCGCCTTGGCGGTCGCGGCTTGAGCATCGTCGCGCCGCGTGCCGGCTTGCGCCTGCGCCACTTGCGCTCTGAGTGCGCGGTCGTCAAGTTGGAAGAGGACATCGCCCATCTGCACGGCGTCGCCGTCGTGAAATTTGACCGCGGCGATTTGAGAGTCGAGCCGCGACTTGACGGCAACCGTTTCGTAGGCGACGACCGAGCCCACAAGCGAAACCTCGTTCGGCAAGTCGACGCGCGTAACGGCAACGGCCGTGACCGTCGGCGGCGTTTGGGATTTTCCCTGATCCGGCGCGTTTCCCGAAGCAAACCACCAGATGGCGCCGGCGACGAGCGCGATAAAGAGAGCCAGCGCCACAAACGAGCGCGATCTCAAACGCCGCAACGAGGACGAGACGAAAGACAGCATGCTTAACTAGCATACGGTCCTCCCTGGGCGTCGCACAAGGAATGGGCGTGGCCGTGCTTAATTGCGAGTTGCCTTGCGGTGCGGTTTGGCAGCGCGGAAATGCGTGCGCGGACGCAAATAAACTTCCTGTGAGGTCTTGGAAAGGCCGACGGAAACCATCGCGCCGGGCGTTGAGACGCAGCCGGCGCGATGGATCGTTGACGTACTAGGTGCGCGCCGCGCTCTCTAGTGTCCTGGCGCCGTCGCAGTGACGTCTGCTAATGATCCGTTTACGGATTGACGATCAAGCGCCGATATTCAAACGACTTTCTCTCTCGAAAAATTATAATAGTCTGGAAAGATCATAGCCACGCCTGCGCGCGCTATTGATCAAGGCGTTTGGACGCTTGAATCGACCGGCGCGACAATGGTTTGGGAGACGACGATGCGGACGCGTGCGTGCTGGTTGCTGTTGAGCGTCTCGACGCTCTTTTTTAGCGAAGCCGCCGCAGCGGCCGAAACCTGTACCTCATATTTGACGAGCCAGCGCGAAAAGATGTTCCAGTCGGCGTTGGCATGCGAAGGCACCGCCGGGGAAGTGCAATCGGCGCGGCCGCAGGTCGAAGCGGAGCGCGACGGGCAGAAGCTGATGACCTTTGCCGAATGCAGCCGGCCTGTGTCGGTTGCCGGAGGAAAGGATCTGTTCAGCGAGTGCGTGCGCACACATCTGTGCGCCGCGCAGACTTATAGCTGCGCCATCGGCCGCAGCAATGCGCACTCGACCGTGCAGCAATGCGGCCAAGCCACGACCGCCTGCAAGACAACAGATCCTATTCCCCAATAAATTAGTGCGGGAGGATACCGCTCCCCGAACCGATGTCGCGTCTGGCGGCGACGGCGGTGACCGTGTAGCCGGCGACAACGTCGACAAGCTGCATCATCATCAGGATGCAAAACACCGAGTTTGTGAAGCCGTGCATCGTCAAGAATTCGATCAAGAAGAAGACGAAGACCAGCGCCGCCAGCCCGTGATTGATGAGCGAAAGCGAGTCGGTGCGCGTCGACTTCACGATCTCGACGAAGAGCACCAAGATAGCGAAAAGAATAAGGATGTCGCCCGTCGAGACGTTCCAGGCGTCGCCCGAGAAGGAATGCACCGTGAAAACCGCGCCGGCCAACCACGCCTGAACGTTTTCCGTCGAGCCCGCGATCCCTGTCAGAACGATGAAATTGTAGATGAGCAGGGGAATGGCGAGCAGCGGGAAGATGTCGATGAAAACGTACATGGGGACCCTCTCGAGGCTTCGTTGGCGTGCCGAATGGCTGTGCAAACGTAACATGGCGCTGTGCCGCCGTCGGCTAGATGTTGTCCTAGACGCAAGTCGACGCGCCGGTGTCGCCAAGACCTTTTCGATACCTTACCTATATATTGGGGAACTGTAAGGCCTATCCACGGTGCTAGACTCAGGGCAGCTGTCAAAGGGGCTGGCGCGTGGAGTTCCAATACATCTTCCTGGCGATATTCGCGGCGATTATCGCCTATTGGCTCTTTCAAGTGTCGACGAAGGGCTTCAAGGGCGCGTTGTTCGGCGGAGCAATCGAGCGCACGGTCGGTGAAATCACCCTCGCGCGACGCGGCATCTTGGGCGGCAGGCTCAAGGTTCATCGAGTTGCCGCCGAGCACGGGCGCATGGTCGGTATCGAGATCGTCTTCTGGACTCCGCTCAGTTACCAGATGATTCCGGTGACGCTGACGAGCGAGGAAGCCAAGCGCCTTGGCGAAATGCTGACGCAAGCCATAGGGATATGAATCGCTTGTGCGAGGAGGGGATTTCATGAGCGCGCGAACCATCGACGCATCGAGCGCCGCGCCACGCAGTGCTTGGACGTGGCTGGGTCTGCTTGTCGCGCTCGGCGGACCGTCGCTTGCGGTTGCGGCAAAGCACGCCGGCTATTTCGGCAGCCAGGTGATCGGCGGCGACATCTGGAATTGGTTCGTGTTGTGGGGCTTGGCGCTGGTGACCATGCTGATCTTGGTCGCGGGCGAGCGCCAACCGCTATCCGCGATAGGCTTTCGCCGTTTCGGCTGGACAAGCGTCGGCTTCGGCGTGGGGCTCGGCGTCGCGGTGATCATGCTGTTTCCGGTGGCGGGCGCGATCCTGAAGACGTTCAACATCGCCAATTCGCCACCCGCGCTCACTCAAGTCATGGCGCTGCCGTTGTGGCTGCGCGTCGGCACATTGCTGACCGCCGGCTTCACCGAGGAGATTCTGTTTCGCGGCTATACGATTTCGCGGTTGAAGGCGGCGACGGGCTCGACGGCGATTGCGGCCTTAATCCCGTTTGCCGTCTTCGTCGTGTTGCATCTGCCGTCCTGGGGCGCGGCGCATCTGCTGTTCGTATCGCTGGCGGCGGTTATGTTTACCGGCGCTTTTCTCTGGCGGGGAGATCTGTGGGCGAACATCATCGCCCATCTCGTCGTCGATTCCGTCCCGCTTCTCATCTTGCCGCTGACCGGCATTCCTCACGGATAGAGCGAAAGTATGCAGCCCGCTTCGCACATTTGCGCGACGATCGGGTCATTCATCGTGTTCATTCCTAACGTGCTCGCCTTTATAGAGTGTGCCGATGGCCGCGCCGCTGATCCAGCTTCAAGACATTCGTTTGACCTTCGGGGGCGCTCCGCTGCTGGAGGGCGCGGAGCTGTCCTTAGGTGAAGGCGAACGGTTGTGCCTGGTGGGGCGCAACGGTTCGGGTAAATCGACGTTGCTCAAGATCGCGGCGGGTTTGGTCGAATTCGATCGAGGCACGCGGGCGATCGCGCCAGCGGCGACGCTGCGCTATCTGCCGCAAGAGCCGGACCTCGGCGGTTTTGCGACGACGCTGGCGTTCGTCGAGGCGGGACTGGCGCCGGGCGACGACCCTTATCGCGCGCGCTATCTGCTCGAGTGCTTGGGCCTGAGCGGCGCCGAGGCGACCGATCAATTGTCCGGCGGCGAAGCGCGGCGCGCGGCGCTGGCGCGCGTTATCGCGCCCTCGCCCGATATTTTGCTGCTCGACGAGCCGACGAACCATCTGGACCTGCCGGCGATCGAGTGGCTGGAGGCAGAGCTGAACGGCATGCGTTCGGCGCTTGTCTTGATCAGCCATGACCGGCGTTTCCTCGAGCGCCTGTCGCGCGCGACCGTGTGGCTCGATCGCGGTCAGACGCGACGGCTCGAGCGCGGCTTTGGAGAGTTCGAGGCATGGCGCGACAAGATCCTGGAGGAAGAGGAGCGCGACAGGCACAAACTCGATCGCCGCATCGCGATGGAGCAGGATTGGGTGCGCTACGGCGTCACCGCCCGGCGCAAGCGCAATCAAGGACGCATGGCGCGGCTGCGCGATTTGCGTCAGCAACGGCGCGACCAACGCCGCGTCACCGGCCAAGTGCGCATGGCGGCCGGTGAAGGCGAAGCTTCGGGCGCGCAAGTGATCGAAGCGAAGCGCATTTCGAAGAGCTACGGCGCGCTTGAAGTGGTAAAGGATTTTTCCTTGCGCGTTTTGCGCGGCGACCGGGTCGGCATCGTCGGGCCGAACGGCGCGGGAAAGACGACGCTGCTGAATTTACTGACCGGCCGCATGGCGCCGGATACAGGCGAGGTGAGGCTCGGCAGCAATCTGGCGATGCAGACACTCGACCAACGGCGGGAAGCATTGGCGCCGGAAACGACTCTCATGGCGTTTCTCACCGACGGGCGCGGCGACACGGTCAGCGTCAACGGCGTCTCGCGTCACGTTACCGGCTATATGAAGGATTTCCTGTTCACGCCGGAGCAGATGCGCACGCCGGTACGCGTGCTGTCGGGCGGCGAGCGCGGTCGCCTGATGCTGGCGAAAGCAATGGCGGCCTCATCGAATTTGCTGGTACTGGACGAGCCGACAAACGATCTCGATCTCGAAACGTTGGATCTGCTGCAGGAGATGCTCGCGGATTACGCGGGAACGGTTTTGCTGGTCAGCCACGATCGCGATTTCCTCGATCGCGTCGCGACGTCGGTGGTGATGGCCGAAGGCGACGGTCGTTTTGCCGAATATGCCGGCGGCTATAGCGACATGGTCGCGCAGCGCGGCGAAGGCGTGACGGCGAAGGCACGCGAGATTGTCAAGCCGGCGAAGGTCGACGTAGCCAAGGCGCCTTCAACAGAGGCAATTGCCGTCAAGCGCAAGCTGACGTTCAAAGACAAACATGCGCTGGAGACTTTGCCGAGCCAAATCACGGCGCTGGAGAACGAGGTGGGGGCGCTGCGCGCGCGACTCGCCGACGACGGACTCTACGGGCGCGATCCCAAGGCGTTTGCCGCGCTGGCGGCGAAGCTTGCCGACGCACAAACCGAGCTCAACGCCGCGGAGGAGCGCTGGCTGGAACTGGAAATGCTGCGGCAGGCACTCGAGAATTGAGTGCCTCAAATTTTTGCCGAATGCGTGATACTAGACAGGGGACATTACTGCTTTGTGAGTTGTCCTCAACTTGACCGCGGCGCATATCCCCGCGGGCGTACCCCTTCGCACCCGTCCCCATTTTCCGGTTTTTCCATATGCAAGAGAAGATCAAACCTTCGGGCGACAAGCGCGGCGTGAGCCGCGCGCAACTGGCACGACGGCGCGCGATGCAGGTCGCTGCGGCAGCCGAACGGCGCGGACCGGGGTCTGCGTTCGACACGATCGCCCTGCTTCTGCAAGGCGGCGGTGCGCTGGGCGCCTATCAGGCGGGCGTCTATCAAGCTTTGGCCGAGGCGGGCGTGCACCCGACTTGGCTCGCAGGAATTTCGATCGGCGCGATCAATGCCGCGATCATCGCCGGCAATGCACCCGAGAGCCGCGTCGAAAAGCTGCGCGCGTTCTGGGAGATCGTCAGCACGCCCTCGCCCTGGGCGCCATCCGGCGAATGGCAAGGCATGTTCGCGCGCGGCGAGACGGCGCGAACGACGTTCAATCAGATGAACTCCGCCGCTGTCGCCATGGCGGGCGTGCCGGGCTTCTTCGAACCGCGCTTGCCGCCGCCTTGGTTTCAATCGTCGGGTACGATCGACGCCACAAGCTATTACGACACGCGGCCGCTGAAAGCGACGCTGGAGAAATTGATCGACTTCGAGCGCATCGGCACGAGCGAAATCCGCTTGAGCGTCGGGGCCGTCAACGTGCGCAGCGGAAACTTCGCCTATTTCGATTCCAAGGAACAGCGCATCGGCCCGGAACACATCATGGCGAGCGGCGCCCTGCCCCCGGGGTTCCCGGCGATCGAGATCGAAGGCGAATATTATTGGGACGGCGGCATGGTCTCGAACACGCCGCTGCAATGGGCGGTCGAGAACGGCGGCGAGCACGACATGTTGGCGTTCCAGGTCGACCTATGGAATGCGCGCGGCAAGTTTCCGGGCACGATGGCCGAAGTGATGACGCGTCAGAAAGAAATTCAATACTCAAGCCGCACGCGTGCCGGCACCAATTGGCTGAAGGAAGCGCGCAAGGTGCATTGCGCGATCGCCGAGCTGCTGACGCAGCTGCCCGACGAATTGCGCCAAACGGAGGCCGCCAAGGTGCTCGACGCGGTGATCGATCCGCACGTCTATAGCGTGGTGCACCTCATCTATCGTCCGAAGGAATATGAGGGCGATTCCAAGGACTACGAGTTTTCGCGCCTCAGCATGGAAGATCATTGGCGCGCGGGCCACAATGACGCGACGCGCACGTTGCGGCATAAGGAGATTTTCGAACGCCCAACCAATCTCGAAGGCGTTTTCATCTACGATCTCACCGAACACGACGGCGAATAACGGAGCCTCCGATGAAGGAAAGCGAAGTCCGCGAGCGCGCCTTTGCGATGCCGTTGACGAGCCCGGCGTTCCCGCCGGGGCCCTATCGCTTCGTCGACCGTGAATATTTGATCATCACCTATCGAACGTCGCCGGAGAAGCTGCGCGCGCTGGTGCCCGAGCCGCTCAAGCCCGCCGGCGATCTCGTGAAATATGAATTCATCCGTATGCCGAATTCGACCGGCTTCGGCGACTACACGGAATCCGGCCAGGTCATTCCAGTGACGCTCGACGGACGCCCCGGCAACTATACGCATTGCATGTTCTTGAACGACGAAGGACCGATTGCGGGCGGGCGCGAACTCTGGGGCTTTCCAAAGAAACTGGCCGAGCCGCGGCTCAAGGTCGAGGTCGATACGCTTGTCGGCACGCTCGACTACGGGCCGGTGCGCTTGGCGACCGGCACGATGGGGTTCAAGCATCGCGCCGCCGATCTCGCCGCGATCAAAGCATCGATGGCAACGCCGAACTTCTTGCTCAAGATCATCCCGCACGTTGACGGCTCGGCGCGCATTTGCGAGATCGTGGAATATGCGTTGGAAGACGTGACCGTGAAGGGCGCGTGGACCGGGCCGGCGGCGCTCGAGCTTCATGCCCATGCGCTTGCCCCGGTCGCGGAACTGCCGGTCAACGAAGTCGTTTCAGCCGTACATATACTCGCCGATTTGACGCTCGGCCTCGGCCGGGTCGTGCACGACTATCTGCGCTGAACCAAGAGGAACCCCCATGCGCCTTCAAAACAAAGTCGCCGTCATCACCGGAGCCGCGAGCGGCATCGGCAAGGATATCGCCATGGTCTTCGTTCGAGAGGGCGCCAAGGTCGTCATCGCCGACTTGAACCAAGCGGGCGCCGACGCGACCGCAATCGAACTCGGCGGCCCGAGCAAGGCGCTGGGCGTCGCCATGGACGTGACCAATGAGGATCAGGTCGAGGCCGGGATGGCCAAGGCGATCAAGGCGTACGACGGCATCGACATCTTGATCAGCAACGCCGGCATTCAGACCGTCATGCCGATCGACCAATTCGACTTCGGTAAATGGAAGCAATTGTTGTCGATTCACCTCGACGGCGCGTTCCTGACGACGCGCGCGGCGCTGCGCCAGATGTACAAACAAGGCCGCGGCGGCAGCATCATCTATATGGGCTCCGTGCATTCGAAAGAAGCCTCGGCGCTCAAGGCGCCTTATGTGGCGGCCAAGCACGGCCTCATCGGGCTTGCCAAAGTCGTCGCCAAGGAGGGCGCGGCGCATAAGGTGCGCGCAAACGTGATCTGTCCCGGCTTCGTGCGCACGCCTTTGGTCGAAAAGCAAATTCCGGAGCAGGCCAAGGAGCTCGGCATTTCGGAAGCCGAGGTCATCAAGAACGTCATGCTGAGGGAAACGGTCGACGGCGAATTCACGACGGTCGACGACGTCGCCGAGACGGCGCTGTTCTTCGCCTCATTCGCGTCGAACGCGCTGACCGGCCAATCGCTGGTCGTCAGCCACGGCTGGTTTATGCAGTAGACTCTGCTTTCTAAGCTACTGTCCTAGCGTTCGAAGCCGTAATCGCGCTCGACTTTGGCGACGCGGGTCTCGAAGGCTGCTGGCTATTCGGCGGGATCTTCTTGGTCGCCGGCATCATCGGTTGGATTCTGTCGGCGACAGTCGGCGCGGTCCGCCGCTCGCTGACATGCCTCGCGCTGTAAAGTATTCGGGCGTTACGGCTTCACTCCGTATAGCGCGTACTCGGCCGCGACGGACGGGTCGATCGAGTTTGCCTGCGCAATGTCGCTATCCCCGCCAGTGCTGTCTCTCAATCGATGCTTCGCGGCGCCGCGCAGGAACAGGCAGGACGCTACGTTGGGGGCGGTAGCCAACTGCGTGTTGCAATCGGTGATCGCACGATCGAATTGACGCAGGCGATAGTAAGCAAGGGCGCGCGTACCGACGACATAGAGATCCTTAGGCTCGCGCGCTGCGGCTGCGTTGCAGTCCGCGAGCGCGGCGCTGAGATGCTTGCCCGCAACTGCTCGTGTCCAGCAGCGATCGTTGAGTGCGGCTTCGTACTCTGGCTGCAGCGAAAGGGCGCGATCCAAATCTCGAAGAGCGTTGTTGAAACTACGCTTGCGTTCATAACCAAGCGCGCGATCGACATATGCGAAAGCCGCGCCCGGCCGCGCGCGCAACTTCTTGGTGTAGAGCAAGATCGCCGCGTCGAAATCCATGCGCGCTTGGCGCGCCTCACCCTTGTGCTGCAAGGCGAGGCCACGACTGATCAACGGTGGCGCAGAGGACGACGGATCGAGGCGAAGAGCCGAATCGAAGTCTGCGATCGCCAGATCATATTCTGCGCGCCAACGGTGCACCGCGCCGCGCCCGACCAGCGCCCCAACATCGTCCGGCCGCTGTTGCAATGCGACGTTGAAGTCGGCAATGGCGCGATCGAATTGAAGCATCCTGAGGTAAGTCGTGCCGCGTGATACCCGCGCCTCCAGCAAGTCGGGGGCCATGCGTATGACTCTGTCGAGATCGGCGATGGAGTGAGTTCGGTCGCCCTTGCCGGCGTATGCCCGCGCGCGTCCGTAGAATATCCACGGATCGCTCGCGCTCTTTGCTAAAGCTTGCGTGTAGATTTCAATCGCCTTGTCAAAATCGCGCTTGACCCGAAATGCCTTGGCGCGGCTCAGCAGGCCTGAGACATCATCCGCACTCAGTTTGATCGCCGTTTCGAATTCCGTCAGTGCGCGATCGTGCTGCGCGAGGTCTTGGAGGGCTAAGCCAAGTGCGATGTGCGCGTCCGCAGACTTGGGGTCGAGTGCCACGGCTCGTTCGCAGTCGGCCTTGACGTGGGCCATATCGTCCATAGCATTGTACGCATCCGCCCTTGACAGAAGAACGCCGACGTCCGATCGACCGAGCGTGATTGCATGCGTGTAGTCGCCAATTGCCCCGTCCCAGTCGCGCTTTGCAAAGCGGGCATGTCCGCGCGACACGAAGGCGGCCGCGAGATCAGGCTTCAACCCGATTGCGTGATCGTAGTCGGCAATCGCATGATCAAAATCGTTGATGTGCTGATACGCAAGACCGCGAAAAAAGAATGTATCGGCCGCGTCCGACTTTAGGCGAATGGCGCTTGAATAATCCGCGATGGCCAGATCGTATCTTTGAAGCGCCCGGTGAGCGATCGCGCGCCCGATATAGCTGCCGACATCGGACGGATCGAGACGGATTGCGGCATCAAAATCCTGGACGGCGGCCGCATGCTGTTCAGCGCGGTCGCGGCACTCGGCGCGCAAGCGGAACACCGAGGCAAAAGGCTTGAGGCGGATCGATTCGCTATAGTCTGCTAGAGCGCGGTCACGGTCTCCTTTGACGTCGTAGGCATAGCCGCGGAAGGCGTGTGCGGTTGCCAGATTGTCGCTTGTCTCGCTGCCGTCTTTGATGATCGCGTCGCACGCCGTTATCTGAACGTCCGGATTTATCAGGTGCGACGCGTCCGACTTGCAGAGCATCCAACGGTAGGCCAGATTATCGTTGGCGGCATGCGCAATTGCCGTCGCACAGAGCCCGAACGCAGCGGCGATCCACCATCTCATGCTGATAACTTCCGATGCTTGCCTTCCGAGCGAGACTGTAACCCGTCTGCGCAGCAGCCGCGACTACGTGGGCGGCCCGCCGCATCACGTGCCCATCTTCGGATCGATCCAAGCGGCGATCATGCCGAAGACCGCAAGGACGGCGAGAAACACGAAGACCGTGCCGAACAACGTCAGTACCAGCATCAGGTTGTGGCCGCGGGTGAACATCGGGCCCCAATCCTGCGTCCACATGAAGTAGATGTAGGTGACGGCGGCCATGGCACCGCCGACAAAACCGGTGCCCATTAATATCGTCGAGATCCGCTTTCTCATGCCACCTCGATTGCCCGGCCGCATCGGCAACGCGCGATTGTTTGCCGACGGACCACCGGTGCGCAAGCGCGGCGCTGCGACACCATCGACAGAAAAGCGGTACCCGAGCCTCGATTTGCGGTTGGACCGGCTTGGCCTCACACTCAGGCCCGTCGATGAAATCTAGTCCGGCGCTCGGAGGGGAATGAGATGCGGTCACGATCAAGCCTCGGGGTAGCTGGCATTGCGCTGCTGGCGTTTGTCCTCAGCATTTCATGCAGCGCGGCGGCGGATAGTCCGCTGATCGCGGCAGCTAAAGCGGGCAAAGTCGCGGCAGTGACCAAACTTCTCGCGACCGGCGTCGCGGTCGATGCGCCCGACGCGGAGAACCTGACCGCGCTCAACTGGGCGGCGTATACCGGGCATCTGCCCGTGGTGAAATTACTTGTCGAGCGCGGCGCCAAAGTCGACACGCAAACGAACAAGAGCGGCTGGACGCCGCTCATGAACGCCTCTGCGCAGGGGTTCCCGAAGGTCGCGATTTTCCTGATCGAGCATGGCGCCGACGTCAACGCGCGCAGCAAGGACGGCGGCTACACGCCCCTCATGTATGCCGCGCGCAAGGGAAAGAAGGCCATCCTATTGCTGCTTCTCGACCACACCGCCCGGGTCAACGATGCCAGCGACGACAAACGAACCGCGCTCGACTTCGCCGATACGCAAAACGACAAATCGATCGGCGTTGCATTGATCGCGCACGGCGCCAAGCACGGCGGAGGCTGACGGCGCTAAGCGGACTCGACGGCGTAGTCGTCGCCGTAGAACTTGGCTGTGCTGCGCGTATGGAAGGTGATCGCTTTGACGGCCTCGTATTTGGGCTCGCCCAAGCCCGGCAGCACCTCGAGGATTTCCTCCTCCCACACATAAACCGCCATCGGGAACGAGACTCTGGCTCTTGTCATGTGCGAGCCATCGACCGGTTTGCCGACGCGATGTGTCGTTGACGGCAGGCGGTCGTTGGTAATGCGCTGCATGTAATCGCCGGTGTTGATGATGATCGAATTCTTCGGTGCGCGCAGACGCACCCACTTATTGCTGCGGTGGTTCCAGACCTGCAGACCGTCGAGACGCGGTGCCGGCAAAATCGTAAACAAATCGACGTCTTCGTGGCCGAGCAAGCGACCGGCACCGGAGCGTTCTTGATCGGCGGTCATCGGGGGGTAGTAGTTCAGGCGCAGACCGAAATTGGTGCCGGTCAGTTTTCGGTCGTAGACATGCGGATCGCAACCGAGGCTCTGGAACATGGCCTGGGCGATGGGTTTGAAGAGCGGCTCGTGGGCGAGGACGAGACGTCGCAACCGCCGCTCGTATTCTACTTGCGGCCAGTAATCTTCCGCGCGAAAGGGTCGGTCTCGATTCTGGGGGGCGAGATGCTGGGGAATGTCGAAGGCACGCCTGCACCACACCCAACCCTCGACCAGGTCCGGATGGATGTCGCTAGTTTCCTCGAGTGGAAAGTAGCCCTGGCTTACGGAGCCATGGCGCTTGGCGCGGAAACGCATCTTCTCGGCGAGCGATGTCGATGTGAACAACTCGGTGACGCTGTCGTGGATCTGATCGTAGAGCGAGGTATCGACGCCGTGTCCGGTCAGGACTGCAAACCCGATCTCCTGCAGTGCGGCGCCGAAGCTTTCAGCGAAACGCGCTTTGTCTTTCGCGTCACCGTGCAGGAACGGGTCTAAATCCAGCGTGCCGATCTGGTACTCGTCGTCGAATTGATCACTTTCGTGTTCGGCCAAACGATAGGTATGCGCCTTGCGGACCTGATCGTACTTTGTGAATTCCTGGTTGAGGGCATTTGGATCTGCCATGTCGGGAGCCTAGCGCTCGCCGCCGGTCTTTTACAGGGTCAACCGACGCTGATTACCAATGTCTGCTGCCGCCGATTTCGAACTCCATCTGCGCCATCCCGATGGGCACATGTTTCGCGTCGGCGCCGGGCTAAGCGAAACGTGAGCGCAAGCTGGGGCCGCCCACCGGCAGAAAGAAGGCCATCCTATCGCTGCTTCTCGACCACAACGCCCCGGGTCAACGACATTAATGACGACAAACGCACCCCTCTCGACTTCGTCGATAATCAAAACGACAAATCGATCGGTACGGTGTTGCATTGCGCACGGCTCCAAGCGGCGCAGGCTGAAGCGTGCGCCAAACCGGCCGCATGTTCTCGCGAACGTGATTGAGCGTTGGTGATGCCGAACCGCGACAACCGGCGCCACGAACAAAGTGGTCTGATCTCACGCTCGGCAACTGGCTCTTGGATTGCCCATCTCGCCGCGCAGAGTTGTGAAGGCGCAACCAAGTGACATGCAATTTGTTTTGTTCGTCAAACATCTTTTTCACGACATCACCGAGGGCCGCGTCGAGCACGCTGCAGGCGCGTGCGCCAGCCCGAAGCGCTCCTAACACGATAGACGACGCAATGGTCCAGGCATGCGTTCTTGGAGCCATCACTGTGTTCGATCAATCAATCGACGAATCGCGAAAGTTTGTAACCTCATGTTTGGGCCAGACTCCGCCCCGTGACTGGAAGGGCAGTTCAGATGAGCAAGAAAATGAAGACTGCACTAGCGGCGGCGTTCTTATCGGGCACCCTCGGATTCTTCGCGCGGATGGAATCTGGAACCGCGGGCTCTCTTTTGATGGCGCCGGTCCGGATTCAACAATATGCACCCGATTTTCGCTTGGAGCAGCTGAGCTCGAACGTCTATGCGTTCATCTCCAACAACACGACACATTTCTGGGAGGACGGAAATACGGCCGTCATCATCACAAAGGCCGGCGTCATCGTCATCGACGCCTCGACAACCTATCTGTCCGAGCGCCACTTGGCAGAAATCCGAAGACTTACGAGCCAGCCGGTACGCTATATCATCAACACGCATTGGCATCGCGATCATGTTTTGGGCGACCATGTTTATAAGGACGCGTTCCCAGCGGCACAAATTGTGATGCAGGACTACACAGCGCATATGTCTGACCAGCGCAACCCAGCTATCCTTGCCAACGCATTCAAAGGCAAGCAGGGCGCGGACCTGCTGGCGAGCCTGAGGAAGGCGGCGGAGACCGGCATCGATGACTATGGCAAGAAGCTGACCGGCGCAGATCTCGCTCGCGCAAAACGGTCTTATGAGGAGTTCGAACCTGTCTATGCTGCTGAGGTTCGATCCGGCGCTTACGTTTCTGCCGACATAACATTCGACAATCGAATGACGATCAAGCTTGGCGGCGAAGAGGTGCAGCTCCTTCACTTCGAGGGCCACACGCACGGCGACACCGTTGTTTATCTGCCGAAAGAGAAAATCCTGATGACGGGCGACTTGGTGATCGCGCCGGTACCTTACGGCATCGATGATCTGTTCGAACAGTTTGTGGAAAGCCTGAACATCCTAGTGGCCATGCCGGTCGACGTCATTGTGCCGGGCCATGGGGAAGTTCAATTTTCTCACGACTATATGAAGCTGGAACGCGATCTGTTCGTTTCCCTGATGGATCAGGCCAAGGCCTCTGTTCAGAGGCACCAGTCGCTCGACGATTTCCGCAAGAGCGTAAACCTCACCACTTTCGAGGCGAAGCTGGTCAATGGCGATCCAGACAATCAGTGGGCGTGGAACAATTATTTCTACGGAACCGCGGTAGAGCGTGCTTGGCGTATTGCGCACGGCGAGATGTAACTGATTTAGCGCCACAATTCTGACGGGTCGCATCGTGATCGCATCTATCCTTGCGCGGCCATCGGACAACGCGACAAGGACATCATCGACGGAACGAGTTTGTCGTGAAAAGAAACGGAACCCCGCAGCGATGGACTCGCAACCATAAGCGTAGGCGGAGTGATCGCCCGTTTGAGCGCGATGCGGTCAATTTCCATGGGTGATCCAATATCTCTGATCGCGAAACATCGAACGGGCCAAGTACAGTGACCGATTGAGCGCCTGCCCCCAGCTGCGGCACGTCAGCTTGTGCGAAACAGTCACGACTTCTTGAAGCCAAAGGACCGCGACGCTGAGGATTCGTAGCGATCAACCACGCCGTTTCCGGCAATATCGATCTCGCTGTTGTCGAGTATGACTATCCGTCCACGGCTGAACGGCGCAGCGGCATCTGCAGTAGAAGTACCCTGCAGATCAAAGTTGTATTCGTGCCAGGTCAGCAATGGAAAAATTCCGGGTGGGTAACGACAGCTTTGTGGGCACGGCGTGTAGGCTTCGCAAGGCAGGTAACTTTACGCTTGGTCGCTGGGTGGGGCGCGAGCCCGATGGCGATGTCAAACCGCACGGTCATGCGGAGGCCCATTTCATGTATGTGCCGTGCGCGGACTATTCGACGTGCGCGGTTGGCAATCGCGCGAGCAACGGCAGCCACCTCGTTTACAATCCTCCCGGCACATATCACCGCGACCGACTTCTAGGACCGGGAAGCTTCTTCACGATCGCGATATCCGAGTCCTACAGCCCGATGCTTCGCGACATTCCATTGCCCGCGGTGCCTGCGCTGATAGATCAAGCAGCATCCCATGGTTTAATCGGCCGGCTCATTCGTGCTTGCTCGCAGGACGATCCGGATGGCGGCGAACAAACCGAAATGCTTTGTCTCGAGCTACTTGCCAAGATCGATCGACCGGCGGCCGAACGGAAACGACCGCGCTGGCTGTCGCGCGTTGTCGAAATGCTGCACAACGATGCAGTTACCGACATCTCGGTCGATGAGCTGAGCCGCGCCGCCGGTGTACATCCTGTCCATCTCGCGCGGACTTTTCGAAAATTTTACGCCAGCAGCCCCAAGGAGTACATGCTCGGACGCCGCGTCGAGCGTGCTGCGCATGCGTTGGCTGTGACGCCGAATGGTCTCACAGACATCGCGCTCGCGACGGGCTTCGCAGATCAAAGTCATCTGTCCAAGCATTTCCGCCGGATACTCGGCGTGCCGCCCGCTGAATATCGGCGTCTTACCCGCTGAAATGTTGCGTTTGGACAAGACGGCCGTCGTGCGATCACTTAGTTAAGCCTCGACATGAGACGGATCAGAGGCTTTTCAGTGACTCCGCATCTGAGAGCAGTGTTGAGTCTGGCAGTTTTCCTGGCCTTCGCAGCGCCGGGGCTGGCAGAGGACGCTCCACGAGATCATCCGGCGGTGTTCGCCGATCGCGCCGCCTTCGCGAGCGATTTCAATGCCCTTTATGCCGAGATGCAAGCCAAGCATCCCGACCTCTACCGCCATCATGCGAAATCTGAATGGGATGCGCGTTATGCTGCCCTAAGAGCAGAAATCCCGCACCTGGACTGGCCGCATTTCGTAATTGCGTTGCATCGTTTCGTGGCCATGGCCGGTGATGGACACACCAACCTTCTATCCACCGATCTTGTCGGGCCGGGATTCGACACGCGCTACACGATTCGGTTCGGCCTCTTTAGCGACGGTCTTTATGTGATCGGGGGCTCAGAAGAAATAAAGCAAGCGATCGGTCGACGTGTGACTGCGGTGAACGGCCACCCGATTGGGGAAGTCGAGCGCGAACTCACGAAGCTGACGGGACACGACAGTCCGATGTGGGCCGTCAATTGGGTACCGCTTCTACTGACCTATCCCGGAAATGTTTCCGGCCTAGATCTTGGTTTGCTCGATATGCCGATGAAATTGACACTTGAGGTCGCCGATCATCGTACGATCGATGTACCCGTGCCGTCTGCGCCGACTGGCACGCAGCCAAAGCGTCTTACTGTGTTCGATGTCTTGAACAACGGCCACGCCCTACCGCCCTGGTGGTCGCAGGACGAGCCGCTGACGTTCCAATATTGGAGGGATACAGGCACGGTCTACGCCATCTTCGCCGAGGTGGAAGATGGAAAGACAGAAACGCTGAAGCAGTTGGCAAGTAAGCTGTTCATCTTTGTAGCGACGAATGGGGCAAAGCGTCTCATCATAGATGTGCGCAACAACGGAGGCGGCGACAACACGCTATTGGCGCCGCTCATCGAAGGTGCGCGCACTTCGGCCGTCAACCATCCGGGAGGCCTTTACGTCATTATCGGACGTCAGACGTTTTCCGCCGCTCAAAATTTCGTCAATAGGATGGAGAGCAGCACCCAGGCACTGTTCGCTGGGGAACCCACGGGAGAGAGCCCCAACCAGAGCGGCGATCCGGAAGTCTACCACCTGCCGCGAACCGCCACGCCGGTTCTGATCTCCACCAAACGCTGGCAGGATTCCGCGGCTGCGGATAACCGCGTTTGGACGTTGCCCGATATTCCAGCGTCGTTGAGTTTCGCTGACTTCATCAATGGTCGCGATCCCATCGTTGCCGCGATTCTCGCCTTCGATGCGAGCAAGATTGACACGACGAAAGACCTCACACTGCGCTGGATGCGGCCAAGCCAGCAAATGAAATGGTCTCCGCCTATCCCGGTCGAGTAGCAGAGCCGGCGGCAACCAAGGCGTGCGAAGTCGCCCGCAAGTGGGCCACTTGAGCCGCTCGATTTTCGCGCTGCGACGAGCGCTTCCGATCTGGGGTGTGGTCAAGAAAGCGGAAGTGGGGCTCCGATCACCTCGCTCCCTTGCGTCTACCTTGATCCCGCTTCACAAGCGCGAGCTGTTCATTTCTCTTTCAGTGCCTGCGCCAGACATAGACTGACCAGCGTCCGTGGCGCGCTTATTCTGAAGGCCCAACAGGTGGACAGCCCTGAACCAGGCGAGGAGCGCCACGAATACGACGATCGACCAGGCCATACCGAAAAGTTGAGCGAGCGACGCGCGTCGGGCGATGAAGCCGCATGCCTCCTTGGTGACCGCCGTCTGCAGAATGACAGCCCAATCTTCGCGCTGGACCTTGACCTCGTATTCCCACGGCGCGGGCGAATCGACCACACCGCTCAACAGCATGAACTCGTCCCGCCGACTGATGTCGGCTTTGCTCAAATCCATGACGAGTTGGCGATCACCGAGACCCTCAGACCAAAAGCGCATCGTTGTCTCCAGCGACAGGACGTTTGCGGAATAGGAAGGACACAATGAGGCTTGGGATGCGACAGATGAGCTGCGCAACGAAGGGGAGCAGAAGCCCTTCGCGCTCCGCCAGGAATCGTGCCGTCTCGGCCCGGGCCAATATTTTGAGGAAGTCGGCGAGATCCGCCGGGCCGAGCTTGATGGCGTAGTTCCAGCACACGGGCTCGATCACGCCTTCCATGGTCAGCATATCGGGCCTGACGTGCAGCGTCGCAGCCGGAAGCTCCAGTGGCAATCTCAGTCTGCCAAGCCCGCGAGACCAGACGATCACAGCAAGAATCCTTTCTCACGGGCGGCGGTCACCGATGCCGGTTCTTTCCACCAAATCTTCAGCCCAAGGTCTTGGGCCACGACCTTCGCCGCGTTGTAGCCACCACCGAACGTGATCATCCCGCCCGGGAAGGTGCTCGCACCGCAGAGGTAGAGATTGTCGATCGGCGTCTTGTAGGAAGAGCACTGAACGTTGGGCCGCGAATAACCCATCTGCGTCATGATGTATGCGCCGTGCTTGAAGGACCCGCGCTTCATCTGCGGGATCTTCATCTCGATGTGCTGCGGTGTGTAATCGTAGCGGCGAACGATGTTCGCGCGATCGAAGTCGGTCGTGTAGCTCGCCAAAGCCGCAATCAGCCGGTCGCCGTATCGCGTGGCAATGTTGCTCCAGTCGCCTTCGGCCGGAGCGTAAGGCACACAGGCCTCGATGCGGCAGACAGCGCCGTCAGGATCGGTTTCGTGCGGCGCCTGCCCCGGATCGATATCGGTGGTGAACGTGACATGGCCTATGTCATGCAGCAGACGCTTGTCCATCACCTCGCTGATGTGGCGGACCACATCCTCCGGCGACTCGACGCCGAACACGCGAATGAACGCGGTCGCCACGGACGGGTCGATGGACTCAGCCTCGAAACGCGGCTTCTTGCGCAAGGCCAGATGACAGAGGAAGAGTGAACTCTGTTCCCACTCCCAATTGCGCGCCGTGTTCAAGCATAGCTTCGAACGCTTCAGCACTTCCTGCTCGGGGATGAACTGGCCGAAGGTCGTGACCGGATCGGTCGAGGTGACGATCGCGCTCGCCTCGATGCGCGTGATCGGACCGTCGGTGCCGGTCGGTGCGATTTCGACCGCTTTGGCAACGCCGTTTTCGACGATGAAACGCTTGACCTCGTGGTTCTCGCACACCTCCATGCCGGCCAGAATGCCCGCCTTCTGCAGGGTCGAGGACAGGCGATGCGAGCCGCCTTTGACGAGTGTCGCGTTCAACATGCGATTAAAATAGAGCGGTACGAGGTAGCTCGAATTCGACTCTTTGGGGTCGATACCCCACATGCAGATGAGATAGAGGAGCAGCGCACTCAGCTCCGGCGTCTCGAAGCCCCAACCGACGCAGATCTCCATCGGCGTCATCTCCGACACCTTCAAGATTTTTCGGCCGAGTTCGCTTTCCATATAGGTGGCGGCAAGCTGCGCCGAGCCGACCGGGCGGCCATAGGTCGACGGGATCAGGTACTCATCGGCGATCTCCTTGTAGGCAACGTAGATCTCGCGATAGCGGTCGGCGTCTTTCTGCGAGAAGCGCCGAATGGACTCGACCGACCGTTCGAGGTCGGAATAGAGCGTGATGGCATCGCCGTTCTTCTTGAGCAGCGACGCCTCGACCTCAGGACGGATGTAAACGCAGCCATCTTCCTCGAGACCTAAGTCGCGATAGGGCGGCGCCACATCCAGCATCAGCATGTAGTTGGCGTGGAGGTTGAAGCGGTAGCCGGAGAATTCCTCCGTCACCAGCGCGCCCCCGGTTTCGTGACGCCGCTCGATAACCAACACTTTGGCGCCGGCGCGAGACAAATATGCGGCCGTCGTCAGACCATTGTGGCCCGCTCCGACCACGATGACGTCATATCGCTTGTGCTCGACCATTTGGGCCTCCCGCCCTGCTCGGTGGCGACCGCGAGCGTCAATCCACGGTGAAACGCTGCTTCATTCCCTCGCGGCGCAGCAGCTCGGCCGTGCCGTCAAAGGCGACGGCCTTCCACCAATCCGGTTTGTTGCGCTTGAGGTCGGCCATGATCACATTCGCGGCGAGCGTGCCGGCGCCGAGATTCGTGTAGTTCGCCGCACCGCCCGACTGACAGATGTAGAAGCGGTCGATCGGCGTGCGCGGCGCGTTGCAACCGGCGAACGGCTTCCAGCTCCACATCTGAGCCTCGGTCACGGCGCCGCTCGGATGCATGTTGCCGCCGCAATGGGGATTGCGACGCACATAATCGTGCGGCGTGTTCACGTAGCGCGCGATCTTCGAGGACTTCAGGTTCGGCAGATAACGGACCAGAACGTCTTCGACCTTGTCAGCGTAGGACTCGCGCAGCTCGTCCCACTTCGACGGACCGCCCAACGATGCGAGCTCATAGGGAACGTTGGCCCAAGTTAGGATGGTGTATTGACCCGGCGGCGCTTGGGTGCGATCGGCGATGCAATAGTTAAAGGCCGCGCCCCAGACGATGGGCGGATCGAGGGGAACGTCGCGCACCATGCACGAGCTAACCAGGCGCTCTGCGTCGGCGATCGTCTCCGCGCCGAAGTTATAGGCGTAGGTATCGTTGACTTCCGGAAATTTATGCGAACAGGCGAAGTTCGGTCTTTCGCTCATGACATAGTAGTTGGTGAACAGGCTGGAGCCGCGGTAATCGAAGCGCTTCAGTGCAACTCGCGCCGACAACGGCAGGTGCTCCTCACCGACCAACTTGAAGAAGGTCGGCTTGGCGCTGACATCGCTAACGACCAGCTTGGTCGCCTTGAAGGCTGCATCGGCGTAGGTGGCACGGCTGGACAACACGACACCTTTGGCCTCACCGCCTTCGATGAGCACTTTTTCGACCGGGCAATTATAGAAAATCTTGCCGCCGTGATGGACAAAGCAGCGGACGAGCGCGTGCACGAGGTCATGGCTGCCGCCGCGAGCGGTGTAGCCGCCGTCTGCCGTGAAAATGGTGAGAAAGTTCAGAACCGTGAGCGGACCGGACAACCGGCTGGAAATGACGTCGAGACCAGAGGTGCCTGCGTAGCTCAAAACCGCGAGCTTGATCTGCTCGCTCTCAAACAAGGCGTCGACAAACTGAAAGCCCGTCAGCCACATCCAATCCTTCGGGAGAACGGGCACATCCCCGAGATTTGCCAGGAATTCCAGGAAGCTCTCGTCGCTATGCGGCGTCACGTATCCCTGGTGAGCCATGGCCGGAATCAGCGGGCCGAAGAAATTGACGATCTTGCGGAAGGTCTCAGCATCCTTGGGCGAGACGCGTTTCCAGGCCTCGTAGGTTTCGCGTGCGTCGCGTCGCGAGAACAGCACCGCGTTGCCGTCGAGGAAGGGGTAGAAATACGCATATTTCGAGTCAGGTGGGCTCAGAAGCTCCAAGCCGAAGCGCTCCAAGTCCAAGTCGACATAGGCAGGGCCGAAGTGCGGCATCAGCAACGATGCGTGCATGTTCAGCTTCACGCCGGGATAGAGCACTTCTTCGGTCGAGCAGAACGTGCCCGACTCGTCGCGGCGCTCGAAGATTGCGGTGCTAAACCCAGCCTTTTGCAGATAGGCGCCCGCTGCGAGCCCGTTCACGCCACCGCCAATGATGATGATGTCGTATTCTGATTTTGGAGCCGTCATCGGTCGCCTCGTTGAAAGCGACGGCCGCTCGCCGCCCAACCAACAGCAATGTGACTCTTATTATCTATCCGTCCAACAAATATATTTAGCCGCGACTTTGAGCTAGATCATGGCCACCGGGTTACGCGTGTGATCCGGGTTGCTGTGTGCTGCGGCGTCGGCGAGGCAAACTGAAGCGCCACGGGCCATTTAGCCGCGAGGCTTGCGCCCTACACTCTGGGCTCCGGGACGCCGCTTTCGACCGAGTCGCCGCATCTCAGGCCCTTCCGGCAAGGCGAGCGCGCGCCTCAAGATTTTAATCATTGCCGCTCGAACGGGTTCAAGGTCGGTGGACGGATCCACGAGCCGCTGCATGCTGGCGCCAAGTAACTGGCTGCCGATCGTCAGCGCGATAGCATCAGGATCGATGTCGCGCGTGATTTCGCCCTTGGCTTGACCGCGCGCGAGCAGGCTGCGCAGGCGTACGCGAACGCGCTCGTGCGAAGCAGCGAAAAGCTCTCGCAGCGCCGTTGCGTCGGCGACAGTCGAGGCGAGCAGCATGAAATAGGCCGGGCCATCATGCCCCGTCTCCAAGCCGCGCAAGTGGCCGTCGACATAATGCGCGATAGCTTCGATCGCCGGCATCTGGTCTACATGCTCGGCCTCCATGATCGCCTCTCGCTTGCGATGAAGGTAGGCGATAACGGCTTCGATCAAGCCGTGCTTGGAGCCGAATCTCTGTGTGGCCAGGCCTCGACTCAAACCCGCCTCCTTGCCGATTTCATCAAAAGTGGCGGCGGTAACGCCGTGCTCTGCGACGACCTTAAGCGTCGCGTCGACCAAGAGGCGCTCGGACTCGTCGCGGCGCTCGGCTTGTGACCGGCGGCGGCTGGGCTGGCGCGCCGATTGTTTTGTGCTCTGCATGAGAAAGCCTAAAGGTTGTCAATTTCGATATAGCGAAAAAAATCGTGGTGCGCACAAGGTCGTGCGCCGTCGCCTGCGAAAAGAAAGTTCTCCGGTTGCTGCTTTTCGACCACAACCTTCGGGTCAACGATATCAGTGGCGGCAGACGCACCGCTTTCGACTTCGTCAATATCTAGAACGACAAATCGCTCGTTATGTTGATTGCGGCCACCAATAGAACGGCGACTTCTGACCTGATTCTTGCCGTTAGATGGCGGATTCATTGGCTTGTAACGTTGTAACGGGCAGAGAGGGGGTCACGATTCGCATTCGCAACTAGAGCGGCTCCTCCAAAAGTTGGCGCGCGATTGGCTGCCCCTACTCCTCTGCCAGTGCGCCTGGAATTGGCAGACCGTCTGACCCAACAACTTGACCGTTGCTCACTACGACTACGAATGGCTTGCGTTTCGTCGGGTCACGGTCCGTCGGATTCCCACGAAAGATGCGCACGCTGTTGCCAGGATTGTGAGGATCGTCCCAACGCCATCCGGGCGCCGATTTCGTGGGTGATCCAATCCAACCATCCGGGACCTGCGGGGGACGAGATTTTCCTGCAAGCAACGCTTCGACCTCCCGCTGCTCTGAGACGGCATCTCCAGCCAGCGATGCCGCCATCGGAACAAAGCATTCCACACACGCTGCAGACATTGCGATCGACAAAACAACCCTCAACATCTCGACCTCTTCTCAATGTCGCCGCCGTCAGCGCTCGAAGCCGTAGTCGCGTTCGACCTTGGCGATGCGCGTTTTGAAGGCGGCGTACCATTTCTCGCGGCCGTTGCGTTGCGCTTCGCGGTGCTCGGCGACGCGCTTCCAATTGGCGATGTCTTCGAGGTTGCGCCAATAGGAAACGGTGATACCGACGCCGTCGCGCGCGGTCTCGACACCGAGGAAGCCGGGCTGCTCGGCCGCCATCTTCATCATGCGCGCCGCCATGGCGCCGTAGCCGTCGTCGCCGGGCGTGCGCGTCGAGGTGAAGATCACCGCGTAATACGGTGGTTGCGGCGTCGCCGCGATGTCGGTGTCGGCTGCCATGGTGGGGCTCGTCGTTGCGCCTGGAACTTAGCAAACTCAGACGCGGTCGCAAACGCGGCAGCAGGAATGGTTGAACCACGAAGGACACGAAGCGCACGAAGAGAAAGGGAAAGAAACTGGGCGCGCTTCGCGCCCAAGAAGAACGCAAAAGGTCACGTGATGCGTACCGAGCGCGGTTGCGCCTCTTCGTGTCCTTCGTGTCCTTCGTGTCCTTCGTGGTTCAATCTTTTTGTTTCTTGCTCGTCAGGTCACGAAGCGGCGTGGGGTCAAAGCGGATGCCATAACGCCGTGCGCGGCGATATCGGCGGGGACCGGTTCGCCGGCGGCGAGAGCAGCGGCGGTGCGGGCCATGGCGGATGAGGTTTGCATGCCGTAGCCGCCCTGCCCGGCCAGCCAGAAAAATCCCTCCGCAGCCGTATCGAAACCGACGACGGGCGTGCGGTCGGGGGCGAAGGTGCGCAGGCCCGCCCATTTGGCGGCGATGCGCCGGACGCGTTCGGTCGTGAGCGTCTCGAAGCGATCGATGGCGCGGGCGATGTCGATCTCCTCGGGCTGCGCATCGCAAGGCGGTGACGGCGTCTCGTCGGCCGGCGTCAGTAGGATGCGCCCGGCGTCGGGCTTGAAGTAGAACGTTTCCTCGGCGTCGATGACGAGCGGCCAGTCGGCGATCTTCAAGTCCGGGCGCACGTCGAAGGTCACAACCGTGCGGCGTTTCGGCTCGAACCCCAGGGGCTTAACGCCCGCCATCAGCGCGACCTCATCGACCCAAGCGCCGGCCGCGTTGATCAGAACGGGCGCAGCGTAGTTCGCGCCGGGCGTTCGCACGATCCACTCGCCGCCTCGCCGCTCGATGGCGCCGATCGCGGCGTCGGTCACGAGCGTCGCGCCGCGCTTTCGAGCACCGCGCAAGAAGCCCTCATGCAAGGCGCTGACGTCGATGTCGTTGGCCTCGGGCTCGAGCAGCGCCTCGGCGACGAATTCCTGCCGCAGGATCGGCACGCGTGCCAGCGCCGCTTCGCTCGTCATTCGCCGCGTTCCCGCCGCGACATCGGGCTCGGTGCGCATGGCGCGCAGCGCGGCAACCTGGTCCGGCGGCGCGATGAAGAGTGTCTCGCGCGGACTTACGAGCGGCACGTCAGTGAAGCCCGGCGGCGGTTCGAACAGAAATTTTCGCGTCGCTCGCGATAGCGCACGCACGGGGTTGTTGCCATAGATCTCGGAGAATATGGCTGCAGAGCGGCCGGTTGAATGCATGCCCGCGCGCGGCTCGCGCTCCAACACAATCACCTGTGCGTTGCGGCCCGCCAGCTCAAAGGCGACCGATGCACCGGCGATACCTGCGCCGATCACCAGAAAATCGGCGCGCGAGTCGGTTTGCGAAAGGCTCATGTGGCGGAAACTAGCAGGCGCCGCACGTGGGTTGCAGCAATGAAAAGACCCCTCGCGTGAGGTGGAGGGGCCTTTTCAACGGGAGCCTCTTCGATCGTTTTCACATCTCCATGAGACATGGAGACCGGCCAAGCCGGCCGGCGAGCGCGCTTTAATCCCGTTTCATCTCGCGCTCTATCGGAAAATGCTGCGCCTCAATCTTGTAATGATCAAGAGCGACGCTGTGCATGTGCGAAGCCGAACCTACGCCGCTCTCAAGGTTGTCAGGCGGTCGACGTTTCGCAGGCTGGGAAACATCCACGCCCATAACGCGACGACGCCCAGCGTGCCCAAGCCGCCGAGGACGACCGACGGCACGACGCCGAACCAGGCCGCGGTGAGACCGGATTCGAATTCACCGAGCTCGTTCGAGGCGCCGATGAAGAGAAAATTCACGGCGCTGACGCGGCCGCGCATGTGGTCGGGCGTCACCATCTGCACGAGCGCGTTGCGGACATAGACGCTGATCATGTCGGAGGCGCCCAGGGCAGAGAGCGCCAATAGTGAGACGATGAAGCTCTGCGATAGGCCGAAGACGATCGTGGCGATGCCGAATATGGCGACGCCGGCGAACATCGCGGGGCCCGATTGCCGATCGAGCGGGCGAAAACCGAGGAGGATGGAAACCACTGCCGCGCCGGCGGCCGGCGCGCTGCGCAAGAGGCCCAGGCCTTCCGGGCCGACAAGCAAGATATCGCGCGCGTAGATCGGCAGCATCGCCGTAACACCGCCGAAGAGAACGGCAAAGAGGTCGAGCGAAAGGGCGCCCAGAACGATCGGTGTGTGGCGCACATAGGCGATGCCGGCAGTGACGCGCTGCAGAACAGTACTGCCGCTCGCGTGGTCGCGGCGTGGACTTTCGACCGTGATGCCTAAGGTCAGGAGCGCAACGAACGCGAAGAGCGCGAGACAGAGCGCGAATGCGGCGTTGGCGCCGAAGACCAAAGCGGCGCCGCCGGTGGCGGGGCCGGCGATCGTTGCAATCTGAAACGTCGAGGAGCTCCAAGCGATGGCGCGCGGCAGTTGGTCCACCGTCACGAGCAGCGGCAGGAACGACTGCCCGGCCGGCGCGGAAAACGCTCGCACCGATCCCAGGAGCGCCAACAGTCCGTAGAACATCATGATCGATGGGTGTGCCGTCAGCATCAGCGCGAAGAGCCCGGCCGAAAGCACGGCCTGCAAGGCGTAGCTGACACCGAGAATGAATCGCCGGTCGTAGCGGTCGGCGACGTCGCCCGCGACAAGCGTCAGCGCGAACATCGGCAAGAACTGAGCAAGGCCGACAAAGCCCAGCGCCATCGGATCGCGCGTCAGCTCGTAGACCTGATAGCCGACGGCGACCGATTGAACCTGGCTCGCAAGCACGCCGAAGAAACGCGCCGCGAGAAAGAGAAGAAGATTCTTGCTCAATGCTCGGTGCTGGCTCGCGTCACGCGGCAGACGGTTTGAAGGTCGCAAAAAGAATTCCACCGAACGCACCGACGCCGGCTTGGGCGGCGAGGCCCATCATGCCGCGGGCGCCGAAGACACCGACGGTGCCGAGCACCGATTTCAATGTCGTGAAGAGCACGATCATCGCCACGGCGCCAGCGACGGCGAAGACGATGGCGCGCAATCCCGTCACCCGCGCGAGGAGTCCGGCGGCGATGAACGCAACGAGCAAGGCGATGCCCGCGAGCACGCCGTATGTCGGGCCCATGCCGACGATGTCATGGCCGATCCAGCCGAGGCGTTCGGGGAGGCTGAGAGCCGGCGGCACAGCGTCGGCGGCCTGCGCAGCCGCCATCGTCCAAGCTTGCATGACAAATAGGGAATGCGCCGTAACGCCGAGCACGACCGTCACCGCCAAGACCAGCACAAATACAAGAACGCTCCGCAGCATTGCCTCGGCCCCTCTTCGCCTCTGTTCACTTATGCCCGAAAATGGGGTCAGATGTCTTTAGCCGCATTCACAACGGACGTCGGGGAAGCCATGCGCCTTTGCACCATTATCTTTGCTTTGTGTGTCTTTGGGGCAGGCGCGGCACATGCCGATGCGGGGCCGGAGACGCCCAGAGATCCCGCCGACGTCGCGCCGGTGCCCGCTCCTACCGGACCGGTTTCTTACAAGCTGACGACACTTGCCAAGGGCCTCGATCACCCCTGGTCGATCGCCTTTCTGCCCGACGGCTCGATGCTGGTAACGGAGCGCGCCGGACGCTTGCGCGTGCTTCGCAACGGCGTGCTCGATCCGACGCCGATCACCGGCGTGCCCCCCGTCTACACGCAGGCGGGGGCACAAGCCGGATTGTTCGACATCGTGCTGCATCCGAAGTTCAAGGAAAACAACATCGTCTATCTGACGTTCGCCTTCGGCGATGCCGCGGCCAACGCGACGCGCGTTGTGCGCGCGCACTACGACGGCCACGCACTCACCGATGTGCAACCGATCTTCACCGCGTCACCGATGAAGGACACGGGCAATCATTTCGGCGGACGCATGGCGTTTCTCGCCGACGGGACGTTCTTGCTGACCGTCGGCGAAGGGTTCGAGTATCGCGAGAAAGCGCAGGATCTGTCGAGCGACCTCGGCAAGATCGTTCACCTCAACGACGACGGCAGCGTGCCGCCGGGCAATCCGTTCGCGGGCAAACCCGGCGCGAGGCCGGAGATTTGGACGCTTGGCCACCGCAACGAACAAGGCCTCTATGTCGAGCCGAAGACCGGGCGCGTGTGGGAAACCGAGCACGGGCCTCGCGGCGGCGACGAAATCAACATCATCGAACCGGGCAAGAACTACGGCTGGCCGGTCATCACCTACGGCATGGACTATTCCGGCGCTTACGTTTCTCCGTATACGGAGCGCGCGGGCATGGAGCAGCCGCTGCTTTATTGGACGCCCTCGATCGCCCCTTCAGGGTTCACAATCTATCATGGGGATAAGTTCCCCGCCTGGGAGGGCGACGGATTCTCGGGCTCTCTGGTCTTCAAGAATGTGCGCCATGTGAATTTCGACGCCAACTACGCCGTCGTCGGCCAGGACGAGCTGTTCAAAGAAATCGGCATGCGCATTCGCGACGTGCGGACCGGGCCCGACGGCTATCTTTATCTGTTGACCGAAGCCGACACGCCGACGCCGTTCAATCACGGCACCGGCGAGGGAACGGTGGTGCGCGTCGAGCCGAAATAGCACCGCAACGAGCGCCAAATCGGATCAACTCGAATCCGATCTGGCGCTAGGTCTTTGTTCGAGCGTGATCTTTTCCGAAAACCGGTATCCACTTTTCGGGATCACGCTTTGGGCACTCGCCCAACAATTGCGCACTGCGCGTTCCGGTTGAGCGCACCCTTGTTCGCGCTAGACGCGAACTCTTTGCGGTCGCAAACCGTTGCGACTCTCTCTAATCTCGCAATCGGTTGGCTTTTTCGCCGCACTTCTTTCGGGGAGATTCACGTATGAAAGGTGTTGTTGTCGCCGCCGTCAGCATTGCGTTGAGTTGTGCGTCGACTGCTGTCGCGCAAGAAGGAGCGCGTATTTACGGCATGGGCGCGCGCGAATGTTCCGGTTTCATCACCGACGTGAAGACCCAACCGAATTTGGGCCTCAGCTATTTCAGCTGGGCGCAAGGCTACATGTCGCACCGGAACACGATCGAAAAGGAAAAGACCGGCCATGACGTCGATCTGACGCCGAAGGCCTTCGACTACACCAAGCAATACGAGGCGATGGGCAATTTCTGCGTGATCAATGGCGGGGCCCATTTCGTCGACGCGGTCGAAGCGGTCTACGAGCGGCTGCGCGCGCTGGATGCGGTTTCGTCCTAATCCGTCTCACTAAGGTTCGTATCAGCGGCGCGTTCGGCCAACCGAGCGCGCCGTCTTCGTTTTGCAATGAGCCTTGGCGCGGCGGTCTCGCCTATGCTCGAAGCGCGCGGGCGTAGATTGCCGAGAGCCTCGACACCGCATCACGAACTCGGCCGCGCAGTTCTGCGGGACCGATGCAGCCGACGTGTATGTCGAGCAGGTCGAGAGCCGCTTTGGAAATAGCGGTTGGCGGATGCAGGAATAAAGGTTGTGCGCACGACATTCCTCCAGGCGCATGGAATTGTGGTACGCACGTTTACCATTGGCTTCAATTGAGTGTCGACCATGCGTCTGTTGTCGTTCGCCGCCATCTGCCTGTCGACAATATTTTTGTTCGAGCCAAGCGTCGCCACGCAGACCACCGCACCGGCCCCCGGCTGTCCGTTCAAGGACAAGGCGCAGGTCGTCGTCAAAGGCCAAGCGCGCAGTATCAAGAGCGGCGCCGAAGAACCGGACGAGTCGATCAACACTTATTTCTACCTCGAGACATCTGGTCCACCCTGCGGACGATTGCGCATCTCGGTGTTCGCGGCCGGCATCATTCCGTGCATCGATGGCGAGAAGGTAACTGTGAGCGGCCTTTATTACCGGCCGAGCGAGCCCCCGTTCGATGAACCGATGATCGATTTGGCGACCGTTGTCTGCGGCGCACCGCGCTGACTTGAGGCCCCGCCGAGTTCGGAAGCAGAAAACGGGTAGCGCCGATTGCCGCTCGGATTTAGGCAAGCGCCCAGAGAGGAGCCCGCATGAGCGAACGAGATTATGTGTTGGGCACGCACGACGCGGAGATCGAGCGTCTTGGTATGCAGCATCGCGTTTGGCGGGCGCGGGCGCTTGAGGTTTGGCGGCGTGCTGGAATTGCCGCCGGCCGAACCGTTATCGATGTCGGAGCCGGACCTGGCTATGCATCACTTGACCTCGCTGAAATCGTAGGCAGTACAGGCCGCGTGATCGCCGTCGAACGATCGCGCCGATTTCTGGATGCGCTGGAAGACATGGCGCATCGACGCGGCTTGGCGAATATCACAACGATGGAGGCCGATGTCGTCGATGCCTCGTTTGGCGAGAGCGTCGCCGACGCCTCATGGTGCCGGTGGGTGTTGTCGTTCGTAAGGGACCCGGGCACGGTCGTCGATCACCTGGCGCGCGCACTTAAGCCAGGTGCGATTGCCGTCTTCCACGAATATCTCGACTATCGAACCTGGCGGCTGGCACCGCGCTCGGCAGCGTTCGAGCATTTCGTGGCGGAGGTCATCGACAGCATTCGCCTGGGCGGCGGGTTCGTCGATAGCGCGTTGACGTTGCCCACGACCTTGGCCAATGCAGGTTTCGAAATTGTCGAGCTCAAACCGATCATTGATGTCGTGCCGCCGTCGAGCGCGATCTGGCGCTGGCCCGCAAGTTTCGCCAACGTGTTCTTCGAGCGGCTCGTTGCAAGCGGCCAGATGACCGCGGTCGACGCGGAGGCCGCGCGCCAGGCGCTCGCCTCGGCCGAAGCCGATCCACGGAGCCTTATGATTACCCCAATGGTGCTCGAGGTCATCGCGCGCAAACGATAACGCACGCAGAAGCAAGTGCTGCGCTGAAGGATGGTTTCGCGCGCGCAGCGGCGCCGAACAGCGTGATCCGGCGTTATCGGGGCGAACCCTCTCGCCGCTCGTGCGCGACGGAGCCGGCGCTTGGCGCACGGGCAAATTCGATGCGGTGATGGGCGGCGACTTCGACTTGATCGGCGCCACCCAGACTTAGGAGCCGAACCGGCGGTCGCAAAATCAACAAGGCGCAGATTTCAACCTGCGCCTTGTCTTTTCCGCTTGCGTCCGCGCGGATGCGGAAAGAGCGACTTCAGAAGAGATACTTCACACCTGTGCGCAACGACTCAAACGGGGCATTTGCTTCGGCATCACGCAGAGAGGAGTCCTGCGCGCCAATGCCGAACAACGCCGTGACGCTGATACCCAAATTCCACGCGTCGTTGCCGTTCACGTTGAAGGCATCGACCGTCGCGTAGTTGGCGTGCGCGCCAAAGACAAGCGGATAGGTGTCGCATTTGTATTGCAGTTTGCCGCCGAAGTCCCAAGCGTTGTAGTCGAAAGACGGACCGATGCCTCGGACGTTGTATGTGTAGTAATCGACGTTGCCCCTGAACCCGATGTTGCGGCTGAAGTAATACGAGCCGCCAGCCGAGCCGTAGAACCCGTCACCTCTGAGACCGTTCGTGTCGTAGTCTTGATAGCCCGCAGCGGCGCGGAACGTGACGTCCGGCCTCCAGAAAAGCTCGCCCTGAAGGCCGGCGCGATAGCCATCGACCGTAGCGCCGAAATCGAGAGATTGATACGCGAGATCGAAACCGAGCCGCCCTTGGCCGTCGAATTGGTAAGCGGCCACGCCGCCGATCTGCCAGGTATCGACCGAAAAATTCGCCGGTCCGAAGTTATTGAACTGTTGGGTCTCGAACGAGAAGTTGGCTTGGCCCGACCAACCGTTGCCGAGCGGCACGCCAATGGCGCCTTGGCCGATAAACGTGTGGGTATGGAAATCGCTACCCATCTTTGGATTGTACATCGTCCAATCGTAGTCGAAATTGGCACTGCCGTAGAGCTGGTTGCCCATGCCGCCGTCGGCGGCAGCCGGCGATACTCCGGCGACGAGCGCGAGCGCGCACAGCGCCGTTGACGATAGATATGCGAGCTTGGTCATGAGGTTCCTCAGGTGGAATCGAAAGAAGCGAATCGTTGGAACCAGTGTGATGCAACGCGAAATCGCCTGTAAACGAACTCGGACGCGTGCTGTGCCGCGACGGGCTGCTGCCTGCACCTTCTCAAAAGCACAATAAAATCAAGCTTTCGCGGCGCGGCTTGGTTGAAAAGCGCGCTCATGCAACCGATTTCGATGGATTTGACTGTGCCCGAATCAACGATCGCAGCGCCAATTCCAGGTCAAACGGGCGCCTTGAACGCGGCGCCCTCGGGGACGCTATACTGGCTCAATGACTCAACGCGCCCGCCTGCCGCTTTCACCCGCATCCGTCGCCGACTATCGCCGTTTGGCGGAACGGCGCCTGCCGCGCCAACTCTTCGATTATGTCGATGGCGGCGCCTATGAGGAGCGTACGCTCGCCGACAATGTCGCCGCGTTCGGCAGGGTCAAACTCCATCAACGCATCTTGCGCGACGTAAGCACCGTCGATACGAGCGCGACGATCTTCGGCGAGACTTGGAAGATTCCGGCCGCGTTGGCGCCGGTCGGGTTCGCGGGGATGCTTGCCAAGCGCGGCGAGGTGCAGGCCGCGCGCGCGGCAGAAGCCTTCGGCGTACCGTTCACGCTGTCGACCGTCTCGATTTGCCCGATCGAGGAGGTTCGCGCAGGCACGACGAAGCCTTTCTGGTTTCAACTCTATGTCATTCGCGATCGCGGTTATGCCCGCGAATTGCTCAAGCGCGCCCACGCGGCGGGATGTTCGGTGCTGGCGTTGACGGTCGACCTGGCGGTGCTTGGGGCGCGCTATCGCGATGTGCGCAACGGCATGGGCGTGGCGCTGTCGCCGATGGCGCGGGCGAAGGTCGCCTTCGACTATGCGCGGCGCGTCGATTGGCTTTTCGACGTGGCGCTGGGCGGGCGCCCGCTCGCGTTCGGCAATCTCGTCGATGCGGTCAAGGACGCGAAGGGATTTTCCGATTTTCAAGTTTGGATCAACAAGAATCTCGATCCCGGCATGACGTGGAAGGACCTCGATTGGATCCGCGCGAATTGGCCCGGCAAGCTCGTGATCAAGGGCATTCTCGACCCGCAAGACGCGCGTGCCGCGATGAGTGCGGTTGCGCCCGACGGCATTGTCGTCTCGAACCACGGCGGGCGACAGCTCGACAGTGTGTCGGCGACGCTCGATGCGTTGCCGGCGATGCGCGAAGCCGTCGGCGGCAAGACCACGCTCTTTCTCGACGGCGGCATCCGCTCGGGGCTCGACATTGTGAAGGCGATGGCGCAAGGAGCAGACGCATGTCTGATCGGACGCGCGTGGGCCTATGCGCTGGCGGCACGCGGCCAGGCAGGCATCACGGCAACTCTGCGGACGATGAAGCGCGAAATGGAAGTGGCGATGGCGCTGACCGGCGTCATCAAGACCAGCGACATCACGCGCGACGTTTTGGCGTAAAGGCGAAAGCCCGGCCGTAGCCTCGCATGAACGATACCCGACGCTTGGCGCCGCGCGAGCCCATGAGCGAGATCTCCTCGGCGGGCGTCACGACCGGCGGACGGTCGACGTAATCGGCGTTACGATCGAGCTGCTTGATCATCTGGAATAAGGCATCCATGAGGTGCGCAGAGGAGCGCAGCTGCGAAGTCGTTTTCCTGCCACCTTCATCGAGATCCCAGATTGTGGTGACGCCGCTGTCGAGTTGGTGACGCCAAACCTCCTTACGGAAATACGGCGGACCCTGCATGACGCCGCGATAAAGTTCCTCGAACGTCGCTTCGTCGAAGGCGCCGATATCGTGCAAATGGCCGAGCGCCGATTGCACGCGCTCGTCGCTCATGGCCGCCGGATCGTAGGCGGCGTTGTTGGTTTTCATTTCGATCGCGCGGGCTTCAAACCCGCCGGCGCCGCGCACTTCGCGCACCAGCAGAAGATCGAGGCCCTGCCCGCCTTGAATCTTCGACGGCAATTTCTTCCACCCCTCGGCGGCGAGCGTCGCCACTGTCACCAGCTCGCCGAAGTCGCGCAGCGCGCGGCCGTCGTCGCGAAAGTCGGCAAGCCGCAGTCCGCGAAATTCACGCAGCGACAGTTTGAGTGGAGCTGGTTTCGAATTCGCTTGCGGGCGCCGTGCAGGTTTGGGATCGGGCCGTCGCGCCGACTTATCGTCGTTCGCCGGACCGGCGGGCTTGGTGTTCGACGAAGAGCCGTCGCCATTTGCTCCCATGCGACGGGCCGCAAAGACCATAACTCCCAAGGCGATCGCAACGGCGCTTAGGCCCACCATGAGCCAGATCAGGCCAGGAATCAGCCAACTTTGGTCCAAACCACCCACCCTCTTTGACGCTGGTCCGCCGCGTCTGTCGTGCAACTTAAGCAAATTGGCGGCGCACCATAAAGCGCGGCGTCAGTTTTTAACCTTCATCCCCAACTGATCGTAGATAAAGCTCAAATAATCCGCGCCCTCCTCGATGCGGGTCGAAAGACTCGACCCTTGCCCGTGGCCGGATTCGGCGCTGGTGCGCAGAAAGACCGGGTTGCCTTTCGGGTTGGGGTTCGCGGACTGCAGGCGGGCGGTCATCTTGCGCGACTGCATCGGATTGACGCGCCCATCGTTCTCGCCGGTCATGAACAGGATCGAGGGATAAATCGAGCCGTCGGTCACGTGGTGGTACGGCGAATAGGCGTAGAGAGCCTTGAATTGAGCGTCGTCCTTCACCGTCCCGAACTCAGTCGTATTGAAGAGTCCGTTCGGGTCGAGCTCGACGCGCAGCATGTCGTAGATGCCAACTTGCGAGACCACGGCGCGAAAGAGTTCGGGCCTCTGCGTCAGCGCAGCGCCCATGAGCAAGCCGCCGTTCGAGCCGCCCATGATCGCAAGACGCTGAGCGCTCGTGTATTTCTTTGCGATCAGATACTCGGCAGACGCGATGAAATCGTCGAAGACATTTTGCTTGTTCGTCAGATTACCTTGCAAATGCCACTTCTCGCCATATTCGCCGCCGCCGCGAATGTTGGCGATGACGAAGACTGCGCCGCCGTCGAACAACATGCGACGCGAAGCGCCAAGGAAGTACGGCGTCTCGCTTACGCCATAACCGCCATAGCCGTAGAGCAGCACAGGATTGCCGCCGTCCAGCGCCAGGCCTTTGCGGCGGATGATGTTCAACGGAATTTTCGTGCCGTCCTTCGAAGTCGCGAATTCGCGCACCACTTCGACATCGGTGAAGTCGACCGGACTGACGACTTTCAGTTTGGTCGGTGCGCTCTTGCCTGTCGTCGCGACGTAGCGGGCGAAGTAAGGCGGCGTCAAATAGGTCACGACTTGGTAGAAGACATCGTCGCCGACACGCTCCATGTCGGACACGGCCGCCACCTCGGGCAGCGCGAGTTTGCCTTTGTCTTTGCCGTCGAGATCGAACATGCGGACAGTCGACGGACCACCGTCGATGAGGCGAAGGAAGAGCTTTTTGGCGGTGACGACAAAGGCGGCGCCCTCGATGTCGATCGCGAGATTGCCCTCGGGCACGATGGTCTTTGAATTGGCAAGCGTCGTGTCGCCCGGCGCGAGTTTCAGAACCTTGCCGTTGGGCGCGTCCTTGCGTGAGACCATGTAAAGCGCCTTGTCAGGCCCGAACGAGGCGTAGACGACCTTGTCCTCGAAGCGAGTGACCTGGGCGACGACGCCGTCGCGCTTGATCACGTAGTGGGAGACTTCGCCGCCGTCGCCATTCAACACCGTGACAAGTACGGAAGAGGGATCGTTCTTATTGTCGAATGCGATCTCGGCGACCTTTGGCAGGTCCTTGCCGAGAACATATTTGTCGGTCTTGGGATCGCTGCCGATCGCGTGGAAATAGACTTGCTGGAAGAAATGGCGATCGGCTTCGGGGCGCTCGCTTCCCGGATAGCGCGTGTACCAGAAACCCTTGTTGTCGGGCGCCCACGCCATGCTGCCGCCGCCGGTCGGGTATTGGACGCGGGTTACGATCTCGCCGACACGCTGTCCCGTCGCGACGTCGAAGATATTGAGCGAACCGTCTTCGCTTCCGTTCTCCGACAGCGATACGGCGATCAGCTTGCCGTCGTGAGACGGCACGAACCAATCGATCGCCGTCGTCCCTTTCGGATTCAATTTGTTGGGATCGAGGACAATGCCAGCTGTGGCCGGATCGCCGTCCTGGCTCATGACGGCGATCATCGGCTGCTGCTTCGGCGGCTGATTGTAGAGGGCGAAGAGCTTTCCGCCTTCGGCCCGTAGACCGTAGTAAGCCGGCGATGTCTTGGTGATGAGCTTCGTCAAGCGCTCCTTCAGAGTCGCGCGCATCGGCAGCCCGTCGAGATACGCCCGCGTGCGCGCGTTCTGCGCCTGGCTCCATAGCTTGACGGCAGGGTCGTTCGCGTTCTCGAGCCAGCGGTAGGGATCGCCTACACGCGTGCCATGATAAGCCTCGACCACCGATTGCACGGGCGTGTCGGGGATCGGCGGCAGCGCGCCCGCCGACACGGGCGGAGCGATCGAGACGAGCCCCCACGCAGAAGCATAGGCAAGCCAGCGAAGCGCAAATTGCGTCATGGATGTTCCCAGGGGCTAGCCACAGCGGAACAGGATCATACAGCCAAAACAAGGCCGGTGCGCGGCCGCGCACAAAACAAAGGCGCGGGAGGTTGCCCGCCCGCGCCCAAGAAGAACCAGAGGCGTTGCCGCCTCAAGCAATCATTACATTTGGAACGGCTGAGCCAGACCGGTCGTCGTCGCCGCAAGCGCTCCATTGCGATCCTGATCGACCAAGGCACCGCCGTCGTTGCCGAAGCGGAACTTGAGGCCGGCATAGACCGTCCAATCGGTCGGATCGTGCGACGTGAAATTGACGTTGAAGTCGCCATAGCGCACGCCGCCGTAAACAGAAACCGGCGTGTCGCGGCTGATGAGGTACTCGCCCTCAAGACCGACGCTCCACTGATTGGCGTTGATCGGCGCGGCGCTGACGTTGGCAGTGTAGTAGTTGCCATTCAGCGAGAACGACGTTCTGTCGTTCCAATAGTACTTCACTTGCGCGTTGGCGTACCAACCGTCGATGCGGCTGATCGAGTGGAAATCCACCTGCTCCCAGCCCGCGGCGGCGCCGATCGTCCAGTGATCGCCACAATAGTATTCGCCACGCCCGCCGATGCGGAAGCCGTCGCCGGAAATTCCTACGTCAGCCGATTGATAGCCGACATCGACGCCGAGCATTCCGACGTTGGGGTCGCGCCAGAAGAAAGTGCCGCCCGCCGTCCACGTGTCGAGCGCGAGGCTGATGCCGAGCGTCTTGCTGTTGTCGGGGCTGTGCGAAGCAAATGCGAAATCGCCTTGCACGTTGTAATTGCCTTCGACGTTGTAAACGACTGCGCCCGAACCGATGAAGGTGTTGATGCCAACGGTGCTGTTGGGACCCGCTTGAAGATCGAAGTCGGTGTACGAATAGCCAAGCGTGATCGTGCCGGCATATCGACTTCTTCCCGCCGTCGCCGGGTTGGCGCTTGCTGCGACAAGTGCCGCTACCGCAAGGCAGGACGCGCCCGCAGCGGCTAAAGATTTATAGTTCATGAAAACACCCCAGTTTCTGTTTTTGGGAGAGGGAGGACTGCTAGAGATTCCATGGGGTTATTAGTTATGCTGTGCGGTTGCGACAAGCAAAATTGGCTACCTCTAAAGGGGTACTCCAGACGGTCACTCGCAGCGGCTCGCGCACAACGTGCGCTCTCTCTGCACTCGACGGTTGCACGCCCGGTCCAACCACCACCGCTCTGATACAATTCACGCGATTCGATCTCGTTTGATGAGGGTCCTCGCACATGAGTGGCGTCGGAACACGCATCAAGCGAGCGCGCGAAGCGCTGGGCATGACTCAAGTCGTCTTGGCAAAATTGGTCGGCGTGAGCCAACAAGCCGTCATGGAATTGGAGGCCGGACGCGCGAAAGGCACCAAGCACACCGCGAAGTTCGCACGAGCGCTCGGCCAAGACGCGATGTGGATCGAAATCGGCGAAGGCCGCATGCGCGAGCCCGGCAAAGCGGCTCGCGTGGCACAAAAGGCGGCAGACACGCCACGCGTACCTACTGCGCCTGATAACTACGAGCGGATACCGGTCTTCGACATTCGCGCGGCAGGCAATGCAAATGCCCTTGCTCACGACGCGTCGCCGATCGCCTACACGATATTCGCACTCGACTGGCTGCATAAGCTGACGCGCTCGCACGTTTCCAAACTTGCGGTCGTGCAGGTCGCCGGCGACAGCATGGAACCGACGCTGTGCAGCGGCGATCAGGCGTTGATCGACATGGCGCAAATCAACCTGAGGCGCGAAGGCGTCTATGTGATGCGCATCGACGATACGCTGACGGTCAAGCGTGCGACGATGCATCCAAAGTCGAAACGGGTGACGCTTCGCTCGGACAATCCGCGCTACGAGACCTACCCGGACCTCGATCCCGATCGCCTGCACGTCGCAGGCCGCGTGATATGGATCGGGCGGACATTGGGTTAGCGCTTCGGGGGGCTAGCGCTTCGAGGGGCTAGCGCTTCGTGCTGCTTGCCAGGTGAGCGACGTCAAGGCACGTTGCGGACGACCACACCACCGCGAGACCAAACTCGATGCCCCTTCGAATTCTAACGGCAGGCGATGTGCGCAGCATATTGACGATGGATAGCGCAATCGAACTCATGCGCGAAGCGATGGCCCTGGTCGGGCGCGGCGAGACGGTGCAGCCGCTGCGCAGCGCGCTCTGGCTGCCCGACAAACGCGGGCTCTTGGGTCTGATGCCCGGATACATCGCGCGACCGGAGCGCTTGGGCGTCAAGGCCATCAGCGTCTTCCCCTCGAACTTCGCCAAAGGACTGCCCTCGCACCAGGGCGTCGTCATGCTGTTCAACGCGGAGACCGGCGCTCTGGACGCGATCATCGACGCACGCGAGATCACCGCGATCCGCACGGCCGCCGCGACCGCGGTCGCGACCGATGTGCTGGCGCGGCGCGATGTGAAGACGCTGACGTTCTTCGGTTATGGCGAGCAGGCAGAGACGCATTTCGAGGCCTTACGACGCGTGCGCAAGTTCGAACACCTGTCGATCTGGGGACGCGACGCGACGAAAGCATCTGCCTTCGCCGCCGCCCACACGAGCGTGGCGCTTTCGGTTGAAGCCGTCGCGTCGGCTGAAGAGGCCGTGTCGCAGGCTGACGTCATCTGCACGCTGACAGCTGCGATCGATCCCGTGCTCTTCGGGCGCTGGCTCAAGCCCGGCATGCATGTGAACGCAGTCGGATCGGGGACGGCACGCGAGGCCGAACTCGACATCGAAGCGGTTAAGCGCGCCCGCATGTTCGCCGACAATAAGGAAGGTGTGCTGGGACAATGCGGCGAGTTCTTGCGCGCCAAGGCCGCGGGCGCAGTCGACGACGCGCATGTCGTGGGTTCGGTCGGCGACGTGATCATCGGGAAAATTCCCGGACGCTCGTCGGCGCAGGAGATCACGCTGTTCAAATCGCTCGGCATGGCCGTTGAGGACGTGGTGTCCGCCGAGTTCATACTTGCCGAAGCAGCGCGCCGCGGGATCGGCCAGTCGATCGACTGGTGAGCTAGAACTCGATAAACCCAGCGCACCGGAAACGCCAATCCCCGGCAATTAGCTCAAGTATGCCGTTCCGGGCATGGGTTCGAAATGGTACGAATCCCAGCGCGGCGCCCTGATACAACTGCGCGCAACGACTGAACCAACCTATCGATGCGATCGACCGATTGATAACGCCCGGCCGACCACTCAGTGCCCCGATGAATTGCGGTTTGCCGACAGATCGCTATAGGCTTACCTGGCGTTTGCGTCGACGCCTTCTTCGGGGAACCATGGTCATCTCTGCCGGAACCGGTGAGGTAACCGTACGATCCGGACGGCTATGGAGCCGGTTCCGTGCTGGCTTGTTGTCGGGGTGGCTGATCGTATTCGGCGCAGCGACCGCTCATGGCGCTCCCTCCGATACCACAGGCGATTGCGCGGCAACGACCGGCATTGCGGTGGACCAGCGCATCGGGGCGTGCACCGCAATACTCGCCAATCCAGCTCTTGCCGTAGATGCGCGCGTTGCTGCGCTCGACAATCGCGCGCGCGCCTTTAAGCAATCCGGCGCGATCGACAAGGCGCTCGCCGACTATGGCGCGGCCCTGCGCCTCGACCCGTCGAACCCGCTTCTTTTCAACAATAGGGGCGTCGCCTATCAGGCGCAGAATAACCAGATGAAGGCGCTCAGCGACTATAACGACGCCGTGCGGCTGAAACCGGGCTTCGTCTTGGCGTTGTTCAATCGCGCGACTGCCAATCAGGCTCTGCAGGATTACAACGCCGCGATTGCCGATTACGGCCGTGTCCTCGCGATCGACCCTCATCACGCCAAGGCGCTGACCAATCGTGGAAATTCCTACCTCGCGCTCGGGCAGACGGACAAAGCGATCGCCGACTACGACGCGGCAGTCCAGGCGGATAACAGCCTTGGCATTGCTTATTTCAACCGCGGCTTTGCTTATCGGCGCAAAGGTCAAGCGCGCGAGGCGGTCGCGGACTTGACGCGTGTCATCGAGCTCGAGCCGACGTTGGCAAGCGGCTACTATCAGAGGGCGCTTGCCTATCGGCAGCTGGGCGACAGCACGAAAGCGCTCGAGGACCTGAACGGCGCTATCGAGCGGGACAAAAACAACGCACGTTACTGGAACTCGCGGTGCTGGACCCGCGCGACCGCAGGCGATCTCGACAAGGCGCTAGCCGATTGCAACGAGGCGATCCGGCTCAATCCGGGTTTCGCGCCGGCGTGGGACAGCCGCGCTTATGTCCATTTGCGCCAAGACGACGCGGGCTCCGCACTCGAAGACTACAATCAGGCGCTGACGCTCGACCCGGACTCGGCGGAGGCGCTCTTCGGTAGAGGAATGGCAAAACGTTCGCTCGGCGATGAGGCCGGCGCGCAAGGCGACCTGCGGGCGGCCGAGGCGGTCAGACCCAGCATCGCCACCGAGATGGCGAAGATCGGACTTGGGCCCTGATCCCCGTTGGCCAAGTGGGCTTGAGCACTCAAATCCTCGCATGGTCGCTCGCTGTGGGGGCCGCCTTCGGGTGGCTTGTCATTTGGCGTACGACGTATCGCCTTCGGGCGCCCTTGTTGCGGATCGGGACCGGGCAGCGGATCGCCAATTACCTCTTGATCGCCTGGCGCCTCGCGGCCTCGGTCGGCCTGGTCGTCGCCTTTTCCTGGGCGCTCGAATTGCGATCCGGCCGCGACGATCTCGGTGTCGCGCTCACGGACTTCGGGCTGCACTTGCGGTTGGCCGCCGCCGACGCCGGCGTGCTGAGCGTCCTATTGTTCGCGACTTGCTATGCGATCAATTTGGGCTCCACCTTCCTTAGGCGCGCGCTGCGGCGCAACCCGAAGCTCGCGACGGTAACCATCCTGCCGCAAACCGTGTGGGAGACGGCCGCCTTCTCACTGATCCTGTCGCCGGCGGCCGGGATCGGGGAAGAGATCGTGTACCGCGGCTTCCTCCAATGGGCGATTACCACGGCGACGGGGGATCCCATCTCGGCGATCGGGACCCAAGCGGTGCTGTTCGGGCTGGCGCACCTCTATCAAGGGGGTCTGGGCGTCATGCGGACGTTCGCGATCGGGGTGGTCTTGGGTGCCGGAACGTTGGCGTCGCACTCCTTGATCCCGGCCATCGTTGCTCACACCCTTCTCAACATCGCCAGCGGCATCGTGCGCGTGCCCTCCCCGACGCCCGCCAGGGCGAACTGATCACGCAAACCTTTCGCGTCTGACATTCAAAGTGATTGTGCGACGTGTGCTCGCATGACGCGTGGCGCAGACGGCGATCGACGCAACTTTCTCGCGCGCTGGTTAATCGCAACGCTCGATCGAACCGCTGTTTTATGCGCGACAGCCGTGTTTCTCCGCGCACGGACGATCGTCATCAACCATCAAACGCGCAGCGAACCGCATCATGTGCACCTGACGTGCGCGTCATCGATCGGCGCCCACCTCGCGCAGGAATTGCGCTGCACTGCATGCACGCGCTTTGAGTCTTGTTGAGTCGCGAGGAATTCTCTGGAGCGAAATGAAACACAAGAGTACGCTCATTACAGAAAAGAGAGATTCGCGATCGAATTGGGGGTGAACCCCTCTCGGTAAACGCGGACCAGGATGACGAGGGAGGGCAGAACGAGGATCAGCACGCAATCGACCCGGCACTGGCTTTTCGGCGCCGGATCCGATGCGAATTTGCGGATCCTCCAACAAGTCTTCCGCCGACGCATTCTTGAGTTACGGCCGCGATCTTGCATCGTGACCGTGGGACTGAGGCGCCGCGTGAGCCTTAACCGGCTAACGGCGCGGCAGTAGCGACTGAGGCGGTCACCATGCGGTTGTTAGGCTTCCGGCGACTTACGATCCTGCTCTTGGCCAGCAGCGCCTCGACAATCGCGCTTAACGCCAACGCCGTAGCCGCACCGTTCAACCCCATCGGTCTATCGCCGGCGGTCTTGTTTCCGGTGAGCGACAGTACGACCGCGGCATTCGTCCAATCAGTCAACACCCGGCCTTCACGAGGGATGTTCGCCAATCTGCAGGCGCCGACGAATTTGCCCGATTGGCAGAATACCGAGCTGAAATCGGTGTTTTCGACCTCCCCGCAAGCGAGCGAAAGCCAGCCCGACGACGCCAACCTGTCATTCACCACCGCTGACGTGACGAGCCAATCCTCGATCACCTTACGTCACACCCGACTGGCCCTTCGGCCAACGTTGGACGCGTCGTTCGATCGTCTGTCGCAAGGCATCCGGTTTGGATTGCCGCCCAGCGATGCAGTCAATTCGGGCGTCGATGCCGACCTGTTCGAGGGACGGGTGCAGATTTCCTCCGACGTCACGCTGGCCAGCGACCCGACCAAGCCGCTCGGGTTGCGTCCCGGCGAAGATTTGAGTTCGACCGGCGAGGTCGAGACCGCCTACCGTCACAGCTTCGCGGCCAAGGTCGTCGACCATGATCGCTTCAAGTGGTCGCTCGCCGGACAAATGGGTCAGATCGACCCCCGCTTTGCCGATTTCATTTTCACCGAGCCCGGCGCCAGGGGTCCGGCGTTGCAATGGTCGTCCCTGTCGACGCGCATGGACTTCGGCGACGCCAGTCTTTCGGTCGCGGTCGACGACGTGACGCGGTCGGACCAAGTGGAGACCAATCGCAGTTTGACGTTGGGCTTCAACAAGTCGGCTCTGTCGATCTATCGCCGCGATGCGTCTCAGTTCTCGCTGGATCAAGGCGGCCATTGGCTGCGACGCACGGCGGTCACGGGAGCGAGCGCCGAAGTCATCGTCGCCGACGTGTTGCCGAACAAGCTCGCCGAGGTTCTGTCGCCGATTACTCCATTCCTGCCCAGCACGGTTTCCGCAAGCTACGAACGAGGGGACGCGCTGCAACCGGACCAACCGGACAGCGCCACCCCGATCGAGCGCGTGAGTTCGATGTCCGCCGACCTTACTTGGCAGACCCGGTTCGGCGAAACCACCGCTAGTTATTGGCAACGCCAGATCAAGACCGATGCTCAAGATATGCGCCTTGAAACCGCGAGCGACCGGGTCATTGATCTCGCGCAGTCGGTCAAACGCGGCAATTGGCGCTTCGGCGCCGGCCTCTCGTTCATCCAATCGGCCGACGATACGCTGACTACCCATTCACGCGAGAGCCGAATCGCTCCGCACGTTTCGTTCGCCTATTCGTCGGACGATTTTCCGACCGTCGAAGTGCGGGTTGGCGCGGCGGACGCGCGCTCGATCGTCGGCGTCGACGACATTCCGGCGAGCGCCAAGGCGCGCCAGATTCAGGTTAGCCTCGACCTCTCGAACTTCGTGCAGGACCAGCTGGGCAAGCCTGAGGCGAGGTTGAAGCTTGAATACCGGCGTCAGCTCGACAACTCCGACACCAATCAGGGCGGCCGCTTTGCGCACGAAGGCGATCAGGCGCTTCTGCTGACCTTCTCGACGCCTCTGAACTGACGCGCGTCGAGAACCCGCCTCCTCGCCCCAGCGACGGCGTGAAATCAACAGGTATCTTGGCGGTCACGGGGGTTTGATTGGGGCTCTCATAGACAGGCGCGTGTGAGGCGTTGCACGCTTGCGTTCGCACTCCGTTTCCAATGGGGATTTCATGACATCCACAATGATGCGCGCGCTGACCGCGGCGGCGCTGCTCAGTGCCTCCTTTGGCCTTGCCAGCAGTGAGACCAACAAACCGCAACTCGGCAAATGGGGCTTCGATCTGACCGGCATGGACCGGTCTGTGAAGCCGGGCGACGACTTCTTCCGCTTCGGCGGCGGCACGTGGCTGAAGAATACGCCGATCCCGCCCGACCGCTCGTCATGGGGCTCGTTCATAATTCTGCGCGCGAATGCGGAGACCGACGTCAAGGCAATCGTCGAAGACGTGGCCAGCCGGGCGAACGCGGCGGGCTCCATCGAGCAAAAGGTGGCCGATTATTATGCGTCGTATCTCGACACCAATGCGATCGAGAAGGCCGGGCTCGAGCCGGTGAAAGCCGATCTCGCGGCAATCGCCGGCGCGCAGTCGTACGAAGACGTCGTCAAATTGATGGCGCGCGCGGACCTGGACGTCGGCGGACCGGTCGGCGTCAGCATCGGGCTCGATTCAAAGAACCCCGACCGCTATTCGGTCGACATCAACCAAGCGGGCCTCGGCCTGCCCGACCGCGACTACTATCTCAAAGACGACGCAAAATTCGTCGAGACACGCGCCAAGTACCGCACCTATATCGAGAAGATGCTGGGGCTCGCCAACTATCCCGACGCGGGCCCGTCGGCCGACGCGATCGTCGCGCTCGAGATCGAGATCGCGAAGCTGCATTGGCCGCGCGAGAAGCGCCGCAACCGGGATCTCACTTACAATCCAAAGTCGCAAGCCGAACTCAAGGCCTTCGCGCCAGACTTCCCGTGGAGTGACGCACTCGCGACCGCAGAAATTCCGAACCAAGACTTCTTCGTCGTGCGCGAGCTTGATGCCGTTCAAGCGCTGACGAAGCTTTTCCGGGAAACGCCGGTCGAGACCTGGCGCGCGTACATGACTTTCCACTATTTGAATTCGACGGCGGACGTGCTGCCGGTGGCGTTCGACGATCTGTCGTTCGACTTCAACGGACGGACGTTGTCCGGGCAGCCGGAGAAGCGCGAACGCTGGAAGCGCGCGACGACCGCGCTGAACGCCGCTCTCGGCGAGGCGGTCGGTGAAGTCTATGTGCGCCGCCACTTCACGGCGCAGGCCAAGGCCCAAATGGCGGCGCTCGTCGAGAATCTGCGCGCCGCCTATCGTGTGCGGATCGCGAAGCTAAGCTGGATGTCGGACGAGACGAAACAGGCCGCCTTCCGAAAGCTCGCGAAATTCCGCGTCAAGATCGGCTATCCCGACACGTGGCGCGATTATTCGACGCTTGAAATCCGCGCCGGGGACGCGGTCGGCAACCGCAGGCGTGCGACGGTGTGGGAGTGGCATCGCGAGGCAGCACGTCTCGACAAACCTACGGATCGCGGCGAATGGGGCATGACGCCGCAAACCGTCAACGCCTACTACAACTCGGTCTTCAACGAGATCGTGTTCCCGGCGGCGATCCTGCAACCGCCGTTCTTCGATCCAAACGCGGACCCGGCCGTGAACTACGGCGCGATCGGCGGTGTGATCGGGCATGAGATGGGTCACGGCTTTGACGACCAAGGCTCGAAGTCGGATGAGAACGGCGTGCTCCACACATGGTGGAAGGACGAAGACATCGCCCGCTTCAAGGTGCTGGTCGCCAATCTGTCGAAACAATACGGCGGCTATGAGCCCCTACCCGGCTTGCACCTCAACGGCGACCTGACGTTGGGTGAAAACATCGGCGACAACGGAGGATTAAGCGTCGCACACGAGGCCTATCTGATCTCGCTAAAGGGCAAGAAGCCGAAGACGATCGACGGGTTCACCGCCGAGCAGCGCTTCTTCCTCGCCTGGTCGCAGATCTATCGCGCCAACATGCGCGACGAGCAATTACGGGTGCAGGTGACATCCGATCCGCATAGCCCATCCGAGTTCCGGGTCAACGGCGTCGTGCGCAACATGGACGCCTGGTACGACGCTTTCGGCGTAAAGCCAGGCGACAAGCTCTATCTCGATCCCAAAGACCGCGTGCATATTTGGTGAGCACCCGCGGGTCGGGCGCTAGGCTCGGCCCTGCAGGACTGCCGGATCGATGATCAACGCGAGGCCCGCGAGGAGCGCGAGTGCGCCGGCGGCTTGCCCAACGCGCTCGCCATAGGGCAACACCTTCTCGGCCAGCACAATCGCGGCGAGGGCCACGACCCACGCGAGGTTCATGACGCCGCCGACGAAGAGCAGCGCCATGATCAGCCAGCAGCAACCCAAGCAATACCCGCCGTGCGCGAGCCCTAGACGCAACGCGCCGGCAACGCCGGGGCGCCAATGCGTCGTCAGAAACGAGAGCGGCGAGCGGCAATGGGCCAGGCACATGCGTTTCAGCGGCGTCAATTGATAGAGCCCGGCCGCAATCAACAACGCACCGCCGACGCGAGCATCGCCGAGCGCCATCGTGGCATCCGACACCACGCCGACTTGCGTCAGCAGCCACTGCGCCAACGTCGCCGCGAGCGAGAAGGCGCTCCAAAGGGCCACATAGACGCCGGCGAACAAGGCCGACGGGGCGAGCGCCGCGCCCGCTTGCGCCTGCCCGGCGACGCGCGCGTAAAGCAGTATCATCGGCGCAGCGGACGGCAGCATCATCGCCACCATCATGACCGTCCACATTAGAAAGACGGAGACGGCGTAAGAAACCGACCAGCCGGGCATGGCGTCCATGCCGCCCGCCTGCGTCATCGTCATGGAGCCCGCGCCGACGTCCATTGCGAAGAGCGCGACCCATGCGAGCGCGATTGCGATCGCCAGCGCGCCCGCCACGATCCACTGCTCGCGCGACAGCAAACCCTGCCAGAGCGGTTCCGTGGGCATTCGATTCAGGCGGCGACGCCGTTGGTCGTGATATTCAGCATCGCGATATGCGCGTGGCGGCCGGACCAATCGTGCACGATCGGTTTGCCGGCCTTCACCGTGCCGCTCGCATATTCGGCTTCATGATACTCAAAGCCTTGCGGCAAGCTTACGCGGGCGCGATGTTCTGCGCCGGTGATTGGATTGCGGATCGGATCGATGGTCGCGTCGATAACGCCGGCGACCCGGACGCCACCCTTTCGCTTTTCCATATCGGCGTGGAACTCAATGGGCTTGAAGAGAGGGGGGTGGACCTTGGTGAAAGTTGCGGCGAAGACGTTGAAGATCGTCGCACCAGGCACCGTCTCCTGACCCGTCAATATTTTCAGGATAGCGTCGCGTTGGTCCGCATCCGCTCGCTCGTCGACAATCGCCATCACTTCGCCGTTGCCGAGGTGGATCGCCTTGGGCCAGGCGAAGATTCCGACCCAGTTCAAGCCGTCGAGCTTCGTCTTGCCGAAATGCCCCTTGTCGATGTGCATCGCGACGGCGGCGCGGCAATCGCCGCGTGTCGGTAGAGCGTTGAATTGGCAGGGACAGCCCCAATCGCAATTGCAGCTGGTGATCTCCGGTCCTTGCATGCGCCAATCGACATAAGCCATGGGGGTCTCCGTCTTGAAGCCGGACTATAGGCCCGGTCGCCAAAGATAGTCACGAGGTCCGCAAACCGCGTGTGACGGCTATCGCAGCGCAGCGGTTGCGCTATTCTCCTCGGAAAAATTGGGAGGACTGCATGGCTTGGAACTTCGGCGACATCCTGGACGCCAATGGCCGGGAGGTGCCGGGCGACAAGCCGGCGCTGATCCATGGCGACCGCGTGACGACCTGGGCTGCGTTCGACAAGCGCACGAACGCGTTGGCACGCGGGCTGATCGAGCGGGGGCATAGGCCGGACGACAAGCTTGCCATCCTGATCCGCAACCGGCCCGAATATATGGAAGCGACGATCGCGGCGTTCAAAGGCCGCTTCGTCCATGTGAACGTGAACTACCGCTACAAGGCCGACGAGCTTCACTACATCTTCGACAATTCGGATGCGCGCATCGTCGTCTACGGCAGCGAGTTCGCGCCGGTGATCGCTGATATCAAGGGTCGTCTGCCCGGCGTGCAGACGTGGCTGCAGGTCGAGGTCGACCGCACGCCCGTACCGGGCTGGGCGCATGACTATGAGAGCTTCGTCGCGCGGCACGACGGCAAGCCGCTCGGCATCAGTCGTTCGAGCGATGATCTCTTCTTTCTCTATACCGGCGGCACGACGGGCATGCCGAAGGGTGTGATGTGGCGCCACGGCGATTTGCGCCAGGTTCAGCTCAGCCCCACTTTGCTCCCGCGCGTGCCGGTTGGCCTTGCCGATCACGTCGCGCTGATGAAAGAGCTGGCGCCGGGACAGCGGTTCATCCCGGCCTGCCCGCAAATGCACGGCACGGGCTTGCTCACCTCGATCGGCACGCTCGCCATGGGCGGCACCGTGATCACGCTCGAGGGCGAGACTTTCGACGCGGTCGAATTATGGAACGTAGCGGCGAAGCACAAGGCGACGCAGATCGCGATCGTCGGCGACGCGTTCGCCAAGCCCATGTTGCGCGCGCTCGACGACAATCGCGGGCGGTGGGATTTGTCCGCGCTGACGGTGATCATTTCGTCCGGTGTGATGTGGAGCCAGGAAGTGAAGCACGCGCTCATCGGGCATATTCCACAAGTGGCACTGCTCGACTCCTTCGGCGCGTCGGAAGCGGTCGGCTTCGGCATGGCGGTGACGAACGCGGCCGGCGAAGTCTCAACGGCGCGCTTTGCGCTCGGCGACGACGTTGCCGTGTTTTCGACCGAGCACAAGCGCGTCGAGCCCGGCAGTCCAGAACCCGGCTTCATCGCGCGGGGCGGCAATATTCCGGTCGGCTATTGGAAGGACGAGGCCAAGACCGCCAAGACCTTTCCGGTGATCGAAGGCCGGCGCTGGTCGATCCCCGGCGACTATTGCCAACTGCATGCCGACAACACGCTGACGCTATTAGGACGCGGCAGTGTGTGCATCAACACGGCGGGCGAGAAGGTCTATCCGGAAGAGGTGGAGGAAATCCTTAAACTTCATCCCGACGTCGACGACGCGCTGGTGGTCGGCGTGCCGGACGACAAATGGGGTCAAGCGGTGACGGGCGTCGTCGAAATGAAGCGCGACGCGCGTTTCGACGAAGAAGCGTTGCGCAAGCATGTGCGCGAGCATCTCGCCGGGTACAAGACGCCAAAACGTATCGTGCGCGTCGAGCAGCTGTTCCGCGCGCCGAACGGCAAAGCTGATTACAAGGGCACGACGGATTACGCCAAGCGCGCGCTGGGGATCACGTGAGCGATCCTGGCGATATCGCAAAGAAGGCCGAAGCGTTCGCGCTGTCGCATGTGGCGCCGAACGCGGCGCGGTGGGCGCGCGAAGGGCGGATGCAGATCGAGGCGCTGCAGGCGGCGGCTGCAGAGGGCCTGCTCGGCTATCAGACCTCGCGGGAATGGGGCGGGAGCGCGTTCGGCTTTCACGATAAGTTCGGTTGCTCGAGGCGCTGTCGCGGCACTCCTATGACTTTGCCTTCAGCCTAACCAACACGGCCGGATGCGCGGCGCGCATCGCGCAGGAAATGCCGCGCGCGATCGCTGAGCGCTACGTTCCCGCGATGCTCAAAGGCGAGCGCTTTGGCGGCAGCGCCCTCAGCGAGCCGGACGCCGGCAGCGACTTCGCCGGAATCAAAACGCACGCCGCGAAAGACGGCGACGATTGGATCCTGAACGGCGCGAAAGCTTGGATCACCAATGCCGCGTTCGGCGACGTGTTCATCACTTGCGCACAGACCGATCCGGCGCAAGGCTGGCGCGGTATCGCCAGCTTCTTGGTCGATGGACGGCGCGAAGGGTTCGCGCGCTCGCTCGCCGAGGCGCTCGCGGGCGGCGGCGTGATCGGCGCCGGCGGATTCACGCTCAAGAATTATCGCGTCCACGCGGACGAAGTCGTGTCGACGCCGGGACAAGCTTTCCGGCGGGCGATGGCGGGCGTCAATCAAGCGCGCACTTATGTCGCCGCGATGTGCTGCGCCATGGTCGACGTGTGTCTTGAAACCGCGATTGCATACGGCAAAGAGCGGCAGGCCTTCGGCGGGCCGCTTGCCGCCAAGCAAGGCTGGCGCTGGATGGCGGCGGACATCGCGACGGACGTCGAAGCGGGCCGCCTCCTGGTCGCCAAGGCCGCCGACTTGATCGCACGCGGCGAAGACGCGGCTCTTGCCTCGGCGCACGCCAAGAAATTCGCGACCCGCATGGCCATCGGACGCATCTCGGATGCCTGCCAGCTGATGGGCGCGGCCGGATTGCGTGAGGAGTATCCGTTCCTGCGCCACCTCGCCTCGGCGCGCGTCGCCAACTACACCGACGGCTCGACCGAAATGCAGAATGAGCGCATCGCGGCGATTTTGGTGGGGTGAAGACTCTGTTCACGCTACGGCGTGATTCCACGCCGCGCATATTTTCCAGCCACGTTTGCATCAACAGCAATTGCGGCGGCGATATCGACATCGCCATTGGAAGTGTCACCGATTCGACGTCTGGCCAAGCCGCGAACATAAAGCGATGCGGCTAATCTTGGTTTGCGTTGAAGAGCTGCCTCGCAGTCAGCGATGGCCATGCGAAATTCCCCCAAGCGAAAATAAACGAAACCCCTGCTGTCCAGAATGTCTGCGTCGTCGGGCTTCAGATCGAGCGCGCGATTGCAATCGACCAGGGCCGCGCTCAAATCTTTGCCGACCGCGGCCCCCTCCCAACACCTCGCGTTCAGCGCATTGGCATAGTCTGGTTGAAGTGCGACCGCCCGATTGAAGTCGGCCATTGCCTTCGCGGCGTCACCCTTGTTGGAGTAAGCATTGCCTCGATTAATGAACGCTTTGGCGAAGCCCGGCTTGAGCGCTGTCACGCGATTGTAGTCGTTGATCGAACGATCGAGTTGGCCGGTTTCAAGGTAAGCGTTGCCGCGGCTGAAGAACGCGCGGTAGTCGCCTGGCTTCAACGCGACGGCCCGATCGCAATCAACAATCGCGCGGTCATATTGGCCCTTTTTGTTAAAGGCGTTGCAACGGTCTGCGAAAGCCGCTGCGTACTCAGGTTTGAGTACTATCGCGCGATCGTAGTCAGCAATGGCGCGGTCGTAGTCGCCCATCATGAAATAGACATATGCCCGATTGCGGTAGATCTCTGCCCTGTCCGGCTCGAGCGCGTTGGCGCGGTCGAGATCGGAGACAGCAAGATCGAATTCGCGCTTTTTCAGGTGAGCGTTGCCGCGGTTACCGAGCGCGGCGGCGCGACTCTCGTCGCTTGCGTGCGGGTCATTGATAATTGATGTGCATGCGTCGATTGACTGATCAGGTGAAATCTCCGAGCGAACACCGACGCAATTGGTCCAAGTCCAATCAATCGCATCGGACGCTTGCAATGTAGGCACGTTCGACAGTTCAAGAACAACGCCCAACGTGAGCAAAACAAGACGTCCAGTTGGCGGCCGCACCGTCTTTTCCCTTTTCATCATCAGCGGGCAAGTGTATGCGCTCTCGCGCGCAAGCGCGAGTCTTGTGACAACTCAATCACACGGCGCGTGCGAACTTATGCTCGGGGCAACCGTGCAACTATCTCAGCCGGATGATTTTCCGCGACGTTGAGCTCAGCGCTTATAGCGCGATCATGGCGGATGAAAAGTGTTCAACGTCCGCCGGCAGGCTCAGCCTTCGATCTGGAAAACATCGGGACGGCCCCCTCGCCGGCTTGATAGCGCGCGAAGGGAATCAAGAAGAGCGTCAGCAGAGTCAGACCCGCGAGCATCAACCAGGCTTCGTTGATCGCGTGGACGAGCGCGAGGCGCTCGATCAGGTGCCTCAGAATCGGTTCTTCCTCCGGCGCGATCGGCCCGAAACGGCGCTGCATGAAGGTTTTGAGCGGGATGCCGACGGCCTTGGCCATCTCGATGTCGCCGAGCTTCAGGCGCGCGACGATAGCGTTCGCGTAGGCCGGCGAGCGACCGTAGATCACGGTGTCGACCAGCGCGATACCGATGGCGCCGCCCAGATTGCGCATGAGGTTGAAGAGACCGCTCGCGTCCGGAACGGCCGGCGCCGGAAGGTGCGTTAGCGCGATGCGCAGGGGCGCGATCAGACAGAACATAATCGCCGCGCCGCGGAAAACTTGTGGCAAGAACATGTCGCCGAAGTCGGTCTCGCTTGTTTGAAACGCGCTCAGATAAAGCCCGACCGCAAGCATGAAGAAACCAACGCCAGCCAAAATGCGAGCGTCGAAGCGGCGTTCCAAGGCAACGATGATCGGCGCGGCGATGATCTGTGCAACGCCTGTCACAAACACGATCTTGCCGATTTCGAGCGCGCTGTGGTCGCGCACGAAGCCCAAGAATACCGGCATCAAATAGACCGAGCCGAAGATGCCGACGCCGAGCAGGAAGCTCAGCAAGCATCCGACGGCGAAGTTGCGGTCGTCACGCAGCGTGCGCAATTCGACCACGGGATTGACCGCGGCGAAGGTTCGATAAGCGAAAGTGCCGGCCGAGACGAGCGCCAATGCCAAGAGGCCGCCGACGCGCAACGACAGCCACCCCTGTTGCGGCGCATCCTTCAATCCGATCTCAAGCGACGCCAGCGCGAGCGCCATCAACGCGAGCGAGAAGATGTCGACGCGGCGCAGCTCGCCGAAATCGGCCTTGCCTTCGGGCACCAGCATCACGGCGGCAAGCGCGCAGAGAATTCCCGGGCCGACATTGATCAAGAACAGCCAGTGCCAGGAATAGGTCACCGTGATCCAGCCGCCGACGATCGGACCGACTGTGGGCGCCAAGACCGCGAGCACGCCCGCGATCGTCGAGGCCGGCCCCTGCAATCGGGAGGGGAAAAATATGAGACCGGCGGTGAAAGCAATCGGGATTAGCGTGCCCCCCGCGAAGCCTTGCAGCACGCGCCACGCGATCAAGGAGGCAAAGCTTTCGCTGCCCGCGCAGCCGGCGGAGGCGAAAGTGAAAAGCGTGATGGCGATCACGAAGAGCCCGCGCATCGACAGCGCGCGAATCAGAAAGCCGGTCAGCGGGATTGCGATCACCTCGGCGATCAAGTACGCAGTTTGAATCCAACTGATCTGGTCGGGAAAGAGGTCGAGGGCCTCTTCAATCGTGGTTAGCGAGGTTGCGACGATTTGCACATCGAGCACCGCGATAAACATCGCGAAGCCCATCACCGCAAAGCCCGCCCAAGTGGCCACAGAGACAGACTCCGCGGCGGTTACCGGTGCGGCAACTCGTGACTCTTGGATTTCCCCTCCGCGCGTCAAAATGAATGCCCTTTCAGAAAACCCTCACTGACTATCACAGAGCCGCGAGCGGTCTGGGGCCTAGTGGAACTGGGGACCAATCCCTGCGTAGTCTCCAACGAGCGATCGGATACTCGACTCGCAAGGACGGTGTCCCATGTCGCAGTCATCCGCAATAACCCCTCGTTTGATCGCACTCGCGACGGCGGTGCCGCCCCACGACATCATCCAAGACGAGATTGCCGAGCGCGCCGCGCGCACTTTCGCTTTCAATGAAGGCGGTTATCAGTGGCTCTTGCCGATCTACCACAACGCCCAGATCAGGCGACGCCATTCCGTCGTGCCGATCGGGTGGTTCTTGGAGGAGCACAGCTTCTCTGAGCGCAATGCCCTCTTCCTCGAGCATGCGACGAACATTCTGGCGGGGCTCGCCGCCAAAACGCTCGAGCAAGCCGGGCTGAAGGCTCAGGACATCGATGCGATCGTGACGGTCTCATCGTCGGGCATCGCGACCCCGGCGCTCGATGCCCGGATCATGCAACGGCTACCCTTTCGGACTGACGTCGAGCGTTCGCCACTCTTCGGCCTGGGCTGCGCGGGCGGTGTGCTCGGTCTTTCGCGGGCGACGGCGGTCGCGCGGGCGGCACCACAATCGCGGGTGCTCCTGCTTGTCATCGAGCTCTCGACGCTGACGTTTCGCCGGCAGGATCGGTCGAAAGCCAATTTGGTGGCCACCGCGCTCTTCGGTGACGGCGCCGCGGCGGCGATCATCACGTGCCGCGAAGACGTTCCGAAGAACGCGCCGCGCCTCGGACCGGCCGGCGAGCACACCTGGCCCGATTCGCTCGACATCATGGGTTGGGACGTCACCGACGACGGGCTCCAGGTCGTGTTCTCACGCGATATTCCGACGCTGGTGCGCGAGGAACTGCGCGAGGTCGCCGATACGTTCTTGCGCAAGCACAAATTGAGCCGGCGCGATGTCGATGAATTCATTTGCCATCCCGGCGGCGCCAAGGTTTTGGACGCGCTCGAAGAAGCGTTCGAACTCAAGCCTGGCGCCCTCACCCATTCGCGCGCGGTGCTGCGTGAGCACGGCAACATGTCGTCGGCGACCGTGCTCTTCATCCTGCGCGCGGCGCTCGACGCTGGCGTCAAGGGGCGCTGCCTGCTGACGACGATGGGGCCCGGCTTCACGGCCGGCCTGATGATCGTCGAGACGGCCTAACGTCGTGATCGAGACGATCGGACATCTGGCGCGCAGCCCTGTCGCCTGGGTTGTCGGGCTCGTCGCTCTTCAGCGGCTGGGCGAGTTGATCCTCGCCAACCACAACACAACGCGCCTATTGGCGCGCGGCGGGCACGAGGTCGGGCGCGATCACTACCCGCTCATGGTCCTCCTGCATGCCTCGTGGCTCATCGCCATCGTCGCGATGACGCCGCTCGACACATGGCCCAACTGGTGGCTGATCGGCGTTTTCGTCGTGCTACAAATCCTGCGCGTTTGGGTGATCGCGACACTCGGGCCTTTTTGGACGACGCGCATCATTACACTCGACGACGCGCCGCTCGTCACGGGCGGGCCGTTTCGCTTCGTCCGCCACCCCAACTATTGGATCGTGATCGGCGAGATCGCGGTCTTGCCGCTCGCGTTCGGGCGTTGGGATGTCGCGCTCGTCTGGTCGATCCTGAACGCCCTCCTCCTCCGACACCGCATCGCGGTCGAAAGCGCGGCCATCGCCCCGCGCCAACTGAACGACGCAGGCCACAAAGTCTAGGCGCGCCGGCGTGCCGCTAATCCTCGCGCGGGCCGGTGGGGTATGCGAGGTACGCCTCCGCGCCTGCCGGATTGTTCACCCATTCGTGACGGGTGATGCCGAAGACCGAGCGCGTCGGCGGCGGGAAGCCGGGGTCGGCAAAGGCGCCGACGGCGATGCCGATGGTCTCAGGCTCGGACGGCACGTCCCAATGCAAGGTCGAGCCGCACTCCGGACAGAACTTGAAGCGAAGCGTATTGCCGCGGTCGGTGCGGCGCGCATACTCGCTGGCCTTGCCCTCAATGCCGACAACGGATTTGCGACTGAAATAAGCGTTGTCGCTGAAGACGCTGCCGGTGCGGCGCTGGCATTGCAGGCAATGGCAGGTCACGACGCGTGTTGGCTCGCCCTTAATTTTGATCCGCAATTGTCCGCAGCAGCAGAGCGCCGTCCGTTCCATCGATCACCCGGTGTTCTTTGTTATGATCCGCGAGACGCCGCAATCGCGTATGCTAACCGGCGACCGCCGAGGATTCAGTTAAGCCGATGGGACGAGTTTTCCAAGAGGAGCGCGCCGCTCCGTCACAAGCCGTCGCAATGCGTGATGTGGCCTACGGCACGCTCGACCGGCAAAAGCTGGACATTTACCTGCCGAAAGACCGCAAACCGCGCGCGGTCATTGTGTTTTTCTATGGCGGCGGGTGGAAGCACGGCGACCGCAAGCTCTATCGCCTCTTGGGCGGTGCGCTAACCGGGCGCGGCTATGGGCTCGTCGTCCCCGATTATCGCTTGTTTCCCGAAACGCGCTTTCCGATGTTCGTGGAGGATGCTGCGCTGGCGATAAAATGGGCGCGCGACAATGCGGCCATGTTTGGCGGCGCGCCGCTCTTCGTCATGGGTCATTCGGCGGGCGCACATATCGGCGCGCTGCTGTCGCTCGATCGGCGCTATTTGAGCGCACACGACATCGAGAGTTCGTTGGTGCACGGCTTCATCGGGCTCGCCGGCCCCTACACGCTCGATCCGGCAAAATGGGATTCGACGCGGGAGATTTTTGCGGCGGCGCAGCCTGCCGAGGCCGCGCGCCCGATCAAGCTCGTGCGCGAAGGGGCGGCGCCAATGCTTCTGCTGCACGGTGCAAACGACAAGACCGTGGGCGTGCACAATAGCGAACACTTCGCCGACGCGTTGAAGGCGCACGGCAATAAGGCGCAGCTCCAAGTCTATCGCGGCATTGGTCACCTGGAGATCATCGTCGCCTTCGCCTGGCCGTGGCGCTGGCGGGTGCGCGCGCTCGACGACGTCGATGCGTTTGTGACGCGCCAGACGGCGAGCTGACTTCACCTTCACAGTATGCATCTGCTAGCGTCCGCCGGTGCATGACCTCTTCAAGGACATTTGAGATGACACATCCTTTTTCAGGCGGCTGCATGTGCGGTGCGGTGCGCTACGAGGCTTCGGCCGAACCGCTGGCGGTCGTCGTGTGCCATTGCCGCGACTGCCAATACGCATCGGGCGGCGCGCCGGCGAACGTAGTCGTGCTCCCCAAGGGGTCGGTCAAGATCACCAAGGGGAAGGTCAAAGCTTTTGCCAAGGCAGGGGACAGCGGCAAGAAGGTGACGCGCGAATTCTGCGCCGACTGCGGAACGCCGATGTTCAGCGTGCCCGAGGACAATCCGATTTCGATCGTGAAGGCGGGAACGCTCGACGATCCAAGCTGGCTGAAACCGTCGCTGACCATATGGACGAAATCGGCCCAACCGTGGGCGCATATCGACAAGGGCATTCCGTCGTTCGAGAAGCAGCCGGGGTGACGTCCTTAAGCGTGACTCTTCTGGGCGCCACACCTGCGTTCAGCGTTTGGAGCTACGCACTTCTCTTTACTCTGCTCGTCCTCTTTCCGCTGATGGCCGCACAAAATATGCGCGTGCGGAACGTCGAGCTTATTCCCCGCATCAGCATCTATATCTCGTCGTGCGCGGTCCTTTGGGCCCTATTCGTCGCGGCGATGTTGGTGTTGGCCGTGGAGAAGGCGCCAATCTCGACACTTGGGGTGCGCTTGAGCCTCGACGCAAGCGAGACGAGTGCGTGGGTCGTCGGTCTCCTCGCCTTCAGCCTCGTGATCGCTTGGGGTGCGCAAGAATTGCGTACGCGATCTCATATCGCAGTGCCGCCGATCCTCGCGCGCGTATTGCCGGAAACACCGCGCGAGATGTTGGCGTTCCTCGCGATCGTGTGCCCGACCGCCGGTATCACGGAAGAAGTGTTGTTTCGCGCCTTCGCGATTACGCGCCTCGCGGCCCTCGCCGGCAATGAGTGGAGCGCGGCCGTCGTCGCCGCGATCGCATTTGCTTTCGGGCACACGTATCAAGGCCTGATCGGCATGGCGAGCACGGCGCTTATCGGCTTTGGCTACAGCGTATCCTATCTGGCAACCGGATCGCTCGTTCCCGCGATCGTCGCGCATATTCTGCACAACGCGATCTCGGCGTTTCTCTTCAAATTCGAACCGTCGTAGACGTCAGACCCGCGCATCCTTCAAGAATGCGAGCACCGCCGCGTTGAACGCCTGCGGCTGATCGATATTGACGGCGTGGCCGGCGTTCGGGATCACGACCTTCGTCGCGCCGGGAATCTTGCCGGCCATGTAATCGGCGGCGGCGAGGAACGGTTTGTCCTCGCTGCCGACAACGACGAGTGACGGTACATCGATCTTGGGCAGCGAGTTGATGACGCCGGGGTCGCGTTGCGTGAGCATCCCTTTGGCGGCCTTGATCAAGCCCGAAGCGTCGCGATGCGAGCTCTCCGCCATTTCCGGGCTCCGGGCTTTCAACGATTCCAACCCGTTCTTCTCGAACTCGAGCGCAAACGTTGCCGCGTGCTTGTTCCAGGCCGCGCGTGCTTCGTCGTTCTTGAATCCCGGACCGGTGTCGATGATCAGCAATGCGCGCACGCGCTCGGGATGGCGCAAGCGAAAGGCGAGCGACATGTAGCCGCCGAGCGAGAGACCGCCGATGATCGCATCACGCGCGCCGACCGCGTCGAGCACCGCGGCCATATCGTCGACCGTCGCATCTTCGCTGTATGCCGCCTGATCGTCCGGATAATCGGATCGGCCGTGCCCGCGCATGTCCCAGGTGATGAGTTTGTAGTGGCGCGAGAACGCTTCGATCTGACCGCGCCACATTTGCGACGTCGCCGAGTAGCCGTGACTGAGCAGCAGCGCCGGCCCCGTGCCATGCGCCTCGAAGTAGATCTGCACGCCTGCGCGGTTCAATTTCGGCATTTGACGGTCTCCAGCTCTAATGTCGTTGTCGTGTCTGTTCTTGCCATGGCGAAATCCCTCCACCAATTATTGTCCGGGCGGAAAACTCAGACCAGTCGACAGTCGCGTTCCAGCACAACGCGACAATTTTTGCACCTCGCTGCCTTCGCGGGAGATCCGATCGCGCGTTTCGACAAACCACTCGCTGCGCGATTGATCATTGAAAACAATCGTCAGTCGATTTCCGCTCAATTTCAACGCCGTGATCAATGTCGAAGTTTGCTCGGCGCCCGGGCCGATCGAGATCCAAAACGGCCAACCGATATTGCTCACGTAGAGTTCATAGCCGCCGACACCGGCGCGCATGGCCGCCCGGTTGCAGTTCTTGAGCGGATCGCCGTTGACCCAAGTGGGGCCTTCGAGCAATTCGCGAGCAGATTGGTCCATGTCGGCCGCGCCCTCGGTGGCGATCCCCGCCGCCAGCGCGCACCGACTGGCGCCGAGTGCTGCGACAAACGCGAGCACAACCGCAGCCCTCAATATCAATGCACCGCGCCGCACGCGATGCGCGGCCCGCCGCCGCCGAGGGGCGCCGGCTGATCGGAATAGTTGTCGCCGTTGGCGTGGATCATGAAGGTCTTGCCGTAGACGTCAGCGACTTTCAGATGCGGCGCAAAGACGACGCCATTGGCATTGCCGCTCGCGTCGACATGGAGCGCCGGCAGATCGCCTTTGTGGCCAGCGCCATCCGGGCCCAAATGCTTGCCCGTCGCGCCCGGATCGAAGTGACCGCCGGCAGCCATCCCGGCCGCCGTCTTGCCGTCTTTTTCTCCGGCGTCGCACGAACCTTTTTCATGCAGATGGAATCCGTGATCGCCGGGCGGCAGCCCGTTCAACGCCGCCTCGATGCGCAGACCTCGATCGGAGTCGGAGAGCATCAAGGTGCCGATCTCGGCACCGACGCCGCTCGCGTCGATCTTGTGCACGACTACGGTCATTTGGCTGTTCGAGGCTCCGCCGCCCACGTTGCTCGATACACCGACGCCACCACCGACAGAGCCGCCGCCGATGCCAACTCCGATTCCGACCTCGCCGCCACAACCGCAGAGACCCACGAGCGCGACCATGACCATCAGCTGATTGCGAAGCATCTTGGACTCCTTGATATCCGACGCGAGGCTGCTCCCGCATGGCTTCAAGGTCAATGGCGGCGCGCGACGCCGGCCGACCTTGCATCGCCGGCCGCAAACGGCGCATCGTTGCCGCGACAATTCGCGGTAGCGGGACACGTAATCAAATGATTTCGGCAGCGAGAATTGCCGTCGCGGCAACCGCAATGTTCGGCCTTGTCTTCGGCAGCACGCTTTGGGCGTCGAGTGCGCAGCTCACAGTGATCGAACGCAAGATCGTCGAGAAAAAACCGACCTACGAGATCACGTTCGCTTATCCGCAAACCGGGAACCAGGCGATCGACCGCGAGATTGACACCTGGGCGCGCGGAATGGCTCGCGACTTCGCGTCGGCGGCGACGGAGGACCACCCGCCGCAAGATCGGGCTTATTCGGGCGAACTCAGTTATGAGGTCGTACGCAACGATCCCGCGATGTTCGGTGTGCTGTTCACGTACTACACATATACGGGCGGCGCGCATCCCAACTCGAACTTCACGGCTTTCAACTTCGTTCTGCCGAGCGGCGCCAGCGTCGAGATCGGCGAGATTTTCACCAACGCCGGTATCGAACGCATCAGCCGCATTGCGATCGACTCACTGAAACGTGATCTCCGCGGCCCGGATGGATCGGGCGATACGGACTGGATCGCGCGCGGCGCTGCAGCGAACGGCAACAATTTCAGAAACTTCATCCTCAAGCCGAACGAACTCGCGCTCCACTTCGACGCCTATCAGGTGGCGGCTTACGCGGTGGGACCACAAGAGGTTCATATTCCGCTGGCGCAGATCAAATCCTTCATGCGCCCGGACCCGTTGGCGCCCGCGGCCTCGTTCGACTGCGCGAAAGCCGGCACCGATGTCGAGCATGCGATTTGCTCGACGCGCGAATTGGCGAGGCTCGACCGTCATGTATCGGACAAATATTTCGACGCGCTCGCATGGGCCGTGGACGCGCCGGCACGCGAAAAACTTAAGGGCGAACAACGCGCGTGGCTGACGGCGCGCGACACGCACTGCCGGGTCGCGGCACAAGCGCTCGCCTCCTGCTTGGCGACGTCCTATCAGGCGCGGTTGAAGGCGCTGGAAATCCGTTAACGACGGCAGTTCTATCCAATCGCCCGCAAATGCCTTATCGGACGCCCCGGAGCGATGGTTTCGGCGGCGCGGACGATGGCGTTGGCGTCGATGCCGTAGTGACGGTAGAGGTCTGCGATCGTTCCTGTTTGCCCGAAATGCTCCACGCCCAGCGCGCGCACGCGATGGCCGTGCACGCTGCCGAGCCATCCGAGCGTCGCGGGATGGCCGTCAAGGACCGTCACCAGCGCGCAGTTCTGCGGCACGTCGGCGAGCAAGCGTTCGATGTGCGAACGCGCGCCGACGAGGCCGCGCTCGCGGGCGCGCTGGGCCGCCGTCCAACCGGCGTTTAGACGATCAGCCGAGGTGACGGCGAGGAGGCCGACGTCGCGGCGGTCCTCTCCCATCATGCCGACGGCTTCGATCGCTTCGGGCGCGACGGCGCCGCAATAGGCGACGACGACTTGCGGATTGGGGCCGGGCGGTCTTAGCCAATAAGCGCCGTCGATGATCGATTGGCGCATGTCGCCCGACATCTCGCGCTTGGGCTGTTCGAGCGGGCGCGTCGAGAGGCGCAGATAAATCGAGCCGCCGGTTTGATCGCGCAGCCAGGTGCGCTCGTCGGCTTCGCCTTCGCCGTCGCGCTGAATGTAGTCGAAAGCGAAACGCAGCATCACCGCCAGCTCATCGACATAGGCAGGTTCGAACGCGGCGAGGCCGTCTTGCGCCATACCGATCAACGGCTGGGCGATCGATTGATGCGCGCCGCCTTCGGGCGCGAGCGTGATCCCCGATGGCGTCGCCACCACAATGAAGCGCGCGTCCTGATAGCAGGCATAGTTCAAGGCATCGAGGCCGCGGGCGATGAAGGGATCGTAGAGCGTGCCGATCGGCAGCAAGCGCACGCCGTTGATCGTGTGCGAGAGGCCGAGTGCGGAGAGCAGGATGAACAAGTTCATCTCGGCGATGCCGAGCTCGATGTGCTGACCCTTCGGCCCGAATTCCCAATTGAAGGTCGAGGGGATGCGTTCCTTCTTGAAGGTGTCCGCCATCGCCTCGTGGGCGAAGAGGCCCCGGCGATTGACCCAAGCACCCAGATTGGTCGAGACGGTCACATCGGGCGAGGTCGTCACCACGCGCGCGGCGAGTTCACTTTGCTCGCGACCAAGCTCGTTCAGCAGATTGCCGAAACCCGCTTGCGTCGACATCGCCGCTTGGATCGGCACTTTCAGTTCCGCCGGCACTTCGATGCGTGGCGCGGTGAAGCGGCGGCGGCCGGCGGAGAAGAACGGGACCTGCTTGAGGAACGCTTCGAACGCGGCCTCGGGTAATTCGAGACCCTCGAATCTGTCCCATTCGTGACCTTCGCGGACGTGCATGCCGGCGCGAAACTTTTCCATCTGCGAGACGGTCATGAGGCCCGCGTGGTTGTCTTTGTGGCCCGCGAGCGGCAGGCCGTAGCCTTTGATCGTGTAGGCGATGAAGCAGGTCGGCCGATCGTGATCGATCTTCTCGAAGGCATCGAGCAAGGACGGCAGGTCGTGGCCCGCAAGGTTGGTCATCAGCTTTGCGAGTTCGGCGTCGGATCGCTTCTCGATCAGCTTCGTTGCCGCGCCTTGATCGCCGATGTCGTCGAGCAGTCGCTTGCGCCACGCGGCGCCGCCTTGAAAGGTCAGCGCCGAATACAGCTGGTTCGGACACGCGTCGAGCCAAGCACGAAGCTTTTCGCCGCCGGCTTCTTTGAATGCTGCTTCGAGTTCGGAACCGTATTTCAGGATCACCACGTCCCAGCCGAAGTTGCGGAACATCGCTTCGAAGCGCGCCCACAAGCCTTCGCGGATTACGGCGTCGAGACTTTGGCGGTTGTAATCGACGATCCACCAGGTGTTGCGCACGCCCTGCTTCCAGCCTTCGAGTAGCGCCTCGAAGATATTGCCCTCATCCATTTCGGCATCGCCGATGAGGGCGACCATGCGGCCCTCCGGCCGATCGTCGCCCCAACCGTGCGCGCGCACGTAGTCTTGGACGAGCGACGAGAACAGCGTTTGAGCGACACCGAGGCCGACAGAGCCGGTCGAGAAATCGACGTCATCGACGTCCTTCGTGCGCGACGGGTAACTCTGTGCGCCCTTGTAGCCGCGGAAGTTTTCGAGCTTTTCGCGCGTCTGCAAATCCATCAAATAGTTGATGGCATGAAAGTTCGGGCTCGCGTGCGGCTTCACCGCGACGCGATCTTCCGGTTTCAACACAGCAAAATAAAGTGCCGTCATGATGGTGGCGAGCGATGCGGACGAGGCCTGATGACCGCCGACCTTTACGCCATCGTCGCTGTCGCGAAGGTGGTTGGCGTTGTGGATCGTCCAGCTCGCGAGCCAGAGAATTTTCTTCTCAAGCTCGGCAAGGATTTTCAAGCGGTCGGCGGCGGCGCTCATTATGACAAGGCATAGCACACTGAATCGCCAACAACAGATGGTCATCCCGGAAGTTAGGCGAACCCGACCGCGGAGCGGTTGGATCGTGAGCCTTACTATCCGGGACCCAGGGGACGGGGCTTCGAGATCGACGACCGCTGGGTCCCGGCTCTAACCGTCGCGAACGGATCGCTTCGCGATCTGGCTCCACTAAGGCCGGATGACAAATAATAACGAACGCCGGCGACTATTTACACCGCTTGAACCATGGGGGCTCGCCGCCGTCGGGGAATTTGCCGTCTCGAATATATGCCTTCCCGTCGTGACCGACCGACCACCACGACTTCTTACGGCCGTCCGTTCCGGTGAAGGTCAAGATGTTGACCGCTTCCCCGTCGGTATCATCCAACGTGTAGAGAACCCAGCTTGAAGAAATCAGCTGGATGTTACGAATCTCCCGAGGCTTGTCTTTACCGGTCGAGCGCATCGTCTCCACCAAATTGCCGTTCGAAGCGACGCTGTAGATTAGATAATAATTGCTCGCGCTCGCCGGAACCGTGCAATCCAACGCCCATGTCGTGCCCGGCAACCCTGTCTTGGCCGGTGTGCTGCCATCTGCCAAGGCCGGGCCGGCGCAAAGCGCCACGAGACTCGCAACAAGAAACCGACGCATCATTCCTGTTCTCCTCAAGTTGATTCAGCCACGCAGTTCTTTCCTGATCACCAGTTTCAATCCCGACCAAGTTTCGTCGACGGCGCAGACCTTCACGTCGACAAGGCCCAGCGGAAGCGCTTCGGCGCGGATGACGTCTTCGGTAATGTCGGTTTCGACCTTCGCGGCCTTCTTCGGCCACGAAACCCAGATCATGCCGGCGGGCGCGAGGCGCTTCATCAAATGCGGCAGCGCTCGTTTTAGTTTGGCACGCTCGACCGAGAACACATGCACGATATCGAGTGGACCCTTGAGCGTGGCACAGGCGTCGATCGACGCATCGACGAGCGCCTTGAATTTCGCCGCGGTAAGATGGGAGCGCAGCATCTTCGGCACGTCGATCAACGCGGCCGCTTGCTCAGGCCCGTAGCCTAGTTTCTTCAGCAGCGGTGTGCCGGAATATCCGGCGGAGGGTGCCTTGGCTTTTGCCAAGGGCCACCTATTCCTTCACGACGACATAAACGTTGGTCAGCAGATCTTCTTCGGCGGTCTCACCGGGATCATTGACGTATTCTTCCCACGAGGTCGTACCTTCCTTCAGGTTGTTGGCTTTCGTGTAGGCGTGAATGCGCGCGTAAGTGTCGTTCAACGACGTGTACGGCCCCTTGTGCGTCAGCTTGACGACTTTGCCGGCATAGGTTTGGCCAACCTTTACGCCGTCCTCCTGCGCAGGCGGGCTCGCCGGCGGCGTGTCGAGCGGCAGAGCCGCATCGAACGTCCACTTGCCCGCCGGGTCGTGCGAGATCGTAATCGCGAGAGGCGCGCCGCCGAGCGTCAAATTGTGCTTCTCGGCGTAGTTCAAGATCTTCTGGTTCGCAGCACCCAGGGCGGCGCTTACGGCGGCGGCATCGTTTGCGTTGGCGCTCGCGCGGGTCATGACGATGGGATGGGCTTCGACCATCAAGACTTCAGGCCCCTTTGCCGGATCGGCGGCGGCGGGCAGCGGCGGAACATCGGGCGGCGCCGCGGCAGCTTCTTGGGCTTGCGCGGCAGCAGCGTCGACCTTCGCATCGGACTCGGCGAGGTCCTTCAACGAGGCGAGGCCGGTCTCGTAGTCCTTGCCGATCATGCTGTCGGCGAAGAGGCCGAAATAGCGCGCGATCGGACTCATGCCTGCATCGGTATCGAAGCTCCACGTCACTTTCGTCCCGCCGTCGGACGGGGCGAACGCAAACGTCGCTGTGGAGGTGCCGGCACCGCCGAAATCAAGTGCGGTCTTGATTTCAGAAAACGGCGTGCTTTGCGTGATGGTGATAGAGCCGTTGCCGAGCTTCGCGCTCGTCCATAACATCTTCGCGCCGACGCCCTTGGCCGGGCCGTCGAATTTCAATTTGATGTCCGGGTCCATCTTTACCCAGGGCGACCAATCGGTCAGCCGCGACATGTCGTTGACGATGGCAAAGACCTGTTCGGGCGAGGCGCCGACAACGGCGTCGCGTTGAACGTGCGGATGCTGCGGCAGTAGGAACGCGACGCCGACGACGGCGGCGACAAGCACAACAATGCCGATGAGAATGTTGCGAATCATACCGCCCCGCCCGTCCCACGCTCCTGACGCGGGACTCAACTGTTACCCTAAATTATAGGAGCGCAAGGGGCGTTCAGCCACCTCGTCAAGCCCTCCGGATGGCGCCTCGACAGCCGTCAGATGCGCCTTCGCCGGGTCTCTCGATGGATTCGTCGGCCATGCGGACATCTGCGCCACAGGTGGGCTAGCCGGGCCGCATGGCGCCACGAATACCCACGACGCGGTCGGCCGGATCAATGAGGACGCCGGGGTTCATCAGCCCTTGCGGATCAAGGCGGCTCTTTGCAGCGCGAAGGGCGTCGGCGAAGAGCGGCGGACATTCACGTGCGTATCCGGAGCGGTGATCGCGGCCGACGGCATGGTGATGCGTACTGGTTCCACCGGCGGCAATGACTACGTCGTTCGCCGCTTCCTTGATCGTGCGCCACTGGTCAAGAAGCGCGTCGAAGCGGCCGAGCGCTTGAAAGGTGAAGTAGGGCGCCGGGCCATCGGGATAGACGTGCGTGAATCGGCAGGTGACGGTGCCTGGACGTCCGGTCACGCGGGCCAAGACTTCCTGCATGCGGCTGGTGACCGTTGCATAAAAGGCCTGGAATTTGTCCCAAGTGATCGCCGTCTCGAACGTATCGGCGATCAAACCCGACGGCACCAAGACTTCGCGATAGAATGGTGCCCGCAAGAACGCGTTGCGCCACGCGCCGGCGGCACCAAGGCGGTGGCCGCTTGCGCCTTCCTTCGGTTGATCGTTCACGATCAGTCCGCCGTGATCACGCACGAGTTCAAGTGCACGCGACATCCAGGCGTCGAGCGGATGATCGGCACCCTCAAATCCGAGCACGAGAAGAGAACCGGCCGAACCCGCGCCAGCGCCGGCGGCTTCGTTCGCATCGATCAAGCGACAATTTGATGGGTAGAGACCGGCTTGACCGAGCGCGCGCACGGCGCGGGCGCCGGCCAAGAAATCGGCGAACCGCGCAGTCGCGCTGGCGCGGAATTTGGGTTGATCCTGCAGGCGCATCCACGCTTCCGTGATGATGCCCAAGATTCCCTCGGAGCCGAGGAAGAGGCGCTCTGGTTGCGGACCGGCGCCCGAGCCCGGCAAGCGGCGCGTCTCGATTGGGCCCGCGGGCGTAATGACGCGCATGCTTTGCACGAAGTCGTCGATGTGGGTGTAGAGCGTCGCGTAGTGGCCGCCCGATCTGGTGGCGATCCAACCACCTAGGGTCGAATACTCGAAGCTTTGCGGAAAATGGCGCAGCGTGAGCCCGTGCGGTTTCAGCTGCGCTTCGAGCGCGGGGCCGAAAACGCCCGCCTCGATGCGTGCGGCGCGGCTTTCGCGGTCGATCTCCAAGACGCCCGCGAGTTTGGCGAGATCGATCGTGATGACGCCTTTGTAGCTGTCGCCGACGTCGCATTCGACACCGCCCACGACACTCGAGCCGCCACCGAACGGAATGACAGCCGCTCCGGCGCGTCCGGCCCAGTCGAGTGTCGCCACGATATCGGCTTCGCTCTCGGGATAGACGACGACATCAGGGGGATGGGGAACATGGCGCTGAAACATGCGTACAGAGTCAGGGAACGATTTGCCGTAGGCATGGATCAACCGCTCGCGCTGGTCGGTTGTTGCGATGCGTTGCAAATTGGACGGCACGGCCAAGCGCGGTGCGCGCAACGCGATGTCTTCGACCTTGGGCGGTGGCACCGGCGTCGGCAGGGCGGTCGCATAGCGCTTGGCAAGGGCGGCGCCGAGGAATGCGCGCTCCTCGGCGCTGGCGGTCTGATCTTCCGTACCCCAACCCCAAAATTTGCGATGCGCGTTTGTCATGCCTGGATCCTCGCCCTTTGCGAGCCACGTTAGAGAGCCGGCGCGCCTGGGTAAATGCGCGACGGCAACTGCCGCGCGTGGTTTTCCGAAGCGCTATGTGAGAGGCTTCCGTCGAATCGCGGCAGTTTTTCGGATCTCGGGTCTCAATGCTGTTTCATTGGCTTTTGACCGGTGCCGCGGCGTGGGCCGTTGCGGTCGCGCTCAAGATCGCGGGCGACGTCGCGTTCCAGCGCGGCGTTACGGTGCAGCTGCGCGATTGGGTGACCGCGGTCCTTTCGGGCGTGTGGTCGACGCTGTGCGAGCTTGGGCTTGCAGCGATTGCCTTCATGGTCTGGCCGGCGACGTTGTGGGACGCGGGGGCGTTTGCACTCGGTGCGGCCAGCATGGAGATGCTGGTGCTGTTGCCGGCAGCGCTCGCCGGCGGCATCGAGAAGAAGACCGGGAAGAGAAAAGACCCCAAGTCGCCGATGCGGGTCATGACGTGGCGCAACTTCACGATCGAGCGCGTGATCGCGCTCGCGGGCCACCTCGGCAGCCGCGTACTCGTATGGGTCGGCGTCGCAGGCACCGGCGGAATTGGTGCAGTGGGCTCGGCGTTCGGGCTCTATACGCTTTCCGAGTCGCTCGCCGCCTATGGCGAAGCCAAAGACTGGGACTGGCTAAAGCCGCGCGTGATGTGGCCGTTCTTGATCGTTCAGACGTTGATTGTCGCGGGCACCATTTGGCTCGCGATCTGGTGGTCGGGAGCCGGCTTGTGAGGGCGTCGCTCGCGATGTGGCTAGTGCTCGCCCTTGCCGCATGCAGCGCTGTCGATCAGCCGCGCGCCTGCCTTGCCGGCAAACCCGCGATCGAGACGCACCTCTATTTCGGTTTGGCGAAAGCGCAAGGCGCGGTCAGCGCGCGTGAGTGGCAAGCCTTCGTCGAGCACGAGATCGCGCCCCGTTTTCCGGAGGGCTTCACGATTCTCGACGCTCGCGGATTTTGGCTGAGCGAGGAAGCAAAGCGTACGATTTCGGAAAACAGCAAGGTCTTGATCCGCATCCATGACGGCGGCGCCAGGGACAACGCAACGATCGGCGCGATCATCGAAAGCTATAAGCACGCGTTCGCACAGGAGGCCGTGCTGCGCGTCGACGAAAACATCTGCGCCGCCTTTTGATTTCCGGCCCTAGACGTAAGTCACTTCCTTGACGGAATCGAGGTAAAGCGCGAGCCTCGACGATCCAAAGGGGTGCCCATGGCTCAACAATTCGTCTTCCGCAATCTGCAATTGCTCGATCCACGTTTTGACGACATACGGGGCGGTCACGAGGTGCTGGTCGAGGGCGAGACGATCCGCGAGGTCTCGGCACGGCCAATCAAAACCGCAAATGCAGCGGCGATCGATTGCGGCGGCAAGACATTGATGCCGGGGCTGATCGACTGTCACGCGCATGTGTTCTTGGTCGAGGTCGGGATCGCGCGTCTGGAGTCGCTGCCGCTCACGCTGCTTGCCGCCAAGGCCTCCGTGTTGATGCGCCAAATGCTCGATCGCGGCTTCACCACGGTTCGCGATACGGGCGGCGCCGATTGGGGCATCAAGGAAGCGGTCGAGAACGGAACACTGGCGGGCCCTCGCCTCTTTATCTCGGGGCGCGCGATCGGACCGACGGGCGGCCACACGGACTCGCGCCGGCGTACGCAGTTCGGCGAGACGGCGTGTCACTGCTGCGACGCCCTCTCGTTCATCACGGGCATTGCCGACGGCGCCGATCAGATGCGCCAAGCGGTGCGCGAGCAAATGCGCCAGGGCGCCGATCAGATCAAGATCATGCTGTCGGGCGGCGTCGCCAGCCCATGGGATCCGCTCGACAGTTTGCAATTCTCCATCGGAGAAATCACGGCAGCCGTCGAAGAGGCGCATGCCTTCGGGCGCTATGTGCTCGCCCACGCCTATACGCCCGAGGCGATCACGCGCGGCGTTACTCATGGCGTTCGCACAATCGAGCACGGCAATCTGATCGACGCGCCAACCGCGAAGCTCATGGCGGAGCGCAAGGCGTTCATGGTCGCCAATCTCGTCACCTATTACATGATGAGGGATCACGGCGCGACGCTGGGCTTGAGCGCGTCGCAGCTGGAGAAGAACGATCTCGTCATCGAGGGTGGGTTGCGCTCGCTCGAAATTTGCAAGCGCGCCGGAGTGCCGGTCGGCTTCGGCTCCGACTTGCTCGGCAAGCTTCAGGTGCATCAGTCGCGCGAGTTTCTGTTCCGCTCCGAAGTGCTCTCGCCGATCGAAATCATTCGCCAGGCGACATTGGTTGGCGCGCAGATCGTGCGGCGCGAAGGCAAGCTCGGTGTCGTCGAACCAGGCGCGTTTGCCGATCTCATCGTTATCGACGGCAATCCTCTGAAAGACCTTGGGTTATTCCAAGACCAAGGCGCGCGTCTTTCGGCCATCATGAAGGGCGGGGCGTGGCATAAGAATACGCTGTGAAAACGTGGCGCCGATCGCAGAGGGGGTCCCCTCACCGTCTTGCTTCGCTCGACTCCTCTCCCGCAAGGGGAGAGGGAGCGCTGTGCGCATCACCGTCGCCGTGTCATTTTCCTGAAGGATGCGCGGGCTCGTGCTTTTCAGAACTGCGGAGAATCGCCTCTCCCCTTGTGGGAGAGGACGCGAGACGAGGGCGCAGTCCGAGTTGAGCGGGTGAGGGGACGCTGACTCGATGTCAACCGAACGCGCAAGAGCTTTGCGCCGCAGTCAAACCGACGCAGAGCGGACATTGTGGTACGCGCTGCGAGCGCGGCGCTTTCACCCTTACAAATTCCGAAGGCAAGTGCCGCTCGGCCGATACATCGTCGACTTTGTTTGTTTCGAACAGAAACTTGCCATCGAGGTTGACGGCGACCAACACAGTTTATGAATCGAGAGGTGCTGACGAATTTGGAAGGCGTGCTTGAGGCGATCTGAGCTGCAACGCAAGTCCCGAAGTAAGCCCCTCACCCGCTCGCGCGAAGGGCGTACGCGTCCGGGCATGGCGGCGATTTTCCCGTGCGCCTCTATTGCGCGCAAGTGCAGCAATCACACACGTGTCCGAGGGCCGACCATTGATGTTATGAGGAACGCCCACGACGCGAGGATTTCGATGGCCCCCAGAATGCGCCAAACCGTCATCGCTGCCTTGCTTCTGATTGCCGCAGCAATCGCCGTCTGGCAGCGTTCGGCGGGACCGACGCATATGCAGGCGCCTTCCGAAGGGACGACGGCGAGCGCGGAAGCGGAGCCGGCGAGCGCGGCAAACGATTCATCCGATCTCGAGCGCAGCGAGAGCATGGGCGGGCACACGCTGCGCAAACATGTCGGGCACAGCGACGCTGATCTTCGTGAACGCCTGATACGCGAGCCAAACATTTCAGCCGCGAGCACATATACGGATCAGACCGCAGCGCAACATGTTGTATCGGTCGCGATAATGCAGAACGCGGCGCGTATTGAGGAATGGCTCGCGAGCGCGGCACCCGGCAACACTTTGACGCTGCATTATCGCGGCAGCGACGTCATCGGCCGCGGAATGCAGCGCGGCGATGGGGAGGCGTCCGATCGAACGAGCGCAATCGTCGTCCTTCGCAAGACGGACAACGGGAACTATTTCATCCTCACCTCCTATCCCGAAAGCTGAACGCCATGATTCGCGATGCGGCGGAGAAATTTCCGAACCTGTTTCAAATCCTAAGCGCGTTCGCAGCCCACGCCGATGCCGGAGAATTCGATCTTGACGAGATCGTCCGCCGCAGTTTCTCGCCTTCGCCCCATGTCACACAGTTGGTGCAAGGCGGATTGCGCGAATTCAAAGACCTACGCCAGCGTCGCGAATTTGCAGGTGTGGTGATTTCCAAGTTTGCCAATCGCCATTTCGCGGGCACGGACGATCCGATCGCGTGGCTGTCCGCCGTTTTGCAAAAACTGTCATGCCCGACGGCCTAAACCGGCCCGGTGGGCAAGTCCGTTCAGGCGGGAATTCGGCCTTTCGCTGTTTCCGGCGGCCATTAACCGAATGTCGTCTCGAAACTCCCCTTGACGCTGCGGCCGCAACTTGAGGGAATCGAGCGTTGTTGGGAGGGATTCATGCGCGGGTTGCAGGTCGTGTTGCTGGGCATCGCTATCGCAGTGGCGATCGGCGGCGCCGGCGCCGCGCACAGCCGGCATCATTATCGTCATCACTCCCAGTCCGGCACACTGCCGAGAGTCGAACCGGAGGCGCCGATGGACCCGAGCCGGTGGTGCACCGGCGGTTTTCCAATTACCGACGACCAACAAATTCGCGGCTGCACCGCGCTGATCACCATGCGGCGCGACCGCGATCTTCGCGCGACGGCCTATTACAATCGCGCCAACGCCTATTTCTCGAAGGGCGATCTCTCATCTGCGATCAACGATTACGGCGAGGCACTTCAGATCAGACCGCAATATATCGAAGCGCTCAACAATCGCGCCGTTGCCTACCGCGCCTCCAAGAACTTCGCGGGCGCCATCGCCGACTATAGCCAAGTGCTGATGACAGCGCCGCGAGATGCCGCGGCGCTGACCGGGCGCGGCACGGCCTTTGGCATGAAGGGCAACAACGACCGTGCGGTCGCCGATCTCACTCAAGCGATCACCATCGGCACCCGCGATGTCACTGCCCGGCTGCAGCGCGGGCACGCTTATGTTCGGCTGCAACGCTGGGCCGAGGCGCAGGCCGATTACGACCAAGTACTCGGTACCGCGCCGTCGAACCCGGAAGCCTATTTCGGGCGGGCTTGCGCGAAGACGTACACCGGCGACCTCAAAGGCGCGAATGCGGATTTGACGCAAGCCTATCTGATCGATCAGGGCATACTCGACACGATGGTCGCGCAGGGCATCAGTTCGCCGATCATTGTAAAACCCCAGGACATACCGAGTTCGCAAAATTTTACCCGGCCAAAGCCGAAGACCGAGCAGCCCAACGATCATGATGCGGACCCCACGGCGCCGCCCGGGCCGCCGCCGCCGAACGGCGATGACCGTCTCAACCACACGTCGGGAAATTAGAATAGAGGCCGCACCCGTGCGGAGCGGCCCCGTCATTCCACGACCTTAGCCGTGCGGCGCGTGACGTGCGCGCGGCGCTTCGGGGGCTTCGGGCGCTTCGCCGGGTTCGGGCGGTTCCGGCGCCTCCAAAGCTTCCGGCGCTTCTGACGGATCCGTCATCTCGTCGCGCTCGTCTTCGTCGAGCACGCCGTCATTATTTCGATCGTGCTCGTCAAAGGCGCGTTCGGCCCGCCTGATGAATTCATCGCGCGTCATCTTGCCGTCGCCGTCATCTTCCTCTCTAACGCGAACGACACGACGGAGGTGACGCACGCGCCGGACGCCGGGGCCGATGACGATGATCTCTCTTTGAACGTGCACGTGGCGACGCCCCACGTCCGGCGGCAAAGGCGCCACGGGCGGCAGCGGTGGCATTGGCGCGACGGAGGGCAGCGGCGGCAAGCCCTCCATCGAACTGCAAACGCAGCGTTCATGGGCGCGCGCGGCGCCGATACTCAGCAACGAAACGACGGCAAGGACGGCGCCTGTCGTCATCACGAGCAAAGGTCTATTCATCCGATCTCTCCATCAAGGTCCTGGGTCAGGACAGGCGAGACCGTGACCGACGGATATCGCCACCGTTTGTCCGTAGACGGAGCGTTTGCGCCAAACTGTGCCGGCATGGCGCGACGACACAGTTTGACAAAATGTTTCGCTCGCGACGGCGCGTGCGCTGAGACGGGCGTTCGCCGACGCCGACATCTTGGTCGCAGCCAAGTAAGAGCGTTCGCGGGAGACGAGGACGATCGTTCAGGTTCGATTGACGGAGACTCCACCGTCAACAAGGAGCGCCGTGCCGGTGGTGAAGCTTGAGGCATCCGAAGCGAGATAGAGAACGGATTTGGCCTGTTCCGCCGGTGTCGCTATGCGCTTGAGTGCATGAAGGCCCTTGACGAACGCCAGCGCCTCGGGCGTCGCGCTCATTTCTCTTCCCATTGGCGTATCGGTGCCGCCCGGCAATATCGCGTTCACGCGAATGCCTTGCGGGCCGTACTCCACCGCAAGCGCCTGAGTGAGGCCAATCAATCCGGCTTTGCTAGCCGCATATGCTGCCACCCCCGGCATGCCGGCGGTGTAGCCGACGAACGTCGACGTGAAAATCAACGAGCCGCCACCTCGCCGAAGCATGGCGGGGATTTGATACTTCGCGCCAAGAAAGGCGCTGGTTAGATTCGTCTCGATTGTGTTTACCCATCCTGCGAGCGAAACGCCTGGTGTCGCCCCCATCTCGCCGAGTGTGCCGGCGTTGTTGAATGCTACATCGAGGCCGCCGAACCGGCCCACCGCTTCTTCAACCAACGCTCTCGCGAAATTCTCGTCTTTGACATCGCCCGCCAAAGCGACTGCGCAGCCGCCCGCCCGTGCGCTCTCTTCAACGAGAGCGTCCAGCGCGGCCTTGCGCCGCGCCGCGACGACGATCTTGGCGCCTTCCTTCGCAAAGAGCATTGATGTCGCGTGCCCAATTCCGGAACTCGCTCCCGTGACTATGGCGACCTTGTCAACCAGCACTCTCATTGCGATCTCCTCAGCGCGTGCCGATGTCGGCAGCGTCGGAGGGAGATATCGCCTGGGATTACCCGGAGCACTCCGGTTCCTGCTCCGTAATTCCGATATTCGATTTTCACCGCCCGATGCCAGGCGGTTTCATCGCTTGACAAAGCAAGCCCGCACCATTCGTGTCAGCTCGTCCTAAACTCTTGGGAGCCGATGAATTCGTATCCTCGCAAGTCACGGCGCGTACAACACGGTCGTTTACTTCCGGATCGCCGGAATGATTTCCTGCGGCACGACTTCGCTGCGGAAGCGGGTCCAGATCCCGCCTTGCCCATAGTTGCCGGCGGTGAAGACGACCGTCAAATCGAGATCCGGCACAACGATCAGGAGTTGGCCTCCGTTGCCGCTTGCCGCGTAGTCGCGAAAAATGCGCTCGCCGACGTGAAGTTCGGAGAGGTGCCAGGCATATCCGTCCTCCGCCTTGAGGTAGACGTTGGAGAACTGATCTGGCGCGAGGCCAGTGGTCTCAGGTGTGACTGCGACGCGCGACGCGGTCGACTGGTCGATCCATGATGCATCGACGATGCGTTGACGGTGCCACAGGCCATGATCCAGAAAGACTTGGCCGAGCTTCAAGAAATCGCGCGGCCGCAGGTAAGCGCCGCCGCCCAGATAACCTTCTCGCGTCGGCATCAAATTCCAATAGTAAGGGCCGAATTGCAGCGGGCGGGCGATCGTGCGCTCGAAGAATTCCGGCAACCAAGCGCCTGTCGCGGTCTTCAAGGCCGCGCCCATCAGGTTCATCCCCGCCGAACAATAGGCGTAGCGGCTGCCCGGGTCGTGCGCCACGGGTAGGTCGAGCGTGTATTTCCACCAATCGGGCTGACGCGTCTGACTTTGCGTCGTGTCCTCGTTGCCCGGCGAGTTGTCATCGTTGTCGTCGCAGGCAAGGCCCGACGTGTGTGTCATGAGGTGGGCCAATGTAATCTTAGCCTTGCGCGGATCGGAGTTGGCGAAGCGACCCATGCCGGCCAGCAGCTCATAAGCCTTCGTCTCGGGTGCGATCTTCAAATGCTGCAGCATCGCCGCCCCCAACATGACCGAAGCAAACGTCTTGCCGGCCGAGCGCAAATCGTGCGGCCGATCCCGATCGAAGCCAAAGAAATATTCTTCGAGCACCAGCTTGCCGTGATGCGCGACCAAGAGCGAGTGGATAAGCGCAGGACGCCGCACGGCCGGATCTGAATCGATCAAGCGCTGCACCAGCCGTGCTATAGTCGTTTCATCCATGCCCACATCGCCGGCGCGGGCCGTGTCCCACCCGTCATTCGCCGACGCTGGCTGACGATAGGCGTATTTCGGCTCGCCAGGTGGGCGCGGAAAAAACGCCGCTGCTTCCGTCGGCGAACGGCGGGTCAGGGCGAACGTGCGGCCCGGACGCGGCCATCGGATTTGTATCCGCTCGGGCGAATGGAGAAGCGTCGCGCTCTGAGTGATCTGCGGCGTCGGCTGATCGATGGGGGCAGCGAACTGCAGCGTGTCACCCGTCCGCGTCACGCGAAAGAGCGTCGCATTGCCGTTCGAGTTGAAGTCAGGATTGCGGAACGCGCCGACCAACATGCCGTCAGCATTGCGATAGATCTTCAGATAAAGCGTGAAGCGATCTTCGAGCGGCGTGATCGTGCCATGCCAGGAATCCGGCCCAGCGCTTTGCAGCGTGAGCGGTGAGGCGAAGGCTTGGCCGGAGCCGCCCGGATCGCGGGGATCGGATGTGCCGCCGGCCGGTTGCAGCCAGAAGCCTGTGATGGCGTGTCCATTGTCGGTCAACGCACCGCGAAATTCCCCGCCATTGTTCGGAAACGCGAAGCGAACCTGCGCGTCGACTACGGCAAATTTCACCTCGCCACCGCCAAGCGTCGCACGCCAGACGCTTCCCGCGTGGGCAATGGTAAGGTCGCCGTGCAAGCCGGGTGCGAACGCCATCTCGGTCGCCCAAATGCCGATTGTCAGATCGTCCGGTGCAGGCGCCGCAGAGGCACAGCCGATCGCAACCACAGACGCGGCAAGAGCCGCGCCCGCCAGACGTGCAAAACCTATCATCGCGCGGTCCCCACCTTACGTTCGCGTGTTTTGAGCCAGGCGACGATCGGCTCGCGGCCCGTTTGAAGATTGATGCGAAGCGCCGTGCATGCTGCTTCAAGGTCGCGCCTGCGCAACGCCGCCATGATTGCCTTGTGGTTGTCGGTCGCAAGCGCCACGTTCTTTTGCTCGCGCATCAGCGCGATTTCGTATCGGCGCGTGCGCTGCGCGAACTGCTTGATCAAATCGATGAGCACCTGGTTGGGGCACTCGGCGATGAGTTCGAAATGCCACCGATCATCGAGATCGATGATGGCGTTTGCGTCGCGCGTGTGCCCCATCTTCTCGTTGACCTCGCGCAGGTGCTCGACGCGCTCGCGCGACGGCAAGCCGGCCAGGCGCAACGCCTCCGGATCGAGCAAGGGGCGAATGTCGTAGATCTGTTCGAACTCTTCGAGCGTCAGCTCGCGCACGAAGTATCCAATGCGCGCAATGCTGCGAAGGGCGCCCTCCTGCGCGAGTTTGGCGAGAGCTTCGCGCAGCGGCGTGCGGCTGACGCCGAGCTGCTCAGACAGATGTACTTCGTTGATGCGCTCACCGGCCGGCAAGCGCCCGTCGACGATCATGTCACGCACTTTTACGGCGACGTCGTCGCTGATGTTGTCACGGACAATGCGCTGTGACCTCTGCATACTGTATACAATACAATAAGCAAGGCGCGGCGCAACCCCCCGCTTCCGACGGCTTGCGCAGCCGGTAACCCTCCTTGGCAACGACACATTTTGACAAAGTGTTTCGCTGCGCGAGGTTGCGCGCCTTGCTATGAATGACGATGGCTGAAACGGGCCCGCATGTTCTGATCGTCGACGACCATCGCGACATTCGCGATGCCTTGTCGCGCTACCTGCTGTCGAACGGCTTGCGTGTGTCGAGCGCGGAGTCGGCGGCGGCGGCGCGGCGCGTCCTCAAGGAACGCGACATCGAGCTTATCGTGCTCGACATCATGATGCCGGGCGAGGACGGCTTGAGCCTCTGCCGCAGCGTGCGCGCCGGCAAGGGAGTGCCGGTGATTTTGCTGAGCGCGCGGGTCGAGGAACTCGATCGCATCGTCGGACTCGAGGTCGGCGCCGACGATTATGTGACGAAGCCGTTTTCACCACGCGAGCTGCTGGCGCGCATTCATGCGGTGTTGCGGCGGACGAACGAATTGCCGCCCTCGCAGCGGCCGCGCACGGGCGCGCGATTGCGATTTGGCGGCTGGATTTTGAACGGTCCCGAGCGCACGCTCGTCGGCAAGGACGGTGTCGCGATATCGCTGTCGTCGGCGGAGCACGCGCTGCTCGCGATCTTCTTGGATCATCCTCATGTCGTGCTGACGCGCGACCAATTGCTCGAACGCGTGAAGGGGCGCGATGCCGACGCCGTGTTCGACCGCAGCATCGACACGCAGATCTCGCGGCTTAGACGCAAGCTTGAAGAAGACCCGCGCAACCCGCGTTTGATCAAAACCGCTTGGGGCTCGGGCTATTTGTTCACGGCGGAGGTCGAAGAGCTTTGAGCTGGTTCTCGCCCCGGACGTTGCGCGCGTGGCTGGTGCTTATCGTGCTTGCCGCCTTGGCCGTATCACAACTCGCTTCGTTCGCCGTGCTGACGAGCCAGCAGACGATTCTGCGCATGGCGCTGCATGAAGCCGAAGCGTTCCGGCGCACCGCCGGCATCGTGCGCCTCGCACACGGAGCGACGCCGGCGCAGCTCAACAGCATCGCCACGATTGCCAGTGGCCCGGCCTTCGAGGTGCGATTCTCGGCGGTACCGGCGGTCGACGCCGATTTGGCCGACGAAGAGTTGAGTCAATCGCTCGTGGAAGAACTCGGCAGCGATGTGAAGTCGGCGCGCGTCGCGTGGTCTCCGATGCACGTCCAGTCGAACCGCGTCGTCGCGATCCGGCGTACCATCACGCTACCTCATGTTAGGGCTATTGCGCCGATAGCGCCGCTGCCGCCCGCGCCGCCGGCCGCGCCTGCGCCCCCTGCCCCGACGGCTGATGTTCAATCTTCATCCGAGGCTCCCGATCCGACCGATCCGCCGGAGACTGTAGAGGCAGTCGACGAGGAGGTGCCCGAGCCCTTCATCGTTCAGGTGACATCGCATCCGCGCCGGTTGGACATGGCGGTCGAGCTAGCGTCCGGCGTGTGGCTCAACGTTGCGACCTCGCCGCCGGCAGCAGCGCCGTTCACGTGGCCGCTCGTGATCGCCGGCGGTTCGGCGGCAATTCTCGTCGCACTGGCGGCGATTTGGGCGGCAGGGCGGTTGGCGCGGCCTCTTGCGGGCTTGGCCGTTGCCGCAGAGCGTTTCGGCCGCGGCGACGACAGCGCGACAGCGCCCGAAGAAGGCCCGACCGACATCAAGCGCGCGGCAGCCGCGTTCAATACGATGGCGCAACGCCTGCGCAAGACGCTCGCCGATCAACGCACGCTGCTCAGCGCCATCGGACACGATCTGCGCACGCCGATCTCATCGCTCCGTATACGGACGGAAATGATCAAGGATCCCGAGCTGCAGCAGAAAATGGCGGCGACGCTCGACGACATGCAGCGCTTGACGGAAGCCGCTCTGGCGGTGGCGCGCGGCGGCGACACAGGCGAACCTTCGCAGGCACTCGACTTGCCGTCGCTCGTGGAAGCGGTTTGCGACGACATGGCGGAGACCGGGGCGCCGGTCACGCACGGCACGCTCGAGCCGACGCGCATTCAAGGCCGGGCTTCGGAAATCAAACGCTGCTTGCGCAATTTGGTCGAGAACGCCGTGCGCTATGGCGGTCAAGCGCAGGTCAGCGTGAGGGCGGCCAAGCCTTGGGCCGAGATCTATGTCGACGATCAGGGTGCCGGCATTCCCACCGAGGCGCTGGCGCGCGTCTTCGATCCCTTCGTGCGGCTTGAGGAATCGCGCAGCACCGATACCGGCGGAAACGGGCTCGGGCTCACCATCGCGCGGGCGATCGCCCTGCGCCACGGCGGCGACCTGGTGCTCGCAAACCGCAACGAAGGCGGCTTGCGCGCGACGCTGCGGCTGCCGCTGATTTAGCGTAGGTTTGTGACGCTAGACGAGTGCGCGCCGCAGCCATGACCAATCGCCGACAGAATTTGCTCATTGCAATCGTGGTCGCGGGAGCGGCCGCGGGCGCCAGCGCTTGGCTCAACGCCGTCAATCATCTGTCCTTCGGCCTTGTAATACAGCAGATGGCCTCGGAGGCGCAGACGGGACTTTTGTGGGCGCGCCTTGACCTCGACTACGCGCGCATACGATACCGGCACGACAGCGTTGCCTACGGCGCAGCGCTCGAAGAGCTTGGCGTTGCGTTTTGCAACGACGGATATTGGGTCGCATCGATTCCTTATTTGGAGGCGGCGGCAGCCGTCTACGAACGCGCTCTCGGGCCTGACAATTACGAGACGACCGTGGAGTGGCATACGCTTGCGGATGCACTGCGAAATGTCGAGCCAAGCAAATGGTCGGCGCGCGTCGAGAGTACCTACCGCCGAGTGCTCGCGACGCGCCGCAGGATATTGCTGCCAAACCACGATGCGATACGTACGGTCCTCGGATCGTTGGCAGACATGATCGTCTTGCGTGGAACGGCGGCCGAGGCGCACGGCGATTTGGCGGCCGCCGCTGCAGCGTATCGCGAAGCATATGAACTGCTCCAAGCTTCGCCGTTCGGCGACAACTTGTGCCGCGTGAGCCAGGTTGGCGAGAACCTCGCGCGCATTCTTGAGCTGCAAGGCAAGGCGCTGGAAGCAACTGCGTTGCGGAAGAAAACGAACGATGCATGCCGTGACATTATCTGGGGGCCATAGCAGTCACCTCGGTAGCTATCTAGTCGGGAAATATTTCTGCGACGTCCGACGGCTTCGAACCGCAGCGAAGGCGGCTCGCGCGCTACGCTGCGCCTGCCGCTGATTTGATACCACTCGACTGTCATGGTCCGCGAAGGCGGACCATCCACGACTTGTTTCTTGGGAGCGCTTGAAAAGGAGGTCGTGGGTGGTCGGCCGCAGTTTACCCTCGGGCAAGGCGAAGCCGCGACCCGGGGGCCGACCATGGCAGGACTGGTTAGCCTTCGGCCACTATTTTGCGCTTGTTCAAATGATAGGTCAGCGCGAGCGCGATGCAGTGGCGCAAGGGTTTTTCCGGGATTTTGTCGTCGACGTGGAAGATGACGCCGCGATTGCCTTCGTAGGTTAGCTCGCGCGGGTAGAGGTCGCGAAAGGTCGCGATCAAATTGGTTTGGCAGTTGACGTAGAGCGCGTAACGGCCCGGCACGGACGGCACGTGGTCGATGCGGATCGTGGTGCCGCTCTTCGACTTCGTCGTCAGATAACTCGGCTGACGCCATTTCAGCGTCTCTTCCAATTCTCCGACGCCTTTGGTCTTGGCCGCCGTGTCAAAGATCCATTTGCGCAAGACGAGTAATTTTGCGCGCACGTCTTTCGGATAGGCCTCGAAGAGCTTACTCACGGCGCCACTCGTAAAGTACGTCGGGTTCGCGCTCTTCGTTTTCGGCTCCGTCGCCGAACCAGGTGGCGCGGAAACCGTGGCGCTCATAAAAGGCGCGGGCGCGCGCGTTGCGCTGGAATGCATAGAGTAGGATTTTGCCGCCGCTGAGCGCCTTCGCCTTGTCCAGCAATCGCGAGCCGATGCCACGGCGATAGTAGCCAGGCAGAAGGTAGAGATGATCGAGATGCCCGCTGCCGGCGTTCCAAGCCATGAAGCCGACGATGCGGCTGTGCTCTACCGCAACCCACACTGCGCAGCGCGCCATCACCACGTTGGCGAAGTGATGGCGCGTATCGTCGTCGTCATGCAGCTCCGGAAGATACGGCAAAGCGTCGTGGCGCGATGCGGTGAAGAGTTCGGCGATGGCGAGCGCGTCCGATGAACCGGCAGGTCGCAATTCGGTTTCGGCAGTGCTCATGGCTTGGCTTTTCGCGAATGCAGCGGATGACCGGGTCAGTATCACACTGTCAATATATACACGTATGAGGTGGGACAACGCCGCGATTGCCGAAGGCACTTGATCATCGGCTCGACAGTTGTTATGAGCCGCGCCATGAAGACTGCATTCGTTTCGAACCGACGTCGCGCGCTCACCTTCAAAGGCGGGTAGCAACGCGTTCGCACGATTCGTGCCGATTTGTTCAACCCCGCCGGCGACCGCGGGGTTTTTTGTTGCCGTCATCCTTGCGTCGCCCGGCCTCATCAAAGAGGACGCAATGAAGGTCAAACTGTCCGGCGAAAGCCTTGCACTCACACCGCTTGCTGCGCGGGTCGAAGAGGTCTGCCTGAATGCATGGCCGGCGCTGCAAGAGATTCACTACGACGGATGGTTGATCCGGCTTGCCGACGGACAGACACGACGGACCAATTCGGTCAACGCCGTCGGTATCGGGTCGCGCCCGCTCGACGAGAAGATTCAATATTGCGAGGCGGTGTATCGGCGCCACGCTTTGCCGGCCTGCTTTCGAATTCTGTCGAGCGCGCCGCGTGAACTGGAAGAGGCGCTCGACGCTTGCGGCTATCGCGCGGAAGCCGAGACGAGCACGCTCTTCATGGATTTCGCCGAGCATTCGCCGCCTGCGGCGTTCGACTACGCCGTCGAATTCGCGGCGAATGCGCCGAGCGGTGAATGGATGTCGGCACGAATGCGCTTTCACGATCACAATCCCGGCGAGCGCGCGAAGATCGAAAGGATTTTGCAGCAGCTGGCGTTGCCGGCCGTCTTCGCCTTGGTTCGCGACGCGGCGGGCGACATCCGCTCGGTCGCCAAAGGCGCGGTCCACGACGGCATCGTTTGCCTGAATATGGTGGCAACCGATCCGACCTCTCTGCGGCGCGGCTACTCGCGCGCCTGCGTCTCGGCGATATTGCGTTGGGCGAAAGACGACCTGAACGCGGTCGGCGCTTGCCTGCAGGTGGTGTCGACGAACGCGCCCGCGATCCGCCTCTATCAAGGCCTGGGTTTCACGCACGAACTCTACCGCTATCACTACCGAAGACCTGCTCACTGAAGTTTGTTCTTGATTTGTTCTCATCGTTCGCATAGGCTCGCCGGATGGCGCGGTCGATCAAGCAGGTCATCGGGCACGGGCCACGCCCTGCCCTCGAAGACGAGCATCTGGCGCACCCTTCGCTGAACACGAAGGGGCGCGGCTCGCTTACGAATGCGAGCGGCCGGTTCGAGAGCGAGCATCGTGTCATCGTCGATGACGGCTGGGGCTCGCTCGACGAAGAGCCGACGGCGCTGAAGACGACGGTCGGGATCGACGCGACGCGCACGATCATTACGCGCAATGAATCGCCCGACCTTTCGTTCGATCGCTCGATCAATCCGTATCGCGGGTGCGAGCATGGCTGCATTTATTGTTTTGCACGGCCGACGCACGCTTACCTAGGGCTGTCGCCGGGGCAAGATTTCGAGAGCCAACTGTTTGCCAAGCCGAACGCGGCGCGTTTGCTCACGGAAGAGTTGCGCAAGCCCAGCTATCAAGTGCGCACGATGGCGCTCGGCACCAACACCGATCCTTATCAGCCGATCGACGAGCGTTATCAGATCACACGGCAAATCCTGCAGGTTTTGCTCGATTTCAAGCATCCCGTCGGCATCGTGACGAAATCAAATCGCGTGCTGCGCGATCTCGACATCTTGAGCGAGATGGCAAGCCTCGGACTCGCGCGGGTTGCACTCTCGGTCACAACCCTCGATCGCAGCCTCGCGCGTTCGATGGAGCCGCGTGCACCGACGCCGGAGCGCAGGCTCGACGCCTTGCGCAAATTATCGGAAGCGGGCGTGCCGACGACCGTGATGGCGGCGCCGATGATCCCGGCGCTCAACGATCACGAGATGGAAAAGATTCTGGAGGCGGCGCGCGATGCCGGCGCGAAACACGCCGCGTTTGTGCTTTTGCGGCTTCCGCTTGAAATCAAAGACTTGTTTCGCGAGTGGCTGGAGGCCCGCGAGCCCGGACGCGCCGCGCACGTGATGTCGCTGATTCGCTCGATGCGCGGCGGGCGCGACTATGATTCGCAGTGGGGCAAACGCATGAAAGGCACCGGCCCTTATGCACAAATGATGGCGAAACGCTTCAGGGTTGCTTGCGAGCGGCTGCGACTCAATGAAGAATCCACGGAACTGCGCACTGATCTCTTCAAACTACCGCCGCGGTCCGGCGATCAGCTACCGCTTCTTTAGATGAGGGCTATACCAATGCCCGACTTCACACGCGAACGTCAGCATGATGGCATCGTTGCTGGTGTCGACGAGGCCGGTCGCGGGCCGTGGGCGGGCCCGGTGATTGCAGCTGCCGTCATTCTCGATCCTGTGCGCATCCCCGACGGCATCGACGATTGCAAGAAACTAACGCCGAAACAGCTTGATCGCGCTTACGACGCAATACGTCAGAACGCATTGGCGTTCGCAGTCGGCGAAGCGAGCGTGGAGGAAATCGACCGCTTCAACATCTTATCCGCAACGATGCTGGCGATGGAGCGCGCCGTTTCGTGGCTTGCGCAAGTACCGCGGCTGGTGCTGGTCGACGGCAATCGCGCGCCGAAATTGTCCTGCACTGTCCAGACCATCGTCGAAGGCGATGCGAAGTCGCTGTCGATCGCGGCGGCTTCGATCATCGCCAAGGTCTATCGCGACCGCTTCATGTGCGAACTCGACCGGCGCCATCCGGGCTACGGCTGGGCGCGAAATAAAGGTTACGGCACCAACGACCATCGTATGGCGATCAACCGCCTCGGCATCACAGCGCAGCACCGGCTCAGCTTCACCGCCGTCAACCAAACCCAGATTTTGTGGTCAGCAGCAGAGTGAGACTCAAGATTCGATTCATCCGTTAACTTTTTGATTCAAAACAGAGATTGACGCCGACTAGGCACTGACTCATGGTGCCAACCTCATTGGGGTTGGGGTCGCATGGGCATCGTCGCAAAGCCGATCACGCATTATCTCGACCAAATCATCGAAGGCGATTGCATCGCCGCCCTCAACGAACTCCCTGCCGCCAGCGTCGACGTCATCTTCGCCGACCCTCCTTACAACCTGCAACTCGAAGGCGAGTTGACGCGACCCGACCAAAGCCGCGTCGATGCCGTCGACGATGCCTGGGACCAATTCGCGAGCTTTGCCGCTTACGACACGTTCTCGCGCGCCTGGCTGACGGCCGCGCGCCGCGTGCTGAAGGACAGCGGCACGCTCTGGGTGATCGGCAGCTACCACAATATCTATCGCGTCGGCACCATCCTCCAGGACCTCAAGTTCTGGATGCTGAACGACATCGTGTGGCGTAAGTCCAATCCGATGCCGAATTTCCGCGGCCGGCGCTTCACCAACGCGCATGAAACGATGCTGTGGTGCGCAAAGTCGCGCGAACAAAAGGCTTACACTTTCAACTACGACGCGATGAAGGCGCTCAACGACGATCTTCAAATGCGCTCGGACTGGGTGATCCCGATCTGCAACGGCAACGAGCGCCTGAAAGACGGCGCCGGCGTCAAGGCCCACCCGACGCAAAAGCCCGAGGCGTTGCTCCACCGCGTGCTCGTCGCCTCGTCGAAGCCCGGCGACATCGTGCTCGACCCGTTTTTCGGCACCGGCACGACGGGCGCGGTGGCGAAGAAACTCGGCCGGCGTTTCATCGGCATCGAGCGCGATCCGGGCTACATCGCCGTCGCGCGCGAGCGCATCGCGCGGGTCAATCCTTCTGCGGCTCAGGATCTTGAAGTCAGACGCTCAAAGAAAGAGGAGCCGCGCGTGCCGTTTGGTGTCGTCGTCGAGCGCGGGCTGCTCCAGCCCGGAGCGATTCTGGTCGATCCCGCTCGCCGCCACGCCGCGCGCGTGCGCGTCGACGGCACGCTCGTCTGCAAGGACGCGACGGGCTCGATCCACCAAATCGCCGCGCATGTGCAGGGGCTGCCGGCGTGCAACGGCTGGACCTATTGGCACTTCAACGTGCAAGGCGTTCTCAAGCCGATCGATTTACTCAGACAGCAAATTCGCGCGGAGATGCATTAGGGGACGGCAAGCACTCCCGGCGCTGTCATGGTCGGCGAAGGCCGACCATCCACGACTTTTTCGACGAGCCACGCTACATATCGCGATCGTTGTATCGACGAACAGTAGAGGCCTGACAGCAATGCGAGCTGATCCAAGCGTCCGGCGGTTTCGCGTAACGACGAAGCCAAAACCCAATCGACCCAACCAATGGGATTCAACTGTTGTCACGATCTACGACGGTGACGCCGAGATTGGCTCATACGAGCGCCACTACTATCGCTTTGGAGAGGAGACGTTCGAGCCGTTCGAACTGGACGGCTCTTGGTACGCGCTCTACTCGAAGGATTACACGTGCACGCGAATAATGACATTGCCCGATTGCCGCGACATCGGCGGCGAGAATCCGGAGTCAAACGGGTTCTGTCCGGTTGAGCTGTTCGTGCCGCGGTATCGCGAAAGGCGCTGGACAAAAATAGGCGACCCGAAATACGACCGCTTATGGCGGAAATTCGAGGCCGAAGCGTATGCTCTTGTAGAGAGCGAGAAGGAAATTGGAGACGGCATACTCGAAACCATTGGCCCATGGAGAACCCTCGATTTGGCTTTTGTAGCGGGTTGCATTTGGGGAGACGATTCTTCGTGGAAGCTACAGATGTTCGACCTATCGCGAGTCGCCGATGGCGTTCTTCAACGTTCGGAGCGCTTCGGTTTTTTGGAACTGGGCACGATGCCGTTGGCGAAGGCGGTACAGTGTCACCGTTCGGACAGCCAGCCCCTCCGAGCCACCATTATTCGTCAGGAGGAACGCGACTTGCGCTCGGGCGTGTTCATACATCCTTACGATTAGGCATATGGTTCTTACAAAAAGTCGTGGATGGTCGGCCGGAGTTTACCCTCGGGCAAGGCAGAGCCGCGACCCGGGGGCCGACCATGACAACAGAAGGAAGAAGGGTGACCCAGTCAACGGCGCTTGAAAAGCGGTCCCGCGTCGCGGTCTGCGACAGCGTGAGCGATGACTTTCTTCATCACCGTCGGCAAGGCGAAGCGTTTGAGATCGTCGAGGGGTGCCCACTCGGTGGCCGTGGGCGCGACTTTCGGCGAAACACCTTCAGCGCGATAGACCTGCAACTCCAATTCGAAGTGCGTGAAGCCGTGGCGCACCAAGCCGGGTAGTTTGCGAAATACTGCCTTGATCGGTGCAAGCTTCGCCGAACTTGCAGGGAACGCGTCCCCCCATGCGCTCATCGGCGGTTCGTGCATGCCGCCGAGCAAGCCCTTTGGCGGACGGCGACGCAGCAAGATCGCACCTTCATTTGAAATAACGACAAAGGCGGCGCCGCGTTTGAGCGGGCGCGCGGCCTTGGCGTCGCGATACGGCAAGACCGCGGCCAAGCCCAGCGTGCGGCCCGCGCAATCGTCCGCCCACGGACAATTTTTGCAAGCGGGCGCCTTGGGCGTGCAGATCGTGGCGCCCAGATCCATCATCGCTTGGGCGAAATCCCCTGCCCGTTCGCGCGGCGCCAACTCACGCGCCAGCGCTTTGAGCTTCGCTTTCGCACCGGGCAACGGTTCGCGCACGGCGTAGAGCCGCGCGAGGACGCGCTCAATGTTGCCGTCGACCGGTGCGGCGCGCTTGCCGAACGCGATCGCCGCGACGGCACCGGCCGTGTACGGTCCGATGCCCGGCAGTTCCAGCAACGCGTCTTCCCTGTCGGGAAACTTGCCGTCCAAGCGCTCCGCCACGTGGCGCGCGCAGGCGTGCAGATTGCGGGCGCGGCTGTAGTAGCCAAGGCCCGCCCAAGCGCTCATCACGTCCTCGACCGGCGCCGCCGCCAACGCTTTGACCGTCGGCCAGCGCTTGAGGAACGCAAGGTAATACGGAGCGACAGTGGCCACGGTCGTCTGCTGGAGCATGATCTCCGACAGCCACACGCGATAAGGGTCGACGGTTTCGCCGGGACGCGCCCGCCACGGCAGGGTCCGGCGGTGCCGGTCATACCAGGCAAGCAAACGCCTGACGCGCGCAGTTCGGGATTGTGCCGTTTCGCCGGTTTCCCCGCCGCGCGATTTGCGAGAAGATACGAGCGCCATGTCAGACAAACCCACAGAGCCCGAAACCGCAGGCCCGCGTATTCAGCGGCGCGGGCCGCGAGCGTTCGCCCAAGATGCGGGTGCACTCTTGAAGCATCATCTGGCGGCGCACGGCTTTGGCGATGTCGACCTCGTGACGCGCTGGGCGGCGATTGCGGGCGCGAGCCTGGCGCAACGCTGTCTGCCGCAACGGCTCAGCGGCAAAGGCGAAGACGGTGCGACGCTGACACTGCTCGCGGACGACCGGGCGGCGCTCGAATTGCAGCATCAGACGCCCCAGCTCATCGACAAGATCAATACCTATTTCGGCCGCCCGGTGGTGAAGAAGATCAAAGTCATCGTCGGCGACATTCCGCAACCGGTCGTGCCACCGCCGCCCGCACGCCCACTTACCGCGGCGGAAGAAGCAACGCTCGCCGAAGCCACGGACGTGATCGCGGATCCCGACCTTCGGTCGGCCTTCACCCGTCTTGGCCGGGAAGCATTGGCGCACAGCCGGCGACGGATCGTGCGATAGAGGGACGGTCACAGCACTTTGTACATAACGAGCGCGTCGACGAGGCCGCGTTGCGGATGGCGGAAGGCTCCCGGCAAACGGCCGACTTGGGCAAAGCCCAGTTCCTGCCAAAGCTTGAGTGCGACTGTGTTGCTTGCGACCACAAAGTTGAATTGCATGGCATGAAAGCCACGCGCCTTGGCCCATGCCTGCGAGTGCAAACACATTGCCCGGGCAACGCCACGTCCTCGGGCTTCGATGGCGGTGACATAGCCGCAGTTTGCGATATGGGAACCGGGACCCAGTGCGTTGGCCCGCAAATAATAGGTGCCAAGGAGGTTGCCGGCAGCCTCAGCCACGAACACCTTATTCCCAGTCTGAAACCAATAGGTTCGCACCTCGTCTTCATGCCAGGTCTGAAGCAATGCATAGGTGTCGCCAGCACGGATCGTAGGCTCCAATACGGGCCATATCCGCGGCCAATCAGCCACCGCGGCCTCTCGAATATTGACGGCGGCAGCCACTGCTTGGGATACCCCGATGGGACGCCTATTGCGTCCATTCAAAGGGCTAAACGCCCGGCATCTCAAGCGTTGAGCAGCGCCGGGAATCAGCCCTATAGTCCGCAACATCTAGTGGTTCGGGGGCATTCGTGAAAATCAACGTCCCATATGTTGGACCGATCGCGGTCGAGCTGCCCTACTTGGCCGCCGGGGCCGTAGGCACACTCATTGTACTGGGTGCCATTGGCTATTGGGTGTGGGGCAAAACGGGCAGCGAGATCGCGGCGGGTACCTGCACGCCCAAGGAAACATTTGCGGTCACCGCCGACGATTACGCCAAGGGCGATCCAAAGGCGCCGATCACGATCATCGAATACGCCTCGATGACATGCCCGCACTGCGCGCGCTTCAACAACAACGTGCTGCCGCACCTCGAGGCGGACTACGTAGACAAGGGGTATGTGCGCTATGTATTCCGCGAGTTTCCGCTCGATAGCGTCGCATTGACGGTGTCGGTGGTTGGGCGGTGCCTGGGCCGGGACGCCTATTTGCCTTTCGTTTCGCTGATGTACCAGACGCAGCAGACTTGGGGCACGCCGGACAATCAGGACCTGCGCGGATCGATCAAAGAAATGGCGCGGCGCGCCGGCATGACGGGCGACGCCTTCGAGCAATGCCTGGCCGGAGGGCAAAAGGACGCCCAAAAGATCAACGCGATTCAGCAAACGGCCGTCAAAGACTATTGTGTTGGCGGAACGCCGACCTTTCTGATGAACGGCAAGCCCCTCGCCAACGGCGAAGTTCCCTATGCGGAGATCGACCAAAAAATCCGCGCGGAATTGAAGCGCCTCGGCAAAGCGGCGCCACCACCGGCAGCGCCGTCGGGCGAACCCGCTACGCCGCCCGCCGGCAGCACAACGCCCGCGCCGGCCGCTGGCGGAGCCACGCCACCGGCAGAGACCGCGCCACCGGCGACACCGGCGCCGACAACGCCTGCACCGACAACTCCGGCGCCAGCCACGCCATCGCCTCCACCCCACTAACCCCAGTCAGCCCAAGGTGGAGCCCAGGTGAAGTTCACGCGACTTCGACTCACCGGATTCAAATCGTTCGTCGAGTCCACCGACTTGCCGATCGAGCAAGGGTTGACCGGCATCGTCGGGCCGAACGGCTGCGGCAAGTCGAATTTGCTCGAAGCATTGCGTTGGGTGATGGGCGAGAACTCGCCGAAATCGATGCGCGGCGGCGCGATGGACGACGTGATCTTCGCCGGCACCAACAACCGGCCCAGCCGCAACACAGCCGAGGTCGCGCTCGTCATCGACAATGCGACGCGGTCGGCGCCCGCCTCATACAACGAGCACGAAGCGATCGAGATCTCGCGGCGCATCGAGCGCGAGATGGGCTCGATTTACAGAATCAACGGACGCGATGCGCGGGCGCGCGACGTGCAGTTGTTCTTCGCCGACATCTCGTCGGGTGCGCATTCGCCGGCATTGGTCAAGCAAGGCCAGATCGGACAACTGATCAATTCCAAGCCCATTCAGCGCCGCGCTATTCTCGAAGAGGCGGCGGGCATCTCCGGGTTGCACGCGCGGCGTCATGAGGCGGAGCTCAAACTCAACGCGGCAACGCAAAATCTCGCGCGTGTCGCGGACATCATCCAGGAAATCGAAACGCAGCTGCAGAACCTCAAGCGTCAAGCGCGCCAGGCGGCACGCTATCGCAACCTTTCAGGACACATTCAGCGCGCGGAAGCGATGGCGCTCTACGTGCGTTGGCAAATGACGTCGACGGCGGCGGTGGCGGCGGAAGAAGAGCTGTCGCGCCTGCGTTCCGAAGTCGAGGAGCTCACGTTCAAGGCGGCGCAGGCGACGAACGCGGTACTGGCGGCGGACGAACTCGTCCCACCTCTTCGCCAAACCGCAGCCGAACGTTCTGCAGCGTTGCAGCGGTTGACGGCTGAGCGCATGGCGCTCGACGGCGAAGAGGTGCGCGCGAAGGCGGCCGCCGAAAGGCTGACAGCACGCATTGCCCAGATCGATGAAGATACGGGACGCGAGGGGGCGCGCCTGGACGACGCCAAAACCACGATCGCGCAGCTCGACGGCGAGCGTGCCGCGCTCGAGGGTGGCGCCGGCGGCGAAGCGCAAGCGGCGACGCTGGCAAGCGAACATTTGGCACAGGCACGCACGAGCCTCGGCGAGGCCGAGCGTCATGCCGACGCCGTTACCGCTGAAGTTGCGGAAGCGCGCGCCAAACGCGCCGAGCTCGATCGTCGCGGACACGAAGCGCGCCAGCGCGTCGAACGGCTGCGCACCGAATTGAATACTGTGGCGGCCGAAATCGCGCGGCTGGCGCAAGCCGCCGCGGCGGCGCCGTTGATCCAGGAAGCGACGGTGCGTTTCAACGACGCCGAAGCCGCCGCCGAAACCGCCCGCGCGTCACTCGCCACCGCCGAAGAAAGCCGGCGCGTCGCTGGCGATGCGGAAGGGGCAAAACGGCAGACCAACGACACCGCCGAGCGCGAACTGCAAAAGTTGAAAGCCGAAGCACGGGCGCTGCGCGAACTCCTTGACGCCGACGGCAGCGATCAATGGCCGCCGGTGATCGACCTCGTGCACGTGACGCCAGGTTATGAGACGGCGCTGGGCGCGGCACTCGGAGATGACCTGAACGTGCCGGCGGACGATGCGGCGCCCATTCATTGGACGCAGCTTGCGGCGTTCGATCAGCCGCCGCTGTTGCCGTTCGGCGTGCAACCCTTGTCGGAATTGGTTCAGGCGCCGGCTGCGCTTTCGCGGCGGCTCAGCCAAATCGGCGTCGCCGATCGCGGGCAAGGCCGCGCGTTGCAATCACAATTGCAGCCGGGTCAACGCCTCGTCAGCCGCGACGGCGATCTGTGGCGCTGGGACGGCTTCACCGCGACGGCGGAAGCGCCGACCGCGGCCGCCATTCGCTTGCGACAGCGCAACCGGCTTACCGATCTCAACGGCACGATTGCCGCCGCCGACGTGCACATGACCGAAATGCGGAGTGTCTGGCAGGCGGCACGCGAGGTGCGCGAGAACACGGATCTGGCGGAACGCCAAGCGCGCGAAGCGTGGCGCCGCGCGGAGGCGGAAGCTTCATCGGCGCGCACCGCACTTTCCGAAGTCGAACGGCGTCAGGCCCAAACCGTCGCGCGCACCCAGGCGTTGGGCGAGCGCCACGAAGCCCTGTCGGGCGACGTCGCAGAGGCCGAGCAAGCATGCGCGCGCACCGACAGAGAATTCGCCGATCTCGTTCCCATGTCGGAGATCGAACAGCGACAGAGCGCGTCGCGCGAAGCGGCAGCCGCGGCGCGCGCCGCTTACGCGGAAGCCAAAGCGGCGAGCGACAATCTCGAGCGTGACATTCATCTGCGCCGCCAACGGATCAACGCGATTGCCGGCGAACTCAAGGGCTGGGGCGCGCGGGTCGATGCGGCGCAGGCTCAGATCACCGCGTTGACGCTGCGCCAAGCGGAAGCGCGCGGCGAACTCCAGGCACTTGAGCACATCCCGGCCGAAATCGCCGAGAAGCGCTCGCGGTTGCTCGATCTGCTCGGCGAAGCCGAGCGCTTGCGCCACGCCGCAAACGACGAACTCGCGAACGCGGAGAACGCGGTCAAGGCCGCGCAGACGCAGTCGCGCGCGGCAGATCACACCGTCGCCGCGGCGCGCGAAGAACGGGCGCGCGCCGAAGCGGTCCTCGCCGCGCAACGCGAGCGCCTTGAAGAAACCGTGGCGAAGGCGCGCGAAACACTCGACTGTGCGCCCCACGAATTGGCGGCGAAGGCCGAACACGAATCCGGCGACGCGATGCCGCCGCTCGACCAGGCTGAAGCAAAAGTCGAAAAGCTGAAGCGCGAACGGGAGCAACTTGGCGGCGTCAATTTGCGCGCCGAGGAAGAAGCCGACGAGTGCGAGACACGGCTGACGACGCTGACCGGCGAGAAGAACGATCTGGAGGAAGCGATCGCGCGGCTGCGCCAAGGCATCGGCTCGCTCAACCGCGAAGGGCGCGAGCGGTTGCTGGCCGCCTTCGAGACGGTCAATGCGAATTTCGAGAAGCTGTTCAAATCGCTCTTCGGCGGCGGCGAAGCGCGGCTGACGTTGACGGAGTCCGACGATCCGCTCGAGGCCGGCCTTGAAATCCTGGCGCGCCCGCCCGGCAAGCGCCTGCAGACGATGTCGCTGCTGTCGGGCGGCGAACAGGCGCTGACGGCGATGGCGCTGATCTTTGCCGTATTTCTTGTCAACCCGGCGCCGGTGTGCGTGCTCGACGAAGTCGACGCGCCGCTCGACGATGCCAATGTCGAGCGCTTCTGCAATCTGCTCGACGAAATGACGCGCATGACCGAGACGCGGTTCTTGGTCATCACGCACCACGCGCTCACGATGTCGCGCATGGACCGTCTCATCGGCGTGACGATGCAGGAACGCGGCATCTCGCAGCTTGTCGCCGTCGACCTCGCCGGCGCCGAACGCGTACTCGCCTCAGCGCAGGCGGCGGAATAGCCGCCTAAGCGGCTTCGATACCTGTGTGCTTGAAATCGTTACCCTTGAACAGCAACGGCTCGCCAAGATTTTTGGCAAGAGCGTAGGCGAAACAGTCACCGAAATTTAGCTTCGCCGGGTGACCCGAACCCTTGCCGAAATCGCGATAGGCCTCGCGCGCAAGTTTTGCCTGGGATTCGGTAACCGGTGATATCTCTATGCCAGTTAGCCAAAGAAATTCGTCAAGGCGGCGGCTGGCGATTGGATCGCGGCCAGCGTCGATCACAACGGCGACTTCGACGTAGTTTGCCGCCGAGATGCGCCGTACATCCGCGGCGGCAATTGAAGTGCGAAATCGCTTCTCATCAGGTTCCTCGCGAAGGATCGCAACCAATGCCGAAGAGTCGATGATCACTTCGGCAAACCTTTTTCGTCGTAAAGGTAGTCTCCGTGATCAATTTTCTTGACGCGCGCCGAGAGACGCTTGGCGCAATCGTGCCCTATCCTCGCCATTTCTTCCATCAGCTTGGGGTCCGGCTTGCGTGTCTTTACACGTTCGAGCTTTTCGCGAATGGCGTCAGTGACAGCCTCGGTCAAACTCTTTCCAGTCTGACGGGCAAGTTCAGCCGCCAACCGGTGGGCGTCTTTGTTCTTGATGTTTAAGCTCATGGTAGAATGGTATACTGATTTTGGTAGAATGTCAATTTTAACTGCGCGCGGCTGCATCTAGACTGGCGGAAATGGCGGCGAGGCCACCCTTGAGTTCGGCTTCGAGCGGCCAGCCGAAGCCGATGCGCATGAAGCGGCGGTCTTGCTCGAACCAATGGCCGGGGCCGACGCAGGTCGCGTGCTCTTCGGTCAGCGTCTTGTAGAATTTATCAACGTCGATGCCGGCATCGGCGCGGATGCGCGGGAAGCAGACGCAGCCGCCTTGCGGGCGCACCCACTCCACGCGTTTTTCGCGCGTGATCCCGTCTTCAACCGTCGCGAGCGTGGCGCGAAGTTGTTTGTTGACTGCAGCCAGCCATTGCGGCCCGCCGGCCAACGCAGCTTCGGCGATGTGCTCGTCGACGATGCTACCGCAGATACCGATCTGTTCCTTGGCGGCGAGGAAGCGTTCCATCAACTGCATGTCGCGGCACACGATCCAGCCGACGCGCGCGCCGGGGATGCCGTAGGATTTCGACACCGACGCCACACTGATTGCGTTAGGCGACAACGACGCCGCCACCGGCAGCTTCGGTACGAACGACATCTCGCGATAGGTTTCGTCGACGAGGAGGCGGATGCCGCGCGCTTCGGCGAGCGCGATGACGCGGCGCAGCGTCGCCTCATCGAGCGCGACGCCGGTCGGGTTGTGCGGCGTGGTGATGCTGATGAGTTTCGTCTCCGGGCGCAGAAGTCCTTCCAACCGTTCGGGATCGAGGCGGAAGGCCTCCTCGAATTTCAGATCGAGCGTCGAGATGTTGCAGCCGATGGCGCGCGGCGTTTCCAAATTCGTGGCGTAGTTCGGGCGAACGACGACGAGGTGATCGCCCCTCTCCAGCAACGTCGTGGCGATGATGAAGAGAGCGCCGGCGGCGCCGGCCGTCGTCAATATGTCGCCCTCAGTGACTCCGCTTTGCCGCGCGACGAGCGTGCGCAAACCCGGCGCGCCGCGATGGATGCCGTAGGCAAGCACCAAATCTTCGAGCCTCAACCCCAAGTCGCTCAATTTGCGATCGCGCATTGAGCTTTCGGAGAGATTGAAGCGGATCGTGTCGTAACCCACCTCCTCCGGCGACTCGATCTCGATCGGCATGCGCACGTATTTCATCGCATTCCTTCCGTGCACTGCCCGAACAGTGTTGATGCCGTTCAATAACTAGTTGAGCCCCTGTCTTAATGAGAGCGCCCAATTGAGTCGTGCTCCAGGCGCTGTCGAGCGTTTGCGTGGACGCGGGCGACGGTAGCCAGAAAACCCGCCGGATAGAGCTTCTCCGACGGCCGATAGCATCAACTACGCGCCGATCACGTTGGGTCGCATGTGGCCGGCTTGGCGGCAGCCGGCGAGGTAGAGCTCGAGCACCGTACCGGCGTCGATCACGGCTTCGACGTTTCCACGATCGTCGAGATTGAGGTTGGCGCCGCGGATCGCGAACCAGACGTCGGTAACGATCTTGTTGGTCTTGGGGACGTGCAACGTGTGTATCGAACCGGCGGGTTCGAAGAGATAAGACCCGGCGACGTTGACCTCAGGGTATTCGAGATATTTCCACGCGCCTTGGATCGTGAACGCGAAGACCTCGCCTGTGTGCCGATGGCGCTGGATGGTCACATCTGGTTCGGCGCGCAGGCGCACGACCCAAAGGCCGGACTCGATATCGACCTGGAGAAGCTGAAACACCGCACGCTCCTGATAAGGCACGAACGGCAGGTCTTTTTCGCCGCGGTGCAGGGCGGTCGGCAATGGCATCGGTTTTAGTTCGGCACTCATGGGCATCTCTCCATCTTTTGAAGATTGAGCGCTTTGCCGGCCGTGAAGGCAAGTGCACGGCCAACTGCGAGGCGCCCGTTCCCGCGCCTCAGTTCATGGCCTTATAATGCCGTTCACTCTGCGTTTGACCGACCGAGGCACCGATGACCGAAACCGACCGCTATGCGAAATATACCAAGCTGAAATTCGATCGGCCGCACGCGAAGGTGCTGCGTATCCGGCTCGACAACGGCAAGATGAACACCGCCGACCACCGCATGCACGCAGAGCTGGCGGAAATCTGGAACGATGTCGACGCCGATCCGGACATCAACGCCGTCATCATCACCGGCAACGATCGCGTCTTTTCGGCGGGCGGCGATTTCGCGATGGTCGAGGATCTGATGAACGACGCGCAAGCGCGCGCCCGAGGATGGAAGGAGGCGCGCGCCATCGTTTACAACCTGATCAATTGTAATAAGCCCATCGTGAGCGCGATGCGCGGTGTTGCGGTGGGCGCGGGGCTCGTCACCGGCATTCTCGCCGACATATCAATCGCCACCAAAGATTGCCGCATCATCGACGGACATACCCGGCTCGGCGTTGCGGCGGGCGATCACGCCGCAATCATCTGGCCCCTTCTCATCGGCATGGCGCGGGCGAAATATTATCTGCTGTTGTGCGATCAACTGCTGGGCAAGGAAGCCGCGGAGATCGGGCTTATCAGCCTCGCCGTCGAGGACGCGGAACTCGACGACAAGGCGATCGAAATCGCAACGCGATTGGCGACGGGCGCGCAGAGCGCAATCCGATGGACCAAGCATTCGCTGAACAATTGGCTGCGCCAGATGGGCCCGACATTCGATGCTTCACTCGCCCTCGAATTCCTCGGCTTCGCCGGTCGCGAACCCGAAGAAGGCGTGCGCTCGCACAAGGAAAAGCGAGCGCCGCAATGGCCCGACAGCAGTCCGGTTTAGCGAGCGCGCTTGCGCTCAAGCCATCGTCAGGCCGCCGGAGATGCTGATCGTTTGCCCGGTCATGTACGGCGCCTCGTCGCTCAGCAGGAACGCGATCATACCGGCGTAGTCGTCCGGCCGGCCGAGACGGCGCATCGGTATCGCCTTGGCCAAGCCCTCCGCGAGACGATCGCCGCCGGCCATATCTTTGGTGAAGTCGCTGAAGAAGGGCGTGTCCGTAGGCCCGGGACAGAGAACGTTGAGCGTCACGCCCGTGCGCGCGAGTTCACGCGCCAACGTCTTTGTGAACGAGATGATGCCGCCCTTGCAGGCGGCGTAAACCGACTCGCCCGACGAGCCCACTCTGCCCGCGTCGGATGAAACGTTGACCACCCTGCCGACACCGCGCTCGGCCATGCCGCGCACAACGACGTGGTGCATCACCAGCGGACCGTAGAGGTTGATGCGAATGATCTTCTCCCAGACGGCCGGGTCGGATTCGAGGAACATCTTCGCGGAATCCCAGCCCGCGACGTTGGCGAGTCCCTGGGTGGGGCCAAACTCGCCCTCGAAGGCGGCGTGTGCCGCGGCGACCTGCGCGCGATCGCTGATGTCGACTTCGTAGACCTTGGCGCGCCCGCTATCGATTTTTTCGACGGTGGCGGCCGCGCCGCGAGCGTTGATGTCGAATATGCCGACGAGGGCGCCCTCTTGCGCAAGACGCAAGGCGGCTTCGCGGCCGATCCCGCTCGCCCCGCCCGTCATAATGACCGGCTTGCCGTTCAAACCCCGCACGCAAGTCTCCCCTTGTCGCCTACGCCGTCTTCTGTTCGTTGAGGCCCAGCTCTTTGATCATCTCCTCGCGGATCAGGAATTTCTGGATCTTGCCGGTCACCGTCATCGGGAAGGCGTCGACGAAGCGGATATAGCGCGGCACTTTGTAGTGCGCGATATTGTTGCGGCAATAGGCTTTGATCTCGTCCTCGTGAGCTTTCTCACCCGATTTCAATTTGATCCAAGCGCAAAGCTCCTCACCGTATTTCGCATCGGGCACGCCCACGACTTGAACATCGGCGATCTTGGGATGGCCGAAGAGAAATTCCTCGACCTCGCGGGGATAGACGTTCTCGCCGCCACGAATGACCATGTCCTTGATGCGACCGACGATGTTGCCGTAGCCCTCGGCATCGAGCGTGGCCAGATCGCCGGTGTGCATCCAGCCGTCTTTGTCGACGGCCTCGGCCGTCTTTTCCGGCTCGTCCCAATAGCCGATCATCACCGAATAGCCGCGCGTGCAGAGTTCGCCCGCGATACCCACGGGTGTCGTCTTGCCCTCGGCGTCGACGATTTTCACTTCAAGATGCGGTTGCACGCGGCCGACGGTCGAAACGCGGCGATCGATGTCATCGTCGGGCGAGCTTTGGAAGCTGACGGGGCTCGTCTCGGTCATGCCGTAAGCGATCGTGACATCGCGCATATGCATATGTTCGATGACGCGGCGCATCACTTCGATCGGGCACGGCGCGCCCGCCATGATGCCGGTGCGCAACGACCTTAGATTGAAACGCGCGAATTCGGGATGATCGAGCATGGCGATGAACATTGTCGGCACGCCATATAGCGCCGTGCACTGTTCGCGCTCGACCGCCTGGAATACGGCAAAGGCTTCGAAGCCATCGGCCGGATAGACCATCGTCGCGCCGTGAACCACGCAGGCGAGGTTGCCCATGACCATGCCGAAGCAGTGATAGAGCGGCACCGGAATGCAGACGCGGTCGCCCTCCTCGAGTGCGATGCTGCGCCCGACGAAAAAGGCATTGTTCAAGATGTTGCGGTGAGAGAGCGTCGCGCCCTTCGGCTGGCCCGTCGTGCCGCTGGTGAATTGAATGTTGATCGGGTCGCGGGATTCAAGTTTGTGCTCGATCCCAGCGAGCGCCACGTGATGCTTCGGCTGGCCCATTCCCGTCACGTCGCGAAAGCGCAAATAACCGGCGCGCGGCACGTCGCCGATCATGATCAGCGATTTAAGATGCGGCAGCTTGGCCGCCGTCAGCGCGCCGGGCTTTGACTTGGCGATCTCGGGCGCGAGTTCGGCCAGCATGGCCGGGTAGTCGCTGGTCTTGAAGTGCTCGGCCACCACCAGCGCCTTCACGGCGACTTTGTTCAGCGTGTATTCGAGCTCCGACGTTCGGTACGCCGGATTGATGTTGACGAGAATCATCCCAGCTTTGGCGGTGGCGAATTGCGTCAACGCCCACTCGGCGCAATTGGGCGCCCAGATGCCGACGCGGTCGCCGCGTTCGAGGCCAAGGCACAAAAGCCCACAGGCCAGATCGGCGGCGCGGCGCTCAAGCTCGGCATAACTCCAGCGGATGTTTTGATGGACGGAGACCAAAGCTTCGCGCTCGGGCCATTGCACCACCGCCTGTTTCAGCGCGGCGCCAATCGTTTCCTCATACAAAGGAGGCGTCGTCGCGCCCTTCACGTGGCTCGATTCGATGGTCATGCAGTGCTCCGCGGATCACTCGGTCGGGGTCAGGGAGGGTGCACCAGGTGCGGCGTGGCGTCACGCTTTCAAATCGCCCGCAGATGGGCCGAATCACAGAGATTTTTGCATCTTCGCATGCGCAGCAATTCCTTGACGCTTGGCCCCCTCGCTCATATGGTCCGCGCGGCTTTCGGGAGGGGTTCCCGCGCGAGTCTGGAGGCGTAGCCCGCGCTTGGGACCGAACGATCCAAGCAATGGCGATGAAGAGCGGCTCGACGATCTGGGCCGGCGCATCGATGCCGCGCGCGACCACACCCGGAAAGCCGAACCTGTTGGCGAACCTCCCGGTCGCCTGAACGTCGTCTATCGCCTCTCTGTGGAATTCGTCGCGGCCGTGTTCGTCGGCGTCGGATTGGGACTTGGCTTTGACTACCTGACCGGATGGAAGCCCGCCGGAATTCTCGCCGGTTCGATCCTTGGCATCGCAACCGCATTCTATAGCGTCCTTCGCGCGATTCGTCAGTTGAACGCGGAAAACGACAATAAGGGAAAGTGACTTAATGGCCGCCCACCACAGTCCGATGGCGCAGTTCGAGGTGCACCCGCTGATCCCGATTCATGTCGGCGGCTATGATCTCTCGTTCACCAACGCCAGTTTGTGGATGGTGCTGGCGGTCACGGCGGCGTCGGCTTTCCTCGTCCTCGGCACACGCCGCGACGGCATCGTGCCCGGACGCCTGCAATCCGTCGTCGAGGTGATGTACGACTTTATCGAGCGCAACACCGTCTTGAACATCATGGGCGAGGAGGGGCGTAGGTTCTTTCCCTTCATCTTCACGATCTTCATGTTCATCTTCTTCTCGAATTTCTTCGGGTTGATCCCCTATTCGTTCACGGTGACGAGCCACATCATCGTGACGTTCGCAATGGCGATCACGGTGTTCGCGATCGTCTTGACGGTGGGATTTTGGACGCACGGCCTCCACTTCTTCTCGCTTTTCGTGCCGTCCGGCGCGCCCTTGTGGATCATGCCCGTCATCGTGCCGATCGAGGTGATCTCGTTCCTTTCGCGCCCGATCAGCCTGTCGGTTCGCCTTTGCGCCAACATGCTCGCGGGCCACACGATGCTGAAAGTGTTCGCCGGCTTCGTCGTGACCATGCTGAGCGCGGGCGGCGTGCTTGCCGTGTTCTCGTTTGCACCGGTCGTCGCGGGCGTCGCCATCACGGCACTCGAGGTTCTGGTCGCCGCGATCCAGGCGTGGGTCTTTGCGCTTCTGACCTGCATCTATCTCAACGAGGCGATCCACCTCCACGACCACTGAGTTCAACCGTTTCAACCGAATCTTGAAGGGAGTTTTCCGAATGGACGTTCAAGCAGCAAAAATGATCGGTGCGGGCCTCGCGACGATGGCGTTGATCGGCGCCGGCATCGGCGTCGGCAATGTGTTCGGCAATTATCTCGCCGGCGCGTTGCGCAATCCTTCCGCCGCAGCCGGCCAGCAAACGAACCTGCTCCTCGGCTTCGCGCTCTGCGAAGCGACGGGCCTCTTCGGCCTGGTCGTCGCCTTCATCCTGATGTTCAGCTGATCGTTGACGCAGCAACCTGGTGACGTGATGGCAGGCGAAGTGCAGAACGAGACGACGGGAACGGTCGAGCCGCCCAAACCTGGGCTGCCGCAGCTCGACACGCACACCTTTGCCGGCCAGATCTTCTGGCTCATGGTCACGTTCCTGTTCTTGTTCTTGATCATCTCGCGCATCGCGGCGCCCAAGATCGGCGGCGTACTCGCGGCGCGCGCGGGCCGCATCAAGGGCGACATCGACAAGGCGGCCGAGGCCAAGCGCAAGAGCGAAGAGGCGCTCGCCGGTTACGAGCGGGCGCTAGCCGATGCGCGGGCGCGGGCGCTCAAGATCGGCGACGACATGCGCAAAACTTCGCAAGCGGAAGCCGACGCGAAGAGTGCCGCCGAGGCCGCGCGCGTCGCCACCGACACGGCAAAGGCCGAAGCGCGCATCGCCCAAATGCGCAAGAGCGCGATGGCCAATGTCGCCGGCATGGCCGCGGAGGTCGCCGGCGAGATCGTAAGCAAACTCACCGGCGAAACGACACCGATGACCGAGCTTTCAGCGGCGGTCGCCAAAGCGCTGAAGCCGGCCTAAAGGAACGCATGATGGAATTCCTCACCGGCCTCTTCGAAGACCCCACGTTCTGGGTCGCCGTCGGCACCACGATCTTCGTCGTCGTGCTGATCGTCCTCAAAGTACCGGCAATGCTGGCGCGGATGCTCGATGCGCGGGCCGATGCGATCAGAGCCGAACTCAACGAGGCCAAGCGTTTGCGCGAAGAGGCGGAAGCCTTGATGCGCGAGTATCTCGCAAAGACCGCGAACGCCGAAGGCGAAGCGGCCGCGATCGTGGCTGCGGCGAAGGTCGAGTCCGAGCGCATGATCGCCGAGGCCCGCACGCAACTCGCCCAGCAGATTGAGCGTCGCGCGGCGATGGCCGAACAAAAAATCGCGCAAGCCGAGGCTGAGGCTATCGCCGACGTCCGGGCGGCCGCCACCGAAGCCGCAACCGCCGCCGCCGGCGAAATCATCCGCGCGAAGATGAACGAGAGCAAAGGCGACGCGTTGATCGACGCCTCGATCCGCGATCTGCGGACCAAGCTGCATTAGCCTGGTTGCCTTGGAGTGGGCATCTTGCCCGCCTAAGAAAGAGAGCGGGCGGGACGCCCGCGCTCCCAGGCAACTGCTACTTCTTGTCGCGAAACAGCGGCAGTGTCGTGTGCTTGGCCTCGTGCTCCAGGAGCCAACGTTTGCGGTCGAGGCCGCCGGCGTAGCCGGTGAGCGAACCGTCGGCGCCGATGACGCGGTGACACGGCACGACGATGCCGACCGGGTTCAAATGATTGGCAAGGCCCACCGCCCGCGCGCCGTTCGCATCGCCGACGTCGCGCGCCTGTTCGCCATAGGAGCGCGTTTCGCCGACCGGAATGCGGCGCAGCGCGGCCCACGCCTTTTCCTGGTACGGCGTGCCGTTCGTTTTCACCGGCAGATCGTCGATCGCGTGCACGTCGCCTTCGAAATAAGCCTTCAGCGCCTTGGCGAAGTCGCCCGCTTTGGCGGGCGCCAATTCGACCGCGCCGAAGTGGCGCGCGAGCAGTTTCTGCATGCGCTCTTCGGTGTCGGCGAATTCGAGATTACAGATGGCGCCGTCTAAGCTGGCGATGAAGATTTCGCCGAGCGGGGATTTCAGGCGCTCAAGTTTCAATTGCGTCGGTGCTGTCACGGCCAAACTCATGTCTGTTTCGGCCGCATCGGCCGCCTTCTGAATGATAGACGCAATATAGGGCGTCGGTCAGGGGCGGCTTCCCGAATCGTGCCGCGCTAGTCGCCCGCCAGAAACGTCGTGACCAGCCACTTGCCTTTACGCTTTTCGAAGAAGGCACGGTAGTCGAGGGGCGAGCGGACATCACGCGCCCGCACGAATCCGTGAGCACCCTTGGCGTCTGTCACTTCCGCCCAGTCGTCCGGGCCTGCTTCGTGTTGCGGCTTTGCACTGCCCTTCACGGTCAGGAGGTCGTGATCGAGCTGGCGCACGACGGATGCATCCGGTTTCGCGGCGGCTCGCATCACGGCGCCTTGCGTTGTGACGACGACCTTGTCCATCCCATCGAGGTCAGAGGGAAAGGCGCTGTAAGAGTAGGGCGCGCAGAACTTGATCTTGCTGTCGAAATTGCCACCCTGATCCACGACGAGGGAGAGCGCGGGCCACAGCTCGCTGTTTGGATCGGATAGTTTCCACTGCTTCTGGAACGCGGCGACACCGTGACCGCCGCCGAAGTCGAGCTTGATGTCGGCCGCAAGCAGCTTGGTCAAGGCCGCCGCGTCCTTGTGTGCGATGATGTCCTTCAGGTCGTTGCGGAATTTGAGGAATGAGGGGTCTTGCGGGCCCTCGTCCCAGGGTTTCACGCGCTCGTTGATTTCGGAAGCGGCCGATGGTGGAGCGGCGAATGGCGTTATTGCGGCGCTGGCCGCAAGGGCCACAGCATAGAACAATCGCATCATCGCCACTTCCCCCCTCCCGCCTCCGCCAAGGCTTCGGCGGGCGAGTGTTGTCAATCAATGGGCGCCGCAGCTTAGCGAAGGCGGCCGCCCTCGCTTCGCTCGTGCACCTCCCCGGCTTGCGGGGAGGAAAATACCTACTCGGCCGCTTGCGCCGTGCTCTTCGCCGACGGTGTCCAGCGCAGGACGGGTTTGCGCGCGGCGGCGGTTTCGTCGAGACGGCGGCGGGGCGCCAGGAACGGGGCGCCTTGGAAGCGCGATTTGTCGTTGCCTTGCGCCTTTTCTGCGAGGCCGCGCATCACGGCGATGAAGTCGTCCAGGGCGCGCTTCGACTCGGTTTCCGTCGGCTCGATCAGCATGGCGCCATGGACGACGAGCGGGAAGTACATCGTCATCGGATGATAGCCTTCGTCGATCAGCGCCTTGGCGATGTCGAGCGTGGTGACGCCGGTGTCCTTCAAGAACGCGTCGTCGAACAGCGCCTCGTGCATGCACGGGCCCTGGCCGAACGGCGCGGACATCACGTCCTTCAGCGAGGCGAGCACATAATTCGCGTTCAACACCGCATCGCCCGCGACTTGCGCGAGGCCGTCGGCGCCGTGGCTTAGCATATAGGCCATGGCGCGCACGAACATGCCCATCTGCCCGTGGAAGGCGCACATGCGGCCGAAGGGTTTGAGGTCGCGGGCCTTCGCCTCCGCGTCGTCTTCGATCAGCTTGAAGCCGTTGTCGTAATGCACGATCAGCGGCAGCGGCGCGAACGGCGCTAATGCTTCCGACAGAACCACCGGCCCTGCGCCCGGGCCGCCGCCGCCGTGCGGCGTCGAGAAGGTCTTGTGCAGATTGATGTGCATCGCGTCGATGCCGAGATCGCCCGGGCGAACGCGGCCGACGATGGCGTTGAAGTTCGCGCCGTCGCAATAGAAATAGGCGCCCGCCTTGTGAACCGCATCCGCGATCTCGCGCATGTCGTTTTCGAAGAGGCCGCAGGTGTTCGGGTTGGTCAGCATCACGGCCGCGACGTTGGGGCCGAGCTTTGCCTTCAGCGCCGCAAGGTCGACGCGACCGCGCTCGTTCGCCGGCACTTCTTCGACCGTGAAGCCGACAAGCGCGGCGGTCGCCGGGTTCGTACCGTGCGCGGACTCCGGCACCAGGATCACGTTGCGCTTTTGACCGTGCGCTTTGTGCGCCGCCTTGATCGCCTTCAGCCCGCATTGCTCGCCGTGGGCGCCTGCCTTCGGCGACATCGCGACGGCAGGCATGTTGGTCAGCAGCTTCAGCCAATGCGCGAGCTGTTCGATGAGCGCGAGCGCGCCCTGCACGGTCGAGACCGGTTGCAGCGGATGGATGTCGGCAAAGCCCGGCAGCCGCGCCATCTTTTCGTTCAAGCGCGGGTTGTGCTTCATCGTACAGGAGCCGAGCGGGTAGAGGCCCGCGTCGATCGCATAATTCATCCGGCTGAGCCGCACGAAGTGGCGCACGACTTCGGGCTCAGACAGGCCCGGCAAGCCGACCGTGCCGCGCCGGCGCAAGCCGCCGAGGCGATCGTGCTTGATCTCGGGCTCCGGCAAATCGACGCCACACTTGCCGAGGCGGCCGATTTCGAAAATCAGCGGCTCCTCGTGATCGAGCCCGCGATCGCCGGAGATCGTTTCGAAGTGGGCGTGCTCGTCGGCCGCGCCGTGCGTGGAGCGTCCTTGCTTGTTCATCATGACAATACCTTCGCGGTCGAGACGGAGAACCCTGCCCTCTCCCCTTGCGGGAGAGGACGCAAAGCGAGGGCGAATGCCCGAGCTGAGCGGGTGAGGGGTCGCGGCGAGCGAGCTTGGCTGCTACGGCGACGGAGGAGACTCAGCGAACCCCTCACCCATTTTTCCCTCGCTTCGCTCCGAAAAATGTTCCTCTCCCGCAAGGGGAGAGGGAGGGTTTTGCATGCCGCGCTCACGCGAGCACCTTTGTCAGGGCGGTGGCGAAGGCCTCGATGTCGGAGGGCGTCGTCAGTTCGGTCGCGGCGACGATGAGAAGGTTCCCCATCGATTTGTCGTGCGGCATTAGACGCGAAACGGGTACGCCGCCGAGCACGTTTTCCTTGGTCAGTTTTTCAACGACTTCGGCAGCGGGCTTGGAGAGCTTCACGGTGAATTCGTTGAAGAAGCTCGGCGTCAGGACTTCGACGCCGTGGATCTTGGCAAGGCGGTCGGCGGTCATCACCGCGCGTTCGTGGTTGAGCCCGGCGAGCTTGTGGAAGCCATCCTCACCCAACAAGGCCAGATGGATCGTGAAGGCGAGGCAGCAGAGGCCGGAATTCGTGCAGATGTTGCTCGTCGCCTTGTCGCGGCGGATGTGTTGTTCGCGCGTCGAGAGCGTCAGCACGTAACCGCGCCGCCCTTCGGCGTCGACTGTCTCGCCGACAAGTCGGCCCGGCATCTGGCGTACAAATTTGGAGCGCGTGGCGAAGAGGCCGACGTAAGGTCCGCCAAAGTTCAGCGCGTTGCCGATCGATTGGCCCTCGGCAGCAACGATGTCGGCGCCCATTTCGCCAGGCGGCGTGACGCTGCCGAGCGAGACGATCTCCGTCACCACCGCAACGAGCAGCGCGCCTTTGGTGTGCGCCGCGTCGGACAAGGGCGTCAGATCGCGCAAGCTCCCAAAAAAATCCGGGTTCTGCACGACCAGACACGCGGTGTTGTCGTCGAGAAGGTGGTCGGCGGTTTCGCCCATGCCCGCCGCCGCTTTGCCGGTGACGATCTCGAGGCCCGCGGTCTCGGCCGTCGTGCGAATGGTCTCGGCGTAATGGGGATGCAGATTGCCGGAGAGCACGATGCGTTTTTTGCCGGTGACGCGCGCGGCCATCAGCACCGCTTCGGTCGCGGCCGTCGAGCCGTCGTACATCGAGGCGTTTGCCACCTCCATGCCGGTCAGCATCGCGACTTGGGTCTGGAATTCGAAGAGATATTGCAGCGTGCCTTGCGCGATCTCGGGCTGGTACGGCGTATAAGAGGTCAAGAACTCCGAGCGCTGAATCAGATGATCGACCGAAGCCGGCACGTGATGTCGGTAAGCGCCGGCGCCGACGAAGAAGGGCACAGAGCCTGCCGCCACGTTGCGGTTGGCGAGCTTCGCCAATTCGCGCTCGACCTCGATCTCGCCGGCGTGCATCGGCAGATCGACGAGCGTTGTGAGATACGCCTCACGCGGAACATCGCGGAAGAGATCATCGACGGACTTGGCGCCGACGACGCCCAGCATCGTGCGGCGATCGGTTTCGGTCAGCGGCAGATAACGCATGGCTTACAGGCCTTTCAAATAGTCGCGGTATTGCGCTTCGGTCATGAGCGCGCCGACCTCGGCCGCGTTCTTGACCTTCAATTTGATGAACCAGCCGGCGCCCATCGGTTCGGCGTTCACGTTCGCGGGCTCGCCTTCGATGGCGCTGTTGACCTCGACGACTTCGCCGGCGATCGGCGCGTAGACTTCGGACGCGGCCTTGACGCTTTCGACGACCGCCGCCTCGCCGCCCTTCTCGATCGCCTTGCCGACTTTGGGCAACTCGACGAAGACGACGTCGCCGAGTTGCTCGGCGGCGTAGTCGGTGATGCCGATGGTGGCGATGCCGCCGTCGAGGCGCACCCATTCGTGGTCTTTGGTGTATCTGGTCTCGATCATCATCTTTGTCCGTGTGCTGATGAAATCTGGGTGGCGCGCGTGCCTTTCCTCCCCCGCAAGCGGGGGAGGTGTCGGAGCGCAGCGACGACGGAGGGGGGAAGTGGCGGCTCAGCGCCCCCTCCACCGCTACGCGGTCCCCCTCCCCCGCTTGCGGGGGAGGAAAAGGAGAACTGCGTTTCGCGCGTCATGGCTTGTGAAACCGCTTGGGGATGAAGGGCATCGGCGCGACGCGGGCGGGTAGCGTTTGCCCGCGCACGACGAGGCCGAGGGGTGTGCCGTCTTTGGCGAGATCGGGGCGCACATAGCCCATGGCGATGGGGCCGTTGACGCTGGGGCCGAAGCCGCCGGAGGTGATGCGGCCGACGATTGCGCCGTTCGCGTCGACGATTTCGGTGCCTTCGCGCGCCGGGGCGCGGCCGTCGGGCTTGACGCCGACGCGCAGGCGTTTCGCGCCGTCGAAGAGCTGGCCCATGATAATGTCGGCGGCGGGAAAATTCTTTTCCATCTTGCGGCGCTTGCCGATCGCCCAGGTGAGGTTTGCTTCGACCGGCGTCGTCGTTTCATCGATGTCGTGGCCGTAGAGGCAGAGCCCCGCCTCCAGCCTGAGCGAGTCGCGCGCGCCCAGGCCGATGGGGGCAACGTCGTTATCGGCCAGCAGCACCCGCGCGAATGGAACGGCGATATTTCCGGGCAATGTGATTTCGTAACCGTCCTCGCCCGTGTAGCCGGAGCGCGAAACGAACAGCTGCGCGCGCTCCCAGGTGAACGGCGCGATGGTCATGAAGCTCATCGCCGCAACGCCGGGCAGAACGCGCTCCAGCACCTTGGCCGCTTTCGGACCTTGCAACGCAATCAGCGCCTGATCCTCGAGCCGGTCGAGCCGCGCGCGGCCTTTCAGCTTTGCCGCGATGTGCGCGAAGTCGGCATCCTTCGTCCCTGCGTTGACGACGAGAAACAACGTGCCGGCAAATTTTGGATCGGCGGGGCGCGTGACCATCAGGTCGTCGCGGATACCGCCTTGATCGTTGAGCAAAAGCGTGTAGCGGATCTGGCCGGGCTTCAGACCTTTGATCTCGCCGGGCACCAGCGTTTCGATGAGGCCGGCGATCGCATCGTGGCGCGTGTCGACGTCGCCGCTCGCATTCTCCAGACGCAAGAATGCCTGGCCCATATGCGAGACGTCGAAGAGGCCAGCGGCGGCGCGCGTGTGCAGATGCTCTTTCAGAATGCCTTGTGGGAATTGGACCGGCATTTCGTAACCCGCGAACGGCACGATTTTTCCGCCGAGCTCGACGTTGAGCGCGTAAATCGGCGTGCGTTTCAGATGTTCGGCGGCTGCCGGTTCGGCCATGTCTCAGTCCCATCAGGGTTGGATTCGCTCTCGTCACACTCGAAGTGAGTGTTACGAGAGCCCCTGCCTGTCATTGGGACCTGAGAGATTTCGCGATTCGCCGCGCGTCGCGGCCCTCGCCTACCCCGTCGGTGGAACGCAGCGCTCTTGTCTCAGGCGCGGCCGTTCGCTTTCCAGACTGTCATCGCCTTTGCGGTCCCGGTGGCCTGAGAGTTTCCAGGGCGGTTGCTCCTTCGGCGGCGGACTTCGCTCCGGAGGCAATCCGGGCGGCCCGCACTCTCCCGCAAGGGGTCGATTGTATCGCCAGCCGCGCGCGCCCTCCCGGCGGGCCCGGCCGTTAGGGCGGATGATAGGGGGCGGGGGGCATGAGTCAACGCGGGAGGGCAGCAGGAATTGGGGGCCAGACGCCTAAGGCACGTATTTCTTCAGGAATGCCGTCACGGCGCTGCGGTCGCGGGGTTTGACCGCGCCGAGTCTGCGATCCACCAAGTCAGCCGAGATCGTGAACAAGCGCGAAGGGCGGATGACGCAATCCTCAACCAAGCCCACGGTTTGCGGGTCGGTGACATGAATGTCTTCCGGCAAGGTTCCGCCTTTGGCGGTGGTAATCATCACCGCCCAAATCACACGGTGGTTCGCGGCCAGAGCCTCGGTCGAGACGATCAGAGCCGGGCGTTTCTTCGCGTCGTGACCTTCGAGATATGGAAACGACAGGCGGACGATGTCCCACCGCTTATAAGTCACGGAAGGCCTCGTCAGCCTCCGGCGACAACCAGTCGCTGAGCGCGTGTTCCTGCAACTTCAGGAATTCGGCGTCGAGGACGCCGGCCTTGCGGATAACGACGCCTGCCTTCGTCTGGCGATAGACGACCGCATCGCCGGGCTTCAGGCCCAGCTTCGCCCGTACTTCGGCGGGAATCGTGGTTTGACCCTTGGCCGTGATCTTACTTGCGATGACGCCCATGGCACCGCCCTCCTTACAGTAAGGCGTAAGGATACACGGAGGCAAGGCGCGGTGCAACAGTTGGAGCGAATAGGGCGCCGCCCTCCTGATTTACGAGGCAGAACAGCGCGTTCGGATGCTTTCTAGGACCAAGCGCTCACATTCGCTCGGGTATTTCGATGCCTAATAGGCCTAAAACGACGGCGAATTGGGTCAGCACGAGGCGACACACGGCAAGGCGGGAGCCACGCAGTACCTCGTTCGTCTCGCTCAAAATGTGGTGGGCGGCGTAGAAGCGGCTGAAGCCTTGAGCGATGGTGAAAGCGTGGTCCGAGAGCACGTTCGGAGCGCGTTTGGCGATTGCCGTTTCGATCGCGTCGGGCAACCGATCTAACAGCAACACCAGGTCACGCTCGGCTGCATCCTCAATGCGGATGGGGCCGGGTTTGAAGCCTTGGTCTTCGGCTTTGCGCAACAGCGACTGAATCCGCACTGCGGCGTATTGCAGATACGGGCCGGTCTCGCCTTCGAATTTTGTGAAGCGCGCCAGGTCGAAGACGTAGTTCGTCAGGCGCTGGTTGGAGAGGTCGGCGTATTTGATGGCGGCGAGGCCCGTCTTGCGGGCGATCTCTTCGCGCTCGGCGGCCGGGTAGTCTTGCGCGAGGCCGGCTTCGGTGAGGCGCTTCAGCGCTTCGTCTTTCGCCTGCGCGATCAGGTCGAAGAGCTTAACCGTGCCGCCGGCGCGGGTGCGGAAGGGTTTGCCGTCGGGGCCGTTGACGGTGCCGAAGCCCGCGTGCTCGAGCACCGCTTTGCCGTTCAGGCCGGCTTTGCGCGCTCCGCGAAAGACCTTTTCGAAATGGTCGTGCTGCGGCTGGCCGACGACGTAGAGAATGAGATCGGGGTCGGCGGTCTTCACGCGGTCGATGATGGTGGCGAGGTCGGTCGTCTCGTAGAGCGCCGCGCCGTCAGATTTCTGCACGATCAGCGGCGGCAGTTCTTTCTTGTCGCCGGGCTCGGCGATGAAGACGACGAGCGCGCCTTCGCTCTCCACCCCAATACCGCGCTTCATGAGGTCGGCAACCATGGGCGCCACGAGCTTGTCGACGTCGCTTTCGCCCTTCCACCAATCGAAATGGACGCCGAGGGCGGCGAACTCGCGCCGAACGCCCTCGAAGGAGACCGCGCGGAAGTGCTGCCAGAGCGCGCGATAGCCGGGGCGGCCGGCTTGCAGTTCGGCCGTCGCCTTGCGCGCTTCATCGAGGCGCGCGGGGTCGGCCTTGGTCGCGGCGGAGGCGCGCGGATAAATTTCCTCCAAATCCTCCATCGTCACCGGCGATTGGTTGGGATAGGGGCCCGTGAAGCTCGCGTCGAAATAGGGCAGCGCCGGCTGCTCGCGCTGGACCTCGGTGATCAGCTGGCCCATCTGCAGGCCCCAATCGCCGAAATGGACGTCGGAGATCACCTTGTCGCCGACGAAGCGAAACAGCTTCTGCAGCGCGTCGCCGATGATCAGCGAGCGCAGGTGGCCGACATGCATGGTCTTGGCGATGTTCGGGCCGCCGAAGTCGATGATCACGGTCTGCGGCTTGGCGCGCTTGGGAACACCGGCGCGCGGGTCGTCGCGCAGCTTGTCGATGTGCTTGGAGATCGTCTCATCGGTCAGCGAGATGTTGATGAAGCCGGGGCCGGCGATCTCAAGCTTGGCGATGCGCGGGTCGTCTTTGAGGCGCGCGACGATTTTCTCGGCGATGGCCTTTGGGTTCGACTTGGCGGCCTTGGCCGCAGCCATCGCGCCGTTCACTTGAAACTGGGCGAGGTCCGGGCGATCGGAAGCCGCGACGCGGCCGTGCGCGGGGTCGAGCCCCTCAGCCGCGAAGGCGCGCGAAACGGTTTCGGTCAGCTCTTGGGCGAGGGTGGCCATGGCGGCGCGGGGTTTAGCGCGTATGGCCGCTTCTGTCACCTCGGCGCCAAGAAGAGGGTTGAACCACGAAGGACACGAAGAACACGAAGAGAAAGGGGAAGAAGGGGAGCGGGCGCTTCGCGCCCAAGAAGAACTCAGAAGATCACGTGGTGGGCCCGAAGCGGGGTCGTGCCTCTTCGTGTCCTTCGTGTGCTTTGTGGTTCAATCTACTTTTTGAGCTGGGTCCCGGATGTAAGGCTCGCGCTCCGTTGCTGTGCAACGGGCTCGCCTAACTCCGGGATGACGCAGTTTGGGTTAGCGTTCGCCAGTTTGGCGGTTGTAAGCGACTTGTTCGCGGGTCAGCTGGAAGCCGATCATCACCTGGTAGTCGCCGGCCGCCTTGCCGCCGGCGAGCGGGATGTCGACGCGGTTGACGCGCTCTTCGACGCTGACGTTGCGCTCGTGCCCGGTGAAGGGAATGTCGAGCGAATAGACTTGCTTGGCCAAGACCTGGCTGCCCTGCATCACGGCGACGAAATACGGCACTTTGCGCGTGTCGCTCTTGGCGCCAGTTTGAAGATTGCCGGTGACCTTGAATTTGAGGCGCGTGTGGGCGATGCCGTCTTTCACCACGCACTGCAGCGCCTCGCCGCCGAGCGTCGCGCGGAATTGGGCGCTGGTCGTGCCCTCAAAGTCGGTGAGGCGCGAAGCGTCGGCGAGGAGGCCCAGATGCGGGCAAGTCTCGGCTGCTTGCGCGGTCAAGGTCGACATGTTCGCGAGAATTAACGCCGCGCCAAGACCAATCCATGTGCCGCTGTTCATTGTCATCGCCCCGCTTCCTTCATCGCTTCATTTGCGCACGATGTGACCAATTGCCATCGGCCATTGTCTTTGCGCTCTGGAGGGACCAGTTCAGGTTTGCTACGGTTGCGCCGCCTGCAAGGCGCGCCCGCTTCGCGCCCAAGCGATATGGCATGAGCCAACCCTTGTCAAAGCCGCCGTTGACGATTCTGCTCGCAAGCCCTCGCGGATTTTGCGCCGGCGTCGATCGTGCGATTCAAATCGTCGAAGTTGCATTGAAGAAGTACGGCGCGCCCGTCTATGTGCGCCATGAAATCGTTCATAACCGCTTCGTCGTCCAGCGGCTCGAAGGCATGGGGGCGATCTTCGTCAAGGAATTGGACGAGGTGCCGGAAGGCGCGCCGGTCATCTTCTCAGCCCATGGCGTGCCGAAATCGGTGCCGGTCAATGCACGCGCAAGAAACTTGCTGGCGCTCGATGCAACTTGTCCGCTTGTCTCGAAGGTGCACGTCGAGGCCGAGCGCCATTTCGATGCGGGGCACGAGATCGTGCTGATCGGCCACGCTGGGCATCCCGAAGTTGACGGCACGATGGGCCAGTTGCCGGCGGGCGCCGTGGCGCTGGTCGAGACGGCGGGGGACGCCGAAACGTTCACGCCGCGCGATTCGGCGAAGCTCGCCTACATAACGCAGACGACGTTGTCGGTCGACGATACGGCGGAGATCGTCGCGGTGTTGAAGCGGCGCTTCCCTGCGATCGCGGGACCGCACAAGGAAGACATTTGCTATGCGACGACCAATCGCCAGGATGCGGTCAAGGCGATCGCGCGGCGTTGCGATTTCGTGCTGGTGGTCGGCGCACCGAACTCGTCCAATTCGATGCGGCTCGTCGAAGTCGCGGCGCGCGCCGGCGCCAAGGCCTCCATGCTGGTGCAGCGCGCGGCGAATATCGACTGGCCGCGTATGGACGGTGTGCGCACGCTGGGGCTCACCGCCGGCGCATCGGCGCCCGATCTCCTGGTTCAGGAAGTCATCGACGCGTTGCGAGCGCGCTATGACGTGACAATCGAAGAAGTCGAAACCGCGCGCGAGACGGTGCAGTTTCGCCTGCCGCGCGCGCTCGCCTGATCCCCCGCTCCGTCATGGTCTGCGAAGGCAGACCATCCACGACTTTTGAAACTCGGACGAACAGGTCGTGGATCCTCCGCCTTCACGGAGGATGACAATGTTGGGGGATTATCGTGCGGCCCAGGTTCGGGATGACAGTTTGCGTAAAGCTGGCTATCACCTTCCCATGGCCGTCTACACCGAAGTCACCGACAACGAGCTTGCCGAATTCCTGCGCGCCTTCGATCTGGGCGAGGCGCGCGGGTTCAAGGGCATTGCCGAGGGCGTCGAGAATTCGAATTTCTATCTGCAGACCGAGCGCGGCCATTTCATTCTGACGCTTTACGAGAAGCGCGTGCGGCGCGAGGACCTGCCGTTCTTCCTGGGCCTGCTGGAGCACCTCTCGAAGAAAGGCATCGCCTGCCCCCTGCCCGTGCGGGCGCGCGACGGCGCGGCTTGGCGCGAGCTTAAGGGGCGGCCGGCGGCGGTGATGAATTTCCTGCCCGGCCTTAGCCCGCGCAAACCCGACGCGGCGCAGTGCGCGGAGGCCGGCGCGGCACTGGCGCGCCTGCATCTTGCGGGGGCCGATTATGCGCTGTCGCGGCCGAACGCCTTGTCGCTCGAGGGATGGAAGACGCTCGTCAAACAATGCGAGCCCAAGGCGAACGGCGTGAAGATGGGGCTTGGCGCCGTCATCGGCAGCGAACTCAAGGCGCTCGAACAAAACTGGCCGCGCGGATTGCCGCAAGGCGTCATCCACGCCGACATGTTTCCCGACAATGTGTTCTTCGTCGATGCGCGCATCTCGGGCATCATCGATTTCTATTTCGCTTGCAACGACGCGCTCGCCTATGACGTGGCCGTGTGCCTCAACGCCTGGTGCTTTGAAAGCGACGGCGCGTTCAACATCACCAAGGGGCGCGCGCTCTTGACCGCCTATCGCGCAACGCGGCCGTTCTCGTCGGCGGAAGTCGAAGCCCTGCCCTGGCTGGCGCGCGGCGCGGCGTTGCGATTTCTGCTGACGCGGCTTTACGATTGGATCAACCGCGACGAGGGTGCGCTCGTCAGACCCAAGGACCCGATCGAATACATGACCAAATTGCGCTTCCATCAGACGGCCGGCGCGGCCGCCTCCTACGGCTGGCCTTCATGACCCGCGTCACGGTTTACACGGACGGGGCGTGTTCAGGGAATCCGGGTCCCGGCGGTTGGGGCGCGATTCTGCTCTACAACGACACGCGCAAGGAGTTGTCGGGCGGCGAGACGCTGACGACGAACAACCGCATGGAGATGATGGCTGCAATCGCCGCGCTCGAAGGGTTGAAGCGGGCGTGCGAGATTCATCTGCATACGGACAGTCTCTACCTCAAGGACGGCATGACGAAGTGGCTCGAAGGCTGGAAGAAAAAAGGCTGGAAGACCGCCGATAAGAAACCAGTGAAGAACATCGACCTGTGGCAGCGACTCGACGCGGCGCGTGGGCGACACCAGGTCAGCTGGTATTGGGTGCGCGGCCATGACGGGCACGAAATGAACGAAGCCGCCGATGCGTTGGCGCGCGCGGCGATACCGGATCGATAGGACGCTATCTTGTCTGCTCGTAGCGGTCGTCGAGCTTCGAAAGCTGACTGGTGAAGCCTATCGTCTGCATCTTGGAGAAATTTTCGTCATGCATCGGGTCGAGGGTAACGCGCATGCGCGTGCTATCGCCCTTGGGGAAGAACTCGACCGTTATGATGCTCTCGTAGGGTTTCACGCCGGGTAAGAAATCGATGACGTGGGTGAGCACGAGGCGCTCGTTCTTCCTGAACTCGCTGAATTTGCCGCGCGTCTCATGCGAGATTGGACGGCCCATTTGCTTCATGGCGGCGATTTGTTCGGGTGCATCGGCGATCATGTCGTAATGGAACGCGCCGCCGACGCGCGGCTCCATGGCATGAACCTCGACACGGAAGTCGACCGGACCCCACCAGGACTCGAAACCCTGTTTCGTCGTCCATAGGTCCCACAGCTCGTTGACCTTTGCACGGTAGGTGCGTTCGATCACCACTTTCGCCTTCGTCGCATCGTTCATTTGCGTTGGTCCTTGTGCGCAGGCCGGCGGTGCTTGCGTTGTTTTTCGAGGGCGGCGCCGAAGCGGTCCAGGCGCGCCTCCCAAAGGCCGCGATATTTGGCGAGCCAATCGTCGAGTTCACGAAACGGCTCCGGCCTCAAGGAATAGAAGCGCCGCTGCCCCTCCGGCCGCACCGAAACAAAGCCGGTTTCGTGAAGGATGCGCAGGTGGCGGGAGACGCCCGATTGGTGGATCCCTGCCCGCTCGACGATGTCGCCGACCTGGCGCTCGCCATTGCAGAGCGCTTCGACGATGCGGCGGCGGCTCGGGTCGGCAAGCGTTTGGAATGTGTCTATCTGCATAACTATATATATGCATGTATATGCATATTAGTCAAACGCACGCGCTTGCTGCGTCGAACACGGAAAGTTGCTAATAGAAAACGACAGCGAAACCCCACTCAAATTTGCGAGGAACAGCAATGATCAAAACCAGCCAAATCGCCTACGAGGTCGATGGCAAGAAGTTCACCGGCTTCCTCGCCGACGGGTCGAAGGGAAAGAAGGTGCCCGGCATCGTCGTTGCGCATGAGGGCGGCGGCATGACCGGCCATCCGAAGGAGCGCGCGAAGATGCTCGCTGAACTGGGCTATGTCGCCTTCGCCATGGATACGTTCGGCGAAGCGATCACGAGCATGGAGCAGGCGATGGCGACCATCAGAGGGCTGATGACCGACCTGCCCACCTTGCGCAAGCGCGCGCAAACGGCGCTCGACATCGTGAAGTCGCAAGCATCGGTCGATGCTAAACGTACGGCCGCCATCGGATTCTGTTTCGGCGGCACGACAGTCTTGGAACTTGCACGGAGCGGCGCGGACGTCGGTTGCGTCGTCGGCTTTCATTCAGGACTCGCGACCGCCGCGCCGCAGGACGCAAAGAACATCAAGGCCAAGGTGCTCGTGTGCCTCGGCGCCGTCGACCCGATCATTCCGGCAGAGCAGCGCGAGGCATTCATCAAGGAAATGGAGGCCGGTAAAGTGGACTGGCGCATGGATATTTACGGCGGCGTCGGCCACAGCTTCACCAACCGCGAAGTCGACGCGCGCAATCTGCCGGGCTTCAAGTACGACGAGCGCACCGACAAACGGTCGTGGCGTACGATGCGCGACCTGTTCGACGAGGTGCTGGGGCCCATCAACTGAGGGCGATAAGGCGCTGAAATTCTTGACCTAGCGGATCTTTAAGAGCCATCGGGCACAATTCGCGCCGATCAGTCTTCGGCTGGAGGGCACGCGTGGCAAAGATTCTCGGTATCGTGTCGATGGTGGTGTCGGCTCTCGTCGGCCATTGGATGTACAGCCAATACAAAGCCTCCACTTGCTCGGGGGCCGTCGACAGTTTCAGAGCCGCCTACAAGAAAGAATACGGCAACGCTCAGCGCAGCGACATCGCCAAGCTGCTCAAGTCCGCGAGCATGCATTGCGAGGCGGGAGAGTACGACGAGGCTAATCGGCTACTTGAGGCACGCGCGACGGTGTGCCGCCTGTCGGGCTGCTGATCGAACGCACGGACGCGCGTTCATGGCGCACAATGTGCGATCTGTTCGGCGATGTGTTGGGGCCGGTCGGTTAGGCCCGCTCGCCTCAGCCTGTCGCGCGTATCGAAATGGCTTGATCTCTGCGTTTGCTAATGCTATTAGCCTTCAAGGCTAACGATAGTATCCATGGAGACTTCGCCGTGAGCACGCAAAGCCGCGCGACAGATCGTACCGACGGCGCGGTCACCGGGGCGGTCCGCTTCATTATGCAAGCCGAAGGTCTCGCGATCGGCGCCGTTGCCGTCCTCATCTATTTCCGCGCCGGATATTCGTGGCGGGAATTCGCTCTGCTCTTCCTGGTGCCCGATCTCAGCATGCTCGGATATCTGAGCGGACCGCGCGTCGGGGCATTGGCCTACAACATCGCGCACTCCTATGTCGGGCCGGCTCTGTTGGCGGGCTTGGTGTTGGCGACAGCCGACGCGCCGGCCATGCCGGTCGCGCTCATTTGGGTGGCGCATATCGGGGTGGACCGAATGTTGGGCTTTGGACTGAAATACAGGACGGGCTTCGGCTACACGCATCTCGGCCGATTGGGACGAGCCTCGCTCGAGCGCGCGTGAGCCCCGCCCGCGCCAAAGCCACGACCGATGAGATCGTCGCAGCCGCGCTCGACCTCATTGCACGAAACGGCGGTGAGGCATTGTCGCTCAATGCGGTCGCCGAGGCCGTCGGAATTCGCGCGCCGTCGCTCTACAAGCGCTTTTCGAACCGCGCCGCGCTGATGAATGCCGCGCGCGACCGCGTCCTTGTCGAACTCGCAGGGCGGTTGCGCGACGCACAACGGCACAAGCGCGGATCTGCGGCGATCAAGGCGATGGCGGCAGCGTACCGAACTTGGGCCAAGCGCGAAGCGCATTTTTATCGTCTGATTCACTCGAGCGCGGCATCGCCCTTGACGGACTCGGCGGCGGCGGCAACCGAACCCGTGCTCGAAGAAGTATCGGCGCTCGTCGGCCAGCGACACGCGCTTTCAGCCGCCCGGCTCTTGACCGCCTTCCTTCACGGCTTCGTCACCATGGAGAACGACGGCGAATTCAAGATGGGCGGCTCGGTCGATGCCGCCTTTGCCTTCGCTCTGGACGCCATCATTCGAGGACTTGAAAGCGCCAAGCGCGGCTGAGATATGCTTTGCGCCCCGCCGATGCGCAGCATTTGGATGGCCGGGTCCCCCGGGTCGCGGCTCCGTCTTCCCCGGGGGCATGCAATGCCCCGCCATGAACAGTGGCGGAGAGGACTAAACCAATCCCAACATGTGGTCGGCGCTTGAGACCTTGAAGGCGCCGGGCTCTTCGACTTCGAGCTTCTTGACGATGCCGTTGTCGACTACCATCGCGTAGCGCTGGCTCCTCAGGCCCATGCCGAATTTCGAGGCGTCCATTTCGAGGCCCATTTTCTTCGTGAACTCGCCGTTGCCGTCGGCGACCATCGTCACCTTGCCGGCGGCGTTTTGATCTTTGCTCCAGGCGTTCATGACGAAGGCGTCGTTGACCGAGAGGCAGACGACATCAGCGACGCCTTTGCCCTTGAAGTCGGCGGCGTGCTCGATGTAGCCGGGCAGATGGCGCGCCGAGCAAGTCGGGGTGAAGGCACCGGGCAGCGCGAAGACGACCACCTTCTTGCCCTTGAAGAGATCGTCGCTGGAGACGGGCGCCGGGCCCTTCTCCGTCATGTGCATGAGGGTCGCGGACGGCACCTTGTCGCCAACTTTGATGGTCATGAGCCTTGGTCCTTTGCGTGAAGATTGGGCCGCATATAAGCGGGTCACGGCCGCCCTGGAAAGGGCGCGCCTTTTCCGAATACCGGTATCCACTTTTCGCGATCACGCTCTAGGTCTTTGTTTGGGCGTGATCTTTTCCGAAAACCGGTATCCACTTTTCGGGATCACGCTATTGCAGCGAGAACAGCTCGCTTGCGCCGGGCTCCGGCGGGTCGAGCAGCCTGTGCGACACGGGCGTCAGGCCAAGCCCGGCGGTCGAACTGCCAGACGCGCCAACGACCCATATCTGTTCGAGCGCGCGGCCTTCATCGATGACGGTTATGCGAATGCGCCGGCCGGCGAGCGCGTTCAACTGGGTCGCAGGACCGAGACCGACGCGCACGGTCCATGCGCCGATATCGTCAGTGGGTTTTGCCTGCGCATCGCTTGCCCGCACAAACTCGGGTCCTTCGATCAGCACGACGGGGCGGCGGCGCTCGGAAAGGCCGGTGACCTTGATGTCGAGTGCCACGTTCTTGCCGTCGCGCTCGGCGCGCACCTGTCGGATCGACAAGCCGCATGTCTCCGGATCAGGCGTCGGCGCACGTCCGGTGTAGGCCGAGATCAACGCGACGTTGTCGTTATCGAGATCGGGCTCGGCGGACGACGGCATCAGCGTCAAGCGATGTTCGGCGACGATCGGCATGCAGATGTTTTTGCAAATCGCAAAGGCCAGTTTTAGGTGCAACTCGATGGGCTTGGAGGGATCGGCCGGACGCAGTTCAATGGGAAAGACGACCTCGTCGCGATAAACATTGAGGCTCTCGCGGTAGGCGACGGCGCGGTGCGGCGCGGGCCAAACCAGCTCCGGTTCATCGGCCAGATTCTTGGAGCCGGACCAATCAAATTTGGGGGGCATCCCGGAGGTTCCGGGCATACGCCAATAGGTCCACCAGCCGGGCGCGAGCTTTATTTGCACCCCTGCCCTCAGATTTCCTGCGCCAACGAATTGATAAGATTCGACGATAAGGCGACTCTTTGCGGGCGATTCTCCAGCCCAGGGCGTTGTCGTGTCGCCGGCGTTCGCGGCACCTGAAAAAAGTGCTAACGCCACAACCAAGGGTAATAACCTGACCTTCATGACACGCTGACGATACTCATTCCTGCCCTACATGACAGTCAAAGAGCATCGCACGTGCGTCACTCTTCCGTGAAACGGTGACTTCCAGAATTAACTGAGAAGGATTACAATTCGCGTATGGCGATTTTCCGTTCAAGAAAAACCCAGGGCAGCTACCTGGAGGGGCAGGTCTTGATCGCCATGCCCAACATGCCCGACCCGAAGATGGAGCAATCGGTCCTTTTCCTGTGCGCGCACTCGGAAAAAGGCGCGATGGCGCTGTGCTTGAACAAACTCGTCTCCAACATCACTTTCTTCGACCTGTTGCGCCAGCTGCGCATTCGCCCCCAATCGCGCACGCTCAACGGACTTCCGGTGCAGTTCGGCGGGCCGGTCGAAACCGGTCGCGGCTTTGTTCTGCACAGCCCGGATTATTCGTCACAAGATACCACCGTGAAGGTCGGCAATCAGGTCGGCCTCACCGCCACCGTCGACGTGCTCAAGGCGATCGCCGACGGCAAGGGTCCAAAACAGGCGATGGTGGCGCTCGGCTACGCCGGCTGGGGCGCGGGCCAACTTGAGAATGAGATTCGACGCAACGGCTGGCTGACGTGCCCGGCCGACGAATACCTGCTCTTCGGAAACAATCTCACGTACAAGTGGGAGCACGCGATCCGCAAGCTCGGCGTCAACCCGGCGCAGCTATCGCGGGATGCGGGCCGGGCTTGAGCCCGGACGCGGCAATTTCGGTTCGACCGTTTTCCCTTTCAAGGCAATGAAATTGTAGGCGGCGGTTGCGTCCATTGGCGCGCCGAACAGGAAGCCTTGCGCGAACTCGCAGCGCATGGCCTTTAGTTTTTGCGCTTCCTGCTGGCTCTCGACGCCCTCGGCGACGACCGACATGTCGAGTTCGTGCGCCAATTGGATGATCGAGTTCAAGATCACCGGCGTTTCCTTGTTCGTCGCCATGTCGACGATGAAGCTGCGGTCGACCTTCACCGTGTCGAACGGAAACCGCTGCAGATAGCTCAGCGACGAAAACCCCGTACCGAAATCGTCGAGCGCAAGGCCGGCGCCCGCTTCCTTCAAACGGCCCAGCATGCGCGCGGTCGTTTCCGGATTTTGCATGATGACGCTCTCGGTCAGCTCAAGCTTGAACGACAGATGCGCCGGCGATTCGCGGCGCAGGGCTTGAATGACGTCGTCGAAGAAGTCTTGCCGGAAGAGTTGGCGCGCCGACACATTGACGCTGCAAAACAGCGGCTCGCGCATCGGGAAGAAGCTTTGCCAGCGCTTCAGTTCGGCAGCCGCGCGTTCCACGGCATAGCGGCCGAGCGGCACAATCAACCCGGTTTCCTCCGCCAACGGAATGAAATCGGAAGGCGACAGCAAACCGCGCTTGGGATGGCGCCAACGCATCAACGCTTCGAAGCCCGCGATCGAATGGTCGCCAAGGCGCACGATCGGCTGGTAGTGCAACTCGATTTCGTTGCGCTCGAGCGCCGTGCGCAGATCTGCGTCGAGCATCAAACGCTCGGCCGAACGCGGCTTCATCTGCGGCTGGTAGATCTCAAAGCCGCCGCGGCCCGCGCGCTTGGCGTGATACATCGCCACTTCGGCCTCACGGATGACGTCGCCGCCGAAGCGATGGCGCTCCTCGATCAGGGCGAGACCGATGCTGGCGGCGGCGTAGATCTCGCGGTCGCCGATGGCGATGGGCTGCGTTAGGGCATCACGAATGCGCTGCGCGACCTCGGCACCATCTTCATCACCGGTCGAGCCAAGTGCCAGCACAGCGAACTCGTCGCTGCCGAGACGGGCGACCGCATCGTCCGGGCCGGCGGCATGATCGAGGCGGCGCGCGATATCGGCAAGGAACTGCTCGCCTATCTTGTGGCCCAGACTGTCGTTGACGAGGCGCACGCGGTCGACATCGATGGCGAGCACCGCGCCGCGCCGCTGGATCCGGCCGCGCTGCATGTCGGCGAGGAGTTCGTCAAGGCGAGAGGCAAAGGGATTGCGGCCGATGAGACCGGTCACTGGATCGACCTGATCGCTCGTCGTCAGATGCGCTTCCTGCTGTTTGCGCGCGGTGATGTCGCTGACGACGCCGATGCAGCGCATGGCGCGGCCGTCGGAACCGGCGAGACAACTGGCGCGCAGCTGAATCCAACGCAGGCCGCCCTTGGCGTGGCGCATGCGCACCTCGACGGTGAAGGCGCTATTGCCCAATTTGCGATGCGTGTTCATCGCCTCGGCATAGACGCTCACGTCCTCCGGCAGGATCAGCGCCGCCCAGTTGCGCTCCGACGAAGCGATCGCCGAGTTCGGCAAGCCCAACAACGCCTCGACCGACGGCGAAAGGAACAAGGTGTCCGCCTCGAGATTCCAATCCCACAAGCCTTGATGGGCAGCAGCGAGGCCCAACGCATAGCGATACTCGACTTCGCGCGATTGGCGCCGTTCTTCGCTGAGTTCAGCCGACACTTCCTCGTGGGAGCGCTCTTGACGCTGAGACGAGCCGGCAAAGCCGATCGCTAAAATGCCGGCCGTCAACAGTGCATCGAAGATCAACGGCAGCGCAGTCACATGGCGCGCCACCTGATCGGGAACTAAGCTCGGTGCAAGGCACCCAAGAACAAGCAGCAACCCGCCGGGGATCAACGCGCGCGCCGCGTCATTGCGCTTGAAAAGGCCTTGCAGGAGCAGGGTGGAGAGCGTCGCGGCAGCCAAGACAGTTGCGGCGCGCAGAAGCAACCAGGCCGGCGCAATGTCGAAGGCTGCGACGAGACCGAGCAGGAAGATCGCGAAGATGCAACCGTCAAGCAGATAGGCGGTCCACGGCCGGTCGCGCGACACATCAAGATAGCGGCTCAAGAATTGCAGACCTGCTGCGAGGAAAAGACCGCCGGCCCCAATGGTCACAGGTGCAGGAAGCGGAACCACGCTCTCACCCAGCAGCAGAACAACGCTCGCGCCCAGCGCAATCGCCGCCCACCCTTGCGTACCGCTGCGCCGGGCAACCGAGAGCCCCGCAAGCCATGCGGCCATCGCCAGCACGCAACCCGCGAGCAACCCGCGCATGAGCGTGTCGAGACGCTGGTGCGCCGCATAGGCTTCCGGCTGCCACAGCCGCCAAACGCCTGATCTATTGGGTGCGCGCACGCGCACTGCGAACGTAGCGGTTTGTCCGGGCGAAACGGACACTTCACCGACAGTGTATCTGTTGCCCCTGAGTTCTGCGCGGCCACCTTCGCCTGTCGCGGTCAGAGCGAGCCACGCGGTGCGGTCGTCTGCGTATAGGAAGCGGAGCGCGCCGTTGCCGCCATTGTCGAAGGTGACGACGCGCGCAACTTCTTGGCTCCCCGGGTTGGTCAGGTCGAAGGCAAGCCAAGATTCAACCTCGGCCGTCTCGCCTGGCGACCCTTGATCGTAGGGCCGGAGCGAGCGCGTGAGATCGATGACCGGCGCCGCTAGCGGAATTGCGGGATCAGGAGGCGCCCCGTCGACAGGGCCGACGGAGACCATCGCCGCAACGAGCAGCGCGACGATGCCTGGGCCCGCCCGTTTCCACATCAGTAATCAGCTACCTGCCGCCAACTCTTGGGCCGCCACTCAAGATGAGCTCACAACCGCCGGACCTCCGCACAAATTCCCTGCGCGGGGCCCTCCAATTGTCGTCGCCGCCTAGCCGAGACCGGCGGTGCGCATGACCGCGAAGACAACGACACCGACCACAATCATGCAACCGATTACCGCGAGCGTGTAGATCATCGCTTTGTCGGCGGCAGGCTTCATCAATTTGGGCAAGCCAACGAACAGCAGATACAAGGAATAGAGCCCGCCGATCAAGGCCACGATCCCGAGCATCGGCAAGATCATGATCAAACTGGCGACCCAGCTGGCGGTAGGCGCATAAGCCGCCACCTTGAAGGCTTGGCCCATGTCCTGTTTGGCCCCGAATTGCGGCGCCAGTGCGTTGATGATGAGCGCCATCACGTAGACGGCGCCGGCCGACACCGCCACCGAAACGATTGCTTGGACCAACCCCGAGACGAGCCCGACGCGAAAGCCTCCAATGCCTACCACGGACGTTCCGATGAAGGCCGCAAGAGCTGCAAGGGCGGCGAGCGGAAGAACGTAGGATTGATAGATGCGAGCGACATCCGCGCCCTCGTGGTCGATGGCGTCCCACTCCGCCGCCGGCGACAGCAAGAGACGTTGGACGCGGGCAACGAGTTCTGTTGGCGACATTGTTGTTCCTCCCCTTTTTGGCGTGCTGACCTGACGAATCAGTCAGCGCACCAGCCCGAGCAGTCGATCTTGATTCTATCGGCGCGCGCCAGCGGAAACGATGCAGAAACCGGCCTGGAGTGACCCAAACGACCCGCCGCGTGGTAGATTTTCGGCGCAAATTGCGGCGCCCCCTCCTCCGGTGGAAAGAGCCAAAATGTCCAAGCCCGTTACAATGACGGTGGTGTTGCTGTTGTTCATTATCGCTGCGGCTCATGTCGCGCGCCTAGCGATGAACGTCGAGATCCTGGTCGGCGGTCATCAGATTCCGATGAGCGCAAGCATCGCAGGCGCGATCATCGCTGCGCTGCTTGCCGTTCTTGTTTGGCGCGAAGCGCGGCACTAACAGAAGGACCGGAGCGTTTGACTGCGCTGCGTGAAGGTCACCTCGTTTCGCGAGGGCGACCTGCGCAAGCAGCTGCGCCCCGAGATCGGCGGGGCGCAAGCTGACAGCGGCTCGGATCATTTGACCGAGAGAAGCTCGACCTCGAAGACGAGCGTCTGATACGGCGGAATGGAGCCGCTCGACCCTTCCTCGCCGTAGCCGAGTTTGTAGGGAATCACGAGCTCGGCCTTTTCGCCTTCGCGCATCAGCTGCAAGCCTTCGGTCCAACCAGGGATAACTCTGTTCAGCGGAAACTCGACCGGCGATCCACCAACGGATGAATCGAAGGTCGTGCCGTCGATGAGCTTACCTGTGTAATGCACCTTGACGATTGCACGCGCCGATTCCGGCTTCTTACCGGCGCCGGCTTTGATCACGCGGTATTGAAGACCGCTTGCGGTGACGGTGACGCCGGGCTGCTTGGCGTGATTGGCGAGAAACTCGGTGTTCTTGTCTCTGCTCAGTTGGGCGGGCAACTCGGTCTCCTCGGTATTTGGTGGTGGACTCAAAAATCCGGCCGCCCAGGCGACCAGCAGAAAAATCACGCCGCCGATCGCCATGCCGGCGAGCGTCGAAAGGACCTTCGACGAGGTCAAGACTCCAAGCAAGCGCAACAGGCGTTGATCCATTGTGATCCTCTTTGAAGCGCCTATCCCTTGGGCGGGCGGGCGGATGGCAGGTCGTCTTCAATGATGGCAAACAGAAGATGGTCGCGCCACTGGCCGTTGATCTTGAGATATCGGCGGGCGATTCCTTCCTCGACGAAGCCCGCCTTCGCCAGAACACGGCGCGATGCGGCGTTGTCCGGCAAACAGGCCGCCTCGATGCGATGAAGTCCAAGCTTCGTCAAGCAATATCTGGTCAACGCGGTGACCGCATCCGTCATGAGACCCTTGCCGGCAAAGGGCTCACCCATCCAATAGCCGAGCGTTGCCGCGGATTGCGCAACGCCTTGGCGGATGTTCGACAATTGACAGCCGCCGACTAGCGCGCCCGTCTTCTTGTCGAAGACAAAGAAGATGTGGCCGGTACCGTCGCGCGCGGCCTGCGAATAACGACGCAGGCGGCGACGGAACGCCTCCTTCGACAATTCATCCGATGCCCAGGTCGGCTCCCAAGGCTTCAGGAAATTCCGGCTGTCATGGCGCAACCGCGCCCAAGGCTCGAAATCGGCGGCAACGGGCGGACGCAAGACGACTTGCGCGCCCGCGACAGCGGCAGGTTTGGATCTCGCAAGGCTCACGACGAGCGGCATCAAGCAAATCGCTGCGCGACGCGATCGTAGGAGCCGAGCTTGCCGACCGGACCCATGGCAGCCAACGTCAACTTGCTGCGCTTCAAAACGCTCGCCGCGACGCGGCTGACCGCCTTCGTGTCGACAGCATCGATGCGCGCGATCAATTCGTCCGTCGAAAGAAGGCGGCCGTAAGTGAAGAGATGGGCCGCGATCTGCTCGCAGCGCGATGACGCCTGCTCCAGGCCCATCAGCATGCCGGCCTTGATCTGGGCGCGGGCGCGAGCGGTCTCGTCCTCACCCACGGTCTCGGCGACACTGATCATTTCACCGGCAACCACATTCATGAGCTCCGGCAAATCGTCGTTGCTTGTGCCGGCATAGACGCCAAAGAGGCCGGTGTCGCGATAGCTCGAACCGAAGGTCGAGATCGTGTAACAGAGCCCGCGCTTCTCGCGCGCCTCTTGGAAGAGCCGCGACGACATACCACCGCCAAGCACCGTCGAATAGACTTGCGCCGCGTAAACGTCCTCGTCGAGCGAGGAAAGACCTTTGAACGCAAGAGCGATGTGCGCCTGCTCAAGCTTTTGGCCGGTGCGACGCTCGCCGCCGCCATAGCTGCCGGCTGCCGGCGTGATTTCCTTTCCCGATTTCAAACCGGCAAACGCGTGTTCGGCAAGCGCCACCATTTTTTCGTGTTCGACCGCGCCGGCGGAAATAAACGCCATCGAGGAGGCGAAATAGTGCGCGGCGATGTGGTCGCGAAGCGACGTCTGCGTGAAGGACTGCACGTGTTTGGCCGTGCCGAGGATGGGGCGGCCGAGCGGCTGATCGGGAAAGGCGGTCGCTTGCAGATGATCGAAGATGATGTCGTCGGGCGTGTCTTCGGCCTGCCCGATTTCTTGAATCACGACACCTTGTTCGCGCGCCAGCTCGTCGGTGTCGAACACCGAATCCTGGAGAATGTCGGCAAGTATATCGACGGCGAGCGGGACATCGGCCTTGAGGACGCGCGCGTAGTACGCGGTCTGCTCGCGCGCGGTGTAGGCGTTGTTGTAGCCGCCGACACGCTCGATCTCCTCGGCGATCTGGCGTGCGGTGCGCCGCTTCGTTCCCTTGAGGCCATGTGCTCGAGCATATGGGCGATGCCGTTCATCGGCTCGGTTTCGTGACGCGCGCCGGCATTGACCCAGACCCCGACCGCCGCCGTTTCCAGATGCGGCATGGGGTCGGTCACGACGGTGAGGCCGTTCTTAAGCTTGGTGATACTGGGGGGCATTCGGGTTCTTTCGGCTTTGGGACCGGAGTACATAGAGCAGTCGCGGGCGAATTTCATGGGCTGAATATGCAGCCCATAAAACCCCTGAGTTGCGCCATTTTCTTGGGGCGCGGGAGGGGACTGGCGATGACGGAGACGATCAGGCGGCGGCGATGAAGGTCTTCAGGGCCGCGGCATCATTGGGCAGCGTGACGCAGCGCTCGCGTGCCGTCAGGATCGATCGCAGCTCCGGCGGCAGCTCAGGGCGCTGGCCTATCGCCTTTTCGACCGCGTCGGGAAATTTAGCTGGATGGGCGGTCGCCAACATCACAACCGTGTCGCCGGTGGGCGCGCTCTGCTCAGCAGCCTGGATGGCGACAGCGGTGTGGGGATCAACGACCCTGCCGGTCGATTTGAAGATCCGCGCCATGGTGGCGAGCGTGTCGGCCTCGCTCACACTGACAGCCGAAAAAATCCCGCCCACGAACGCGCACGCGGCCGGCGCGAGAGTCAACGAACCGGTGCTTGCGAATTCACCCATCAAGCGGCGGGTCTGCGCGGCATCGCGACCATGCGCCTCGAAGATTAGTCGCTCGAAATTGCTCGCCACCTGAATGTCCATCGCGGGCGACAGCGTCGCGTGGACCGGGCCGCGCGCGTAGACGCCGGTCTCGATAGCACGTGCCAGGATATCGTTCTGGTTCGTCGCCACGATCAGGCGTTTGACCGGCGCGCCCATTTTCTTGGCGACGAAACCCGCAAACACATCGCCGAAATTTCCCGTCGGCACGGCGAACGTTACAGGCTTCATTTCCAAACGCAGGCACGTCGAGATGTAGTAAGCCGCTTGCGCGGCAATTCGTACCCAATTGATCGAATTGATCGCGGCGAGCTTGTGACGGGCAGCGAATTCGCGATCGGCGAACAGGGATTTCACGAGCGCTTGCGCGTCGTCGAAGGTGCCTTCAATCGCGATATTGCGGATGTTCGCCGCCGTCACCGTCGTCATCTGGCGGCGCTGAATGTCCGAGATGCGTCCCTTGGGATGCAAGACCACGACCTTGATCTTCGAGCGACCGGCGAGCGCGTGGATCGCGGCGGCGCCGGTGTCGCCCGAGGTCGCGGCAAGGACGAGCGCCGTATCGCCGCGCCGCTTGAGCGCTTCGTCCATCAACGGCGCCAGCAGCTGCAAAGCAAAATCCTTGAAGGCGAATGTCGGGCCGTGAAAGAGTTCGAGCAGATAGCCGTTAGCGCCCATCGCCACGAGCGGCGCCACGTCCGCGTGCCGGAAACGGCGATAGACATCTCTCGCCGCGCCTGCGGTTACATCGGCCCAAAACGGATCGTCGATGAAACTCGCGAGCACCGCACCGGCGATCTCGGCGTACGGACGCCCGGCTAAATTCGAGAATTGCGCGGCGCTCCAATGCGGCCAGGTTTCGGGCACATAGAGACCGCCGTCGGGCGCCGGGCCGGACAGCAGCACCTCTTCGAAGCCGATCGAGGGGGCCTCGCCCCGCGTGCTGACAAATCTCATCGGCGAAACCTTAGGCGGCCGCGCGAATGGTGGAAGACGAGGTAGACAATCACGAGCGCGACGGCGAGCGCAAACCAGGTCAGCGCGTATTGCAAATGGTTGTCGGGGATCTCGGGCATTTCGGCGATCGGGTCGGGGCCGCCTGGCGAGGACATCGACGCCTCAAGATAAAGCACGGTCGCCGGCTTCAGGTCGAAGGCCGACGCCATGCCGGCGATGTCGTGCACGTACCAAATATGCTCGACGAGATTGGGCTCGGGCGTGAAGAGCCCAGGCGCCGCGGTGGGCTTCATCAGACCTCGAATCGTCACCGGTCCATCCGGCTGTCCCTTGAGGCGGGTCGCCGGGGCCCGGCGCTCCTGAGGCACCCAGCCGCGATCGACAAAGACGACCGCGCTCGCCGTCAATCTGAACGGTGTGATCACCTTGTAACCAAGGTGCGTGCCGCTGTCGTCGCTGCGCGGGGCAAAGACGTAGGCCTCCTGCGCGTGCTCGAAGGTGCCCTGTGCCGTCGCGTGACGGAACGGTGCTTCGGAATCGTTGATCAACAGTCCCTCAATCGATTCCGCGGGCGCGATCATGCGGTGCGCGATCTCGCGCAGCAGCGCGTGTTTCTCCTCGCGCCGCTCCAGCTGCCAGAATCCGAGGACGATCAGGACGGCGAACGCGATCGACGTTGAAATCGTCAAGACCGGCAGCGGGCGGAAGTGCATCGTTTAGTCCAAACGCCGACCTTCGCCGGCGCGGTTGCGATACTGCAAGGCGAAGAGCGTCGCTTTGAAGGGCGGAAGCAGCGCGAGGCAGAGGCCCACGGTCGCCGGCAGCCAGATCAACACATGCATCCAATATGGCGGGCGAAAATTGATTTCGACGAACGCCGCCGCGGCGGCGATGATCGCACCAGCGACCAGGATGACGAATACCGCCGGGCCGTCACCCGCATCGGCAAAGCCGTAGTCGAGCCCGCATTCCGGACAACTTGGCGCAATCTTCAAATAGGCACTGAACAACCGGCCGCGACCGCAGCGCGGACATCTGCAACGCAGCCCCGACTGCAATAAGGGGGCTGCGTCGCTGGACATGGTTCACGAACTCCCGCGAGGCGAAGCCTCAGCCGACAGGCAATTTAACGCCCTCGCCCCAAACATAGATCGAGGCGAAGAGGAATAGCCACACGACGTCGACGAAGTGCCAGTACCAAGCCGCCGCCTCGAAGCCGAAATGACGCTCCGGCGTGAAATGACCGCGCATCGCGCGGAAGAGGCAAACGGTCAGGAAGATCGTGCCGACGATCACGTGGAAGCCATGGAAGCCCGTCGCCATAAAGAACGTGGCGCCGTAGATGTTGCCGGAATAGGCGAACGCCGCGTGGCCGTACTCATAAGCTTGAAGGGCCGTGAACGACATGCCGAGGAGAACCGTCAAGACCAACCCGCGCACCGCATCGCGTTGATTGCCGGTTTGGATCGCATGGTGCGCCCAGGTGACCGTCGTGCCCGAGGTAAGCAGAATCAATGTGTTCAAGAGCGGGATGTGCCAGGGGTCGAAGGTGACAATCCCTTCGGGCGGCCATGCCTTCAAGCCGACGGCTTTGGGATACAACGCCGAATTGAAATAGGCCCAGAACCAAGCGACGAAAAACATCACCTCGGAGGCGATGAACAAGATCATGCCGTAGCGAAGACCCAGTTTGACGATCGGCGTGTGGTCATGGTTGACCACGGATTCCTTAACGACGTCACGCCACCAGCCGATGAACATGTAGATGAGGATCGCGGCCCCCATGAGCAGGAGCCAAGGTCCGCCGATCGTCAGACCGAAGATGTGCAGACCACCCACGCCCTTCAACCACTGAAAAAAGCAGATGGCGCCAAACGCGGAGATGAAGGCGCCGACGGCGCCAACGATCGGCCAAGCGCTCGGCTCAACCAGGTGATAGTCATGTCTCACTTCATCGGAGGCCATCGGTCTCATTCCCCTTGGAGTGTCAACGCGCGGGTTCGGCCGCGGCAACGGTTTTCGTGTCCGGCTTGGCCGGATAGAACGTATAGGAAAGCGTGATCGAGACGACATCCTTCGTCATCGGATCGGTCGCGATGGCGGGATCGACGAAAAAGGTCACGCCCAAGTCGGCGCCCTGCCCGCCTTTGAGTTCTTGCCGGGTAAAGCAAAAGCACTGAACCTTGTTGAAATACTGCGCCACTTTTTCCGGCGTGACGTTGTAGGTCGCGGTTCCGGCTGTCGCCGTCTGGAACTGGTTCTCGGCGCGGAAATAGACGAGCTTGTTTTCGCCCAAATGCACAATGACGGTTCGCTCCTTCGGACCGAACGTCCACGGCAGGCCCGAACCCACATTCGAATCGAAACGTATCTCGATCGTGCGATCCGAGACAGCCAAGGAGGGGCCGGCGGCGATACGCGGCGTGCCGTCGAAGCCGGTCGCTTGGCAATAGATGCGGTAGAGCGGGACCGACGCATAGGTCAGGGCCAGCGCGCCCGCCAACACGGCGACGCAATTCAAGACCACACGATCGTTCGCGCTCAGCTTGCGCATGACTGCCTTTGCGCCCCGGCCCTCACATCGGCCTCGAGGCGATGTTGCCGCCGATTTTTGCAATCGTGACGACGAAGATCAGCACGACCAGCGCCAGTAACACGCCCGCGATGGCATAGTTGCGCTGGCTGCGTTTGCGCTGTTCTTCCGGCGTCAGCTCCATCGTGCTCATGCTCCCGGCGCGAAGCCCAAGAGACGCTCGACCGCCAGCGCCGTAAAGATCGCGAACAAATAGAAGATCGAATAGGCGAACAGCCGCAGCGCAGCGCCCCGCTCGGCCTGGGCGGAGGCCCGCCACAACATCGCGGCGAGCACAACGAAAGCCGCGGCGCCGAGTGCTGCGACCGCCCCGTAGATCGGGCCTGTCAGGCCCAACGCATAAGGCGCGAGCGCCACCGGCGCGACGATCAGCGAATAGACCAGAATATGATTGCGCGTTGCCCTGGCACCCTTCACCACCGGCAACATCGGCACGTTGGCGCGCGCATAATCTTCCGAGCCCGCGAGCGCGAGCGCCCAGAAATGCGGCGGCGTCCAAAGGAAGATGATGAGAAAGAGCAGCCACGGCAGCGGTGCGGCGACCGAACCGGTGGCGGCGGCCCAGGCGATCACGGGCGGCAGAGCACCGGCGGCGCCGCCGATGACGATGTTTTGCACCGTCAAGCGCTTGAGCCACATCGTATAGACGAAGAGATAGAAGCCGATGGTCAGCGCCAGCAGCGCGGCCGCCAAATAGCCGACCAGTACGCCCATGCAAAGCACCGAACCGAATGCAAGCACGCCGCCGAACTCGAGTGCCTCTTGGCGCGTGACGCGGCCCGACGGCACGGGGCGCGTTCTCGTGCGCGTCATGATCGCGTCGATGTCGGCGTCGTACCATTGATTGAGCGCGCCGGCGGCGCCCGCGCCAATCGCGATGCACAACAACGCCGTGAAAGCAAAGACCGGGTTCATGCTGCCTGGCGCGACAATGATTGTCGCCAACGCTGTGAACACGACGAGCGACATCACGCGCGGCTTCAGCAGTGCGATGTAGTCCGCCGGGCCTGCCAGCGAGGCCCGTGGCGTATCATCATTGGTCGCAACGACTGTCACATCAGTGTCCGTGATCGGCCGCGCCGATCTTCGGCAGTTCGTTGAATTGGTGGAACGGCGGGGGCGACGGCAACGTCCACTCGAGCGTCGTCGCGCCGACGCCCCACGGATTGTCGGCGCATTTGCGCTTCATGATGAACATCTCAGCCAGCATGAACAGGAAGATGAACATGCCCGCCGTCGAGATATAGGAGCCGAACGAAGACCAGGCGTTCCAATAAGCGTAGGCATCGGGGTAGTCGATGTAGCGGCGCGGCATGCCCGCGAGTCCCAAGAAATGCTGCGGGAAGAAGACAAGATTGACGCCGATAAAGGTCACCCAGAAGTGCAGCTTGCCCAAGAACTCGTTGTACATGTAGCCGCTCATCTTGCCGATCCAGAAATAGAATCCGCCGAAGATCGCGAACACGGCACCGAGCGACAGCACATAATGGAAGTGCGCGACGACGTAATAGGTGTCGTGCAGCGCGATATCGACGCCGGCGTTCGCCAGCACGACGCCGGTGACACCGCCGAGCGTGAACAAGAAGATGAAACCGATCGCCCACAACATCGGCGTCTTGAACTCGATCGAGCCGCCCCACATCGTTGCGATCCAGGAGAAGATCTTGATGCCGGTCGGCACGGCGATGACCATGGTCGCGGCGACGAAATAGGCCTTGGTGTTGACGTTGAGGCCGACCGCGTACATGTGGTGCGCCCACACCACGAAACCGATGAAGCCGATCGACACCATCGCGTAAGCCATACCGAGATAGCCGAACACCGGCTTCTTGGAGAAGGTCGAAACGATCTGGCTGATCATGCCGAAGCCGGGCAGGATCAAGATGTAAACTTCCGGGTGGCCGAAGAACCAAAAGAGATGCTGGAACAGGATCGGGTCGCCGTTGCCGGCCGGATCGAAGAATGTCGTGCCGAAATTGCGGTCGGTGAGCAGCATCGTGATGGCGCCCGCCAGCACCGGCAACGCCAGGAGCAGCAGGAACACGGTCACCAGGATCGACCAAACGAACAGCGGCATGCGGTGCAGCGTCATGCCGGGCGCGCGCATGTTGAAGATCGTGGTGATGAAGTTGATGGCGCCCAGAATGGACGAAGCGCCGGCCAAGTGGATCGAGAGGATGGCGAAATCCATCGCCGGACCCGGCGAACCCGTGGTCGACAACGGCGCATAAAGCGTCCAACCGCCGCCCACGCCATGACCGCCCGAGTCGCCCTCAACGAACATCGACAGAATCAAAAGCGTGAAGGAGAACGGCAACAACCAGAACGAAATGTTGTTCATGCGCGGAAACGCCATGTCGGGCGCCCCGATCATCAGCGGCACGAACCAATTGCCGAAGCCGCCGATCATCGCCGGCATCACCATGAAGAAGATCATGATGAGTCCGTGAGCCGTGACGAAGACGTTGTAGAGATGCGGATTGACGGTGAAGTACTGGATGCCCGGCGCGGCCAGCTCCAGACGCATGGCGAGCGACAGCAGGCCGCCGATGACGCCCGCGATGATGGCGAACACCAGATACATCGTGCCGATGTCTTTGTGGTTCGTCGAATAGACGTAGCGGCGCCAGCCCGTCGGGTGATGGGCGTGACCGGCGTCGGCGGCGTCGTGGGCGGTGGCCATCAATTCAGCTCCTGAAGTCCGTTAGCGCGCGGCGGCGAGCGAGGTCGGCTCGCTGTCGGCGTTGGCGAATTTGGTTTTGGCCTCCGCGACCCATTGGTCGAAGCGCTCTTGGCTCACGACCTCGACCGCGATCGGCATGAAGGCGTGATTGACGCCGCAAAGCTCGGAGCATTGACCGTAGAAGACGCCTTCGCGGTTCGCCTTGAACCAAAGCTCGTTCAGGCGGCCGGGCACGGCGTCGACCTTCACGCCGAAGGCCGGCACCGTCCATGAATGAATGACGTCTTGCGATGTGACGATGACGCGGACGACCTTGCCGACCGGCACGACGACACGGTTGGTGACGCCGAGAAGCCGAGGTTCACCGGCTTTCTTGTCTTGGTCGTCCGACAACGGCAGCGACTCGAAGGTGAAGTTGCCGTGATCGGGATATTCGTATGACCAGTTCCACTGGTGACCGATCGCCTTGACGGTGATGTCGGGCGGCGGAATGACGTCGCCTTCATAGAGAACCCGCATCGAGGGGATGAAGATCAGGACCAGGATGACCACCGGCACGGCCGTCCAAATCACCTCGACGAGCGTGTTGTGCGAAAAGTTCGAGGGCTTTGGATTGACGCGCGCGTTGTAGCGGATCATCACCCACAGCAGCAGCGCCATCACGAAGAGGGTCACGATCGTGATGATGACCAGCAACAGATAATGGAAATCGTGAATCGCTTGGGCGTGATCTGTTGCCGCCGGCTGAAAGCCGATTTCTCCATCCACGGCGTAACCCGGCTGAGCGGACGGAGTATCAGCGGCCCAAGCCGCGTTGGGCGCGACGGCCGCAAACAGCAGGAACGCAACAAACATCAATCCACGCTTCAAGGATGCGCTCATGCGCGTATCAGCCCCGTTGAACCAGCCGTTTGGGATGCGCCGCAACGGCAGGTAGCCGGCGGGGCAAAGCAGCGGTAACTCTAGTGAGCGCGGTTTAACGGTGAGCGCGGCATGCGTCATTGCGACCTTATGCCACAACCGGGAGATGCGGCCGGATTGACCGTGCGTCACAGCGACTTACCTTCACCACTCAACGTCAGCGTCGAGGACAACACCATGAGCAGCAGCGGCGATCTTTTCTTCTCGCAGACCGGGCTCGATCGTTCGCGAGTCGAGCGCATCGCGAGCGAAGCGCTGAAGGGCGCCGACGACGGCGAGCTGTTCCTCGAATACCGGCTGACGGAGAGTTTCGCGTTCGACGACGGGCGCATGAAGTCGACAAGCTTTGACACAACGCAAGGTTTCGGTTTGCGCGCGGTCGCCGGCGAAGCAACCGGCTACGCCCATGCGAGCGACCTGTCGGAAGACGCCATGAAGCGTGCCGCGGCGGCCGTTCAGGCTGTGAAAGCCGGGCACAGCGGGCAATGGGCCGCGGGTCCTCGCGGCACGAACGTCAAACTCTATACCGACGCCAATCCGATCGACGGCACGCCGTTCGACGCCAAAGTGAAGCTTCTGGCCGACATCGATGCTTATGCCCGCGGACGCGATCCGCGCGTGCGGCAAGTCTCATGCTCGCTCTTCGGCGAATGGCAAGCGGTCGAGATCATCCGCCCCGACGGCCTGACGGTGCGCGACATTCGTCCGCTGGTGCGGCTCAATGTTTCGATCGTGGTCGGCGACGGCGACCGCCAGGAAGCGGGCTCCTATGGCGCCGGCGGGCGCACGGCGTACGACGTTTATATGCAGCCGGAGACCTGGCGCGGCGCAGTCGACGAGGCGCTGCGCCAAGCGCTGGTCAATCTGCGCTCGGTGCCGGCACCCGCCGGCGTGATGCCGGTGGTGCTCGGGCCCGGGTGGCCCGGCATCCTGCTGCACGAGGCGATCGGCCACGGGCTCGAGGGCGATTTCAATCGCAAGAAGACAAGCGCGTTCTCAGGACTCTTGGGTGAGCGCGTGGCCTCGCCGGGCGTGACCGTCATCGACGACGGCACGCTTGAATCGCGGCGCGGCTCGCTCTCCGTCGACGACGAAGGCACGCCGACCGGGCGTACGGTGTTGATCGAAGACGGAATCCTGAAGGGCTACATGCAGGACCGGCAGAACGCGCGGCTGATGGGAATGGCGCCCACCGGGAACGGACGGCGGCAATCGCACGGCTCGCCGATCCTGCCGCGCATGACCAACACCTACATGATGGCCGGCAAAGACGATCCGCAGGAAATCCTCGCCAGCGTGAAGAACGGCATCTACGCCGTGAACTTCGGCGGCGGCCAGGTCGACATCACCAGCGGCAAGTTCGTCTTCTCATGCACCGAGGCTTATCGCATCGAGGACGGCAAAGTCGGCGCGCCGGTCAAAGGCGCGACGCTGATCGGCAACGGCCCCGACGCGCTGACGCGAGTGAAGATGATCGGCAACGACCTCAAACTCGACGCCGGCATCGGGACGTGCGGCAAGCAAGGCCAAGGCGTGCCGGTGGGCGTCGGTCAGCCGACGCTGCTGATCGAAGGCCTCACTGTCGGCGGCACGGCGGCGGCGGCTTAGCCCGCGTGCGGCCTTTGCCGCTGCTACTTGCTTCGTTGCTCGCGGCTCGAAGCGCAGCAGGACGCGCTTACTTCTCCCCTCGCCCTTCCAGCATAGGAAGGGAGAGGGGTCGGGGGTGAGGGTAGGCCGCGTCGCTTGGTGATGCCGTAGAATTTCGCATCTGCGACCGCGCATTACTTCTTACACGCAGAGCATTGTGGAGCGCCCTTCCCTCACCCCGGCCCTCTCCCTTCCAAAGTTGGAAGGGAGAGGGAGGCGCTTGTTCTAGGCGGTGCTAGTCTCGCGATGCTGCAGCGCCTCGCTACTTGGCCGGGGCGCGGCGCAGCTGGCTGTAAACTTCGTCGAAGACCTGCAGTCGCTGGAGATCCGCAACGTCATGAGTCGTGATCGGTTCGGCGAGCGTGAGCGCCGGGCCGTTGGCGCCGGTGAAGCCGGGCCAGAGCGGCAGGCCGCTTCCATTCGGATCGCCGGACTTCACGAAATTCACCCAATAGGCCGAGATCGAATTCGCCAACCGGCGATCGGCGGCGCTCCAGCGCCACGGCTCCTGGTCGAGGTGATCGAACACATACCAAAGCTCCGCGAAGTGGCTTGCGCCCCACGCGGCGCGAACCGAGTCCGCGGGGAACGGTGGTTTCTGCGAGAAGCGGTAGAAGTAAACCTTGCTCTTCCCCGTCGCCGCTTGCAGGCGCGCCCACGCCCACATGTCCCAACGGAAACGCAGGTCGCTTTCGAAGTCGACTCGTGATTGGCGCGCCTCGTCGTCTGTCGTGTGCGAATAGTTGGCGATCAGCTGTGGCGGCAGCGCGCCGAATGCCTTCTCGATGTCGGCCGCGAATGTCGCGGCCTTCACGCCCTTCAAATCGATCAGCGCACGCGCTTCTTCGGCGTTGGCGCCAACCAAGACCGGTACGTCGTTCTGCCTGCCGGCAGCGAAGATATCGAACGGCGCTTCGGGCAAGAGATAGGGTTCGATCACCGGATGCGAGCCCGATGGCATCTTACCCTTGAGCAGCTCAGCCGCCGGCAACTGACGCAGGGCAGCAACCGAGCCTGCGCCGAGTGACGCGGCGTAAGCTTCGCCATCGTGCTCGGCGTTGGCCAGCAGGAAATTGGGCGCGAGTTGGGTGGGCTCGAAGAAGCCGCCGCTCTCACCGATCGCGCCTTGGAATAGGCCCTTCGCCAGCGGCGAGGCCATCAAGATGCTGACCGACATCGAACCCGCCGATTGTCCGGCGATGGTTACGCGTTTGGGGTCACCGCCAAAGGCAGCAATGTTGCGCCGAACCCACTCAAGCGCGGCGACTTGATCCATCAGTCCGTAGTTGCCTGACGAGCGATGAGACGACTCGTGCGTAAGCTGCGGATGGGCGAGAAAACCGAACGGGCCGACCCGATAGGCAATCGTGACGACGACGATGCCCCTGCGCGCCAGTGCGTCGCCCCAATAGAGCGGCATCGAGGCCGAGCCGTTGCTGAAACCGCCGCCGTAAATCCACACCAACACGGGAAGCCGCGCGCTCTTGGCGGCAGCGGGCACCCATATATTGAGATAGAGGCAATCCTCGCTGATTGCCGGCGGCGCTTCACCCGGCATCGACACGCCCGTTTGCAAGCATGCCGGCGCAAAGCGATCGGCAAGTCGCACGCCGGACCAAGGTATGACGGGCTGCGGTTCGCGCCAGCGAAGCGCGCCGACCGGCGGTGCCGCAAAGGGCACCCTCTTGTAGACGGTCAAAGTGCCGTCTTGAACGCCGTCAAGGCGACCACCGTCGACGTCGACGGCGTTCGCGATGGGAACGACACAGAAGCTTAGAGCGACGGCAAGAGCCGCCACGCGCAAGGCGAAATTCACGGTCGCACTCCTCGATGAGCCAAGACCGCAATCTGAGGAGGCAGGGCGCGAAACCAAATGCCCGCCTGCCGCGTCTCGTCCCAAATTCCGAGCGGTTCATCACAAAGCGCAGCCACGCTGGACAACACGACGCCGTTTACCCCAAACTTTGTCGATCATGATCACACCCCAATTCGCTCGCCCTCAAATGCCGACTGCGCAGGCGTGGGGGCGGGAAATCGCCTTCGGCTTGCCCGTTTGGGTCGCGTTCCTTCTGGTCCTCGAGCCCGGCAACGTTGCGCGCGCCATCGAGGCGGGCGGCACGCTCGCCTGGGACAAGGAAGTGGTTCGGATTTTCGGGGCCAGCCTCCTAGGCGCCTCGTCGACCCCATTGGTGTTGGCGTTGATGCGGCGCTTTCCGATCGAGCGAGGCAATCTCTGGCGCCATTTGACGATTCAATCGCTCGGCGGAGCGGGGATCGCGCTCGGCCTCATCGTCGTCTCTTGCATCTTGGCAGCATGGTTCGGGATCGGCGACAGCCGCCCCGTCCTGACGGCGTTGCCCGGTGAAATCGCCGCGAATTGGCCGCTGCTCGTGTTTTGCATCGCCGCCTTGAGCGCCACCGCACACGCGGTCCATTTTTCTAGGCGACATGCCGAAGCCGAACGAAAGGCCGTCGAACAAGCAGTGCCGGCGGGAGTTCAGGTGCCGTCGTCGCCCTCAGGGCCGTTTATCACCAGCATTCCCGTCAAATCGCGTGGCCGCATGATTCAGGTCGGTCTGGCAACCGTCGATTGGATCGAGACGCAGGGAAACTATCTCGCACTTCATGCCGGCACAGCCGTCCACTTGATCCGCGAGACCGCGGTGCGATTCGAAGAGAAGGTAGATCCGAAGACCTTTATTCGAATCCACCGACGGACTCTGGTCGCGCTCGACCGTGTTCGAGACGTTAAACCGTTGGCCAATGGCGATGCGCGCGTCGAGTTGACAGACGGAACCAGCCTCAGGATGAGCCGCGGCTTTCGCGAGCGGACGCGATCGGCGCTGACGGAGCGCCAACTCGGCTCACGACACACCTAGGCTTCAACGATCGATCAAGAAGCCCTGCACCCCGCTGTCGGCGGTGCGAGCACGTTTTACAGGGCCTTAAGCATGGCCATGCGACGCTCAAGGTGCTCTCGGGAGGCATCATGGCACGCATTCTGGTCGTAGACGACGATCCCTTATTTTTGGCGATCATGAGTCGCGCGCTGGAAGACGCGCGTCACGACGTCGTCACGGCGACCCAGGCGTCGAAGGCAATCGAGCTCTTCAGCAAGATTGGCTTCGATGCTGTCGTTTGCGATCTCGTTCTGCCGGACCAATCGGGCTTGCAGGTCATACGCGAAGCGCGCCACCAGGCGCCCAACCTGGCGATCGTCGCCATCTCAGGCGGGAAATCTCAAGGCCGGAGCGTGCATGTCGACGTTTTGAAGATGGCGCAGCTCGTCGGAGCCGACGCCGTCGTCAAAAAGCCTTTCGAGGTCTTCGATTTCGTGTCGACGGTCGAGGCCACGATCGCCGCGCGGGCGCAGACGGCGGCCGCTGCATCGCGTTAGCCGGTCCAACCGGGGACGCAAACGCCAAGCTGTCGGCTATATACCCAGCTCGAACAGATCTGTTACCGCCCCCGCTGTGGGGCGGTCGATACGTTGGAGGGCGCGGGAGCGACCGAGGGCGGATCGGGTGGGGGGCGGCCAAGAAGATTGAACCACCAAGACCACAAAGGTCACGAAGAGGCAGAGGCGCTTCGTGTGCTTCGTGGTTCAGTCTTTTGCAGCGGGTGAAAGCCCCCCACCCGAACCGATTTCGCGCTCCGCTCGAAATGCGTTTCGACCGCCCCACAGTGGGAGCGGTAACAAATCAAACGTAGAAACACCATCCGCTCCCGTGAATGCGGTAGCCGATAAGGGGGAGGGACGGCTAAGGTCGCGCGCGATCTCCTCCTTGATTCAGGGGCAAAAATGGACCCGGTCACGACCTATTCGATCCTGACGTTCATTCTCATCATTCTGTTCTTCGCCTCGTTTTTCACCGTCAAGCAACAGACACGCGCCATCATCGAGCGCTTCGGGCGCTATGTGCGGACGGCCAAGCCCGGCCTGAGCATGAAGGTGCCGTTCATCGATCACATCGTGCAGCGCGTTTCCTTGCGGGTGCAGCAGCTGATCGTCGAGGTCGAGACCAAGACCAAGGACAACGTGTTCGTGAAGCTTTTCGTCGCGGTGCAATACCGCGTCGTCGAAGGCAACGAAGCAGATTCTTTTTACAAACTGCAAGATCATATCGAGCAGATCAGATCCTACGTCCTCGACGTCGTGCGCGCCAAAGTGCCCAAGATGGATTTGGACGAAGTGTTCGAGAAAAAAGACGACGTCGGCTTGGCGGTGAAAACCGAGCTGGACGTCTCGATGAAGATCTATGGCTTTGAGATTCCCAACGCGCTCGTCACCGACGTCGATCCGGCCGAGAACGTCAAGTCGGCGATGAACGAAATTCAAACCCAGCAGCGCCTTCAGGTCGCCGCCAACGCCAAGGGCGAGGCCAACAAGATCCTCGTGGTCAAGAATGCCGAAGCGGAAGCGGAGTCCAAGCGCCTGCAAGGCGAAGGCATCGCCAAGCAGCGGCGCGCCATCGTCGACGGTCTGCGCGAATCGATCGAGGCGTTCAAGGAAAAGATCGACGGCGTGTCGGCCGGCGAAGTGCTCAATCTCGTCCTGCTGACGCAGTATTTCGACACGCTGAAGGAAATCGGCGTCTCATCGGGCAGCAAAGTGATCCTCGTCCCGCACTCGCCCGGCGGCATGGCCGACATCGCCGGCGAACTGCGCACCGCCATCGTCACGGGGAACGAGATGAGCAGAACGGGCAAATAGACGACCTCTGGCGAATACCGGCGCTCGGACGCCGCCCTCCCCGAAGACAACGACACAACAGCGTTTGACTGTGTCGTTGCCGGCGTAGTGTAGTGCGCCGAGAGTTGGGGTGCTGGGAAGTCGGGGGACTTTATGCATAAGCTGCCTGTATTTCGCACGTTTGGGAACGCACTCGGGTTCACCATCGGCAATTTCTTCACGATCTTTCGCTTGTCGTGGCTGCCTTTTACCGCATTTCTCGCCGCTAATTTTGTCCTCGGTTTCTATTTGCAGGATCTGGTTGGACACAAGCTCGTCGACCCTTTCACGATCTTCGCCCACATCGACGACATATTCTTTTTGCAGGTGGTAACGGGCATTCTCCAACTGATTGTGATTGCTGCGGTCGCGGTTTCCATTCACCGCGTAATCCTGTTCGGCGATCGCAATCCGGGGAGCTACTTTAATTTTCCCTTCGGGACGACGGAATTCTTGTATGCGCTGATGGCTGTGCTAACCGGCACCATCATAGTTGCTATTCTTGCCGCCGCTCTTGCGCCGGTGATTTTTGTGGTCGCCCACGGCGACCTCAGGGCTTTCTTCGCACAGATTGCGACATGGGCGGCGGATTGGCCCAAAAATTTGAGCGCTGTAAGCTTCGTTACGCTTGCGCCCATCATGTTTGCGTATTTCGTCGGCTGGATCATCGCGCTTTATGTCTGCCTTCGCCTCGCGGTATGGCCGCCGGCGGTCGTGGCGACACGACGGCTTTCGTTCGGTGAGGCCTGGCGCCTGACCGAGGGAAATGTCGCGCGCATGTTCGGCCTCTTCTTCCTGTCAGGTTTTATACTTTGGGTCGCCGTCGCCTTCCTGGCGGGCGCGGCGTATTGGTATTACACGAGCCACATGGGCGCTGGGCATTTTCCGGCAGCACCCGACGTTGGGTCAGTGCCTGCAACACCTTCCGTAGCGCCGGACCCTAAAGATGTCGCCGCTGCGCAAGAACTGGCGCGCCACAACGTCGAATTGGAGATGGAGAAATTCCAACCCTATGCGCCTCTGTTTTGGCTCTTTGAGTTGCTGGTCAACATCATAGGAACCGGTTTCGGCGTGGCGCTTCTGAGCTATTCGTACAAGGCACTCAAAGGCTACGAAGCTCGAGAACCGATTCCGCAGGACGGCTAGCACCAGATTATGAAGTTGCTTGTTGTAGATGCGGATCGCTGCTGGCCGCGCGTTACGAAGATCACCTACAATCCCCGCCCGAGTGTGATCGTCGCGATATGGCGCAGTGTATCGCCCGTTAGCGTAACAACTTCGAGCGCATCTACGCGGCCGGCGATCGGCAGTGCGATCGCGCGCGCGTCGCTGATGGCGCCGAGGACGCGCTTGTAATCGGCGTCGGTCGCGATCGTCATGTGAGGCGTGAAGACGATGTCGTGCCGGCGCTCTTTGGCAAGGACGCCGGCGTAAAGGGCCTCGTGCAGAGCAATTATCTGCTCGCGCCCCTGCCCTACAATCAACGACATCGTGTTGTCGGCGCTGCCTTCGCTGACATTGACGTCGATCTTGTCGAGTGAGACATCGAATGCGGCAGTGGTGGCCGCCACCGCGGTCGCGACCGCGGCCAGGCCGGCGGCGTCAATGGACGTCACGCCGAAGACAAGGGTGATGTGCGCCGGTACCAACTTCGCGCGCGACGGCTCATGAGCGCGGCGAAAAGCCTCGATTCGCGCGAGGTCTTTCGCCTCAAGCTTTGGATAACAGAGGACGTAGTGCACCGGCCTACCCTCGCCGTCGATCGCGTATCCCTTCCTTAGCATGGCGCGCGGAAGGCGCTATGCTGGCGCGACGCCATTCGCCTTCAAGGGGGAAATCAATGGACATCAGCGCTTGGATACAGTCGGTGCGCGACGCGCTGCCCGGTTTTTCGATTGCGGGACTGCCGACCGAGTTCACGATGCTCGGCTTTGCCATCGTGCTCGGCCTCTTTCAGCTGCTCATCGCCGCGCGGGTCGGCAATTCGCAGCGCGGCATTCAGTGGAACGTGGGCGCGCGCGACGCGGCACCGCCGCCGGTGAGCGCGCTTGCCGGGCGGCTGGAGCGCGCTTTCCGCAATTTCATGGAAACGTTTCCGTTCTTCGCCGCCGCCGTGCTCACGACGCATGCGATGAACCGGTTCTCGTGGCTGACACTGGTCGGCTCCCAGGTCTATCTCGTCGCGCGCGTCGTCTATCTGCCGCTCTATGCGGCCGGCGTGCCCGTGATTCGCACTATCGTTTGGCTGATCGGCACGATCGGTCTCATCCTCGTGCTCGCGGCCTTGTTCGTGAACGGTGCATAAGATCGGCGTCTGCGCCTTTTTTGCACTGGCTATTGCGAGCGTTCGTCCCTATTTCGCCACGAGCGAATTTTCCGCCAAGGCTTTGCGTTGATGCCCCCTATCGTCTCGATCAAGAACGTCACCAAGACATATGCCTCCGGATTGCAGGCGCTGAAGCCGATCAATCTGGACATCCGCAAGGGTGAGATTTTCGCCCTCCTGGGCCCAAACGGTGCCGGCAAGACCACGCTGATCAACATCATTTGCGGCATCGTGACACCGTCGTCCGGCGAGATCTTTGCCGACGGCCACGAGATTCAGCGCGACTACCGCCCGGCGCGCGCCAAGATCGGCCTTGTGCCGCAGGAACTCACGACCGATCGCTTCGAGACGGTGTGGGCGACAACGACGTTCAGCCGCGGCCTTTTCGGCCGAGCGCCAGACAAGGCTTACGTCGAGCGGATCTTGCGCGACCTTTCGCTGTGGGACAGGCGCAAAGACCAGCTGCAGACATTGTCGGGCGGCATGAAGCGGCGCGTGATGATCGCGAAGGCTTTGAGCCACGAGCCAACGATCCTGTTCCTGGACGAGCCGACCGCGGGCGTCGACGTCGAATTGCGGCGCGACATGTGGGCGCTGGTGCGCCGCCTGCGCGACAACGGCGTCACCATCATCTTGACGACGCACTACATCGACGAAGCGGAGGAGATGGCCGACCGCATCGGCGTTATCAACAAGGGCGAACTCATCCTCGTTGAGGACAAAGCGACGCTGATCAAGAAGCTCGGCAAGAAACAGCTGACGCTGGTGCTGCAGGAGCCGATGACGGAAATTCCGCCCGAGCTCGGCGATTGGCACTTGATGCTGAAAGCCGGCGGCCACGAGCTTGAGTACACCTTCGATGCGAACGCGGAGCGCACCGGCGTGCCTTCGCTGTTGCGGCGGATCACCGACATCGGCGTCGGCTTCAAAGACTTGAATACGACGCAAAGCTCGCTCGAGGACATCTTCGTGAGCCTGGTCACCGAGCGCACGGGAGCAACGGCATGAACGCATTGACATTCAACCGCCATAGCGTCTGGGCGATCTATAAGTTCGAGATGGCGCGCGCCTTGCGCACGATAACGCAGAGCATCATCACGCCCGTCATGACGACGTCGCTTTATTTTGTCGTCTTCGGCGCGGCCATCGGTTCGCGCATGACGCAAGTGGACGGCGTGCCGTACGGCTCTTTCATCGTGCCGGGCCTCATTATGCTCTCACTGTTCACGCAAAGCATCTTCAACGGCTCGTTCGGCATCTACTTCCCGAAATTCGTCGGCACGATCTATGAGTTGCTGTCGGCACCGATCTCCTATCTCGAAATCGTCGTCGCCTATGTCGGCGCAGCGGCGACGAAATCGATCATCCTGGGCCTATTGATCCTGACGACGGCGTCGCTCTTCGTGCCGATCCGCATTCTCCATCCGGAATGGATGATCGCGTTTCTGGTGCTGACGTCGATGACGTTCAGCCTCTTCGGCTTTATCCTGGGCATCTGGGCGCAAGGCTTCGAGCAGCTGCAGATGATCCCGATGCTGATCGTGACGCCGCTGACGTTTCTCGGCGGCTCGTTCTATTCGATCAGCATGCTGCCGCCGACATGGCGGACGATCGCGCTCTTCAATCCGGTCGTCTATCTGATCTCGGGCTTTCGCTGGAGCTTCTACGGCACGTCCGACGTGGGCGTTGAGATCAGCCTGGCGGCAACGCTCGGCTTCTTCATCGTGTGCTTGCTCGTCGTCGGTTGGATATTCAAGACCGGATATCGGCTGAAGAGTTGACGCTCGCGTCCTTGCGCGCGTCGTTCGGCGCGGATTGGTGCCGCCTGCGCGCCGAATCAACGTGGCGTGAAATTGATACATCGCGCGACAAATCGACGAGCCTGCGGGAGCTCGCCCCGTCGCGTCGTCGGCAAGGAAGATAGAATCCAATCTCAATCATGATTCTCGAACATCGAGCCCGTTCCCGGGCGGCGGCAGAAATTGGCCATGACAAGAGTCGAAATCTTGATCGCGAGCTTGGTCGTGTTGCTGGTCGCGGCGATCGGGTACTATTTCTTCCTCGGCGTCCCATTCCGCTCGCGCGGAGAGATCGCGGGCTTCGACAAATTGACGGCGCGCGTCGACGAGGCGGCTGCCTCCGGCCGGATCGCTCCGGGGCTCGAAGCGCCGGTCTGTCAGGCCGGCACGCCCACGCATATCGCCGAACTGGCTCAAGATGTCTTGCGCGGCAAGCCGGCGCTCGAATGTACGAGCGAGTTGCAGCCGGCGTTGGCTCTGGCGGGTCCCGTGGCGATCGTCGATGTCGACAACAAGCAGATCGACTCGATCAACGATACTGTGCCCGACCCTTTGCGCGCGCCAAGTCTGGGCGCCGCGGCGACAATCGCCTTCATCCACTGCAGCAAGCGAAAGACGGGAAGCTACGGCTTCTTCCGCGACGCCTACGCCCAAGAATGCAATGTCTTGTTCGTCGCAGCGAAGGGCCCGTCGGATATGCAAATCCTCGGCCTCGCGTTCTTTCGCGCTTCGGCACCTGAAAAGATAGACACGCGCTTTTCCTTCTTTGGCGACATCGTCGCCGACAGGCCCGATTTCGACATGCGGTATTACGTGATCTCGCGCTTTGCCGGCGGCGCCGAACCGGAGAACCCATCGGCGACGCGGTGAAGAGCTGCGGGGGCGTGGCGCGCTAAGGCTTGGTGTCTTGCAGTTCGCCGGTCAGGGCGCAGAATCGCTTTCGCTCGTCGGGTGAGCTCGCCTTGCATTGGTTCATGGCGTTGCGTTCCGCCGTCGCCTTGTCCGGATCGATGGACCAGCCGAAGCCCGCCGACTGAGGCTTTGGATCCATGGCGATGACGGCCCACGCGTGATCGAAGTTCGCGACGACTGCGCAACGCGCCGCTGTTTGTGCCGGATTTTTGCCGTGGAAAGCCTTGCATTGTTCGACGGCGCCGGCCTCCGCCAGTTCTTTCGTGTCGTCATCCTTCGAAATGCCTATGGCGATGCCGTTCTTGGCGACGTCGGCCGGATTTCCGCCGACGGCAACGGCGCCGTGCGCGTCGGCCGGCAATGCAGTCACCAGTATTGCGCTCAGCGCAAGGATGAGTGACTTCAGCATTTCGGGGGACCTCAAATCGGTTGGCGTTGGGATGGTGATGTTAGACGACCTAAACGAGAGTGCACAGCGCGGGCTTTTCCAATGGCTAACAGGCGGCTCCGGAATTCAGTTCCGCTCAAGGCGGCGAGAGGTTGGGCACAATGTCGATATCGAGCGTGGCTTCCAAATCGGCCAGGAGGCGCAGCGTGTCGGGCGACATCGGCACACCGGTATGAGGTAAATCCCAATCGACGTGAACTGAAATATGCAACGCAATGTTCAGGTCGTCGGGCCGGCCGATGCGGCGCACGGCGACCGAGATGTTCGTCGCGATAGCTCTCAACGGCGCTTCATCGAAGACGCTGTGCCACTCGACGACGGCGGATTCCCAATAGGATTCAGGCCGGGCCAACACCTTGCCAAGACGCTTCTCGAGCCGCTTCACGCCGCCGCCCACACCTGCCTTGGCGAGCTTGGTGAGATAGGTTTCGTCGATGACGCTCTGCCGGACGTGGAAATAGGCCTTGTTCATTCCGTGCACTCTGCAAAACGACTGCTCCAAAAAAACGCGAGGTGCCTTGGCTCTCCCTAGTCGATTCTGCGAATGATGGCGGGAGCTGTTTATCGGCCAAATGGGCCGACGTCAGCAAGCCAGCAGGTTCAGGACGAACTCAGCGCGGGCGCTAACGTCGACCTTGGGCAGAAGAACGCACTCGTAACCCCGCCGGGCGTACGCACGTTCAAGATCATTGAATTCGCCTACGGCCTCGTCGAAGGAGTGACGGCGCTCGGCGTCGTTGCGAAAGATCTCGGGCCACGGCGGGGAGAGGAAGACCTTGGCGTTGTAGCGATACTTCTCGATCACGTTCTTGAGATGCGGCGGCGCCGGGAGGCTCACGCGCTCCAGTGCCGCCACTGCGTCGACGATGCCGCGGTCGAAGAAGGCAACACGATCGCTGCGCGCCGCCGTCACCATTTGATGCATCGCCCGGGAAATCACGAAGTCGACGAATTTCGCCGGGTTCAACCACGGTAACGCATCGCCACCGACATGCAGCTGTTCTTTGACGATCTGGCGGCCGGGCTCGGCGTATGTTTGAAAGCCGCGGCGTGCCAACTCGGCGAGCAGCGTCGACTTCCCCGAGCCGGAGCAGCCCGAGACCATGACGAACTGATTGCGCTTCTGCTCGACGAGATGAGGTTGATAATCGTCTCCCTCAATTGCGGTGTCGTTCATGAGTGGGCCTTCCCCGTTTGATATTTCGCGGCTCCAGAGAGGCCCGCCACCGAGATTAGGCGATCGCAAAAGACCGCTCAAATATGGGCTAGTCGGAACGGACGCGCGGTTGGGGGACTGTTCAGGACTCTCAGTCCGCTAATGCAATGTCGTGCTATTGCTGCCGTCAAAATACGTCGCAATGATTGTTGACTCCAACAAGGGGCCGATGCCGCCCTCGTCAAGTCTCGAAGAATATTTGCCCGCTGGGCGCATGTAGGAGGTGGCGGTCAACCACTGCACCTCACACTGTCGTTCGACGGAAATGCGCTCGCCTGTTCTAACGGTGTCCGGCCTTCTGCTTTATCTCGAGCGCAGCGCGGAAATAATATTGATCGCCATCATCAAGCGATTCATTTTGCCGTTTCGCTTCAAGAATTTCGAGGACTCGCCCTGCATGCGCCACGGCCTGAATTGGATCGTTTCCGAAACGAGCATAGAAAGTCGCCATGTGAGCTGAAAATGTGAGTTGGTCGACCATGCCCGCTGCTTGATCAAATGCCGCGGCTGCTTCCGAGTGCCGCGACAATCGATGTAAGAGCGTCCCCTTTTGGATGGTTAGGGCGCCGAATTCCAAACGGCCGCCTTCGGTATCAATTGACGCGGACGTGAGGGCACACTCCAGCGCCTTGAGGGCGTCTTCGAGACGTTCGTGAGCATAGTGATCCATATATTCCCGGTAAAAGGGGCTGCTGCGCGCGCCGATCATTTCCATGGCATCGGCCTAAAGGGCTGAGACGGATCGCCTCGCTTACATCCCTCGAGTTCATCTTGAGCCCATTGGTGGCATGCTACGTTCAAATGCATTAGGCGAAAATTGCCGCTGGGCGGATATGCATTGTCGCACCAATTTCTATTTTTATCCCATTCCTTATAGCAGTCGTCAAACGGTCGACATGCGTTTGTATACTTTTCTCGATCCTGATGCCTCGGCGCTAGTGGAGGTAATGCCCCAAAAATAGGCTGTGTGTTCGGTGCGTTCGGATCCGGGAAGCCGACGGGCGGCGCCGGCGGGCCAATGACTGGAGGAAATCCTATGCCCACTCGCAGCCCTTCTCGGTCCGTTTTTGATAGCGGGTTTCCGCCAACATATGCATAGGTATTGATTCCCCCATCGAGCCCGATAGGATCAGCCTCCAGGTATCTGCCGATGTTGGAGTCATAGTCACGATACCAATTCTGGGTCAGCCCGGTTTCGGGATCGTAGATTTGGCCCGGAAACATCAGCACATTGACGATGCTGCCGGTGATCGAGTTGATTTCGCCGAACGGCGCGAAGACGCCGTCCCACACAACCGCGCGTGTCGAGTCCGTGATCTTCTGCGGCCGGCCGAGATGATCCGCGTGGATGAAGAAGAGGCGCGAGGCGCCGCTCGTGCCTAAGCGATCAATGTAGCCGATGGGCAATGAGCCCAACCAGATATACTCTCGGATCGGATTGCCGGTCGAGCCATCCATCTCGGCCATCAGCTGGCCGTTGGCGTCGTAGATGTAATGCGTGACGGCCCCGGTGATGGAATTCGTCTTCACGATGCGACGTTCATAGGCATCGTACGCGAACGTCGCCTGCGTGGTGCCGTTGAGTCTGGCGTCCGACATCCGACCCACGTGCCAAAAGTCTACGGTGCGCGCGCCGTCACGACGCCGAGGGGGAATTTGCAGGTTTGGCCGATGTCGCAATCGACGGTTCCGATCGGATCTTGGGATTGTAATCGTCCCATTCGTTGAGTTCGACCGTGAAGGGCACGTCGGGCACTTTGATGGGCGCCGTCGTGCATTGGAATTTTTCCTGGCACGCGGCGAGTTCCGGGTCTTTCGGGCCTAAGCAACGGCGATACTCCGAGCCTTCGCGAATGCAGAGCTGAAGTTCGGGATCGGTGAAGGGCCAATCCCAATCCTTGCCGTCGGCGCGCTTGCGGCTGAACTCGATGTCGAAGCGCGCGAGGCGGCGCCACACACCGGGTGTGTGATCGCCGGCGACCTCGACGCGCACGGTCTCGGGCGCGTGCAGGACATATTTCTGATAGAGGCCGGGGCCGAAATAAACCCCCGCCGCGCCGACGAAGACGCCAAAGGCAAAGCCCGCAAAGCCGCCGCCCGATTGTCTGCTCATGCGATTCCCCCCGTTGGAACCAATCGCGTAGCAAGGGAGTGCGGCAAATCCAAGACTTTCCCTTCCCGCCACTTTGTCGTGCCCGCCCCTTGGTTGCGGCTTCGCCTTGCTTGAGGGTCAACTCCGACGGGCATCCAGGAAAAGAAAAAGAACTGGATTCCAGCCGACGCGGGAATGACAATTGGTGATGAGCAAGCTGCATCTGACCGCGCCGGCCGAGGTTTATCGCAATCCCGAAACTTACGACGACGAGCGCAAGCTCGTCTTCGGCCGGTCCTGGCAATTCATCGGGCACGAGAGCGAGCTTCGCGAAACGGGCGACGTCATCGCCGCGACGATCGCGGGCTATCCGGTGATCGCGGTCAAGGCGAGCGACGGCGTAAAGGCCTTTCACAATGTCTGCCGGCATCGCGCAGGACCGCTGTTCGACGGCGAGCGCGGGAATTGCGGCGCGATGCTGACGTGCAAATATCACGGCTGGTCTTACGCGCTCGACGGGCGTTTGCGCAGCGCGCGCGATTTCGGCGCGGCGGACGGCTTCGATCCCCGCAACTTCAGCTTGTTTCCGGTGCGCGTGGAAGCGTGGCGCGGCTTCCTCTTCGTGAATATGAACGAGGCCGCGGCGCCGCTCGTCGAGTGGGCCCAGCCGCTCGAGGCGCGGATGGGCGCGCGCGATCTTTCGGCGCTTGTACACACAACGCGCAAGACCCACGACATCGCCTGCAACTGGAAGCTCTATGCGGAAAATTATCTTGAGGGTTATCACATTCCGGTCGTGCATCGCGGGCTCGACACCGAGATCGACTCTGCGAAATACGAAGTCAGCGTCGAGGGGCATGTCTGCTTTCACGCGGCGCCACTCCGCGACGCCAGCGCCAACACCGTCTATGACGGGCTGTGGGCGTTCCTGTGGCCCAATCTCGGGGTCAATATCTATGGCCACGGCTTGATGATCGAGCGGATGATGCCGATGGGATTGGGCGCGACGCGACTGATCTACGACTATTATTTGCGGCCCGAGATCGCGGCGTCGGCAAGCGAACAGGAGCGCATCTTCGCGATGTCACGCGAGGTAACGGCGGAAGACAAATGGATCTGCGAGCGCGTGCAGACGAACATCGCGGCCGGCATCTATGAGCAAGGTGCGCTTTCGCCGCGGCACGAAGGCGGCGTCGCCTGGTTTCAGGGCGCGGTCGGGCAAGCACTGAGATGAGCGAATTTCAACGGGAGTTTCCATGCGTGTGAGTCGTTGGTTTGGCGGGTCGGTCTTCGCGTTCGCGTTGGTGATGGGGTTTGGCTCGGCTCTAGCCGCAGCGCCGCCGGCCGGATCCTATCGCGACAGCTGTAACGGCGTGCGCGCGAGCGGCGGCGTGTTGCGAGCGCATTGCGAGCGGCGGCAAGGTCGACGGGTGTGGGCGCGGCTCGAAAGCTATTCGACCTGCGTCGGCGACATCTCGAACGACAACGGCGAGCTCATCTGCCTGCGCCGGCGCGATGTGCCCGACGGGAGTTGGAGCGAGAGCTGCCGCAATCCACATCTCGCGGCGCCGGGCGTTTTCGGTGCGGATTGCCGGTCGCTGCGCGGCGGGCGGATCGCGTCGCAAATCCCGCTCACCGCTTGCCCGGGCGGGCTGATGAACGCGGCCGGCCATCTCACCTGCGACAAGCCGCGACGGGCTGGACCGCACGACAAGGACTCGCCATCGCCTGCGCCAGAGCCGGTGGTGCCGGAGGAGGAGCCGCGGCCATCTGCGTCGGATCAACCCCTGCCGGCGGGCAGCTATCAGCAATCGTGCCGCAATCTCGACTTCGACGGGCGCTATTTGAGCGGCGAGTGCCGCGACAAGCATGGCGCGTGGCAAGATACGAGCCTCGACACACGCAGCTGCGCTCGCGATCAGGAGATCGGCAACAAAGACGGTGAGCTTGTTTGCGCCCGCCCCCAACAAGGTCGCGCGCCGCCGGAAGGCAGCTACAGCCAGACATGTCGCAACCTGACGTTCGACGGACGCTTCCTGCGTGGCGAGTGCCGCGACGGTCGCAGCGCTTGGGACAAGGCGGCACTCGACATGCGCCCTTGCCATGACGGCGACGACGTTGCGAACGACGATGGCGAACTGGTGTGCCGACGCGATCAGCATGGTGCCGCAGCGGCCGGCGAGCACCAAGGCGCGCCGGACGATGGCGGGCCCGGCGCCGGTCAAAAGTGAAGATCAGCTGGCGAGCAAGTCGAGAAGGCGCGCGACGATCTGTCCGCCAAACCACGACAGCAACGCTAGAATGGCGAGAACCGTGAAGCGCGCGAAGACGCTCCAACCGCCGGGCCATTCGCCCACCCGCCGGATCTCGTTGCGCACCACGATCATGGCCCCAAGCGCCGGAACGGCGACCGCTTCGACGATGTGCTGCCCGGCATAGGCGCGCCGCCACAGTTCGCGTGCATAGGCGGAAAGTTCTGTGATCGCAGTCTTCTTCGCCACTCGGATCGAATTGCGTGCGCCCGACATAACGCCGATCACGGCAAACGCGCTCAAGGTGATGCCGAGGGCAAGCATCGCGACGCTTTGCGCCATCGCCTCCGGCTGCACTACAGCGGGTCCCACCAATGCCAAAAATATCGCCAAATAGAGCGCAACCTGTCGCGCATAACGCGAGATCGGCCGCAGCGGCGCAAAGTCGAAAAGATCGATGCGCAAATGTTCTGCCGTCACGGCGCGGAAACGGCGATCCAAAGCGACGACATAGTAAGTGGTCGCGCCCAACAACCCGAAGGTGATCGATATCCGGACATACATCCAGATCGCCAGCAGAGCGGCGGCCGCTCCTTCTTCGTGAATCTGGTGACGCAGGACATCTCCGAAGGGTGGCGTAAGTATCGCCGCACACCCCAACCCGCTCCAAAAGCGCCACCAGAGGAAGGAATCAACGATGCCGGCGCGGGTCTCACCGTAACCTCTGTCGTCGAGCATCAGCGACGGCCGCAGGCTGTCGTAGGCCGTGATGCATGCGTGACCGATCAGCGTCGGCAGCACGACGCTGTAAGAAAGGAAAGCGAGCAGCACGATCTCGACGGGCGTCGTGCCGGCCAGAAAGAGGAATTTGTCACCAACATAGAGACCGTCTGCCGCGCCGGCGATGTTCAAAAGCACGATGTGAACGATCGTAAGTCCTACAAAGATGATTGTCGCAGTGAGCCATGGGCGCAGCTCCACAAAGAGCATCACACGCTCGGCAAGATCGGGCTCCGGTGGCCGTGGCGCTGGGCGGCTCGGCGGCGGAGGGATGTCCTCAACCGGCTGCTCGGTAACGACAAGGTCTTTGGCTTCGCTCATGTCAGTGGAGGCCGACCCGCAAATGCGGGCGCCGCGATTATTCCGCAAACGACCCGTCCGCGTCACGGCCTAAAGCGAGGCGTGGTTAGGCTGGTTGCCCGCGCTTAACTATGATCGTCCGGCGCGAGTTCAGTAGGAATACTCGGCAAAGATGTGGGTGACGTCGCGTTGCCAGGCGCCATTGTATCTATCGAGCAATTCTTCGGCGCGCGATTTGCCGCTCGCCACGATCTGCTGCAGCGGCTCGATGAAGCCGGCTTCGTTGCCGCCCATCGAATCGTGAGCGGCGCGCGTCTGCAACCCGGCGGCGGAGATCTTCAGCATCTGCTGCGCCAGCTGCCGAACACTTGTGTTGCGGAACGAGGTGCGGAGTCCGAGCTTGGGTACCGCTTCGCGCAATGCGGAACGCTCCTGCACCGTCCAATCCTTGACCATGTCCCACGCAGCATCGAGCGCGCTTTGGTCGTAATAGATGCCGACCCACAGCGCCGGCAGTGCGCAGAGGCGGCGCCATAGGCCGCCATCCGCACCACGCATCTCCAAGAACTTCTTGAGCCGCACTTCGGGGAAGATCGTCGTCAAATGGTCGGCCCAATCGGCGAGCGTGGGGTCGACTTTCTCAAAGCCGGGAAGTTTATGCGCGAGGAAGTCTCGGAACGATTTGCCGGCCACGTCGTGATAGCGGCCATCGCGATAGATGAAATACATCGGCACGTCGAGCGCGTAGTCGACATATTGCTCGAAACCGAAGCCGCTCTCGAAGACAAACGGCAGCATGCCCGAGCGATCGTTGTCGACGTCGGTCCAAACATGCGCGCGATAGGACTCGAAGCCGATGGGCTTGCCCTCGCGAAACGGCGAGGCGGCGAACATCGCCGTCGCGATGGGCTGAAGCGCCAAGCCGACGCGAAACTTCTTGACCATGTCGGCTTCGGACTCGAAATCGAGATTTACCTGAATGGTACAGGTGCGAAACATCATCTCGAGACCCATGCTGCCGACCTTGGGCATGTAGCGGCGCATGATGTCGTAGCGGCCCTTCGGCATGATTGGGACGTCGGCAAGCTTCGCTGTCGGATGAAAGCCCATGCCGAGAAAACCCGCGCCGATCTCAGTCGCCACTTCGCGCACCTGATCGAGATGCGTGTTCACCTCGTTGCAGGTCTCGTGAACGCTGCGCAACGGGGCGCCGGAAAGTTCGAACTGGCCGCCGGGCTCCAGGCTGATCGCGCCGCCGGCCTGCTTCAAACCGATGATGTGGTCGCCCTCGTAGACGCCCTCCCAGCCGAAGCGCTTCATGCCCTCAAGCATGGCGCGGATGCCCGCCGGGCCCTCATACGGCAGCGGTGCAAGGGTCTTTAGATTGTAACCAAATTTCTCGTGCTCGGTGCCGATGCGCCATTCGCTCTTCGGCTTCGAACCGGCCGCGAGATACTCGACCAGATCGGCCTTCGACTTGATCGGACCGCCGCCAGCTTGCGGAATGGACATAGGCACCTCTGAATAGCAATGGAGATCATGTAGGACTGCCCCATGTTGCCGCGCAAGGTGGTTAGGACGCGAAATTCCAATCGCCCAGGGTCGACTGCCAAATCGCCAACGCCGCGAGTGCGGCGGTGTCGGCGCGCATGATGCGCGGACCGAGCGACACGGGAACGACGAACGGCAGCTGACGCAGCCGCGAGCGCTCAGCCGGATCGAAGCCACCCTCAGGGCCGATGACGATCGCCCAAGGTCCGTGCGAACGCCCGCGCAATGCCTCGGCGGCCGGCGGCGCTTCGCCCGCTTCGTCGCAAAAGATTAATTGGCGGTCGCCATGCCACTCGCTCAAGAATTTATCGAACGACGCGGGCTCGCCGATCTCGGGAATGGTGAGGCGGCCGCATTGTTCAGCCGCTTCGACGGCATTCGCGCGCATGCGATCGAGATTAACGCGAGCGACAATTGTGCGGCGCGTCATGATCGGTTGGATGCGCGATACGCCGAGTTCCGTTGCCTTCTGGGTGACGTAGTCGAGCGGCGTGCGTTTGATCGGCGCGAGGCAAAGCCAAATGTCAGGGACGCCCGTTTGCGGTAGGGTCCGGGCAGCGAGCGTCAGCGTCGCCGCGCGTTTGCCGATCGCCGCGATGGTCGCGCGCCACTCGCCGTCTTTGCCGTTGAAAAGGCGCACCGTGTCGCCCGGCCGCGCGCGCAAGACGTGCGCGAGATAATGGCTCTGATCCTCATTCAGCACGAGCTCGCCGCCGGCGAGCGGTGCCTCGACGAAAAGCCGCGTCAGGCCGCCGGGCGCGGTTAGGTCTTGCGACATGACGGGCTCTTGAGTGATCGCATCGAGGCACTCTACACATCTGGTCATGAGCGCGAGCGACGATTTGCGTCCGGCCGACGCCGCCCCGACAACTTGGGTCGATCGCTATGCGCCGCCGATGGCGCGCCCTTATCTCAGGTTGGCGCGAGCGGACCGCCCGATCGGCATCTGGCTGCTGATGTTGCCCAGCTGGTGGAGCATCGCCCTCGCCGCCCCGCATGCGGGCCATCCTTATCCCGATCCGTGGCTCTTGTTCCTGTTCGCCGTCGGCGCGGCGGTGATGCGCGGCGCCGGTTGCACCTACAACGACATCGTCGATCGCGACATCGACGCGAAAGTCGCGCGCACCGCGGGACGGCCGATTCCGTCCGGCCAGGTCAGCGTGCGCGATGCTTGGATCTTTTTGGCTGCACAATTGGCGATCGGATTGCTGGTTCTTCTGCGGCTCAACTCATTCTCGATCTGGCTTGGGGCGGCCTCGCTCATCCCGATCGCGCTCTATCCCTTTATGAAGCGGATCACGAATTGGCCCCAGGCATGGCTCGGACTCACGTTCAATTGGGGCGCACTCCTCGGCTGGTCGGCGGTGACGGGCAGCCTGAGCTGGCCACCGGTTCTGATCTATGTCGGCAGCATTCTGTGGACGCTCGGTTACGACACGATCTATGCGCATCAAGACAAAGAGGACGACGCGCTGATCGGCGTGCGCTCGACGGCGCGGATGTTCGGCGAGCAGACGAAGATCTGGCTCGTCATGTTCTATCAAAGCGCGCTGACCGCGTGGGCGTTCGGCGGTCTGTGGGCCGGCGCCGGATTCGGTTTGTTGGCCGGCCTGATCTTCGTTGCGGGACACTTTGGCTGGCAGATTGCGCGTCTCAAGATCAACGATCCGGCGAATTGCTTGGCCGTTTTCAAGTCAAATCGCGAGTTGGGCGGACTGATGTTTGTCGCTATCCTGCTCGGCAATCTTTTCTAGCGCGCAGACCCACCTCAGCATCGCAAGGTGGGCCTGCGACAAAACAAAGGACAATCCATGGACGCCGCCGCCTTGCCGATCGTGCCGCCGATTGCCGCGCTCATGCTCTTTGCCTTGTGGGCGATGACGCTGGTCCTCGCCGTAGGTCTATGGCGGTCGAGTTTGGTTTTCGCCGGACGGGCGAAAGCGAACAGCTTTACGCCGGGCATGCAACACGGCGGCGACACCTATTGGCGACTCAATCGCGCCCATCTGAACGCGATCGAGAATTTGCCGATCTTCGGCGCCGTGGTTCTGAGCGGCAGCTATCTCCAGGTTCCGGACCTCGCCTTTCAGCTTCTGCCCAGCCTCATTCTCTATGCGCGCGTGGCGCAATCTTTGATCCACATCGCGTCGGGATCGGCGGTGGCGGTAACGCTACGGTTTCTGGCCTACGGCGTGCAGCTCGCCTCGATGATTGCGCTCGCCGGAATAGTGGCAAGGCATGCAGGATTGCCGATGCCGTGGTAGAATTCGATCGATGACACTTTCCGCCACCAGCCTCTTGACGGCCGATGAACTGGCGCAGGTTCGCGCACGTTCCGACCTCAAAGGCGTGTTGTGCGTCGTGCATGCGTGGGCTGTGATCTTTGTGGCGATGGCACTGTTCGCCGTCGCGCCCAATCCCCTAACCTGGGCGATCGCAATCGTCGTCATCGGCGCGCGCCAGTTGGGTCTTGCCATTCTGATGCACGACGCCGCGCACGGGATACTCACCGACAACAAGCGCCTGAACGACGTCCTTGGCCAAGTGTTTTGCGCTTGGCCGGTCGTCACGGACATGTATCCCTATCGCACATATCATCTTCAGCATCACCGCTGGACGCAGCAGAAGAACGATCCGGACCTGGCGCTGTCGGCGCCCTTCCCGATTACGCCGCAAAGCCTCGAGCGCAAAGTGATCCGCGACCTCACCGGGCAAACCACGTTCAAGCAGCGCATGGCGCAGCTGCGTGCGGCATTCGGCAAGCCTGGGATGGCGCTCAAGGATCGGGCGCGCAATTTCGTCAAGCGGTTGGGCGGACCGCTGCTGATGAACGGGCTCTTGCTCGGCGGATTGATCGCGACCGGCTACGGCTATCTTTATCTCGCCCTGTGGGTGCTGCCGTTCTTCACCTGGTTTCCGATGATCACGCGCGTGCGCAATATCGCGGAGCATGCGGTCGTGCCGGACAACGACGATCCGTTCCGCAATGCGCGCACGACGAAAGCGGGCTGGTTCATGCGCGCGGTGCTCGCGCCCTATTGGGTCAACTATCATGTCGAGCATCATCTTTTGATGTATGTGCCCTGCTACAATCTGCCGAAGCTGCATGCGCTTTTGATTGCGCACGGCTACGGTCCAAAGATGGAATTGCAGCCCGACTATTGGGCCGTTTTGCGCATGGCGACGTCCAAGTCGGCGGCGGCGATGGACGCGGGCGAGGATTCGGCCCCTGAGCCCGCCAACAATCACGGCGCCGGCCTGGCGTTCAACGAGATGCCGCGCGTCGATATGCTGACTGCGGCGCAAGGTTGACGGATCGCACCGCTTTTGTCCGCGCAAATACGGCGCTGATTCAGCCCCCGCTCACGCCGGAGATCCGGCTTCATCTCGCGACCGAGATCGTCCCCATTTGGAAATCGACCGAAGAGCAGCTCGCAGCGCACGGCGTGCCGCCGCCGTTCTGGGCTTTTGCCTGGGCGGGCGGTCAAGCGCTGGCGCGCTACATTCTCGATAATCGGGAGGTCGTGCGGGGCAAGACCGTGCTCGACTTCGCCGCGGGCTCCGGGATTGTCTCCGTAGCTGCGATGAAAACCGGCGCAGCGAGCGTCACCGGCGTCGAGATCGACGACTATGCGATCGCGGCGATGGCGCTCAACGCCGAAGCGAACGATGTCTCGATCGAATGCGTCAAGCAGGACCTCGTCGGAGGCGATGGCGGCTGGGAGGTCGTGCTCGCCGGCGACGTCTGCTATGAGCGCGAGATGTCGGCGCGCGTTTTCGAATGGCTCTCGACACTCGCCCGACGCGGTGCGCTCGTTCTGATCGGCGATCCCGGGCGAAACTACTTGCCGAAGAACGATCTCGAGCCGCTGCAGACTTACGAAGTGCAGACGACGCGCGAACTCGAGGATCGCGAGATCAGGCGAACGACCGTCTATCGTGTTTCGGGAGGCGTCCGAGCGGCCGGGCCGACGTAGCGCGCACGCGGGCGAATGAGGCCGCCTTGTTCGTATTGTTCGATCGCCTGCGCAATCCAGCCCGACGTGCGGCCAAGCGCGAACATCGTCAGCTCGGAGCCGGCAGGCAGGCCCAGCGTACGGCACATGACGGCGAGTGCGTAGTCGATGTTGGGCAACTGGCCGGTGGCTTCCTCGACCGCGCCAGGTGCGTCTTTGACGAGGCGCGCGGGCGCTGTTTTCAGGGCGCCGAGGAGCGATTTCGAACGCGGATCGCCGCCGAGACGGTAAAGTTGGTGCCCGAACCCAGGCAGGCGTTCGCCCATTTCCAACCGCTCGCGCACCACCGCAGCCGGATCGCGTTCCGCGAACGCTTCGACGAGACGCGCCGTGCTGATGCCGACGCCGCCGTGGCGCGGCCCCTTTACCGCACATAAGCCGGCAATGACGGCGTCGTAGAGATTCACACCGGTCGAAGCCGCGACGCGAACCGTGAAGGTCGAGGCGTTGAGCTCATGATCGCCGAGCAAAACGAGCGCGCGGCGCAGAAGATCGGCGGCGGCTTCCTTCTTTGCTCCGGTGAGCGCGGGCAGCCAAGCGTCCACGACCTGGCGATGGATAGGCGCGGCCGACACCGGTGCTCCGGTGATGGCGGCCGTCGTCAAACGCACGATGCGCGCAGCGGTGGCGAGGCGGCCCTCTTTGCTGCGGTTGAAGGCTGCCGCATCGGTGCTGTTTGCCATCGCCAGCATCACGATGGCGCGATCGACCGCGGGCGCGTTCTGCATCGTGCGCATGACGTCGGCGATGTCCTTGCCGACGACCGGCGCGGGCGCCGCAAACGGGTCGCCGTCCGTATCCCATAGAAGCGTCGCGACGCTTTCAAACGAGGCGTTCTCGGCAAGCGCAACGGCGGGAACGCCGCGATAGATCGGGCCCATATCGTCGATCGCGGTGATCGCGGACTCAAGGACGGGACCGCCCCAATCGAGCGCCTTTTCGTTGACCGCGTCGGCATCGCCGGGTGGAGCGCGACGGCCCTTCAGCATGCGTACGTCGTCGGCGCGGTAGCGGCGCGTGCGCGCCTCGGGTCCGGCTTCCGAGCGAACGAAGCCGCGGCTGACATAGGCGTAGAGCGTGGGCAGCGAGATCGATAGTTCGGCCGCCGCCTCCTTGGCCGACAGGAACAACGGGTTGGCGTTTTTCTTCATATTGATGAGCCTAATCAATATTGATCAATATTACAAGGATAGCCAAATTTTGGGGAACACGGAGGTCCCCCATGACGATCCATGCGCCCAAGCCCGCCATCGGTCTCGACAATGTCCCGGCCGCCGAAACGACCTTGAGCCATGTCGATGGCGAGCGCGGCGAGCTGATCATCGCCGGCCGGCATGTAGGCGAACTCGTCCATGAAGGCGGCTACGAGCATGCGACCGCGCTGCTGTGGTCGGCGGCGTCCGGCAAACCGATCAGCGCTGAAGAAGTGCGCCGCGCTTTGGCGGATGCACGAGTCGCCGTCTTCGCCGACATCAAGCGACTGCTCGCCGGGACAGATGGCATGGACTCTATTGCCGCGTTCCGCGCGGCACTCGCCGCTTTGCACCCTCGGGATGGGATCGCGCCGCGTGTTTTGGCAACCGCCGCAGCCGCCGTCATTGCCGCCGCGCTTGTGCGCAAGGAGCGCAAGCTTGCGCCCGTCGCGCCCAATCCATCGCTCGGCCACGCGGCCGACTATTTGCAGATGATGCGGGGCCACAACGCGCCCACCGACAAAGAAGCCGCGGCGATGGACGCCTATCTTGTCACGGCGATCGATCACGGCTTGAACGCGTCGACCTTTGCGGCGCGGGTCGTCGCCTCAACCCACGCCGACCTTTTTGCCGGCGTCACCGCCGCTTACTGCGCGCTGACGGGACCGCTGCACGGCGGCGCGCCGGAGCCGGTGCTCGACATGCTCGATGCCATCGGCACGCGCGAACGCATCGGCGCGTGGATCGAGGCAGAGCTCGATCGCGGCGACAGGCTGATGGGATTTGGTCATCGCGTTTATCGCGTGCGCGATCCGCGTGCCGATGTTCTGAAGGCCGCGCTCGAGCGCTTCAATCCGTCCAATCGGCGGCTCGCCTTCGCGCTTGAGGTCGAAGCCGCTGCTCGCGCTGCCCTCGCCAAGCGCAAACCCGACCGGCCGCTCGACACTAACGTCGAGTTCTACACGGCGTTGCTGCTCGATGCGCTCGACATACCGCGCGCCGCTTTCACGCCGACCTTTGCTGTCGCACGGATCGCCGGATGGACGGCGCATATCGAAGAGCAGCTCCGGCGTGGGCGGTTGCTCAGGCCGAGCTCGGTTTATATCGGCGCCATGCCCTGACGGTTTGGTTACCGGTCGCGACATCGCCACCGGTGACGGGCCGGGCGCGAGCCGCTAGTTTGGCGGCATGCCCTATAAATCGTTGCGCGATTTCATCCAGAAGCTCGAAGCCGAGCGCGAGCTCGTGCGCGTGAGCGAGCCTGTCTCGACCGTGCTCGAGATGACGGAGATTCAAACGCGCCTGCTCGCCGAGGGCGGGCCCGCGGTCATTTTCGAAAAGCCGATCCGGGCGGACGGCAAGCCCTCGCCCATCCCTGTGCTTGTCAATCTTTTCGGCACGGTCAAGCGCGTCGCGATGGCGGTGACGATGGACGGCAAAGAACGGCGCGACGCCATGAGCTTGCGCGAGGTCGGCGAGACGCTCGCTTTCTTGCGCCAGCCTGAGCCACCACGTTCGTTCGGCGAAGCGTTCGAACTTTGGCCGCTCGCGCGCACGGTGATGGCGATGAAGCCGAAGACCGTCGGCGGGATGTTCGGTGGCGCGGCGCCGGCCCAAGAGATCGTGCTGCAAGGCGCCGACATCGACTTGAATGCACTGCCGATTCAAACTTGCTGGCCCGGCGAACCGGCGCCTTTGATCACCTGGCCGCTTGTCGTGACCAAAGGTCCGGGCGAGGGGCGCGAGGACAACTACAATCTCGGCATCTATCGGATGCAGGTGACGGGGCGGAACCAAACGCTGATGCGCTGGCTCAAGCATCGCGGCGGCGCGCAGCATCATGCGCGCTGGAAAAAGGAAAAGCGCGAGCCTCTGCCCGCGGCCTGCGTACTGGGCGCCGACCCGGGAACGATATTGGCCGCGGTGACGCCGGTGCCGGATACGCTCAGCGAATATCAATTCGCCGGCTTGCTGCGCGGACAACGCGTCGAGCTTGTCGATTGCAAGACCGTGCCGCTGAGAGTGCCGGCGGAAGCGGAGATCGTGATCGAGGGCCTCGTCTCGCTCGAGGACTATCGCGACGAGGGTCCCTACGGCGATCACACCGGCTATTACAATTCGGTCGAGCAATTTCCGGTGTTCAACGTTACCGCGATCACCATGCGGCGCGAGCCGATCTATCTGTCGACGTTTACGGGACGCCCGCCCGACGAACCGAGCGTGCTCGGCGAGGCGCTCAACGAGGTGTTCATTCCGCTGTTGCAACAGCAGTTTCCCGAGATCCTCGATTTCTGGCTGCCGCCGGAAGGCTGCTCCTATCGCATCGCCGTCATTCGCATGCGCAAGGCTTATCCCGGCCACGCCAAGCGGGTGATGATGGGCGCCTGGTCTTATTTGCGCCAGTTCATGTACACGAAGTGGCTGATCGTCGTGGACGAGGACATCGACGCGCGCAATTGGAAAGACGTGATGTGGGCGATCTCGACCCGCATGGATCCGGTGCGCGACGTCACGCTTATCGAAAACACACCGATCGATTATTTGGACTTCGCGTCGCCCGAGTCCGGACTCGGCGGCAAAATCGGGCTCGACGCGACCAACAAACTGCACCCCGAGACGAAGCGCGAATGGGGCCGCCTCATCCAAATGGACAAGGCGGTGATCGAGGTGGTGACCGAAAAGTGGTCGCGCCTCGGCCTGCCCGGGTCGGGTAAGCCGATCTGGAAATGATCGGCTGCTTGTACAAGTAATCTACAGAATTCTGGTTGGACCGGATCGTTGCTGATTTTTGCAGATAACCCGCCGAAAAACGAAAAGTGCGAAGAGCGCCCGTAACAATCCCGATAGCGCCAGCCAACGCGCTGGCGAAAGGATATCGGCAACGACGGCGGCCAAGGCAAGCAGAATCGCGATTGGCAACGTGGCCTAGCTTGACGGCAAGTGACCACGCACGGTCTTCTTGCCCAATAGGCCGTGCTGGAGGGGACCGATGGATCTGCTGAATTTGCCGCCGCTCAACACGTTTGCGCTCTATGCGGCGGTCAACGGCCTCATCCTCTTGTTTCTCACGATCATGGTCGTGCGCCAGCGCGTATTGACGCGCACCGACATCGGCGACGGCGGCAAAGACGCGATGATCCAGGTGCAGCGTGCGCATGGCAATGCGGCCGAATACGTACCGATCGTGCTGATCCTGCTCTATCTCCTCGTCCAACTAGGCGCACCGATGTGGATGCTTCACGCGGTCGGCGGGCTCTTGACGGTGGGCCGCATTCTTCATGCCGTGGGGCTCTACGGCACGACCGGCCGATCGGCGGGGCGCTTTATCGGCACAAACTTGACCTGGCTTGCGTTGCTGATCGCCGCAGTCGGATCGATCTACTACGCCGTGACGACGGTCTAGACGCAACGCATCGGTTCTCGCGGGCTGGCTTATTTGCCGGAGAGTGCCTAATTCCCTCGCGACCACGGGCCGCTTGACGGCTTGTCTCCAGCCCGCTTCATTCCCCCGACCCCGCCAGAAAGCGTGTCCATGTCCGCCAATTCAAGCTCTCACCATTTGAACCTGCTCGAAGACCTGATCGGCAAGGCCAAGCGGCTTGGTGCCGAAGCGGCCGACGCGGTCGTCTTCAATTCCGCGTCGATGAGCGTCTCCTATCGTTTAGGCAAGCTTGAAGACATCGAGCGCGCCGAATCGCACGATCTGGGTCTGCGGGTCTTCATCGGAAAGCATCAAGCGGCGGTCGCCTCGACCGATCTGTCGCCGCGCGCGCTCGATGCGCTCGCCGAGCGCGCCGTGGCGATGGCGAAGACGACGCCGGAAGACAAATATTGCGGGCTCGCGCCGCGCGAACTCCTCGCCAAGTCTTGGCCGGAACTCGATTTGACGGACGCGAATGAGCCGTCATCGGAGCGTTTGGTCGAATTTGCGCGCACGTGCGAGGCCGCCGCGCTCGCGGTGCCGGGTATCAACAACAGCGAGGGGGCAAGCGCGGGCTGGGGCAAAGGCGCCGTCGCGCTCGTCACCAGCGAAGGATTCGCCGGCGGCTATGCCTCGACCAGTACGTCGATCTCGGCGAGCGTTCTCGCGGGCGAAGGCACGCATATGGAGCGCGACTATGACTTCACCTCCGCGCATTATCTGAGCGACCTCGACGACCCGGTTGCGGTCGGCAAGAGCGCGGCGGCACGCACGCTGCGCCGGCTCAACCCGCGCAAGGTCAAGAGCCAGAGCGTGCCTGTCGTCTTCGACCCGCAGGTCGCCAATAGTCTGGTCGGACATTTCGCCGGTGCGATCTCGGGCTCGTCGATCGCGCGCGGGACAAGCTTCCTCAAGGACAAGATGGGAGCCCAAGTGTTCGCGCGCGGCATCAAAATCGTCGACGACCCGCACATGAAGCGCGGCATGCGCTCCAAGCCGTTCGACGGCGAGGGCGTCGCCAACCACAAATGGGACCTGATCGAGGACGGCGTACTGAAGACGTGGCTGCTCGATTCTGCCTCCGCACGACAGCTCGGGCTCACGACGACCGGTCACGCGGCGCGCGGAACAGGCGGGCCGCCCTCGCCTTCGGTCAGCAATCTCTACCTGACGCCGGGATCGCAAACGGCGGACGAATTGCTCAGCGGTATTCGCGAAGGATTTTATGTGACCGAGCTGATCGGCATGGGGGTCAACGGCATCACAGGCGACTATAGCCGCGGCGCGGCCGGGTTCTGGATCGAGGACGGCAAGATCACCTATCCGGTCAGCGAAGTTACGATCGCCGGCAATCTCAAGGACATGTTCATGCGGCTGACACCGGCGAACAATCTCAAATTCAAATATGGCACCAACGCGCCGACGACGCTGGTCGAGGGGATGACGATTGCCGGCAGCTGAGAACGTTGCCGATCGAGACTTGCTCGTGCACGCCGTGCGCGACGCGGGTGCCATCGCCAAAGCCGCATTCGGCACGAAGCCCAAGACCTGGGAAAAATCGAAAGGCAATCCGGTCACCGAAACCGACTTGGCGGTGAACGTGCGGCTGCACGAACTGCTGCTCGGCGCGCGGCCCGGCTATGGCTGGCTGTCGGAAGAATCGGCCGACGACCCGGATCGATTGACCAAGGCACGAGTCCTCGTCATCGACCCGATCGACGGCACGCTCGCGTTCATCAAGGACAAACCGGAGTTCACGATCTGCGCCGCGGTGAGCGACAACGGGCGGCCCGTGGCGGCCGCCATCTTCAACCCGATCACGGACGAGATGTTCGCCGCCGCGCTCGGCATGGGCGCCACCTTGAACGGCAAACCGATCGCGGTCAGCACGACCGCCGAGCTCGAGGGATCGCGCATGCTCGTCGCAAAGGATGTGATCGGGCATCCGGCGTGGCCGAAATCATGGCCAGCAATGACGGTCGCAAACCGCTCCTCGATCGCCTATCGCATGGCGCTCGTCGCCTCAGCGCAGTTCGACAGCATGATGTCGCTGTCGTCGAAGCACGAATGGGACATTGTCGCCGGCGATCTGATCGTGCGCGAAGCCGGCGGCCGCGTGACCAGCCACACCGGCGCCGAGCTTTTCTACAATCAGCCGGTGCCCCACTTGCGCAGCGTAATCTGTGCCGGCCCGGCGATGCACGACGCCATTCTCGAGCGGACGCGAAACATCAAACTGCCTTAAGACCATCGCTAGCACCGACGGACGAACCATGGCTAAGCAACTGCTGCATCTCGTCTTCGGCGGCGAACTTGTCGATCTCAAGGGCACCGAGTTTCGCGATCTCTCCAAGGTGCACGTCGTCGGCATTTATCCGAACTACAAGACCGCTCATGCGGCCTGGCGAGCGGCCTCCCAGGCGACCGTCGACAACGCGCTGATGCGCTATTTTGTGGTGCATCTGCACCGCCTCCTCGACCCCGACGCAACGGCAAGGCCGCGCAGAACGGCGAAAACAAGCAAGGCGAAGGCGAAAACCAAGCGCTAACCATGCTGTGGCAGGCTGGACAAGCGCTTGGCGTCTGACCCTATGATCGGGCAACAACCAATATAGGTGCGCTGACAGCACCGGAGGGCGGGGAGAAAACGCATGACGCAAGCCAAAGAGGGCTTGAGCGAACAGGCGGCACAATCGACGGTCGCGCTCAATCCGATCGTCGGCGTGAACCGCGAGGAGTTGTTGCGCGCTCTCGGCCTGGTCGCGGTCGAGGCCGTGCGCCAGCCGCTGTTGCTCACCAAGCACGCGGGTGCCTATGGCGCCGACCTCGTCAATATTTTGCGCGGACAATCCAAGTACACGCCCGACCCGAAGGACAAACGCTTCGCGGACAAATTCTGGGCGGAGAGCGCAATTTACCGGCGCGGCATGCAGTCGTTCCTCGCGCTCAAGAAAAACGTGATGAATTGGGTCGACGACGTCGAGTTTTCGCCGACGGACCGCACGCGCGCGGCGTTCGTGCTCGATATTCTGACGGATGCCGTCGCACCGACCAATAGCTTGATCGGCAACCCGCTCGCGCTGAAGAAAGCTTACGACACGCGTGGGCAATCGATCGTAAGGGGCCTGCGCAATCTCTACAGCGATTGGACGACGAACGGCGGCATGCCGGCGCAAGTCGACAAGCGGCCGTTCAAGGTCGGCAAGAATTTGGCGACAACCGAAGGAGAAGTCGTCTACCGAACGGATATGCTCGAACTGCTTCAGTTCAAGCCGACGACCGCGACGGTCTATGAAAAGCCGCTACTCGTCGTGCCGCCACAGATCAACAAATACTACGCCTCGGATTTGACGCCGGAAAAAAGCCTGTTCCGCTTCATGCTGTCGAAGGGCATTCAGCTCTTCGCCATCTCATGGCGCAATCCGGGCAAGCAGCAGGCCGATTGGGGACTAGCGAACTACGTCGAGGAGATCGTCAAGGCGAGCGAGGCGGTTCTGAAAATCACCAAACAGAAATCGCTCAACGTCTCCGGTGCCTGTTCGGGCGGCATCACGTTGGCGACGATGTTATCGCTGCTCGCTTCGCGCAAGGACAAGCGCATCAACTCGGTGACATTTCAGGTCTGCGTCCTCGATCCGCGGACGGACGATTCCGATATCGGCGCCTTCGTCAGCCCGCGCACCATCCAATTTGCCCGCGAGCGGTCGCGCAAGCGCGGCGTACTGACGGGGCAAGATCTATCGCGCACATTCGCCTGGCTGAGGCCGAACGACCTGATCTGGAACTATGTGATCAACAATTATCTCTTGGGCGAGGACCCGCCGCCGTTCGATATTCTCTTTTGGAACAACGATTCGACGAACCTGCCGGCGCAACTCCACTCCGACTATCTCGACATGTACGAAAAGCAACCGATGTCACATCCAGGCACCGTCGATTTCCTGGGCCACAAGCTCGACCTGTCGAAGGTCATGCACGACACCTTCATCGTGGCCGGCGTCACCGATCACATCACGCCATGGCGCGCGGTCTATCGCACGACGCAGCTCTTGGGCTCGAAGAACATCGACTTCATCCTGTCGTCGAGCGGTCACATCCAGTCGCTGATCAATCCGCCCGGCAATCCGAAATCGCGCTATTTCACGAACAAGGCGCTGCCGCCGACGCCCGAGGAATGGGTGCAAGGGGCAGATGAGACAAAAGGCTCGTGGTGGGATCTGTGGGCGGAGTGGCTGCACGCCCGCTCCGGCGAACAAAAGCCTGCGCCGAAGAAGCTCGGCGCGGCAAAATACAAGCCTTTGGGTCCAGCGCCGGGCACGTATGTGCATGGCTGAACGCCGCGGGAAGAAACCGGATAACAAGCCCGCGCATCGCGAGCCGGAGATTTCGTTTCAAACCGTCGGCCGGCAAAAGCTGCGCACGGCGGTGTGGCGCGGCGACGGCGACAAACGGGCGATCCTGTTCTTCAACGGCATCGGCGCCAATCTGGAGCTGATCGCACCGCTCGCGCACGCGCTGCCCGATCGCGACATCGTCACGTTCGATATGCCGGGCGTCGGGCAATCGCCCTCGCCCATCATCCCCTACCGGCCGTGGTGGATCGCTTATACCGCAAATACGATCATCAAGCGTTTGGGCTACGACAAGGTCGACGTGATCGGCGTGTCGTGGGGCGGCGGCGCGGCACAGCAATTCGCTATCCAACACCAGGGCCGCGTCAACAAGCTGATCCTGGCCGCGACCACGTCGGGCATGACGATGGTGCCGGGCAACATCGACGCGCTCGCGGCCATGACGACGCCGCGGCGCTATACCGATCCCGAATTTCTGAAGAAGAATTTCGAACGGCTCTACAGCGAGGATCCGGGCGCGTCGCATTCCCACGCCGTCAACATCTCGGCGCCGACGGTGCGCGGTTATTTCTACCAACTGTTCGCGATGATGGGCTGGTCGAGCCTGCCGTTCCTGCCGTTCTTGAATTGCCCGACCCTCGTCATGATGGGCGACAAGGACCGCATCGTGCCGCTGATCAATGGGCGAGTACTGCAATACTTCATGCCGAACGCAAAGCTGCACATCGTGGAAGGCGGCGGGCATTTGTTCATCGTCTCGCGCCTCAAGCAGATTACGCCGGTGATCCGTGAATTCTTGGACGAGCCTGCGGATTAGCTGCCCGAATTCGCAGGGTAACCATCGGCCTCGGGTCGGGTAGTTAACCCACGGATTCCATGATAGTTTTCGCGCGAAGCGGCGAGAATTCCTTATTTTGAGCGGACCAAAGCCCCAACGCAAGATTTTGGTCGGGCCGTATCTGCGGCTCGCGCGCGAATTTGCGTTGCCCTATCGCGTACTGATCGGGTTGGCGGCGGTCCTGATGATCGCGGAGGCCGCGCTTCAGGGCTTGCTAGCCTATTTGCTCGACCCGGCGATCAAGAGCCTATTTATCGTCAAAGACCCGACGATGCTCTTCATCCTGCCTTTGGCGTTGCTCGGCGTCATGGTCGTCAAGGCCGGCGTCTCCTACGGCAGCAATGTATCGCTGGCACGGGTCGGTCAAGGCGTCGTTACCGATCTGCAGGCGGCAATGTTCGCGAAAGTGACGCGCTACGATCTCAGTCAACTGAACGCGATGCATTCGGGACAACTTGCGGCGCGATTTCTCAACGACGCAGGGCTCGTGCGCGAAAGCGTTACGAAGGGCATGCAGGGCGCGGTACGCGATGCGCTGACCCTCGTCGCACTCGGTGTCGTGATGTTCTATGAAGACTGGGGCCTGGCGCTGGTCATCACGGCGGCCTTGCCCGCGGTCGCCTTGTATACCCTCAATCTCGGCAACAAGTCATCGAAGGCAGCGACGAAATCCATGGTGTCGACCGGCGACCTCGCCATTCATCTTTCGGAGATTCTCGACGGGCGGCGTGTCGTCAAAGCGTATCGCATGGAAGATCGGGCCATCGCCCGCGCCGGACAAATCCTCGCCGAGCGCATGAAGCATCTGATGAAGGGTGCGCAGGCACGCGCCGCCGCAACGCCGTCGGCAGAAGCGCTGGCCGGCGTCGGCGTTGCCGCCGTCGTCTTCTACGCCGCCTATCAGGGCATGCACGGTACGATGGGGGTGAACAATTTCACCTCGTTCCTGGCCGCGATGATGTTTTCCTATCAGTCGATCCGGAATCTCTCTAACTTTTATACGGCGATGAGCGAAGGTTCGGCCGCGGCGGCGCGCTCGTTCGAACTGCTCGACGCGCAGACCGCGGTCAACGATGCGATCGATGCGCGGCCGCTGGTGTTGGCGCCGACGCCGCCGCGCGGTGCTATCCGTTTCGCCGACGTGACGTTCGAGTATGCGGCCGACAGCAATGCGGCATTGCGCGGCGTAACGTTCGACGTGCCGCCGGGCAAGATGGTCGCGCTGGTCGGCCCGTCGGGTGCCGGCAAGAGCACGGCTCTCAACCTCATCCTGCGCTTCTACGACGTGACGAGCGGCGCTATCGAGATCGACGGACAGGATCTGCGCGGCGTGACGATGGCGAGCTTGCGCGAGCAAACGGCGCTGGTCACGCAAGAACCGTTTCTGTTCGACGACACGATCAGCGCGAATATCGGTTGCGGAAGGCCCGGCGCCTCGCAAATGGAAATCGAAGGCGCGGCCCGCGCTGCCGCCGCCCACGACTTCATCATGCGCCTGCCCCACGGTTACGACACGGTCACCGGCGAGGCCGGCGTGCGGCTCTCCGGCGGTCAACGCCAGCGTATCGCGATCGCGCGCGCGATGTTGAGGGATGCGCCCATTCTGCTCCTCGACGAAGCAACATCCTCGCTCGACACCGAAAGCGAGCGCGCGGTCCAAGCGGCGCTTGCGCTCTTGATGAAAGACCGCACGACGCTGGTCATCGCGCACCGCCTGTCGACGGTTGCCGGCGCCGACCGCATCGTCGTGCTCGATCACGGGCGCGTCGTCGAACAGGGCACGCACGGCGAGCTTCTGGCACGCGGCGGGCTTTACGCGCGGCTCTATCGCACCCAATTCGTGGACGAGGCGGAGCCACAAGCCGCCGTCGCCGAATAGGTCCGGGCGATGCTCAAGGACACATGGCGAAGGCTCAGGCGGGCGCAGTGGCTGCGCGGTCTGGGCTGTTGGACGATCGCCCAGTACATACGCCTCGTTTGGGCAACCGGGCGTTGGGAGGTTCGAAATCGCTCAATTCCTGAGGCGTATTGGGCCAAACGGGAACCCTTCATCATGTCGTTCTGGCATGGGCGAATGCTTGTCTTGCCGGCGCTGTGGCCTCAAAGCGCCAAGATTCACATGCTGATTTCCATGCACCGGGACGGAGAGTTGATCGCCAATGCCATCGCCTATTTCGGCCACGGCACTGTGCGCGGCTCGGCTGCCAAGGCCGGTTCGGAAAAGGACAAAGGGGGCTTGCCCGCTCTGCGCGCGATGCTGAAGGCGCTCAAAGCGGGCGAATATGTCGGCATCACACCGGATGGGCCGCGGGGCCCACGGATGCGGGCGAGCGACGGCATCGTGACGGTCGCGCGCGCTTCAGGCGTGCCGATCATTCCGTGTGCCTTCGGAGCCAAGCGGCGCTGGGTCTTGGGCTCATGGGATAAATTTATCATTCCCTTACCTTTTACGCGTGGAGTGATCGTTTGGGGCGAGCCGGTCACCGTTGCGCGTGACGCGGGGCCCGCCGAATTGGAGATTGCGCGCCTGAAGGTCGAAGCCGCTCTGAACGCCGTGGCCAATACCGCCGACGAAGCGATGGGCGTCGACAAAGTCGAACCGGCCCCGGTGGCGCGCGTCGCCCGAGCGGAGGCCGCCGCAACGTGATGGCCGAACAACGATCATCGGCGCTGCTCTCAGCGTATCGCGCACTTACCGGCTTTGCGGAGCCGCTGGCGACGCGATTGCTGCGCCGGCGCCTGGCCAACGGCAAGGAAGATCCCGACCGGATGCCGGAACGCCTGGGCCGCCCCGGCCGCGTGCGGCCGAGAGGCTCGGTGATCTGGGTGCATGCGGCGAGCGTCGGCGAGTCGCTCTCCGTGCTGCCGCTGATCCGTGAGATCGGCCGTGTACGGAGCGACATCCATGTCCTCGTCACTACCGGAACGGTGACATCGGGCCGGGTGATGAGCGAGCGCTTGCCGCCGTTTGCCTTCCACCAATTCGTACCCGTGGATACGCCGAGCGCGGTCAAGGCCTTTCTCGACCATTGGCGCCCGGACCTGGCGCTCTGGGTCGAGTCCGAATTGTGGCCGAATATGCTGAGCGCGACGCACGCGCGGCGTGTGCCGATGATCCTGGTCAACGCGCGCATGTCGGACCGCTCGTTTCGCGGCTGGCGGCGCGCGAGCGGCGCAGCGCGCGAGTTGATCGGAACATTCGATCTCTGCCTCGCGCAAGACGAAGGCGTCGCGCAAAAGTTGAAGCGCCTCGGCGCATCGCGCGTCTTGGTGCCCGGCAATTTGAAGCTTGTCGGCGATCCATTGCCGCATGACGCCGGCGTCCTCGGCGATTTGCGCCTCGAGACGATGGACCGCCCGATCTGGCTGCTCGCCAGCAGCCATCCCGGCGAAGAAGAGATCGCCGCACAAGTTCATCGCGAAGTGTCGCAAAGTCTGCGGCGGCTCTTGACAGTGATCGTACCGCGCCATCCGCAACGCGGCGCCGACATCGCCGAAAAACTCGGGCTCGACTTCCGGGTGAAACGCCGCTCCAAGGGCGAACTGCCGGCCGTCGAGACCGAGATCTACATCGCCGATACGCTTGGCGAACTCGGCGTGTTCTATCGTTTGTCGCCGATCGCGGTGATGGGCGGCAGCTTCGTGCCGCACGGCGGGCAAAATCCGCTCGAGCCGGCGCGGATCGGCGTTCCCGTGCTGTCGGGGCCGCATGTCGGCAATTTCAAAGATATCTTCCGCATGCTGATCAACGCGGGCGGCGCGGAAATCCTGTCCTCTCATCGCGAGCTCGGCGTGCGCCTTGTCGCGCTTTTGAGCAACCCCGAGGCGATGGCGGCGCGGGGCGCGGCGGCCATGCGCGCGGCGGGCCGGCGCGAACCCCTGATCTGCACCATGGATGCGCTTGAACCTTATTTGCTGAGCCTTCGTGTCGATGCGCGCCCCTGAATTTTGGTATCGCCCGCGCGACGCGGAAGCCCAGATCTTGTCGCCCTTGGGTTGGATCTATGCCGCCGCCGGGCGCGTGCGTCACGCGGTCACCGTACCGATCAAAGCGAACGTGCCGGTGATCTGCATCGGCAATCTGACCGTCGGCGGGACGGGTAAGACCCCGGTCGCCATCGCGATTGCGCAACGCATCGAGGCGCTGGGCTTCAAACCGGGCTTTCTGACGCGCGGCTACGGCGCACAGATCAAAGGACCGATGACCGTCGACCCGTCGCTCGACCTCGCGCAGGACGTCGGCGACGAGCCACTACTGCTGGCGGCCCACGCGGTGACGGTGTGCTCGCCGGACCGGCCGGCGGGCGCGCGCCTCCTCGCCAGCAAGCGCGTTCAAGCCGTGGTCATGGACGACGGCTTTCAGAATCCGACGCTGGCGAAAGACCTATCATTCGTCGTCGTCGATGCGGAACGCGGCTTCGGCAACGGCGAAGTCATTCCGGCCGGTCCCTTGCGCGAGCGCGTCGAAGACGGGCTGGCGCGCGCCCAGGCCGTCATCTTGATGGGCGACGGCGAGATCGAGTTGCCGGTCGCCTTGCCCGTGTTCCGCGCCAAGCTCATGCCGGTCGAAGAGGACGCGGCACTCGTTCGCAACCAGCGCGTCGCCGCCTTTGCCGGTATCGGCATGCCGGACAAATTCTTCGCGACGCTCGTCAATCTGGGCGCGACGCTGGCAATGGCGCGACCCTACCCCGATCATCATCCGTATAAAGACGATGAGCTCATCGAGTTGTTAAACGGCGCGGCGTCGGCGGGCGCGGTCCCGGTGACGACCGAGAAAGATTGGATCCGGCTTAGCCCCGCATTTCGCAACAAAGTTCGCGCATTGCGCGTGCGCGTCGAGTTCGATAGGGCTAGCGCCCCCGCCGTCGACGAACTCATCACTAAATGCCTCAAGCAGAACCGTTAGACAAAGGCGCCGCGCTGAGGCGTGAAGCAAGACGCCCCGGCGCAGCGCTACGCGCGCTCTACGTGGTCGAGTACGCGCTCTTTCGTGCGATCATGGGCCTCTTCTGGCTCTTAGGCCTCGAGCGCGCTTCGAATTTCGGCGGCTGGATCGCGCGGACGTTCGGACCGGGGCTGCCGGTCACGCGGCGCGCGCGGCGCAATATGGCGCGATCGTTGCCGGAACTCGACGAGGCGGCGCGCGAGCGGGCGATCGCGCAAATGTGGGACAATCTCGGCCGCACGTTCGCGGAGTATGCGCACCTCGACAAAATTTGGGCGTTGCGCGCGGGCGCGCGTATCGACGTCGTCGATATCCATCGCGCCGAAGAGGTTGTCGCCAAAGGCAAGGGCGGCATCTTCGTCTCCGGTCATTGCGGCAATTGGGAAACGATGCCGGGCGTGCTGGCCGATTACGGCGTGAAAGGCACGCTGGTCTATCGCGCACCGAATAATCCTTATGTCGATGCGTGGATCTCGGCGCGGCGGCAATCGCGCTTGCCGATCGTCGCGGCGAAGGGCGCGGACGGCGCGCGCATGATTTTGAAGACGCTAAAAGACGGCAATCTCTTGGCGATGCTGATCGACCAGAAGCTGAACGACGGCATCGCCGTGCCGTTCTTCGGTCGCGAGGCGATGACCGCACCGGCCGCCGCGCATCTATCGCTGCGGCACGGCGCGCCGATCATCTTCGGCTGGTGCACGCGTCTGCCGCGCTCGCACTACCGCGTCGCTGTCACCGACATCTTCGAGCCGAAGCCGACAGGCAATCACGTCAAAGACGTCTTTGATTTGACGCTGAAGCTCAACCAGACGCTCGAAGCGCGCATCCGCGAGGAGCCGTGGAACTGGCTCTGGCTGCACAGTCGCTGGCCAAAGTAGCGACTATTTTAGGATTTGGTCAGCGAGACGATGGATTCGAGCGACGACCGGCTCAATGTCTTGCCCGCCGCAATGGCGGTACACTGCGCGATACTTTTCACCCATGGCGACGTCCAGCTCAAATGTTGAACCGTCCATGCAAACAATGGAGATTGGCTCTCCCGGGTCGTACTTGCTCGCGACGGGCGGCGGACTTGAATGTTTTTCGCGCCACTGCGCCATCAGATCTTCTTCGATCGGCAACTTCCAAAAATTGATCCTCTCAATCTCTCGTAACAGCGGTATCAGCTCTCCGTCTAATACTTCTCGACTGCCAGCAACATCGACGACGCCGGTCGAAAGTGGGCGCTCGCGCTTGACCACGAGATGCCCAATGCCATCGCGGAAATCGATGCGAATGCCAATTGCTTGCCGCGTGTAGATGTTTTCGCCAATCAGCAGACGAATGACACCAAATCCACCCGCTCGCACGATTTGCTCAATCGGGGGTTCGCCCAGAATCTGACGAACTTCACCGGCGGACTCTTCGTTATGCGAAGGCTCCGATAACGCAACCGTGGTGGGACACAGCAGAAAGGCTATAGCCGCAAGAACAATCGCCGATAGTTGGGCCGTGGTCACCATCACGCCATCGGCGGGACGACGAGGGCGGCGTCGAGGCGCTCTTGAAACCAATTGAGGCGCCAGCAGAGATGCGGACCGGTGGCACGGCCGGTGTGACCGATGGCGCCGACAGGATCGCCCTTTGCCAAGCGGTCGCCGACCTTCACGTCGAGGCGCGACATGTGCAGATAACAGGTCGAGATGCCGTGTCCGTGGTCGAGGATCACGGTGCCGCCAGTGAAGTACATATCCTTCTCTGCCATCGACACGATCGCGTTCAGCGGCGCGTGGATCGGCGCGCCTTCGCCGGCGGCGATATCGACGCCAAAATGGGGACGCTTCGGCACGCCATTTAGGATGCGCTGGCTGCCGTAGAAACCGGTGAGCGGACCTTTGACCGGCCAGGCGAACTCGCCGGCAAACCAATCTTCGTCCGTGTCGAGCGCACGGGCGGCGCCGATCAGTTGATTGTCATGCTCGATGCGCTTCATCACCGATGCCGGCGGCTCGACCATGTCGCCGGGCAAGCCGTTGATGCGCTGAATTTGGTATTCGCGCTTGGCGATGTCGAAGGTTTTGGTTTCGGTCTCGCCGCCGGGCACGGTGACCCGCAAGGTCGCCTGTGCCGTGCGGTCGTAGGCGAAGCCAAACGCGAAATCGCCCGTCGACGTGAGGGTCAGCGCCTTGCCATCGATCGATACTTTGGCGCCAGGCGCGGTACGCCCGCGGATCAAGGTGCCTTGGACGAATTGACCGCGTAGCTCGGCTTCCGCGCGTGCGATGGCGCCCGATGCGACAAGCACCGCCAGGCTCATCCCGCCCAGAAGAACGTCGCGCCGTCCCAACCCTAGCATTGCGTTCTAGCTCTTGGCGTTCATCAATTCGGTGAAGCGCTTATGCGCCGCCGTTGCGTCGACGTAAGCCTCCTGCTGGTCGACGTTCCAATAGCGAAGCTCGTCGATGGGGATATGCTTGCCGGTGATCGCGCAGATCACGAAAGCGCCGGGTGTGATCACCTGGTATTCGCCGTCGAGATAGCGCACCACGGCCAGCCCGTGAGCACCTCGTTCCATCATATTCATTCGAGCGGTTCCTTGTTGCCAGCCCCACGGCAAATCAAACACGAAGATAGACGTTCGACACGCCCGTTAGAAGAGATCAGCCTGCCCCGCCGGTTTAGGCCTTTTGCGGGATTTCCTCTCCTCGGCGGTTGATTTCTCGTCCGCCGTGACCTCGGCAGTGCCGTCGGTGAAGGTCAGCGTCAAACGCTCGCCCTCGGCAATATCGGCGGCGCGGCGGATAAGCCGATCCTTGGTGCCGGCGACGAAGGCGTAGCCCCGCGACAAGGTCGTCTTGTAACTCAGCGTTTCAAGAAGTTTCGCCGACGCGTTCATTTCCAACGTGAGATCGACGACGCGCCGCTTGGCAGCGCGGACCAGACGTTCGGTAATTTCGCGGACCCGCTCGCCGTGGCGCTTTGCCGCTTGCAGAAGCGGTGCGACCGTCAGACCCGCCGAGGCGCGCTCGTAACGTGTGTGCTGGCGCTGAACCATGATGAGAAGAGCGCTCGCCAACTTGCCGGCGGCCATATCGAAACGCTGGCGCGGGATGGCCAGGATCGCCTCGCGCCGCGGCAGCGCACGGACCAAATCTGTGAAGCGCTGGCGGGCTTGCGTGAACAAGCGGATGCGGGCGCCCTCGAGGCGATCGCCGTCGCGTTGCACATGGCGCATGAGATCGGCGCGCACCGGCACCGCCATTTCGGCAGCCGCGCTCGGCGTCGGTGCGCGACGGTCGGCGACGTGATCGATCAGCGTCGTGTCGGTCTCATGGCCGACGGCGGAAATAACCGGGATGGTGCTGGCGAAGACAGCGCGTACCACATTCTCTTCATTGAACGACCAGAGATCTTCGATCGAGCCACCGCCGCGCGCGACAATGATGACGTCGGGGCGGCGAATCGCGCCGTCGAGCGGCAGATTGTTGAAGCCGGCAATGGCGGCGGCAACTTCGGCGGCGGATTTCTCGCCCTGAACGGCGACGGGCCAGACCAAGACGTGGCGCGGAAAGCGATCGCTCAGACGATGCAGAATGTCGCGGATCACGGCGCCCGTCGGTGAGGTAACGACACCGACGACTTCCGGCAGATACGGCAACGGCTTCTTATGAGCGTCGTCGAACAGACCTTCGGCGGCGAGGGCTTTGCGACGCTGCTCCAAGAGCTGCATCAGCGCGCCGAGGCCCGCCAGTTGAAGCTGATCGATGATGATTTGATATTTCGATTGCCCGGGATAGGTCGTGAGGCGGCCGGTCGCCACCACCTCAAGCCCGTTCTCAGGCTGTACGCGCAACATGCGGGCGGTGCGGCTCCAGATGACGCCGGCGAGGCTCGCGCCTTCGTCCTTCAGATCGAGGTAGATGTGGCCGCTCGAGTGGCGCTTGACGCCTGACAACTCACCGCGCACGCGCACATAGGCGAAACCCTCCTCCACCATCCGCTTTACGGCCGTGGAGATCTCGCTGACGCTATATTCGAGCGCGTTGGCGGCACGCGGGTCGGTGCCCGAAAGCAAAGGGGTCGAATCCGTTTCGCTCATGGAATACGCATGTTACAAGGCCGCCCACGGGAAAGTCAGCCATTCTCTGGGGAGTGCCGCGGCGCATGAACATCCTCGTTATCGGCGGCGGCGGGCGCGAACATGCCCTGTGCTGGGCCATTGCGGCCTCGCCTTTGACGAACAAGCTTTATTGCGCGCCCGGCAATGCCGGGATCGCGCAGGTCGCCGAGTGCGTGGCGATCGGCGCCATGGATTTCGACCGCATCGTCGCCTTCGCCCGCGAGAAGAAGATCGACTTCGTCGTCATCGGCCCCGACGATCCGATCGCCGGGGGCTTGGCGGACCGGCTCGAGGCCGAGGGCATCAAGGCTTTCGGGCCGAGCAAGGCGGCGGCCGAACTTGAATGGTCGAAAGGCTTCACCAAGGATTTGTGTGCCGCCGAGGACATTCCGACCGCACGCTATCGCCGCTTTGGCGATGCCGAGAGCGCGAAAGATTACGCTGCCGATCATCCATTGCCGATCGTCGTCAAAGCCGACGGTCTGGCACTGGGCAAGGGGGTGATCATCGCCTCGACGCGCGCTGAAGCGTCGGCGGCGATCGATGCGATGTTCGCTGGCTCGTTCGGATCAGCCGGCCGCGAGGTGGTGATCGAAGAATTCCTCGAAGGCGAAGAGGTCAGCTATTTCGTCTTGAGCGACGGCGAGACGATCCTGCCGCTGACAAGCGCGCAGGATCACAAACGCGTCGGCGACGGCGACACCGGTCCCAACACCGGCGGCATGGGAGCTTATAGTCCGGCGCGCGCGTTGACGCCGGAGCTTGAGCGCGACATGCTTGAGCGCATCGTTCGTCCGACCATACGCGCCATGGCGCAACGCGGACGGCCCTACAAAGGCGTGCTGTTCGCCGGGCTGATGCTAACGATGGATGGACCCAAGCTCATCGAATACAATGCGCGCTTTGGCGATCCGGAGTGCCAGGTTCTCATGACGCGGCTCAAGTCGGACATCGTGCCGCTGCTTCTTGCGGTCGCGGATGGCGCGCTGAAGACTGTCGATGTGCGCTGGCATGACCACGTGGCGCTGAGCGTGGTGATGGCCGCGAAGGGTTATCCCGAGGCTCCGCAGAAGGGCACCGAGATCCGCGGGTTGGATGCGGCGGCGAAGCTCGACGGCATCGAGATCTTTCACGCTGGAACCGGGCGACGTAGCGATGGCGCCCTGATTGCGAACGGCGGGCGCGTACTCAATATTACGGCGACTGGCAGGACGGTCGCCGAAGCCCAGGCTCGGGCCTACCGCGCTGTCGATTTGATCGACTGGCCGGGCGGATTTTGCCGACGCGACATCGGTTGGCGGGCTCTTGTCCAAGACCGGAAAACATAAGCTCCTTCCCTCGCCCGCCCTTTCGGCTAACAATCGGCGGCAACAACAAGCGCGAAAGCCCAGGACCCATGTCTCAACCCGCTCAACCGTCGCGGCAGGAACAATTCAGCGGCACCAAAGACGTGATGCCGCAGCACATGCTCGATGTGGCGAAGCTTGAGCGCTATTTGAGCGAGCACGTTTCCGGCTTCCAAGGGCCGCTGACCATCCGCCAGTTCAAGGGCGGACAGTCGAATCCGACCTATCAGCTGATCACGCCCAAGGCGAAATATGTTTTGCGCCGTAAGCCGCCCGGCAAGTTGCTGCCTTCCGCGCACGCCGTCGATCGCGAGTACCGCATCATCAGCGCGCTCCATCCGACCGGCTTCCCCGTGCCGAAGCCTTATGTGCTGTGCACCGACGAGAGCATCGCCGGCACGATGTTCTATGTCATGGAATGCGTCGAAGGCCGCGTGATTTGGGAGCCGATGCTTCCGGGCCTCGAGCCCAAGCAGCGCTTCGCCATCTACGAGGCGATGAACGAGACGCTGGCGAAGCTGCATCAGACCGACCATTTGAAGCTCGGCCTCGAAGACTTCGGCAAGCCGGGCAATTATTTCGCGCGACAGATTTCGCGCTGGGGCAAACAGTATGTCGCCTCGGAAACGGAATCCGTGCCGGCGATGAACAAGCTCATGGAATGGCTGCCGGCGCACATTCCTCCAGGAGAGCGCAACTCGATCGTCCATGGCGACTACCGGCTCGACAATATGGTCCTGCACCCGAGCGAGCCGCGCGTGCTTGCCGTGCTCGATTGGGAAATTTCGACCATCGGCGATCCGCTCGCCGACTTCACCTACCACATCATGCAATGGCGCATGCCGACGGGCGGGACAGGCGGGGGAACCGGATCGCTCTCCGGCGCCGATCTCAAAGCGCTCGGCATTCCGAGCGAGAGCGAATACATCGCGATGTATTGCAAGCGAACGGGGCGAACGGGAATCGACAATCTCGATTTCTATTTCGCCTATAATTTCTTCCGCATCGCAGGGATCCTGCAAGGCATCATGGGGCGCGTGCGCGATGGCACGGCGGCGAGTTCCCATGCCGCACAGACCGCCGCCTCGGTTCGCCCGCTCGCCGAGCTTGGGTGGGAATACGCCAAGCGCGCAGGCGCCAAGGACTAAGGCGATGAGCGGCGAGCCGACCCAAGTGCGCGCCGCGCATCGTTTCGACGAAGCGAACCTTGAGCGCTATCTCACGCGGCATGTCGAGGGCTTCGCCGGACCACTCGACGTCAAGCAGTTCGCGGGCGGCCAGTCGAATCCAACATTCCTGCTCAGTGCTGGTGGTAAGCACTACGTGCTGCGCAAGAAGCCGCCGGGCGTCCTTCTCAAGAGCGCGCATCAGGTGGACCGCGAATTCCGCGTCATGAAGGCCCTCGCGGCGACCGAGGTTCCCGTGCCGAAGATGTACGTGCTGTGCGAGGACGAGAGCATCATCGGCACCTCATTCTACGTGATGGAGTTTCTTGACGGACGTATTTTCCGCGACCCACAGCTGCCGGGTCTGAGCGCGAGCGAACGGGCGGCGATCTACGACGGCATGAACGACGTGCTGGCGCGCCTGCACAAAGTCGACCTCGCCAAAACAGGCCTCGGCGATTTCGGCAAGCCCGGCAATTATTTCGAACGGCAAATCGCGCGCTGGATCATGCAGTATCGAGCGGCGCAAACCGACGACATCGCCGAGATGGAAAAGTTGATCGAATGGATGCCGCGCCACATCCCTGCCGACGACTCGGTCACGATCGCGCATGGCGACTATCGGCTTGAAAATTCGATCTTTCATCCGAGCGAGCCGCGGATGATTGCGGTACTCGACTGGGAGTTGGCGACGATCGGTCATCCACTTGCCGACCTCGCCTACAACTGTATGGGCTATCACGTGATGAACCCGCGCCAAGGCGGGCTCGTCGGCATCGACTTCAAGGCAACGGGCATTCCGACCGAACGCGATTACGTCAGCCGGTATTGCGAGCGCGTTGGGCGCGGTGCAATCGACGACTGGTCGTTCTACGTGAGCTTTTCGGTATTTCGCTTAGCTTCGATCTCGCAGGGGGTCTACAAGCGCGGGCTCGACGGCAACGCCAGTTCGGAGACGGCGGCCCAGCTGGGGAATTATTGCCGATTCCTTGCCGAGCACGCGTGGCGGCTCGCGAACTCGCGACTTTGAACGCTTGTTTCGCCCGTTATCGGACGAACTTAACGCGCTGTTAAACGTGCGCGCATGCTGCCACTTCAGCCGATATTTACGCGCTGCACGCCATAGTTGATCGATCGGCGGGGTCAGGGCTTGTCTCCCCGCGCAAGGCTGTGCGGCGTTGGGACAATGACTGACGGCAAGAGCGAAGCGGATTCGTGCGCTCCTTCGAGCCAAAGCGCGGAAACGCGCCTGAAGCAGCTCGAGGCGCACTTTGCCCTCGCGGAAAGAACGGCGCGCATCGGCTATTGGCGCCAAGAGGCCACGGCGAAATATCCGACGTGGTCGCCCGGTTTCTTCACGCTGCTCGAGATCGATCCGAAAGACGTCAAACCGTCGCCGCGCTGGCTGATGGACCGAATGCATCCAGACGATCGCCCCGCGGTTGCGGCCGCTGTGACCGCAGCAATGACGCAAGGCACTCCATTTTATTATCGCACGCGCGGATACAAACCCAACGGCGAAATACACCTCTACGATACGTACGGCGACGTCGAACGCGCGCCGGACGGCAAGATCCTCGCCGTTATCGGAGTTGTCCAAGACGTCACCGCCAAAGTCAGCGCCGAGAATGCGTTGAAAGAAAGCGAAGGCGCTTACCGTTTCATGGCCGAAGAGGCTTCCGACATCATCGCCCGCCATTCGGCCGACGGCCGGCTCTCGTTCATATCGCCCGCGGTCATGCGCATCCTAGGCTTCGAGCCGAGCGAGATGATGGGCAACGGGCCGTTCGAGGGCGCCCACCCCGACGACCTCGAGCAAATCAAGGAAACGCTCGCGCAAGCGCGGCGCACGACCGGCACGGCGAACTATACCTACCGCGTCGTACACCGCGACGGTCACGATGTGTGGCTTGAGACGCATTTGCGCTTCTTCAAGAATCCGGAAACCGGTGCGTTCGACGGCGCCATTTCAGTGTCGCGCGACATCACCGATCGCAAGCGTGTGGAAGAAGAGTTGACGCGGGCGCGCGAGCGGGCGGAGGCGGCGAGCCAGACGAAATCGCGCTTCCTCGCCAATATGAGCCACGAGCTCAGAACGCCGCTCAACGCCATCATCGGATTCTCCGATATCCTGTCGCGCGAGATGTTCGGACCGATAGGCAGCCAGCGCTATCAGGAATACGCGAGCCTGATCAACGAGTCCGGCACGATGCTGCTCGACCTGATCAATGATTTGCTGGACATGTCGAAGATCGAGGCCGGCAAGTTCGAGTTGCACTTGGAAGATTTCCTGGCCGGCGAAGCCGTCACGAGTTGCGTTCGCCTGATCGAGAAGCGCGCGGAAGAGAAGGGCATAACGCTCGCCACGTCGATCGAGCCGGAGGATTTGCGATTGCGCGCCGACCTCCGCGCGGTCAAGCAGATTCTGCTCAACTTGCTGTCGAATGCCGTGAAGTTCACCAACAAGGGCGGGACCATCGACGTCGACGTGAGGAAGAGCGGCCGTTTTGTCCACATTGTCGTGCGCGACACGGGCGTCGGGATCGCGGCGCACATCCTACCGCGCCTGGCACAACCGTTCGAGCAAGCGTCGAGCGATGCTTCGCGCCTCCATGGCGGCTCCGGTTTGGGGCTCGCGCTCGTCAAGTCGCTGACGCGGCTCCACGGTGGGGATCTTCGGATCGAGAGCGAGGAAGGCCGCGGCACAGAAGTGACGGCAACGATCTTGACCGATCCGAACACCGCGGCAACTCGCGCGGCGTGACACCATTCTTCGGAAAATCATTTGGCGGGCGCGGCAAGACGTGCCGCTCGCCAAGGCCCGCATCAACATCGAAGCATTCTATGTCGCCGGCGAAGGATCAGGCGGCTTGCGCTGCGTGTTTGCCGTCGACAAACCCGAGAAGGCGCAAGCCGCGCTGGGTGGATAAGCCGCGCGCCGGCTAGCGCCCGGATTTCACCCGCTCGGCGAGCGCTTCGCCCAACTCCTTGAGAATCTTCGCGACGTTTGCGTCCGATTGCACGGCCGCGAAATAGGCTTTGACCTTGGGCGTCGCGCCCATCAAATCGCTTTGGCCGAACAGCGGTCCAAGCGCGCTGACGAAGAAGAGCGCCGGAACGAGCGCGCAATCGGCGAGCGTCAGCGTGGAGCCCAGCGCGTATTTGCCGCCGGAGATGTAGTGCTCGAGGCCCTTGAGCGACTTCGCCAGATCCGTGAGCGCCCCGTCGACGATTTTCGCGTCACGCGTCGCCGGGTTGGCTTGATTGAACAACTTCAGCAACGCGCCCAAGATATAATGATCGGCGATATCATAGAGCACGCGCATGCGGGCGCGCTCCTTCGCATCGGCCGGGCGCAAAGCCGGCGTCGGATGCGTGTCCTCGATGTATTCAACGATCGCGCCGGATTCGGGCACAATGAACCCACCGTCGTCGAGCGCCGGAATGCGCTCCAACGGATTGATCTTGGCGAATTCGGGCGTGTGGATGCCGCCACCGGGCGGCGGCACGAATTCGGCGCTGAGCCCTTTGGCGTAGAGCTGCAAGCGCACGCGCGACGCGTAAGGCGAAAGATTGGCGTTATAAAGCTTCATGGAATGTTTTCCTTGGTACGTTGTTCATGAAGCGAGCCCCGATCGGGGCTCGCTGATCATTCAATGATTTATGGCGGTCTCTACTGCGCCGCTTCCATGCGCATCTGGTTCGAGTGCTTGCCGAATTCGAGGCGCGCAATCGTGCGGTTGTGGACTTCGTCCGGACCGTCGGCCAAACGCAGCGTGCGCTGGCCGGCATAGAGACGCGCGAGGCCCGAATCCGTCGTCACACCGGCACCGCCCCAGGCTTGGATCGCGTCGTCGATGACCTTCAGCGCCATGCGCGGCGCGGCCACCTTGATCATGGCAATTTCGGTCCGCGCGACCTTGTTGCCGACCTTGTCCATCATGTCGGCCGCCTTCAGCGTCAGCAGTCGGCACATCTCGATGTTGGTGCGCGCCTCGGCGACGCGCTGTTCCCACACCGAATGCTCCGAGATGCGCTTGCCGAAGGCTTCGCGCGTCATCAGCCGCTTGCACATCGATTCAAGAGCGCGTTCGGCCGCGCCGATCGAGCGCATGCAGTGATGGATGCGGCCCGGCCCGAGGCGGCCTTGTGCGATTTCGAAGCCGCGACCTTCGCCGAGCAACAGATTTTCCGCCGGCACCTTCACGTTCTCGAAGAGGACTTCGGCGTGGCCGTGCGGCGCATCGTCGAAACCGAAGACGGGAAGCATGCGCACAATCTTGACGCCCGGCGTGTTGGTTTCGACGAGGATCTGCGATTGCTGGCGATATTTGTCCGAGTTCGGATCGGTCTTACCCATCACGATCATGATCTTGCAGCGCGGATCGCCCATGCCCGACGACCACCATTTGCGACCGTTGACGACGTAGTGATCGCCCTGACGTTCGATGCGGGTGCGGATGTTGGAGGCGTCGGACGAGGCGACCTCGGGTTCGGTCATGATGAAGGCCGAGCGAATTTCGCCGGCAAGCAGCGGCTTCAGCCATTTCGCTTTGTGAGCGTCGCTGCCGTAGCGCTCCAGCACTTCCATGTTGCCGGTGTCGGGCGCAGAGCAATTGAATGCTTCCGAGGCAAAGCCGACGCGGCCCATCATCTCCGCCAACGGCGCGTATTCGAGATTGGTAAGGCCGGCACCGTGTTCGCTTTCGTTCAGGAACAGATTCCACAGGCCCTGCGCTTTCGCCTTCGCCTTCAACTCTTCCACGACCGGCACGACGATCCAGGGGTTGCCCTTGGCGCGCGCTTCGCTCATTTGTCTGTTGTAGACTTCCTCCGCCGGATAAATGTGGCGATCCATGAAATCGCTGACCTTGGCGATCCACTGCTTCATCCGCGGCGTGTAATCGAAATTCATCGGACGTTCTCCCTGATCTCTCAATTGCGATGGGGCGGACTGTAGCGCCTGGCCGATGAGGCGCCTAGGGCGCACGGACTGCCCAACTCATGTTGTCATTCCCGCGAAGGCGGGAATCCAGGTTTCCCTTGCTCTGGATGCCCGCCTTCGCGGGAATGACAAAAACGGAAAGTGGTCAGCGCCGCGCCCGGAAAAAGGTGCGCAGCAGTTCCGCCGATTTCGCCTCGGCCTCGCCGCCCAGATGCGTAACTTCGGGGCGGTGATGGCAGGTTGGTTGCTCGAAGAATTTGGGGCCGTGCGCGACCGCGCCGCCCTTCGGATCGGGCGCGGCGTAGACCAGGCGCTTGGTGCGTGCGAGCGATATGGCGCCGACGCACATGGCGCAAGGCTCCAATGTGACGTAAAGCGTCGTGCCGATCAGGCGCTCGTTGCCGAGGCGCGAAGCGGTTGCACCGATGAGCAGCATTTCGGCGTGCGCGGTGGGGTCATGCTTTTCGATAATCATATTGCCGGCCGAGCCCAGCATCTCGCCCGGAAGCGGGCCCACAAGCACCGCGCCGACCGGCACCTCGCCGCGCGCGCCGGCCGCCTCCGCCTCGGCGAGGGCGAGCGACATCCAGCGTGCGTCTTCGGACGTCATGCGCGCACAAGATCCAAGAGATCGTCGGTGACCTCCATCAGCAGCTCAGGCCCGTGGCTTACTTCGATTGCGGCGCGGAACATGGTCGCGGCTTCCTTGTCGCCGTGCGGGAAATGGGCATCGTAGACGCTGCGCCAGAGCTTCTCGCTCGGCCATTGCGCGTAGCCGACGAAATCGCCGTCAAGCGTGCGGTGGAGCCTGGAGCCGAAGCTGCCGTGCTGGCGGCGGATTGCGACCGTGCCACGGCGCCTGGCCTCGCGAAACTGATCTTCCATGCCCTGCTTCACTTTCCAGCGATAAACGGCGATGAACATGAGTCCTGCCTCCAAGGCGCGCGGTCTGCTAGAACGCGCGCATGAGCGAACCGGCACAGCATAGCGCGGAGGGCGAGCGGATCGCCAAGGTCTTGGCGAGGGCGGGGGTCGCCTCACGGCGCGACGCGGAAAAGATGATCGAGGCGGGGCGTGTGGCGGTGAACGGCACAGTGCTCACGACGCCCGCCTTCAAGGTACCGCCAGGCGCCAAGATCGCGGTCGACGGCAAGATCGTCGGCCAGCCGGAGCGGGCACGGCTGTGGCGTTATCACAAGCCCAAGGGGCTCGTGACGACGCATAAGGATGAGAAAGGCCGGGCGACCGTCTTCGAAAATTTGCCGGCGGGATTGCCTCGCGTGATCTCGATCGGACGGCTCGACTACAATTCAGAAGGCTTGTTGCTTCTGACGAATGACGGCGAGTTGGCACGGCGGTTGGAGCTGCCGGCGCATGGCTGGCTGCGACGCTATCGGGTGCGCGCTTTCGGCAAGCTGACGCAAGAAGATCTCGACCGCTTGGCCAAGGGCGTCGAGATCGACGGCGTGCGCTACAGCGGCATCGAGGCCAAGCTCGACCGGTCGAAGGGCGGCAACAGCTGGGCGACGCTGGCGCTCAAAGAAGGCAAGAACCGCGAGGTGCGCCGCGCCATGGAGCATCTGGGCGTCAAAGTGAACCGTTTGATCCGGGTGTCGTTCGGGCCGTTTCATTTGGGCCAGTTGAACGAGGGCGAGGTCGACGAAATTCCTGCCAAAGTGATGCGCGAGCAATTGGGCTTCAAGAAAGACGGCGGCGACCTGGAGCCTGCGCCAACACCGGCTGAAAAGGAACAAGCGCGCCGTGAAGAGGCGCGACGGCCTCGGCCCGACCGGCCTGCTCCTGCGCCTCAGACGAAGCCACAGCGGCGGCGGGGATCGTAAGCCATGCGCATCGTGGGCGGTAAATCTCGCGGTCTCATTTTATCCACGCCGGCGGACGAACACGTGCGTCCGACCTCGGACCGCGTGCGAGAAGCGATCTTCAATATTCTTGCCCACAACGATTTCGGCACGGGCTTTCGCCTTGAAGGCGCGCGCGTGCTCGATCTGTTCTCGGGCACCGGCGCGCTCGGGCTCGAGGCGTTGTCGCGCGGCGCGAAGTACGTGCTGTTCGTCGACGATCACGCCGAAAGCCGGGGACTGATCCGGCGCAATGTCGAAGCAATGCAGGCGACCGGCGTGACGAAGATTTGGCGTCGCGACGCGACGGATCTCGGGCCCCTGCCGCCGAACGCCGGCGGGCCGTTCGATCTCTTGCTGCTCGACCCGCCTTATCGCAAGGACTTGGCGGGGCGTGCCCTCACCAGCGCGCGCAACGGCGCCTGGTTGGCAGCAAAGGCGCTCGTTGTCGCCGAGATGGCGGAGGACGAGAACTTCATCGCGCCGCAAGGCTTCGCGCTTCTCGACGAGCGCGTCTATGGCGACACGAAAGTCTTCGTGTTGGGGGCCGCAGCGAGCGTTGGGCTCGCTGCGGTTTGACAGATCGTCAGTGCTGGGACGGGCGCGACGGGCGCGTCAGAAAGTTCGGCATCTTCTGGGTCCCGTCTTGATGCTGGCGCGCCGCGTGGGGTTTGCCACCACCACCAGCCTTATGCGACGGCGGCGGGCCCTTGCGATGCGGCTTGCCTGACGTCGCTGCGTTGGGTTGGTTGGCACGGGCATCGTGATGCGCCTTCGGCTTCTGCGCATGGCGATGCTGGCCGCCGCGCGGATGCTCGCCGGCGACGGTCGCGGGCTTGGCGTGACCCTCGTTCCTCACGTGCGCTTCACCGTTGCCATTGCGTTGACCGCGATGTTCATGACGTGGACGCTCGCTCGCCGCGGCCGGCTTGTCGCTGCGCGCGTGCGCTTCGCCATTCGCATGGCCGTTGCGCCCACCACGGGGATCACCAGCGTGGGAATGACGCGGACGGCGATCGTTGCGGTCGCGATTGTGGCGCGGCTGACGGTCGCCTCGCGGCGCACCTTGTTCCACCACATCGGAGACCACACCGATCGGCGGCGTCCACGACGTGGCTTGCGGCGCGGGCGCACCGGCGCCGGCGGTCGTGTTCACCGGGCGCGAATGATGGCCGCGGCGGTCGGTCGAGGCGATCGTCTGGCGCGTCAGCTTTTCGATATCGCGAAGCAGCGGACGCTCCTCGCGGTCGCAGAACGAGATCGCGATGCCCGCAGCGCCGGCGCGCGCCGTGCGGCCGATGCGGTGGACGTAGCTCTCCGGCACGTGCGGCAAGTCGAAGTTTATGACGTGCGTGATGCCGTCGACGTCGATGCCGCGCGCGGCGATGTCGGTTGCGATAAGGACGCGGGCGCGGCCGGCGCGAAACGCGTTCAGAGCGCTGACACGCTGGCTCTGGCTCTTGTTGCCGTGAATGGCGGCGGCGGCGATGCCGGCGCCTTCGAGATGGCGCACGACCTTATCGGCACCGTGCTTGGTGCGCGTAAAGACGAGCGTGCGGCCGATGTCCTTTTCGCCGCGCAAGATTTCGGCGAGCAGCGCACGCTTGTCGACGGTGTCGACGAGGATGACGCGCTGGTCGACCTTTTCGACCGTCGTCGCTTGCGGGGTCACCGATACTTTCATCGGATCGCGCAACATGTGCGCGGCCAATGAGGCAATCTCCGACGGCATCGTTGCCGAGAAGAACAAGTTCTGGCGCTGGCCCGGCAACGTCGCGACAAGCTTGCGGATGTCGTTGATGAAGCCCATGTCGAGCATGCGGTCGGCTTCGTCGAGGACGAAGATTTCCGTTTGGCCCAACGTCGCGTTCCGCTGACGGACGTGATCGAGCAAGCGGCCCGGCGTGGCGACGAGGATGTCGATGCCGCGCTTCATGGTCTGAACCTGCGGCTGTTCGCCGACGCCGCCGAAGATCGTGGTGACGCTCAAATTCATGTAGCGGCCATAGGCGCGGAAGCTGTCGGCAATTTGAGACGCAAGCTCGCGCGTCGGCGACAAGATCAGCGCGCGCGCCGTCTTTGGTTGCGCCAGACGTTTGTCGGCCGCAAGGCGCTGCAGGATCGGCAGCGCGAAGGCCGCGGTTTTGCCGGTGCCGGTTTGCGCGATGCCGAGCAAATCCCTGCCCGCCAAGATGTGCGGGATGCCCTGCGATTGGATCGGCGTCGGCGTTTCGTAGCCTTCTTGCGCCAGCGCCTTGAGAAGACGCGGCTCGAGGCCAAGATCAGTAAACTGAGTCACTTAGGTTTCTTTCTATAACCTCTGAATCGGCGCGGAACGCGCGAATCGCTCTTATGGCGCCGCACGCACGCGAAAAATCGCGGGCCTTTTGGACCGCCCCGCGTGTACCTGGGCAATTCCGGTGATTTAGACGCTCGGAGGGACGATTGAGACCGCTTTGGATCTCGTGCCGTTCACGCGGCGGGAGCGTTCGCGACGCGCCAAGGCGCTGTCACTGGGGCTTATGTGCCTATGGAACAAGGCGAAGTCAAGGCATTTTGTCCTAACGAGATATGAACGTCCGTAGGCGGACTTACTTCGTGCCCACGAATACATAGCGATTCACGCTGAAGAAGAACGCGCCCTGCGCAATGAGCTGCTGCTGATCGTCGAACCAGGCTTGCACTTCTTGCGTCTCCAAGCCGTGGCGCGCAGCATTCGTCCGCGTGAAACCGTGAATCGCGCGCATGATGCCGGCCGCGTAACTCACGGGCTGATAGTGGGCGGAGAGCATCGGCACGATCTCGACCCGGCGAATTGCGAAACCGGCGCGCTGCATCAGCGGACCGAGCGTTGCGGGCAAATGCGGATTGGCCAGATGATCGTCCCAAACGGCGAGCACGCGATCCATGCGCGCGTTGTCGCTCGAATGCCAAACGATGCTGCGCCAATCCGTGTCGAGGATCAGTGCGCGCCCGCCGAGCTTGAGCACGCGATACAGTTCACTCAGCGCACGCGGCATGTCGGCGACATATTCATAAACCTGCGTCGAGACCACGGCATCGAAGCTTGCATCGGGATAGGCGAGTTCGGTCGCCTGCCCTTCGACGCATTCGGCCTGCTTGAGTTGGGCGAGCCGCGTGCGCGCTAAGGCCACCATCGCCGCTGCATTGTCGAGGCCGACGACGCGCCCTTTGTCGCCGACGAGCCGCGCCAGGTCGTAAGCGAGAAGACCCGGACCAACGCCGATGTCGAGAATGTGTTCGCCGGGTTTCGGCGTCAGCATCTCGAGTACCCGCGCGCGCTGCGCGACGACGTCGGGTGTGAGGTACATCGCCTCCACGGCCTTGGCGGCGGCTTCGTCGAAGACGAGTTGCGTCATGTGATGCGTCCCATTGTATGCTTCCGCCTGAACCGTAGGCAGGGATCAAGGACGAGCGCAATGCGCGAAAATAAACTCCGCACGCTGTGGATCGGCGGCAAACGGGCGACCAATGTTTGGCTCGCCGTGCCGGCCGCCTATTCGACCGAGATCATTGCGCATCAGGGTTTCGACAGCGTGACGATCGATCTGCAGCACGGGCAAGGCGACTACGCATCGATGTGCGCGATGCTGACCGCCGTCTCGACGACGGCGAGCGTGCCGCTGGTGCGCGTGCAGTGGAACGATCCCGGCGAAGTGATGCGCGCGCTCGACGCCGGTGCTTATGGCGTCATCTGCCCCACGATCAATTCGCGCGCCGAGTGCGAGCGCTTCGTCGGCGCCTGCCGCTACGCGCCGCTCGGCTATCGCAGCGTCGGGCCCAACCGCGCGGTGCTCTATGCCGGCGGCGATTATCTGGCGAAATCGAACGAGACGGTGCTCGCGATCGCGCAAATCGAAACGGCCGACGGTTTGAAGAACGTCGATGAGATCGCAGCGGTCAAGGGTCTCGACATGCTCTATGTCGGGCCGTCAGATCTCGGACTGTCACTGGGCCGCGAGGCGCGGATGGATCAAACCGATCCCATCGTCGTCGCCGCCATTGACAAGGTGCTGGCGACGGCCAAGGCGCACGGACTGGCGGCCGGGATCTATTGCGTCTCGCTCGACTATGCCAACGCGATGTTCGCCAAAGGCTTCGATCTCGTTACCGTCGCTTCGGACGCGGGATTGATCGCGGCCGGCGCCGCCAATCTGCAGCGCCAGATCAAGACGATTTAAGGTTCGAGCGTGATCTTTTCCGAAAACCGGTTTCCACTTTTCGAGATCACGCTCTAGGTCTTCTTGCAGAGCGAATCGACGACGACCACGCCCGTGCGCCGGCAATCGCGGCGGTTCGACCACCAGGTCTTCGCGTCTTTCTTGCAGCAGGCTTTGACCTTGGCGTCGGCGTCCTGACAGGCCTTTTCCTTGGTCTCCGTGCCTTGCGCCAACCGGCACTGGCGATCGGTCGACCAGAAAGCCTTGTCGTCCTTCTTGCAGCACAAAGTCTTCGACCACGATTGGGTGATGTGCATGCCGCTCGGGTTCGGCGCGGGTGCGGGTGCGGGCGCGGGCGCGCTCAGCGCCAGCGGCGGGGCGAGCATCAACAGACTTGCGCAAAACAGGGCACCGAGGGCAATCAAGATCAAACGCATCACAAGGCTTCTCCTATGGGCTTACCCTAGACATTCACAACGCGGGCGGCGGGCCGTTGGCTCCTGCATCGGCGGAACTGCGTATAGAAGCGGGTCGCACCCGTCCAGATCCGCAGCAGGCGACATTCCACCTGAACTGGGGCTTAACGAACGATGTCCAAATTGAGGCCGTTCGTAGGCGCAGAAAACGGATACTCTGTCTATTGGCGCTTCGCCCCATTATCATGGGAGATCGAAGCGCGAACCGATTTGAGGGGGTAAAATGCTGAAGATCTCAATTCTGGCACCCGTCATCCTGCTTGCCGCGACATCGCCCGCCGGCGCCCATGGTGCGATCGCCATTGGCGGCAACCCCGCCAGCGCCGAGACCAGAGGCATCGCCGTCGGCGTTGTACAGAACTACGACACGTCTGCGGTGGCGGAGGCAGAAGCCATCAAGAAGTGCCTCGCCTTTACCGGTGCGCCGAAAAAGACCGTTGCGCTTTGCAAAATCGTTCGCACCTTCCGGCATGAATGGGTGGTCGTCGCGCTCGATCCCAAACCCTCGACGCCGGGCTTCGGCTGGTCGATCGATCCGGATAAGGCGATCGCAGAGCGCAATGCGATGGACCAATGCAAAGTCAGCTCGTCAACCGCGCGCAAAGCGTTCTGCGAAGTGGCCGGTGAAATGGGCGACACGAAACCTTGACGTCAAAAGGGCGCCAAACGCCGAGAGCCGCAGCCCACCGACTAGCGCTCGGACGTGCGTGTTCGCCCAACGGGCGATTGTTGCACTGCAACTCACCTAAGCCTGCCGGCGTACGACTGTTCGATGACAAATCCGCTGCGCTTGACCTCAACTGCGGCCAAGGGCAGCGTCCGCGCGCTTCAACGACATTGCAGCCGGAGGCTGCGTAGGAGGATTCATGGGACGCTTTTTTGCATTTCTATTCACATTTCTTGTCGGCGCGGTGATCGGCTTTGTAATCGGCGGCGGCCTCGGCGGCGCAGCCGGCGCTTATGCGGGCGCCTGCAAGATCATTGATACCGCCGTTGGCCAAAGCACGATGACGCAGGATCAAGCGAACGCCCTCATCAAATCGCTCGCCGGCGAACTCGACCTAAAGCCGGAAGACAAGCAGCGTGTCATCGATGCGCTGAAGAAAGTGCATCCGGACCCATCGCCCTGCCAAACGGCGATTTCAGCGCTCTAGGCCGTCCTTGCACCGCGGTTGCGGTTCCATCCGCGTTCTTGGTCGGCTATTCACGCCGCCGATGAACGGCGGATGAACGGCGACCGCGGAACAAGCTTGCGCGAACGCTTTGTGAAGTGATCACGCGGTGGCGGCTCGGCCGTCGCGGGCGGTGCTCTTCGTTGCTACAATCGTCCCGCTCGCCGATCGCGCGTTTCGTCGAGCAACCCCCTTAAGTCGCGCGAGCCGGGCGGCGCACATGTGTGTCGCCAAATTTTCCGCATACCAATCAGAGGAACGATTCATGAAGGCATCCATGTTTGCAAGAATCGTCGCAGCGCTGTTCGGGTTGGGCTTGTTGCTATCGATCGCCCCCGCCCAAGCGCGCGGCTGGGACGATGATTGGTGGGTCCACCGGCATTGTAATTATTGCCGTCATCACTGGTGCGATTGGGACGATCGCCTGCGTTGCGGCTTCGACTGGGACGATCGCTGGCGCGATCGCCATCATGATCGCGACTGGTGGGAGGAACATCGCCACGATCACGACCATGATCGGGACCACCGCGATCACGACCACGATCGGGACCACCGCGATCACGACCACGACCACGACCACGATCATGACCACGATCACGATCACGACCATGACCACGATCATGACCATGATCACGACCATCACTAAATCTTAAAACCGGTAGGGCCGCTCGCGAACAGCGGCGGCCCTGCTGTGATCATCGCGGCGAGCGCGAAAGGAGATCCAGCGTGAGCAATCGCGACTAGAACGAACAATCGCCGATAGTCAGTGGCGCGTCTTGCCCGCGATGTCGACGAGCGAAAGAACGCCGACCATACGCTTCTGATGGCTGACGACAGGCAGGCGGCGTACATGGTGTTTGTTCATGATGCGCAGCGCGTCGTCAATCTCTTCTTCCGGATAGCAATAGACGATCGGTTTCGACATGACGTCGCGCGCCGTGAGCTTGGCGACATCGCCGGTCGCGCAAGCGGCAATCTCACGCTCCGTCACGATACCGACCAAGCGATCACATTCGCCGACCGGGACGACGCCTTCGTCGCGCATCATGGCGGCAAGCTGCGACAATGGGGTTTCCGGGGCGACCAACGCTCCGCCTGGATGCATCACATCCCTGACTTTCATGGAAGATCTCCATCCTGCCCCCGCAGGATCGAATTATCGACCTATCGGTTCCAATGGCAAGGGGCGGAAATCGCCTGCCTTGGGGACTTGAGTGCAAGAGCGTCAAGTCACGGGCTTGCGCGCCAGGAATTCCGCCGTGTCCCAAGCGCGCTCGGCCATGACTTCGCCGATTGCCCGCACGGCGTCGAAGACGTCGACGTGGCGGACGTAGAGCGGGACCAAGCCGAAGCGCACGATATCGGGCGCGCGGAAATCGCCGATAACGCCGCGCGCAATCAGCGCCTGCATGATCGCGTAGCCCTGAGAATGTGCAAGCGACACCTGCGATCCTCGAAGTGCGGCCTCACGAGGGCTCGCCAAGGTGAAGCCATGAGCCGTCAGATGTTCGTCGGCGAGCGCCACAAAGAGCTCCGTCAGGCTGATGCTCTTTGCCCTCACCGCCTTCATCTCGACGTCGGCAAAAATATCGAGCGCTGCGTCCAAGGCCGCCAACGAAAGCATCGGCGGCGTACCGGTCAGCATTCTGCCGATACCGTCGGCGGGCGCAAAGTCAGGCGCAAAATCGAAAGGCGCAGCGTGTCCAAACCACCCCGTCAGGGGGTTTTGGATCGCCGCCTGATGGTGCTTCGCGACAAAGACATAAGCCGGCGCCCCGGGGCCGCCGTTCAGATATTTGTAGCCGCAGCCGACGGCGAAGTCGGCTTGCGCGAGATTCACGGCTATCTCCAGCGCGCCAGTGCTGTGCGACAAATCCCAGACAATCAACGCGCCCTTCGCATGAGCCGCGGCAGCGATGCGGGCCATGTCATGGATCAGGCCTGTTCTGTAGTTCACATGCGTCAGAGAGACGATTGCGACGTCCTCGTCGATCGTGCCAATCAGATCGTCCGCCGGGACACGCTTGAACCGGGTGCCGGTGAATTCGGTGACACCTTGCGCGATGTAGGCGTCGGTCGGGAAATCGTCGGCTTCGCCGAGGATCGTCGTGCGGTTGGCGCGCATTTTCAGAGCACCGACGAGAATCTTGAAGAGATCGACGGATGTGGAATCGGTGACAACGACTTCGTCGGAGGCGGCACCAATCAGCCGCGCGATCTTGGCGCCGACACGGCGCGGCGCGTCGTACCAGCCGGCGTCGTTCCAGGACCGTATCAGGCCTTGCGCCCAATCGTTCTCCACTGTTTGACGCGCGCGTTGAATGACGGCTTTGGATGCCGCGCCCAACGAGTTGCCGTCAAGGTAGATGACACCTTGCGGCAATACGAAACGGTCGCGCAGATGTGCGATCGGATCATTTGCGTCAAGCTTGCGGCAGTCGTCGCGGGTCGGCGTCATGCGTTGCGACCTTACGCGAATCCCGGCGCTTGCTCCAAGCGCTTGCGAAAGGGGTGAAACCTCGCCACTGTCATCGGAGCAATTCGTCGAGAGAGGCGAGCCGATCCTTGAAACTTTACGGCGAAAACAATCCGGCGCCTAATCCGCGAAAGGTGCGCATCTTTCTCGCCGAGAAAGGCATCGAAGTGCCGCAGGTTCGCGTCTCGATCATGAAACGCGAACACAAGGCACCCGAGTTCTTGAAGAAAAATTCACTGGGCCAGCTTCCCGTGCTCGAGCTCGACGACGGAACATACATCGCCGAGTCGCTGGCGATCTGCCGCTATTTCGAGGCCCTGCAGCCAAAGCCCGCGCTCTTCGGTGAAAGCGCGATCGAACAAGCCCTCGTCGAAATGTGGATCCGGCGCGCCGAATTCCGGTTGTGGAATCCGATGAGCCAGGTCTGGATCAACGCCGACCCGCGCACGGCGGTGGTCAATCCGAACCAATTCAAGGATTACGGCGAACACAACAAGAAGATCGTGGCGAACAACATGCGATGGCTCGACGGCGAGCTTAGCGACGGGCGCGCATTCCTCGCCGGCTCATCCTTTTCCATGGCCGACATCGTGCTGCTCTGTGGCTTGGATTTTTCTCATTTCATCGGTTTGGACATACCACCGGAATGTGGCGCGCTACGGGCATGGCACGCGCGCGTGTCGGCGCGTCCGAGCGCCGCGGCTTAGGCCCTATACCACGAGGCAGTAAGCATCGCCGTCGCGCACAACACGCCCGGCGGTCGGCCCCGCGAAGTGCGTGCCGATGACGAGCGTCGGTTGACCCGCGAGCTTGGCAAACATCTCGTGCCGCGTCTTCGTCGACGCGCTTTGATCGTAGTCGACGCTTGCCGCCCATTCGGGATGGGCCATCTGGCAGGGATGATGGATGAAATCACCGGTGATCAGCGCCTCCTCGCCCTTCGATGAGATCTTGACGCTCACGTGACCTGGCGTGTGGCCGAGCGTGGGCACGAAACTCACTTCGGGCGAGATGCGGTGATCGGTCTCAACCAAGTCGACGAGGCCGGCGTCGAAGACGGGGCGCACGGAATCCGAGAACACTTCGACCAATTCGTCGTTCTCGCGCTGATCGCGCCAATAGTCGAACTCGGCGCGGCCCATCAAATAGCGCGCGTTGGGGAACGTGGGTACCCACTTGTCGCCGACGCGCATCGTGTTCCAGCCGACGTGATCGACGTGAAGATGCGTGCACATGACCGTGTCGATCGACTCGCGCGCGAAACCCGCTGCGGCGAGGTCGCGCAAGAACGGGCCTTGGAGATTGTTCCAACCCGGTACGGCGCGGCCCTGCTTGTCGTTGCCGAGGCAGGTGTCGACGATCATGCGACGGCCCGGCGCCTCGATCACAAGCGCATGGATGCTCATCTTGAGCCGGCCGTCTTCGTCCATGAAATGCGGCGCCAGCCACGGGATTTGCAATGCGGCGTCGCGTGTGGCGTAGGGCAGAATGAAGCGCGTACCACCGGTGGCTTCGAGCTCCACGATTTTGGTCACAGTCACATCGCCGATGCGCCAGCTTGTCATGTGCGTTCTCCCGTTGGCGCGAGCCTAGACCAGCCCTCGCGCCCGCCGCAAACGGAGGCCCTGAGGGTGCAAATAAACAACGGGCCGCATCGTGCGGCCCGTCTCGTATTCATCGTGCAGTCTTCAGGCGTAGTGCGCAGCAAGGACGCGGCCGGTGAAGGGATCCAAGCGTACGACAACGGGGCTATGGCGATAGAAGGCGAAGGCGCGCCAGCCGCTTCCGAAGCGGCCCGGAGTCAGATTGCTGACGTTGTGGTATCCCTGCGCTTCCAAGCGCCGGACGAGTTGCCAACGGGGCAGCGTGTCATGGGCGCCCAAGCGCTCTCCTTGCCACGGACCCCACATGCGTTCCCCATCGCCGAGGTCACGACGCGGTGCGTTCGCCCCGAAATTGCTGTTTTCGTTGTTGCCGATCACCGGTCCATTGCCGCGGTCATTGCGGTTCTGGCCGTCATAGGCCTGGCCGTGGGATTGACCGTTGTCGAAACCGTGGCTCTGTGAACCGTCGGCGCCGTCAAGCGGCTGTCCATAGGATTGACCGTTGCCGAAACCGTGGTTGTGTGAACCGTCGGCCAAAGCGGGCGTCGCCACACCCAAGGTCAAGATCATTGCGGCGGTGGTCATCAGGTTACGCATGTTCATCTCCAGTGTTGGTTGGTTGCCCTCAACCGTCCGTCAGAGATGTGGTGCGGGCTTCGGATGGCCGGTGAACGCGCGATTCATTCGCCGTTCATCCGTCGACGGAGAATGGCGGACATCGGCGCAATCGCCGGACTGACATTCGTTTCGCAATGTTGCTGCGGTTCACGAGTGCGTGGATCTCGGCGCAACGGACGCCGAGCCCAGCAGAACCATTTGTTGAGCCGTCGCGTTGGCGACGAGCCTTCCCTGCTCGGTCTTGATCTCGCTTGCGACGGCGATCAGCGCTCGCCTGGTCATCTACTCCGGCGTGACAATTGGGAAGTTGGCGTCGACGGGGTCGATGAGGCCGACGAGGTCGGCATAGGCGCCGCCCTTCCCCTCCACCTTGATGGCGCCGGTCGTGGTTTTCAGGGCGACCGGCACGCCGGCGAGCAGCGTCTGCAGCATGTCGGCGCGCGCCATGGTGACCGTCGCGTCGGCCTTGTCGTCGGTCATGTCCTGTTCGTGGATCAGCACTTCGTTTTCGATCGTGACCAGGTGCTTCTCGTTCACGTCAGTCAGCACGATGTTGAGGACGATGTGCTTGCCCTTGGCGCGATCGGGGTTGAGGCGCACGGCGGCGTAGTCGAGCAGCATCGAGGTCGGCGTCGCGCGAATGAGATCGAGGCTGATGCTGGTCGGCGGCAGCTTTGCCACGCCATGGCGCAGTTCCTGCGCGCCGGTCAGATAGATGTTGCGCCAGGTGCCGGCCTCGGCCTGATAGCCGAGCTGGGTGTAGACGTCGGCGAGCGCTTCGCGCGCCTTGGTGTTTTGCGCATCGGCGAAGACAACATGGTTCAGCAACATCGCGGCCCAGCGGTACTCGCCGGCCTTGGCCGCCTCTTGCGCCTTAGCGATGACCGCGGCGGCGCCGCCTATCGCCTCGACATATTTTTTCGCGGCGGCCACAGGCGGAAGCGGATTGAGCGACGCGGGATTGCCGTCGTACCAACCCATATAGCGTTGATAGACGGCTTTGGAGTTGTGACTCATCGTGCCGTAGTAGCCGCGATTGTACCATTCGTGCGCCAGCACATCCGGCAGGCGGATGACCTCGGCGATCTCCGCTCCGGTCAGACCGCCGTTCATCAGGCGCACCGATTGATCGTGCAGATATTTATAGGCGTCGCGGTGCTTGGTGAGGAAGTCGGTGATGGCCGCCGTGCCGAAGCGCGGGATGCCGTGCGCCGTGAACATCACATCGCTTTTCGGCCCGAAGAGGCGGATCGATTGCGTTAGATAATCGGCCCATGCCTTGGCATCGCGCACAAGGGCGCCGCGCGGCGTCAAAATGTTGTGCATCGTGGCGTTGGCATTTTCGGCCATGAAGACGGTGCGAAACTGCGGTAGATAGAAATTCATCTCCGACGGCGCTTCGGTGCCCGGCGTCAATTGGAACGACAGCGTCACGCCGTCGATCGTCATCTCCTGGCCGGTCTTGACGATGAGATCGGTCGGCGGAATGAGCGAGATCGTGCCGCGCGAGATCGCCGGACCCAGACCGGATGTGACCTCGCCTTCGGGCCCGCGCTCCAAGGTGACGCCGAATTGATAGCGCGCGCGGCGGCTCATGGCGGTGCCGGCGATGATGTTCTCGGCGACTGCGTGCTCCAAGAAGCCCGACGGCGCGATGATCTTCACTTTGCCCGCTGTCGCATCGGCGGCGCTGACGATGCCGGCGACGCCGCCGAAATGATCGATGTGGCTGTGCGAATAAACGACGGCGACGATCGGCTTGTCGCCGACATGCTCCTTGAGGAGGTCGTAAGCCGCCTTCGCGGTCTCCATGCTGACGAGCGGATCGACCGCAATGTAACCGTGGTCGGTCACGATGAAAGTCACGTTCGAGACGTCGAAGCCGCGCACCTGATAGATGCGATCGGTGACCTTATAGAGGCCGCTGCGCGTGACGAGGCGCGCTTGGCGCCAGAGGCTCGGGTTCACGCTTTCGGGCGCCTCGCCTTTCAAGAAATCGTAAGCCGAGAGATCGTAGACGACGTTGCCGCTGGCGCCTTTGATGATGGGATCCTGGCGCGTGGCGATGAAGCCGCGCGAGGCGAAATCGAAATCCTGGTTGTTGGCGAAGGGCAGTTCCTTGAGGATCGCTTGGCGCATGTCTTTGGTCGAGGTCGCGGCGGCGGCGACCACGTCATGGGGAATGTCGGGCGTCGGCGCGCCGAGCAGCAGCGGCAGCACGCCGCGCAGCGCGTAACCGAGCCCGCCAAGAATGAGTGCCGTGGCAACAACGCCGATACCCAGCCCGCGCAAGAACGATCCCATTTGTTTCCCCTTCGTTTTTTCTTCCCCGGCGTTGGCCGCCAATGGCGCTCAAATGTTAGATGGTGCGCCAAGCTGACGCCAGCGCGCCAGCCTGTCGCTTGCCGCGGCGCGGCGAGCGTGATCTGCTGGCGCTAATCCGCTATTTCGTCATCCACCGCCTGGAGGATTCCATGGGCAATGTCGCAACCGCCGAGCGCCAGAGCGCGCGCGAGCACGCCTATTCTTTGCCGCTCGACAAGATCAACGTCGCGGACCCGGTGCTCTTTCAGAACGACACGATGTGGCCCTATTTCGAGCGGCTGCGCCACGAAGATCCCGTGCACTATTGCGAGGAGCACGAGTTCGGACCTTATTGGTCGGTGACCAAATACAACGACATCATGGCGGTCGACACGAACCACGAGGCCTATTCCTCGCAGCCCAACATCACGATCGCCGATCCGAAGGAAGATTTCCGGCTGCCGATGTTCATCGCGATGGACCCGCCCAAGCACGACGCGCAGCGCAAGGTGGTGAGCCCGATCGTCGCCGGGCCGAACCTCGAGGCGCTCGAGCCGATCATCCGCGAGCGGGCGGGCAAGATCCTCGACGACCTGCCGATCGGCGAGGAGTTCGATTGGGTCGACAAGGTGTCGATCGAGCTGACGACGATGACGCTGGCGACGCTGTTCGATTTCCCGTGGGAGGACCGGCGCAAGTTGACGCGCTGGTCGGACGTTGCGACGGCGGCCAAGAACTCGCCGCTTTTCGTTTCGGAGGAAGCGCGCCGCGCCGAGCTGATCGAATGCGTCGAGTATTTCACGCATCTGTGGAACGACCGCGTCAACGCACCGCCGCGCGGCGATCTGATCTCGATGCTGGCGCACGGGGAGTCGACGCGCAACATGGATCGCATGGAGTATCTCGGCAACTTGATCCTGCTGATCGTCGGCGGCAACGACACGACGCGCAATTCGATCTCGGGCAGCGTCTATGCGCTCAATAAATTCCCAGACCAATACAAACGCCTGCGCCAGGATCTCGAGCTGATCCCGAACATGGTGTGCGAGACGATCCGCTGGCAGACACCGCTCGCCCACATGCGGCGCAATGCGACGCGCGACGTGGAACTCCACGGCAAGACGATCAAAAAGGGCGAAAAGGTCGTGATGTGGTACGTCTCGGGCAACCGCGACGAAGAAGTCATCGAACGGCCCAACGATTTCTGGATCGAGCGACCGCGCGTGCGCCAGCACCTTTCCTTCGGCTTCGGCATCCATCGCTGCGTCGGCAACCGCTTGGCCGAGTTGCAGCTGCGCGTGATCTGGGAAGAGATCATGAAGCGCTTCCCGGCAATCGAAGTGATGGGCGAGCCCAAGCGCATCTATTCGAGCTTCGTGAAGGGATATGAGGAATTGCGCGTCAGGATCCCTGCTTGATCTTTCGCAATTCGCGTTTTCCATCAGCACCAGTTTCCAGAACATCGGAGTCTGACACATGGCCGAATGGGTTGAGCTGACTGCGTCCGACGGACACAAATTCAAAGCGTGGCGGGCGGCGCCGCAAGGTAAGGCAAAGGGCGCCATCGTCGTCATCCAGGAGATTTTTGGCGTCAATCATCATATCCGCGACGTGACCGAGCGCTTTGCGCGCGAAGGGTATCTGGCGATCGCGCCGGCGTTGTTCGATCGCTATGAGCGCGACTTCGATGTCGGCTATGGCCCCGAGGATCGGGCCAAGGCCATGGCGTTCATCCCTAAGCTCAACATCGAAAAGGGATTGCTTGATACGGAGGCGGCACGTGCAACCGTCGCCGGCGTCGGTAAGATCGGCGTGGTCGGTTTCTGCTTCGGCGGAACGGTCGCGTGGCTCGGCGCGACGCGGCTCACGTTCGACGCTGCCGTCGCTTATTACGGCGGGCAAATTGCCGCAATGGCGAGTGAAAAACCGAAGTGCCCCGTCATTATGCATTTCGGCGAAAAGGACGCGCATATTCCGCTCTCAAGCGTTGAACAAATCAAAAAAGCGCAGCCAAACGTGCCCGTCTACGTCTACGACGCCGATCATGGTTTCTCGTGCGACGAGCGGGCGACGTTCGACAAAGCGGCGCATGAGCTTGCGTGGTCGAGAACGATCAAATTCTTCCGCGAGAATGTCGGATGATGCGGCCGTTGCTGGCGTTGATCGCGTTTGTCGCACTTGCGTCGAACGCAGCGGCGGCGCCGATTTCGTTTAGCGATTTGCTTGCGCGGCCGCGGGCGAAGGCGACGGAGATCATTCACTACGGCGCTGCGCCGCATCAGTTTGGCGAGCTGTGGCTGCCGAGCGGGCGCGGACCATTTCAGACGGTCGTGCTGATTCACGGCGGGTGTTGGTTGGCGGAGCTGCCCGGAACCGAGCTCATGGCCTATATCGCCGATGATCTGAAGGCGCACGATTACGCGGTGTGGAGCATCGACTACCGGCGCATCGGCGAGGCGGGCGGCGGTTATCCGGGCACGTTTCAGGATGTGGCTGCCGCGCTCGACAAGCTGAGAACCTTGGCGCCGGCGCACAAACTCGATCTCTCGAAGCTGGTCGCGGTCGGGCATTCGGCCGGCGGGCATTTGGCGTTGTGGGCGGCGGCGCGGTCCAAACTTTCGAAAGCGAGCCCGCTTTTGTCATCCGAGCCGCTCCCGATTCAGGGCGTCGTCAGTCTTGCAGGAATCGCCGATCTCAAAGCCTATCGCGCCGACGGACCGGAGGCGTGCGGCGGACCGGAGACGATCGATGCGCTGGTCAGCGCGAAGGTGCGCGGCGAGGCCGACGTCTACGCCGACACATCTCCTGCCGCGCTGCTGCCGATCGGTATTCCGCAAGTTACGGTATCGGGCGCGCTCGATCCGATCGTGCCGCCGAAATTCGGTTTGGACTACGCCATGGCGGCGGCGAGCGCCGGCGACCATGTGCGCGAATTGACGATACAAGGCGCGGGCCACTTCGAGCTGATCGATCCGACCTCGGATGCATGGACAAAAATCCGCAACGAGATCGATGTGCTCACCGGCCGGCTCCCGCCGCCGGTGCTGCCGACGCCCGTGCATCCGCACAATTGACGATCGCTATAACTTGACGTAGTCATCGCCAACGCGCGCCCTGTTGGCGTGCGATGGAGGCGCCATGATTTCCCCATGCAAACTCACCGCAATCGCGGTGCGGGGAATTGCGCGCCCTTAGGCCCTCGGCGGCTGTCCGTTCTTTCCTCGCAAGACTGAAGCACCCATTCGCATCAACCAACGCGCGAAACATTCGCGCGAGCGAGGACACATGTCTTTGTCTGCGACTCAACATGACGTGCATGACTTGAACAAACGCATCCAAGCTTATTTGCGGGCGCATGCGCAGCGCCGGATCGATCACGAACGCTGCGGCCCGTTCGTCGCGGGCTTCGATGGCGAGAGCGACAATCCGTTTCTGAACTATGCGATCCCCGACGACGATGCCACGCCGCAAGCGAGCGACATCGCGGCGTTGATCGCGACGTTCGCGCGGCGCCGGCGCAAACCACGGCTCGAATATATCTGCGAGGCGGCGCCGCGCGTCGAGGCGGCGCTGACCGCGCAAGGCTTTGCGATCGAGAAGCGGTATCCGATTCTGATCTGTGCGCCGGCTCAGGCGCGCGATCTACCGATGGCTAAGGGCTTCGCGCTCGAACGCACGCGGTCCGACCTGGAAATCATTGCGGCCTCCGTCGCCCTGGCGGAAGCCTACGGCCAAAACACGCCCCATCCCGATCCCGCCATTCGCATGGTCGCGGCCGGCGGCGTGATGGTGCTTGCGCGCGACACGGCGAGCGGCGAGGTCGCCGGCGCCGGCATGGCGACGGTGCCGCACGAAGGCGTCTGTGAGGTTGCCGGCATCGGCGTGCGCGCCGCCTATCGCAGGCGCGGGATCGCCGGCGCGCTCACGGGGCGCATCGCGCGGGAAGCGTTTGCGCGCGGCGCAACGCTCGCGTGGCTGACGCCCGGCGACGAAGGGCCGGAGCGCATCTACGTGCGCGCAGGGTTCGCGCGGGCGTCGGAGCAGCTGCACATTTCGCTGGCGGAAATGCAGTTCGGGGCGTGAGAGGTCGACCACAAGTCCCCTCGCCCTTCCGCATTTGGAAGGGAGAGGGGTCCGGGGTGAGGGAAGGTCTCCGCGCGGGGCACCATCAGTAAATTCACGCACGAACAAACATTCATGCAGACTGCGTCCGTCCGTGTACGGCATGTCGGCCTTCCCTCACCCCCGGCCCCTCTCCCTTCCAGAAAAATGGAAGGGCGAGGGGTGCACTATTTTTGGAGTGTCGCGTGCTTGGCTCCTTCCCCGGGCTTGGCTTTCGTTGCGGCCAGCCGATAGGCTGGAATCCGATCGTCAGAAATATGACGCGCACACTTGCTTGCGAGGGAAAGCCACGATGAAGATCGACAACACCACAGCCGCCGTCGTGACGGGCGGCGCCTCCGGTCTCGGCAAGGCGAGTGCGCAGGCGCTTGCGGCGGCAGGTGCGCGCGTCGCGATTTTCGACGTCAACGTGGCCGGAGGCGAGGCCGTTGCGGCCGAGATCGGCGGCGTATTCTGCAAGGTCGACATCACGAGCGAGGAGAGTGTCGTCGCCGGCTTTGAGCGTGCACGCGGGGCGCACGGCCAGGAGCGCGTTCTCGTCCATTGCGCGATGACGGCGCGTCGCGGCAAGACGCTGTCGTTCGACAAGGAAACGCACGCCTACAAAAGGACGTCCACCGAAGACTACGCTTACGGCGTAAACGGCATTCTGGTGGCGAGCTACCGACTGGCGTCGCTCTCGGCTCTCGGGATGGCAGCCACGCCGGCGCTCGAAGACGGCGAGCGCGGCGTCATCACGCTGACCGCATCGGTCGCGGCGCAGGACGCGCAGATTGGACAGGTGATCTACGGATCGGCGAAGGCCGGGGTGAACGGTCTCGTCCTGCCGATGGCGCGGGACTTGATGGACCTCGGGATCCGGGTCAATTCGATCATGCCGGGAATATTTGCGACGCCGCTCATGCTCGGTGCAACACCCAAGGTGCTGGAGGGACTAGCCGCTTCGGTGCCGTTCCCGAAACGCCTGGGCAAACCGGAAGAGTTCGCGAGCCTCGTGCTGGAGCTGACCCGCAATACCTATTTCAACGGCCAGTGCCTGCGCCTCGACGGCGGCATTCGCATGGCGCCGCGGTGAGGAAACGGCGCTCTCAGTGGAAGCGCGCTGCGCCTCGGCCGCCGTTGGCCCTAAAGCGCTAATCCTCCTTCAATCTCCGCCGTCCGCCGTAATGATGCCGCTTCGCGGGCAACGAAGGCCCTCGGTCGCGGTTTTGACAAACCTTGAAAGTTTTTCGTCGATCTTCCACGCCCCCACTGCGGTGAGAAATGTATCCTTACCGACTGGCACTCCTGCTTTCCCATCCAGAACGGCGACGATGATTCCGGGCAGTTCCTTGCCGTCGATCCGGCAACGCCCGCTGAATTCCGGAGCGCTTTTGGAGTGAGGCGGAACCGGCAGCACGTCGCGAACGATGGAACGGTTGTCCACGAGAAACATATATTCGCTCCCGCATATCAGCCACGATATCGTATTCAATCGATCCGAGATTTCATCCCCGCCCAGATCCTTGAGTCCGAGCAACTTATGCAGGCCCTCGATCGCGGCAACGGGTTCATTCGACATCTGCTTGCCGATGAGCGCATTGGGGATATTGGATCCGCACACGACTCCTTCGAATCCGTCCTGCGCTTGGGCGGCTCCGGAAAAGAGAAGGAGGAAGACGAGCGTGTTGAGAAGCTTTAGCACGGAGATTTACCCCAACAGCGGCACGGTCAAAAGCATCGCTACAAGAGAACAGTTATTGGTCGACGCCGCAACGGCGCGAGTCGTTGTATGGATCGACGGCGCCTCACGGGCGCCCGCCCCCAAATCCCCAATGACCGGAATTCGTCGAAAGCAGTCACTCCACTCGGATAGCCGAATCTCGCGAAGTCGGCACACGGCAGAATCTATAGCCGGCGGTTCACCGAACCGTCTCCTTCTCTTTAGGTGCCGAAACGCAGCGCGTCTTGGTCTTGGTCTTGGTCTTGGTCTCGGCCTTGGGCTTGGGCAGGAGTCGGAAGCGCGTTTGACACCACGCGAAATCAACTCCTACATCCAGCAGAGCATCGGAACGTCCGCATGGGCAGGCGAATTCCATGACCGCGATGATACGGTAGGTCTCCCCGGCTACCAGGGGCACCGGCCTTCCAGTGGCATGATTGGGGGCGACATTGACGCATAGCACCAGATCGCCAGGGCCGACGGCGTCGCTCATAACTTCCATCCATTGCCTAGAGGCGAAGCCTAGACCTCAAAACGTAAGCGGCAAGAACTGGTTTGCAGCCAATACGCAATGTAACGGGAAACTGACCGATTTTGGGCGGCTGAGCCATATAATCCGACAACCGATTTCGCGCGCTGATCGGCGAAAGCGGACAGGCGCCAAGCTCGAAGGCAATGAGCAGAATGGGCGAGCACACCAGGCCTCCGGGGTTTTTTAAATGACCGACGATTTCATTGCGACGCGCAGCTTGAAACTGGTTGGAGAAACAACTCGCGAAGTTACCGTTGGAATAAGGCGACCTCTGCCCGACGGCGGCCCTTACCGATGTGAATATCAGATCGTTGGCGTCGGCAGCGGTAAGCTTTGCCACGCCATGGGAGAAGACAGCATGCAGGCACTATTGCTTGCGCTCCAATCCATAGGCACCGACCTCTACACTTCGGCAGAAGCGAAGGAAGGTCGCTTGACTTGGTTCGGCTCGCCGAACCTCGGGTTTCCCGTGCCCGACATCATCGCCGACCTAGTGCCGAAGGCCTGAGCTCAACGCCGGGAATGTCCGCTTTGGGCCAACAATGTGAATTCGCGATCAGCGGTGAGAACGTCCGGATTGGTCCGCATGATGGTCATTAGGCGCGATGTCAGCAAAGGGTGGGAATTCGCCGTGGGAGGGAAAGAGGCGATCCCGTTTCAGCGCCGGCCGAAGAGTTTTTCGACGTCGGCTAATTTGAGTTCGACGTAGGTCGGGCGGCCGTGGTTGCATTGGCCGGAGAGCGGGGTTGCTTCCATCTCGCGCAGGAGCGCGTTCATCTCTTCGATCGTCAGGCTGCGGCCGGCGCGCACCGCCGAATGACAGGCCATGGTCGAGCAGATCTCGTCGAGGCGTTCCTTCAACGACAGCGCGTCGCCGTATTCGGCGATTTCGTCGGCGAGATCGCGCATCAGGCCTTTGATGTCGCCGCCCTTGAGGAGCGCCGGTACTTCGCGCACGAGGATCGCGTCGCTGCCGAACGGCTCGACCATCAGGCCAAGCTCGGCCAACGCATCGGCGCGTGCGACGAGGCGATCGACCGACGGTCCGTCGAGGTCGACGATTTCGGGCACCAGCAGCATTTGCCGCTCGATGCCTTGACTCGCCAGTGCAGCCTTCATGCGCTCAAGCATGAGGCGCTCGTGCGCCGCGTGCTGATCGACGATGACGATGCCGTCCGCGGTCTGGGCGACGATGTAGGTCTGATGCAGCTGACCGCGGGCGACGCCGAGCGGAAAGCCGTCGAGCGCATTGGCCGCGCCGTTGGCATAGTCGAGCGGGCGCGCTAGCGGCGGGCCGTTCACGAAGGACGGCTGAACCGGCGGCATCGGCCTATAGAGCGCCGCCGCCGCTTCGGCAAAGGCCTGCGGCGAGGCACGCTCGACAAAGGCGTAGTTCAACGTCGATCCGGATTGAGGGCGCAATGCGGCCAATGCGTCGCCGGCTATGGTCGTCGCGGCGCGATTGCCGCCGTGACCGATCGCCGCCTTGAGCGCGCCGACGATGAGGCCGCGCACCAGGCCTGCGTCGCGAAAGCGCACTTCCGTCTTGGCCGGATGGACGTTGACGTCGACTTCGTGTGAAGGCAAATCGAGAAACAGCGCGACGACGGGATGGCGATCGCGGGCGAGCACGTCGGCATAGGCGCCGCGCACCGCGCCCAAGAGCAGCTTGTCGCGCACGGGCCTGCCATTGACGAAGAGGAACTGGTTTGCCGCCGTGCCGCGATTGAAAGTGGGCAGGCCCGCATAGCCGGTGAGGCGGATGTCGCCGCGCGCCGCATCGACGGCGAGCGCGTTCTCCGCGAAGTCGGCGCCGAGGATCGCGGCCAGGCGTCGCAATCGGCCGTCAAAGAGATCGCCAACCTCGGCGTTGGCGCGCAGCACCACGCGCTCTTCCGTCTGCAGCCGAAAGGCGACATCGGCGCGGGCCAACGCCAAGCGCTTGACGATGTCGATGACGGCCGCGGTCTCAGACCGTTCGCTTTTGAGGAACTTGAGGCGCGCCGGCGTCGCGTAGAAAAGATCGCGCACCTCGACGATGGTGCCGGAGGCGCCCTGCCCTTCGAATGCGGCGGGGCGAACCGCGCCGGCGACGCCGCCGTCGACGGTTATGGCGAACGCATCGTGCGCGCCCTTCGTCCGCGATGTGATCTCGAGCTTGGCGATCGCGCCGATCGAAGGCAGGGCTTCGCCCCTAAAGCCCAGAGTCGCGATGGCGGTCAAATCATCGCCGCCCTGATCGTCGCGCGGCAGCTTGGACGTCGCATGGCGCTCGACAGCGAGCGCGAGTTCGGCGGCGCTCATGCCGCAACCGTCGTCGGCAATGCGGATGTAGTTCATGCCGCCGGCGGCGATCGAAACATCGATCGAGCGCGCGCCGGCGTCGATCGCGTTCTCGACGAGTTCCTTGACGGCAGAGGCCGGGCGCTCGACCACTTCGCCGGCGGCGATACGGTTGATCGTCCCCTCGGCGAGACGCCGGATGTTCATGCGATGCCGCCGAGATACTCGCGCGTCAGCCGCTTGCCCTCCTCGACCGCCGGCTGGCCGAATGGATCGACGTTCCAGAGCTTGGCCGCGATCAGCGTCTCGAGGGTGAAATGCATCAGCAGGCTGCCGACGGCCCGCTCATCAAGGTCGGCGACGAGGCGCAGCGTGCGAACCGGACGGGCGTGATTTGCCAGTGTCTTGACGCTCGCCTGCAACTCGGCGCGCGCGACTTCGCCCATGGTGTGACCGGCGTAAAGATCGAGGCCATGCTCACGCGCCCATTTCGGGGCAATGCGCGCGTCCTGCGTTTCGTACGGCGTGTCGATGAAGGTGAAGAGCTTGTCGGCCGGGCCTTCGAGATAAAGCTGCAGTTGGCTGTGCTGATCGACCGGACCCTGCGCCGCGATCGGCGTCGTGCCGCGGCCCTTCTTGCCCAAGCTCTCGGCCCAGAGTTGGCGCCACCATTGCGCCAAACGTTCCAAGCGATCGCTGTAAGGCCAGAGGACCGTTTGGGAGAGACCTGCGTCGCTCGCCGCAACACTGAGCGCCGCGCCTTGCGCCGCCAGCGGCAAAGTATGGTGTTCCTTGCGATTGACTTCGAGGTCGAAGGTTTGCTTCGCGCCCGCCCTGATCGCAACCGGATCGAGCCCCATGACCATGGCGGGCAAGAGACCCACCGTACTGAACACCGAAAAGCGGCCACCCAAATTCGCGTCGTGGGTCAAGATCGGCGCGCCAATGTGCTCAAGGACGGCGCGCAACGGATTGCCCTTCAACTCCGTGATACCGGCGAAGTGAAACTTGAGATACTTGCCGCCGCCGGCGTTTTCGATGGCGTCGATGGCGGCCATGGTTTGCATCATGGTCTCGGCTGTCGAGCCCGATTTCGAGACGCAAAGGAAGCGCGTCGTGCGCAGATCGCACGATGCCATCAAGCTCGCAAACGTCCCGCCGTCGAGGTTGTCGAGGAAGCGGACGCGCGGCATACCTTCGCGCGGCGCATAAGCCGGCGTACCCCAATAGGCGATTTGCGCCAGCGCTTGCGCCCCCAAGCTCGAGCCGCCGACGCCAAGCACGAGGAGATCGCTGGTATTGTTCGCCAGGTGCCGCGCGACCTCGCGCGCGGCGTCGATGTCGCTCTCGTCGGTGAAGGACATCTTCAGCGCCGTCAAAGATTTGTCGTTTGCGGCGGTCGTGATCCAATCGAGCGCCCTGTGCGTTTCGTGGACGCGTTTTTCGTAGGCCTCGGCGAGCGCCTTGTTGGCTGCGCCGGCACCGGTGCAGAGGGATAGATCTTGGGTGAAAAGAGTCATCGGAGAGCACGCGATTCTAGAGCCGGGCTCAACCTAACAAATCCGCGCCGCGGACTCTAACGACCACCCGAATCGGCGGGAACCGGCGCCTTATCCTTCAGGGAGCCGGTTTCACGCCTTCGGGCTTGCCGACCATGACCACAACCAGGCGATCGGGATCGAGCAAGCGCTTCGCCACACGGTTGACGTCGGCGAGGGTGACCGCCTCCACGTCCTTATTGCGCTGGTCGACATAGCCGGGGCTCTTGCCTTGCATGGCAAAGACGAGGAATTGGCTCGCAATCTTGCCGTTGGTGTCGAAGCGCAGCGCAAAGGAACCGGTGAGGTAAGTTTTCGCATCGGCGAGCTCGGGGGCCGTGATGCCTTTCGCGGCCAATTTCCGGAACTCGGCGCGAGTCAAATCGAGTGCCTGTCCCGCGGTCTCGTTCTTGGTGGCGAACGAACCGGTGATGTCGCCGCCGCCGATGAAGAAGGGATCGACGCCGGTCGAAATGCCGTAGACAAGACCGCGCTTCTCGCGAACTTCATCCATGAGGCGCGAGGAAAAGCTGCCGCCGCCGAGGATATAGTTCATCACGTAGACCGCCATGAAATCCGGATCGGCGCGCGCCACGCCGGGCAAGCCGAACATGGCGGTCGTTTGCGGATTATCCTTGGCGATGATTTTCAACGCGGGCGGCGCCATTTCCGGCGGACCCACGAGCGCCGGCCCCTTCGCGGGGAGAGTGGCAAAGAGCGCGTCAAGGGCAGCGCCCAAGGCCTTCGCATCGATGTCGCCGACCACGACGATATGCATCACGTCGCGTGTCAGCGCCGATTTCATCGCCGCCGTCAGGTCGCCTCGGGAAAGTTTGGCGATCGACTCCGGCGTTCCGTAAAGCCGGCGACCATAAGCGTGGCCGGGGAACGCGGCGGCGTACCACGATTCCGAGGCGAGCGATTCCGCGTCGTCGTTGACTTGGCGCTGAGCAACGCGCAGTTGATCCTTGGCGCGGACGAGGGCGGCCGCGTCGAAACGCGGTTTGGTCAAAGCCAATCCGAGCAGGCGAAGGGCATCGCCCTGATTTTCCGTCAAGGTCGTCAGGTTGATGTCGAAGGAATCGCGGGCGGCGGAGAAATCCAGACTGATCGAGCGTTCTTCGAGCTGTTGCTTGAAGGCGCGCGAGTCGTATTGGCCGGCGCCTTCGTCGAGCATCATCGACAACAACGTCACGGCGCCCTCTTTACCCTTGACGTCGCGCGTCGCGCCGCCGGTGAAGCCGACCGACATCGCCATTGCCGGAAGACCGTGGTCTTCGACGAGCCAAGCTTCGATGCCGCCGGGGCTCTTGACCACAACCGGCTTTGTCGCGGCATCGGCTGGAAGCGCCAGGACAAGGATTGCGAAAGCGGCGATGGCGAGTGCGCGCAAGTTCATGATGCGTCCTCTCATTCCGCTTTGGGTACGAGCAAGCCCGTGACCGAGCGCTCGGGCTTCAAGACGTTGCGCATTGCAGAAGATACTTCATCGGCATTTACCGTCGCGATGACATCGGGCCATTTGTAGATTTCGTCGACGGTTTCGCCGCTGATCAAGCCAAAGCCGTAAATCTGCGCCATCGTATTTTGGTTGTCGCGTGCGAAGACCGCGCTGGCGCGCAGGCGCGAGATCGCACGCTTCAGCTCTTCTTCGGTCGCGCCGCTCTTCAAGAAGTCGGCGATGACTTTGTCGGCGGCGGCTTCGAGCACGGCGAGCTTCACGCCCGAGCGCGGCGTCAAATTGATGCCGAACGTGGAATCGTCATAGTCGTCGCCGCTGTAGGAGGTGCTAACTTCCGCGGCCAATTTTTTGTCCTCGACAAGGGCGCGATAAAGGCGGCTGGTCGCGCCGCCACCCAAGATCTCGGCGCCGACGGCCAGCGCGTAGGCCGCACGGCCCTTGGCGGTGCGATAGGACGGCGCCAGATAATCGCGCGTGAAATAACTTTGCGTGGCGCGCGGATCGACGAGGGTCACGCGGCGCGAGGCGATCGCCGGCGGCTCGTCCGGGCGCCAGCGCGGCGGCACGGCACGCGCGGCAACTTGGCCGTAAGTCTTTTCGGCCAGCTCTTTGACTTCAGCCGGCGTCACGTCACCCGCGACGATCAGGATGGCGTTGTTCGGTCCGTAATGCGCGCCGTACCACGCCTCGGCGTCGGCGCGCGTCAGCTTCTGCATCTCATGAAACCAGCCGATGACCGGTATGCCATAGGGGTGGTTGAGAAAGAGCGCGGCGGCGGTCTGTTCGCTCAGGAGCGACGAGGGATTGTTGTCGATGCGCATGCGCCGTTCTTCGAGGATGACGTCGCGTTCGGGCAGAACGACCTTATCGGTCAATTTCAAGTGCGCCATACGATCGGCTTCCATGCCCATGACGAGGCCGAGCCGGTCGCGCGCAACGCGCTGCCAGTAGACCGTTTCGTCGTGCGTGGTGAAGGCGTTGTCTTGGCCGCCCTGGCGCGCGACGATCTTCGAAAAGTCGCCGGGCGCAATCTTGTCGGTGCCCTTGAACATCAAATGCTCGAGGAAGTGGGCGATACCTGAATGCCCTCGCGTTTCGTCCGCGGCGCCGACGCGGTACCAAATCATGTGCGTCGCGACCGGCGCGCGATGATCTTCGATCACCACCACCTCAAGGCCGTTGGCGAGCTTGAAGGTCGCCGGTGGGCCGGAGCTGGCGGCGAAGCACGCCGACGCCGTCGCCAGCGAAAGGGCCACTCCCGACAGAAGACGGATCAATGAGGATGCCATTTGCAGGTTCCGTCTGTCACAGGAGCCAAAACGTTATGGCCGGGATTTGGACCCGGCCATACGCGCGATTTCGTGATGTGGGCGCCTTGATCTTAGAACCAGCCCGAGAACCAGCCGCCCGACTTATCGTCTTTCTCGATCACCGGCTTGTCGGCGGGCTTTTCCGGTTCGGCCGGCGCGGGGGCAGCGGCGGCACTGCCGTTCGTGGTGGCTTGCGCCGTCATGGTATGCGTCTCATTCAATCGCCTCGACTCTTCGGCCGCATCGAGGGGCTGGCCATGGTCGGTCGGCGCCGAATTCCAAAACAGGATTGCATCGGCATAAGAATAGCGTGCCGCCTCGGCGCGGCGCTCGCGCTGCTCGGTCAGCAACTCGGTGCGAATCTTGGGGTCGGCTTTGTCGGCGCCGGCGCTGGCGAGCAAGGCATTCTCGCCTTCCGACGCGGGCCGTGCCGGAGCGTTGCCGGTCAGCGCCTGGCGGGCGCGGGTCGAAATATCGGCGTCTTGCGGACGCGGTGCGCCCGGCTGGGGCGGCTTCAAGGAGAAATCCGCCGGCACAGCGAGCGGCGCGCGCGTTTGGATGGCGAATTCATCGGGCGATTGTTTGGTCGCGCCGATCGCTTCCTTGAAATTGCCGCAGGCCGTCAGCGTCAGTGCGAAGGCCGACACCGCCATGGCAAGTGCCACGCGCGAACTTTGCCCCGTGTGCGCTACTGTCTTCACGTCTGATCCTCCGTTGCATCGCGGGACCGTCCGCGCCACTCCCCCAGGAGTAGGTCGGCCGCCATCAGAACTACACCAACCACGATGGCCGTGTCCGCGACGTTGAATACGTACCAAGAATAACCGAAGGCGTGGAGATGAAAAAAGTCCGCAACCGCGCCATAGGCTATGCGGTCGATCACATTTCCTACCGCGCCACCCACGATCAGGCCGACTGCCTGGGCCATGCGCAAGTCGCGGATGCCGCGCAGCCACCAGACCAACAGGCCCGTGACCCCTAGGGAAAAGACCACCAAAATCCAGCGTTCGAACTCGGACGACGCCTGAAACAAGCCGTAAGAGATGCCGTGGTTCCAAACCATCACCACATTGAAGAATGGCGTGATTTCGATGGGCGGGACCGGCAGGCCGCTCAGGCCCTTTATGAACTCCAGTCCATAAAGGATGAAGGCCTTGACGAGCTGGTCGAGGACAAAGGTCGCGCCAGCAATGATGAGGCCATAGCGAAACATCAATCTGTCGCCTTCTGTCGCAAAGAGCGAACCTCATTCTCCCCTCGCCCTTCCACTTTTGGAAGGGAGAGCCGAGGGAGAAGTGAAGCGCGCTTGCTCATGGCTAGACGCAGAATATCGCTTCCGTCGCGGAAGGCAGCCCTCGTTCTCCCCTCGCCCTTCCCTCTTTGGAAGGGAGAGGGGCCGGGGGTGAGGGAAGGCCGACATGACGCTCGACATCGATCGAGATTCTCAAAAGTGTTGCCGCGAGATTTCTGAGATGCGGACTTGGGCAGCGCCCATCCCTCACCCCGGCCCTCTCCCTTCCCAAAGGAAGGGCGAGGGAGAATTGACGGGGGTTTGGCCATGAGACGCGTCAAGCGATCTTGCCTCTGCGGTCATGCTCATCGACTGCTTTTTCGCAGCGCAGGCAGAGATGAGGATGGGCCGTGCTCTTACCAACCTCAGGCAAGATTCGCCAGCAGCGGGCGCATTTGGCGCCCCCGGCCTTGGCGAAAGCCGCGGCAACGCCCGGCACATCCTCCAGGCGGAAGGCGTCGGCCGGCGGCGGCGCCGTCGCCACGCGGGCGTCCGATGTGATGGTGATTTCGGCCAGGTCGAGCGCATTGAACAGCCCTGCGTCCTTCGGATCGGTGACGTGAAGCACAGGTGCCGCCTCAAGGCTCGCGCCGATGATCTTGTCGCGACGCGCGACTTCAAGCGCGCCGGTCACGACCCGACGCAGCTCGCGCACGCGACCCCATTTTTCGGCGAGCGCGTTGTTCTGCCAATCGGCTGGCACCGCCGGGAAGACGCGCAGATGAACGCTGTCGCTTTCGCCTTTGTGGCGCGTGCGCCAGACCTCTTCCATGGTGAAGACCATGACCGGCGCGAGCCATGCGGTCAGATGATCGAAGAGGAGATCGAGCACCGTGCGCGCGGCGCGGCGCCGGAGCGACGACGGCGCGTCGCAATAGAGCGCGTCCTTGCGAATGTCGAAATAGATCGCCGACAGGTCCGTGGTACAGAAGTTGAACACCGCCGCGAACACGCGATTGAAATCGAACGCCGCGTAGCCTTGGCGCACGATCTGATCGAGTTCGCTCAAACGATGCAGGACCCAGCGTTCGAGTTCCGGCATCTTATCGACCGCGACGCGTTCGCTCTCGTCCCAGGCCATCAGATTGGCGAGGATATAGCGCATCGTGTTGCGTAGCTTGCGGTAGGTTTCGACGTTCGCCTTCAGGATTTCCGGGCCGAGACGCAAATCCTCGGTGAAATCGGAGGACGCCGCCCAGATACGCATGATCTCGATGCCGTTCTGCTCGGCGACTTTTTGCGGCTCGACGGTGTTGCCCAGCGACTTCGATTGCTTGTAACCCTTTTCATCGAGGACGAAGCCGTGGGTCAGCACGGTCTTGAACGGCGCGCGGCCGCGCGTGCCGCATGCTTCGAGCAGCGACGACTGAAACCAGCCGCGATGCTGATCGGAGCCTTCGAGATAAAGATCGGCGGGCCAACCCTGATCGGCGCGCGGCTCTATGACGAAGGCGTGCGTCGAGCCCGACTCGAACCAGACGTCGATGATGTCGTCGACCCTCTGGTAGTCGGCGGCTTTGTATTCGTTGCCGAGAAATTCCTGCGGGTCGGTGGTGAACCAGACGTCGGTGCCGGCACGCGCGACCGCTTCGGCGACCCGCGCATTGACGTTGGTATCGCGCAGGACCGCGTTGTCGGACTTGCGCATGAAGATGGGGATCGGCACGCCCCAGGCCCGTTGGCGCGAGATCACCCAGTCGGGGCGCTTCTCCACCATCGCCCGCAAGCGGTTGCGGCCTTGCGCCGGCACGAAGGTCGTGTCGTCGATGGCTTTGAGCGCCAATTCACGCAGCGTCTTGCCGCCGAGATTGGCGATGGGTTTGTCCATCGCGATGAACCATTGCGGCGTGTTGCGGAAGATGACCGGCGCCTTGGAGCGCCAGGAATGGGGATAATCGTGGCGCAGTTTTCCCTTGGCGAGAAGCGCGTTCGCCTTGATCAGTTCGCCGATGACGGCGCCGTTGGCGTCGCCGTCCTTGCCGTCGGCGGTGAGCACTTTCTTGCCGGAAAAGATCGGCACGTGGGGGTAGAACGAGCCGTCCTCCGAAACGGTGAACGGGATCGGCGCGCCGTCCTTGGGATGCCATTTCGGATTCTGCATCCAGATTTCGAAGTCTTCTTCGCCGTGGCCGGGCGCCGTGTGCACGAAGCCCGTGCCGGTATCGTCGGTGACGTGATCGCCCGCAAGAAGCGGCACGGTGAAGTCGTAGCCCCGGCCGTGGAAGGGATGCAGGCAGAGCAGGCCGGCCGGATCGACATCGGCTTCGCGAACCCACGATTCGATCTTCGCCGCGTTCTTCGCCGTTTCGGCGAGATTGTCGGCGAGGAGCAGGAGCTCGCCGGGTTGCGAACCGGATCCTTCCGCCACCGACATGACGCGATAGAGGCCGTAAGCGATCTTCGGCGAAAAGCAGATCGCGCGGTTGCCGGGCAACGTCCACGGCGTCGTCGTCCAGATGACGATTTTGGCATGAGCCACGTCGGGATGATGGTTGCGCGCGGTGTCGGCCTGCACCGGAAACTTGACGAACACCGTCGGCGAGAGCTTCTCGTGATACTCGACTTCAGCCTCGGCGAGCGCGGTCTTTTCGACGACCGACCACATGACGGGCTTCGAGCCGCGATAGAGCGTGCCGTTCATCACGAACTTTTGGATTTCGCGCACGATGATCGCTTCGCTCGCGGGCGCCATGGTGGTGTAGGGATTGTCCCAATCGCCGGTCGCGCCGAGGCGTTTGAACTCGTTGCGCTGAATGTCGAGCCAATGGTTCGCGAAGTCGCGGCATTCCTGGCGGAATTCGATCAGCGGGACTTGGTCCTTGTCCTTGCCGGCGTTGCGATATTTCTCCTCGACCTTCCATTCGATCGGCAGGCCGTGACAATCCCAGCCGTGGATGTAGGGCACGTCCTTGCCGAGCATGCCCTGCGAGCGGACGACGAAATCCTTCAGGATCTTGTTGAGGCCCGTTCCCAGATGGATGTTGCCGTTCGCATAAGGCGGGCCGTCGTGGAAGATGAATTTCGGGCGCCCTTTCGCAGTCTCGCGCAGGCGCTTGTAGAGGCCGATTTTGTCCCAATGGGCGAGCCATTCGGGCTCGGCCTTTGGCAAGCCGGCCTTCATCGGAAAGCCGGTGTCGGGCAGGAAGAGAGTGTCTTTGTATTCGCGCTTCTCGGTCGGAGCGCCAGCGTCGGTCGTGGTCATGGATTTCTCGTCGGTCGGCGAAGTGAAGTGTCGAGTGTCGCCGCGCAGGCGCGGCAAATCGGCGGCTGCTGCCTAAGCAACCGCGCCAATAATTCGCGCCGTCGAGATCCGTATCATCATCGTTCTCATCGCCATCCCCCTCGGGACCCAGGGCGCGCACGTTCTACAGGGCACGAGGCACGAGGTCAAAGAGCCCAGGGACGTGGTGCAGAAGAGCAATCCGGCGCGAAGAAGAACTTTGAGTCGCTCTCGCACGGGTTTTCCGACATGGGTAGGCGATCCGGCCAATGGCAGCTGTCGGGCCCATTCGCGCCGTTCGTAATGCTCTTTCCATCAGGCCGTCTTTGGCCCCCTTCCGGCCACACGCACAATCGTTCAATATCTTTCGGGGTGGGCGGTAGGGTCGCTGCGCCAGCAGGCCTTTCGGGCTCAGGAGTGTTGATGTCCGAATTTCTTCAGCGACTCGCGGACACATTGGGACTCGCACTGCCGCCCTACGGAATGGGCGCAGCGCTTGTTCTCCTGCTTTACGCCATTCAATCCGAGATCCGCTTTGGCGCCAAAGCGCGCACGATGCTCGGAGGACGAACTGACCGGGGCAGCACGCTCGCAGTGTCGCTGTCTTCGGCAGTTGTCATGGTCGGATTTGTGGCGGCGATGCACCCGCCGATGTTGACTCAATTCGTCCGATTTCCCGCTTGGATCTTCTGGCCTGGAGCAACGCCAGGCATGATAGCTGCAGCCTGGACCGGAGTTTGGCTCGGCGTTCTTGGCCTTCTACTCAGGCTGTGGGCAGTTCTTACATTGCGCAAACGCTATACGCGCACGTTGCTTATCCACGACGATCATTCAATGGAACGCTGCGGCCCGTATCGCCTCGTTCGTCATCCCGGGTATTTGGGGTCGCTACTGAGCCTCAACGGCATTGCATTAGCGTCATGCAGCGTACCGATTTTCTTGTCATCGATTTCGGCAACGTTGGCAGCTTACGCCTACCGTATCCGGGTTGAGGACGCGATGCTGGTCGCTACGTTTGGTGAACCTTACGAAGAATATCGTCGCGAGGTCGCGGCACTTGTGCCGTTAGTCTGGTAGCACACACACCCCAATGACTAATTTCAGCGAATTTGAGCCCTATGCGGCGATGGCAGGCCATGTCGGTAATGTGCATGAAATCGGACGGTCAGATTTTCGGAGTCTCTCACTTGGCGTGACTGGCACGGAGATTCCGGCATGGCGGCGGCAGGCGGCTATTTGCGGGCGGCGGCCTTAACGCCATCGATTGCACTCATCGATTTGACGGGATCGTCGTCTGCGAGCGGGAATGCGGCGCCGTCGCGTAGGGTCGCAACGATCGCCGCGAGTTGTGTGTCGAAGGTCGCGGGCCCATCAAACTTTTCCTTGCTGGTCGTTCCGTTCGTCGTGACTTCGAAGAGATGACCCATCTGCGGCACCAGTGGATTGACGACGCGCAAGGAGCCGCTTGTGCCTTCGACGTTGAGGAAAGCCTTGAAACCCTCGCCGTCCATACCGCACGAAACCTTGGCGATAGCGCCTGAGGGGAAGCGAAGTTCGGCCTCGGTCTCAGCGTTGACTCCGTCGACCATGCGCATGCGCGCCGAGGCGACGCGTGGCTCCTCGCCCGCGACCACGCGCGCCCATTGCAGCGGATAGCAGCCCAGATCCATCAGCGCGCCACCGCCGAGCATTGGATTCCAGCGAAACTCATCCGCCGACTTTGGGATCGGGACGTAGAACGCGGCTTCGATATATTTGATCGAGCCAAGTTCGTCGCCGCGCAGAAGCTGGACGATGCGATGCCACAATGCATGATGGCGAAAGTGGAACCCTTCGAAGACGCGCCGACCCGGCTCTACGGCCGCGATGATTTCGGCGGCCTCGCGCGCGTCGGCGGCGAAGGGCTTTTCAACGAGAACATGTTTGCCGGCGCGTAGGGCTTTGATTGCGACCGCTTTATGCAGCGTCGGCGGCGTGGCGACGTAGACGAGGTCGATCTCGGGATCGCCTATCAGCGCATCGTAACTGGCGTAGGCTTTTGCGATGCCGTGAGCGGTGGCGAATTCCTGCGCCCGCGTCGGGTCGCGCGCAGCGACGCCGACCACTTCAGTGCGCGCGTTGGCGGCGGCAGGCGCGACCATCGCGTAAACAGCGACCCGCGCCGCGCCGATGATGCCGATTTTGAGGGGCTCTTTGTTCGTCATCGCGTGGAATCATGCGCGATCAATGAACTGTCTGCAATCGCGGCGACTCAAATAGCTCTCGAGGCGTACCAAAGCCTGGCGGCGAGACAGCCAGTCAATCCGACACTAAGGTGGAAGCGTATAAGGAGCCAAAACGAGGACCACATGGCGACGATCGAGACACCTGAATTGGTCGTCATTGGCGGCGGGATCGGCGGCGGGGCCTTTGCGACCGTCATGGCGCGAGCGGGGCATTCGGTCTTGATGCTCGAGATCACCGAAGCGCATCGCGACGTCGTGCGCGGCGAATGGATGGCGCCGTGGGGCGTGAACGAGGCAAAGCGCCTCGGTCTCTACGATCTCTATCGCTCGCACGGCGCGCATCATCTCAAACGCCATGTCACTTACGACGAGGACATGCCGCCGGCCGAAGCCGATACGCGGATGATCGAATTCTCCGCAATGATGCCCGGTAGCGAAGGGCCGCTGACGATCGGGCATCCGCGGCTCTGCGGTATTTTGGACGATGCGGCCGTGGCGGCAGGCGCCAGCTTCCTTCGCGGCGTGCGCAAGGTGCAAGTGGTGCCGGGCGTGTCGCCGACGGTGCGCTTCGAGCACCAAGGCGTCGCGCACGAAATCCGGCCGCGCCTTGTGGTCGCCGCCGACGGGCGGCACGGCAAGACGGCGCAGCAGGTCGGGATCAAGCTCAATGCCGATCCGGTACACCACTGGTTTTCCGGCATGCTGGTCGAAGACGCGTATGGCTGGCCGGAGGACAAACAGGTCATCGGCACGGCGGGCGACATCAATTTCCTCGCCTTCCCGCAGGGCGATGGCCGGGTGAGGCTTTATCAGGGCGTCGCGCTCAGCGACAAAGAGCGCTTCATGGGCGACGAAGCGCCGCGGCGTTTCGCCGACGGCTTTCGCCTGGCCTGCGTGCCGCAATCGGAGGCGCTCGCGGCCGCCAAACCGGCGAGCCATTGCTTCGTCTATCCCAACAACGACACCTGGTCGGACGAACCGTTCGCGCCGGGGGTCGTCGCCATCGGCGACGCGGCGGGACACAACGATCCGATCATCGGACAGGGCCTCTCGATCTCGCATCGCGACGTGCGCATCGTCAGCGACATTCTGAAATCGACGGCGGATTGGTCGACGGCGTCGTTGCGCGACTATGCGGTGGAGCGGCGCGAGTTGATGCGGCGGCTGCGTCTGGCGGCCAGGCTAGCGGCGGTGCGCGACTGCGAGTTCGACGCGCAAGGCCGGGCCCGACGCGCGCGACTGCACGCGATGTTCATGATCGATCCGGTGGTGACCGGACTGATGCTGGCGCCCATCGCCGGCCCTGAAAGTGCGCCGGCGGATGCTTTCAACGAAGCGGCGCTCGACGCGATTTTGAAGGCGGCGTGATCAACCAGCGCACCGCGCTTGTTTCCTTGCATTTCCGGAAGTTTTGTTCTATGTTTGTTCTTGCATGCGACCTAACTCAACTCCGTCGCAAGGCAAGCTCTTTGACATCGTCCATCCAGGTCAAAAAAGGCTGTCGCGGCCATACGCGCGATGTGTGCCCCGAACTGCGTTCTCGCCGGCGAGTGCTAAGGGGACACCGGACGCGGCACTTCGCGGTCGCCGCCCGCTGTAAATTTTGACTTTTTACAGCGAAATACAGCGAGCGGCCGTGGCGGCGAAATCGCGCGTCGCGTGCGAAGCTCCGGTTTGCCCGGCACAGAATGATGCTGCGACGCGTGGACGTCTGCAGGTTGATCCTCAGAGCGGCGGCGCGGCGTCGGGGGTTCGGGCGAGAACGCTCTTGGCTTCCTCGCAGTCGGCGGCGATTTGGACCGTCAGTTCCTCGATCGTCGCGAATTTAACTTCGGGCCTAAGGTAGGCGAGGAATTCGACGACGATTTGCTGGCCATAAATGTCGGCGTTGAAGTCGAAGATGTGGACCTCCAGCAGCACGTCTTTTTTGTCGAAGGTCGGGCGGCGGCCGTAGTTGGCGGCGCCGCCATAGCGATGGCCGCCGACCTCCGCGCGCACGGCATAAATGCCCAGCGCCGGCTCGAGGGTACCTTCGAGCGAGACGTTTGCGGTCGGAAAGCCCAGCGTGCGTCCGCGCTTGTCGCCCGGTTCGACGCGGCCTTCGACGGTCCACCAATGGCCGAGGAGACGGGCCGCCTCTTCCGGTTTGCCTTCGCGCAACGCTTCGCGAATGCGGGTCGAGGAAATCTTGTGCTCGCTGCCCGCACCGACGGGCTCGAAAACGGTGACGGTGTAGCCGTGTTGGCTGCCGAGCGCCTTCAGCAATTGTGTGTCGCCGGTGCGGCCCTTGCCAAACTGGAAATCCGAGCCGACGACGATGTGGCGCACCCGCAAGCCTTCGACCAAGACTTTGACGACAAATTCTTCCGCTGTCAGCAAGGCGATGGCGCGATCGAAATGCAGCGCGTAAAGAATGTCGGTGCCGTAGTGCTCGAGCAGGCGCGCCTTGGCGCGAAACGGCGTCAGGCGAAAGCGCGGAGCGTCGGGGCGGAAAAATTCCTGCGGATGCGGTTCGAAGACGAGGGCGCCGAGCTTTGCGCCGATCTTCGCGCCTTCGGCCTTGGCGCGGGCGAGCAACGCTTGATGGCCGCGATGCACGCCGTCGAAATTGCCTATGGCGATGGAGGCGCCCTGCCCCGCCGCCGGCAGATGCTCGAAGTGGCGGTAGATTTGCATCGGCGTGTGTCGGCGGGGCGCAGCTATTTGTTGCGCGAGGGGACCATGATCATCGCCTCACCCTCGATGACGACGGTGTCGCCGACCTTGCAGATCGTCGAGAACATGGCGCGGCGTTTTTCGGCGATGATTTCCGTGACCGTGCAGGTGGCGACGACAGTGTCGCCGATTTTCACCGGCGCTTTGAAGCGCAGCGTCTGGCTCATGTAGATCGAACCCGGCCCCGGAAGCTTCGTGCCGAAGACGGTCGAGATGAAGCCGGCGGAAAGCATGCCGTGCGCGATGCGCGTCTTGAACGGCGTCTTCTCGGCGAAGGTCTGGTCGAGGTGGACGGGATTCGTGTCGCCCGAAACACCGGCGAAAAGCACGATGTCTGCATCCGTGACCGTTTTGGCGAAGCAGGCCGATTGGCCGGTCTTCAGATCTTCGATGAAATGACCTTCGGACATGGGGCGCACTCGCTCTCTTTCAGTTGTCATGGTCCGTCCCCGGGTCGCGGCTCCACCTTGCCCGAGGATAAACTCCAGCGGACCATCCACGACTTCCGTTTCGCGACCAGAAAAAAGACGTGGATGGTCCGCCTTCGCGGACCATGACAGCGTTGTTTTGTAGCTTCAAGCGCGACTTCACCAAACCAACCGGCGCATTGCCGCAACGGCCTTGAGCTGGTCGCGGCTTAAAACGTGTGCAATTCGAGTTGGATCAGGCGCGCCGCTCGAATCGGAGAGTTCTGGCTCATGAATGCCGCCGGTGATGAGCAGCGCATCCACGCCGGCGCGCGTCGCGCCCAAGATATCGGTCTTCAAGCCGTCGCCGATCGCGAGCCATTTGTTTCTCGGGACCGCGTGCCCCGTTATTTCGGTGAGGCGGCGGGCGACGAAATCGTAGACCGGCAAATGCGGCTTGCCGAGATAGAGCACCTCGCCGCCCATCTCTTCGTAGAGCTTTGCCAGAGCGCCGGCGCAATAGACAAGCTGATCGCCGCGCTGGACCACAATATCCGGATTGGCGCAGATCATCGGCAGGCGGGCTGCCAAAGCCTTCGCCCAAAGATCGCGATAATCCTCCGGCGCTTCCTTGGTGTCGTCAAAGGGGCCGGTGCAAACGATCGCTTGGGCTTCTTCGAGCGACACGCGCTCGACTTTGAAGCCTTCGAAAAGGGGCAGAACGCGATCGGGGCCGACATGCAGGACTTTGAAGACCTTGCCGCTCGCCGTGCGCTCGGCGAATACGCTTTGCGTGAGGTCGCCGGAGGTGACGATGCCGTCATAGGCGCTGCGCGGGACGCCGAAAGATTCAAGCTGGACCTTGATCGGCTCCGACGGGCGCGGCGCGTTCGACAACAGCAGCACGATCTTCTTCGCAGCGCGTGCTCGGGTCAGGCAGTCGACGGCGCCGGGATAGGCTTCGAGGCCATTGTGAATGACGCCCCAGACGTCGCAGATCAGCGCCTCATAACGCGGCGCGAGCGCGGATAAGCCCGGAATGATGGGGATCGGCTGCGACATTCAAAGGGCGGCGTGCCAGATCGCGCGGCCTCGGTCAACGCCCGCCGGAAACGGCACGCGGGCGCGACTTCGCCAGCGAGGCAGGCGCGAGGTTCGGATGGGCGACACCCAGCACCGTCTCGCGGATCGGGCGCGGTTCGCCGAACAGAAAGCCTTGGCCGAAGTCGACGTTGTAGTCGAGCAAGTTCAACACCTCGCGCTCCGCCTCGACGCGCTCGGCGATCAGGTTCAAACCGAAGCGCGAGAGAAGGTCCTTGAGATCGGCCGGGTGGACCGTGGCGCCAGTGTCGTCGGGATCGCCGAGCAAGAGCGCCGTCGGCACCTTCACATGGCGCACCTGATAGTGGCGCGCCTTGGCGACGTCGATATCGAGATTGGTGACCTTGTCCATCGAGAAGCTGAAGCCCATCTCGCCCAAGAGCTTGAGATTGGCGTCCTCGGTCCGGCCGACGTCGTCGAAGGTCGCTTGGCTGATCTCGAAGATGAGTTGACCGGAGAGTTCACGGTTGTCGCGCATGAAATCGGCGAATTGCGTGAAGAAATTCGCATCGCGCAAGGTCTCGCGCGACAGATTGCAGAAGACGCCGATCTCCTTGTTGCGCTGGGCCCAACGGCGAACGACCTGAATGCAGCGAAACAACAATACGTTGTCGACGAGCGACATGAGACCCGCGGGCTCGGCGACGCGGATATATTGCGACGGCATGATCAGCGTGCCGTCCTCGGAGCGCAGACGCGACAGCGCCTCGTAGAACCGCACTTTGCGTTGGGGCAGGCTGACGACCGGCTGAAGGTAAAGGTCGACGCGATTGTCTTCGAGCGAGCGGCGAATCGTCTCGAGCATTTCTTCGTCGTCGGGGCCCATCGGGCCCGCGACAACGTTATCGGGATAAGGCTCGGCGAGTTCCTCGTCGTCCTCGATTTCGGCGGGCTCGACATCGCGCGCGCGGTCGGCGATCGACATGGCGAGACGCTGAATGAGCGACTCAAGAACTTTCACCTCGGAGACGATGCGGTCGTTGCGAGCGGTGATTCGATCGTCGACATGCGTCTTCAATTCAACGAGGGCACGTCGCGTCAGGTCCGCATCGCTGCGTAGTCGATCGTGTGCTTGACCCAGATGATCGAAGGCGGCGCCGATCCGGCCGCGTTCCTCAGTACGCTCGAACAACAAGTCGAAATAAGAGGCCAAGATGACGATAAAACCCATCGTCAGGACCGCACCGACGGCATCGGTCGCGCCCCAGCGAAACAGCACGGCCGCGATCACCGACCCCGCCGCGAGCGCAAGCGCCAACACCGTCAAATGGCTCAAACGCGGCATCAAGCAGCCCGGCCCGTTCCCTTGTATCCCTTGGAATCGCTATGTTCGGCCCGATGCGTTGATAAGGCGTTAACCATCGCGTTAACTGCCGAAGACAACCTTCAAGGAGCAGCCCCATGACAACCGCACACTCGTTTTCCTTCACCTCCATCGAGGGCAAAGCGCTGCCGATGTCGACCTTCAAGGGAAAGGCCGTCCTTGTCGTCAACACGGCGAGCGAATGCGGCCTGACGCCGCAATACAAAGGTCTCGAAGCACTGTGGAAGTCGCGCAAGGACGAGGGGTTGGTCGTGCTCGGCGTGCCGTCGAACGATTTCGGCGCTCAAGAGCCCGGCAGCGAAAAGCAGATCAAGGAGTTCTGCGAGATGCGCTATGGCGTCGACTTTCCGCTGACGTCCAAGGAGCACGTGATCGGCGGCTCAGCGCATCCGATGTTTCAGTGGATCGCGAAGGAGCTTGGCGAGGGCGCCACGCCGAAATGGAATTTCCACAAATACCTTATCGGCAAGGACGGATCGATCGCTGGAACATTCGGCTCGCGCACCGAGCCGAATGCGCCGGAGCTCGCCCAAGCAATCGACGCTGCGCTGAGTTCCTAAACGAAAAACGCCGCCGGATCGTCCGGCGGCGTAAAGCTTCGGTATCCGTCCGTTCGGTTAGGACGTGAACGGAATGATCTGGATCTCGACGCGGCGGTTTTTGGCCCGGCCGGAAGACGTCGCGTTGGTTGCGATCGGGTGCGATTCTCCGAAGCCCTGGACATACATGCGTTGCGGCAATACGCCGTTCTGCGACAAGACGTAGGCGACCGCATCGGCGCGGTGCTGGCTGAGGATCTGATTGTGCTCCGCTGGGCCGGTCGAATCGGTGTGGCCGGACACTTCGATCGTCGTGCGATTGTAGTGCGTCAGCACCTCGCCGACCGCGGCAAGCACTTGATAGAATTGCGGCTTAACCCGATCGCTGTCGGTGTCGAAGGTCACGTCGCTTGCCATGTCGAGGATGATCCGGTCGCCCTGGCGCGTGACGCTGACACCGGCGGCGCGCAGGCGCTGGCTAAGATCGGCTTCCTCTTCATCCATGTAATTGCCGATCGCCGCGCCGGCGAGCGCGCCGATCCCCGCGCCGATCAAAGCGTTGCGTGCCGCTTGATTGCCGTGGGAGGTGTTCGTCAGCGCACCGACCGCCGCGCCGCCGAGTGCGCCAATAACTGCGCCGCGGGTCGCGTTGCTGGTCTGCTGATCGCCGGTATAGGCGTTTTGAGTCTGACAGCCCGCGACCAAGAATGCCGCGCATGCCAGAGCCGCGATTGCTATACGCATGAAATGAAATCCTTTGCTGACGGCCCTCGCCGAAACAGGAGGGTACCGGGGGCCAACAGCGCTCATAGCGGGAGTGTTCCCTGGCCGCAAGACTTGGCGCTTGACGCATGTTCTCGCTCAACCTCAACTCCTGCCGTCGAAAACTCTCAGACGCAGGTTGAAGAAAGGCTGGTATATCCCGATGGAACTGTTTGATTTGAACGGTAAAACCGCCGTCGTCACGGGCTCAACCAAAGGCATCGGCGAAGCCATCGCGCACCGGTTGGCAGAGCATGGCGCGAAGGTTGTCGTGTCGAGCCGCAAAGCGGAGGCTTGCGAAAAAGTCGCTGGCGAGATCAACGCGAAGTGGGGAAAAGGACGAGAAGTTGCAACGCCGATCCCTTGCAACATCAACTATCGCGACCAACTGCAAGCGCTCGTTCAGAAATCGCGCAGCAAGTGGGGCCGCATCGACGTGCTGGTGTGCAACGCCGCGATCAACCCCGTCTTCGGTTCGATGAGCGCCATCGAGGACGAGGCTTTCGACAAGATCATGGGCGCCAACGTGCGCGCCAACCATCAACTGTGCACAATGGTGATTCCCGAAATGGTCGAGCGCAAGGACGGCTCGGTCATCGTCGTGTCATCGATCGGCGGCCTGCGCGGCAGTCCCTATCTCGGCGCCTATTGCATCTCGAAGGCCGCCGACTTTCAGCTGGTGCGCAACATTGCGGCAGAGTTCGGGCCCAACAACGTCCGAGCGAACGCCATTGCGCCAGGCTTGGTTAAGACCGATTTCGCGCGCGCCTTGTGGGAGAACCCGGCAATTCTGGAGCGGTCGACCGCGACCGCGCCGTTGCGACGCATTGGCCTGCCCGACGAGATCGCGGGCGCGGCTGTCTTCCTGGCGTCGAAGGCGGGCAGTTTCATGACCGGGCAGGCGCTTGTCATCGACGGCGGCGTGACCATCGCTTGAGGGAGGTGGCGGCTTAAGGCTAGGCTAAGGGTATGAGCCGTACACCCGAGCCGAGACCCGACGCCAACCACCGTCATCATCCGAGGGAAAAAATGCGGACAGGGGCCGCCGGCGCCGAAGCAAGCCGCGTCGAGCAAACGCTGGTCGGCAACAAAATGCTGACGCCGCTCGACCGGGCCGCCATCACGCGCCTGGAGGGGCAATGCACTTGGCGCTCCGCGCACACCGGCGAGCCGATCCTGAGCCGCGACTCGGATTCGCGCGACGTGTTCTTCGTCGTGCGCGGGCGTTTGCGCATCGTGAATTTTTCATCGACGGGACGTGAAGTCGCCTATGCAGTCGCGAACGCCGGCGACTTCTTTGGCGAGATGGCGGCGATCGACGGATTGCCTCGGTCGGCAACGGTGGTCGCGCTCGAGGATTGCACGCTCGCCCAAATCACACCGCAAGTGTTTCGCGAACTCGTGGAGACACACCCGAAGGTTGGGTTCGTGGTGATGGATAAACTCGTGCGGATCGTGCGCACGAGCGACGACAGGATCATGGATCTCGCGACGCTTTCCGCATATCAGCGCGTCTACAGCGAGATACTCAAGTTGATGAAGGCCGATCCGGTGCGGCCGGATTCCTGGCTGATCTATCCCTTGCCGACGCAAGCGCAGATCGCGGCTCAGGCATCGACGACGCGCGAAACCGTCGCGCGCGTGTTGAGCCATCTATCCGCCGACGGCATCGCCGAGCGCAAATCGAAGACGCTGTACGTGCGTCAGGTCGATCGGCTGAAGCAGCTCTGCGAGAAAATGCCGACGCCGAAGACGGACTGCTGACGGCATCCTCTGGTACCAGATTCAACCAAAACTCTGGTGAACACAGCAGCGCTAATTTCGCGCCTAGCCGATGCCGCGCGCCATGAGCGCAGCGCAAAGAATAATCACGACGACCCCTGCCAACTCGATATGAATAATGCGCCTGACGGACGCGAGTTTCGCCAGCGCGACGGTGGGCACCCGGCCCTCTGCAGTCGCCTTACGCCACGACAGGAATTCGATCGTCGGCACGATCGAGAGCAGGCCGAGAATGACGAAGAGCGAGAGCTTGGCGATGAAGGTCGCGCTCGAAAAATAATAGTCGGCGCCCTTCTCGAAATAAAAAATGCGCAGGAGACCGACCACCAGCAGAACGCCGGCGGCAATGCCGAACACGATGTCGGTGCGCTGGAGCAGGCGAGCGTTTGCGAGCGTCAGCTCGCCGCGGATCAAGACGAATTCTATCGCCAGCGCCGCCACTAATGTGAACGCCGAAATGTGGTGAAGGAACGCGAAAATCGCGGATGTTGTCATGGCCAACCTCGATAACAACCGGACGCTACTCCAGCTCGCCCAGGACAGGTAGGCCCAGTGGCGGCGTCGCTGCCGGACGGCGCTAGGTCCATTCCTCGTACACCGCGCGCGCGACGGCTTTGTGAAAGAGGGCGAGATCGGCCGCGCTCTGGCTCGCGCCGGCAATCAGCAGCGCGAGCGCGATGCGTTGACCCTTTGGGCCGACGGCCAGCGCCACATCGTTGAAGGCGGCCGTCACGCCGACGACCGTTGCGCTGGTGCCGCTGCGGTGGGCCACTGTCCAGCCTTGCGGGAAGCCGGAGCGCAGGCGGTCGTTGCCCGTCTTCGTTCGCTTCATCCAGTCGATGAGCATCGCGGTGTAACGCGGCTGGATCATACGCCCGTCAGTGAGACGCACGACCATCTTCACCAGACCGCGCGCGTTGCCAGTATCACGCGGGTCGTGGAGATAACGGTCCAGCGCCTTGCGCTGCTCGAGCACATCAAGTTCGTCGAGCGCGCGGGCCAAGGCATCGGGCTTCGCGAAATCGACCGGCGGCGTGAGGCCGAGCGCCTCGACCTGCAGTTCGCGTTCGAAGCGATCGACTCGCAGACCGTCGATGTCGAGCTCCTTCAACTTTCGCTGGATCGCCGCCGGTCCGCCCGCGAGCTTCATCAAGCCATCGGCCGCCGTGTTGTCGCTGTTGATCAGCATCGCCTCGAGCAAACGTCGCGCGCTGATGCGCACCGGCGCGCGACGCAGGCTGTCGGCGAGTGGGCTCGCGCCCGGCGCGATTTGCGGCCGGCTCAAATCGATCGTGCGCTCGAAACGCAATTGGCGCGTCTGCATCATGTGCAGGACGGCTACGGCAATCGGCAGTTTGCCGACGCTCTGCAGTGGAAAGAGCTCGCCGCCACGCACGAAGGCGGCCCTGCCCTTGGTGATATCGCAGGCCGCAAAGCCGATGCGCGTCAGGCCCGCTTCGTCGGCAAGCGCGGCGATGCGAGCTTGCAGAGATTCATCAATTTGGCCGAGATCGGCAATATCCTGGGCGCTTGCCGGTGGCGGCGGTGCGGCGGCTCGCGCGATCGATGGCAAGAGAGCGAGCGCTGCGCCGCCGGCCAAAACGCCGCGGCGATTCATTTGTTCAACGGGCAATCGCGCGCTCCGGCGCCACGAATTCGCGCTTTTGCGCCTCGGCCACGGCGGCGTAAGTCAAGGCACCGCGATGGACGTTGAGTCCTGCGAGCAAATGCGGATTCTCTTGCAGCGCGCGCTTGTACCCCTTGCCGGCGAGAGCGAGCGTAAACGGCAGGGTCGCGTTGTTCAGCGCGAAAGTCGAGGTGCGCGCGACCGCGCCGGGCATGTTGGCGACGCAATAGTGAACGACGTCGTGAACCTTGTAAGTCGGTTGCGCATGCGTTGTCGCGTGCGAGGTTTCGGAGCAGCCGCCTTGGTCAATCGCGACGTCGACGAACACCGAGCCCTTTTTCATTCGTGCCACCATTGCGTCGGTAATGAGCTTCGGCGCCGCGGCGCCCGGTACCAGCACCGCGCCCACTACCAGATCGGCGGAGAGCACGTATTCCTCGATCGCGTCGATGGTCGAATAGATCGTGTTCAGCATGGCGCCGAATTGCTGGTCGAGCTCGGCGAGGCGCGGCAGGCTCTTGTCCAGCACCGTCACGTGAGCCTCGAGGCCCATCGCCATGCGCGCAGCGTTGGCGCCCACAACACCGCCGCCGATGATCACGACCTTGGCCGCCGGCACGCCCGGTACGCCGCCGAGCAACATGCCACGACCGCCCTGCTCCATCTCCAGCGAATGCGCGCCCGCTTGGATCGACATGCGACCGGCGACTTCCGACATCGGCGCGAGCAAGGGCAGACCGCCGCGCGTGTCGGTCACTGTCTCATAGGCGATGGCAACGGCATCTGACTTCAATAAGCCTTCGGTCTGCTCGGGGTCGGGCGCCAGATGGAGGTAGGTGAAGAGAACTTGGCCCGGGCGCAGCATTTTGATCTCGCTTGCCTGCGGCTCCTTTACCTTCACGATCATGTCCGCGCGCGCGAACACATCGGCGGCGGTGGCGGCGACTTCCGCGCCGATCTTGCGATACATGTCGTCAGTCAAGCCGATCGCCGTGCCGGCATTCACTTGAACGAGGACCTTGTGGCCGTGAGCGATCAATTCGCGGGCGGTGGAGGGCGTCAGGCCGACGCGATATTCATGAACCTTGACCTCTTTCGGGACGCCGACGAGCATTCTGAATTCTCCTTCGCGTTCTTTCGGCGATCAGCTCAGCTTCTTGAGCACGCGCTCAACGCCCGCGACCAGCCGTTCGATGTGGCCCTGTTCTGCAATGAGTGCGGGCCCGAGCGCAATCGTATCACCGCCGACACGCAACATGATATTTTCATCGAAGAAGGCCCGGCGGATCGCCTCGTGACCGCGCTTGCCGGGGCTGCCCGGCGTGGGCGCGAGATCAATCGCCGCTGCGGCACCACAATTGCGAATGTCGGCGACGAAGGGCGCGTCCTTCAGTCTGTGGACAGCTTCGGCTAGCCAGCGCTCGATTTGGCGGCTGCGCTCGAACAGGTTATCGCGCTGGTAGATATCGAGCGTCGCGAGCGCCGCGGCACAGGCCACCGGGTGACCCGAATAGGTGTAGCCGTGGGCGAATTCGATCTGCCAATCGTCCTTTTGCGCGAAGGCGTCGTGGATGCGCTTGGAGACGATGACGCCGCCGAGCGGCACGACACCGTTCGTCACGCCCTTAGCAAAGGTGATCATGTCGGGCACGACGCCGAAGCGCTCGGATGCAAACGCGGCGCCCATGCGGCCGAAGCCGGTGATCACCTCATCGAAGATCAGAAGGATGTGGTGGCGGTCGCAAGCGGCGCGCAGACGCTGAAGATAACCCTTCGGCGGCGGTAGCACGCCCGCTGAGCCCGCCACCGGCTCGACGATCACGGCCGCGATCGTATCGCCGTGCAACGCAACGAGATCGTCGAGCGCGTCGGCGAGATGCGCACCCCATTCCGGTTCACCGCGCGAGAAGGCTTGATGCTCGCGATTGTAGGTCGCCGGCAGGTGGTCGACGGCGGAGAGCAGATTGCCGAAAGCGCGGCGGTTCGCCGGCATGCCGCCGACCGACATGCCGCCGAAATTCGTGCCGTGATAACCGCGCACGCGACCGATCAACCGCGTGCGATGCGCCTCGCCTTTGGCGCGCCAGAAGCCTAGCGCGACCTTCAGCGCCGTGTCGGCGGCCTCCGAGCCCGAGTTGCAAAAGAAGACGTGATCGAGATCTCCCGGCGCCATCGCGGCGAGACGGCGCGCCACTTCGAACACTTTTGGATGAGCGAATTGAAAGGTGGGCGCAAAGTCGAGTTCGCGCGCTTGGGCGGCGATGGCGTCGGCGATCTCGGGCCGTCCGTGACCCGCGAGCGAACACCACAGGCCGGCAAGACCATCGAGCAGCTCGCGCCCTTGCTCGTCGTAGTAGAACATTCCCTGCGCGCGGGCGACGATGCGCGGGCTCGCCTTGAACTCGCGATTGGGCGTGAACGGCAGCCAAAAGGCTTCGCGTGCGTCGGCATTCGTTCGTGACATCAGTGGCCCCTGCAACCCAGATTGCGGCGGGCTTATAGCACCCCTCCGGAGTCGCGGGAAATCAGGCCTTTGATATGCTGTGTCGATGGATGTCCAAGGTCCGCTTCACATCGTGCTTGGCGACAGCTGGAACGAATTGCAGCGTGCGCCGTTGATCGCATCATCATTTGGTTCGGCGAGGCGACGTCCCCCGGGGGTTTCCCGGCGCCGACCGGGTGCCTAGAGTGTCGGCGACTCTGGGTGGTTCGCGGGGATTTGCGGATGTGGCGTTATTTGCGCTGGGTGCTCGTCGCGCTCCTTCTATTGGTCGCGATGGCGGTCGCGCTGCCGTTTGTGCTGCCGGTCGGGGTCTACAAGGATCAGATTATCGCGCAGGCGAAGCGGGCGACGGGTCGCGAGCTCAAGATCGACGGCGGGCTTTCGATCTCTTTCTTGCCTGATCTCGGCGTCGAGTTGAACGGCGTGCACTTCGCCAATGCGCCTGGTTCGACGGCGCCGGACATGGCGACGATGGAACAAGTGGTCGTCGGCGCGGAGTTCTTTCCCCTGTTGTTGGGGGAGGTGAAGGTCTCGCACATCACACTCGTCAAACCGGTCATCAATCTTGAGATCGACAAAGCGGGGCGCGGCAACTGGCTGTTCGATGGAGAATCAGGATCGGCGCCGACACGGGGACCGCAGGCCGGTGATTTGAGCTTCAAGGATGTCGCCATTCGCGGCGGTCGGCTCACCTATCGCGATGCGCGGTCGGGAATCGTGCAAACGGTCGAGAACATCGACATGGCAGTCGAATTGCCGAGCCTCGACGAGGCGATGACGCTTGCCGGCGTGCTGACCTGGAACAAGGAAGCGCTCAACCTGTCGGGCGAGGTCAAACGACCCCGCGCGATCACTGACGGCGGCAAGAGCGAACTCGGCGCAAAGATCGTCGCGCCGGTGATGAACGCGTCATTCGACGGGACAATCGACGCAGGCTCGGGTGCAATCTCCGGCGGGATCGAATTCAAGACCGCCTCGGCGCAACGGCTCGCCGCTTGGTTCGGCGTGACACTACCTAAAGTGCAGGGCTTTGGGCCGCTGACATTGAGCGGCGACATGCGTTCGTCGGTTGGGAAAATCGCCTTCACGAACGCGAAAGTCGTGCTCGACGACGTGCACGGTTCGGGCAATCTCACACTCGATACGGCGCGCGCAAAGCCACTGGTCAAAGGCGATTTCACGCTCGATCGGCTCGACGTCAACCGATACTCGAACCATCGCAGCGGCCGCGCGGCGGGCGCGCATTCCGGGTGGAGCGATTCGCCCAACGACTTCACGGCGCTCGGTCTTGTCGACGCGCAACTCGCGCTTTCGGTCGGCGCCGCGACGTGGAGCGACATGAAGATCGGGCAGAGCGACGTCGATCTGGCGCTGAACGACGGGTTGCTCGAAGCAAAACTGAAGCGCGTCGCGCTTTACGGCGGCAGCGGCACGGGCACAGTTACGATCGACAGCCGCAAGGACGCGCCCGTGATGACGGTCGACGCGACGCTCGGCGGTATCGACGCGGCGCCGTTCCTGTGGGATCTCGCGGACTTGACGATCGTGCGCGGATCAGCGGCGTTCGTGCTGCGTCTGACCGCGCGTGGCGCGAGCGAGCACGCCCGGATGCAGTCCGTCACCGGCACGGGAACGATGAACTTCACGGACGGCGCAGTTCGCGGTGTCGATCTCGCAGCGATTGCACACAACATCACCTCGGCGGTCGTCGGCGACGCACTCGGGCCCAATGCCTCGACACCGTTCTCGTCCCTCTCAAGCTCGTTCTTGGTGCGCGAGGGAACGGCCGTGAACCGCAATCTCACTCTGCTCAATCCGAGCGTCCGGCTCGACGGCGCCGGCGTCGTCAATGTCGGCGGACGCTCGCTGAACTATCGCGTCGAGCCGAAACCGCTGAGCGGCGGAAGGCGGGTACCGAATCTCGGCGTGCCTGTCCACATCTTCGGCTCGTGGGAGCATCCGCAATACGAGCCCGAAGTCGGCGGTGTCGTGAACGCAGCGATCAACACCGTGCTGAACGCACCGATCGATACGGTCGAGGGGATCGGCGATTTCCTGCCTTCGATCGGCGAGAAGCCAGCTGGCAGAAAGAAGACGAAGGGCAACAATCCGCTCGACGCTATCAACGACTTCCTCGGCACCGGCAGATAACCACAGGTTGTGGGATTCATCGTGGCGACAGTTCCGGGCATGGTTTGATCCGCCTACACTGTCGACCGGCGCTCGGCCGAGGAGATTTCCCTATGTGGCGTTATTTGCGCTGGGTGTTGCTTGCGGTCGGCGTACTGATCGCGATCATCGTCGTGCTGCCCTTTGTGCTGCCAGCCGACGTCTACAAAGACCAAATCATCGCGCAGGCCAAACAAGCCACGGGTCGCGATCTGAAGATCGACGGCGCGCTGAGGATCTCGTTCTTTCCCGAGCTTGGGGTCGAGGTGAACCAAGTTCATTTCGGCAACGCCGCCGGCGCGGCAACGCCGGACATGGCAACAATGGAACGACTGGTCGTCGGCGCCGAACTTTTTCCGCTGTTGTCGGGCCAAGTGAAGATCACGCACATCACGCTGGTCAAACCCGTCATCAATCTCGAGATCGACAAAAACGGACGCGGCAATTGGCTGTTCGATGTGCCTGCCGCACAAGCGCCTGCAACCGCACCGGAGGCTCCGGCGCGGCACGGCTCCGGCCTTGGCGATTTGAGCTTCCAGGACGTGAGGCTTTCCGGCGGAACATTGACCTACCGCGATGCGCGCTCGAAGGTCGCGCAGCAGGTCGAAAATATCGACGCCTCGGTCCAATTGCCGAGCCTCGATCAGCCCATGATTTTCTCGGGCGGGCTGACGTGGAATAAAGAAAACATCAAGATCGATGCGACGGTTGCTGAACCGCGAGCCTTGTCGCAGGGCGGCAAGAGCGCTCTCAACGCCAAGATCGCGGGCGATGTTATGAACGCATCGTTCGATGGCTCGTTGAATGCGGGCATCGGCGCGATCGGCGGCAAGATCGATTTCAAGACGACGTCCGCGCGCCGGCTGGCGGCCTGGTTCGGCGTACCGCTGCCGCAGGTGCGCGGCTTCGGTCCCATGACGCTCACCGGCGATATGACCTCGTCGGCGGGACGCGTCTCGTTCGCGAATGCAAAGCTCAGCCTCGACAACATGAACGGATCGGGAGATCTGGCGCTCGATACCGCCGGCGCGAAACCACGGGTGGATGGAAACTTTACTCTCAACCGCCTCGATCTCAATCAATACACGGGCGGTGGCACGCGCGGCCAAAGCAATAGCGGCAGTGGCGGCTTCCCCGCCTGGAGCGACTCGCCGATCGATTTCGGGCCACTCGCTCTCGTCGACGCGGATTTCGATTTCGCGGTCGACGCGCTCGAGGTCGGCGAGCTGAAGATCGGACGAAGTGCACTTAGCGTCATGATTCAAGGCGGCAACCTGGGCACTCACCTCAAAGAGCTCGAGCTTTATGGCGGTCACGGCTCAGGTCATCTGTCTCTTGAGGGCGGCAAGGGCACGCCGTCGCTCACCCTCGATCTAACGATCAGCGGCGTGCAGGGCGAACCGTTTCTGACCGATGCCATCGGCTTCACGAAACTCGAAGGCACGGGTGGGTTCGTCGTGCGCGTATCGGCGACCGGCTCCAGCCAGCGTGCCTGGATGCACTCGCTAGACGGCACGGCGAACATCAGCTTCCTCAACGGCGCGATCAAAGGCATCAATCTCGCCGAGATGGCGCGCGCGATTCAATCGGCGCTGACGGGGTCCGCGATCGGCGGCGCGGCGAAGACCGACTTCGCGGAACTGTCAGGCTCATTCGTGATTCGAAACGGAGTGGCGGCGAACAAGGATCTCAAGCTGCTCAATCCGTTCGTGCGACTGAACGGCGCCGGTGTCATCGATATCGGATCACAAACGCTCGACTATCGCGTCGAGCCGAAGGCCGTGGGCTCGATCAAGGGTCAAGGGGGCAACGGCGATCTCGCCGGCATCGGCATTCCGTTCCGCATTCATGGTTCATGGAGCAATCCAAAATACGAGCCGGATCTGAGCGGCGTGGTGAATTCGGCGATCGATGCCGTCCTGCAGGGCAAGAAACCGGCGGGTCTCGGCGGCCTCATTCCCGGGGTCGGGGGCGACACCAGCCAACCGGCGGACGATCAGGGTCAACAGCCCAAGAAAGGCAAGAAGAAAAGCCCGCTTGATAAGCTCAATGACATTCTCGGCGGTGGCAAATGACCGGCGAATTGCCGGTCGTTTCGACGGCGTGGCGGTCGCAATCGGGCCACAGAGTAGTGACGCCGTGCCCTTTCATTTGGCTGCCCACTTGCCTAGGATCGGCCACCGCCTTGGGTCACGGGGATTGCGGTTTCGTCTGGGCATGATCGATGTCGGCTGACGCGCAGGATGCGGCGACAAAAGCGCCGTCGAAAGGCTTTTCGTTGAAGTCGCGCTTCTTGGGTCTCGCGTCGTCGTCGAAGCCTGCCGCGCAGCCTGCGCCGGCCACCGAAAAGCGTGAAGAAAAACCCAAGAGCGAGACTGGACCCGGATCGGCGCTGCTCGCGGCCATGCTCGGCAGCGACGAGGCGGAGGTCAGCGAAGCAATCGTCGAGGCGCCCGTCGTCGAAGAAAAGCCAACGCCGGAGGCCGAGGCATCAGTCGAGGCACCCGCAGTATCACCTGCCTCGCCGCTGGCCCCGGCCAAGACCTTTTCATTCAAGTCGCGGTTCTTGGGTCTAGCATCGCCGGCGAAAAGCAGACCCGAAGAGAAGCCTCCCGAGGAAGCGGCGCCAACGGCCGAGGTCTCCGAGCCCGAAACTTCGATTGGGGCGACCGAAGTACCACCCGCGAAAGCGGCGGCTGTTCCCGCCCCAGCCAAGACCTTTTCGTTCAGGTCGCGTTTCTTAGGATTGCCGACCCCTTCGAAGCCAAAGGATGACGAGGACACGTCACCGGAGCCATCACCCGACGCGTTGCCACCTGAAGCGAAGCAAGCGATGTCGGAGATCAAAGCCGCGCTTGTCGACGAGGTGAACGCAGAAGCCAAGGTTGCAGAACGAAAGGCACCACCCAAGGAAGAAAAGCCGCAGCCGCCAACGCCGGAAGTCAAAGACGCTGTGTTCGCCGAAGGTTCGGCGGAAATTGCGGACCAGGAACCGAAGGCTGCGCCGGAACCCAGTGGCCCTGTACCGTTCGTTCGGTTTGCCGGCGTGCGCAAGACCTATGACGGCATCGCTCTCGTCGTCAAAGATCTCAACCTCGATATCGAGAAGGGTGAGTTCTTGACGCTGCTGGGTCCGTCCGGCTCGGGCAAGACGACCACGCTGTTGATGCTCGCCGGATTCGAGACGCCCACCGAAGGCGACATCTTACTCGACGGCAAATCGATGTCGGCATTGGCCCCGCATCAGCGCGGGCTCGGCTTCGTCTTCCAGAATTACGCGCTCTTCCCGCATATGTCGGTTGGAGAGAATCTTTCGTTCCCGCTCGAAGTGCGGCGCAAGTCCAAGACGGAAATCCGCCAGCGCGTACAACGCGCTCTAAAAATGGTCGAGCTCGAAGGCTTCGACAAGCGTAAGCCGCACCAGCTGTCGGGCGGTCAGCAGCAGCGCGTTGCCGTCGCACGTGCGCTGGTCTTTGATCCGACCCTCGTGCTGATGGACGAGCCGCTCGGGGCGCTCGACAAGCATTTGCGCGAACAAATGCAATACGAGCTGAAGCGGATCCATCGCGAACTCGGCGTGACCGTCGTCTACGTCACGCATGATCAGGGCGAGGCTTTGACCTTGTCCGATCGCATCGCCGTCTTCCACGACGGCCAGATTCAACAGCTCGACACGCCCGCGAAAATCTATGACGCGCCGGCGAACGCGTTCGTCGCGGGCTTCATCGGCGAGAACAATGCGCTCGCGGGCCGCGTACGTTCGATCGACGACAACCTCTGCACCATCGAACTCTCAGGCGGAACGCGCGTGAAGGCGATCAAAGGCAATTGCGGCGGCGTCGGCTCGGCGGCAGTCGTCTGTGTGCGCCCGGAGAATCTGACGCTGTCGGAGGAGGCGGGTCCACGCGGCGGCGAGAACCAACTCGGCGCGATGGTCGACGACATGGTCTTCCATGGCGACCATGTTCGGGTGAAATTGTCGTCGACAGGCGGACACGAAATCGACGTCAAAGCACAGACGCGCGCGGCGAGCATCCCAGCCAAAGGCGTGACCGTGACGCTGTCCTGGGAGCCTTACGCGTGCCGGGCGTTTGCCGCATCCTAAATTGATCCACGATTCTCAAGGCTTGAGGCAAAAATAAATGGGCCGTCTGACGACCGTCATCATCGCCGCTGCCGCCGCCATCGTGATTCTCGCGGGCGTCTTGTTGTTCATGCTCAACAACAATTCCGAGCACGACGCGGAGCAGATGAACAAAGATCTCAACTCGATGCCGCTGCCGTCAGCCAACGGCGCGATGCCGGCCGGCAGTCCGGCGGGCGCCGCGTTGCGCGGACAATCGCTCGTCGTCGTCTCGTGGGGCGGCGCTTATACGAAGAGCCAGATCGAGGCCTATCACAAGCCCTGGGAAGCCAAGACCGGCGCCAAGATCAACTCCGTCGACTACTCGGGAGGCGTCGCTGAGATCAAAGCGCAGGTCGAAGCGGGCAACGTGAACTGGGACGTCGTCGACATGGAAATCGCAGACGCGCAGCGTGCGTGCGACGAAGGCCTGCTCGAGAAGATCGACGCCGGACTCTTGCCGCCGGCGCCCGACGGAACGCCCGCGGTTCAGGACTTCGTGCCGAACGGCATCACGCCGTGCGCAGTGACCTCAATCGTGTTCGGCCACATCATTGCCTACGACTCGACCAAGTTCGGCGCGAGCCCGCCGCGGACGCTTGCGGATTTCTTCAATTTGACCGCCTTCCCCGGCAAGCGTGGCCTGCGAAAGACTTCGCCGACCATCAATCTGGAAATGGCGTTGCGCGCCGACGGCGTGGCGGGCGACAAGGTTTACGCAACGCTGTCGACGAGGGCAGGCATCGATCGCGCTTTTGCGAAGCTCGACACGATCAAGAATCAAGTCGTGTGGTGGGAAGCGGGCGCGCAGCCCGTGCAGCTCTTGGCCGACGGTGAGGTGACGATGACGTCGGCTTACAACGGCCGCATCTTCGACGCACAGGTCAACGAAAAAAAGCCGTTCGTCATCATCTGGGACGGCGAGTTGCTGGAACTCGACGTTTTCGGGATCACCAAAGGCACCAAGCATCTCAATCTCGCGCGAGATTTTATTTCGTTCGCTACCGACACGCAGCGCCTTGCCGACCAAGCGCGATGGATCGCCTACGGACCGGCGCGGCGTTCATCCTTGCCGTTGGTGGGAAAGAGCGCATTGTCGGGTGTCGACATGCGACCGAACATGCCGAACGCGCCGGAGAATGCGGCGAATGCGATACAGGTCGATTTCCAATGGTGGGCGGATCATCAGGAAGAGTTGAACCAACGCTGGAACGCGTGGCTCGCTAAATAATAGGGGACGGTTGGGGGAAATGGCGGGGGCGGCGGCAATAACGGCGAGCGATCTGAGAGCGCGTTTCGTGCGCTCCGGAATGCGCGCGCGACGCATATCGTTCTTGCTTGTCCTGCCGCTGCTCTTGTTTCTTGCCGTCACATTCATTCTGCCCATCGGCGACATGCTGATGCGCAGCGTCGAGGATCCGACGATTGCGCAGGTCTTGCCGCGAACAGCCGATGCCCTGCGCTCTTGGGACGGCAAGGGACGCCCGCCCTATTCGGCCTATGCGGCGCTTGCCTCCGATCTTGAGGTGGCCCAGCGCGATGGGACGATCGGCAGAGCGGCGACGCGAATGAATTTCGAAGTGCCGGGCATGCGGTCGATGCTGATGTCAACCGCACGCGTTGCGGGCAAATTCGAACCGCCCTATGCGCAGGCCTTCAACGCGGTCGACGCGCGCTGGGCGGACCCTGAGATCTTCGGCGCATTGCGCCACGCGAGCTTCACCAACTCGATCGGTTACTACATCTCGGCTCTCGATCGCTCGCGCAAAGCGGACGGGCAAATCATCATGCAGCCGGAAGAAGACCAGGTTTATATGATGCTGTTCGCGCGGACTTTGTTCGTGGCCGCGATGGTGACGGCGCTGTGCTTCGTGCTGGGTTATCCCCTCGCCTATTTCATCGCGCACGCATCGGACAAGTGGCGCAATTATCTCTTGATCCTCGTGCTTTTGCCGTTTTGGACGTCATTGCTCGTGCGCACGACGGCGTGGATCGTTCTGCTGCAGACGAACGGGGTGATCAACGACGTTCTCGCAATCTTCTTCGGCGACGGTGCGCGCACGCAAATGATCTACAACATGACCGGCACGCTGGTTGCGATGACGCATATCCTGCTGCCGTTCATGATCTTGCCGACGTATAGCGTGATGTTGTCGGTGCCACCGGCGCTGCGCCGCGCAGCCCTGTCGTTGGGCGCAAGACCCTGGCAAGCATTTTGGCGCGTTTATTTCCCGATGACGCTGCCGGGCGCCGGCGCGGGTGCCTTGCTCGTTTTCATCTTGGCGCTCGGCTACTACATCACGCCGGCTTTGGTCGGCGGGCGCACGGGGCAGCTCATTTCCAACATGATCGAGTTTCATATGAAGACGTCGCTCAATTGGGGTTTGGCGGCGGCGCTCGGCGGCATACTGCTTAGCGGCGTGATGGCGCTCTATATCGTTTACGCGCGTGTCATCGGTCTCAATCGGTTGCGGCTCGGGTAGAGATATGGCGGCCGCGAAGAGACGATTCGAGTGGGCGACAATCGAGAAGCGCTTCAACGCGGCTTACGCGATCGCAGTCTTGTTCTTCTTGGTCGCGCCACTCATCGTCATCATACCGCTCTCGTTCAACGCCGAGCCCTATTTCAGCTTCACCACCAAGATGCTGACGCTGAATCCCGAAGGATTTTCGCTGCGCTGGTATCAAGACATCGTCGAAAATCCGCAGTGGCTCCAAGCCATCGGCAACAGCCTCATCATCGCGATCTGCGCGACGGCGCTGTCGACCGTGTTGGGCACATTGGCAGCGTTGGGACTCGCGCGATCGAATATGCCGTTTCGCGATTTGATCATGGCGATCCTGATTTCGCCCCTCGTCGTGCCGATCATCATCGCGGCGGCCGGCATGTATTTCTTCTATTCGAGCATCGGACTGGCGCAGACGCATTTGGGCATCATTCTGGCGCACACGACGCTCGGCACGCCGTTCGTCGTCATCACCATGACGGCGACGCTTTCGGGCTTCGATCGCAATCTGATCAAGGCGGCATCCAGTTTGGGCGCCGATCCGCTGACCACCTTCATGCGCGTGACCCTGCCGCTGGTGGCGCCGGGGATGATTTCAGGCGCGCTCTTCGCCTTCGCGGCCTCGTTCGACGAAGTCGTGACTGTGCTGTTCCTCGGCGGGCCCGATCAGCGCACCATCCCGCGCCAGATGTGGTCCGGTATCCGCGAGCAGATCAGCCCGACGATCCTCGCGGTCGCGGTGCTGCTCATCATCGTGTCATCGTTGTTGTTGCTTACAGTCGAGAAGCTGCGGCGGCGTCACACGCCGCAGGGCGCCAAGGCGTCGTAGCGTCCATCCCCAGTTTTGTCGTTCCGGCGCAGGCGGGAATCCAGCAACGAGGTTGCTGAGTCATTGACGACAAGCTTTTCTCACAACGGACTGAATTCCCGCCAGCGCGGGAACGGCAAAATGAGTGAGGCGGCCTACGCATGAGCCATCGCGCGATTTTCACTTTGGGACTTTGCGTCACGGCGCTAGTGCTTGCGGCGCCGGCGGCCGACGCGCGCCACGCGAGAGCGCGGCACGCGGCCAGCAGTCTCAATCGCATTCAACATATCGTCGTCATCTATGACGAGAATCGCAGCTTCGACAACCTCTACGGCCTCTTTCCGGGCGCCGATGGGATTCCCAATGCTCGGCCCGAGCATTCCATCCAGCGCGACCGCGACGGCAGCGTTCTGTCGCGGCTTCCGCCTGTTTGGGTCAAGGATACCGCCGTTCCGGATCCGGATTATCGCAGCGATCTGCCGAATACGCCGTTTCGTATCGACGACGCGTCGGGCTACGGCAAGCCGCTCGACGTCAAGACACGCGACCTCGTGCACAAATTCTATCAGCAGCAGGAGCAAATCGACGGCGGCAAGCTCGACCGGTTTGCCGCAGTTTCAGACTCAGGCGGCTTGACGATGGGCCACTACGGGACGCCGCTGAAAATGTGGGCGGTGGCACAGCGCTACACGCTCGCCGATCATTTCTTCATGGGCGCGTTCGGCGGCTCTTATCTCAATCACCAGTGGCTGATCTGCGCTTGCACGCCGGAGTTCAGGGACGCGCCGGACTCGATGCGCGCGAAGCTCGACGCGCGCGGCTGGCTGCAGCGTGCGCCTGACTCGCCGGCGACCCTGGATGGACCACCCAAGTGGGTCAACGACGGCGCGGTGACGCCCGACGGCTACAGTGTGAATACGACGCAATCATCTTATGAGCCGAGCGGCTTGCCGCCCTCACCCGCCGACGCCCGCTTTGCCGATCCGACGGCGGGGCCGTTGCCGTCGCAACATGCGCTCACGATCGGCGACACGTTGAGCGCCAAGGGCATTGGTTGGGCGTGGTATTCCGGCGCTTGGAACGCCGCCGTTGAGGACGGCGCGCGCCCGATGGATCAGCGACACGTGATCTACAAGTCCGACCACGATGCGCCAAACTTCCAAGCGCATCATCAGCCGTTCAACTACTTTGCGGCCTATGCGCCGGGGACGCCGGCGCGTGCCGAGCACCTGAGGGATGGAGACGAATTCCTAAAGGCGATCGATGCCGGAACGTTGCCGGCGGTCGCGTTCTACAAACCTCAGGGAAATTTGAATCAGCATCCGGGCTATGCGAACGTGCAGGCGGGCGACGATCACGCGGCGGACCTGATCGCGCGTCTGGAGGCGAGCCCGCAATGGTCGTCGACCGTCGTCATCGTGACCTATGACGAGAACGGCGGCTTCTGGGATCACGTGCCGCCGCCGAGGGGCGACCGCTGGGGTCCGGGATTGCGCGTCGCGGCGATCATCATCTCGCCGTTCGCCAAGCGCCACTTCGTCGATCACACGATGTACGACACGACATCGATCATCAAATTCATCACCAAACGCTTCGGGCTGCAACCGCTGCCTGGCGTGCGACGAGCCGCGGGTGATTTGACGAATGCGCTCGATTTGAGGCTGCATTGAATCGCCAACCGCGGCGGGACAAAAACTCGTGCATGCATCGCTTAACCGATCGCGCCAGCTGTCCGTAGCGCGGCGACCTCCGTTTCGCTCTTGCCGAGTTCGCGCAGGATTTCGCCAGTGTGTTCGCCCAGCATCGGCGCGGGGCGGCGGATGGTCGAAGGCGTCATCGAGAAATTTGCGACAGGGCGCGGTTCGCGCATGCCGCCGGCTTTGGGGTGCGTCGTCTCAACGAGCGCTTTGATGAATTTGACTTGTGGGTCGTCGATGACTTCCTCGCGTTTGAGGACGCGTGCATGCGGCACATCTTCGGCCTCGAGGCGTTTGACGATCTCGGCCGTCTGAAACGTCGCCATGACCTTCTTCATTTCGCCTTTCAATGCTTCGGCATTTTGCAACCGCAGAAAGACGTTGGCGAAGCGCGCGTCCTTGGCGAGGTCAGGCTTGCCGACCGCGCGGGCGAAGTCGGCGAATTCGTCGTCGCTGATGACGATCACGGTGACGAAACCGTCGAGCGTCTTCATGATGTCGTAGAAATCCGAAAAATCCGGCGTGCGCGCCACGCCGGGATCGGTGAAGGTGTAGTTGTACATTGCATCCGGCCACTGGAAGGCGATCGCGGCCGCGAGCATGTTGAACTCGATGAACTGGCCGCCGGCGCCTTTGGCTTTTGCGTAAAGTGCGGCGGTGATAGTTTGCGAAATGGTAAGGGCCGCGACCTTATCGGCGACGATCGACTGAATGAGACGCGGCTCGCCGGTTTGCGGATCGTTCTGCGAATCGGCGATACCTGAGACCGCCTGAATCACCGGATCGTAGACGCGACGCTTCGCATAAGGTCCGCTTTGGCCGAAGCCGCTCATCGCAACATAAATCAGGCCGGGATTTAGAGGCCGCAGCGTGTCGTAAGTCAGGCCCATGCGCTCCATCGCGCCCGGGCGATAGTTCTCGACGACGACGTCCGCGGTCTTGACGAGATCCAGGAAAACCGCCTTGCCCTGCGCGCTCTTCAAGTTCAATGCGATCGAGCGCTTGTTGCGATTGACGGCCGCAAACATCGCGCCCATGCCGCCGGATTGGGGTCCTAGATAGCGCGCCATATCGCCCAGGCCGGGGTTCTCGATCTTGATCACGGCGGCGCCCTGATCGGCCAGAATTTGAGTCGCCATCGGCCCGGCGATGACCGCCGACATGTCGATGATCTTCACGCCGTCAAGCGCACCGGGCATTCTCACGCTTCCTCATCCGCAGGCGGAACTTGCGCCAAGACTTTGAGTCCGCGCAAGCAATCTCCTCGCCAAAATGACAGGGGAACGGCCATCGACATTGAGCACCCGGAAGTCTTTGCGCCCCCAGCAATGCAGAGTTACTGCCGGAAACAACACATTGACTTTGATGACGCGCTCATGAAGTTTGACATTACCAGTTGCGCCGTCAGGTCAAGGGCGTGCTCTGGCATGCGCAGGCAGCGTCGGCACGGTCTCTGGGCGTGCTCAAGGGGAATCGGCGGCTAGCATGTTGCGGTATATCGTTCGCCGGTTGTTGGGCTCGATTCCGACGCTCCTCATCATCATCGCGATGACGTTCTTCATGATGCGGCTCGCGCCGGGCGGACCGTTCGATCAAGAGCGCCGGCTGCCGCCCGAGATCGAGAAGAACATCAAGGCCGCCTACGATCTCGACAAGCCGTTGCTTCGCCAATTCCTGGACATCGATCCCGAGGTTTGCAGCATCCGGTTCGGCGCCACCGCAACACCCGAGTGGCTGCAGAAGCGCGGCTTGACGCAAACCCCCGAAGGCAAATTCTTCGATGGCTCAGGGCGCGAAGCACGCTGCCTCGGCGGCTATCTCGGCAAACTACTGCAAGGCGATTTTGGGCCGTCCTTCAAGTACAAGGACTTCACCGTCGCCGAGCTGATTGCCGATGGCGCACCGGTGTCGCTGCGGCTCGGCTCAACGGCGATCATCTTGGCGACGATCATCGGGATGCTCCTCGGCACGTTTGCGGCTTTGCGTCAGAACCGCTGGCCCGACTATTCGACGATGACGCTGGCGATGCTCGGCATCACGATCCCGAGCTTCGTCATGGCGCCGATCTTGACGCTGATCCTCGGCGTTTATTTGGGATGGCTGCCGGTCGCCGGATGGGAAGACGGCGCCTTCAGGAACATGATCTTGCCGGTGATCGGACTCGCGTTGCCTCAGATCGCCGTGATTTCGCGCTTGACGCGGGGCGGCATGATCGAGGTCTTGCGCTCGAACTACGTGCGAACGGCGCGCGCCAAGGGCTTGCCGGAGCGCCTTGTGATCACACGCCACGCCTTGCGCTCGGCGCTGTTGCCTCTCGTGAGCTATCTGGGGCCCGCGACCGCCGGGATCGTGACGGGCTCTCTCGTTATGGAGCAGATCTACGGCTTGCCGGGGATCGGGCGCTACTTCATCAACGGTGCCTTGCAGCGCGACTATACCCTCGTGATGGGCGTCGTGATTCTCTATGCCACGCTCGTCATCATGCTCAATCTCGTCGCCGACGTGATCTATGGGGTGCTCGATCCAAAGGTGAGATACGACTGATGGCCAGCATCACCGGCGCCGCCGCACCTCCGCGCGAAATCCAAGGCCGCAGTTTGTGGCAGGACGCGCGCCGGCGCTTATTCGCGAACAAGGCCGCGGTCACGTCCATGGTCATCCTGGCGATCGTCGCCTTTCTCTCGGTGGTGATGCCGTTCGTCTGGCCGCATCAATTCGATCAAGTTTATATCGATCGCATCTCCTGCCCGCCGCCCGACTATCTCGGCATGACGGCGATTTTCGGCTCCCAAGCCGATGCCTGTCCGTCGGCCGTCGGTCAAGGGCACATCTTCGGCACCGACGCGAACGGGCGCGATCTCTTCATCCGCGTCATGCATGGCGGGCGGGTTTCGCTCTCGATCGGCGTGACGGCGACCTTCGTGGCATTGCTCATCGGCGTGCTTTACGGCGCGACCGCCGGATTCTTGGGCGGACGCATCGACAACTACATGATGCGCTTCGTCGATGTGCTCTATGCGCTGCCTTACATCTTCTTCGTCATCATCTTGGTCGTGGTGTTCGGACGCAACTACATCCTCATGTTCATCGCCATCGGCGCGGTCGAATGGCTGACGATGGCTCGAATTGTCAGAGGCCAGACGCTTTCCATACGGCGGCGAGAATTCATCGAAGCCGCCGAAGCGGCCGGCGTTTCCAACTGGGGGATCATTCGCCGGCACATCTTGCCCAACGTCGTAGGGCCCGTGATCGTCTACGTGACCTTGACAGTGCCTGCGGTGATCCTTGCCGAAAGCTTCCTGAGCTTCTTAGGGCTCGGCGTTCAAGAGCCGGCGACGTCCTGGGGCGTCTTGATCTCAGACGGCAAGGACCAGATGGAAAGCTATCCCTGGATGCTGATCTTTCCGGCCGCCTTCATGGTGGTGACGCTCTTCTGCTTCAACTTCATCGGCGACGGGTTGCGCGACGCGCTCGACCCGAAGGATCGCTAGGTCCCGGAGCGCGCCCAGAACCATGACATCGGTCCTCGCCGTCAAAGACCTTGCCGTGAGCTTCGCGACGCCGGAAGGCGCCGTTGCCGCGGTCGACGGCGTGTCGTTCAGCGTCGAGAAAGGCGAATGCGTCGGTATCGTCGGCGAGTCGGGCTCCGGCAAAAGCCAGACCTTCATGGCAGTGATGGGCCTCCTCGCTACGAACGGCAAGGCGACGGGCAGCATCAAATTCCAGGATCAAGAGCTCGTCGGCATGAAGATCGACAAGCTCAACAAGATCCGCGGCTCGAAGATGTGCATGATCTTCCAGGATCCGATGACGTCGTTGACGCCGCATCTGAAGATCAGCCGGCAGCTCACTGAAGTCCTCGTGCTCCACAAAGGCATGAGCGAACGCGACGCGCGCGCCAAAGCCGTGCAGATGCTGGACCGCGTAAAAATTCCCGACGCCAAGCGCCGGCTCGACCAATATCCGCATGAATTTTCCGGCGGCATGCGCCAGCGCGTGATGATCGCGATGGCCTTGATCTGCGAGCCCCAACTGCTGATCGCCGACGAGCCGTCGACGGCGCTCGACGTGACGGTGCAGGCGCAGATCCTGGAACTCATGCAAGAGCTGCGCTCGCAAGGCGACATGTCGATCGTGATGATCACGCACGATCTCGGCGTCGTCGCGGGCCTCTGCAATCGCGTGATGGTGATGTACGCGGGCGCCTTCTGCGAAACGGCTGGCGTCGATGATATCTTCCACGACCCGCAGCATCCCTATGCGCGCGGCCTCGTGGGTTCAATTCCTCGGCTCGATCGCCCGGGCGAAGCGCGCCTCACGGCCATTCGCGGTCAACCGCCCAACCTTCAGCACTTACCCATGGGCTGCACGTTTCAGGAGCGCTGCGATTTTGTGTTCGAGCGCTGCATCGCCGAGCGCCCCGCCCTTTCGACGTTTGCGCCGGAGCGGGCAAAGGCCTGTCATCTGAAAGGCTTCGACAAAGAGGGCAAGGTAGTTCGATGAGCGGCGAACCGCTTCTCTCGATCAAAGGCCTCAAGGTCCATTTCCCGACCAGTTCGGGCGGCCTGTTCGGCGCGACGCGGCCGCTCAAGGCGGTCGACGGCGTCGATTTCGACGTCTTCCCAGGTGAGACTCTTGGCATCGTCGGCGAGTCGGGCTCCGGCAAATCCACGATCGGGCGCGCCGTGCTTCAGCTCATCAAGCCGACGGCGGGCACTGTCGCCTGGCTCGGCACAAACATTGCGGGCTTCACGCGCGCACAAATGAAATCGCGCCGCCGCGAGATGCAGATCGTGTTTCAGGATCCACTCGCCAGCCTTAACCCGCGCATGACGGCGGGCGACATCATCGCCGAACCGCTCGACACGTTCGAGCCTCAAATCAAGGCCGACGAACGCAAAGCGCGCGTCCAGGAGATGATGGCGAAAGTCGGCCTCCTGCCGCAGATGATCAATCGCTATCCGCACGAGTTTTCAGGCGGACAGAACCAGCGCATCGGTATCGCGCGCGCCATGATTTTGAAGCCGAAGCTGATCGTGGCTGACGAGCCCGTCTCTTCGCTCGACGTTTCCATTCGCGCGCAGATCATCAATCTCCTCGCCGACCTGCAGAAGGAAATGGGCGTCGCGCTCATCTTCATCAGTCACGACCTGGCCGTCGTGCGCCATGTCAGTCACCGCGTGCTGGTCCTCTATCTCGGCAAGGTGATGGAGATTGCGGAGTCGCAGGTCCTGCTGTCGCGTCCGCGCCATCCTTATACGCAGGCGCTGCTCTCGGCGGCACCCGTGCCCGATCCCGAAGTCGAGCGCGGCAAGAAGCGATTGCTGATCGAAGGCGACCTGCCCTCACCGCTCGATCCGCCGTCGGGCTGCGTCTTCCGAACACGCTGCCCCAAGGCACAGGCCCAGTGCGCGCAAGATATCCCAGCGCTCGAACCGCGCGGCGGCGCGAGCGACCATTTGGTCGCGTGTCTTTTCCCGGATTAGGACGCCGCTATTTGAGGCGGCGAACCTTGATGAGGCCGGTGTGGCCGTTGATCTTCATATCGTAGCTGCCGAAAACGGCCTTCTCGATGGCGACTTTGAATTGCTCGCCGGTGTTCGGATCGGAGACTTCGGTCACGTCGCCGTCGATCTGACGCCAGACCTGGCCGTTGTCTAAAATGAAGAGCGCGCGGCCGGACGGCGTGCGGGCGAACTCGGTGACCGAGGCGCTGAGCGTCGTAATCTCTCGCGGATCGGCAACCCTTACCGCCGGCTTGCCGAAATCTTCGGGCTTCGTTACGGGGCGCTCGAAGCCAAACCAGCCCAGGACGCCGCCGCTCTCCTCTGTCGTCTGGGCGGTTTGCGCCGGCGGAGGTGCCTCAGGCGCCGACAAAGCGGTTTGCGCGTGAGGAACAGCCGCGTCGAAGCACTTCAGCCGGTCGGTCGCGCCCGCGATGTCGGCGCATTTTGTGATTTCCTTCAAGGTGTCGCGCGCCGGATCAGCCCAAGCCGAAGTCGTGAGGACGGCCATCCCCGCAAATATCCAATAGAATCGCATGATGAACTCGCAATTTCGTGACTGGAGGGAACGAACGCCCCGGCACCCGCCCCTCTGCATAACCCCATGTAGCCTATATAACCTAGCCCGCCAGCCCAAGGGGGCTGCTCAAGGAGGCGAGAGCGTGGTGATTCGGTGCAACTTCGTGCCCGTACGCTCCTATGCCGCCAGCGATCCGAACTCAGTGCCACTTCAACGATAACCGGGAACGTGCCTGTTCAGGCGCAGTTCACGCGGTCGCACGCATGCTTGCCGGTTGGAAAATAGCGAAGGAAGAGGACCGAATGGCCAGACCTCAGCTGCAGCGGGCGGTCGCAAGGGCGATGAATTTCGATTGGCGCATCGGCCTCGCGACGCTTGCCAGCTTGCTCGTGACCTGCGCGTGGCTCGCCGTTTCCCCCGCACATGCGGAGAAAATTCTCCGTCGCGGGAATCTGGCCGAACCCTACAGTCTCGATCCGCATCACACGACCGGCCTCAACGAAGCCGACATCCTCGGCGAGATATTTCTTGGCCTCTACACCGAAGACGCAAACGGCGATCCGATTCTTGGCGCGGCGGAAAGCGTCCAGACATCGGACGATGGATTGAAGTGGACGTTTAAGATACGCAATCACAAATGGTCGGACGGTTCGCCGGTCACCGCAGATGATTTCGTTTACGCGCTACGCCGCGAGATGAACCCGGGTACGGCGGCGGAATACGCCAACGTTCTTTATCCGATCAAGAACGCGGAGAAGCTCAACAAGGGCGGGGGAAAGGTCCCCGTCGAGGAATTGGGCGTACACGCGACCGATCCGAAGACTCTAATCATAGAGCTCGAACATCCGGCGCCGTTTCTGCCACAGCTGTTGATACACCAAACCGCTTTACCAATTCCAAACGGATTCGTCGAAAGACATCCAGGCGGTTGGACTAAGCCGGGCGTGATGCCGGCGAGCGGACCTTACGTGCTCACAGAATGGCGACCGCACGATCATATCAAGCTCGTCAAGAATGCAAATTTCTATGACGCAGCAAACGTTAAGATCGACCAGATTTATTTTTATCCGATCGACGACGATTTGGCGGCATTGAAGAAGTATCGTGCGGGCGAGCTCGATACCCAGGAACGCTATCCGATCGCGATGCGGGATTGGGTCGCAAAGAATATCCCGAACGAAGCGCATCGCGGCACCGCCTTATGGGCTCAGTACACGTCCTTCAACTCCACGCGAAAGCCTTTCGACGATGTACGTGTGCGCAAGGCGCTTGCGATGGCGATCGACCGGAAGGCGATCGCTGACGATATTTTCGCCGGGAGCTATGGCGCGGAGGCGTTGAACGTCCTGCCGCCCGGTACCGCCAACGTCGATCGGTCCGCGCAGGTCGAATGGGCGGGCAAGACAATGGACGAGCGGCGCGCGGATGCGCGCAAGCTGCTGGCCGTCGCGGGATTCGGACCAGAACGCCCGCTGCACTTCACCTACAATTTCAGTTCCAACGTCGACAACCGCCGCATCGCAGTCGCGATGCAATCGATGTGGAAGGACATCGGCGTTGTCGTCGAGATCGCGACCACCGAGTCCAAGGTGCATCAGAAGCTTTTGCAAACGCACGATTTCGACGTCGCGGGCGACGGCTGGATCCTCGATTACAACGACGCCAAGAACCAGCTCTACCTTTTCCAAACATCAACGGTAGAGATGAACTATGCCTCGTATCACAGCGCGGCCTTCGACAGCTTATTGGACAAGGCGGACGCAGAGGCCGACGTTAACGCGAGGGGCAAACTGCTCGGGCAGGCCTCAGCGACGCTGCTCTCCGATATGCCGGTCGCGCCGAGCTTCTTTCCATATCAGCGCCAGCTGGTGAAGCCCTATGTGCTCGGTTGGGTGACCAATCCGCATCGCATCAATCGCACACGCTGGCTCGACATCGCAGACCACGTAGGGCCGCAACAAAGCGTGGCCGGAACAAACAGCAGAGCCATCGCGTCGGAAGGCGGGATCGGATCTTGGCTCGGATCGTGGTTCAATCCGGACGCTTGGCAAAAGTGGTGGAATTCGTAAAGCCGACTGAACTCGGCCGAAACATGCAACCGACCCGGGAGGAAAATAAGAATGAGAGAAGGGCGAGTCCTGCTGACTGCACTGCTTGCCGCCGCGGCTATGTTGTCGGTCGCGATTCCAGCGGAGGCCGAAAAGATACTGCGGCGCGGAAACTTGGCCGAGCCCTACAGCCTCGACCCCCAGCGCGCGACAGGCACGCCCGAGAACAACATCATCGGGGACCTGATTATGGGTCTTTATACCGAAGCGGCCGATGCGAAACCGATCCTCGGTGCTGCCGAGAGCGTCAAGACCTCCGACGACGGCCTAACCTGGACCTTTAAGATCCGCGACCACACATGGTCGGACGGCACGCTGGTTACGGCCGACGATTTCGTTTTTTCGTTGCGGCGCGAAATGAACCCGGCGACCGCGGCGCAATACGCCAACGTTCTTTATCCGATCAAGAATGCGGAGAAGGTCAATAAAGGAACGCTGCCGCTCGATCAGCTCGGTGTGCACGCGCCCGATCCGCAGACGCTGATCATCGAATTGGAAAACCCGGCACCGTTCTTGCCTGAGCTTCTAACGCACTACACCGCGTTTCCGCTGCCGCAGCATGTCGTCGAAAAATACGCCAGCGATTGGACGAAGCCCGGCAACATGATCTCGAACGGGCCCTACGTGCTTGCGGAATGGCGGCCCCACGATCACGTCAAACTGGTCAAGAACCCGAAGTTCTGGGATGCGGCCAATGTCAAGATCGACGAGGTCTATTTCTATCCGACGGACAACGACGAAGCGGCGCTGAAGCGGTTTCGCACCGATGAACTCGACACGCAGGAACAATGGCCGCTGAACGAGCACAAATGGCTCCAACAGCACATCCCCAATGAAGCGCGCAGTTATACGGCGCTCAATGTGACGTTCACGAGCTTCAATGTGAACCGCAAGCCGCTGGACGATGTGCGCGTGCGCAGAGCGCTTGCCGAGGCCGTCGATCGTCAGGCGATCGAGCGCGATGTTTATGGCCACGTCTATGGCGTGGAGGCACTCTCGATCTTGCCGCCGGGTACAGCCAACGTCGATCAGTCGGCGCAAGTGCTATGGGTCGGCATGACGATGGAGCAGCGTAAGGCCGACGCCAAGAAGTTGCTGGCCGCCGCCGGATTCGGTCCCGGACATCCACTACACCTGACCTATGACTACGTTCAGAATCCCGACGTCAAGCGCGCCGCTGTCGCCATGCAGGCGATGTGGAAGGACGTCGGCGCCGACATCGAACTCGCGGCCACTGAATTCAAGGTTCATTACAAACTGCTCGAAACACACAACTACGATCTTGCGCAGACGGCTTGGGTGTTCGACTACAACGACGCGAAGAACATGCTCTTCTTGTTCGTCAGCTCCACCGTCGAGATGAACTATCCGGGCTACAAGAACCCCGTATTCGACAAGCTGATGGCGCGGGCAGATTCGGAGAAAGACGTCGCAACGCGCGGCAAGCTGCTAGGCCAAGCAGCGGGCGTGATCATGAACGACGTGCCGTTCGCGCCGAATTTCTATCCGTATCTCAGACCTCTCGTGAAAAGCTATGTGCTCAATTGGGTGAACAATCCGCGCGACATCAACCGCACGCGTTGGCTCGACATGGAAAGCAAGCCCGGGCCGCAGCAAAATGTCGCCGGCACATCCGGCGGCGCAACGGCGTCGGAAGGCGGCTTCTGGTCGTGGCTCGGTTCTTGGTTCAGTCCGGAGGCGTGGTCCAGGTGGTGGAAATCTTGACGATCTAGCGAGATATGGCCCGCCGCAGTGGCGGGCCAGTTGATTCTGCGGGTGAGTGCGAGCGATTTTTCGCGAGGAAGGGATTGGAAATGACGCAGCTCGGGGAAAATTGGCTCGCGCGTCTGGCATGGTTTGCCGTTGTATTGCTGACGGCAATTGCACTCGGCGCTCCCGCCGATGCGGCGAAGGTACTGCGCCGTGGCAACGGCGCGGAACCGAAGTCCCTAGATCCGCATCACGTCTCGGGCGACCCGGAGAATCAAATTCTGGGCGACCTGTTCGTGGGTCTCTACACCGAAGACGCGGCGGGGCATCCCATCCTGGGCGCGGCGGAAAGCGCCACGACGGCAACCGACGGCTTGAGCTGGACCTTTAAGATTCGCGATCACAAATGGTCGGACGGCACGCCGGTGACAGCCCACGATTTTGTTTATGCTTATCGCCGCATCCTCAACCCGGCGACTGCGGCGGAATACGCAAACATTCTCTATCCGATCAAGAACGCCGAGAAAATCAACAAGGGCGAACTACCGATCGAAAAACTCGGCGTGCGCGCCGTCGACGCGAAGACGCTCGTGATCGAACTTGAGAATCCGGCACCGTACTTGCCTGAAATGTTGACGCATTACACGGCCTACCCCCTGCCTCAGCATGTGCTGGAGAAATTCAAGGACGAATGGACCAAGGCCGGCAACATGGTCTCGAACGGGCCCTATATGCTGGCGGAGCGGAGGCAGAACGATCACATCAAGATGGTCAAGAATTCCTACTTCTACGATGCGGCCAACGTGAAGATCGATGAGGTCTGGTTCTACCCGACCTCCGACGGCAACGCGGCGCTCAAGATGTATCGCGCCGACGAACTCGACACGCTCGACCGCTGGCCGCTGACCGAACACAAATGGCTTTTCGCCAACATTCCGAACGAGACGCGGAAATATACGGGCCTGCGGGTGCTTTATACGGTGATCAACATGCGCGCCGCGCCGCTGAACGATCGGCGCGTGCGGTTGGCGTTGGCGCTGGCGATCGACACCGAAGCGATCCAGCGGCAGGTTTTCTTCAGCCAGCATGGCCTTCCGGCATTTTCGGTACTGCCGCCCGGCACCGCAAATGTCGATATGTCGGCGCACGTGCCGTGGAAAGACATATCGATGGACGATCGTCGTGCACAGGCCAGGCAGCTGCTGCAGCAAGCGGGCTTCGGTCCGGAGAAGCCGCTCAAGTTGACGTATAATTACATCAACAGCGGCAGCGACCCGAAGCGGCAATCCGTGGCGATGCAGGCGATGTGGAAGCAGATCGGTGTCGACGTCGACATCGTCGCCAAAGAGTTTGCGGTCCACTACGACTTGCTCAAGACCGCGAACTTCCAGCTCGCCAACGCGGGCTGGATCTACGACTACAACGACGCTCAGAGCCAGTTGTTCCTGTTTGAAAGCACGACGGACCAATTGAACTACCCAGGCTATAAGAGCGCGGCGTTCGACGATTTGATGCGCAAGGCCGGCATTGAAGCCGATGCGACGGCACGGGGTAAATTGCTTGGCGAGGCCGCGGGGCTCCTGCTCAATGACGTTGCGGTCGCGCCGACGTTTTTCCAATACATCCGACCGCTGGTGAAGAGCTACGTGCTGAATTGGACCGAGAACCCACGCGGCGTGAATCGTACGCGGTGGCTGGACATCGGCGACAAGCCTGGACCTCAACAGAACGTGGCCGGTACCGGCGGCGGCGTGTCGGCGTCGGAGGGCGGTTTCTGGGGATGGCTTGGCTCGTGGTTCAGCCCTGGGGCGTGGCAGAAGTGGTGGAATTCTTGACGTTGGGCGCGAATCGGCCGCTCTATCGCCACCGCAGACGCCATCACCCACCGTGCCCGAAAGGCCAGCTCGGATGAAACACTTGCCTCGTTTTTGCGCCTTGGTCTTGGCGACCGCCTTCGTACTGAGCGCAATCCCGTTCGAGGCACAAGCCGGGAAGACCTTGCATCGCGGGAATTCCTCAGAGCCCTACAGCCTCGACCCGCATCGCGCTGTCTCGGCCGCTGAGAACAACATCATCGGCGACATGATTATCGGGCTTTATACCGAGGATGCGAAAGGCGCCGCCATTTTAGGTGCGGCCGAAAGCGCCGAGACCAGCGCCGACGGGCTGACGTGGACGTTCAAGCTGCGCGATCATACCTGGTCGGACGGCCAGCCGGTGACGGCGGAGGATTTCGTCTATGCGTTACGCCGCGAGATCGACCCGAATACGGCGGCAGAGTACGCCTCGATCCTCTATCCGATCAAAAACGCCTTCAAGATCAACCAGAAGCAATTGCCCGTCGACAAGATGGGCGTGCGCGCTGTCGACGCGAAGACGCTCGTCATCGAACTGGAGAATCCGGCGCCGTTCCTGCCCGAACTGCTGACGCACTACACGACATTCCCGATCCCAAAACATGTCGTCGAAAAAATCGGCAGCGATTGGACGCGGCCGGGAACGATGCTGTCGAACGGGCCCTATGTCTTGGCCGAGTGGCGGCCGCACGATCACGTACGGCTGGTGAAGAATCCGAAATTCTACGACGCGGCGAATGTGAAGATCGACGAGGTATTCTACTATCCTGCGGACGAGGACAATGCCGCGCTGAAGCGCTACCGCGCCGGCGAACTCGACATGCAGGACCGCTGGCCGTTCAACGAACACAAATGGCTGATGGCCAACATTCCGACCGAGGCACATCACGCGACCGGGCTGAGCGTCAGCTACGTCTCGTTCAACATGACGCGCAAACCCTTCGATGATATCCGCGTGCGCAAAGCGCTTGCGGAATCGATCGATCGCGAAGCAATCGCCAAGGACGTCTATCAAGGTTTCTTCGGCGACGTGGCCGACAGCTTCCTGCCGCCCGGCATGGCGAATGTCGACCGTTCGGCCAAGGTGCCGTGGGCCGGAATGACGATGGATCAGCGCCGCGCGGAGGCGAAAAGTCTTCTGGCACAAGCAGGCTTTGGTCCCAATCACCCGCTCAAGTTTTCATACAACTATATCAGCGCGCCCGATCCCAAACGCGCTGCGGTCGCGATGCAATCTATGTGGCACGACATCGGCGTCGAGGTCGACTTGGTGGCGACGGAAGCCAAGGTGCATTGGAATTTGCTGCAAGTGCGGAATTTCGAGGTGGCGCAAAACGGCTGGGTATTCGATTACAACGACGCCAAGAACTGGTTCTTCCAGTTCCAAGCGGCCGCGGTTCAAATGAACAATTCGGCCTACGACAACGCCTCCTTCGAAGAGGCGCTGCACAGCGCCGATCTCGAGCAGGATTTGTCGGCGCGCGCCAAATTACTGGGCCAAGCCGACGCCAAGCTTCTGGCCGATCTGCCGGCCGTGCCGCAGTTCTTCCCGTACACGCGGCATCTGGTGAAGAGCTACGTGCTGAACTGGATCGACAATCCGCGCGACGTCAATCGCACACGCTGGCTCGATATAGGCCCGGGCCAAGGCCAAGGCACACCGACGGCCGATGCCGGCGCCACCACCCAACACGATCGCGGCCTCTGGGATTGGGTGGGCTCGTGGTTCAGCGCCGAAGCATGGTCGAAGTGGTGGAACTCATAACTCGCGCTCGCGCGCTTACTCTCGCTAGAGCGTCAACCTGAAGTCCCCGATCAACGCGCCGGGCAGGCGCATGCTATCGACCGAACGCCGACCATAGGTGCCGGTGTCGAGAATCATCTCGCGTTCGGACGTCAGCCCCAACAACTCGCTCCCCAGCATGCGATAGATCGTATCGTCAAATCGCATCACATTCAGCGGCGCTACGATCTCACCGTTTTCAACCCACATCGAGGCAAAGCGCGTCAGACCGGTCAGGCGCCCGTTGTTGCGATCGGAGTAGTTCAGATACCAGAGGTTCGACACATAGACCCCGGTGCCAAGCTCGCGCAGGACGTCGCCGCGTTTCAACTCGCCACCTGCCATATCAAGCGATTGCGGTTGTTCGGCCTCGTTCGCCCCGTTTGTCGCAACGCCGTATTCCGCGGACGAACGGGGGCTAACGAGGCATTGGTCGTAGGCGCCGTGACCAATCAACGAAATCCGGTCCGGCCTCAGAAAGCCGTCGCTTTGAAAAGCAGGCGCGACGCCCGCGGCAATGTTTTCGCCCAAAGAGACATTCTTGGCGAGTTCGTCGGCCCCGTCGATCGACCGCAGGAACGGTGTCGAGCGCGTCTTGTGGGTCTGCAGGCCGAACGCGCCCCAACCCAACCAGCCCCAGACCTCGGCCAGAGCGGCCGGCGTCAGATAGGCGCGGTAGCTGCCGGGCGGCACCGTTTTCGGCGTGCGCGATAAAACCGGAAGCGTGTTGGCGGCGTCAGCTGCAATCCGTTCGAACTCGCCATCACGCCACTCAAAGCCCGCATAGTTTGCTTTCACCGCTTTGTCGGCCGAGTGATAGAAACACCAGTCGAGATTGAAACTGTCCGCGCTGTGCCAATTGCGCTGGCCCAAGCTGTTGGCAAAGCCATAGGCTGTGCGGCCGGCGGCATAGATGCCGACCATGTCGCGACCTGTGCCGGCGCGGGTTATCGCGTCGATCGCTGCCGCGCGCGTCGGCAAATCGTTTTCGGCGATGTGCTCGCTCGATTGCGGCGAAGAATTGAACAACAAGAACGGATCGTCCGGCGCGGCGCCGAGCGCCTGACGCGCATCCGCAACTATGGCGGCAACGCGCGCCTCATCTTCGGCCCTGTCACCGGTCAAGCGCGTCGCCGCGGACGCGCGCTTTCGCCCTTTGACCAGATCGACCGTGAGCTCGATGTCAGTGACCGAGCCCGGCTGTCGAACGGCCGAGCGGTTGAAACGCAAAAAGTCCGATTGCTCAGCGTAGTAGTTCGACAGGCTTATTTCTTCGCCATGCGTCAACGCCGTGACACGATCGGCGATGTCCTGAAAGTGGCGGTGGAAGTTCATGCTGCCCCACCGAAGACATCGACATCGGCAAAGAGGCACGCCGGCGTCGCATGGCCGACGCGGACCGCCTGGTTCGGTTCGCCCTTGCCGCATTGCGAAGCGCCGCCGACAAAGTAGCTGTCGCGGTCGCCGACGCCCTTCAACGAGCGCCAAAAGTTCGAGGAGATGCCGCGATAGTTCGGATTGCGAACCACCCGCGTCAGGTGACCATCTTCGATCATCTGGCCCCACTCGCAGCCGAATTGAAATTTGTTTCGCGAGTCGTCAATCGACCAGGAAAAATTCGTTTCGACGTAGATCCCACGCTCGACCTGAGCGACGAGATCGTCGAATTTCGAGTTGCCGGGCTCCAGATTCAAGTTTGCCATGCGATCGATCGCTGGACGATTCCAGGCGCAGGCGCGGGCGTTTGCGACGCCATCGAGGTTGGCGCGGTGCTGGCTCGTGGCGCTGCCTAGTGGGCGAGCGAGAACGCCGTCCTTGATCAGATATTCTTTCCGAGCCCGCCGACCCTCGTCGTCAAACGCGTAAGACGTCGCCTCGCCGGCCTCGGCGGGATCGAAGCTGATGTTCAACAGATTTGAGCCGTAGCGATAGGTGCCGAACATTTCGGGCGTGACGAAGCTTGTCCCGGCGTAGTTGCGTTCGTCGCCCAGAATGCGATCGAGCTCCAAGGGGTGTCCGATCGACTCATGAATCTGAAGCACCATCTGATCGGGACCGATTATGATATCCATGCGGTCGCTCGGGCATTCTTGCGCTTCAATGAGCATCAATGCTTCGTGTGCGATACGCTCCGGCGCGGTGCTAAATCCCATGTCATCGAGGACCTCGAAACCGCCTTGACGAATCTTCGAGTCGCCGAACGAGCGACGTTGCGTCTGAGCGCCGGAGCTCGCCGTCGCAAACATGGCCGGCATGACGACGCAGATATTTTGGTGAACACCCCCGCCCTTCGTGGTCAGCAAGAGACTTTCGGTTTGCGCGTGCGCAATGCTCGCACCCCAGTCGTTGATGCGATCGTCGACTTTCAAGCGGCGAGATAAATCAAGCAGCAATTCGATTTTGTCGGAGGGGGAAACCGCCGTCCACGGCTCTCGCTCAAGCGTGTCGAAGGTTCCCTTTTCGCCCGTCAGGGCCGATGCCGGGTAGCCCGGGACCATGCGTCCGGTGGACGCTTTCGCCCAATCAAGAGCGTCCGTGAGCGCACGGCGCAACCCCTGCTCGGACAGGTCCGTCGTCGCCGCGTAGCCGATTGCCCCGCCATGCTCGACCGTGATCATCGCACCCACGCTGGTTGAACGGCGTGGCGGCGCCGGCACGCCACGGCGAGCCGAATACGATTCACTGATGCTGCGTTCTGCGCGCAGACTGCAGTCGATGCCGACCGGCACGGCACGTGTGAAAGCGCGTTCCAGCGCGTCAAACATAAATTTGTCCCCCAAAAAGGTTTGCAATTCGGCGCGGTGACTACTGCGCCGGCGGGTCTTCCATCGGCGTCACGCTCTGAACAAAGCAATTGCCGCCGCGATTAAGTTCTAATGCATCGCCGGCGTGAACACACTCCCAAGGACTCATATTGCGGGTCACGAAATAGTCCTGAGGCCACTCGAGATAGCGACACCGGGCGTCGACGATAATCTTGTAGCGACCGCCGCCCTTCACCTTGGCGATTAGTGTTTGGCCATCGGCTTTCGTGATTCCGTTCAGATCGTTGTAGTGCAAGCAACCTCGGTTCTCGGCCCCCGATGCAATGCCCGATTGGATTGCCAGGGCCAGAGCCGCTAAAGCCAACATCCGCACCATGGCAAACCCCTCTTCTTCCGCCGTTGGTCTCCAAATACTAAGGGCAGAACGCAGTTGCGGAAAGAACGGACCATCCTGCATCGGTTCAATTCGCTGTGGTTTGGGGACCGAACGTTCTGTCGGAGCTGGTTTATGGCGGCCTGAACAATCTGCGGGACATCGATTCGCCCCTGTTTGAGGCGGTAACGGACACGATATAAACTTTCTAGGGTTGCAGTTCGCCCCTATGATCCCGCAAGAATCCACCCCGATTGGCGAACCGCCCACAGAGCTCCCCTTGAACCACGCCGTCAGACGCAAACTCACCACCATCTTCTGCGCCGACGTGGTCGGCTACAGCCGCTTGATGGGTGTGGACGAGACCGGAACCCTCAAGCGCCTAAAGGAGTGCCGAGAACTCATTGCCGCGTTCATCGACCGCCACCGCGGGCGCGTCGTCAGCTGGTCGGGCGACGCGGTCCTGGCCGATTTTGCCAGCGTCGTCGAAGCCGTGCAGTGCGCAGTGGAAATCCAAAAAGAACTCAAGGCTCGCAACGACGGCAAGATCGAAGGCGAGCGCATGGAGTTCCGGATCGGCATCAATTTGGGCGATGTCATGATCGAGGATCACGACATCTTCGGCGAGGGCGTCAACATCGCCTCGCGGCTCCAGTCGCTGGCGAAACCCGGCGGAATCTTAATCTCGGGATCGGTGCACGACCAGGTAAAGAACAAGCTGTCGCTCGGCTTCAACTTCATGGGCCACCAGCAAGTCAAGAATATCGCGGAACAAGTCCCGGTGTTTATTGTCGCGCATGACGGCGCGATGGCGATCGCTAGCGGCGCCGCAATTGTTTCGCCCATGGGCGGCAAGAATGCGCGCGCCAAGAGCGAGACGGCCTACGCGTATGGGAGCTTTTTGAGTCGCGCCGGCGCAGGTCTTGTCGATGGGATTTCGGCCTTGGTCCTGGGCTTTCTACTCAGCCTTGCTCTCATCGCGGCATTCGGCAACGTCATCGAAATCGACGATCCGGTTATTCCGTTCGCCATCGAAAGGACGATTGAAACAGATTCGCCGTCCATCGAGATCGCCGGCGGTGGGCGGGAAGTCAAGACGACGCAGCGCTCTATTGTCGAGCGCAATTTTTTCGGCCTGGCGACGCAAACGGTTCGGCGCACGCACGTCGATCTGACCGTCAACCGAAATGCCAACAGTTCCGAGCCTGCGCGAGGCGCAGCCGACGCCGCGCTTCTCAAGCTGAGCGGCACGAGCGCGGATGTCCTGATCGATCCCGCGAGCCGCAGCGATCTCAGCCGCCCGTCTCTCTCGCTCGTCGCGATCGCGACCTATTTCATCATGCTCGCGCTTTGCGAAGGCTTTCTCCTACGCGGATCCTCGCCTGGTAAGTCTCTCTTCGGCTTGCGCGTATTGGGGGCGAACGGAGAGGCCGCCACACTCAAGCAAGCGTTCGCACGCAACCTGGCGAAACTCTTGTCGCTGGCGACGGCGCTCATCGGCTTTTTGATGGTGCTGTGGACCAAACGCCATCAAGCTCTGCACGACGCGTTCGCGGATTGCATTGTCGTCGCAGCTTCATCCGAGGGGACACGGTAAACGGTCGGAGAGGCAAACAAAAAAGGCGCGGCATGTGCGCCGCGCCCTTTTGACTCCAACCTAGATTTTAGCGTACCTGCTCGCGAGGCATGCGCATTTGCGGCGCGCGGTCTTCTTTGCCATCGCTCGCCATCACTTCCATCAGATCGGCAACCGGACGCGAGTCCATGACTTTGCCGATGATCGAGACCGTGCGCACGACCTCGGCCGATGTTCCGAAGGCCTGAGCGATCTCTTCGAACGGCGTCTTGGGACCGGGGAACAATCTCAAATTGATCTCGGTATCCACCGGAATACCGGCCATCGCCTTCGTCGCCTCGAGCGCGGCGCGGAAACCGCCGAACTCGTCGACGAGGCCGCGCGGCTTTGCGTCGGCGCCGGTCCACACGCGGCCCTTGGCGATGTCACGCACTTTCTCGATCGGCATCTTGCGTCCGGCCGCCACCTTGGCGGTGAAGTCTGCGTAGATCTGATCGACGCTGTGGTTGAAGGAATCCCACTGCGCTTGCGTGAACGGCTGTACCGCGGACTGCATCAGTGCATTCTCGCCAATGCCGAGCGGTTTGAGGTTGACGCCAAGCAGGGCCCACGAGCCGGACGTCACGATCTTGCCGGACAGCACACCGATCGAACCGGTGATGGTGGTCTGGTGAGCAAATATCTTGTCGGCCGCGAGAGAGACGTAGTAGCCACCGGAAGCGGCAACATCGCCCATGCTGACGATGACCTTCTTGCCGGCTTTCTGGGCCTTCTTGATCGCGTCCAGGATCTGGTCGGATGCGAGGGCAGACCCCCCAGGCGAGTTGACGCGGAACAGAATCGCCTTCACGTCCTTGTCTTCCGTGGCGTCACGGAAGGCCTTGGCGATGGTGTCTCCACCCATCGAGGTCGAACCGCCGAACGCGGACGATTCCGACTCACCGTCGTTGATCGTGCCTTCACCTTGGATCAGGGCAATCGTCGGACGCCCCGAACCTTCCCACGGATTGCCGACAAGGGCGAAATATTCCGAGAGCTTCTTGAGCTCAGCCTTGCCGCCGGCGCGAGCGATGGCGGCATTTTCAGCCTCGTCGTCGTAGCCTTGCTTGTCGATCAACTTCTTGTCGATCGCATCTTGCGTCAGATAGGGCGCGCCGTTGATGAGCGCCACCACCTGATCGCGCGTCATTTTGCGGTCGCCGGCCATGCCCGCCGTCGCGCTTTCGAAGATCGACTCGATCAGCCGCTGGTTCGCCTCGCGATGTGCGGGCGTGTAGTCCGTTTGGGTGAACATGTTCGCGGCGTTCTTGTATTCATAACGCTGAACGAACTCCGGCTGGGCGCTGATCTTGTCGAGCAACCCCTTCAAGAAGACCGCCGTCGCCGCGACACCGGCCGTGTTCATCTCGCTTACCGGTTGCATCCAGATCTGATCGGCGGAGCTGGCGAGGTAATAGTCGCCGAGCGCATTCGTGTAGAAGGCCTGGGCGTGGGCGATGACGAACTTGCCTTTGGCGCGAAACGCCTTGATGGCGCCGCGCAACTCTTCAGCTTGTGCCGATGGCATCCCCGATCCACCGACGCGCATGTAGAGGCCCTTGACGCGCTCATCACTCTCGGCGCGTGCCAGAGCGGCAACCACATCGATCACCGACATTTTTCCCGCAGCCCTGGCAAACGGGTTTGTCGAGTGCTGGTCCGTCAAGGCGTCGCGCAGGTCAATCGTCAGCACCATTTCGCCAGGCAATCTGGCCTGCGTGAACGCGCCGATGACGCTGAACGTCAGAACAAGCAGCACCAAAAAGATGATGACGGAAGCAATCCGGTTGAAGATGTTCTTCACCCGCGTCAAAAACCAAGACCACATGGAAAACCCCACCGAGGAAAATTGAACGGCAGAGTATAAATGGGTTGTTGTTAAGGCACTATGCAAGCCTCTGGTCCGGGCAACATCACTGCCACAAAAGTGCAACAGTTTTCACGAGGTTGGCAGCCAGCTCCCTCTTCACGGGAGCGTGAGGCGCCTTGGGGGCGCTTTGCTTGCGCGGGCTCGCTCTGCTCCTCGCGAGACACAATCAGGCTTTGGGATGCGCACTTCGTTACGTGTCGCCGGAATTATTTTTCTCCTTGCAGTGGTTGCCGGCGGGTATTGGACCTACCGGCTCGTCTGGGGCACGCCGTTCAATTTCGACCACCTAATCGACGACCCGCAGCTGCTGTCCAACCTTGGAATCATCGACGGGACCGTGCTCGACTTTCACAGCATTGGACACGCGCGCAGGCGATCGCCTATATCGTCGGCCCAGCCAAGTTTGCGCTTACAAGATCGGCATGCTCAAAATTCTCGAACTGCGCGAGCAGGCTTCGATTTGAAGGCGTTCCACGACGTGATCCTCGATGGCGGAGCGATGCCGCTGACCGTGCTCGAGACACGCGTCGACGCGTGGATCAAGGATCGGAAAGGTGGTCGGTAACATGGCAAAGATAGACATCGCGACGGTGAAAGAAATGATCGGCTGCGGATATCCGAAGCCGTTCGACCTGCCGTGCGTGAAACGCGGCCGCAGGCGCCTGGGCGACGCCGCCGGCTTGTCGCAATTCGGTGTGAATCTGATGAGGCTTCCTCCGGGCGCGTGGTCGAGCCAACGCCACTGGCACAGCCATGAGGATGAGTTCATCCACGTCGTGCAGGGTGAGGTTGTCCTCATCACCGATGGCGGCGAAGAAATCTTGCGGGCCGGCGACTGCGCGGGATTTCCCGCCGGTAAGAAAGACGGTCATCAGCTGCAAAATCGGTCGAACGGCGATGCGTTGGTGCTTGAGGTCGGGACTCGCAGCAAGGACGACAACACCGAGTACTCCGACATCGACATGCTGTTCGATTCGACGGCAGGCGGCTATACGCACAAGGACGGACGGCCTTACGCGCGCTGACGTTACGGTGTCAGAGACTTGGTGCGGCGAACGTGTCGCATTTGTCGGTGTCGCCGCTTTCGAAGCCTTTGCGAAACCAGCGTGAGCGTTGCGCCGAGGTCCCGTGCGTAAAGGTCTCGGGCATGACATAGCCGCGGGCGCGATTCTGCAAGCGGTCGTCGCCGACCGCCGCGGCAGCGTTCAACGCTTCGTCGATGTCGCCCGCCTCCAGAATGTGTTTTTCCTTTTCGGTGCGGTTTGCCCACACGCCGGCAAAACAATCGGCCTGAAGCTCGGTGCGCACCGACAACGCATTTGATTGAGTTTCGCCCGCCGCGGCACGCTGCGCATCGATTCGCGAGGTGATGCCGAGAAGCGTCTGGATATGGTGGCCGACTTCGTGCGCGATCACATAGGCCTTGGCGAAGTCGCCGCCCGCTTGGAGCTTGCCGTCCATCTCGTCGAAGAAAGAGAGATCGAGGTAAACCTTGTGATCGCCAGGGCAATAAAACGGTCCCATGACGCTCTGCGCAAAACCACATGCGGATTGCACTTCGCCGCTGAACAGAACGAGCGTCGGCGCCTCATATTGTTTGCCGGAAGCGCTAAAGAGTGCGCCCCACGTGTCCTCGGTGTCGGCAAGGACGACCTTGGCGAATTTACTGCGTTGGGCTTCGTCCGGCGTTTCTTGATAGGGCTGACCGGGCGTCTGCTGCTCGGACGCCTGGTCTCCGCCGCCCTGGTCCAGAATCTGTCTCGGGTCGACACCGAACAGGAGCGACAGAACGACGATGACGACAAGGCCTAGCCCGCCGCCGGCGGCAATGCGCGTTCCACCACCCTGCCCACGCCGATCCTCAACGTTTTCACTCTCCCTCTGGCCTTCCCACTTCATGAGTCCCTCGTGCGATCGGTGGGTTGTCTATACAGAAATGCCCCGAATGTGTTGAGGCTTGGCGCCCACATCCCCGTAAAGCTTGGGCCCAAGGGGCCGGTTCCCCTTGTGCCAATCTGCGAATTCTGGCGAAGTGCTCATTCGGCACGCCGGTTCGGGGGAAACGGACAAAATGCTGCGTCTTTTGTCATTGTGCGCTGCAGCGATGGTCACGGTCGCGCTGGCTGCGTTCGTGGCTGTTCTGCCCGGCGGCCCGATTGAACCGGCGAATGCCTACTTCCAACAAACGAATATCTATTCGTCGGGATTGATCGGCACACACACATTGGCGCTGACCTTCGACGACGGGCCGTCCGCGTTCACCGGCAGAATGCTCGATGAATTGGCGCAGTACAACGTCAAGGCGACATTTTTCGTCCTCGGCTCACGCGCCGCGCAACACGCTAGTCTTCTCGAGCGTATGTCGCGCGAAGGGCATGTGATCGCAAATCACTCGCTCACGCATCCAAAGATGGGACGCCGCTTCGCATTGCATCCTGAGTATCTGATCGAGGAGATCGGGCGGACGCATGATGCGATTGCGCCATATCTGCGTCCGGATCAGGGGCTCTATTTCCGTGCGCCCTATGGTATCTGGCGCAAGGTCCATGCCGACTACCTCAACCAAGATCCTGTCCTGCGCAACTACGTAGGTCCGATCTACTGGGAGGTGGGCGGAAGCATCGAGTATGACGGCGCGGGAAATGTCCGTGCGGCGGCGGACTGGGACTGCTGGTCGCACGATTGGTCGACCGAACAATGCCAGGCCGGCTATCTGCGCGAGATCGCGAAAAAGAACGGCGGCATCGTGCTGATGCACGATATTCGCGAACGTTCAGTGTGGCTGTTGCAGTCGATGCTGCCGACGCTGGTGGCGGATGGGTATCGGTTCGTCACGCTCGATCAGATTCCGAGTTTAGATCCTTACCGAACGCCGCCGGCAACGGATGTACCGGTCGCGAGTCTTCGCGGATCGCGGACCGCGATGGCCGCTCCGCAGCGGTAGGAGAGACAAAGAGCTCGTCTTATCTCTGGGGCATCGCCGGAAACGGTGACCGCGCACCCGATTGCTGTACCGTCGTCGCACGCTGGGTCATCATCGCGAGCAGGTAGGCGCGCACGTCAATATCAGGCGGAACCGCGACGCCTTTGCCGGGCCCAGGCGCCTGCTTCAAGTCGTCGAGACCAAAGTCCATGCGCGCCTCATAGGTGCGGTCGATCTGATTGCGAAGGTCTTGTTCGGCGTCGTACCACGCGGCCTTGAGCAGTTCGTCGCGGCAGGTGGCGAGTTCGGGCCCGATCGCACCCCAGCGCCGTTCGATACAGTGATAGGGATCGAAGGACAGTTTGAACATGCGCCGGCGCACCTCCTCGTAGCCCAATTGAACGGGCGAGCCGTCGCTGCGCGCGTAGACGATGGTGCAGGCGGCGGCCTCGGTGTCATAAGTCTGCAGGAGGTCGCGCAAGATATCGCTGCCTTGATAGACGATCCGCTTGTCGCCGGCCGTGTACCATTCGACAAAACGTTGAACCTGATCACGAATCTCTTTGAACGACGTCTTCAACCGTGCATCGCGCGAAGGCGAGGAGAATTCCTCCCATTCACCCTCCGTGCCGTAGATGTTGGGCGGCAGCCGCGAGGGCTGCGGCTTCAGTTGGATGCCGTTCTTGATTGCAAGATCGACCGCTTCGGCACGGTATGCGATATCCTCGCAATTGGAGTGCACCATGTTGCGCACCTCGACGATGGGATCGTAAGCGAGCGTCCCGCCGCCGAGTTTGGCGCGCATATAGTCGTAGTAATCGACGAGTTGGTCCTCGAGCATGAAGCCGCCGCTCGCCCATTCCCGGTCAGCCGGACGTTCGCCGTTGCCGAAAAACTGTTCTGTCGAGTAATCAGGAAGCTCCGCATTTTTTGCGAATGTGACCTTGCCGCCGACCAACGACCCGTCGGGCCCACGTGTCGCACCGACAAGGCGAATGGGGCGCCAATTCTTGAAGCCCGCGCCCATGCCGGGTGACGAGCGCACAAACTTGCGCCCATAGGTGCCGCGCGTCAGGGAGTTGTCGGGATGCGCGTCGATATATTCGATGCGACCGTCATCTTCGACGCGGTAGACAATGGCAAGGTGGCCGTTCGGGTCGTAGAGCACGGTGCCCGGCTTGATCGCTTTGCGGTCGATGCGCACAGGATAGAGGTCAGTGCCCTCCATATCCGGGTGGAGACGATAGGTTGCGGACGAAACAGAATCGCGCAGTGTCACCAGAAGGTCGAGGCCGTTCACCGACCCCGAGAGGACATCGCGCCTTGTGGCGATTTCGTTGCCGCGTGCGGTGTAGCGAATGTCGGTCGTGTTGCCCAACGGACTGACCGCCGAAATGTAAGAAAACGGCAGGCCGAGTTTCCACGCATAGTAAGCGCGCAGGTAGTAAGGCAGATCAGCACAATCCGAGAAAAATTCGCCAGTCGGCGGATCGCTCTTCGCAAAGGGATTGGCACTGCTCCTCAAACATTGGTTGACGGAATGGCAGCCGGTGTTGCCGATAGCTTGAATGAACTCGCCATAGCCGCGTTCATCGGCGTCGGTCCAGCTGTCGTGAAAGACCCGATACGCCATCGTCGGCTGGGCATGGAGCGGCGGTGCGCTAACCATGGCGATAAGCCAGAGCGCAACTAAGATGCCAGCCGGCCGCAATTGGGCCAGGCCAATTCCCCCGTGGCGCACGCAACCCTCCCCGCCTGCACCTGCAGGAAAGAGCCTACGATTCCCGCCGAATTGGTCAACCCGCGTCGTCGGTCGTTGACTAGTATCATCTTCTCACTATATGCTCATCCATGATACAGGAAACTACCTGCCACCGCCTGTGCGGGCCGGACTTGGGGGAAGATTGGTCGCGTGACGAACGTAGAAGCGCATCTGAAGAAATTCCGCAAAGAGCTGCATAGCGGTATCGCGGCCATGGTGCTTCTGGCGCTGTTGGAACGGACGGGGGGCGAAATGTACGGCTATCAGATTGCAAAGGAGATCGGTGCAAAAGCGGGCGGCGCTTCGTTCTTGAAACAGGGTGCGATCTATCCCGTTTTGCGCTCGCTGCACGCGACGGGCCTTCTCTCGAGCCGCGTCGAGGTCTCGATGTCAGGCCCGCCGCGGCGCTACTACATGATCTCAGATGCGGGGCGCCAGGCGCTCGAAGCTTGGCGTGGCGTTTGGGGCGACCTGCGCGAATTCGTCGACGGCATTGTGGGAGAGCAAGCCCGTGGCTAACGACAACGGCAAGGCGCCAGCAACGATCAAAGCCTATCTCGCCGAACTCAAAGCACGCCTGAGCAATCATCCGCCGGCTCTTATCCAAGACGCGCTGGCCGATTGCGAGGAACATTTGCGTGCCGCGCGCGCCGACGCGCCAGTCAAAAGCGAAGCCGAAGTACTTGCCGAAATCATCGAGACCTACGGAACGCCACAGGAAGTGGCCGAGGAGTACGTTGCCATGGAACAAGCGATCAAAGGACCATTTGCCTCTTCGGCGACTGCTGACGAAAGCGAAGTCGATCGGGGTCCCGGATTTTTCGGCGTGCTTGTAGATCCGAAAGCCTACGGCGCGCTGATCTACATGCTGCTGTCGCTCGCGACCGGCATATTTTATTTCACCTGGGCGGTCACTGGCGTCAGTCTTTCGCTCGGCCTTGCCGTCTTGATCATCGGCGTGCCGTTCGCGTTGCTCTTCATCGGCTCGGTGCGGGTCATTGGGTGGATCGAAGGACGCATCGTTGAAGCGCTTCTCGGCGTGCGCATGCCGCGGCGATTGCCGACGACGAGCGAACAAGGCACGCTTTGGGGCAATATCAAAGCGGTGCTGAAGGATGGGCGCACCTGGACGTCGCTTATCTACATGATCCTGCACCTCGTGCTCGGAACGCTCTATTTCACGATTGCGGTCGTGTCGGGCGCGGTGTCGCTCGGCGTCTTATCCTCGGCAGCCTATGAGCTGGCGACAGGTAAGCATGTTGTCCAACTGCACGGTTATCCCGAACTCGAAGCGTTTTTCACGACGACGCCGGGCCTTGCGTCGCTCGTGGTCGCAGGCATCCTCGGCATCATCCTGACGCTGCATATCGCGCGCGTCATCGGCTATATCCATGGACGCATCGCGGAAGCCCTTCTTGTCCGAGCCTGATCTCACTCGATCCCAAAATCAGGGAAGGACACCCCCGGGGCCGCGCAACACGCGGCCCCTTCTTTTTGCGCTCGGCATGGGCTTTCCTTTTTCCGCTTGCGGATGAAAGCTCGCGTCTCACAGGGACGAGGCGGCCATGGGACATAAACACAAGCACAGGACGGATGACGCCGGACGCGGTCTTTCGGACGAGGAGTACGAGCGCGAACTCTACGACCTTCAGGTCGAGCTCGTAAAATTTCAGCGCGATTTGATCGGGCAATCATGGAAGGTCTGCGTCGTCATCGAGGGGCGCGACGGTGCCGGCAAGGACGGCACGATCAAGCGGATCATCGAGCACCTGAGCCCGCGCGATACGCGCGTCGTCGCCCTCGGCAAGCCAACCGAGAGAGATCGAACGTCTTGGTATTTTCAGCGCTTCGTCCCGCATTTGCCGGCCGGCGGCGAATTCGTGCTGTTCAACCGCTCTTGGTACAATCGCGCCGGCGTGGAACCGGTGATGGGATTTTGCTCGAAAGAAGAGCACCGCCAATTTCTGCGCGAAGCACCGGATTTCGAAGGAATGCTCGCACGTTCCGGCATGCAGCTGATCAAATACTATCTCGACATTACGAAAGACGAGCAAAAGGAGCGGCTTGAAGCGCGGCGCGAGGACCCGCTCAAGCAATGGAAGGTTTCACCGATCGATGCGGCCGCCATCAAGAAGTGGGACGACTACTCGAAGGCTCGCGACCAAATGCTCGTGAAGACCAGCCACGAGGCGGCGCCGTGGCACGTCGTCAAAGCCAACAGCAAGAAGCGCGCGCGGCTGAACGTGATCCGTCATTTGCTGTCGCTATGCGACTACAAGGGCAAGCAGAAAAAGCTCTTGGCGTATGACAAGGAAATCGTCTTTCCCTTTTCGGAGGCGGCGATCAGCCAGGGCTTGCTGGCGCGTTGACGCGGCGAAGTGCGCGCAAAAGAGCACCGCTAAGTTTGATTTCGACGCTCTCGAGCCCCAGCCAACCGGCCAATAGGCCCAGCTCCGCGCGGAGCGGTCCCAACACGGCATCCATCTCGACGTGGGGCTCCGCGTGGCCGCCGAGCACTTGCAGGCGCGAGCGTTTGCGATCGGACTTGAGATCGACGCGTGCGACCAGGCGGTCGCCGAGCAAGAAGGGCATGACATAGTAACCGTGCGCGCGCTTGCTCTTGGGCGTGTAGAAGGCGAGGCGATAGTGGAAATCGAACAAGCGCTCGGTGCGCGGACGCATCCAGATCAACGAGTCGAACGGCGAGAGCAGGGCGCGCACGGAAACGGCGCGGGGAATCTTTGCCTCAGCATGAACGAAGGCCTGTTGCTTCCATCCTTCGACGCGGACCGGCACGAGCGTCTTGGCCTCGACGAGTTCGGCAAGGCGTGCCTTGGTATCCGCCACCGGCAAGCGAAAATAATCGCGCAGATCGGCTTCCGTTGCGACGCCGTGCGCGCGAGCCGCCATCTCGAGCAAGCGACGCTGAGCTTCTTCGACGGGCGGCGTCGGGGCGCTCAATACGTCACTGGGCAGAACGCGATCGGCGATGTGATAGAGGCGCTCGAAGCCGCGCCGCTCGGCGGCGGTCACTTGGCCGGTCCAAAATAGATATTCCAGCGCACGTTTGCCGTCGCCCCAGCCCCACCAACCGCCAAGCGATCGTCCGCCCTCGGACAAATCGGACGTGCGCAACGGCCCTTGTGCGGCGACCTGATTGAGAACCGCGGCGAGGTAATCGGGCTTTTCGCGGGCAATGCTTTTGGGGCCGCCCCAAACGCCATGACCTTTCGCGGCACGCTCCATGCGCCAGCGAAAGAGAGGATGATACTCGAGCGGGATCAGCGACGCTTCGTGGCCCCAATATTCAAAGAGCGCACGCCTTTGCCCGTAGGAGAGTTGGTCGAGGAGCTTCGTCGAATAAGGACCGAGCCGGGAAAACAAAGGCAGATAGTGCGAGCGCACGAGGACATTGACGGAATCAAGCTGAAGCAAACCGATCCGCTTGATCAACTTCATCACACTTTGCCGGCTGGGCACGCTCGAAGTGCGCGGCTCGAAACCCTGTGCGACGATCGCGATACGACGAACTTCCGCACGCGACAAGATTTCTCTTGTCCGAAATGAATCAGTGCGGGCAGGCATTGCGTCGGCAGCGCGGCGTCAGTTGGAAGTGCTCTCGAGGCAGGCCTTCACCTTGGCCAACAGCTCGGCCTTCTTGAACGGCTTGGCGATGCAGGCATCAGCCCCCAGCTTGCCGGCGAGGTCGAGGATTTCGGTCGCCTCAAGACGCCCGCCGCCCGACATCGCAATGATCGGCCCGTCATAGCCGCGACCGCGCAGGTCGCGGATCATTTCGATACCTTCTTTGTTCGGCATCACGATGTCGGTCAGAATCAGATCGGGGCCGCAGGCCTTTGCGCACGCCATGCCGACGTCACCATCACCCGCCTCCTCAACAAGATAACCTTCGCTCTCCAGAATGGAGCGAGTTGAAGCCCTGACGAGATCGTTGTCATCGACGACGAGAATCCTGGCCATGTGGCCCCCTTCGCTCTCTGTCTTTATCGTCTTCATCGTCTTCATCCAGCCTGATTCGCGCCGGATGCAACGACCATAATAATATAGATGCGCCTGCATACAGACAGTCTGTCAATCCTGGCATTTGCAAGTTTCAATATAATTATCGTTCAACTTCGAGATATTGGCGCGGCTTCGCGCTAAATCGCGGCGCCGTCAAGGTTTGGCGGATTGGTTTCATCAAAGTTCCGTCACCGATCTCTTCGGGTACCCAGCCGGTTTTTGACGAAGACCGCATGCGGTGATGCTGGTCTGAAAACGCAACGCCCCAGGACTTTCGTCCAGGGGCGTTATATTGGGTGCAGGGATAGGATTTGAACCTATGACCTTCAGGTTATGAGCCTGACGAGCTACCGGGCTGCTCCACCCTGCGTTATGGGTTTTGTACATGGGCCCCCGCTTGTATGCGGGGATGGTCGAACTATTGGCTGACGTT
>JANXXU010000027.1 GCA_025350465.1 Alphaproteobacteria bacterium | reverse complement strand
CGACGCGGAGCGAATGCGCATTCGTCGCGAGAATGAGGGCGGGTTGATTGGCAAGAGCGCGCGCGATGGCGACGCGTTGCTGTTCGCCGCCTGACAATCGCGCCGGTCTATGCGTCATGCGCTCACTGAGACCGACCATTGTGAGGAGCTTGGTAGCATGGCTTTCCGCTTCACTGCGCCGGCGCCCCGCGATGAGTTGCGGCAGGACAATATTTTCGGCGGCCGAAAATTCAGGGAGCAAGTGGTGAAACTGATAGACGAAGCCCAGTTCCTCGCGACGAATGCGCGTTCGCTCCGCGTCGGGCAGCGTCGCGCAGTTGCGGCCGTTGATGATGACTTCGCCGGCCGTCGGCGCTTCGAGCAGTCCGCAAATGTGCAGCAGCGACGACTTGCCCGAGCCCGAGGGACCGACGAGCGCGACAACTTCGCCGGCGGCAATCTGATTGGTGACGCCGCGAAAAATCTCCAGGCTTTGCGTGCCGGATGTATAGACGCGCGTGATGTCGTGAAGCGCCAGAACGCTGTTCGGCAGCGGGCGGTATTCGGCGGCGTCCTGCGTGCTGAAGCGCGGCTCATTCATACCGAAGCGCCTCAACCGGGTCGAGCCGCGCCGCCCGCCAAGACGGATAGACCGTCGCAAGAATGGACAACGTCAACGCCATAACCACGACGGCGATCACGTCGCCGGTTTCCATGTGAGCGGGCATTTTGCTCAGGAAGTAAATCTCCGGGGAGAAGATCTCCGTTCCGGTGATCCACATTAGTCCCTGTCGGATCGACTCGATATTCGAGCAGAATAACACGCCAATGAGGAACCCCAGGAACGTGCCCACAACACCGATCGAAGAACCGGAAATCAGAAACACGCGCAGGACCGCGCCGCGTGGCGCGCCCATCGTCCGGAGGATGGCGATATCGTGAGTTTTGTCCTTTACCAGCATAATCATGCCTGAGACGATGTTCAGCGCGGCCACCAAAATGATCAGCATCAGAATCAAGAACATGACATTTCGTTCGACCTGAAGCGCGTCGAAGAATGTCGAGTTCATTTGTTGCCAATCGGCAATGCGCGCGGGCTCCGTGAGTTTCTGGGCGACCAGCTTGGTTACATCTTTTACGCGATCGGGATCTTTCACCATCATCTCGATGCCGGTGATGCCGTTGCCTAGACTGAAATACGCTTGAGCCTCCGCCAACGGCATGAAGATAAAGCCGCTGTCGTATTCGGACATGCCGACCGAAAACGTTCCGGCAATGGTGTACCGCTTATCCCGCGGCATCACGCCGAACGGCGTGACATTGCCGTTAGGAGCAAGAAGTCTGATGTTCATGCCCGGCAACAAACCCATGCGATCGGCAAGGCGCCGGCCGACGATAACGGTCGACGAGCCTTGAAACCGTTGAAGCGTTCCCGGATCGAGCGATTTTGCGATGATAGTCATTGCTTGCAGGTCGCCACTGCGGATACCGCGGACCAAAGCACCGGTCGCGGCACTTGACGAAGAAGCAAGCACCTGGCCTTCGACAATCGGGGTTGCGCGGACGACGCCGGGAATGTGTGCGAATGTCGATGCCAGTCTGTCCCAATGTTCAAGCGCACCGCCCGTGCCCTGAACCATGATGTGGCCGCTGACGCCAAGAATCTTGCCGACCAATTCCTGGCGAAAGCCGTTCATCACGGCCATGACAATGATCAGAGTAGCAACACCGAGGGCAATCCCCGCGAGCGAAAATCCGGCAATGACGGAGATCACGCCTTCCTTGCGCCGGGCGCGCAGATAGCGGCCGGCAAGCATCCATTCATAGTATGCAAATGGTGCCGTCGCCGCGCGCGATCGCGACGGAGAACGTTCGAACGCCGGGATTTGAATCTGAGGCATCAGTGTTTGTGCGTCAGCATATTGATCGCGGCGTCCGCCGTGAGATTTTGCCGCTCGCCCGTTCGACGGTTCTTGATCTCCACTTGACCCTGCGCGAGACCGCGTGGTCCCACGATCACCTGCCACGGCAAGCCGATCAGATCGAAGGCGGAGAACTTGGCGCCGGCACGTTCGTCGGTATCGTCGTAAAGCGTCTCGACACCCGCATTGACGAGTTTTGCATACAGGTCGTCACAAACTTGGCGTGTTTTGGCGTCGTCCGTCTTGAGGCTGATCAAGCCGACGTGGAACGGCGCGACGGCTTCCGGCCAAATGATGCCGTGCTCATCGTGGCTAGCTTCGATGATCGCGCCGACCAAACGCGAGACGCCGATACCGTAGGAGCCCATTTCAACGGCAATATCTTCGCCGCCCGGGCCAGCCACTTTTGCGCCCAAGGGCTTCGAATATTTCGTGCCGAAATTGAAGATGTGACCGACTTCGATGCCGCGCGCCGAAAGTCGTTTGTCTGCGGGGATCGCGTCGAAGGCTGCGGCGTCGTGCTTTTCGTCGGTAGCGGCATAGAGCGATGTGCGCTGGCGAATGATCGGATCCAGATCGCCTTCATAGTCGACATTCTCGGGCACCGGCATGTCGATCAAGTCACGATGGCAATAGACTTGGCTCTCGCCCGTATCGGCCAGGATGATGAACTCGTGACTGAGGTCGCCGCCGATCGGCCCCGTGTCGGCCTTCATCGGCACTGATTTAAGACCCATGCGTGCAAATGTGCGCAGGTAAGCGATGAACATTCTGTTGTAGGAGCGCCGCGCAGCGGTCGCATCTATGTCGAAGGAATAGGCATCCTTCATCAGGAACTCGCGGCCGCGCATGACGCCGAAGCGCGGGCGGATCTCGTCTCGAAACTTCCATTGGATATGATAGAGGTTGAGCGGCAAGTCTTTGTACGACCGCACGGTCGAGCGAAAGATGTCGGTGATCAGTTCCTCGTTCGTCGGGCCGTATAGCAGGTCGCGCTCGTGGCGGTCCTTGATGCGCAACATTTCCTTGCCGTAGTCGTCGTAGCGCCCGCTTTCGCGCCAAAGATCGGCCGATTGCAGCGTCGGCATCAGGAGTTCGATCGCCCCCGCGCGATTCTGTTCCTCGCGCACGATCTGTTCGATCTTCTTCAGAACGCGATGGCCGAGCGGCAACCAGGAATAGATTCCGGCGGACGCTTGGCGGACGAGGCCCGCGCGCAGCATATAGCGGTGCGAGACGATCTGCGCTTCGGCGGGGGTCTCGCGAAGCAACGGCATGTAGAAGCGTGATACACGCATGGCGCGGCGGCTCTTCCTTGGTTGAAGCCGGTGCCGGCGGGGTCTCGGCTCGCGGAACGTGGTCGGTTGTAGGTGAAGCCCGGAAGGTTGGCAAATTAATGACCGTGCAGCTTTAACCTCTTGCCGCCGGCCGCAACGCCTCGCGGTGCATGGTGTAAAGCCCACTGGCGACAATGACGAGCGTGCCGGCGATAGCCAGCGTGTTGGGAACGTGACCCCAGATTAAGAAGCCGAGGAGAGTTGCCCAGACAACCGCCGCATAGCGAAAGGGCGAAACAACCGAAACCTCGACGCCGCGAAAGGCGCGCACGATGAACATATTGGCGATGCTGACCAGGATGGCCGACGCGGCCAGCAGACCGAGGCCATAGGTTGAAAGTGGCTGCCAGTGATCGAATGGCGCGCCGATGAAGCCCCCGAGACAGACCGAGATCGTCGAGCCAAGGGTCACCAAAGCGGTCGGAATTCCATCGTGAAGCCGGCGCGTGACGAGGTCGCGAAAGGCGACGAAGACTGCGCATAGCAGCGCCGTGAAGGCGTAGAAATTAATCCCCTGCCCCGTTGGCTGAATGACGAGCGCCACGCCGGCAAATCCGATCGCAACCGCGAGCCAGCGCCGCCAGCCGACCGTTTCGCGAAGCACAAGCGCCGACATGACCGTCAGAACAAGCGGCGTGACCTGCTGAATCACCGTGATGTCCGGGAGCGGCATGTGAGGAAGCGAAAGCACAAACAGAAACGCCAGCATCGCCTCAAGCGTCGCCCGCGCCAGGACCAACGGCCTCAACAAGAGGCGCCAGCGATCGAGGTCGACGGTGCCCGCCACGAAAGCGCCCATTAAGAGAACGGCAAGCACCCCGCGAACAGCCATGATCTCGGTCGCCGGCATCATGTCGCCTGCAAGCTTGATGACGCTGTCGCTGCCGACGAACAACGCCTGCCCGCACAATAGGGCGATGATGCCGCGCATGTTTGCGGTGCGCGTCGTTGGATCAGTCACGGAGGGCTTTCGTAAGAGGTAAGGCGGATGCCTCGTCAATAGCCCGGCGGTTGCATTGGCGTATAGGGGATGCGGTATCCCATATTGTCGATCACCGCCTTGACGTCAATGTCGGGCGGCGTGTCGGCGCCCGATCCTCTCGTGCCTTTCTCGAGTTCGCCAACGGTGAAATCCATGCGCGCGTCATATGTGCGATCGACTTGATTGCGCAGGCGTTGCTCGGCCTCGTACCAACGCGTCTTGCTCGCTGTGTCGGCGCAGCTTGCGAGTTCACCCTCGCCGGTCGCGCCCCAGCGCCGTTCGATGCAGTGGTAGGGATCGAACGAGAGTTTGAAGAGTCGTTGTACCACGTCGTCGAAGTGGAGCGTCACATTCCGGCCTGCCGAATTGCGGTAGACGGCGGTGCACGTCGAGCGCCCGTACTCATAAGCCTTCTGCAGGTCCTCCTTGAGGTCGAGGCCATCGTAGGACACACGCTCATCACGGTTGATCCACATCTGTATCAAACGTGCCATGTCGTCTCGCAACGCCCTGAACGCGGTCTTCAGGCGGGCGTCGCGCGAGGGCGTGGAGTAGATCTCCCACTCCATATTGTCGGTGCCGTAGATGTTGGGCGGCAGGCGCTCGGGATGGCCTTTGCGATCGACGTTCGCCTCGACCGCCATGTCGACGAAGCGCTGACGGTCGAAGAGATCGTTGCAGAGCGTCTTCATCGTCGCCTTGAGCTCGACGACAGGGTTGAACGTCAGATTGCCGCCCGCCATGGCGACGCGAACGTATTCGTAAAAGCCGGACTCGATACCGTTGTAGAGGAACTTGCCCTTCTTCCAATCGCCGCCGGGATCGGGATTGGTCCCGTAGAATTGCTCCGTCGAATAATCCGGAATCTGACTATTGTCGGCCAGCGCGATGAGTCCATGCACGACCTTGAGCGGCCGGAAATTCTTGAAGCCGGCGCCCATACCCGGGACATCGCGGCCAAACTGGGCACCGTAGACGCTGCGCGTCAGCGTGTAGTCGGGATGGGCATCCATGTAAAAAATACGGCCGTCTTCGCCGACCTTGTACACCAACGCCACATGGCCGTTGACGTCATAGATCGCCGTGCCCGGCCGGATCGATCCCTGCTGGATCTTCACTGGATAGAGATCAGTGAGCGGCTTGTCGTCGATGTCGGGCCCGATGCGAAAGGTGGCGGAGCTGATCGCATCGCGAATGTTATTGAGCTCGGAGCGCCCGCTTTCACCGCCCGTCACGTTGCGGCGCCCGCCGACGCGATTGCCTTTCGACGAAAACCGAACATCGCCGCCGCCGCGCGATGAGACCCCGTCGACATACGAGAACGGAAGATTGTTCTTCCACGCGTAGTAGGCGCGAAGCATGTAGATCAGGTCAGCGCAGTCCGTATTGAAATCAATGCCGTGCCCGTCCGTGCCGCGATAGGGATTTGCGTCCGAGTTGATGCAATCGTCGGGCGTCTCGCAATTGCTGTCGCCGATCTTTTGGATGAAGGCGCTGTAGCCCTTCTCGTCCTCCGCCGTCCATTCGGATTTGGTTACCGTCCACGTCGACGAGCCTGCAGCGGCCGGCGCGACCAATCCGCAGGCGAGCGCGAGCGCTATGAGCAAATGGCGAAGCATTTTCCCCCCGAACTAACGCACAACCCCGACGGTAAGGTTTGAACCGGGCGGGTTTTTGTCAAGCAAAACCCGGGCAACAGCGCGGCGATGCAATCGAACGTTGTGAAAAATGCAGCACAACGCAACAGACCGCTGCTAATTAGCCTATTGCGCGACATTTTCATCAAGTTTCACAGCCAAAATAGTGACAAACGCAAAGGAGGGGGATACACAGAGACGGCCTTGAAACGAGGCAGCCCAAGTTGGGGAGGAACCCGGATCGTAGCCGATTGGCGCGGTTCAACTGGGCCAGAGGCGAGGTGCGCGGGTCGCGGCCTCGCTTCTTTGCTTTTGGCCGACGGATTGCTGGCCCCTTATGGCCATTTGAGCCCAGTCGGGAACGGAATGTCGTCAATGGTCAGAAGGTGAAATTCGATCACCGGGAAGAGGACCGCCCAAACGGCTATTGCGATCACGGCAGAGTAGAGGGCTTTGCGCCGGAGACCCGGCCGCGTCGGTGCGCTTGGATCCGTGCCGGGGATGACACTGTCTTCCTCAAGATGAGAGCGCACGCCGAAGGGTAGCAGCGCCTGAAAGGCGAGCCACCAGGCAATCGTCAGCACCATCAGAGAGCCTGCAATTCCCATCGATCAAGCCTGCTCAAGCTCTATGAGCGTCCCATTGAAGTCCTTGGGATGCATGAAGATCACCGGCTTGCCGTGAGCGCCGATGGTCGGCTCGCCCGTTCCGGTGATCGTCGCACCCTGCGCGCGCATGTGATCGCGCGCCGCAATGATGTTCTCAACTTCGTAGCAAACGTGGTGAATCCCTCCTGTGGCATTCTTTTGCAGAAACTTGGCGAGGGGTGAGTTGGGGCCTAGAGGCTCAAGGAGTTCGATTTTCGTATTGGGCAGTTCGACGAATACGGTCGTCACACCATGATCCGGCTGCGCCACGGGTCGAGACACTTTGGCACCCATGCCGAATGTATCACGGTAGATTTTCGCGGCGTCGGCGATATTGGGCACGGCGATCGCCACGTGGTTCAATCGTCCTAACATGATGTGCTCAGAGCTAAAGTGAATGGCGGCGCAAAACAGTTAGAGGCCGGGCTCGCGATCGGCAAGTGTCGAGATGCGCCATGTATCGGCACAAATTGACGCAAAGCTCGTGGTGGCTGCTCAACCCGCACGGGCGACTTCAACATGAACCAGCGCTCGCTTCCCCCACGCGTCCTGAACGGCGCGCCGCACTGCGCGGCGGACCTCCTCGATGATCGGACGGTCATCGTCCAGACGGCGGCGCTCGAGGCGGCTGATGGCTTCGGCGGCGGCGCTGCGCGCACTGTCGACCGCTTCCTGAGGGACGCCGGCCGCAATAACGACGGGATCGAGGAGCGCCCGTCCCCGCTCATCGAGGATCACCGTCACGGCGATGTGACCGGCATGACTAATCGCCCGGCGCTCCTTGGTCGAGCTGTCGTCACCCTGGGTGAGGATGATGCCGTCCAGATGCAATCGACCATGCGGCGCTTCGTCGACGATGGTTGCCGGACCGGGCGCAAGGCGAACGATCGAGCCGTTCGGCGCCAACAGAGCTTGTGGCACCTGCAACGATTTTGCCAGGCGCACGTGCTCCGACAAATGGCGGATCTCGCCGTGCACCGGCACCGCGACGCGCGGGCGCAGCCACGCGTACATGTCGGCAAGTTCATCGCGCGCGGGATGTCCCGACACATGCACGTCGTGATCCTCGGCCGAGATGACTTCGACGCCACGCTGCGAAAGGTCGTTGTGCAGTGCGTGAATGGTTTTCTCGTTCCCCGGAATGACGCGCGAGGAAAAAATCACGGTATCTCCCGGTCCGAGCGTGACGGTCGGATGTTCACCGGATGCGATGCGCGCGAGTGCGGCGCGCGGCTCGCCCTGACTGCCCGTGCAGACGTAGAGCACCTTGCCCGGCGGCAAGGTCATCGCCGCTTCCTCATTTATGAATGCCGGCAGATCCTTTAGGTACCCCGTTTCGATCGCGGCGGCGGTGATCTTGTGCATCGACCGCCCGACCAGGGCGACGTGGCGGCCGAGTTTGGCACCTGCTCGAACGATCGACTGAAGGCGTGCGACGTTCGACGCGAAGGCAGTGACGGCGACCCTGCCCTTGCACATAGCGATAACGGCTTCGAGGCGCGTGGCGACTTCGCCCTCGGATCCGGAGCGGCCCGGGACGAAGACATTCGTCGAGTCGCAGATCGCCGCGAGGACGCCCTCCTCGCCCAACTTGCGCAGAGCATCGATGTTGGTCTTGCGCCCAACGAGCGGTTGAGGGTCGATTTTCCAATCGCCGGTGTGCAGGACCACGCCGAGCGGGGTTCGGATCGCGATGCAGTTCGGCTCTGGGATCGAGTGCGTGACGTCGATGAATTCGAGACTGAACGGTCCGAGCTGAAGCTCGCCGCCGAGCGGTACGATCTTCAGCGGCACCTCGTCGAGCAAGCCCTGCTCCTCCAGCTTGCCCCGCACGAGCGCCGCTGTGAATGGCGTCGCGTAAACCGGAACACGTAGGCGCGGCCAAAGATGAGCCACCGCGCCGATGTGATCCTCGTGAGCGTGGGTCAGGACGATAGCGAGGAGTTGATGACGGCGTTCTTCGATGAAGCCGGGATCGGGCATGATGATGTCGATGCCGGGCGTATCGTCGTCGCCGAACATTACGCCCAGATCGACCATGATCCATTGACGGTGCGCCTCCGTCCCATAACCGTAGAGATTCAGATTCATCCCTATCTCACCCGCGCCGCCAAGCGGCACGAAGATCAACTCCTCTCCATCCTTGGGCTGGTTCATGTTCTGCCGCTACTGCGCGGCTTTGCGGCGCTGCGCCATATTCAGCTCGTAGATGTAGCGCAAGCCCCGGATCGTCAGATCGCCGTCGAGCGCCTCGATCATCAGCGTGTTCTGGCGGAAAAGATTAGCGAGGCCGCCGGTTGCGATCACCTTCATGGGCTTGCCGTACTCCGCTTTGATCCGCGTCACCAAGCCCTCGATCAAGCCGACATAACCCCAATAAACGCCCGACTGCATTGCGGGCACCGTGTCCTTGCCGATGACGGCCTGCGGGCGCTCGATAGCGACGCGCGGCAATTGCGCGGCGGCCAGGTGCAAAGCCTCCATCGAGAGGTTCACGCCCGGCGCGATGATGCCGCCTTCATAGGAGCCGCGCGCGCCGACAATGTCGAACGTCGTCGCCGTGCCGAAATCGATGACGATGAGATCGCCGCCGTAATCGCGATGGGCGGCGAGCGCATTGACGATACGGTCGGCGCCCACCGCATTTGGCCTGTCGGTGTTGATGAGAATGCCGACATCGACGTCCGACTCGCCGACGACGAGCGGCGTCTGCTTGAAGTATTTGGCACAGAGGCGGCGAAGGTTGAACAAAGCTTGCGGGACGACGCAGGCGATGATCGCCGCGGTGACGTCCTTGGGATCCAAGCCCTCGAGTTGCATGAGCTGCGCCAGCCAGACGTAGTATTCATCGGCCGTGCGCGTATCCTTGGTCGAGGCGCGGAACTGGGCCTTGACCTGATCGCCGTCATAAACGGCGAAAACAATGTTGGTATTGCCGGCATCGATGGCGAGAAGCATCGCTATTCCTATCAGGACGAGGCGAAGAATACTTCGCCTGCTGTGATTGCACGGCGTGAACCGTCAGGCAAAGCGAGCAACAGCGCGCCGTCGGCGTCGAGCCCCTCGAAGACGCCGTTAACTGTTTCGCCCGGCAGACGCACGTCGATCGGCCTCCCAAGGCCGGCCGCACGCTTGAGCCACGCTTCCCGAATGGGCGCAAAGCCGCTCGCGCGCCAAACACGAAAATGTTGGTCCCACTTTGCGGCGAGCATCGCGAGGGCCTGAGCGGGCGTCGGAGCGTCGCCATGCCCCGCGATCGCCGTGGCGGGAAAGCTGGTGCCGTCAGGCGCGTGCAAGAGGTTCACTCCGATCCCGACCGCCAGCCACGGCAAGAGTCCTGCGCCGCTCTCGCCCGAGGATTCAAGCAAGATACCGGCAACCTTGCGCCCGTCGATCAGGACATCATTGGGCCATTTCACGCGAACGTCCGTCGCTCCGGAAAATTCAGCCACCAAATCTCTCACCGAAAGCGCCGCCACAAAGGAAAGCCGCGCCGCCTGTGCCGGCGGCACGCCGGGCGCGAGCAGCAACGTGCACATCAAATTGCCGATGGGCGATTCCCAAGTACGGCCCCGCCTGCCGCGGCCTGCATTTTGTTTCAGCGCCCAAATCCAGAGGGGTCCACGTTCGCCGCGCTGCGCCAGGCGTCGCGCCTCTTCGTTCGTCGAATCGAGTTCGTCGAAGCTCGCCAGCTCGTAGCCCGCAGGCAGAAGCGGCTGCACCTGGCGCTACTTAAAGAGGCTCTGCGCCGCCACTTGCGCGGCAGCGACGAGCGGCGCCGGCAGGACGACGAAGAAGAGTACGAACGCCGTCGAACCCGCAAGCAAGATCGCATTGACCGTACCCAAAGGCTTTTCGAACTCTTGGGCCGGCGCTTCGAAGAACATCAACCTGATGATGTTAAGATAGTAATATGCGCCGATAACGCTCGTCACAAAACCAATCACCGCAAGCCAATAGAGTTTTGCGTCGATGGCGGCGAGGAAGATAAACCACTTGCCCCAAAATCCCGCGAGCGGCGGGATTCCGATGAGGCTGAACATCAGGATCGCCAACAGATACGCACTTGTCGGATCGCGCTCGGAAAGGCCCGAGAGTTCAGCGATGTCTTCGATCGGCTGCCCGTTGCGGCGCATCATCATGATGACGACGAACGTGCCGGCGGTCATCGCCAAATAGATCACGAGATAGATCAACACCCCTTGCACGCCTGCAGGTGAAGCGGCAGCGAACCCGATCAGCGCGTAACCCATATGGCCGATCGAGGAGTACGCCATCAATCGTTTGATGTTCGACTGGCCGATGGCGGCGACCGCACCGAGGATCATCGACGAGACCGAGATCAGGGCTATGATCTGAAACCATTGGTGCTGCGCGCCGGCAAAGGGCCCGAAAACAACACGCAAAAACAGAGCTATCGCGGCGATCTTCGGCGCGCCGGCAAAAAACGCAGTGACGGGCGTCGGCGAACCTTCGTAAACATCCGGTGCCCACATGTGAAACGGCACGGCCGAGATCTTGAAGGCAAGACCCGCCAGCAAGAATACCAAGCCGATCATCAGTCCGACGGACATGCCGCTCGCACCGATCGTGCTGGCAATCGAGTCAAAATTGGTCGAACCCGTAAAGCCGTAAATCAGGCTCGCGCCATAGAGCAGCATGCCCGATGAAAGGGCGCCGAGGACGAAGTACTTCAGGCCGGCCTCGCTGGAGCGCACCGTGTCGCGCGCAAAGGCGGCCAGAACATAGAGCGCCAGGCTCTGCAGCTCGAGCCCCAGATAGAGCACGATCAGATCGTTGGCCGAGACCATGATGAGCATGCCGAGCGTCGCCAACGTGACGAGCAAGGGATACTCGAAGCGGGCGAGCTTTTCGTCGCGCAGGAACTCGAGCGACATCAGTAACGCCAGTGCGGAGCCCGCGAGCACGGTCAATTTCATGAAGCGGCCGAAGGGATCGGCCACCATTCCGCCGTTGAAGGCGAGTACGCGCCCGGCCCCGCCGGTGACGACGAAGAACGCCGTGAGGCCGATCAAAGCGACGCAGGCCCAGGTGATGGTTTCAGAGAAACGGTCGCCGGAAAATACGCCGACCAGCAAGAGCATCATCGCGCCGATCGCCAACGCCAGCTCCGGCGCGAACGATGTCGCATCTATGTACAACTGCACGTCGGTCATGGGACAGCCGCCGTGTGCGTCGGCGTTTCGGCGGATGCCGTATCGGCAAGCTTGCTCTTGATCCCAGCCAATGTTTGCTCGACCGCCGTGCCGGTCAGGTTGAAGATCGGCTTTGGATAGACGCCGAAATAGAGAGTGGCGGCCACCAAGGGTGCCATGACGATGACTTCCCGCAATCCCATATCAGGTATCTTTTGCAGCGACGCTTTTTCCAGCGCGCCGAACATGACGCGGCCATAAAGCCAGAGCGCATAACCTGCGCTCAAGATGATACCGGTCGTGGCGAAAATGGCGACCCAAGTGTTGACCTGAAAGACGCCGACCAAGGAGAGAAATTCCCCGATGAAACCCGTCGTGCCGGGCAGTCCGACATTGCCGAGCGTGAAGACCATAAAGACGGCCGCATAGATCGGCATGCGTTGGACAATGCCGCCGTAGGCCTTGATCTCGCGGGTGTGCATCCGGTCGTAAATCACGCCGACGCACAGGAAGAGCGCGGCGGAGATGAAGCCGTGGCTGATCATTTGAACCACGGCGCCGTCCACGCCCTGACGGTTCAGCGCGAAGAGACCCATGGTCACGAAGCCCATATGGGCGACCGACGAATAGGCGATGAGCTTCTTGATGTCTTCTTGCGCCAGCGCGACAAGCGAGGTGTAGACAATCGCCACAACGCTGAGCGTAAACATCATCGGCGCGAACATGACCGAGGCGTCCGGGAACATCGGCAGCGAAAAGCGCAGGAAGCCGTACCCGCCCATCTTCAAAAGAATGCCGGCGAGGATGACGGAACCGGCGGTCGGCGCTTCAACATGCGCATCGGGCAACCAAGTGTGCACCGGCCACATCGGCAATTTGACGGCGAACGAGGCAAGGAAGGCGAGGAACAGCCACGTCTGCATGTCGCGCGGAAAATGATAGGCCATCAGCGCCGGGATATCCGTCGTTCCGGCGGTCACATACATCGCCATGATGGCGATAAGCATCAAAACGGACCCGAGCAGCGTGTAGAGGAAGAATTTGAACGACGCATAAACGCGCCTTGGTCCGCCCCAGATGCCGATGATCAGAAACATCGGGATCAGGCCGCCTTCGAAGAAGAGATAGAAGACGACGATGTCGAGCGCCGTGAAGACGCCGATCATCAGCGTTTCCAGTATCAGAAACGCGATCATGTATTCCTTGACGCGCTTTTCGATCGACTCCCAACTCGCCAAGATGCAGAGCGGCATCAGGAAGGCGGTCAGGATGACGAAGGGCAGTGAGATGCCGTCGACGCCCATGCGATAACGGATCGTGCCGCCGAGCCATTCCGCGTTTTCAGTCAGCTGAAATCCGTGCTTCGTCGGATCGAACAGATACCACGCGTAAAGCGAAAACCCGAAGACGACGACCGTCGTCCAGAGCGAGATTTGGCGCGCCAGATGGTCGCCCTCTTCGCCTTCGCGCGCCATCAGAATGATCAGCAGAACGCCGATCAGCGGGAAGAAGACGATGGCTGAGAGCAAGGGCATCATTTGCCGATCCCTCCCGCCATAACGAAATACGTCGCGAAGACCACGACCCCGACCAGCATCGCAAAGGCATAGTGATAGACGTAGCCGCTCTGCAGGCGAACGATCTGGCGCGTCCAATCGAGCACGCCGGCGGCGACCCCGTCAGGTCCGAAACCGTCGATGATCTTACCGTCGCCGATCTTCCACAGCTGGCGTCCGATCCATTTGGCGGGCCGCACGAAGATCGCGTCGTAGAGTTCGTCGAAATACCATTTGTTGTAGAGGAAGAGATAAAGCGGTCCGCGGCGTGCGGCGAGCTGGGCCGGCAGCTCGGGACGCTCCATGTAGAAGTACCAGGCGATGAGAAAACCAACGAGCATCATCGCCGTCGGCGCAAGTTGGACCCAGGCCGGCACCATTTCGCGGGCCTCGAGCGCGTTGTGCGCGGGCAGTTGCGCGATCGCGCCGTGCCAGAACTCGCTTTGGTCCTCCGTAATAAAATTGCCGAAAACGTTTGATAGCAACGGCCAGCCGGCGATGACGGCACCGAGCGCCAGGATCACCAGAGGCACCAGCATGATTTGCGGCGCGTCATGCACATGGTCGAGATCGTGCAAATCGCGTCCGCGGTATTTGCCGTGGAAGGTCATGAAAATAAGGCGCCAGGAATAGAATGAGGTCATGGCGGCCGCGACCGTCAAGAGGACGAAACCATATGTGCCGACGCTCGAGTGCGCTGCAAACGCGCTTTCGATGATGGCGTCCTTAGACCAAAATCCCGAGAAGAAGACCGGGAAGCCGGTGAGCGAGAATGTCCCGGCGAGCATCAGGATGTAGGTCCAGGGGATGATCTTGTAGGTGCCCCCCATCTTGCGCATGTCCTGTTCGTCGTTCAGCGCATGGATGACGGAACCGGCGCCAAGGAAGAGCAATGCCTTGAAGAACGCGTGCGTGAAAAGGTGAAACATTGCCGCCTGATAAGCGGAAACGCCGGCCGCGACGAACATGTAGCCGAGCTGGCTGCACGTCGAATAGGCGATGACCCGTTTGATGTCGTTCTGAAAGAGGCCGACGGAGGCGGCGAAAAATGCCGTCGTTGCGCCGACGATCGTGACGAAGGCGAGTGCGATCGGCGCTTGTTCGAACAGGGGCGAGCAGCGACAGACAAGAAACACGCCCGCCGTCACCATGGTCGCCGCATGGATCAGCGCGGAGACCGGCGTTGGGCCTTCCATCGCGTCGGGCAGCCACGTGTGCAGCAGGAATTGCGCCGACTTGCCCATCGCGCCCATGAACAAAAGGAGGCAGATCGTCGTCAGGATGTCGATTTGGTATCCGGCGAAATTGAAGGTCTGGCCGGCCTTGCCCGCAGCGGCGTCGAACACGGTCGTGAAGTCGAGCGAGCGGAAGACGAAGAAGATCGCCATCAGGCCCAGCGCAAAGCCGAAATCGCCGACGCGGTTGACGATAAAGGCTTTGATGGCGGCGGCATTGGCGGACGGGCGCGTATACCAAAAGCCGATCAGCAAATAGGAGGCGAGGCCGACGCCTTCCCAGCCGAAGAACATTTGGACGAAATTGTCCGACGTGACGAGCGCCAGCATGGCGAAGGTGAAGAGCGACAGGTAGGAGAAAAACCGCGGGCGGTGCTCGTCGTGCTCCATATAGCCGATAGAATAAACGTGCACGAGCGCCGAGACGCCCGTTACGACGACGAGCATCACCGCCGTCAACGTGTCGATCCTGAGGGACCAATCGACCTGCAAATCGCCCGAGTCGAGAAAGGAAAAGAGCCGCACCGTTGTCGCGTGGTGGAGCATCGCCACTTCATAGAAGGCGACGATCGAAAAGGCGGCCGAGACGCAGAGGAAAAACGTCGCCAGATACTCGGCGCCGTGCTTGCCCATGAAGCGGCCGAGCAACCCGGCGATCAGCGCACCGAAAAGCGGGAAGAAGACGATGAATTGGTAGAGCACCCTCGCCTATCCCTTCATGATGTTCAGGTCTTCGACCGCGATCGACCCGCGATTGCGGAAATAGACCACCAGGATGGCGAGGCCGATGGCGGCCTCAGCTGCCGCGACCGTAAGCACGACGAGCGCGAAGACTTGGCCCGTCAGGTCGCCGAGGAAGCTTGAAAAGGCGACGAGGTTGATGTTGACGGCGAGCAGCATCAGCTCGATCGACATTAGAATGATGATGACGTTCTTTCGATTGAGAAAGATCCCGAAGATGCCGATCGTGAACAGTGCCGCGGCAACGCTCAAATAGTGACCAATTCCGATTTCCATCGCGCCCTAGAGTCCTTCGCCCGGTTGGACTTTGCGTAGTTCGACCGCCTGCGCTGGCGTGCGCGCGAGCTGCGCCGAGACGTTCTGGCGGCGAACGCCCACGCGATGACGCAACGTCAAGACGATCGCGCCGATCATGGCGACGAGTAGGACCATGCCGGCCATCTGGAAGACGTGGACGTAATTTGTGTAGAGGATGCGCCCGAGCGCCTCAGTGTTTGTCATGCCCACGGGCGTCGGATTGCCGGCATGACCCACCGCATCGGGCGACACGGTCCAATACCAGCTGATGAAGACCAGTTCGCCGAACAACAAGAGTCCGATCAACGCGCCGATCGGCAGGTAGGCCAAGAATCCTCGCCGCAATTGGGCAAAATCGATATCGAGCATCATCACGACAAACAGGAACAAGACCGCGACCGCGCCGACATAGACGACGATCAGCATCATCGCCAGGAACTCGGCGCCCAAGAGCACGAATAACGCGGCCGAATTGAAGAATGTCAGGATGAGGAAGAGCACCGAATGCACCGGGTTGCGCGCGCTCACCACCATGACGGCGGAAAGCACCGTGACGGTCGAGAACACATAAAAGGCGATCGCGGCCAACACGCGGGTTTGATCCTCATTCGGAAGGAGGCCCTGAAACGACTCGGGGGGCCTATTCAGACGGCATTCGAAAGGCGCGCCCTTTTAGCGATAGGGCGCATCCAACTCCAGGTTTTTCGCGATCTCACGCTCCCACCGGTCGCCGTTGGCGAGCAGCTTTGCCTTGTCGTAAAGCAGCTCTTCGCGGGTTTCGGTTGAGAACTCGAAATTCGGACCTTCGACGATTGCATCCACAGGACAGGCTTCCTGGCAGAAGCCGCAATAGATGCATTTGACCATGTCGATGTCGTAGCGGGTGGTGCGGCGCGAACCGTCGTCGCGCGCCTCGGCCTCGATCGTGATCGCCTGCGCCGGGCAAATCGCTTCGCATAGTTTGCAGGCGATGCAGCGTTCCTCGCCGTTGGCGTAACGACGCAAAGCGTGCTCGCCGCGGAAGCGGGGCGACAGCGGACCCTTTTCGAAGGGGTAGTTCAGCGTCACCTTCGCTCGGAAGAGATATTTGGTCGCGAGCCACAAGCCCATCACGATGTCGACCAAGAAGAAACTGTTGAGCCGCTGGCGCATGGTGTCCTTCAGGGCAACTTGTCGAAGTAAAGGAGATAGCCGGACGTGACCACGACCCAGAGCAGCGAAAACGGCAGAAACAATTTCCAGCCGATGCGCATGAGCTGGTCGTAGCGGTAGCGCGGGACGATCGCCTTGACCATGGCGAAGAGGAAGAACATCGCCCAAACTTTGATGACGAACCAGCCAAGGTCCGGAATCCATGTGAAAGGCGCGATCTCGAGCGGCGCGTGCCAGCCGCCGAGAAACAGTATGCTCGCCATCGCGCACATCAGCACGATGTTCAAGTATTCCCCGATCTGGAAAAGAAGATAGGCACTCGAGGAATATTCGGTTTGGTATCCGGCGACCAGTTCGGATTCCGCTTCAGGCAAATCGAATGGTGGGCGGTTGGTCTCGGCAAGCGCAGAGATGAAAAACACGACCGCCATCGGAAACAAAATGCCGAACAGGTTCCAGTGGTAGAAGCCGCCGGCCTGAGCATTCACGATCTTGGATAGGTTGAGCGAGCCCGCCGTCAACAGCACGGTCACGATGACGAAGCCGATCGAGACCTCGTAGGAGACCATCTGGGCGGCAGACCGCAACGCTCCCAGGAACGGGTACTTCGAATTCGATGCCCAGCCGCCCATGATGATGCCGTAAACGCCGAGCGACGAGATCGCGAAGATATAGAGGATACCGACGTTGATATCGGCCACGACCCAGCGATCGGCGACCGGCACGACCGCCCATCCGCCCATCGCCAGTGTAAAGCTGACGAGCGGCGCCAGGATGAACACGCCCTTGTTCGCACCCGCCGGTATGATCGATTCCTTCAGCACGAATTTGAAGAAATCGGCGAAGGATTGGAGCAAGCCATAAGGGCCGACGACATTGGGTCCCCGCCGCAACGCGACCGCCGCCCAGACCTTGCGATCGAACAGCAGCAGGAAGGCGAGCATAATGAGAAGGCTGACGATCAACGCCAGCATCGGCAATACGAGCCAGATCAGCGGCCAGACGATTGTGCCCAGGAATTCGCTCATCGCCCTATTCCGCCGCGGCCGCGACGCGCGGCTGAACGAAGAGCCGGCTGCACTCGGCCATCGTGATGCTGGCGCGAGCCACCGGATTTGTCAGATAGAAGTCGCGGATCGGATAAACGACGGGTGTTTTCGCGATCGGCCCTTTGGCGCCGATATTGGTCCAGACGGCCGCGTCTGCGCCGGGGTTTGCGGGCGCACGATCAGTTACCGCGAAGTGCGGCGCATCGGATAACATTGCCGCGCGCAGTGCGGCAAGATCATCGTAAGGCAGACGCTTGCCGATAACGTCCGACAGCGCGCGAAGGATCGCCCAATCCTCGCGGGCGTCGCCCGGCGGGAACGTGGCGCGGCGCGCGGCCTGAACGCGACCTTCGGTATTCACATAGGTTCCATTCTGTTCGGTGTAAGCGGCGCCGGGAAGAACAACGTCGGCGCGTTGTGCGGCCGCATCGCCATGCGTTCCTTGGTAGACGACGAACGCCTTGCCGAGTTTGGCGGTATCGATCTCGTCGGCGCCGAGTAAGTAGACGAAGTCGATTTCGCCCTTCGATGCTCCTTCGAGAATTGCCGTCGTGTCCTTGCCGCCCTTTTGCGGCAGGAAGCCCAGATCGAGCGCAGCGACGCGCGCCGCCGCCGTGTGCAGCACATTGAAGCCGTTCCAACCGCCCTCGCCCGCCGGCCCGATCATGCCCGTGTTTCGCGCGATCTCCGCGCAGGCGGCCAAGATTGCGGCGCCGTCGGGCCGCGCGAGCGCACCCTGACCGACGATCAGCATCGGTCGCTTGGCAGCCTTCAGCGCGTCAAAGATTGGGTTTTTTCCCGCAGCGATGTCGACGAGAACGGCAGGGTTGCTGTCGAGCTCATTCAGCTTGTAGGTCAGATCGACACGCGGCCCCAAGCGCGAAATCTTCAAATCGTTCTTCAGCCATGCCTTGCGGATACGAGCGTTGATGATAGGCGCTTCCCATCGCGGGTTCGTACCGACGAGCAAGAGCGCATCGGCATCGTCAATGCCGCGGATCGTTGTGTTGAAGAGATAGCCTTGGCGCGGGCCTCCACCGATCTTCGATCCGTCTTGGCGGCAATCGAGATTGGCGACGCCGAGCATTGACATGAGGTCTTTGAGCGCTTTGATCGGCTCAGCCGACACCAGATCTCCAACCAGCGCTGCCATGCGGTTCGGTTGCGAACGCTTCACACGTTCGGCGATCGCAGCAAAGGCCTCGCTCCAAGACGCTGGGCGCAACTTGCCGTCGCGGCGGACATAGGGCGTGTCGAGACGCTGACGCTTCAAACCATCGACGGCATGGCGCGTTTTGTCTGAGATCCACTCCTCATTGACCTCTTCGTTGACCCGCGGGATCACGCGCATCACCTCGGCACCCCTTGCGTCGACCCGGATCGCCGATCCGACGGCGTCCATGACATCGACGGACTCCGTCTTGGCAAGCTCCCACGAGCGGACATTGAACGCGTAGGGCTTTGCCGTTAGCGCGCCGACGGGGCACAGATCGACGATGTTGGCGGAGAGCTCCGACGAGACGGCGTGTTCGAGATAGGTGGTAATCTCCATATCCTCGCCGCGGCCAGTCGCGCCGATCTCGTCGATGCCGGCGACCTCGGCCGCGAAGCGGACGCAGCGCGTGCAATGAATGCAGCGCGTCATGATCGTTTTGACGAGCGGTCCCATATTCTTATCGGTGACCGCGCGCTTATTCTCTTCGAAGCGATGGAATTTGGCGTGGCCATAAGCCATGGCTTGATCTTGCAGATCGCACTCGCCGCCCTGATCGCAAATCGGGCAATCGAGCGGGTGATTGATCAGCAGGAATTCCATCACGCCTTCGCGGGCTTTCTTCACCATCGGCGACTTCGTGAGTACGACCGGCGCTTCGCCTTGCGGACCCGGGCGGCAATCGCGCACGCCCCAGGCGCATGAAGCGACCGGTTTCGGCGAACCCTTCAGTTCGACCAGGCACATGCGGCAATTACCGGCGATCGACAGGCGCTCGTGATAGCAAAAGCGCGGGATTTCGGCGCCAGCCGCCTCGCATGCTTGCAGAAGCGTGAAGTCCGCCGGGACATCGACCTCTTTGCCGTCGACGTTGATCTTGGGCATCGCCTACTCCGCCGCCATTGCAGGCTTGCCGGCCTTGCGGGCATTGATCCGGCGTTCAATGTCTCCGCGAAAGTGTCGGATCAATCCCTGTATCGGCCATGCCGCTGCGTCTCCCAATGCGCAAATCGTATGGCCCTCGACCTCGTAGCTGACCTCAAGCAGGAGGTCGATCTCGCTCGTCTCCGCCTCGCCTTTGACCATGCGTTCCAGCACGCGCCACATCCAGCCGGTGCCTTCGCGGCACGGCGTGCACTGGCCGCATGACTCGTGCTTGTAGAAGCGTGCGAGGCGCGCGATCGCTTTGACGAGGTCGGTGGACCGATCCATGACAATGACGGCCGCGGTCCCGAGGCCCGACTTCACGTCGCGGAGCGAGTCGAAATCCATCAAGACGGTGTCGCAAATTGTCTTCGGGAGCAGCGGTACCGATGATCCCCCCGGAATGATGGCAAGCAGATTGTCCCAGCCGCCGCGCACGCCGCCCGCATGCTTTTCGATGAGTTCCTTCAGCGGGATGCCCATCTCCTCTTCGACGTTGCAGGGCTTGTTCACGTGACCCGAGATGCAGAACACCTTCGTGCCGGTGTTGTTCGGGCGGCCGAGCGCTGAGAACCATCCGGCGCCGCGCCGTAAAATGTCGGGCGCCACCGCGATCGACTCGACGTTATTGACGGTCGTTGGGCAGCCGTAGAGACCGACATTCGCCGGAAACGGCGGCTTGAGGCGCGGCATGCCTTTCTTGCCTTCAAGGCTTTCGAGCAGTGCCGTTTCCTCGCCGCAGATGTAAGCGCCGGCGCCGTGATGGACATAGCAATCGAAGTCCCAGCCTGCGCCCGCCGCGTTCTTGCCAAACAGTTTTGCGTCGTAGCATTCCTGGATGGCGGCCTCGAGCGTTTGATACTCGCGCCGATACTCACCGCGCACATAGATGTAGCAGGCGTGCGCCGCCATCGAGAACGAGGCGATCAAACATCCTTCGAGGAAGATGTGGGGATCGTGACGCAAGATATCCCGGTCCTTGCAGGTACCAGGTTCTGATTCATCGGCGTTGACGACGAGATAATGCGGGCGACCGTCCGACTGTTTCGGCATGAACGACCATTTGAGGCCGGTCGGAAATCCGGCACCGCCGCGACCGCGCAAACCCGACTTCTTCATCTCCTCGATGATGGCATCGCGACCGCGCTCGATTAGCGCTTTGGTGTTGTCCCATGCGCCACGCTTACGCGCCGCCGCAAGGCGCCAATCCTGCGCGCCGTAGAGATTGGTGAATATGCGATCCTTGTCCGCGAGCATCAGCTTCCCTTCGTCTTTGCGAAGAGAGCGGGATCGGTCAACGTCATTGGACCGCCCTCAGGTGCTGAAGTTTGGCGGCCGATCTGCGAGCCCGGCTTCGGCTTACGCCCGGCGCGCAGGTCGGTGAGGATCGACTCCATGCGCGCGCCATCGAGGTCTTCGTAGTAATCGTCCCCGATCTGCACGACCGGCGCGTTAACGCAGGCGCCAAGGCATTCGACCTCCATCCAGGAAAACATGCCGTCCGCCGACACGGTTTCGGACGAATGCGCAATGTTCTTTTTGCACGCGGCGAGCACGGTGTCGGAACCGCGCAGCCAGCACGGCGTCGTCGTGCACACCTGGATTAGGTGTTTACCGACGGGCTTCAGATTGAACATCGTGTAGAACGTCGCGATCTCGAGCACGCGGATTGGCGACATGCCGAGCATCTCGCCGACGACGCGGATCATGGGCTCTGTGACGTAACCGCCCTGTTGCTCCTGCGCGCGCCAGAGGATCGGCACCACGGCGGAGACTTGCCGGCCGTCCGGATATTTTTTGATCTGCTGACCAGCCCACGCCAAGTTTTCCTTCGTGAAGGCGAAGGAAGCAGGTTGGTCAGGTGCGAGGCGGCGCAAGCTCATCGATCGACCTCGCCGAAGACGATATCGAGCGAGCCGATGATGGCGGAGACGTCGGCGAGCATGTGGCCTCTCGTCATGAAATCGAGTGCTTGCAGGTGCGGAAACCCCGGCGCACGGATCTTGCAGCGGTAGGGTTTGTTCGAGCCGTCGGCGACGAGATAGACGCCGAACTCACCCTTAGGCGCCTCGACCGCCGCATAGGTCTCGCCGGCCGGTACGTGATAGCCCTCGGTGTAAAGCTTGAAATGGTGGATGAGCGCTTCCATCGAGTTCTTCATCTCGGCGCGCTTGGGCGGCACGATCTTGCCGGACGTCTCGTTGACCGGACCCTTCGGCATCTTCTCGATCGCCTGCCGCATGATTTTGACCGACTGTCGCATCTCTTCGATGCGACAGAGATAGCGGTCATAACAATCGCCGTTCTTACCGACGGGAATGTCGAACGCCAGGTCGCTGTAGCATTCGTAGGGCTGGGCGCGGCGAAGGTCCCACGCCATCCCGCTCCCGCGCAGCATCACGCCGGAGAAGCCCCAGGCGAGCGCCTGCTCGGCCGAGACCACACCGATGTCGACGTTGCGTTGCTTGAAAATGCGGCTGTAGGTCAGCAAGCCTTCGATGTCGTCGATGACTTTCGGGAAGTGCTCGCACCATTTGTAGATGTCGTCGATCAGAGCTTGCGGCAGATCTAGATGCACGCCGCCGGGACGGAAATACGCTGCGTGCATGCGACTGCCGCTGGCGCGCTCGTAGAAGACCATCAGCTTCTCGCGCTCTTCGAAGCCCCACAGCGACGGTGTCATGGCACCGACATCCATGGCTTGCGTCGTGACGTTCAAGATGTGCGAGAGTTGTCGGCCGAGTTCGGCATAGAGAGCGCGAATGTATTGCGCCCGCGGCGGCACGACGATGCCGCAGAGTCTTTCGACCGCAAGCGCGAATGCGTGCTCCTGATTCATCGGCGCGACGTAATCGAGCCGATCGAAGTAGGGCACGGCCTGTAGATAGGTCTTGTACTCGATCAGCTTCTCAGTGCCGCGGTGAAGCAGGCCGATATGCGGATCGGCGCGTTCGACGATCTCACCGTCGAGTTCGAGCACCAGACGCAAGACGCCGTGAGCCGACGGATGCTGCGGCCCGAAATTGATCGTCATGTTCTTGGTTTTAGGCTCGGCGACGGGCGCACTCATGGCTTTTTCGCCTTTTCGTCGCCCGGCAACACATACTTCGCGCCTTCCCACGGCGAGAGGTAGTCGAATTTGCGGAATTCCTGCGTGAGCTTCACCGGCTCATACACGACGCGCTTCTGGTCGTCGTCGTAGCGAACCTCGACGTAGCCGGTCAGCGGAAAGTCCTTGCGAAGCGGGTAACCCGAAAACCCATAGTCCGTGAGGAGGCGGCGTAGATCCGGGTGGCCGGAAAACTGAATGCCGTACATGTCGAACGCTTCGCGCTCATACCAATTCGCCGATGGCCAAATGTCGATTGAACTCGGCACTGGCGTTTGTTCGTCTGTCTCGATCTTCACGCGAATGCGTTGGTTCTTGTGCAGGCTCAAGAGGTGATAGACGACGTCGAAGCGATTTGCGCGCGCCGGATAATCGGCGCCGCAAATGTCGATCAATTGAATGAAGCGGCACTCGGGATCGTCACGCAAATGCGTGAGTACGTGATGTACCGCGCCGACCGTCGTTTGAACGGTGAGTTCGCCAAAGACCAGCGTCGACTGAACGATCTCGCTGCCGAGCGATGCGGCCAGATGGTCTGCGAGACTTTTGAGCTTGTCTTCCATGGCCGCTCCCACGCGATCAGCGGACAATGTTGCCGATGCGGCGAATACGCTTTTGCAGCAGCATTACGCCGTAGACCAGCGCCTCGGCGGTGGGTGGACAGCCGGGCACATAAACGTCGACCGGCACGATCCGATCACAGCCGCGCACAACCGAATAAGAATAGTGATAGTAGCCGCCGCCATTGGCGCACGAACCCATCGAAATCACGTAGCGCGGTTCGGGCATCTGGTCGTAGACCTTGCGCAGAGCTGGCGCCATCTTGTTGGTCAGCGTACCTGCCACGATCATCACGTCGGATTGGCGCGGACTTCCGCGCGGCGCGAAACCAAACCGCTCTAGGTCGTAGCGCGGCATTGAGGCTTGCATCATCTCGACGCCGCAACAAGCAAGGCCGAACAGCATCCACATCAGCGAGCCGGTACGCGACCAAGCGACGAGTTCGTCGGCACGCGCGAGCAGGAACCCTTTGTCCGACAGTTGATCGCGCGCACCTAGGAAAAACGGATCGTTGGGATCGATGCGGCCGGCGCCTTCGACCGCGCTGCGGGCCGCGCTCAGAGCTGGCGGGCGCTCTATTCCCATTCGAGCGCGCCCTTCTTCCATTCATAAATGAACCCGACGGTCAGAACGCCCAGGAAGGACATCATCGACCAGAAGCCGAAGGTGCCGGTCTTGCCCAGCGTAATTGCCCAGGGAAAGAGGAACGTCACCTCGAGGTCGAAGATGATGAAGAGGATGGCGACCAGATAAAAACGAACGTCGAATTTCAAGCGCGCGTCGTCGAAGGCGTTGAAACCGCATTCGTAGGCTGAAAGTTTTTCCGGATCGGGATTGTTCGGCGCCAACAACAACGGCAACACGAGGAGCACGGCACCAAGCACACCGGCGATGCCAAGGAAAATGATGATCGGCAGATACTCGACCAAAATATTTGGCATCGGGATCGCACAACCGGGGACACGGACGGCTTGGCGCCCGCACGAGTCCCCGCCCCTTTCTTGACCTCTTGCGTCAACCCGGCGGAATAGCCGCGCGCGAGTCGACGCGAATTGGATTCGAGGCGGAAACTAGCGTGTCCGCGTGGCTTTGCAAGCGCAGCAACATGCTGGGCGTGCGACAGAATCGGTTGTGAAAATGGCGCTCGAATCGACAATCGCAGCAACCGTGACGACCACGGTGCGACGAGTCGCGGATCCAGATGCTGGTTCGATGGCGGGAGCGACGGGACTCGAACCCGCGACCTCCGGCGTGACAGGCCGGCGCTCTAACCAACTGAGCTACGCCCCCGACGGGCAGGGGCCGAAAGACCCCGAAGAGCGGGGTGTGTAAGGCAGCCCCCCAGGGGTGTCAAGGAACGCTCAGCCCGCGCGCTCTGGTAGTCTGGTCAACCCTTTGGCCAAGCGAGCACCGCCGTGGCGACCAACGCGAACCCCTATGACGAAGCCGAGCGCACGATGAATTGGCTGGCTTCGGTCGAGGCCAGTTGGGGAAGCGCAACCGGCAAGAGTTTGATCAAAGCACTTTTGATAGCGGCGTGGGTCGGGAACTGAATGACGCCGCCCCTACTCTGGGTCGCGATCTCGGTCGGGGCAGCCGGCCTGCAAACCGCGCGCAATGCACTCCAGCGTAAATTGACGGGCTACCTTTCGCCCGTCGGAGCGACGTCGACGCGCTTCGTCTACGGCCTGCCGTTCGCGCTCCTCTACGCAGCGTTGCTCGTTTCCCTGGGAACGACGATACCCGTGCCGGGACTTGGATTTTTTGAGTGGTGTCTCCTCGGCGCAGTCGCCCAAGTTCTGGCGATGTTGGCACTAATCATGCTGCTGCAGCTGCGCAACTTCACGGTCGGCATCGCCTACACCAAGACCGAACTCGCGCAGATCGCCGTCTTGAGCGCGATAGTTCTTTCCGACCCTTTGTCGTGGGGATCGATCACCGCAATCCTGATAGCGACGGCCGGCATCATGATGTTGTCGGTCAAGGGCACTGTGCTCTCGCTCAAGGCGGTCGCGTTGAGTTGGACGGAGCGCCCCGCGCTCCTAGGTTTCGCTGTTGGTGCCGGCTACACGATTACGGCACTGGCCATCAGGGGCGCGACTTTGTCGCTGCATTCGCCATCGTTCTTAGGCGCTGGAGCGCTGGCTTTGGTGATCATGCTCGCGATGCAAACATTGTTGCTCCTCGCCTGGCTTGCGTGGCGCGAGCCGGCTCAAATCCTTCGCGTTGCCACAAGCTGGCGCCAGTCGGCCCTGCCGGGCCTAACCGGGGCGGCTGCGTCGGCCGGGTGGATGACGGCAATGACGTTGGAGCCCGCGGCGCACGTGCGCATGATCGGCCTGCTCGAAGTCGTCTTCAGTTACGGCGTCACGGTATTTTGGTTCCGAGAGCAGCCGACCAACCGCGAACTGGTCGCCACCGCGCTGATTGTCGGCGGAATTGTACTGTTGCTTGCAAGTCTTGGTTGAGTTGATCTTCAGAGCCGGATACCGGCTCGACAAACCGTAGCTCGCGGAAACAATTGCCCGCCTTCGTCCCTATTGGGCTTCGGCGCGGCAGCCTTCACGTGCTTCGCGAGCGAAGGCTGGTGGGCGATGACGGGCTCGAACCGCCGACATCATCGGTGTAAACGATGCGCTCTACCAACTGAGCTAATCGCCCGCCTTCGCCGGTGGCATAGCAAAGCCTACTCGACGGCGCAAAAGCGCATGTGCAAAGGGGCGCTCGGCCAAGCGGCCCCGCGCCCCTGTTCACCTGCCGCAACTTGGGCAGTCGGCAATCAAACGTCAGATATTGACGGCGTCTTTTAGCTGCTTGCCGGCGCGAAATTTCGGCTGTTTGGAGGCCGGAATTTTGATTTCTTCGCCCGTGCGCGGATTTCGGCCGGTGCCGGCTTTACGGTTTGTCACGACAAACGTGCCAAAGCCGACAAGGCGCACTTCATCGCCATTTTTCAATGTGGAGGTCACGACTTCCAAGGTGGCGTCAATGATTTTTTCGGCTTCTGCCTTCGGTACGGTCGTCTTTTCGGCGACGGCCGCGACAAGATCGTTCTTATTCATGGGTCCTCTCGATCTCTGTTTGGGAGGTGGTCTTTGGGCGAGCAAACCGCTCGAAAACTGCAGGGGCGGAATTTAAGGCCTGAAAGGGCCCTGTCAAAGGAAATCCGCCGTTTTTTGGCAGGCGCCCGCAGAAAAGCGTGGGGGACCGCCCCGTTAAGGACGATCCCCTTGCAACTTCTACGCGTGCCTAGTGCGCAACCAGGCTGTCGTGGTCAACAGGCTCTGTGCCTGCAGGTGGGCGAACCGGCTCATCGACCGGCTCAACCCAGGTGACCGGTACAGGCATGCGCACGAGCGCATGCGCCAAAACCTGGTCGACCGTCGCCACCGGAATGATGTTCAGGCCCTTGCGCACATTGTCCGGGATTTCCGCCAAGTCCTTCTCATTTTCAGAAGGAATGAGCACGGTCTTGATCCCGGCGCGCAGGGCCGCCAACAGCTTCTCTTTCAATCCGCCGATAGGCAGAACGCGGCCCCGCAAGGTCACCTCGCCGGTCATGGCGACGTCGCGTTTGATCGGGATGCCGGTCAAGACCGAAACAATCGCGGTCGTCATCGCGATGCCGGCCGAAGGTCCGTCCTTCGGAGTTCCGCCCTCCGGCACGTGGACGTGGATGTCACGCTTGTCGAATGTCGGTGGCGTGACCCCCATCGACGCCGAACGCGAACGAACATATGAGCGCGCCGCGTCGATAGATTCCTTCATCACGTCGCCCAACGTGCCGGTCGCCTGCATCCTGCCTTTGCCGGGAAGCATGACAGCTTCGATCGTCAGCGTGTCGCCGCCGACCTCGGTCCAAGCCAACCCGGTCACGACACCGACCTGATCTTCGCCCTCCATTTCACCGAAGCGGAATTTGCGGACGCCCGCATATTTCTCGAGGTTCTTCGGCGTCAGAGCGACGGACTTCGCCTTTTTTGAAACGATTTCCTTGACGGCCTTGCGCGCCAGGCTCGCCAGTTCGCGCTCGAGATTACGCACGCCTGCTTCGCGCGTGTAGTAGCGGATCAGGTCCTTTAGCGCGGGATCGGAGATCGTCCACTCGCCTTCCGTCAAGGCGTGTGCCAGGACTTGCTTCGGCAGCAAATGGCGCTTGGCTATCTCGACTTTCTCATCCTCGGTGTAGCCGGGGATGCGAATGATCTCCATACGATCCATCAGCGGCTGCGGCATGCGCAACGTGTTCGCCGTCGTGATGAACATCACGTCGGAAAGATCAAAGTCGACCTCGAGATAGTGATCGTTGAACGTCGCGTTCTGCTCGGGGTCCAGTACTTCCAGCAAAGCCGACGACGGGTCGCCGCGCCAATCCGCGCCGAGCTTGTCGATCTCATCGAGCAGGAAGAGCGGGTTGGCCGTCTTCGCTTTCTTCATGCCTTGAATGACTTTGCCCGGCATGGAGCCGATATATGTGCGCCGGTGGCCGCGGATCTCGGCTTCATCGCGCACGCCGCCGAGCGACATACGCAAGAACTCGCGCCCCGTTGCGCGCGCGATCGACTTGCCGAGCGACGTCTTGCCGACACCCGGCGGGCCGACGAGACAGAGGATCGGGCCCCTCAATTTGCCCGCGCGCTGCTGCACCGCGAGGTACTCCAGGATGCGTTCCTTAACCTTTTCCAAGCCGTAGTGATCGTCGTCGAGGATCTTTTCGGCTTCGTCGATGTCTTTCTTGACGCGGCTCTTCTTGCCCCAGGGCAGCGAGAGCATCCAATCGAGATAATTTCGAACGACCGTCGCTTCGGCGGACATCGGCGACATTTGGCGCAGCTTCTTCAGCTCGCCCATCGCCTTGTCGCGCGCTTCTTTCGACAGCTTCGTCTTCTTGATGCGGTCTTCAAGTTCGCCCAGTTCGTCGCGCTGTTCTTCGCCTTCGCCCAGTTCCTTCTGAATGGCCTTCAGCTGTTCGTTCAAATAGTACTCGCGTTGCGTCTTCTCCATTTGACGCTTCACGCGCGTACGAATTTTGCGCTCGACCTGCAACACGCCGATCTCGCCTTCCATCAGGCCGTAGACCTTTTCCAGCCGCGCGATCACGCTTGTCGTTTCGAGCAGCGACTGCTTGTCGGAGATCTTGACGGTGATATGCGAGGCGACTGTGTCGGCGAGCTTCGACGCATCCGTGATCTGCTGAACCTCGGCCTGGCTCTCGGGCGGGATTTTCTTGTTCAGTTTGACGTAGTTCTCGAAGTGCGCGGATACGGAGCGCGCGAGGGCTTCGATCTCGCGCTCGTCGCCGGCGTCGTCGGCAATCAACTCGGCCTCGACCTGAAAGAAGCCGCTATTGGGAATGAAGCGCTTGATGCGCGCGCGTTGCTTGCCTTCGACGAGAACGCGCACCGTCTGGTCGGGCAGCTTGAGGAGCTGAACGACGGAGGCAAGCGTACCTACCATGTAGAGATCGTCTTCCGTGGGATCGTCTTGCGCCGGATTCTTTTGCGTTATGAGAAGGATTTGCTTCTCATCGACGCCGACATCCTCAAGCGCGCGCACGGACTTTTCGCGTCCGACGAATAGCGGCACGATCTTATGTGGAAACACCACGATGTCCCGCAACGGCAGAACGGGAAACACGAGGGGGGCCTTAGCGCCTCTCTGTTCGTTCGTGCCCTGCATGGTTACCTGCCTTTCTGGATTGACGGCTTTCCATCGGACCCTGCAAACGGTCGGCCAACGACCTTGTTCGCGAATCCGACTGTCGCCGGAATGTTAACGGTTGATGGAAGTGGAAGCGACCGCCCTTCCATTCAAGGGCTTGTAGTTTCCACTCAACCGACCGTGAGGCTTAGCTTAGGCGGCGTTCAGGATGCGGCGGAGGTTTCGCTGCGCTTGTCGGCGTAGATGAGCAACGGACGCGCCCGGCCTTCAACAACTTCGCCATTGATCACGACTTCCGAGACGCCACGCATGGTGGGCAACTCGAACATGGTATCGAGCAAAATACCTTCCATGATAGAGCGCAAACCGCGCGCTCCCGTCTTGCGTGCAACAGCTTTGCGCGAAATCGTCTTGAGCGCGTCGTCGGAGAAGGTCAACGACAGGCCTTCCATCTCGAACAGGCGCTGGTATTGCTTAACCAGCGCGTTCTTCGGGCGTGTCAGAATCGCCATTAAGGCGTCGATATCGAGGTCCTCGAGGGTCGCCAGCACCGGCAAACGGCCCACGAATTCCGGAATCAGTCCGAACTTCAGCAAGTCTTCAGGCTCGACCTCGCGGAAGATCTCGCCGGTGCCACGCTCGTCAGGCGCCTGGACGTTGGCGCCAAATCCAATCGAGGTGCCCTTGCCGCGCGAGGCGATGATTTTTTCCAAACCGGAGAACGCGCCACCGCAGATGAACAAGATGTTCGTCGTGTCGACTTGCAGGAATTCCTGCTGGGGATGCTTGCGACCGCCCTGTGGAGGAACGCTGGCGACCGTGCCTTCCATGATTTTCAGGAGCGCTTGCTGTACACCCTCGCCCGACACGTCGCGTGTGATCGACGGGTTGTCCGATTTGCGGCTGATCTTGTCGACCTCGTCGATATAGACGATGCCGCGCTGTGCGCGCTCGACGTTGTAGTCGGCAGCCTGCAACAGCTTCAGGATGATGTTTTCCACGTCCTCGCCGACATAGCCGGCTTCGGTGAGTGTGGTCGCATCTGCCATTGTGAACGGCACATCGAGGATGCGTGCCAGCGTTTGGGCGAGCAGGGTCTTGCCGCAACCCGTCGGGCCAATCAGCAAGATGTTCGACTTGGCGATCTCGACGTCGTTCGAATTCTTGGTCTGGTGATGCAGGCGTTTGTAGTGATTGTGCACCGAGACGGAGAGCACTTTCTTCGCATGATCCTGACCGATGACGTAATCGTCCAAGACCTTGCGGATGTCGGCCGGCGTCGGCACGCCATCGCGCGATTTCACCAGCGAGGTCTTGTTCTCCTCACGGATGATGTCCATGCAGAGTTCAACACACTCATCGCAGATGAAGACCGTCGGCCCTGCGATCAGTTTGCGAACTTCATGCTGGCTTTTGCCGCAGAACGAACAGTAGAGCGTATTTTTCGAGTCGCTGGTGACCTTGCTCATACGCTCTCCTTCACGCCGGCTGGCTCAGGCCCTTCTGGGCCTTCGAGTCAGAACGCATACATCTGCCAGGAAAGACCCGCCCGAATCCGTAGGCGAACCGCCTGTCCCACGAATTCGAGCATGCTAGGTGGCCGCGGATCAAGAATTCATTAACGTGGAACCGCCCCACGCACCCTGACAGTTGCGCGGGGGAAATCATTCCCCCCGGCTCGGATCTAGGGTTGTCGGGCGCTTAGCCATGACCTGGTCGATCATACCGAAAGATTTGGCTTCCTCGGCCGTTAGGAAATAGTCACGGTCCAGTGCCTTTTCAATCACATCGACCCCCTGCCCCGTGTGCTTGGCGTAGATCTCGTTCAGGCGGCGCTTAATCTTGATAATTTCTTGCGCGTGCCGAGCGATGTCGGCCGCCTGGCCGGAGATGCCCCCCGATGGCTGATGCAAGAGAACCCGCGAATTGGGGAGAGCGTAGCGCTGACCTTTTTCGCCGGCGCACAGCAGCAGCGAGGCTGCCGACGCGGCCTGGCCGATGCAAAGCGTCGAGACCTGGGGGCGGATGTATTGCATCGTGTCGTACACCGCGAGCCCGGCGGTCACGACCCCGCCAGGCGAGTTGATGTACATGGAGATTTCCTTCTTCGGGTTTTCCGCCTCCAAGAAGAGGAGCTGAGCGGTGACCACCGTCGCGACATTGTCGTCGATCGGTCCCGAGACGAAGATGATGCGTTCCTTCAGAAGGCGCGAGTAAATGTCATAGGTCCGCTCGCCGCGCGACGTTTGCTCAACGACGTACGGAACCAGATAGCTCGCTTGCGATTCGCGCACGCCGCTCATTTCAATCACCCCTCGCGGACCGCGCCGCGGCGCTTCAATTCTCTTTCAACGTTTTCGCCAATTCGTCGGGGTCCTTAGAGAGGTCCGCTCGACTCACATGACGGTCTTCGATTTTCACTTGGCTGCAAAGGAAGTCTACCACCTTATCCTCGAATATCGGCGCGCGCAGTTGCGCGACGGCGTCGGGGTTGTTCCGGTAGATTTCGAAGATGCGTTGCTCCTGGCCCGGATATTGACGCGCCTGCGCGACGACGGCGCGATTCAGCTCCTCTTGAGTGACCTGAATGTTGTTGAGGCGTCCGATTTCCGATAGCAGCAGACCCAAGCGCACGCGCCGCTCTGCGATCCGGCGGAACTCGATCTTCAGTTCATCCTCAGATTTCGTCTTGTCCTCATCCGCCAGGTTTCCCGATTTGATGTCCTGCTCGACCTGGCTCCAGATCTGACGGAACTCGGCTTCAACCATCGCCGGCGGAAGATCAAAACTGTGCGAAACATCGAGGGCGTCAAGCAGGGCACGCTTCAAATGCGCGCGGCTGGTGCGCGCATGCTCGGCTTCGAGTTGGCCGCGCGCTGCGTCCTTCAGCTTGTCCAGGCTGTCCAAACCCAATTTTAGAGCGAGCGAGTCGTCGACCTCGGCATCGACGCCACGCATTACTTCCTTCACCGTTACGCCAAACGAGGCGAATTTTCCCGCAAGATGCGCGGCCGGATAATTGTCCGGAAACGATACGTTGACCTCACGTATGTCGCCTGCTTTGGCGCCTCGCAACTGCTCTTCAAAGCCCGGAATGAACGAGCCTGAGCCGATTATGAGCTGCGAACTCTCGGCAGTACCGCCCTCGAACGGAATTCCGTCTATTTTGCCGATGAAATCGATCGTTAGTTGATCGCCGTCGATCGCCTCTGCGCCGTCTCCTTTCGGCTCGAAAGTACGTTGCTGACTGGCGAGCCGCTTTAGCGATTCCTGAACGTCTTCGTCGGCTACGTCGGCGACGGGGCGCACGAGCGAAATCAACGCCAAGTCTGTCGGCGTAAAATCCGGCATCAAGTCGACGCCAAGCGTGAAAATAAGATCCTCGCCGCCCTCGACGACCTTCTCGACTGCGCTCACCATCTGGATCTGAGGCGACATCGCGGGGCGCAGCGCGCGCTCGTCCACGGCCTTTTGGCCGGCTTCGGCGACGGCTTCTTGGACGATTTCGCCCATCATTGCCTTGCCGTACGTTTTTCTCAGGTGCGCGACCGGGACCTTGCCCGGGCGAAAGCCCTTAAGATTGATCTGGGATTTCATCGACTCCAGACGCGTCATCAGCTTGGCGTCAAGATCGGTCACGCCCACGGTGATGCGAAACTCGCGTCGCAAGCTGTCGTGGAGCGTTTCGGTGATTTCCATAAGAAGTCTGCCCTGTTCTCTTGTCTGTCGCGATCTTCTCGACTCGGCCGCTCATTTCAAGCTGGTGCGGGCGGAGGGACTTGAACCCCCACGATTTGCATCACTGGAACCTAAATCCAGCGCGTCTACCAGTTCCGCCACGCCCGCCGGAATTCGCGCACACGCGACGGCTCACCAAGCCTGCGCGGGCAGAATACGAACGACCCTGTTCGATACGAGGGGGGTGTCTATAGCAGGGGTATTTGCAATCTCAAAGGGTCGCTAAGCGGCAGTTTTCCAAGGCTCTCAGCGCGCCGGGGAGAAGTTCGGGCAGATCTTCGGCGATCAGGCCGCGACCAAACCGGCGCGCCGCATCGCCGTGCATCCAGACCGCCGCGGCGCTGGCAGAGAAGGCTGGCTCGCCCTGTGCAAGAAGGCTCGCAATCATGCCCGCCAGAACGTCGCCTGATCCGGCCGTCGCGAGCCACCCAGGCGCATTGGTGTTGACGACTGCGTGGCCGGAGGGTTCGGCGACGACCGTCGTCGCTCCCTTCAAGACGACGACGCAACGAGCCTTCGCGGCTGCGGCGATGCAGGCATCGATAGGTTGGTTGGTTGGAATGCCGGGAAACAGGCGTGCGAACTCTCCCGAATGCGGCGTCAGCACGCACTTGCTGTGCAAAGCCGAGATTAGTGTGTCCGCGTCGTTTTCGAATGATGTCAGCGCGTCGGCATCCACCACGGTGGGGATGCCGAGCTCCAACATGGCTTTCACATTGACTTTGGTTGTTTCGCCAACGCCGTTCGCTGGGCCGATGACGGCCGCCCTCCAACCGCTCTTTGCGCTCACGATGGCGCGCAAATCATCGGCATGATCGAAGCGGCGCAGCATGATCGAGGTGAGGTGCGAGGCATTCACTTCCAGTGCGTCGGGTGGCGAAAGTACGGTCACGAGGCCGCACCCCGCCCGCAGCGCAGCGCGCGCTGCAAGACGCGCGGCGCCGGTCGAGGACATGTGTCCGCTCACGACGAAGACGTGACCGCGGTTGTATTTGTGTCCTTCGAAAGCTTCCGAGCGCAGGAGCCAAACCGCGGGCCACCAGCATTCGAGTGCATTTTCCGCGAGCTTCGGTTTGATCGTCTCCAAAACCGTTGCCGGAATTCCGATGTCCGCGACGACGACTTCTCGCGTGTTGGTGTGTTGGCCGATATGCGCGCGCTTCTTGCGAAAGAACGTCACCGTCAAATCGGCCGTGATGCTTGCCGGCGATAGCGGTCCGATGTCGCCGTGCACGCCGCTCGGCACGTCGACGGAAACGACTATGGGTCCGTCCGTCCCTATTCGACGACGAGTGAGTTCGGCGCGGACCATGTCAGCATCATCTTTCAACGGCTCCTTCAAGCCCGTACCGAAGAGCGCGTCGACCACGATGTCGGCATTGGCGATGCTATCCTTCGTCATTCGTTGAACGGGGCCGTTCCATTTCTTGGCCATGACCGCGGCATCGCCTTTGAGCGCCGCGTGATCGCCATAGGTGAAGAGGCTGACCGGCCAAGCCCGATCCATCAGGTGACGCGCGCAGACGTATCCGTCGCCACCATTATTTCCCGGTCCGCAGAGCACGGTGATCGGTCGCGGGCGCCAACGCCGGCTGATCTCGTCGGCAACGGCGCGTCCGGCGTTCTCCATGAGCGTCAGAGACGATATGCCCGACCCGATGGCGAGGCGGTCGGCTTCGACCATCTGCGCAACGCTCAGAATCTCGTGGCCGTTGGCGCGCCACTCCGTGCTCATGCGAAGCCCTTCGGATGTTTGGTGGGAAAATCACCAAGTTGCTCGAACGCATGAGCAGCTTGCAGAACGCCGGCGTCGTCGCCCATGCGCCCTACGATCTGCAGGCCGACAGGCAATCCCTCGCGCGTAAACCCACAGCAAATGCTCGCCGCCGGCTGCGTGGTGAGATTGAAGGGATAAGAGAAAGGCGACCACTCCATCCACATCTGTCCCATCGGATCGAACGGCGTTACGAGCGGAGTATCGAAGGCCGGCACGGCGGTGCTCGGAGTCAATAGGAAATCATAGTTTTGCATGAACGACTTGAAACCGGCGCCATAAGCAGCCCGCTCGGCCGTCGCCTGCTGGAATTCCTTGCGCGTGATGCTTCGTGACGCCTCGACCAAGGCAAGGAGATTTGGATCGAGCAGCCGAAGCTTTTCCTCGGACATGTCGCCGAGTAGAAAACCGGCGCCTGAGAAGAAGAGCGTGCGAAAAAACGACGTCGGGTCGCCGCCCGGCGGGTCGATCTGTTCCACGACGGCGCCGAGTTCGCTGAAGCGAGCGGCGGCACGGGTGACGATCTCTTCCACCTGCGGGTCGACGCGTTTTGCCCAACCGAGCCGCGGACTGAAGGCCACGCGCGCGCCCTTAATCCCGCGATCGATGCCGTGCGCGAAGTCGGTCTTTGGAAACGGCAGCTGGAACCAATCGCGAGCATCGGGCTCGGAGACGACATTCAAAAAGAGCGCTGCGTCTTCGACGGTGCGCGACATGGGTCCGAGATGTGCGAGTGTGCCGAACGGGCTCGCCGGCCAGGCTGCAACCAAACCGAATGTCGGCTTCAATCCGAACACACCGCTGAAACTCGCAGGGATTCGAATTGAGCCGCCCGCGTCTGTACCGATGGCCAGCGGGCAAAACCCGGCGGCGAGCGCGGCACTGGAGCCGCCGCTCGATCCGCCCGGCGTCTTGCGCAAATTCCATGGGTTGCGGGTGATGCCGGTGAGCGGCGCGTCGTTGGTTCCCTTCCAGCCGAACTCGGGCGTCGTCGTCTTGCCGATGAAGACGGCACCGTGTTCGCGCAAGCGCGCGACACTCGGCGCGTCGTGCTCCCAGGGTTGGTCGCGTGCGACCGTCTTCGAGCCGCGCAGCGTCGGCCACCCTTTGCTCAACACGAGATCTTTGATTGCGACCGGAACGCCGTCGAGCAGGCCCGTTGCCCCGCCGGCCTGCCATCGTTGCTCGGACGCGGTCGCTTGAGCGAGCGTTGCCTCAGGATCGATGAGGCAGAAGGCGTTGACCTCGGCGTCGAGCGCCTCAACGCGGCCAAGCAGATATTCGGCGACTTCCACAGGCGAAAGCACTTGCGTCCGATAGGCGGCGAGCAATTCCTTTGCCGATAGCCAATGCAATTCATCCATGGCGGATCCTAGCGCACCGTCGTTTCGCCCGCGCGACCAAGTTCGACCTCTTCGAGGCCGCGCGGTGTAGCATCGAGGATCGTGATCGACGCGTGCGTCGGAGCGAAGACCGTCACGCGCTCATCGCGGCGGGCGCCGGCAACGGCAACGTTTATGGCGACGTAGTGGGAGAAGACGGCGGTGTCGCGCGACAAGCTCGAAAGATAGGCGATCAATTGCGCGCGCCAATCCTGCAGCGCCCGGTCCGTGTCGCTCCATCTGCCGGTCATCACAGAGCGGAGCCAATCGCCGCGATTTTCCAGCGCCACTCCGCTCGGCGTCGGAATCTCCGAAACGGCGCTCGCAATTCTTGGCGACGTGCCGCGCAATGTAGCAAACGGAATTGCCGTTTCTTGTGCGCGGCGAAGGGGGCTCGTCACGATGTCGAGCGAACCGAACGCGCGCAAGCGCTCAGCGGCCTCTTTCGCTTGTTCGTGCCCCAGGGTCGAAAGACCGGGATCGGGCGAGTCGGTCCACGTGCCTGTGGGTTCGCCATGCCGAACGAGATAAAGCCTTGCCATGTCGTTCAGGCCGGAACGAAGAGATTGGTCTTCTCGCCCGCGGTCACCGTCCCCTGCCCACCCAGCATCTCGCGTTCCATCAGTCCGTTTAGCGTTTCGGGATCGTTGCGCGTGTGCGCGACGAACCGACGGCCGCTTGCGAGGCGGCCGATAATGATCCCCATCTTCGGGCCTGTGCGATCGTGCATGACGGTATAGGTCTCGATCGTGCCCGATCCGTTCGGCGTCGGATCGACCTCCGGATGCGGCATGGCGTCGAGCGTTGCTTGATAGGTCTTCGGATTCTCGCGCTCCCAGGGATTGCGCGGCGGCAGCGTCGAATAGATCCCGATGGCATGCTTTGTGACGTACCAGCCGTTGGCGGTGACAAGTCCGAAGGTGCCCGGTTTCGATCGCACCTTGTCCATCATCGTAACGATCGAATGCATGACGTAGTTGTTGCCGGCGCCGCCGAAATACGGGAGCCCGCCCGTGACGGTCAGGCCGCGCGGGTCATCCTCGGCGATGCCGAGCTCGGCGCACCCGATTTGAACCGCCGACGGGAAGCACGAATAGAGATCGAAGTAGTCGATGTCGTTGATCGTGCGGTCGGCCTGCCCTAACGCCTTCTGGCCGATGGTTCGTATCGCGGGCGACGAATAGTAATTCGTCCGCTCGCTGACGTTCCAGATGTCGCTCGCGTCCGCGCCTCCGTGCAGATAAACCCACTTCGCCGCGTGAACACCAAGCTCGCGCGCCGTCTTGACGTTGGTCATGATGACGGCCGCCGCCATGTCCACCTGGATGATGGCGTTCATGTACTTGGTATAGGGAAAGCCGACATAGCGATTGTCTTCCGCCGGCGTCGCAATCTCCTCCGCGGTGCGCGCCTTGGGAAACCAGGCGTACGGATTCGACGCCGCGACTTTTGAAAACGGCGCGAACAAATGCCCCAGCGCCAGTTGATGGTCGCGCACGCTGCGCCCCTTGTGGCCGCGGATTCCGTTCTCGAACAACGGATAGGCGTTCACCGGAAAATAAAGCGCGTGGCGGCGCTCGATGTCGTTCACGCCCGGTTTGTGTTCGCCGATATGAATTGGTTCGCCGCCCGGATCGTCACCCCACTCGAGCTTTTGACCTTTGTTGAGCGAACCGATCATCGTCGCCAAATCTTCGGATCCCGCGAGCAGCGCCAGCGACACCTCGCCGCGCGCAATTTCGTCGGCGATGCGATTGACCAGCCATTGCGGCGTGTTGCCGCCGGCGGCCGTGTAGTATTCCCGCTTGGCTTTGGCTCCTACTCGATTGCCCAACGTGCGCGGCGCGTTCTTGTATTGCCCGATAGGCAAGCGCCCAGCTTCCGATGAGTCGGCGGTGAACCGGACGACGGCGATCGTGTCGAGCGTCTTGAAGATCTTGTCGGCAACACCGGTATCGGCGGCGGCGCGGCTCGATGCCTCGACGAGCAGCTGCATCGGATCGAGGCTGTCTTCGAGTTTGCCCTTCTGCGCGGTTCGCTGGGTGAGTTGTCCTGCGCCGATCAGAATCGGCATGCGCTCGTCGTCCATCTCAGGTCACCAGTTCCGTCAGTTGCGTAGAAAATATTTCGCAAGCCTGCGCAAAGCTTCGTCCAGCACCTCGCGCTTCTTGCAGAAGGCGAAGCGAACCAAGTTTCGAGGCTCCTCGCCCGTATAGAAGACTGAGAGCGGGATCGCCGCGACGCCCGCATGCTCGGTCATATGTTTGCAGAAGTCGACGTCGTTGCCGTTGAAGCGCAGCTTGGCGATGTCGGTTGTGAGAAAGTAGGTTCCTTGCGCGGGGAGCGTGTCGAAACCGATCGCGCCCAAGCCCCTCGCCAAATGATCGCGATTGCTTTCAAACTCGCGCGCCAGGTCGACATAGAATTGTTGATGATTGTTCAAACCTTCGGCGACTGCGATCTGTAGCGCGGGCGCCGTCGTGAAGGTCAGGTATTGATGGGCTTTGGCGACCGCGCCGATGAGGGCCGCCGGCCCTTCGACCCAGCCGACCTTCCAGCCTGTCAGCGAAAACATCTTCCCCGCCGAGCCGATGCGCACCGTTCGCTCGTACATGCCTTCGATGGTCGAGAGCGGGATGTGCGGCAGTCCGTCAAACGTCAGGTGCTCGTATACTTCGTCGCTGATGGCGACCGCGTCGAATTTTTGGACGAACGTCGCGATCAACTCCAGTTCGCCCCGGCTAAATACTTTGCCCGCCGGATTCATCGGGGAATTGAGGACGATTGCTTTCGTTCGCGGCGAGAACGCCTGAGCCAATTGCAGTTCGGTGATCGACCAATGCGGTGGCCCGATGCGGATCGGCTTGGCGATGCCGCCGACCGTCTCGACGATGGGGCGATAACTGTCATAGGCCGGCTCGATTAAAATCACCTCGTCGCCGGCGTTGACCAGGCCCATGATCGAGGCCGTCAATGCCTCCGTCGCCCCTGAGGTGACCACGACTTCGCTTCGCCAGTCGTAGTTGAGGTCGTAATGGCGCTTCGCGTGCGCCGAGAGAGCTTGGCGCAGGACCTCAACGCCCATCATCGGCGGATATTGATTGGGCCCGTCGATCAGGGCTTTGGCAGCGCGTTCGCGCAGTGCCGGTGGGCCGTCGACGTCGGGGAAGCCTTGCCCAAGATTGACGGCGCCATGTTGAGTAGCAAGCGCCGACATGACCGTGAAGATCGTCGTTCCGGCGCCGGCGAAGACGGGGTTGAGCGCTTTCATTCGCGGGGGTCCAATGTTGTCGCACCTTTGCAAAGCAGTCGCGCCGTCGCAAGGCAAGCGTCGCCTGCCCACAGATTGTGCACAGCTGCCTAGACGCGAGGCAGTTTGGCAGGTGTTTTCGCGTGGTGCACTGCGATATGGTCCGCGCCAATCTCGCGGCTGCGCCTCGCATTTCAATGCTCAACCTTGACTGGCACGTCGTGTGCTTTTGCGAGGCCGAGGGAACCTGCGGAGCCATGCGCGCGTCGTTCGCGCCGGAGTCGGATATGAAGAAGATCGAAGCGATCATCAAGCCGTTCAAACTCGACGAAGTGAAAGAAGCGCTGCAGGAAGTCGGCGTGCAGGGTATCACCGTCACCGAGGCCAAGGGTTTCGGCCGCCAAAAGGGTCACACGGAACTCTATCGCGGCGCGGAATACGTCGTCGATTTCCTGCCGAAGGTCAAAATCGAGGTCGTGCTACCGGAGGAGCTCGTCGAGCGCGCGGTCGAGGCGATCCAAAAAGCTGCGCGAACCGGCCGTATCGGCGACGGCAAGATATTCATCACTTCAATCGAAGAGGTAATTCGCATCCGCACCGGCGAGACCGGCAACGACGCGATCTAGGCGTTCCGGCGGCCGAAAGCCGCCTCGTGTTCAACCGGCAGAAAGGCAACGGACAATGGCAACCGCCGACAGTGTTCTGAAACGGATCAAGGATGAAGAGGTCAAGTTCGTCGACCTGCGCTTCACCGACCCGCGCGGCAAGTGGCAACACGTGACGTTCGATCTCTCTTTGATCGACAAGGATATCTTCGAGACCGGCCTCATGTTTGACGGCTCCTCGATCGCGGGATGGAAGGCGATCAACGAATCCGACATGACGCTTCTGCCCGATCCCAATTCGGCGGTGATCGATCCGTTCTTCGCGCAGAAGACGCTGATCTTGTTCTGCGACGTGTTGGAGCCGACGACGCATCAGCCTTACGTCCGCTGCCCTCGCTCGATCGCTAGGGCCGCCGAGAATTATCTGAAGTCGACCGGCGTCGGCGACACCGCGATGTTCGGGCCCGAGGCTGAGTTTTTCATCTTCGACGACGTGCGTTACACCGTCGGCATGAACAAGGCCTCTTATGAGGTCGACTCGATGGAAGGTCCCTACAACACCGGCACCGAATACGAGATGGGCAATTCGGGGCACCGTCCTGGAATCAAAGGCGGCTACTTCCCCGTTCCGCCCGTCGACGCATGCCAGGACATTCGCTCCGAGATGCTTTCCGTCATGGGCGACATGGGCATCGAGCCTGAGAAGCACCATCATGAAGTGGCACCGTCACAGCACGAGTTGGGTTTCAAATACTCGACGCTCGTCAAGACCGCCGACCGGACGCAGATCTACAAATATGTGATCCACCAGGTTGCGGCTGCTTACGGCAAGACCGCGACCTTCATGCCCAAGCCGATCAAGGGCGACAACGGTTCCGGCATGCATGTGCACCAATCGATTTGGAAGGGCGGCCAACCGTTGTTTGCGGGTTCGGGCTATGCCGATCTTTCCGAGACCTGCCTTTATTATATCGGCGGCATCATCAAGCATGCCAAGGCGATCAACGCGCTCACGAACTCGCTGACGAATTCCTACAAGCGCTTGATACCCGGGTTCGAAGCGCCGGTGCTCTTGGCGTACTCCTCGCGCAACCGCTCGGCGTCGATCCGCATTCCGTTCGGCGCGGGTCCCAAGGCCAAGCGCATCGAAGTGCGTTTCCCCGACGCGGGCTCTAATCCATACCTGGCCTACTCGGCGATGCTGATGGCCGGTCTCGACGGCATTCAGAACAAGATCCATCCCGGCCAGCCGATGGACAAGGATCTTTATTCCTTGCCGCCCGAAGAGTTGAAGGACGTGCCGCAAGTTTGCGGCAGCTTGCGCGAGGCGCTCGATCACCTCGACAAGAACAGAGCCTTCCTGAAGCGCGGCAACGTGTTCAGCGACGACTTTATCGACAGCTACATCGAGCTCAAGATGCAGGAGGTGTACAACTTCGAGCACACGCCGCATCCGGTCGAGTTCCAGATGTACTATTCTGTCTGAGCGAGCCGACCAATTTGCGATGCAAGGGCCGGGTTGAAATCCGGCCCTTTTTCTTTGCGACCAATCGATGAGCACCATCCGTCCGGCGATTGTTGAAGACGCCCAGGGCATCGGCTGGGTCTCGGTCACGGCGTGGCGCGAGACCTATGCCGGCATCATGCCCGCCGATTATTTGGCGGCGTTGTCCATCGAGCAACGCGTCGCTGTGTTTCGCGATCGCATCGCCAACCTGCCCGACCGGCAGGCCATCTTCGTCGCTTACAGCCAGGACGAACGCGTCGTCGGGTTTGGTGTTTCCGGCCCGGCGCGCGAGACCGAACTCGGGACCGACGGCGAGATCTTCGCCATCAACATCGTTGAGGCAGAGAAGCGACGAGGGCTCGGCATACGGTTGATGGCGGCGATGGCAAACGCGTTGTCGCAACACGGCTTTGCCCGAGTTGGACTTTGGGTCATCGACGAGAATGCGCCGGCGCGGCGCTTTTACGAAAGACTTGGCGGGCGCGAGGCGACGAGGAAAGATCAGGCGTTCGGGATCAAGAACCTTGTCGAACTCGGTTATGTCTAGAGTTCGGTCGGTGCGTTGCAGGGCGCCGCGCGCGAGCTAATGGGCCGGCGCGGTTGAGGGTCGCGGCGCGTGGGCCGTTTGCTGGAAGTATTTCAGGGCCAGCATCTCGCGATCGCGATCGACAACGTGGGCTTGAGCGGCTGTTCCCCGCGGGTGCGCACCCAGATAATCGGAGAGTTTGGCGAACCGGTAGCCGCGCTTGCGCAGGTCCGCGACGATCACGGGCAGTGCCTCGGCCGTATGCACGCCGCGACCGTTGATGTGAAAAATCAGAATTTGCCCCGGCCGCGTCAGTGTTTGCACGCGGCGGATCAAGCCATCGCGGCTTTCCAGAGGCGACGGATCGCCGCTCGCCCAACTCCAGTGCACGACCTTGTACCCAAGACCCTCCACCACGGCGAGCGCTGCGGCGTTGTAGTTACCCGCGGGAAAGCGGAAGAACTGCGGCTTGCGGCCGATGGCGCTTGTGATCGCCGCCTCGCCGCGCGTGACTTCGTCGCGCACGACGTCGAGCGGCAGGCGGTCCATGTTGTTGGGATGATTCCAGGAGTGATTTTCGATTTCGACGAAATCGAGTTTGGACAATTCGGTGACATCCTGGGTGTTCGTTTGCACGAACCGGCCGGTGACGAATACGGTAAAGGGAATGCGCTGGTCGAGGAGATAGTCGAGAAGCGCCCTGTCGAACGCGACAGGCTTGCCCGCCTCGCAGGCGTCGAAGGTCAAGGCAATGACGTTCTCGCTCGTCGGCAGCCGCGTGATGACGTCGGCGCACGCGATCGTCGGCGCAGACAGCGCCGCACTCAACGCAACAATGATCCGAATCCCCCACATAAGCCCATCCATGCCGTCCGACGCCCGGCGTTACAAGAGGTTCGCGCACGAATGCAGGGAGTGATGCAAATAAGCGCGAGCAACAAAGCGCGGGCTCGCCCTAGGCGCGCGGACGAGCCCGCTTTCGGAGCCATCCGCAGGACCTTGAGGAGAGACCGCGGCTCCGTTTGCGCCAATCTTCCGTCAGGGAAGGCACGCCAGCGCATATAGGAAATAGGTGGATGCCTAGCTGCTTTCAAAACACGCTTGGGCGATGGCGCGGTGAACAATCGTTCAGGCTGAAAATGGGCCACGCGAAACGTCGCAACGCTTGCGGCCGGCGCAGTTAGGCCCGGCTCAACGCGCGCGCCGCCGCGTCCTCGTTTTTCCGGTAGCGGTTGAACGCCTGCCACACGGACATCGTCAAATCCGGTTCGAGCCCCTCGCCCATGCGCAGCAAGTGAAGGCAATACCACCCCTGTGCGCCGAAGCCGTTGATCATCTTGATGATGGCGAGCGGCGAGTGCGGGCCGAGCCATCCGGGCCCCAGCCGCAGCATCTTCTCATAGCTCGGCATTTCGCCGATCGCGCCGTCGATCAGACGCTTCGCCGCGAGTGGTTCGCCGCACAACGGGCGCGCCAACCCCACGATCGCCGTCGAGCCTTCGTCGATCGCCGCGTTCATCGCCGCGCGCGTGCGAAACCCGCCCGTCACCATCAACGGCATCTTCGCCACTTTCGCGATCGTCGCCGCATAGCCGATGAAATAAGCCTCGCGCGCCCGCGTCGTCGCCCGCACATTCTCCTCGAACACCGGCTCGAGTCCGTCGAGCCCCGCCATTCGCGGCTGCTCGTAATTGCCGCCGGAGATTTCGAGGAGATCGATCCCCGCGCCGTTCAACATTTCGACGACCTTCATGCAGTCGTCGAAGCTGAACCCGCCCTTCTGAAAGTCGGCGGAGTTGAGTTTCACCGAAACCGCAAAGTCGGCGCCGACGTTCGCGCGCACCGCTTTCACGGTTTCGAGCAGAAGCCGCGCGCGGTTCTCAAGGCTGCCGCCCCACGCATCCGTCCGCCGGTTGGCGCGCGGATTCAAAAACTCCGACAAGAGATAGCCGTGCGCGGCATGAATCTGGGTGCCGGTGAATCCAACCTCGCGCGAGACCGCGGCGGCGTGGGCAAAGCGCTTTACGACGTCTTGAATCTCATCGCCCGTCATCGCGCGCGGCTTGCCGAATTGCCCCCCGGGCAGCGCCAAGCCGATATCCGACGGCGCCAATGGTGTCGCGTTGACGTTTTTAGGCGTCTGGCGCCCGGCATGGGAAAGCTGCGTCCAAACCTGCGCGCCGCCCGCCTTCGCCGCCGCCGACCAAGCCTTCAGCGCCGCCATCGCCTCGCCGCTTTGCGGACCCTCGATGGCGACATTGCCCGGCCGTTCGAGATGCTTACGGTCGATCTGCACGTTGCCGGTCAACAAAAGTCCCAGCCCGCTCTCGGCCCACCGGCGATAGAGCGTCACGTGCTTCGCCGTGGCGCGATTTCGGGCGTCGCCCAAACCCTCCGTCATCGCGGCCTTGGCGAGCCGGTTGGGCAGCAGTTGTCCACAGGGCAGCTTGAGCTGCTCTTTCAAGCGATCTGGCATGGGCGTCCTTTGGCGGCGAGTGCGGGTCTCCGACCATAGCAATCCCGCCACGCGGCGCGAGAGGGCAAAGGTTTCGGCCGCGCGCGACATACTTGCGTGTGGGGCCTCGCTGCGTCCCCCGGAGTCGCTATATTCCCCAACGATTCCCGACACGGAGTACCGCGTAGATGGCTCGTGCCGCCGCCAAAGAAGATCTCTTCGCCGAAGGCCAAGATCTGGGAAGCAAGGGCTATTCGGCGAAGGACATCGAGGTTCTCGAGGGCCTGGAGCCGGTTCGCCGCCGGCCCGGCATGTATATCGGCGGCACCGATGAGCGCGCCGTGCACCATTTGGCGGCCGAGATCCTCGACAACGCCATGGACGAAGCGGTCGCTGGCCACGCCAGTCGCATCGAGATCGTTCTCGAGGCCGACAATATTCTGACCGTGCGCGACAACGGCCGCGGCATTCCCGTCGACCCCCATCCCAAGTTCAAGGCGAAGTCGGCGTTGGAAGTAATCCTGACCACGCTTCATTCGGGCGGAAAATTTACGACGGGCGCCTACGAGACGAGTGGCGGTTTGCACGGCGTCGGTGCCTCCGTCGTCAATGCGCTATCGGAATGGCTTGAGGTTGAAGTCGCGCGCGACCGCACTCTTTGGACGCAGAGATTCGAGCGCGGCGCGCCGGTGACGAAGCTGAAAAATGGCGGCCCGGTTCAGAACCGCCGCGGCAGCACGATCCGCTTCAAGCCGGACGTTAAGATCTTCGGGCCCGATGTGCACTTCCGCCCTGCCCGGCTTTATCGCATGGCGCGATCGAAGGCCTATCTGTTTCGCGGCGTTGAAATCCGCTGGAATTGCGCCCCCGAGCTGATCGGCTCAAGCGAACAGACGCCGGCGGAAGACACACTGCATTTTCCAGGCGGGCTCGCCGATTTCTTGGAGACGACGATCAAAGGCGCGGCGACGGTGAACCCGCGCCCCTTCGCCGGCCGCGTCGACGCCAAGGAGGGCAAGGGCATTGTCGAATGGGCGATCTCGTGGTCGCCGGCGATCGACGCGTTCTTCAATTCCTATTGCAACACGATTCCAACGCCCCAAGGCGGCACCCATGATCAGGGCTTGCGCACGGGATTGACGAAAGCGCTTCGCGGCTATGGCGAGCTCACCAACAATCGCAAGGCGGCGCAGATCACCGCCGACGACGTGATGGGATCGGCCCAAGCGATGCTTTCCGTCTTCATCCGCGATCCGCAATTTCAAGGGCAAACCAAGGACCGCCTGTCGAACCCGGAAGCGCAGCGCTTGGTCGAGAACACGGTGCGCGATCATTTCGATCATTGGCTTGCGGACTCGCCGGTCGATGCGACGCGTCTCCTCGGCTTTGTGATCGACCAGGCCGAAGAGCGGCTGCGGCGGCGCCAGGAAAAAGAGGTGAGCCGCCAAAGCGCGACCCGCAAACTGCGGCTGCCGGGCAAGCTCGCGGATTGTTCGGATCAGTCCGCCGAGGGGACAGAGATTTTCCTCGTCGAAGGCGATTCCGCCGGCGGTTCCGCCAAGCAAGCCCGCGATCGCAATACGCAGGCTGTGCTGCCGTTGCGCGGAAAGATTCTAAACGTCGCAAGCGCTGCGGCCGGCAAGCTTGCGGGCAACCAGGAGCTTGCCGATCTCGTCCAGGCTCTGGGCTGCGCGACGGGCGAGCGCTATCGCGACGACGACCTGCGCTACGAGAAGGTCATCATCATGACCGACGCCGACGTCGACGGCGCGCACATCGCCTCATTGTTGATCACGTTCTTCTATCGCGAGCTGCCGGGGCTGATTGCCGGCGGCCATCTCTATCTGGCGATGCCGCCGCTCTATCGGTTGACCCAAGGCAGCAAGACCGTTTTTGCCCGCGACGACGCGCATCGCGACAAGTTGTTGAAGAGCGAATTCAAAGCGAACGCGAAGGTCGAAATCGGACGCTTCAAAGGCCTCGGCGAAATGATGCCGGCGCAGCTGAAGGAAACGACGATGAAGCGCGGCTCGCGCATCCTTCTGCGCGTGGCGATTGCGAGCGAAGCGGCAACCGAGACCGACGATCTGGTGGAACGCCTCATGGGCAAAAAGCCCGAGCTGCGTTTTCAATACATTCAAGAGCACGCGCAATTCGCCAAGGACATCGACGTGTGATGGCAGCGGCGCTCGCACGCATTGAGATCGTGCATGCCGACATCACGACGCTTGAGGTCGACGTCATCGTCAATGCAGCGAACAGCCGGCTAATTCCCGGCGGTGGCGTCGACGGCGCGATCAACAAGGCCGCGGGTCCCGAGCTTGGCAAGGCGATGATGGCGATCGGGCGCTGTCCGGCCGGCGAGGCGGTGATCACGCCCGGCTTCAAGCTCAAAGCGAAGCACGTGATCCACACGGTTGCGCCGGTCTATGCGCAGCATCGCGAACAAGACGTTTGGCGATTGCTGGCGAATTGCTATCGCAACGCCCTGGCGTTGGCGGTGGCTCACGACGCGCAGAGCATCGCCTTCCCAAGTCTCGGCACCGGCGTCTATGGAATTCCCATTACCCGCGCCTCGGCGGTTGCCATCGACGAAGGCGCGAAGCATGCGCATGCGGCGCGCGTCATCTTCTGCTGCTTCAGTGAGAGCGACGCCTCGATCTATCGCGCCGAGCTTGATCGCCGGAACGGATAGATCATTTGGCCCAACAATCCTGAAGGCACCGGATCGTCCACGCCGAAGACTTCGGGCTGCTCGCCCCTGGGCATGTAGAACGTTCCGAAGAGCAAATCCCACAAAGGAAAGAAGCCTGCAAAATTCTTGTCCCTGCCCTCCTCGGCGCTCGTGTGATGCCAGCGATGAAAGGCGGGGCTCGCGATCAGATAGCGCAGTGGGCCATAGGTCCAATTCAAGTTGGCGTGCAGCATGATCGCGTAGAGCGTGGCGAAGGTGGCGAATGCCGCGACCGCCGCGACGTTGAAGCCGAGGGCGACGATCGGCACCGCTTGAAAGATGCGCGCCAACGCGTCGTTGACCGGATGCAAGCGCGCGGACGAGAGCCAATCCAGATCTTGGCTGGAATGGTGCACGGCATGAAACGGCCAGCGCCAGCCGCCGTGAAACCAGCGATGCTGCCAATAGCCGATGAAGTCGCCGAGGACGAAGATTTCGATTGCCTGCTGCCGCAGCGGCTGGGCGCCGATGACGCCGTGGCCCTTGGCCAAGTCCTTCATATCGATTCCGTTCGCCATCGCGATCGGAATGAGTGCGATCCCGACGGCGATCGGCGTGATGATCCGCGTCACGAACGGGGTGAAGAGCCAATAGACCGCGTCGGTAAGGAAGCCACGGCGAAACATGCGTTGGCCCGGAACGGACGGGAACAGCTTCTGCAGCACGAAGAACGCCGCAGACAGAATAAGGAAGGCAATGGCGATCCCTTCAAGCGTTGGTGCGTCGCGCAACGACCGGCCTCCAAATGCGTTGGAGATTAAACGGCCGACGGTCAAATCTCCGGCGGCAGCCGCGCGAGGAGGGTTTTGTCGATTTTGGAGATTTTGTCGCTAGGGTCCGGCGGAAGAGATCAAGGACACTGATGAGGACGCAAAGGCCAAAACTGTCAGCCGTATCCACGGATAGAACTGTCGGCCATGCGTCCAGATCGTACAGCACTTGCTACCGCCCCCGCTGTGGGGCGGTCGATCGTTCGAGCCCGCAAGGGCGAGAAGGATCGGGTGGGGGGGCAGCGCGCTGCCAACAACAATTTGAACCACGAAGGCCACGAAGAGTCAGAGCGGCTTCGTGTCCTTCGTGTGCTTAGTGGTTCAATTTTCTTTGCCGATACCAAACTCGCCTCCTGAGCGGGCCGGTGCACCTCCCACGCACGCCATCGGGCGCGTCTCCCTCCCCCGTGTGGGTAGGGAAGATGAGACGAACGCGCGAAGATTGATGCGCAACGGGTAAGCTTGGTTACGCGCTCGCAGGCGCACCGCCGGTTGTAAGCTTCACCAGCTTTGATCTGAAAAACTCGTTGTCCTTGTCCGAAACAAACGCTTCTCGCTCGTCGTACGGATCAAGCGACAGATAGAAATCTCCTTCTTCGGTCATGAGGCATTTTACGAACGCGCTGACATCCGGAGGGCTCTCTATCGTGTAGTCGTAGCTGAATATCTCGAATGCCGATTTCCGGAGCGGGGGTTAAACGCTGTGTTCGCGTATAACGAAGCGTGTCGGAAACGCGCGCGTTCGAACGGATTAATGCACACTCAGATCCTTGTGACAAAATTGCCAAAATCGACAAAACCCCCGCTGCCCACATCCAGGGCCGCGACCACGACTGCCGCGACCTAGCGACAAAATCGCCAAAATCGACAAAATTGCCGTACGCGGAGAATTCGAGCGCTCTCCTCTCTCTAGGCGTACGTAGATCAGGCGCCCGAGGCGCCGCTGCAATAGCAGCGACGCAAACCGCCGCAGCGTGACGGATTCACGGCGTTCATCTTCACCTTGAGTTGACAAATGGCGACTAAACTCTATGTTGCGTTGCAATATTGCTGATCGCGCGGCACGACCTAATTTGAGTCGACCGGCGCGGAGCCACTGCTGACCGTACGTGGTTGGTCTGCCTGCGAGGGGCATTCCGGCCTTGGGAACAGAAAAACCTCTCGCCGGAGTTGTTGTTATCGTATGAGTTTTGCTGATCTCGGCCTGTCGGCCGAACTCCTTCGCGCAATCGCGGAGGCCGGGTACACCACCCCCACACCTATCCAAGCCAAAGCCATTCCTGTCGCCTTGTCGGGACGCGATCTCATTGGGATCGCGCAGACGGGCACCGGAAAGACCGCCGGCTTCACCCTGCCGATGATCGAGAAGCTGGCCGCGGGCCGCGCCAAGGCGCGCATGCCCCGCTCGCTCGTTCTCGAGCCGACGCGCGAGCTTGCCGCGCAAGTCGCCGAAAGCTTCGAGAAATACGGCAAGTATCACAAGCTCACGATGGCGTTGCTCATCGGCGGCGTTTCGTTCGGCGATCAAGACGCCAAGATCGATCGCGGCGTCGACGTCTTGATCGCGACGCCCGGCCGCCTGCTCGACCATTTCGAGCGCGGCAAGCTGTTGCTGAACGGCGTGCAGAAGCTCGTCATCGACGAAGCCGATCGCATGCTCGACATGGGCTTCATTCCCGATATCGAGCGCATCTGCAAATTGCTGCCGGCAACGCGCCAGACTTTGTTTTTCTCGGCAACGATGCCACCGGAGATCAAACGCCTCACCGACCAGTTTCTGCGCAATCCGGAACGCATCGAAGTTTCAAAGCCGGCGACCGCTGCGACCACGATCGAACAGAAAGTGGTTGGCGTTCCTTCGAACGATGCCAAGGTCAAGCGCGAAGCCTTGCGCCGCATCATCCGCAACCAGACCGTCACCAACGCCCTTATCTTCTGCAATCGCAAGCGCGACGTCGACATCGTCTACAAATCCCTGTCGAAGCACGGCTTCTCCGTCGGCGTGCTGCACGGTGATTTGCCGCAGCCGGTGCGCACGCGAACGCTCGAGGGCTTTCGCAACGGTGAAGTTCAGCTCTTGGTCGCTAGCGATGTCGCCGCCCGCGGTCTCGATCTGCCGCAAGTGAGCCACGTCTTCAATTTCGACGTGCCCATCCATGCGGACGACTACATCCATCGCATCGGGCGCACTGGCCGCGCCGGACGGACGGGTCACGCGTTCATGCTGGCGGGTCCCACGGACGTGAAGTTTCTCGCAGCGATCGACAAGCTCACCGGCAAGACAATTCCGCGCGAAAACATGGAAGGCCTCGAAGGCATCTCTTCAAGTCCCGAGGAGCGGCGCGAACGTCGAGATGGCCGCCGCAGTGGCAGTCGCGAACGCGGGCCCCGGCGTGAGCCACCGGTCCACGGGCACCAAGCGGCGATGACGCCACACGTGGCCACCGCCGAAGCGCCGCAGCCACAGGTCGTCGAACGGCTGCCGCAGGTCGCCGAACAGCCGCCGCCGGTCGCCGAGGCAAAGCAACCCCGCCCACCGCGCGAGCACAAACCGCGCGAACAGAAACCGCGACATCAGGAAAAGCCGAAGCGGCACGAGCATCAACCGGCACCGCAGGCCTCGTCGCAGTCCCAGGAAAAATCCAAGCCTGCAGCACGCAAGCCCGAGGATGAGCCGAAAGGTGGCGACGGCAAGTTCGGTATGGGCGAACACACGCCGGCCTTCCTGCTGAAGCCCGTGCCGAAGCACCTGCTGCGCAGCAAGAAGGAAACCGAAGCGGCTTAGGTCCGACGAGCGCGCGGGCGGTCTCGCCCGCCCTTTCCTCGGGAACCAAGTCTAGCACTTGATGATGTCTGGTTTGGCATTTGGGCCAAATTCGCGAATTCGTAGTCTGCGGTGCGAACGTCCGGATCACTCCGGATGTCGGACATTCGCCGCGGTGGCGCCATATGGCCGGAGATCGCCGAAATGCGACACTTGCAATGTCGCGCGCGTCGCAATCCGATCTGAAGGAGCCGTCGCCAGGTTAGCCAAAGGAAAGAAACAAATCCTGAAGACGGCCGCGTTCAGAGCTTCCGGCTGTCGTAAGCCCAATGTAGCAAGGCCTGCCGCTGGCGCGGGCGACAGCGCGTATCGCCGGGCTCACAATTCTTCTTCACCTGCGCAATATGGCGTCGCATCGCCTTCCAGCGTTTGATCTGGCGCGCATCGTCCTCGGTGCGCCGGCCCATATAGTAGCGGCAGTACCACTGGAACCATCCGCGTGGGTCCTGGGGATGGATCCATCCCTTTTTCCTCCATACCGAGAGTGGCTGGCTCGCATCGACGCCAAAATAATTCAGCCTGCAATCGCGTCCGTCGTGTGAAAGCTTCGCGTTTTGGAACCAACTCGTCGGAAATTCGCGCCGACAGTCGTTCATGTACTTACCGCCAAAGACGCCGAGAGAAAGCATTTGTTTCGGTGTTAGCTCCGGCTTGAATGCCGGATCAAATCCGCGGCCAATCGGGGCTATAAGTCTGTACCGACAATTCTGCTCCATCCGGTCGTTGACAATGACAATCGACTTTCGCGTGGGCTTCTTCACTAAGATAGGAGCAGTTGTTTCAGGGCTGACCGGATGTTGGTTTCCGTTATCAGGGTATCGGTCGGTTCGTGATATGGGAGAACCATGGACGCTTCCTCGCTAGTTGCACTTCTTGGGTTCATCGTCGCTTGTTTTTTAGCGGCCCTCGCCGGGACATTTTTTCGACCCGGTGATTGGTACGAGCGACTAGCCAAACCATCTTGGCGACCGCCGAACCGGCTCTTCGCGCCTGTTTGGACGATTCTGTACGTCATGATTGCGGTTTCCGGTTGGCTGGTTTGGCGGGAGGCCGGCTTCGCCGGTGCCACGCTGCCGCTCGCGGTATATGGACTGCAGCTTGTCCTGAACGCAGCCTGGACGCCCATTTTCTTCGGCCTGCACCGTCCAAATCTCGCTTTCCTGAACATCGTGCTAGTTTGGCTATCAATCGTCGCAACGATGCTGCTCTTCTATCCCATTAACGCCGTGGCAGCGTCGCTACTCTTGCCTTACCTCGCATGGGTCACATTTGCGGCGGCGCTCAATTTCGCCATCTGGCGTCTCAATCCATCCACAGCGAAGTGACGATGAAGCGATCCCTGTATTTCGCTTGAATTGTTTATAGCTATCCGGCCATTCGACAAGGCTTCGTCAGCCGGTACAATCCGACATCGATAGTGCGGGCGCGAAACCCTTCTTCGCAGTAGATCAGATAAAGTAGCCACTTGCGGCGGAAGCGCTCGTCGAATCCAAGTGCCGCAATCTTTGGCCAAGCTGCTTCGAAACGTTCGCGCCAGATCAGAAGGGTCCGCTCGTAGTCCTTTCCGAAACTCAGCACTGGCTCATAGATGAGCCCAACTGCTTCGGCCTGGCGCTTAAGAATATCCGTTGTTGGTAACATGCCACCTGGAAAGATGTGGCGCTGAATGAAGTCGACGCTGCGGCGATAGAGCTGAAATAAGCCTGGATCGATCGTGATGGCTTGGATCGCGGCGATGCCGCCCGGTTTGAGCCGATCGGAGAGCGTGCGGAAGTAACTCGGCCAATACGCCTCGCCCACCGCTTCGATCATTTCGATGGAGGCGATGCGGTCGAATTCGCCCTGCACGTCGCGATAGTCCTGCAGACGAAGATCGGCCCTACTGCCCAAGCGCTTCCTCGCAAACGCCAACTGTTCCTCGGACAGGGTTATGCCGGTGACCTCGACGCCAATATCGGCTGCTGCGTCCGCCAGACCACCCCAACCGCATCCTATTTCTAGGAGACTATGGCCGCGGGCTATGCCGAGTGAATTGAGCACTAGTTGATATTTCGCGTTCTGAGCTGCTTCAAGGCTCGGCGCTCCGCCGCCGAACCAGGCCGCCGAGTATGTCATCGTGTCATCGAGCCAGAGCTTGTAGAATTGGTTACCGAGATCGTAGTGTGCTTCGATGTTGCGCTTGGAACCGCTGCGGCTGTTGCTTCGCCGGAAATGCCAAAGCCGGTCGAGCAAGTTTCCGAGCGAGGCGAACGGGGCTGCGCGGTCGAGCTTCGTGCTGTTGGCCAGGAGGAAGGCAAATACCCGAGTGGGGTCGGGGCTGTCCCAATGGCCCTCGACGTAGGATTCGCACAGACCTAATGAAGCGCGACGGATAGATGCCCAGACGGCCTGGTAGGATCTGAGGTGAATTTCGGCGGCAGGTTCCTGCAAGGCACGGCCAAGTTTGATCGCGCGGCCGGATGGCAGGACGAGTATGAGATGACCGGCAAAACCGTCGCCTATTGCGCGACGCGCGATGGCGAGGATTAGGCGGTCGACCGCGCCATATCGACTTGCGATGATTGTCGCACTCATTTGACGCCTTTAGCCGTTTTGGCAAACGAGGTGCTTGGTGTGGGCGGCACAGGCCGCGTCACCGGACGCATGCCTTTGAGCCATAGCTTTGCTGCTTCCCAATGTATGCCGCCGATAATTTTGAGTGGCAGCAGCGGCAGACCCAGAAAAGAGTGAAGCAAAGCGCGATCGGTCAGCGCAATCCGCGATCCGGAAAACCAGGCGCTTATGCGCGGCCCATCGGGTGTGGTCAACGCTATGCCGAGTGCGAGCTCGTCATCGGGTATCCGAATGTTGAAGTCGTAGTGGCCTTCCACCTTGTTGAACGGCGACACATACAATTTCTTGATGCAAGACTGATGCGAGCTGTCGTCGGTCGGAATCACATAGGAGTGGCGCTCGCCGAACGTGTTGTTGACCTCGTAGATCATCAAACGAAGCCTGCCCTGGCGATCGAAAGCGTAATAGACCGTCAGCGGATTGAAAACGTAGCCCAGCACGCGGGGATAGCAGAGCATGAACACGCGAGAAGCGTCGGCGCCCGCCTCGGTCGCCCTAACGAGCGACCAAATATGGTCGCGGATCGCGGTGCCGTCGCCCGGTCCGTGATCGCGATCGGCGATGGAGAAGAAATTAAAGCGGTTGTAACTGAATAGGCGCAAGCGCCGGTCGAGCTGCGGCAGTTCATCGATGTTGGCAAAGAGATTGTAGACACTGTAGCGCAATTCATGCTGCACCGGCGCTAGGCGCCGGTGACCGACCTCTCCGTGATAGAGGCATGATAGAGGCCCCTTCATTCCGCGGCCTCGACCAATACAGGCCTAGACAAAGACGGTCTCGACGCCACGTGAATGCGGTTCGATGGAGCGGTGAGGGTCCACGGCCGCTTGACGGAGCCCAGCTGTTCGGCGACCGCCAGACCCGCTTGTAAGCCGTCTTCGTGAAATCCTGCACCGAAATGGGCACCGCAAAACCAAGTCCGTCGACGACCTTGCAGCGACCAAAGCTCACGTTGCACGCGCCCGGTCTCGGGCGAGAAGATCGGGTGATCGTAAGACAAATCGCGGTCAATCGTGCCGTCCGCCGGCTCGCGATGCGGGTTGAGGGTGACGAAATAATTTGTCTTCGTGGGAAGAGGTTGAAGCGCGTTCATCCAATAGGTGATCGTTGAGGCGGCGGTGTCGGCGCCCGAGTCTGATAGATAATTCCAACTCGACCAAAGCCAGCGGTTGCGCGGCATGAATGTCTCGTCACGGTGAAGCACGGCGCGATTGCGTGTGTAACGGAACGCCTGGAGGTAGCGGCGCTCGTCCAGACTGGGCTCGTCTAGCATAGCGAGCGCTTGGTCGGCGTGGGCGGCAACAACGACTTGATCGAACGTCTGGTGAAAACCGTTCTGAGCATGCAGCGTAACGCTATCTCGTGAGCGTTTGATCGAGGTTACGCGACAATTGGTCAAGGCGCGCATGGGCGCGTCGGCGAAAAGTTGCTGCACGTATTTGCGCGAGCCGCCGATAACCGTTCGCCATTGCGGTCGGTTGATGAACTTCAACAGGCCGTGATTATCGAAGAATCTCAGGAAGGCGCTCGCTGGATAATCCAACATCTGGCGGGGCGGCGACGACCAGATGGCGCCGACGCACGGTAAGAGGTGACGGTCGAGGAAATCCTGCGAATAACCCTGAGCGGCGATGAATTGCCCAAGCGTTACCTGGTCGCCTAGCGCCTCGGCGTGCTTCGCCGCCGTGCGGAAGAAGCGAGCGATGTCGCGCAGCATGCGCCAGTGACCTGGGTCGACGAAATTTGTCCAGGTCCCCAGCATCCCAAGGGCGCTGTTGCCCGAATACTCGGTGCGACCGCCCGCGAGCGACACGGCAAAGCCCATGTGGGAGGGAGCCGTGGGCACATTCAAATAGTCGAACAGCGCGCTCAGGTTTGGATAGGTGGCGCGGTTATAGACGATGAAGCCGGTGTCGACGGCCATTGCGGCACCATCGACGCAGACGTCGACCGTGTGCGTGTGTCCACCGATACGGTCATCTGCCTCCAACAGTGTGACGTTATGCCGTTGCGACAGCAGCCATGCTGCGGATAATCCGGAAATTCCGGAACCGACCACAGCAATGTTAAGGTGTGACAAGGGTTTGCGACCTCATTGGGTTGGCCTTGCTACGCACCCTTATGGCCGTTGGATCAATCGAGAAAAAAATGCTTAACCGGGCTCGGCACCGTCGGTGATCCAACTCAGGCCCGGTTCCGTAGGATAAATGTTGATGAGAGGAACAAACTGTGCGCGCCGTGGCATCGGTCATGCCGAAAGCAGATAACCCAGTCGCCCGGCAGGAAGATGAGCACATTGCAAGGCGCCTGCTGAAAAGCGTTGCGCAGGATCTCGACCGACGAGCGTTCGGCGAGTTGTTCGATGCGTTTGCCCCACGACTTAAGAACTTCATGATGCGCAAGGGCGCATCTCCGGAACAAGCCGAAGATTTGGTGCAGGAGACCATGATCCTCGTGTGGACCAAGGCAGGTCTCTACGATCCGGCAAGGGGCTCGGTCTCGGCTTGGGTCTTCACGATCGCACGCAATTTGTGGATCGACCGGCACAGACGTGCCTCGCTGATGCCGCTTGTGGCCCTTGGCGACTACGACGCGCCATCCGGCGAACCGGGAAGCGATGAGATCGTGACGCGCAAGCAAGAAGCCGGGCTTGTGGCGCAAGCGCTGGCGGAGATTCCGCCAGAGCAGAAGGAAACGCTGATGCTCTCTTTCGTCGATGACCTGGCGCACAACAAAATTGCGCTGCGACTCAATTTGCCGCTTGGTACCGTAAAGTCGAGAATGCGGCTGGCTTACGGGCACCTGCGGAGGGCGCTGGAGATACTCAATTGAACATGCATCACCATTTGGATTCCGCCACCATTTTGGCCTTTGTCGCAGGTACGCTCGATGGAGCGTTGAGCGTTGTGGCCTCGGCCCATATCGCCTGGTGCCCGGTCTGCCGCGCTGCGACGCACGATGCGGAGGAAGTGGGAGGCGCATTATTCGCCGAGCTCGCCGGTACGTCAGTATCGGACGACTGCCGCGGGCGCACGCTTGACCAGCTCGACCGGGCAACTCTGCACCGCTTTCCAAAGAGAGAGCCAATTGCCAGCGAAGTCCCTGCGCCCCTTGCCAATCTGTTGAATGGTCGACGACTGGCAGATCTGAAATGGAGGACCAAAGCGCCGGGTTGGGCCATGTTCGATCTTCCAATGCCGGCGATGTCGCGCGGCAAGCTGTTTCTCGTGCGGGTCGCAGCGGGAACCTCTATGCCCGAACATGGACATGGCGGCGAGGAGATCACGCTCGTCCTGTCGGGGGCTTACAATGATCGCCTGGGGCGTTTTGCTCAGGGCGACGTGGCCGATCTCGACGTTGATATTGAACATCAGCCCATCGTCGAGCACAGCGGGCCGTGCATTTGTCTCGTCGCGACGGAAGCGCCGACGCGATTTAAGTCTTGGTCCGTCCGTCTCATCCAACCGTTCATCGGCATTTGACTCAGAATCCTCCTTGGAAGGTTGTGTGGATCACCGGCGCCTCAACGGGCATAGGGCGCGAGATTGCGCTTCAGCTTACGGCGCTAGGCGTCGCCGTCGCAGCCTCTGCGCGCTCGGTTGAAAAGCTCAACAAACTTGAGCCTGGCGTTCGGACCTATCCTTTAGATGTCACCGACCAGTCCGCTGTTTCTGCAACTGTTGAGCAGATTGAGCGCGACTTGGGGCCCATTGACCTGGCGATAATGGGAGCCGGAACCTATACCCCTGTCGCAGCCGACAGGTTCGATCCGACAATCTTCAAACACACAATGGCGGCGAACTATTTCGGCGTCGTCAATTGCCTCGCCGCGATTCTGCCCCGCATGCTAAAGCGCAAGGGCGGGCACATCGCATGGATTGGTTCAGTTGCCGGCTATCGCGGGTTGCCAAAAGCGGCTGCCTACGGCCCCTCCAAGGCGGCGTTGATCAACTTGGCCGAATGCTTGAAACCTGAACTTGATCTGAACGGCGTGACGGTGAGCGTCATCAATCCAGGCTTCGTCGAGACGCCGCTGACAGCGCAGAATGATTTTCCCATGCCCTTTTTGATGACGGCGCCGCTGGCGGCCCGCTTGACGATTCAAGGGCTTGTCCGGAAACGCTTCGAGATCGCGTATCCCCTGCGCTTCGTAGCGATTCTCAAGTTTGCGCGGGTGCTCCCCTATGCGCTGTATTTTTGGCTGCTGCGTCGCACCATTTTGAACGCGTAACTGATCCGAAAGGTTGGGGCGGCTCACTCTGAAGATGGCCCGCTCAGCGCTGAGTGGCTTGCGGTGTCGGCGACACCTATCGCACGCCACATTGGCCCCAAGTCGACAAGCCTGTCGCCGAGTTGAATCGCGGCATGGATCTGGGGTTCGCGACGACGACCGTGATGAGCCTGGTCGATCACTCTGCCACTGAGTAACGCCACGAAGCGACACCGCGCCGATTTTGGCGTTGCCCATTCGGTTAACACGGACATATCCGAGCATCGATCATAGTCAATTGCCTGATCCGCGAGCATCCGCGCTTCAAGGCGATGCTTGCTGCAGCCGAGGCGAGGCTCGGGCTGTCTAAGTCTCCACCGACTTGAACAGCCGCTCGGTTGCTTCGTCGGCCGGGAAGAGGCTTTCGATGCGCAGTTCGTCTGCGGTAACGTCTTGCGCAGTTCCGAAAGTGGCGATGACGGTGAAGAGCGAGACGCGAAGTGCGCCTTTTTCCATCGTCAGCGGCAAGACGGGGACGAGGGCCGAATCCTCCGCGGCCCACAATGTTTTGGCGTCTTGATACTGCGCAAGTTCGCTCAGCAAAGCTTTCATCTCGGCGCCGCCGAGCGCTTCGGCTTCGCGCTGCGCTCGGTGCCAAAGCAGCGGCGAAACCGATGCCCAATTGGTAACGAAGGGCTTTATGCCGTTCGGATGGAAGAAGAGGCGCATCAGATTGCGCTCCGGCCCGCCGACGCGCGCCCACAAATCTTGGCCCAGCATCGTGCTCAGCATCTCGAACGGCTTGTTCGCTAAGCGGATGTTCCAGGCGCGGTCGATAGCGACGGCAGGATAGGGCTCGTGATTGCTCAGCATCATGCGCACCGCGCCCATGATCTGCGTCATCTGCGGATCGTCGAGCGGGCGGGTGCGGAAGACCGGGGCAAAGCCCGCCGCGACCAGCCAATCGTTGCGCTCGCGCAACGGCACGTCGAGCGTTTCGCTCAGCTGCATGATCATGCTGCGGCTGGGCTTGGCACGGCCGGATTCGAGGTAGCTGAGATGACGCTGCGAGACGCCCGATTGCAACGCAAGCTCGAGCTGCGACAGCCGCCGCTTGCTGCGCCATGTCTTCAAGAGCCCCGGAAACGCATCGTTGTTTGGGGCGACGGTCGAGAGCGACACGGCATTAGGCCCTTTCGCAAGTATTCCAGATATTTGCGCGCTCACCGAGGCCGGTTCAATAACCTCCGACGTTATTGCGGCGAGATCGAAATGGGCCCTTCTTCAGGCGGCAAACATCCCAAAGGAGGCTCTTCCCATGTCGACGCGGTTTTTGGTTCTCAGCATAGTTATCGTGACTTTCGGCGTCTTGTCCGTGCTGGCGCTCGCCGATGTCGGCTATTTCGGCATCATCGCACCGCACTTTCAAAGCTGGGGCGGCGGGCAGGTGTTCGCCGATCTGGTGATCGCGCTGACGCTGGCGTGCATTTGGATTGTTGCCGACGGGCGCAGCAGCGGCATCAGTCCCTGGCCGTTCGTCGCTCTCACATTGTTGCTCGGTTCGCTTGGGCCGTTGTTTTATCTGGCAGCGCGCGAGCTCAAGGCCGGAGCGACGACTGCTGCGATTCAACAATCCGCAGACCGTTCAGCGTGAAGGCCCAACGGCGATTGAGTGCTGCTCCATACGGGTTTGAAAACGATTGATAGGACCTATCATGACGGGATTTAGAATTCTGTTGATTGCACTGTTTGCGACGCTAATCGTCTACACCGATGTGGTGATCGGCCCAGGTGGATGCGGCAATTCGGGCGCACCATTTTTCTTGCGTAATGCTGACTTTTGTTCTATATTTGTTCTAGCATACGATCCGGTCGAATTTTCCGGGTCACCCGCTTCTTGACATCGTCCATCAAATCCAAAGGCTGTTGCGCCCGAAAGCGCGATGTGTGCCCCGAATTGCGCGCCGAATGGCTGAGGCGCAGCTCGTTCTTACTGGATCGCAGCGCTAAAACATAAATGAATTCAACGTTGTAACGGGTTGAAGGGGTAGGATCCGACTCGCAATTCGCAACGAGAGTGGGATGAGATTAGATCAGAGTCGGGACAGGCGGGGCACATTTCGACTGTCGGCAGGACGAGAACGAGCGGTTGCCGCCAGGTCGGCACTTGCGCTGCCGCCGCTGTTAATTTCGGTTATTTACAGCGAAATACAGCGAGGCCGCCGGGATCGCGCCTTCCCCCGGGACCGCGGGCATCCTGCCCTGCGCCAGGCTCCGGCGAGCGCGTGTTTTGAGACTCAGCGCTTGATCTCTCCTGCCAGTCGTTTCGTCAGCGCTTCGCCGTAAGGCGGGCGCAACGCCGTCAGCTGTTTTTCGATGAAGCTCGACGTCGGTTGCGTATAAACCGACTTGCGATGGCTGAAGGTCCGGAACCCGTCGACCCCGTGATAGGAGCCCATGCCCGACGGACCGACGCCGCCGAACGGCAGATCCTCCATCGCGACATGCATGATCACGTCGTTGACGGTGACGCCGCCCGAGGTCGTGCGCGACAGGACGCGCTGCTGATCGGCCTTGTCGGTGCCGAAATAATAGAGGCCCAAGGGCCGGGCTTTTCCGTTGATGTAGTCGATGGCTTCATCGACCTTCTTGTACGTTTTCACCGGCAATAGCGGCCCGAAGATCTCGTCCTGCATGATCTTCATATCGTCGGTGGGATCAAGCACGAAGGTCGGCGGGATCTTGTGAAACTGCTGCTGCGAGAAATCTTCGCGTGCCGGATTGACCTCCACGAGCTTGGCGCCCTTGGCCTTTGCGTCGTCGAGATAACCGCGCAGGCGGTCGTAGTGACGCTGATTGATCACGGAGGTGTAGTCGGGATTGTCCTTCAGCGTCGGGTAGAGTTTGTGAACGGCAGCGCTCGCCTTGGTAATGAAATCGTCGCGCTGCGCTTCGGGTACCATGACGTAGTCGGGCGCGAGACAGATCTGCCCGGCGTTCATCGTCTTGCCGACCATCACGCGGGTCGCCGCCAAATCCATATTGGCGCCGGGCCCAATGATGACGGGCGATTTGCCGCCCAGTTCAAGCGTGACAGGCACCAAGTTTTCGGCCGCGGCGCGCATCACGTGGTAGGCGATCGAGGTCGAGCCGGTGAAGATCAAATGATCGAACGGCAGGCGGCTGAATTGCTCCCCGACCTGCGGGCCGCCGACGATGACGGCCATTTCGCTTTCATCGAACATGGTACGAACGAGGCGCGCCAGAACGTCGGAACTCGCCGGCGTATATTCCGACGGTTTGATCATCGCCCGATTGCCGGCGGCGAGAATGCCCGCCAGTGGAGAGAACGTCAGGTTGATCGGAAAATTCCACGGCGCTATGACGCCCACGACGCCAAGCGGTTGATATTGAATCTCCGCTTTGGCGCCAAACAGTCCCAAGATCGCAGGCGTTGGCGAGCGCTTCTCGCTCCGCATCCATTTGCGCAGATTCGCCTTGGCGTATTTCAGCGGCCCGATCGAACCGGCGACATCGGTGAACTTGCTCATAGGAATCGGCCGGCTGCCGAAGTCTTTCTGAAGCGCGTCGGCGATCTCCTCTTGGTGATCGACCAAGAGGCTGATGCAGCGGTCGATGCGATCGATGCGCACCTCGGCCGTCGGCGGGCCATCACGCAGATACGCGGCGCGCTGCTTCTCAAGCGTGGCTTTCATCGAATCGGCGGTGGCGGGCGGGGTGCCAGAGGGCTTCAGCTCGCGGCGCGGGGCGGCTTCGGCGAGGCTCATGGTCGTTTCTCCTGAAGATCTCTAATGTTCGTGGCGGCAGTTTAGCGGAAAAACTGAGGCCGGATACAACATACCTGGCATCCATCCGGGTGCCGCCTTCCACGAGGTTTGGGCAGCAATGAGTTATGGGCTTGGCATCAGGGTCGAGGATGGGCTGATTTTCGCCGCCGACAACCGCACGAGCGCGGGCATCGATCAGGTCTCGGCGTCGCGCAAGATGCACGTCTTCGAGCGTGCCGGAGACAGGTTCCTGGTGCTGATCACGGCGGGCAACCTCTCCATCACGCAGGCGTTGCTTCATCGGTTGAACAGCGATGCAGACGGTGCCAAGCGCACGCCGAAGAGTCCCGAGCGTTCACTGCTAAAGGCGCCGTCGTTGTTTGCGTGCGCGCAGGTCGTGGGACACGCCCTGCGCGAGATTGAGCGCAATGAGGCCGGACCGCTTGCCCGCCATGGCGTGCCGTTCGACGTTTCGCTCATTCTCGGAGGTCAAATCAAAGGCGAAAAGCCGAAGCTGTTCCTAATCTATCCGCCCGGCAATTTCATCGAAGCAGCGGACGAAGCGCCCTACGTTCAGATCGGCGAACGTAAATACGGTAAACCAATCCTTGATCGCGCGGTGACACTCAAAACGCCCCTGGCGACCGCGGCAAAAGCCGCCTTGCTGTCGTTCGACGCCACGATCCGCAGCAATGCGGCCGTGGGCCTGCCGATCGATCTGATGGCTTATGTAAAGGATTCCCTTACCGGCGCGGTGGAGCGGCGAATGGGTTCCGACGACCCCTATTTGCGCACCTTGAGAACGATGTGGGCCAACAGCTTGGCGCAAAGCTTTGCCGCGATGCCTGAGCCAGATTGGATCACTTATCGTATGAAGAATTACTCGCGTTAGAGGCGATGATTTAACCGATCTTTACGGTTGGGCGCCACACTCCACCCGCATCGTGGGTAGGCGTGCGGGTTGCGTCCCGCACGCGGCGGAGTTCAGTTCGTGCACTATTGGGAAATGCCCGAACAGGCGGATGCGCTGGCCGAGAAAGCGTTGAGCTTTCTGCGCGAGCACAAGATTCCGGCGACGCCTCAAAATTTCGAACTCTGGTTCATGTATGCGACCGGCCAAAATGCCGAACTTGTCCGTACACTCGACACGGCGGTCACCAACGGCAAGGCAGCGGACGTTCATTTTGCTCGCGAAATTCACGCGCACTTCTTTACGCACGCGCAGAGTGCGGCCATCGACCAGCTCGGCGGGAAGCTGCAGGACGAAGTCAAACGTCTGGCGCTCATTCTCGAAAGCGCGGGGCAGGATACGTCGGCATACAGCGAGACGCTGACCAAGGTCGCCGATGAACTTAGCGACGGCGACGTGACACAGAATCTGAAGACCATCGTCGACGGCGTGGCCGCTGCGACGCGCGCGATGGAAACGCGCACCAAGAAACTCGAGAATCAACTTGAGGCGTCGGCCGGCGAAGTGACGACCTTGCGCGAGCGAATGGAGACGGTCCGCCAAGAAAGCTTGCTCGACGCTCTAACGGGCCTTTCTAACCGGCGAGCGTTCGATCTGCGAATGAGCGAGGCAATTGCGCAAGCGGCCAGCGAAGGCGGCGACCTCTGTGTGTTGATGGGCGACATCGACCATTTCAAGAAATTCAACGACACGTGGGGTCATGCGACCGGCGACCAGGTGCTGCGGCTTGTGGCGCAATGTTTCAAGTCAAACGTCAAGGGGCGCGACACGGCGGCGCGCTTCGGCGGTGAAGAGTTCGTCGTTATATTGCCGGACACTTCGCTCGGCAACGCGCGCCGGGTCGCGGAGCAAATACGCAAAGCAGTCGAATCGAAGAAAATCGTCAAACGCTCGACCGGCGAGAGTCTGGGCTCGATCACGTTGTCCATCGGCATCGCGCAATACATTCGTGGCGAACCGGCGGCAGACTCGATCAACCGCGCCGACACCTGTCTCTACGCCGCCAAACACGCGGGCCGCAATTGCGTGCGCTGTGAGAAAGACCTGGGTACCGTAGAGGCACCCGCGGCGGCCACCGCCTAACTCGCCGGTTGCACTCATCCGGAGCTTGTGGTGGCCTGATGCCATATCGGCATTGAAGGCACATCGATGAGCTATCAAAATATTCTGCTCGAGACGGCGGAGGGGATCGCGCGCCTGACGCTCAACCGTCCGCAGTCGCTCAACAGCATCAACAAGGGCTTGATCGACGACATACGATCCGCGTTGCGTGCGCTCCGTAAGGACGAGTCTGTACGCGCTCTCATCGTGACTGGTGCCGGACGCGGCTTCTGTGCCGGCGCCGATTTGGCGGGCAATGACTTCGGCGACGGCGTGCAGCGCAGCGTAGGCGAAGGCGTCTCGCACTCGATGGAGATCGGTTACAACCCCCTCGTGCGAGAGCTCTCAGGCTTCCCGAAACCCGTCATCTGCGCGGTCAACGGCATCGCCGCCGGAGGTGGCGTCGGCCTCGCGTTGTGTGGTGATGTCGTGATCGCCGCGAAGTCGGCGTCGTTCGTTCAGGTGTTTGGGCCGCGCTTGGGCCTGGTGCCCGACATGGGCTGCACTTGGTTTCTTCCGCAACTTTTGGGGCGCGCCCGCTCGCGAGCTTTGGCCCTCTTCGGTGACCGTCTGCCGGCGGAGAAGGCGGCCGAGTGGGGTTTGATTTGGGCGGCCGTCGATGACGACAAGCTGATGAGCGAAGCGCAGGCGCTCGCGCAACGCTTGGCCAAGGGCCCTGCCCTCGCGTTCACAGAAATCAAGCGCGTGCTGGATGCAGCCGCGTTCAACTCGCTCGATGAGCAACTCGAACTCGAACGCAACACACAGCGACGGCTCGGCGACACTGACGATTTTCGCGAGGGCGTGACGGCATTCCTGTCCAAGCGCGAACCCAAATTCAAAGGCAAATAGGAGAGTACAAGATGGATTTCGAACGCGTGAAGGTCGAGGTGCATGGGCCGGTCGGCGTGCTCAGACTCAATCATCCGGAGGTGATGAATGCGGTCGGTCCCGAGATGTTGAAAGGCCTTGCCGGCGCGATGAGCTTCATCGAGAAGCCGGCGACAGGGCTGCGGGCGCTGATCATGACCGGTGAAGGGCGTGGCTTTTGCGCCGGCGCGAATCTTTCCGGCGGAGCCTCTTCGAACGAATTCGGGCCCAGCGAGCGCGACGCAGGCGCGGCGCTGGAGACGATCTACCATCCGTTCCTGCGCCGACTACGCAATTTGAAGATGCCGTTCATCACAGCCGTCAACGGACCTGCGGCCGGCGTCGGCATGAGTTTCGCTCTGATGGGCGACATGATACTCGCGGGGAAATCCGCCTATTTCTTGCAGGCGTTTCGCCGCATCGGTCTTGTGCCGGACGGCGGCTCAACGTGGTTGTTGCCGCGCCTCGTCGGCCTTGCGCGGGCAAAGGAGCTGTCGTTGCTGGGGGAGAAATTGTCGGCGGAGAAGGCGCTTGAATGGGGCCTGATCAACAGAGTCCATGCCGACGGCGAACTCCTCGACCAAGCGATGACCTTGGCGCGTGAGCTGGCGCACGGCCCAACAGTGGCCCTTGGCCTAATCAGGGGACTCTATTGGGACAGCCCGATGAATTCCTATGAGGAGCAACTCGACGCCGAGCGTCGCGCGCAGAAGGAGGCCGGCCGCGCAGAGGATTTTGCTGAAGGCATCGCCGCCTTTCTGCAGAAACGAAAGGCCGAATTCAAAGGGCGTTAGCGCTTCTACTGCGATGCCTCCATGACGCCTCGTTGCCGAGGCGCCAGATCGGCGTTGACCCAGCCGAGGTGGCGCGCGAGCATATGGCCAACTGGAACTCCCGCATCCCAACGCTCAAGGAATATCCCATGAAAGCCGCCGTTCTCCGCGAAGTGAAGAAGCCGCTCGTCATCGAAGATGTGCAGATCAACAAACCCGGTCCGCACGAGGTGCTGATCCGAACGGTGGCAGCAGGCGTGTGCCATTCCGACCTGCATTTCGTTGACGGCTTGTACCCCTACCCGCTTCCGGCCGTGCTCGGTCATGAATCGGCAGGGGTCGTCGAGCAAGTCGGCAACGAAGTGCGGACGGTTAAGCCCGGCGACCATGTCATCACATGCCTCTCGGCGTTCTGCGGTCACTGCGAACACTGCCTGACGGGTCACATGTCGCGATGCGTCAGCCCCGAGACAAAGCGCCAACAGGGTGAGCAGCCGCGTCTTGCCAAAGATGCCGACCCGATGAACCAATTCCTCAATCTCTCTTCATTCGCAGAGCAGATGCTGATCCACGAGCATGCCTGCGTCGCGATCCGTCCCGACATGCCGCTCGATCGCGCCGCGCTCATCGGCTGCTCGGTGATGACGGGCGTCGGCGCGGTCATTCACACGTCGAATGTGCGTGCAGGCGAGTATGTCGCGGTGATCGGTTGCGGCGGCGTGGGTCTTGCCTGCATCAACGGCGCAGCGATTGCCGGTGCCGGACGCATTATCGCAATCGACACACAAGGGACGAAGCTGAATCTGGCAAAGGAATTCGGCGCAACCGATGTTATCAACGCAAAGGACGGCGACCCGGTCAAGCAAGTGATCGAATTGACCAAGGGCGGCGTGCACCATTCATTCGAAGCGATCGGGCTGAAACAAACCGCCGAACAGTCATTCAAGATGCTGCGGCGCGGTGGCACGGCCAACATCATCGGCATGATCCCGGTCGGGGTAAATATTGAACTGCACGGCGCCGAATTTTTGGGTGAAAAACGCATACAAGGTTCGTTGATGGGCTCGAACCGCTTCCCGGTCGACATGCCGCGGCTCGTCGATTTCTATATGGCGGGCAAACTCAAGCTCGATCACATGATTGCACGGCGCATCAAGCTCAATCAGGTGAACGAGGCGTTCGAAGAGTTGAAGCGCGGCGAGACGGCACGTTCGGTGATCATGTTTGATGCGTGAGGATATTCGGTAAATTTCGTGCGCGCTGTTGTTGTTGTACTGATCATTCAGCTGCTTGTCGCGCAAGCAGCAGCGGGCGCACTTGATCGCATGGAGGCCGCGCCGAAGGGCTGGCACGGCAATGTGTTCAAACAGAGTTTTTCCTTTCCCAAGCGGCCGCCAATCGCGGACTCCCATCCTTGGGAGGCGATCAGCTATCGCCATGAGCCCAAGCGCTATCTGGAAACCGTGTTGAGCTATGCGCTTGAGGGCCAAGATCGGAACAATTGGCGACTGCAGGACAACAGGGTCCGTCGTTGGACTCACATGCCTTGGATGGGCCCAGGGCCGACGGGGCGCGAGTCTATTCATGGGCTGACGCGTGAGCGTGATTTTGCCGCCGGCGAATTGGGCGCGGCGCAGACCGAGTGCCGGCAGAATTGGGCGGTTGCCCTCTATAATCCAACCGGCGGGTATGTGCTCGGACAAATCTGGCGCAGTGTCGTGCGCGGCGGCGCGCCGGATCTGATCCATCTCCCCTTCCCCGCCGGAACTGTCGTTGTAAAATTGGTCTTCACTGAGGCGACGTCTGACGATACGTCGTTGCTCGCCGGCGCACCCGAGATCGATGCTAATATTCATACAAAAGGCGAAGGTGGTGATCCAGCGTGCCCAGTCGCGGAGATAGCACCGCGGACGCCACACCGGTTGCGCCTGATCCAGCTTGATCTCGCAATCAAGGAGGCGCGCGCCGATTATAAGACGGGCTGGGTGTTTGCGAGTTTCTTCTACAATGGTCGCAAGCCCGGCAACGATCCTTGGGCGAAGCTAGAGCCAATCGGGTTGATGTGGGGCAACGATCCCTACCTCTCGGACGCCGATGCGGCCGCCGGCGCAAAGCCCATCGAGAGCATGGTCTTTACCGACCTGGGCCTCGGACATGCGCTTGGCCGCAGCGGGCGCATGAACGGCCTTGTTGACGAGCGAAGCTCCGCCTGCTCGTCCTGCCACATGGCGGCGCAATGGCCGACGGCCGCACACATGACCGCGCCTGCCAAGTGGAGCCAAGCAAAATGCTGGTTTCGCAATTTGGACGCGCGCTACCCGTTCGGTCTCGAGCCGAACGCCACGACCAAATGTGCGGATCTACCGACGACGAGTGCAATGGTCCCATTGGATTTTTCGCTGCAACTGGCCATCGGCTTACGCAATTGGAGCCTCGCGCACACCTCGTCAAGCGGCGCTGTTCGCCGAACGCCGCTTGGCAGGTTGCGCCGTGAAGGCGATCGATTGATCGTGAACGAGGTGCAGAGCGTCGAGGTGCGGCGCTAAGATTGGTCTTTCGCACGCTCGACGTAGGAACCGTCTTCCGTGTTGACGACGATCTTGACGCCAGGGACGATGTGCGTTGGCACGCCGGTCTTTACGCCGTTCGACAGCAGCGCCGGTTTAAACGACGAGGTTGCCGTCTGACCTTTGGTGACCGGCTCCGTTTCCATTACTTCCAGAACGACGCGCTGCGGCAGTTCGATCGCAATTGCCACACCGTTGTGGAGGCTCAGGCGAACTTCCATGTTCTCCTGCAGGTAGGGCGCGCCGTCGCCGACGATTTCCTTGGAGACATGAATCTGGTCAAACGTTTCCGGGTCCATGAAGATAAAATGGTTGCCTTCTTGGTAGAGGTAGTTATGCGTTTTGTACTCGACGAAGGCCTTTTCGAGCTGATCGGTGGTCTTGTAGCGTTCGTTGATCTTCACCCCGTCGCTAATACGGCGCATTTCGATCTGCGTGGTGGGTGTGCCCTTACCTGGATGGAAATTTTCGGCGGTGAGGACGACATAAAGTCTGCCGTTGACATCTATGATGTTGCCCTTTCGGACGCCGCTGGCGATGACGGATGCCACGCATGAACTCCTTATGCCTTGCAAAAATGAGGCGCGGTCATAGCAGCATGAGCGCGGTCCGCCAAGGTGGCGCCGTCGACGGGAGCCGACAGCTATGAGCCCGCCGAAATCGCCATGGTGGAGCGCCAACATCCACGCCGACCGCCGACCGTTTCTGCAGGCGCGGGGCCACATTCTGCGCGCAACGCGGGCCTATTTCCAAGCGAACGGGTTCACAGAGGTCGAGTGCGGCGCGTTGCAGATGTCGCCGGGCAATGAGGCGCATCTTCATGCTTTTGCGACCGAAATGATCGGCCCCGACGCATCGTCGACGCGACGCTATCTGCACGCCTCGCCCGAATTTGCCTGCAAGAAGCTGCTGGCAGCCGGAGAGAGCAAGATCTTTGACCTCGCACGCGTGTACCGGAACCGCGAACGCGGTCCGCTCCACGCGCCGGAATTCACAATGCTGGAATGGTATCGCGCCGGCGAGGACTACGACGCGGTCATGACGGATGGTGCGCGTTTGATTTCGCTGGCGGCGGAGGCAGTTGGCGCCTCGCGTCTTACCTATCGCCACCGCACGGCGAACCCGCATGCGGCGCCGGCGCGGCTGACGGTTGCCGACGCGTTTCGGATGCATGCCTCGATCGACCTGTTGGCGACGCTTTTGCCCGGCCCCGACCGCGATGCGTTGGCGAGAGCCGCACAGGCATCGGGCGTTAAAGTCGGCGCAAGCGATTCTTGGTCCGATATTTTCAGCCGCGTTCTCGTTGAGCGCGTCGAGCCGAATCTGGGCATCGACCGACCGACCATTCTCTTCGAGTATCCACGCGTGGAAGCAGCACTTGCGCGCGCGTGCGCGCATGACGCACGCCTCGCCGAGCGGTTCGAGATGTATGTTTGTGGCGTCGAACTCGCAAACGGATTTGGCGAATTGACCGATCCTATTGAGCAGCGTGCGCGTTTCGAGGCCGAAATGCGCGAGAAGGAGCGCGTCTACGGCGAGCGCTATCCGGTCGATGAGGATTTCCTCGCGGCGCTCGCCCACATGCCGCCGGCGAGCGGTGTTGCGCTGGGCTTCGACCGGCTCGTCATGCTTGTCACCGGCGCGCCGCACATCGACAAAGTGATATGGACGCCGACCACCTAGGCGAGGATCAAACCACCATCGACCGGAATCGTTTGGCCGACGACGTACGCCGCCAATGGCGAAGCTAGAAACAACGCGACGCCCGCCATATCGCCTGGTTGGCCGAGGCGGCCGAGCGGAATCCCAGCGAGGGCGCGCGACAGCCGTTCGGGATTTTCCGTCGTCACTTTGGTCAACTTCGTGTCGACGAGCCCCGGCGCGATGCCGTTCACGCGTATGCCGTCTCGCGCCCAAGCCTCGCCGAGCGTTCGCGTAAGGCCGACGACGCCGGCCTTCGAGGCGTTATACGCAGGATTGCCGCGCGTGGCGTGATAGGCAGAAGTAGAGGAGATGGTGATGAGCGCGCCCTTGGCGGCCGCCAGCATGTCGCGGAATTTCATGGCGCAAGCCATCATGCTGTTTAAATTGACGCCGATGACCTTTTCGAATCCCGTCATTTCGAACTCGCCGCGCTTGTAGAGCACGATGCCTTGCGCCAAGATCAACACATCGAGGCGCTGGAACGGTGGCCTGTAAGCCTCGACGGCCAAGAAGTCGGCTACATCGACCTGATCGTAGGCGAGCCCGGCGAGATCTGATCCCTCGGTTTTGGAATAGTCCGTAGCCGCGCCGCGCGTGCCCCAAACGTGCACCTGCGCGCCATGACTGCGAAAACCCTGCGCGATACCGTTGCCGATGCCGCTCGAACCGCCAACGACCAGCGCGGTCTTGCCTGAGAAGTCTAACTCGCCCATCTCTCGCTCCCATGTTCTGCGCCTTGCACCTTAACATTGCGGGCGGGCATAGACGCGAGCGGCGGCCTCAGGCAAAACGAGCCCTGCCATGAGCATCAACACCGCCTTGCCTCGCACGCTTCGATCGATACCCGACCTGGTTGAAGCGGGGTTCGTCCACTTCGAACATGCTCCCGAACTCCAGCGTGTGGCGCAGCGGTATGCGGTGGCGATCACGCCTGCGATGGCAGAATTGATCGACCAATCGGCTCCGGGCGATCCAATTGCACGGCAATTCGTGCCACAACTTGGGGAACTTGAGCATCGCGGCGGCGAGCTAATCGATCCCATTGGCGACAGGAAACATTCCCCCGTCGAAGGTGTCGTCCATCGCTATCGCGACCGAGTATTGCTCAAGATCGTCAATCATTGCGCCGTCTATTGCCGCTTCTGCTTTCGTCGCGAGATGGTTGGACCTACCGGCGAAGCGGCTCTCTCGGCCACCGCCTTGGAGAATGCGCTCGCTTATATCCAGGCGCATTCCGAGATTTGGGAGGTGATCCTCACCGGAGGTGATCCCTTTATGTTGGCGCCGCGCCGCATAGCTGAAGTGACCGGCCGGCTGGGCGCGATCGACCACGTCAAGATTATCCGCTGGCACACGCGCGTGCCGGTCGTCGATCCCGATCGTGTCTCGCAGGAACTCGTGCAAGCGATCAAGACATACGACAAAGCAACGTATGTGGCGCTGCACGCCAATCATCCGCGTGAGTTGACGGCCGCAGCGCGCCAGGCCTGCGCGCGGCTCGTGGATGCAGGTGTGCTCATGGTAAGCCAGAGCGTGCTTCTCAAAGGCGTCAATGACGATCCGGACACGCTCGAGGCTTTGATGCGTGCCTTCGTCGAGGCGCGCGTGAAGCCCTATTACCTGCATCACGCCGATCTGGCGCCCGGGACCGAGCACTTCCGCACGACGATCGAGGAAGGCCAAGCACTGATGCGCGAACTCAAGCGCCGGGTATCGGGCCTCGCGCAACCCGCATACGTGCTCGATATTCCAGGCGGCTTTTCGAAGGCGGACTTGCGTGCGCCAGATATCGAGCGCGCATCAAGCTGCTATCGTGTACGCGACGACGAGGGCGATTGGCATGACTATCGCGCGGGCTAGAAATTCACCCGTTGCGTGATGCCGCCATCGACGACCAGATTGGCGCCCGTCGTGAACGTTGAGAGCGGGCTCGCCAGAAACACTGCCGCGTTGGCAATCTCCTGCGGTGTGCCCATGCGGCCTGTTGGGTTTGCCTTCATTGCCGCGTTGTAGCGATCGGGCATGTTCTGCTCAATCATATTCCAGACGCCGCCTTTGAAATAGACCGTGCCCGGCGAGACAACGTTGGCGCGGATCTTCTTCTTCGCCTGTTCGCGCGCGACGCCCTTGGCGTAGTGGATCAGCGCCGCCTTGATTGCGCCGTAGGCTGAGGCGGACTGCGCTTCCGCGGCCGACACGGACGAAATCATGACGAACGAGGCGTCGCCGTGGGTCGCGGCTGCCTTCTCCAGAAAAGGAAAGGCCGCGTCAAATGAATTCACCGCGCCCATGATGTCGATCTTCATTCCCGACTGCCACGCGGCTTCGTTGTTGCCGATGCTGAGCGCGCTGGCGTTGGAAATCAGAATATCGATGCCGCCAAGCGCGTCGCCAGCTTCCGTCACCCATTTCTTGAGGGCGGTACCGTCAGCAATGTCCACTGCGGCGCCAACGACTTTGGTTCCCTTGGCCTTGAGAACGCCAACCGCATCCTTCACCTGATCGGCGTGCCGCGCGCAGAGCCCGACATCTGCACCTTCTGCGATCAACGTCTCGACGATCGCCCGGCCGATGCCGCGCGTCCCGCCCAATACGATTGCCTTCTTCCCATTCAGGTGCAGGTCCATGGAAGTCTCCTTAGTATAGCAATGGCGCACTTTAGGTTCATAATGCCACAGTACAAGTCCATGGATCCGGTTCCCCCATTGCCACTCGGCAATGAAACCGTGCGCCACCGCAGGAGACCAATGTCAATGCGTTCGACCCTCGTCACCGCCGTGCTCTTTAGCGCCGTCGTGCTCGTGCTAGGCGCCTGTTCGCCCACGCCGACCTCGTCGACGAACGAAGAAGCTGCAATCCGAGCGCAAAACGTCAAGTGGCTCGAGGCGATCGCCAAACACGACGCGGACGCGGTTGCGGCTATGTACGCTCAGGACGGCGAATTCCTGCCGCCCAACTCAGCTAAAGTGACGGGGCGCGAGCGCATCAAGGCGGCCTGGCAAGCAATGTTCCAAATTCCGGGCGTCAGCCTGACCTTTGCCACCGACAAATTCGTCTTTGGGTCCAGCAACGATCTTGCAGTCGATATCGGCTCTTATGAATTCAAAAGCTCGTCCGGCGCCTCGTCGGCAAGCGACAAAGGCAAGTCCGTTGTGACCTGGGTGAAGCACGACGGCGACTGGCAGGTGCTGACCGACATGTTCTCGAGCGACGCGCCGACGTTGCAGTCGACGCCATCTGTCCCCGCGGCGGCCGCAACCACGTTGGTACCTGCGACACCGACGACCCCACCGGCGGCGGCGGCCACGACCGCACCCACGCCCGCACCGGCGACACCGCCGGCCCACTAATCGGCCGAACTACTTGCCGCGCCTCTTAGGCAGCGACACGAGGGGCAGATCGCGCGGATTGAGCGGTTTGCCGGTTCGCGGTTTCTTGGCCGCCGATTTCTTTCCCCGCGAGCGAATGCCGGTCTCGTAGGCGGCTTTTGCCCAGGATTTGAGTTCATCGGGATCGTCAAGCAGCCGCTCTGGCAGTTCCCAATATGCCATTACGCCGACTTCGCCGTTCTTCGTGCTGTAGCGAAACGGTTGCGCGCCCTCGCGCTCGAATGCCGGCCGGGTGACGTCGTCCGCCTTGAGATAGATGCGCTCGGCGATGATCAGGCCGAGGATCTGATCCTTGTGATAGATGCCGGCGCCGCCGAACATGGCGCGGATTTTGATCTCGCCAAAGGAAGCGAACAGATCGGCGACGTAGTCGCGAAAGGCGGCCGAGACCGCCACCGCTTCTACTCCGCCTTTGTGGCGGCCTTGAGCGCCACGGATTCGCCGCAGCCGCAGGCGTCAGTCTGATTCGGATTGTTAAAAACGAAGCGCGATTGCATCTTGTCCTTCACGAAATCCATTTCGGTACCGATAAGAAATAGAACGGCCTTCGGGTCGATGAGAACGCGCGCGCCCTTGTCCTCGACAACCTCGTCGAGCGGATTTTGCTTATCGGCGAAGTCGAGCGTGTAGCTCATGCCGGCGCAACCGGCATTCTTCAAACCGACTCGCAGCCCAATCGCTGGCTTTTCCGTTCGCGCCATCACGGATTTGATCTGGTCCGCGGCGGCATCGGTCAGGCGAAGCACCTTCGGGCGCTCACGGCGTGGTCTGACTGGGGCTTGGATGTCGGTCATAGCTTTGCGTTATCTGGCCTCAGAACATGTTCAATTCAAGCTTCGCTTCGTCCGACATGCGCTCTGGCGTCCAGGGCGGATCGAAAACCATGTTCACGGTCACCTCGCCGAGGCCCGGGATACGTTGTACGGCTTCCTTGACCCAGCCCGGCATTTCGCCCGCCACCGGGCAGCCCGGCGCGGTCAACGTCATGTCGACGGTCACGTCCTTGTTGTCCGCGATGTCGATTTTGTAAATCAGTCCCAGCTCATAGACGTCGACCGGAATTTCCGGGTCGAAGACGGTCTTGAGTTCCTTGACCATGGCGGCGGTCAATTCCTCAAGCTCCTTAGGCTTGAGGGTTGACGCTTCGACGTGCAAAGGTTCTGCGCTCATGATGGGGCTCTCATGAGAAAATCGCGCGGGCGCGGCGAAGCGCGTCGATCAACGCGTCGACCTCGCCGCGCGTGTTATAGAAGGCAAACGAAGCGCGCGCCGTGGCCGCGACGCCGAGGCGCTCCATCAACGGCTGGGCGCAGTGATGTCCGGCACGCACCGCGACGGCTTGGCGATCGACGAGCGTCGCCACATCGTGCGCATGCGCCCCTTCCATCGTGAACGAAACGATTGAACCCTTGCCTGGCGCCCGGCCCTGAAGCTGAATCCAGTTCAGTCCAGACAATTGTTCCGTCGCGTATTCCAGCAGGTCGTGTTCTTGCGCCATCAACGCTCTGCGTTCAAACGAGTTCACGTAGTCGATCGCGGCCGCAAGGCCAATCGCCTCGATGATCGGGGGCGTACCCGCCTCAAATCGCTGGGGCGGCGGACCGTAGGTGACGCGGTCGAAATGGACTTCGTCGATCATCTCGCCGCCGCCGCGGAATGGCGCAAGTTTCTCGCCCCACTCGCGCTTCATGTAGAGGACGCCGATGCCGGTGGGTCCGTAGAGTTTGTGACCGGTGAAAGCGTAGAAGTCACAGCCTAACGCTTGCACATCGATCGGCATGTGGACCGCCGCCTGCGCGCCGTCGAAAAGCACCGGTATGCCTCGCGCACGAGCGATGCGCACAATCTCGGCCGCCGGCGTTACCGTGCCAAGGACGTTCGACATATGCGCGACGGCAATGACCTTAGTGCGCGGTGTCAGCAATTGTTCGAATGCTGCGAGATCAAAGGCGCCGTCGTCGGTGATCGGCGCCCAGCGAATGACGGCGCCTTTTCGCTCGCGCAGAAAATGCCAAGGCACGATGTTGGAATGGTGCTCCATTTGGCTGAGCACGATCTCATCGCCGGCGTTGATCGAGGCGCCGAGACTGCTGGCGACAAGATTGATCGAATCCGTTGCGCCGCTGGTAAAGACGATTTCTGCGGCTTCACCGGCATTCAGGAAGGCGCGGACCGTCTCGCGCGCAGCTTCGTAAGCCTCGGTCGACTGCGTCGAGAGCGCGTGCAATCCGCGATGGACGTTCGCATAGGAATTTTCCATCAGCGCTGTCATCGCGTCGATCACGGCCTTGGGCTTTTGCGCGGACGCGGCGTTGTCGAGGTAAACCAACGCCTTGCCATTCACGCGGCCCGACAGAATCGGAAAATCTTCGCGCACGCGCATTACGTCGAAGGGGCGCTTAGGCGGTGCCGTTGGTACGGGTTGAGCGGTCACGCCGCTTCCTCCGTCACAATCGCGAGGCGCGAGTCCAACCATGCGGAAATGCGGGCCTGCCAATCGCCGGTGCCGAGCCGTTCGACGACCTCGCCGATGAAAGCTCTAATCAGGACGGCGCGCGCTTGCGGTTCGGGAATGCCGCGCGATCGCAGATAGAAAAGTTGTTCGCCATCGAGAGCGCCGATGGCAGCGCCATGGCCGCATTTGACGTCGTCGGCGAAGATCTCCAGTTCGGGCTTTTGGTCGATCTCGGCACGCGGCGAAAGTAGAATTCCGCGGGCCAATTGATGACTGTCGGATTTCTGGGCATCGGGTTTGACAATGACGCTACCCTGAACCGTCGCGCGGCCCTCGCCCCCGGCGACTCCCTTGACGAGCATGCGGCTCGTAGTGTGTGGCGCGTCATGGGTCACGGAGAATGTGATGTCGTTCAGTTCCTCACCGCTCGCAACATACGCACCGGCCAAATCGAACGAGGACCGGGGCTCGGCAAGCAGGACATTCAGCTCGGACCTCGCCAACGCTGTGCCGGACGAAAATACCAATGTCTCGTAGCGGGCATTGCGAGCGACCTCTACTTGGTCGGTCCGAACCAGCAAGCTTGGACCTTGTGCAGCGACGAGGCGCAAATGGTGAAGGCGGGCGCCGTCGTCGAGCGACAGCGCCATGACGCTGTTGACGAAGCTTTGGCTGGAGGGTGCGCCGTCGTCGATTTCGATGACCGTCAGTTCGGCGCCTTCTTCAAGCATCACAATAGAGCGTGTGTGGGCCATGACGCCCGCTTGGCTCATTGTATTGTGGAGAAGGATCGGCAAGGTCACGCGCGTTTTGGCGCCAACGCGAATCAGGACTCCATCGGTCATAAAGGCGAGGTTGAGTGATTCGAGCGCGGAGCGATCGGCGCGCAACCATGGCTTGAGCCACAGAGCAGGTGTGGTCAACGCGTCGGCAAGGCGAATGATCTCGACGCCGTCCGGCAACCCCTCTGGCTCGGGCGCACTGCGGACCGCGCCGTTCGAAAGCAGCACGCGGTGGGCATTCAGACCATCGAAGAGATCGACCGGAGTTTCGCCCTCCCCTCCTTGCGCGAGTGCCAAGCCGCCACCGAAATGCGTCCGGAAGTCGGTGTACTTCCAACGCTCGAGCCGCTTGTGCGGCAACCCTTGGCGCAAGAAGGCAGCAAGAGCCTCGGCCCGCATCGCTTGGATCCAATTGGGTCCTGGAAGTTGAGCGCGCACGGACGCGAACAGAGCCGCGAATTCAGCTTCGGACGCGGGTTGATCCGGTCGCTGTTCAGGTGCCGCACTCATGCCGCGTTTACAACTCTCTCATACCCTTGCGCTTCCAGATCGCGCGCGAGATCGGGTCCACCGGAGCGCGCAATGCGCCCGGCCGACAGGACATGCACGTGGTCGGGCACGATGTAGTCGAGCAAACGTTGATAGTGAGTGATCACCAGAAAGCTGCGTTCTGGTGAACGCATGTCGTTTACCCCGTCGGCCACCAACTTCAAGGCATCGATATCGAGGCCGGAATCCGTTTCGTCGAGGATCGCAAGCGATGGTCCCAGCATCGCGAGCTGCAATATTTCGTTGCGCTTCTTCTCGCCGCCCGAAAAGCCGACGTTGAGCGAGCGCTTCAACATGTCCTCGTTGATACTCAAGTTCTGGGCGACGGCGCGGATGCGCTTCAGGAACGCGACCGCGTCAATCTGCGGTTCGCCGCGCGCCTTGGCTTGTGCGTTCACCGCCGTGCGCAGGAAATTCAGTGTCGTGACACCGGGAATTTCGACCGGATATTGCATGGCCAAGAAGATGCCTTGCGCTGCGCGCTCCTCTGCCTTCAGCGCCAACAGATCGCGACCACGATAGATGATTGACCCGCTGGTAACTTGATAACCCTCGCGCCCGGCGAGCACATACGAGAGCGTCGACTTGCCGGAGCCGTTCGGCCCCATCACCGCGTGGACTTGGCCCGCACCGATCGACAAAGTCAGACCTTTCACGATCTCCTTGCCGTCGACCGTCGCGTGAAGGTCTTTGATTTCAAGCATCGGTGGGCCCTCGGTAGTCGGCAACGTTACGCGACGCACGGCTATGACGGAAAACAAACCGTAGATAAGCAAAGGCAACGAGAAACACGGCGACGATGACAGCGATCACGAAAGCCGTCGCCGCAATGATTACACCAAGAATCACCATCGTGACGACGAACGCTGCAAACGCCAGTGTCGCCAGCCATCCTTGCCACGTCACCGGGTAGGCTTGACCGGTGTAACTGGTTCGAACGAACCAAACTTCGCGGCTGTCGCTCATCCGACGCTTCCCTCAAGACTGATTCCAATCAATTTCTGTGCCTCCACGGCGAATTCCATCGGCAGATTCTGCAGCACGTCGCGGCAAAAACCGTTGACGATCAAGGTGACCGCTTCCTCGGCCGGGATACCGCGCGAAAGGCAATAGAACAGTTGGTCGTCGCTGATCTTCGACGTCGTTGCTTCGTGCTCGAACTGTGCGGTGCGGTTGCCGCTCTCCATGTACGGCACGGTATGTGCGCCGCATTTGGGCCCAATCAGCAGCGAATCGCACTGCGTGTAATTGCGTGCGTTGTCGGCTCTGGCATGAGCGCTGACGAGCCCTCGATAGGTGTTTTGTGCCTGACCGGCGCTGATCCCCTTCGAGATGATGCGCGAGCGCGTATTGCGGCCGAGGTGGATCATCTTCGTGCCGGTATCGGCCTGCTGATGATGATTTGTGATGGCGATCGAAAAGAACTCGCCGACGGAATTGTCGCCGCGCAAGATACAGCTTGGATATTTCCAGGTAATGGCAGAGCCGGTCTCGACTTGCGTCCAGCTGATCTTCGACCGCGAGCCGCGGCAATCGCCGCGCTTGGTGACGAAATTGTAGATCCCGCCGAGGCCGTTCTCGTCGCCCGGATACCAGTTTTGGACGGTCGAGTACTTGATCTCTGCGTCATCGAGCGCGATCAGCTCAACGACGGCAGCGTGCAGCTGGTTCTCGTCGCGCATCGGCGCCGTGCAGCCTTCGAGATAGGAAACGTAGGAGCCTTTGTCCGCGATGATGAGCGTACGTTCGAACTGACCCGTCGAGGCTTCGTTGATGCGAAAATACGTCGACAGCTCCATGGGGCAACGAACGCCGGGCGGCACATAGACAAACGAGCCGTCGGAAAAGACGGCCGCGTTCAGAGTGGCGAAAAAATTATCGGTGATCGGTACGACGCTACCCAGATATTTGCGCACGAGTTCAGGGTGGGTCTGCAACGCCTCGGAGATCGGACAGAATATGACGCCGGCCTCCGCCAACTTTCCTTTGAAGGTCGTCGCGACCGAAACGCTGTCGAACACCGCGTCAACGGCGACGCCGGCGAGCAGTTTCTGCTCAGTCAACGGAATGCCGAGCTTCTTATAAGTTTCAAGCAGCTTCGGGTCGACTTGATCCAGACTCTCGAGCTTCTTCTGGTTCTTTGGCGCCGAATAATAATAGGCATCCTGATAGTCGATCGGCGGATAGCTCACGCGCGCCCAGCGCGGTTCGCGCATGGTCAGCCAGCGCTCATACGCCTGAAGGCGCCATTCGAGCATCCATTGCGGCTCGTTCTTCTTGGCCGAAATGAAGCGAACCGTGTCGACGCTCAGGCCTTTGGGGGCTTTGTCGCTCTCGATGTCGGTGACGAAGCCGTATTTGTAGCGCTCGGCGCCCCGGGCGGTGACGGCATCAATGGTTGCTTGTTCTGCCATCGTTGTCCTTATGCCGCCGCGCGCGGCTGCGCGCGCTTCAGGATGCGCGCCCACGCCTCGGCGAATGCGTTGAGTTCTCCGCGCGTCGTGGTCGGGCCAAAGCTCACGCGTATCGCGTTTTTCGCCAAGACCGAATCCACACCCATGGCAGCCAAGACGTGGCTCTGACGTACCTTGCCAGACGAGCAGGCGGCGCCAGCACTCACAGCAAAGCCCTCGAGGTCGAGGGCGATGACAAGCGTCTCAGCGCTCATGCCCGGTGCCGCGATGCAAATCGTATTGGCCAAGCGCGCGGCGCCTACTCCGAAGATGGTTGCGTCCGGGCAAATCGCATTAAGTATTTGTTCACCATATTCGCGTAGAGTCTGCATATCCCCAATCTGATCGAGATCGCGCGACGCAGCTTCGGCCGCGGCGCCAAAGCCTGCGATCGCAGCGACGTTCTCGGTCCCGGCGCGATGTCCTCGCTCCTGCCCGCCGCCGGCGATCTGACGCGCCAGCGGAACCTTCGAACGTGCAACCAGCGCTCCGACCCCTTGTGGGCCTCCGACCTTGTGCGCACTCAGAGTCGCATAATCGAGTCCGAGCTTGGCGAACGAGAACGGCAATTTGCCGGCCGCCTGTACGGCGTCGCAGTGAACCAACGCGCCGACGGTCTTGGCTTCGTTGACGACCTCGGCAATCGGTTGGACGACGCCGGTTTCGTTGTTCGCGGCCATGATGGAAACCAGTGCGCGACCCTTGCCTTCGCGCAGGATCCGGCGGAACTCGATAAGATCGACAACTCCCTGCCCGGTCACCGGGCATTCGACAACCCGCAAGCCTGCGTTCGTCGCCTCGCAGAGCGCGGCGTTAGCCAAAACGGAGTCATGCTCGATCGCCGAGACGACAAGCCGCGTGAACCGGTCGCCGGCTTCGGCAGCGCCTTGGATAGCGCCGCGCAACGCTAGAGCATTCGCTTCCGACCCGCCGCTGGTGAAGATGACGTCGCTGGCGGCGCAGTCGACAAGAGCGCTGACTTGCTTGCGCGACTTTTCAATTCGGGCGCGTGCCTGGCGACCCTCAGCGTGCACCGACTGGGCGTTACCGGTGGCGTCGAGAGCCGTAAGCATAGCTGCCTTCGCCTCGGGGCGAAGCGGCGCTGTTGCATTGGTATCGAAATAAGCGCGCATCGTTTTGTCTTAGGCCGCGACCGGCTCGCGTGATGTCTCAGTGTTCGGCAGCCGGCTCATACCAAGCACGCGCTTGTTGACGACATCGTCGAGAGTGACGGCGCTCAAGAAGATCTGGATCTGGCGGCCGAGCTCTTCCCAAAGGTCGTGGGTCACGCAGCGCCCCTGGTGGCCCGTGCAGCCCTTCGGACTACCGAGTTCGCAGCGCGTTGCTTTGATCGGCTCATCGACTGCCAAAATAATGTCGGCGATGCGCGTTTCTGCGGCACTGCGTGCCAGGCGATAGCCGCCGCCGGGACCTCGTGTGCTGATCACAAGGCCACCTCGTCTGAGCTTGGCGAACAGCTGCTCCAAATAGGATAGCGAGATTTCCTGGCGCGCTGCGATATCGTTCAGCGCCACCGGTTTGCCCGCGCTATGGCGCGCGAGATCGACCATCGCCATCACTGCGTAGCGCCCTTTGGTCGAGAGCTTCATGGGTTCCGTCCCTTTCCGAACCACCTGCGCCACAAGCGCGCCCTGCGTTCGATTTCCTTGCTTTTGCGCCATAGAGGCGTGGTAGAAAGCGCCGCCCCCGGCGCCCTGCCGGCGAGCGATATAGATTTCCCGACTGCTGTGGTCAAGTATTAGGGACTATTTCAGTCAGGTTATCTGCAACAAATTGTTCCGAAACGGGTTTTTCGGGTTTGCGCCGCCGAGAAAGACCCTACAGCGGACATTGACAAAGCCGCGCGAGAAGGTAACGCCCAAACATGCCTGAAGTGATTTTTGCAGGGCCGACTGGCCGGCTCGAAGGTCGATATCAGCATCAAAAACACAAGACGGCGCCAATCGCCTTGGTTCTGCACCCGCACCCGCAGTTCGGCGGCACGATGAACAATCGCGTCGTCTACGAGATGTTTTACTGCTTTCAGCGCCGGGGCTGCTCGGTGATGCGGTTCAACTTTCGTGGGGTCGGCCGCAGTCAAGGTCTTTTCGACGGCGGCATCGGCGAGTTGTCGGATGCCGCGGCCGCGCTCGACTGGATGCAGGCGATGAATCCCGGCGCTCAAGGTTGCTGGATCGTCGGCTTCTCGTTCGGCGCTTGGATCGGCATGCAGTTGATGATGCGCCGGCCAGAGATCCAAGCTTTCATCTCGATCTCACCGCCGGCGAACATCTACGACTTCACCTTCCTCGCCCCTTGTCCCGCGTCCGGCCTGATCGTGCACGGGCGCAATGATCAGGTGGCGCCGGAGGCGGACGTGCAGAAACTCGTCGATCGTCTGTCGGCGCAACGCGGCATCAAAATCACTCAGGTCAAAGTCGATGGCGCCAACCACTTCTTCGACAATCACATCACGCAACTGAAGCAGGTGGTCGAGGAATATCTCGACATGCGCATGCCGCCTGTCGAGGAAAGCAGCGGCTAGCTTCGCACACTCAGCACGCCGCCAGTCATCGGCCGTGGCACGCCCGTGGTCTTGGGAAAGCTGAACGGCAGGCCGCGCAAGCTGCGCACCGCGAGATAAGCGAAGGCTTCGGCCTCGATGAAGTCGCCGCGCCAGCCGAGGTCTTCAGCGGCCTTTATACGGGTGCCCGGCAATGCCGATTGCAGCGCTGCCATAAGAACCGGATTGTGTCGGCCGCCGCCGCACACGATCCAGTCGCGCGGAGCCTCAGGAAATTGCTCTAGCGATTTCGCAGCCGCGCGGGCAGTGAATGCCGTCAGTGTTGCGGCACCGTCGGCTGGGCTTAGATTGCGCGTCATGTCCGCAGTGAAATCCATGCGGTCCAGGGATTTGGGCGGGGGCTTGATGAAGTAAGGATGGGCCAGTTGCACGGCAATGATGTCTTCGTGCACGCGGCCACGTTGCGCGAGCTTGCCGCCCTCGTCGACGGGCCTGCCGACATGGTGCAAAGCCCAATCGTCTATCGGACCGTTGCCAGGCCCGGTGTCGAACGCGATCAGAGTTCCATCGCGTCCGACGAAGGTGACGTTGGCGACACCGCCGATGTTGAGGATTGCGACAGGCGCGCGCCCGCGCGAAAGCGCTTGGTGATAGGTCGGAGCCAAGGGCGCGCCCTGACCGCCCGCCCGCACATCGGCGACGCGAAAATCGCTGATCACATCGATGCGGGTCAATTGCGCGAGCAGAGGTCCAGAGCCGATCTGCAGCGTCGAGCGCAGCGCGGGGCGATGCGCCAGCGTGTGGCCGTGAAAGCCGATAACGGCGATATCGGTCGCGCGCAGGCCTTCGGCCCTCAGCAACGCGTCCACCACTTCGCCGTGGGCTTTGGTCAAATCGCGTTCAATGTCTGCAATTCGGCGCGGAAGCGGGCCATCGAGTCGCAGCGAGGGCCCGGCCCTAACGGTGTCACGCAGCCGCGCGCGCAGGACATCGTCATAGGGCGCAAAGCGTGTGGGACCAAAGGCCGCAACGATTTCACCGTCGGTCTCAAGGATTGCCGCGTCAATGCCGTCCATCGACGTTCCGCTCATGAGCCCCAAAGCCTTCAGAATACGCGCCATTGTGTGCTACACAGCCGCCCCTTATTCGCCTTTCACGAGCCCAATTGCCCATGCGCGCCTTTCGCTCCGCATTCTTGAACGACTTCGCCGCGCGCGGCCACCTCCATCAATGCACCGATCTTGAGGGGCTGGACGCGCTCATGTCGAAGGAGCGCGTGGCGGGCTATATCGGCTTCGATTCGACCGCCGCGAGTTTGCACATCGGCAACCTGACGCAGATCATGCGCTTACGCACCCTGCAGCGTCACGGGCACAAGCCCATTGTTCTCGTCGGCGGGGGCACGACCAAGATCGGAGATCCCTCCGGCAAGGACGAAGTGCGTCAGCTGCTGAGCGAACAACAGATAATCGCGAACTCGGCGCGGATCAGAGAGATCTTCACCCGCTACATCAAGTTCGGGGACGGCCCGACCGACGCCATTTTGGTCGACAATTCGGATTGGCTCGACAAACTCGAATACATTCCCTTCCTGCGCGACGTCGGCCGGCATTTCACGATCAATCGCATGATCACGATGGACAGCGTGAAGCTGCGCCTCGATCGCGAGCAGCCGCTGACGTTCCTCGAATTCAACTACATGATCCTGCAAGCCTATGATTTTGCCGAGCTGTTCCGCCGCCACGGATGCCGCCTGCAAATGGGTGGCTCGGACCAATGGGGCAACATCGTGACGGGTATCGATCTCGCGCGGCGCACCGACAACGCTGAGCTGTTCGGTTTGACTTCGCCGTTGATTGCAACTGCATCGGGGGCAAAAATGGGCAAGTCCGTGGCCGGCGCAGTATGGCTCTCGGCCGACATGCTGAGCCCTTACGAGTTTTGGCAATACTGGCGTAACGCCGAAGACGCCGATGTGGGGCGCTTCTTGCGCATCTTCACCGACTTGCCGATCGGCGAAATCGAGAAACTCGAATCTCTCAAAGGCGCGGAATTGAACGACGCGAAAAAGATTCTGGCGAACGAAGCGACAGCACTCGCTCACGGCCAGGCGGAGGCAGAGCGCGCGGCGGCAACCGCCCGCCAAACCTTTGAAGGCGACGGCGTGTCGGCTGATCTCCCAACCGTTTCTGTCGACCGTGGCGAGTTGGCTAAGGGCGTCGGCGTCTTGGCGTTGTTCACCCTAGCTGGGCTGACAGCGTCGAATTCAGAGGCACGCCGGCAAATTGCTGGCGGCGGCTTGAAGGTCAACGATCAAGTTGTGACGGATGAAGGGGCCAAGGTAGGCGAGCGCGATCTGAACTCGGGTGGCGCAATCAAGCTCTCGCTTGGCAAGAAAAAACACGTTCTCGTGCGGCCTGCTTAGCCTCGCTGACGTCGTCCTTGTATGCGTCACCGCGTTATCGGTCTCGAACTTGCCTCTCAATTTTGAAGACGCACCGACTCGTTAGTGTGACTCAGATGCCATGCGTCGCGGTTTTGATCTGCGCGGCCGCGCGCGCAAGCGCGTCGCGGTATGCCGGAAGGGCACGGTCTTCTATCTTCGATCACAGTGTGATTCGTGGCGTCTGCGATCGGCGATCAAGTGCACTGGCGTTCCCTAGTATATGCAGTTCTAGTTCCGGCGTTGGTCGGCTGCGCACAAAATCCCCCGACGCAGGAGAACGACCCGTTCGAGCCGACGAACCGGACGGTTTTCGACGCCAACGACGCGCTCGATAAAGCGGTCGCGCTTCCCATCGCACAAGCATATGTCGAAGTGGTGCCGGAATTCGCGCGCAACGGTGTCCATAATTTCCTGGCAAACCTCGATTCGCCGGTAACGTTCGCCAACGACGTTCTGCAGGGCGAGATTGATCGAGCAGGCCAAACGCTCGCCCGGCTGGCGCTCAACACCACCGCGGGCATCGGCGGTTTGATCGATGTCGGAGCCGAACTCGACATTCCGGCGCATACGGAGGATTTCGGCCAAACGCTTGCGGTCTACGGCGTCGACGAAGGGCCATATTTGGTGCTCCCACTGCTTGGCCCCAGCAACCCCAGGGACGCTGTCGGCACGGGAGTCGACCTGTTTTTTGATCCCCTCACCTATGCCCGCTATGACGGCCAGACGTTTTGGTCGGTCATGCGCTTCGTTGGAAAGATCGTCGACGCTCGGTCCAGGAACATAGAATCGCTGGACGCTGTTGAACGTAGCTCCATCGACTATTACGCTGCGCTGCGAAGCCTCTATCGCCAACAGCGCAACAATGAAATCAGAAACAGCAAGCCGAATACGCAATCGCTCCCCGAGTTCTGACTCCGTTCGACGGCGGACCTGATGTTGGCATCGGGGATCGCGCGCGCCGTGGGTTTCTGTACGCGCCATGCGACGGGCGTTGTCATCGCGGCAACAGTACTCGCCATCATTTGCGGCGGTTACGCGGGCACGCATTTTGCGCTCAACAGCGACACGACCAAGCTCCTCTCGCCCGAACTGCCGTGGCGCCAGCGTGAGGCACAATTCTTCAAGATTTTTCCGGATCGAAAAAACCTGATCCTCATTGTTATAGACGGTGTGACGCCGGAGCGCGCGCAACAGGCAACTGTGGGATTGACGGACGCTCTCGAAAAGCGCCGCGATCTTTTTTATTCGGTCAGACGGCCGGGGGGCGGCCCGTTCTTTGAGCGGAACGGACTTCTATTTCTCAGCACGCAAGAGACGGCTGCAGCCGTTCAAGACATTGTTGCTGCCCAGCCGTTCTTGGGCGCGCTCGCTGCCGATCCAAATCTTCGCGGGGTGATGGACAGCTTGTCCACGGCGTTGCTGGGTGTAACGCACGGACAAGTGACGCTCGATCGTATGAGCCGGCCAATTTCGGAATTGCAGCGAACGCTCGAGGATTTCTTTGGCGGCCGGCGCGCGTTCTTGTCGTGGCGCAAATTGGCGATGGGGGGCGATGCAAGCTTGCGCCAAACTCGGCGCCTGATCGAGGTCGAAGCTATCCTCGACTACGAGGCGTTGACGCCGGGAGGCAACGCGAGCGACTTCATTCGTGCAACCGCAAAGCAGCTCGGGCTTCTACCGAATAACGGTGTGCGGGTCCGTTTGACGGGACCCGTGCCGCTCGCTGACGAGGAATTTGCTTCCTTGGCCGACCGCGCCGACGCGATCGCCGTGGTCATGGGTGCGGCAGTCTTGGCGATGTTGTTGATGGCACTGCAGTCGCTGCGCCTCATCGTCGCGGTTTTGACCACAGTCTTGGTCGGCCTCGCGGTCACGACGACGCTGGGTTTGTTGTTTGTCGGTGCATTCAATCTCATATCCATCGCCTTCATCGCACTCTTCATCGGCCTGGGCATCGATTTTGGTATCCAGGTCTGCGTGCGCTATCGGACCGAGCGCCAGGCTGTGGAAGACCTTGATCGAGCATTGGCTGCAGTGGGGCGCGGCCTCGGTCCTTCGCTGACGCTTGCGATGATGGCGATCACTGCCGGCTTCTTGGCCTTTCTGCCAACCAGCTATTCGGGCGTCGCCGAACTCGGCCTTGTCGCCGGCATGGGCATGCCGGTGATGTTTGTCTTGAGCCTGACGCTCCTGCCGGCGCTGATCAAACTAATGCAGCCCCCCGGTGAGTCGGAGAAAATCGGCTCTCGTGGTTTGGCCGGCGTCGATCGGTTCTTGCGCGATCGCGCCCGCCCGATCGTTACGGCGGCGGCCGCGAGCGGTGTTGTCGCGCTGGCGCTCATGCCGTGGCTCGAATTCGATTTCAACCCACTCAACCTGCGCAGCCACGACGTCGAATCGATGGCGACTCTTCTCGATTTGTCCCGCGATCCCGACACCTCGCCCGACACGCTGGATGTCGCCGCTCCCACTCACGATGCCGCTGCTGCATTGGCGCGGAGGCTATCTGTTTTGCCGGAGGTCGCTCGCGTCATCACCATCGACGATTTCATTCCGAAGGATCAGCAGCAAAAACTTTCGCAAATCGCCGACGCATCGATGCTCCTCGATCTGACGCTCAGTCCGCCCTCAATGAAGCCAGCACCGACCGATCTTGAACTCGCGGCGAGCCTTGGAGCGACGGCGCGCCAATTGAAAGAAGCCGCCGGAAGCGCGAACACCGCTGCAGCCGCGAACGCGCGCGCGCTCGCAGCGTCACTGGAACGCTTGGCCACTGCCGACGCCGCGACAAGAACGCGAGCCGCCGAAGTCCTGACCAACGGCCTCGATACGATGCTCGATCAGGTCCGAAGCTTGCTCAAGGCCGAACCGATCACGCTTCAATCTGTCCCGGCCGACTTAGCACGCGATTGGATGGCGCCGTCGGGCGCCGCACGGGTAACGATTTTTCCCAAGGGCAATCCGACGGACAACGCGGTTCTTCGGCGGTTCACGGCGGCGGTTCGCGCCATCGCGCCGCAAGCCGTCGGTGTGCCGTTGTCGATTGCAGAGTCCGGGCGGACGATTTCGGACGCCTTCATCGAAGCCGGCGTGTTGTCGTTTCTGGCAATCGCCGCACTTCTCGCTGTCGCCCTGGGCGACGCGAAGGAAGTCGCGCTTAGTTTGGGACCGCTACTTCTCGCCGGCGCGCTAACGCTGGGCACCTGCGTCGCAATCGATTTGAAATTGAATTATGCCAACATCATCGCCCTGCCGCTTCTCTTCGGCATCGGCGTCGCCTTCGATATCTATTTCGTGATGGCGTGGCGCGGCGGCACGCGTGCCCTGCTTCAATCGCCGCTGGCGCGCGCCGTGACTTTCAGCGCGGGCACGACCGCGTGCGGCTTTGGCGCTCTGTGGTTGTCCAGCCACCCCGGAACCGCGAGCATGGGGGAATTGCTGATGATCTCGCTCGCGTGGATATTGGTGATCGTACTCTTCGTATTGCCGCCGCTCTTGCAATTGACTGATCGAAGCATGGGCAGGCTCTGAGTCAGTTTTCGCCCTTCGTAAATTTGTCCGACAATTCGTTGAGTTTCTGGATAAGCCCGGTCGCGCCGCTGCTTTGAACGGTCGCCGCGAAATCAGAGCGCCGCGTCGCCAGTTGGCTGACGTAACCCTCGAGGAAAACGTCGATTACTTTCCAGGTGCCGCCAGACTGGCGCATGCGATAGGTGAGACTGACGGGTTTGTCGTCTACCGGAATAAGTTGGCTGTGGACGAGACGATCGATATTGCGCTCTTCGACCGTCGGATCGACGACGAACTTCTGACCGTTGAAGCTCGCGAAGTTGTGCGCGTAGTCGGCAATCGTCATGCGGCGAAAGGCATCGATTAGTGCTTTGTGGTCGGCTTCGGACATCGTGTCCCAGGAGGACCCAACCGTAAACTTGGTCATGGCCGCCAGGTCGAACGTTGAATCGATCGCGGGCGCAAGTTTCTTGAAACGGCCCTCGACGCCCAATTGGGCGCCCTGTTTCATGACGCTAAGGAGCGCGTCGTAGAAGTTTTCGATTTGATGGACAGCGGTATTTTCTTGATGGACGGCGGGGTTTCCGTGGGGCCGGGCTTTCGCCGAGACGCCCGTCGTTGCGAGAACCGAGACGCAGAGTGCAATTACAACACGCTGAAATATTCTCATGCTTCATTCTCCCTCGAAATTGCGAGCGAGGTGGATTGTGGATGTTCGTTCTAACAAGCTCTTGTCACGGTCGCTACTAGTTCGTCCCGCTAGACTGCGTTTGGAACGCGTTGGAAGGCGCGGGTTTGTGCTGCGGTAGTGGCGTTGCGATCGTAGGCGTGGGTCCCATTTCAAAGATCCGCCGCAGGATCCCAGGCGCCAACGTCGAGATCGGATTGACCGCTACTCGCAATTCATCGACGTGACCCGAAATGCCATAGGTCATGCCAAAAATGCCTTCGCCCTTACGCGACGTTAAGAGTTCACCGAGCACCGGGAAATCCGAGAGCATGCCGTTGATCCCGTAAAGCGGTACAACGGTACCGTTCAGATCAACCGTGTCGGCGCCACGGTTGACGAGCCCTTGGATCGTCAATCCGATTGATGGACCGCTTGCTGTCCCTTCAGTCAAGGTGAGGAGGTCGCCGCGGCCTTGGAAGCGTTGTTCCAAATGGCTGAAGCTCACGCCCTCGCCTTGCAGCAAATCTCCGACACCGGCGAACGATCCCGCCGCAAAGAGGCGCGCGAGAAACGGCTGGTTCGTCACCTTGAATCGGTCGATCTTGAGTTCTCCGTCATAAGCGGCGTCGGTGGCCCCCGTTCGTTGCCCGGCGGACGGCATCGGTGACAAGTCCGCCGTCAGGCTGAGCTGACCTCCCACCATGCTGTGAAATTCGGTGAACCCACGCAACATCCGTCCCGCGTCTTCGGTGTAAACGCGCAAGCTACGTGAACCGTCAGGCGAGGTTGTCAAATCGCCGCGGATGCCGGTGTTGTCGGCAGTCGTTGTCAGATTGAATGCCGTGAGGTGTTGGCCGTCGTCGGAATAGTTCAGATGGAGGTTCTGGTACCAAACCTCGTTTTTCAGGTGCGCCACATCGAAGGCGGCTTTGATAGTGAGTGGCGCGCGTCTCGCTTCGTGCTTGGCACGTGATTCTTCGTCGTCGCTATCCAACGCGTTCCCGGCGTCGACGACCTTACCCCTCGCGTCGATCGTTCGCGCACCATTCTGCTCGACTTGGTAGAGCAGCGCGAAATCGTTATGCGCGCCAAGCTTCAATTGTTTGAAGTCGGCTTGGCTCACGGTGCCGTGCGAGACGACGAGCCGGCCCAGCATTTTGAGGTTTTGGCCCGCCGCATCTATGTTGGTGATCTCGATCTGATCGGGCTTGAAGGCAATGTCAGCGCTCAGGCGCGCCGGTTCGCCCGCCGTTTTTGCCCAATTCAACTGTGGCGCTGAGAGGCGCGAGCCCGACAGGTCGGCATCGATCTTGGCATTGTACACCTTGCCGCCATGGCCCGTGAAAATCGCGGTGATCGTGTTCTTGCCTTCGATGTACGGTCGCAGATCGAGGCCGAGATCGGCCCGGTTCTGATCGTTAAGCGTTGAGGTCACATCCATACGGGTGCCGACTGCCAACTGCCCGGTGAAATCTTCACTCCAGGTGATACCCATCGGCGCGCCGTTCACTTGAATGGCACCGTGCGCCTTCATGCTTTTGCCGTCGACGTGTAGCGCCATAATTCCACCGGTAATGGCGATCCCGGTCATTACCGGCAGCTTGAGGTCCTTCATCTCAGCATCCACGTTGATGCCGACATCCTCCGCCTTTAGGTCATGTAGCATCGGTATGGCAAATGTGAATCCAACCTCACCTGTACCGCCGGCCTCGCTCGGTTTGATTCCGAAGCGCGTCGGGTAACCCAAACGCGGGAGATCGATGATGGCCAGCATGTCGGCGGTCGGACCATCGATAGTACCGCTGATCGTGCCTATATTGCCGTGGCGGTGCAATTCGGCAATTTGGATTTGGCCCGATTTCAGCACGACAGATCCTATCGCACCGGAAGTCACGGTAGCGCTGAAGGTATCGCCGAGAAGCGTTGCCGTTCCCGAGATCTTCGCGATGTCTGGCAGGCCTTGTAGATAAGTCGTACGCACGGAGCCAATACCGAAGCTGATATTCATCATCTCGTCGGGGATGCGCCCTTCGGCGAAGGTCGTACCCGCCGGAATATCGATTTTGATCTTGCCGCCGTTCAGAGTTCCGTCGTGCACGTTGTTCGAAATCCAAACCCGAGCCCCTTCGGCCGAGCCTTGCGGCCACAGCCGCTTGAGGTCGACTACGGGAAGGTTGTCGAAGGTTCCATCAAGCTTAAGTCCGTCCGAGACGGGGTTTTCCTGAATTTCGCCGGCGAGAGTCAGATCGAAACTACCGTGGCGCATGTGAGCGCGCTCCAGCACGATGCGCGCTGCCGCCACGTCGTAAGACGCGTTCACCGCGAGACTTTCAATATCGATCGGGCCGCCGAAAACATTGGGAACATCGACAGCGATGTCGTCCGCCGTCATATCGGCCGAAATTTGCGCCAGCCCTCCGTTGCCGTTGAAGCTGAAGCCGCCGGCGCCCGAGATCTGAGCCTTGTTGCCCGCGCCGGTCCAATTCAGGGTCTCCAGCGAGAAGCGCCGTGTCGGGAAGTCGATTTCAGCGGTGAGGGCTGCGGACTGCACCGACAAAGGTTCAGTCTTCAGCACGGGCAAGCGCAATTGCCCCCTACCCACGTTCAGCCACAGCTTGCAGCGCCCGAACACACCCTTCAAAGTCATGTTGCATGTCGCGTTGCCGTTGGCGGGGACGTCCATCCCGTCGAGTAGTTTTAGGCCCGTCCCACTCGCCGCGAGTTTAGCGAGCGAAATGTCGCCCAGTGCCAACTCCAACGAAATTTCCGTTGCGCCCTTGCGATAGGTGGCCGCCGCGTTGATCTGCCATATCGATTTGTCCGGCATCTTCAACGGCGCTTTGACAGTTGCCGTCAAGCCGCCTTCCGTCCGTTCGAACGCGAACGAGGCTCCGTCCGCCGTCCAATAGCTTCTCGTTGTTTCGTCGAAGATCGTAAGCTTCGCGTCGCGCACGGCAAAGCGCGTCAGATAGTGCGATAGGGTATCGTCCGCCTTCGGCGCCAACATCGCTGCGAGCACAGATTGAATCACGTTGGGCGAAGACGCCTCCGTGCCTGCGTTGGCGGCGGCATTGTTTTGGAAGCCGAGCTGGAAGCTGCGGTCGGCGCGACGGACAAGGATCGCACTCGGCCCGATCATTTCAACGCTCGTCGGCGCAGCTCGACCTTGAAGCAACGCCGGACCGCTCAGTCCGATTGCGACCCGAGGGATGCGCGCAATCACGGTGCCGAATTTGTCGACTGCTTCGACGTTCAGGAACTGGAGGTGCGCGGTCTGCCTGCCGTCGCGCCAATCGAGAACGCTGTCGGCGAATCGTAGCTGAAAATCCTTCAGACCATCGTTGATCATGGCCTCGAGCCGCGGGGTCAGCAAGCTTAGCGAAACCGGGCCGCGCGACGCTTGCCAGATCACAACGCCCGCCAGAACGGACAGCCCCGCCAGACCCGCGGCGACGACTTGCAGTGCGACTTTGGCCGAACGCCTAATCAAACCGAACTACCCCACTGCCCTTGAGCAGACATCGAACCATCGTCGACATTCACCGCGCAGAAGGCATCGTACCATGGGGCGCCGGTAATCACGCTGCCAGTTGCGACGGTAAACTTGCGCGCGTAAACCACGTGCGGAGTGTCCGCCAGCCCGGAGATAGAGACGCATGGCGAAGTCGTCGTTAGAACAAGGCTCAAGCGCTGTCGCTTTCGCTATGGATGCCGATGGCGGAGGCAAGGTTTCGCTCAAGGATTTTACCGGGAGGCCTCTGGTTCTCTATTTTTATCCAAAAGACGATACTTCAGGTTGTACCCGGGAGGCATTGGACTTTACCGCGAGTGCCAGGGCCTTCACTAAGCTCGGCGTCGCCGTCGTTGGGGTCTCAAAAGATACCGTCGGGGCGCACGAAAAGTTCAAGAAAAAGCACAAGTTAAGCGTGATTCTAGCCTCCGATCTCGACGGCAAGGTTATCGAATCTTACGGTTCGTGGATCGAGAAAAGCATGTACGGAAGGAAGTACATGGGAATCGATCGCTCCACGTTTTTGATCGACAGCAAGGGAAAAATTGCAAGGATATGGCGGAAAGTAAGGGTTCCAGGACACGTAGAAGAGGTCTTGGCCGCTGTTCGCGCCTTATGACGCGAATCGTTAAAAACTTGTAAGCGGCCCACGAATTTCACGGGTTGGCGAATGCCTACAAATTCGTAACAATCACCCCACTACGAACCGGCCTGCTGATGTGCACGTCTTCCGACCGTTCGGACGATGGCAGAGTCGCCCGAGCCGGAGAACCTCTGAAGGGTCCGTTGCATGTCCACCTCGCCCGTGGCCAGAGTACTGGCGTTTTTTCAGCGGCTTTTTCCCCACCGTCAATTTTACCTTAGAAGTCGGGGATCGGTTCAGTTCTTCGAGCTGTCGCCCACCTTCCAAATGACCGTTGCGTTCGTCAGCCTTTTCTTGTTGGGCTGGGTCGCATATTCGTCCGTCGTCGTGATCTTCAAAGAGCAGATCATGACAGCGAAGGACCAACGTTACTCAAGCATGCAGGCGGCCTATGAAGGGCGCATTTCGCAAATGCAGCTCCAATACGACGAGCTGAACAGCATGCTGGTCCTGGCGGAGGAACGCTTCCAAAATGCCACGCGCGACCTTGAAGCGAAACATCGCCAACTGACTGCCTTGCTGATGCAAAAGCAGGCGATGGACAAAGTGAAGGTCGACATAAAGCGTCAAGTCGCGGTCATGGATGGGTACGCGGGCCGTACACCGCAATTGGCAGACGTCGTGGGTGCTGACGGTTCCAATATACTTGTCATGGAAGTTGCGGATGCTGAGGCCGCCACGCGTCAAAGCCGTGACAGACAGCAATACAGCAACAGCGGAATTGCTAAAGTAGCTGCCTCATTGGCGCCGCGTTCTGGCGGCCGCGGGCCGAACAATGCTCTCGCCCAAAACTATGTGGTGCGACGAATCGAGGGTCTCGAAGACCGCTTGATGGGAGTCCAAAAGCAGCAAATGTCGCTGCTGAGCGAACTGGACGAGACCGCGAACGGTGAAATCGATCGTGTAGAACACGTCATCAAACTGACTGGACTTGACGTCGATCAGGTCGCGATGACCATGGGTGACCGGACGGGACGCGGCGGCCCGCTCATTCCCGTCGGCGCTGACGTGCGCTCGGTGTCGGACGGGCTGACCGACGAATTTGAAAAGCAGTTTACCGTGCTGGCGAAACGCTATGACCGGCTCGACAGCCTGACCACGGCATTGTCGCGCATTCCGCTCGTCACGCCTGTCGCCAGTGGGCTTTACAGACTAACCAGCGGGTTTGGTTATCGCGTTGACCCGTTTACAGGTCGCGTGGCGTACCATTCCGGAACAGACCTCGCCGGAGAGTTTGGAACCCCGATTTTGGTGACGGCACCGGGCCGGGTCATCGCAGCGGAACGGCGCGGTCCGTATGGCCTTATGGTTGAGGTTGATCATGGACATGGAATCCACACCCGCTACGGACATCTCATGCAAGCTCTTGTCAAACCGGGCGACTTCGTGCAATTCCGTCAGCGTATTGCGTTGATGGGATCAAGCGGACGCAGCACCGGACCACACTGTCACTACGAAGTGTGGTTCAATAGCGTCGTTCGCGATCCAATCAAGTTCTTCGAGGCGGGGCGTTATGTTTACAAGGGGTAGCAAGGGCCATTCGTCTTCCGACAATTTGCCCGTTCCACAAGCGCAGCGTCGCTTGGGTAAGGCCGCTCCTTCAATCATCTCCACCGATCTTGTAGTGGTTGGAACGTTGACGTCTACCGGCGACGTTCAAATCGACGGCCGCGTCGATGGCGACATTCGCTCGGGCTCGGTCACGATCGGTGAGAAGGCAAACTTCGAAGGCGAAATCGTAGCCGAAGAGGTGACGGTTCGTGGGCGTGTCAACGGAACAATCCGTGCACGGAAGGTTTCTCTCGCCGGCACCTGCCACGTTGAAGGCACAATCTTACATGAAGCGCTTGCGGTTGAAGTCGGCGCGTTCTTTGAGGGCAATTGCCGTCATTCCGCCGATCCACTCTCGGAAGTGGTGACAAAGCCGGAGCCGCAACGTCCGGCATTCGAGCCAAAGCGCGATCTCGGCATCGCATCGAGTAGCGCTCACGGATCGAATGTGATTCAAAAGCCTGGCGGCGGCAAGATCGGCGGCAACTTGCTCGGCGCGATCAAGCCGGCGCAATAGCGCAAATACTTATTCCAAATCTTCGACGGGCGCCGTTTCAGCTGCGCCCTTCAAGCGTTGTGCGAGCGAGGCTTGCATGAACTTGTCGAGATCGCCGTCGAGCACGTCTTGCGGCGAGTAGCTTTGCACGCCGGTCCGCAGGTCCTTCACCAACTGATAGGGCTGAAGAACGTACGAGCGAATTTGGTGACCCCAACCGATATCCGTCTTTTTCGCATTTTGTGCGTCCGCGATCGCCTCCCGTTTCTCTAGTTCGTGCTCGTAGAGACGCGAACGCAACATTGCCCACGCCGTCGCTCGATTCTTGTGTTGCGAGCGATCATTCTGACACGAGACGACGATGCCCGTGGGCAAATGCGTGATGCGAACGGCGCTCTCCGTTTTGTTGACGTGTTGGCCGCCCGCACCGCTCGCCCGATAGACGTCGATGCGGACATCCTTTTCGTTGACATCGATATCGATTGTGTCGTCGACGACGGGATAGACCCAGGCACTGGCGAAGCTCGTATGACGCCGTGCATTCGAATCGAACGGCGAGATGCGCACGAGGCGGTGCACGCCCGATTCCGTCTTCGCCCAGCCGTAGGCGGTTTCGCCTTTGATTAAAATGGTCGCCGATTTGATGCCGGCTTCCTCGCCAGCGCTTTCTTCGATGAAATCCACCTTGAAGCCGCGCCGCTCCGCCCAACGTGCATACATGCGCAGCAACATGCTCGCCCAATCCTGACTTTCCGTGCCGCCGGCGCCGGCGTGAATCTCAAGATAGGCGTCGTTGCCATCGGCCTCGCCCGACAAGAGCGACTGCAGCTCCAGTTCGCCCGCCCGCGCCTGCAAGGCCTTGAGCGACGCCTCCGCTTCAGCGACGATGCCGCCCTCCCCTTCGGCGGCGGCAAGCTCGATCATCTCGACGCCGTCGCGAAAGTCGGACTCAAGGCGCGCGTAGTTGGTGATCGCGGCTTCAAGCTTGTTTCGCTCGCGCATAAGTTTTTGGGCGTTCGCCGGGCTATTCCAGAGCGAGGGGTCTTCCGCCTTCGCGTTCAGCTCGTCGAGGCGCTTGCGCGCTGTATCCCAGTCAAAGATGCCTCCTCAGCAGGGCCAGCGATTGCTGGATCTGCTCGGCGACGGCTTGAGTTTCCGCACGCATTTAGGGCCTCGGCACACAAGAACGGGCGCGACGTATATCGGGCGAACGCGCTCGACCTCAAGCGGAAACTAATAAAGGCCCCAAGCCCCCGAGGTTTGCCCCTGTTGAGCGGGCGCATTGGGGTCTTCCTCGGTAGACCCGTCGGCCGTTCCGCCCCCCATTTCGCCACGCGCGACATAGCCGGAGCCCGGTTCTGTGCCTGCTTTGAAGGCTTCCATGATGCCACCTTCGTTGACCGGGCGGCCGCTCTTCAGGTCGACGCGTACCATGCGCACGCCGGACGGGACGCGGAACGGCACGGCAGGTTGGTTGCCGATGGCCGCTTTCATGAAATCGCGAAAGATCGGCGCCGCGTTGTGGCCGCCGGTTTCGCCATGGCCCATCGACGCCGGTTCGTCGAAGCCGACATAGACACCAACTGTCAAATTTGGCGAGAATCCCATGAACCAGGCATCTTTGAAGTCGTTCGTAGTACCGGTTTTGCCGGCAAGAGGAACGCCCACGTCCTTGACGACCATGGCTGTGCCGCGCTCCACAACACCTTCGAGCATATGCACGATCTGATAAGCGGTCCGCGAATCCAGAATTTCTTCTGCATTGCCCGCGATCAAAGGCTCATCTTGATTGGCCCAAGCTTGCGCGTTGCAGCCCTCGCAGAGGCGCTTGTCTTGGCGGAATATGGTCTTGCCATTGCGATCTTGAATCCGATCTACGAGCGCCGGGATCACGCGCTTCCCGCCGTTCACGAACGTCGAATATGCAGCAGCCATACGGTTGAGCGTCGTTTCAGTCGAACCGAGCGCGTTCGCAAGGACCGGCAGCATGTGATCGGCAATGCCGAATCTGTGCGCGTAATCGGCGACTTTCTCCATGCCGATATCGGCGGCGATACGAACGGTCATCAAGTTGCGGGAGTGCTCTAGACCTGATCTCAGGGTTGCCGGGCCGGCGTAATTTTCGTCGTAGTTTTCAGGTCGCCACATCGGCAAACCGACGCCCTGGCTGGCCACGAACGGAGCGTCGAGCACAATGCTGGACGGCGTATAGCCGGAATCCAGAGCCGCCGCGTAGACGATCGGCTTGAACGAGGAACCTGTCTGGCGCATGGCTTGCCACGCGCGGTCGAACTCACTGGCGTAGAAACTAAAGCCGCCCACCAACGCCAGGACGCGCCCCGTCTGAGGGTCCATGGCGATCAGGCCGCCGTTGAGCTTGGGCACTTGGCGAAGCGCGAATTGCCCTTTGGTGGATCCGTCCGTCGCTGCAAGCAGCGCCTGCACGTAGACGACGTCACCCGTCGCCAAAACGTCCGTGCACTTCTTTGGCTCGGGTCCGAGGGCTTCTTCTTTGATGTATTTCCGCGCCCACTTCAGTTGAGCGAATGTGATGCGGCCCTCTGTGCCGTCGGCAAAAGCGATCTTGACCGCATCGGTCGGGGCAAAACCCGTCACGACCGCAAGCTTCCATTCGGTGACATCGGCAAGCGCCGGCATGTCGCCCAAGGCCTTTTGCCAATTGCTGGCGAGATCGAGGTGAGATACCGGCCCGCGATAGCCGTGGCGAACGTCGTAGGCGACAAGTCCGTCTCGCAGTGCTTGGGTGCCGATACGCTGCAGGCGCGGGTCAAAGGTCGAGCGAACCGCGAGACCACCGTCATAGAGCGCCTGGTCGCCGTAGTTCTGTTGGATCCAGCGGCGAATTTCCTCGGCGAAGAATTGCGCGTCGGGCGATTGCGCGCCCGCCGGCCGGAAGTGTGGGATCAGGTCTTCATTCTTCGCCTTGTCGGCATCCTCGGCGCTAATGAAGTTGTTTTCCGCCATGCGATCGATCACGTAATTCCGCCGCTCGATCGCGCGCTGCTTATTATGCACCGGATGATAGTTGCTAGGCGCCTTCGGAAGGCCGGCAAGATAGGCGACCTCAGCCACCGTCAGTTGGTCGAGCGATTTGTCAAAGTAGTTATAGGCTGCCGCCGCGACGCCATAGGAATTCGAGCCCAGGAAGATTTCGTTCAGATAGAGTTCGAGGATCTTGTCCTTCGTGTAGGCACTCTCAAGTCGAAAGGCGAGCATCCATTCTTTGATCTTGCGCTCAAGGCTGACTTCGCTCGACAGAAGGAAATTCTTCGCCACCTGCTGCGTGATCGTCGATGCGCCTTCAGGGCGATGGTTCGCGCCCTGCATATATCCCTCTAAGTTCGAAATGCCGGCGCGCATGACACCGTAAAAATCGACGCCGGGGTGAGAGTAGAAATCTTTGTCTTCGGCCGACAGAAACGCGTCGATGACGCGGCGCGGAATTGCTTCGATCGGGACGAAGAGGCGCCGCTCGCGTGCGTACTCAGCGATCAGCGAGCCGTCGTTGCCGTAAACGCGCGTTGTGACAGGCGGCTGGTAGTTTGCCAGCGAGCCATACGCAGGCAAATCCTGACTGAGCTTATAAAGATAAAGCGCGACGCCCGCGGAGACCGAAATGAAGAGAACCGCGATCGCGCCCAGCGTGTACGCGAAAAAACGATACATGTTTGTGAGTTGTCCCGCGCCTCATACTGCGCCGAAGCGTATTTATAGCACGACAGCCCGCTTGGCCATGGCCGCCACTGTTCAATTCGCCGTCTTTTCAGCCCGATTGTGATGGTTTCCCTAGAATTTACTCCATTCCGCCCGCCGTACGGCCGTGACGGATTAGCGCAAAGTAACGATCGATACCCTTAGCGATTCCCGCGGCCATATCCAGCCGCCAATGGGTTTCGTTCATCGCCTCTTCGTCTTCCCTGTTCGACAAGTAGCCGTTTTCGATCAAGACCGACGGCACGTCAGGAGCCTTAAGCACGACAAAACCGGCGAAGCGATGAGTTTGTGCCACGATTCGACCCGAGTTGCGTAGCTCCGGAAGAAGCGCCTGAGCGAAACGCGCCGAATTGTTCTTGGTCTCACGTTGCGCCAGGTCGATCAAAATACTGGTAACGATGTCTGGCTCATTTGTCAGGTCGACGCCCGCGATGATATCCGACTGGTTTTCGGCGCGCGCCAGCGCATCAGCCTCGCGATCGGAGGCGCGCTCCGACAACGTGTAGACTGACGCCCCGCGCACGGAAGAGTTGGGAGCAGAATCGGCGTGCAGCGAAACGAAGAGGTCGGCTTTGGCTCGGCGCGCCACCGCAACACGTGCGCGCAACGACAAGAAGATATCAGTGTCGCGGGTCATGACGACATCGTAGTGGCCGGTGCGAATGAGCGCCTCGCGAAGGGCCTTACCTAACGCGAGCACCACGTCTTTTTCGTAAGTTCCCGCATACCCGGTCGTTCCGGGGTCAACACCGCCGTGGCCCGGGTCGATGACGACTATTCGCCTGGCGTTGCTTGGGCGTTGGTTGCCGTCCGGGAATATCGGCGGCTCTGAAGTTGCGACCGATGGTTCCTGCGCGTCCTTCGGCCAGCCTGCCGTCGTCAGATATTTGGCGCGATCGACCGGCGCCAGATCCAAGACGAGGCGATACCGGCGTTCGCCCTCCGGCGGCAGTAGAAATTTGTTTGCGATAGCCACAGGGCCCGCCAAATCGATTACCATCCGCGATCGACCGGACCGGAACAAGCCATAGCGATAGCCGCGAATGGCGCCGCCTGTCGCTTGCTGGCTATCGCCAGTCAAGCGCCAGGCAACCTCCGGCAAGTCGATCACGATGCGATAAGGGTCTGCCAGGGTAAACAGCTCGAAATCTACCTTGTCGGATAAATTCAAGACGAAGCGGGTGTGGTCGCCAGTTTTGCCAATGCGCGCGTCCGTCACCGCCACGCCGGTGGACGCCAATAGAATCTCAAGCGGTTTGGGCCGCGGGAATGGAGGTTCGGCATTGGCTGCGAGGCCGACCAGCGTACTTGCCAACACGACCACGCTGCGTGTCCAATTCGCACTCAGCGCGCGCTTCCTTGGGGTCTTCTCAGCTTCCGGCAACCGCGTATTTCCACTGTTCAGGGACCACAATTGACGGGGTGTTAGCAAAGCGCCTTTACCATAGGTCGCGTGGTCGAATGCAACGTCCCTGCGAAAGCCCAATGCAAGCTGCAAAAACCCGTGAGCAGCAAAGAGGTTGCGGGAGGGACGGGTCAAGGCTACAACCACACATGTTAACGCCTGCGACACCGGCGAATCGCCGACGCAGCGTCATCAAGGTGCCACAGATGCTTGTGCCTGCCGGATATGTCAGGCGGGGCTTGAGCTGGCGCCGATAGGTCGATGGAGCAAGCGGTATGGCCTCGGGCCGGCCCGCGAGCAGCGTGTCCCCAGACCGAGCCCGGTCCGACGTGCACAAGGGGTTCGAATAGGCCCATGACAGGTTTTGCCAGCGCGCTTCCGGTCCACGCGACATCCGTGTGCTTCACGCACGCGGTGCGCCAAGCCGCGCACGCGGGCTTTCGTTTCAAATCCAACAAAAGGGGGAGCGGCATGCGCCGGCTCAATCTAGCGGGGCTTTTGGCTTCGCTGCCGCGTTGCGCGCGCCCCGGAGAACAAATTGATGTCGAAGAAAATGCTGGTGGACGCCAGCCACCCGGAAGAGACCCGCGTCGTCGTCGTTGACGGCAATCGCGTAGAGGAATTCGACTACGAATCAGCTTCTAGACGGCAGCTCAAAGGCAATATCTACCTTGCAAAGGTAACGAGGGTCGAACCATCGTTGCAGGCTTGCTTCGTCGAGTACGGCGGCAACCGCCACGGTTTCCTGGCCTTTTCGGAAATCCATCCCGACTACTATCAAATCCCGACAGCCGATCGCCAAGCCTTGCTCGAAGCAACGCGCGCGGTCGAACGCCACGCCGACGACGACGAGATCGAGGACGTTGCGCAGCCGACGGCGACTTCCACACAGAACGCGTCGGCGGCCAAAGAAAATTCGGGCGACGACCACACGACCGCGTCGCCCTCCGAGCCGGCTGTTTCGGACGGTGAGACCGGCAGCGGCGTCATCGAAGTGGCGAGCGACGCAACGGACGACGTGTGGGTGCACGATCCGGAAGATGGCCCCGAAGGGGCAAATGACTCCGAACGCGGCGCCTCCACCGGATCGCTCGATGAAGTCGCTGTCTCCGAGTTCACGGTCGAGCCTGACACCAGTGCCGACGCGTTCGTAGTGCCCGAACCCACGATGGCGGCAAGCGACCTCGCACGGTCGAACGCTGCTGCCGAGGCTGAAGCGGCCGGTGCCGACGATGCGCTCGAAGAACTGCCGCGACGCGACTACCGCGCATTGAAGCGTTACAAAATTCAGGAAGTGATCAAGCGGCGCCAAGTGCTGTTGGTTCAAGTCGTCAAGGAAGAGCGCGGCAACAAGGGCGCCGCCCTGACGACCTATCTCTCGCTTGCGGGACGCTATTGCGTCTTGATGCCGAACACGGATCGCGGCGGCGGCATCTCGCGCAAGATTTCCAACATGGCCGACCGTCGCAAGTTGAAGGAAGTCGCGACCGAATTGGAAGTGCCGGAAGGCATGGGCGTGATCATCCGCACCGCCGGCGCCAATCGCACAAAACAAGAGATCAAGCGCGACTTCGAATACCTCATGCGTCAATGGGACGCCGTGCGCGAGCTCACGCTGAAATCGAGCGCGCCGACGGTCGTCTATGAAGAAGGAAACCTAGTCAAGCGCGCGATCCGGGATCTTTATTCCAAGGATATCGGTGAAATTCTGGTCGAGGGCGAGCAAGGCTTTCGCGACGCGCACGAATTCATGCAAATGCTGATGCCAAGCCATGCGGATGCGGTCAAGCCATACCGCGATCGGCTACCGCTCTATCAGGCCTTTGGCGTCGAGGCAGCGCTTGACTCGATGTTCAATCCGATCGTTCGGTTGCGGTCGGGCGGCTATATCGTCATCAATCAGACCGAAGCGCTTGTCGCCATCGACGTGAACTCGGGCAAGGCGACGCGCGAGCACCATATCGAAGACACGGCACTCAAGACCAATCTCGAAGCAGCAGAGGAGGTCTCTCGTCAACTCCGGCTGCGCGACCTCGCCGGCCTCGTCGTCATCGACTTCATCGATATGGAAGAGAACCGAAACAATCGGTCAGTCGAGAAGCGATTGAAAGATTGTTTGCGATTCGATCGAGCCCGAATTCAGCTCGGCCGTATCAGCCCGTTCGGCCTGCTCGAAATGTCGCGCCAGCGCCTTCGCGCCGGAATGATCGAGGGCGCAACCCTGCCCTGTCCGCATTGCGAAGGGCGTGGCGTCATCCGTTCGGTTGGTTCGATGGCGTTGCGTGTCCTGCGCGCGGTCGAGGAGTTTTGTCAGAGCGAGAAGTCGCCGGCGATTACATTGCGCGTTCCGCCGGAGATCGCGCTTTACATCCTCAATCACAAGCGCACGCAATTGACGGCCATCGAAGACCGCTACGGCATCTATATCTATATTGAATCCAAGCCGTCTTTGACCGCCTCGACTTATGAGGTCGAGCGCGGTGCGAACGTGCCGTTCGAGCCTCGCAAATCTGCGCCGTCGGCGGTCACCGTCGAAAGCGCTCTGGAAGCAAATGACGACGTCGTTGAGGAACCTGCCGAAGGCGTTGAACCCAGCGTCGAACCAAACATCGAAGAAGTTGGGGAAGCAGATACCCCTGCTGCGCAACAGCAACCTGACAATGATCCGCGTCGCGGACGCCGCCGCCGCCGGCGCGGAGGGCGCGATCGTTTTCACGACGAGCGTCAACCTCAGCCCCAAGCGGCGTCGGCTCCGGCTGGATTCGGGCCTCAGCCCGTCGTCGAATTCGCCGAAGAGCCAAGCCCTCAATTTCAGCCACAAGCGACCGGGATGAGCGACGTCGATGAGGACGACGACGTAGCCGACGGCGCGCCTGAGGGACAACCCCAGGCCGACGATCAGGTAGGGGCGGATGGACAACCGCGCCGTCGGCGGCGTCGCGGCCGTCGCGGTCGTCGCGGCCGTCGCTTCGAGGACGGCCAACCACAGCAGCATGGGCAACAACACCAGGGGTCAGGGCGGCCGGAACCGATGCGCTCGCCGCTCGGCTCGCTCCCGACGCCGGCGGAGGCTTTGGAAGCGCCGGACTGGCCGGCGAGCGGTGGCTTCGATACGCAACCAGGCGACCGACCACGCCTACACGTCCCGCAGCGCGGGACCGACGTCATGGAAGCCGCCGCACCCAAGAAACCAACTCAAACTAGAGAAGAACTGGCCTCGGCGGATTCCAAGCCTGAGCGTTCCGGTCTCGCCGCGTTCTTCGGATTTGCGGGAAAACCACAAACCGAGAGCGAAACCGCCGACCAGAAATCGTCGCGCAAAGGCTGGTGGCAGCGAAACGCCGACAAGTAGGTCTAGATTTAAGGTCTGCGGGCCTTGCATCATTTGACGAGCGTACTCGCCGCAGCCGCGATCTCAGATTCGCTGCCGGCATAAGGGAGACGCAGCCAAGATTCGCCTTGTTCCGGATCGAAGTCGAGGCCTGGCGTCACAGCGACGCCGGCCTCTTCGAGCAACCGCGCGGGCCATAGGGGTCGTGCCTAGGCCGAAGTTTGAAACGTCGGCGAAGCCGGGCTGGCCGGCGCGTGCTCGCTGGTTTGCACGCGCAAGGACGTCCGTGGCGAGGAAGGGATCGATCCGCGCGCGGCGGGCCAATGCCATCTCGAATGGTCCATCCGGTTGGCCAATTCCTACCGCGAATTTATCTAACGGGCGGCAAAACTTCGCCGTTTCCCGGTTTTTTCCTCTCGGTCGCGCGGGGTCGTGAAATTGCTCCAATTGACGCCAAGCGGCCTCAACCCTACGGTCACGCATCGTCGGGCGGGGAATAGTCGTCGCAGCGGTCATGGGGCGCCACGCGGCTTCGTGCACGCTTGAGTTGATCGGGAGATCATCGGTTGTGACCCTTTTCAGAGCGCCCTCTAGGGCCAAAATCCATTCGTCAGTCGTCGCTGTCTTGAGTGTGGCGGCGGTCGCCGCTGTTGCGTCGGTCGCGCCCGCCCTTGCGGGCTCTGGGATTCGCGATTCGGAGATTGAGAAGACGTTGCGCAGCTACGGCGAGCCGATTTGGAAAGCTGCCGGTCTCGATCCCAAGGCAATTCACGTCTACATCATCAACGATTCCAGCATCAACGCATTCGTTGCCGGCGGACAGAACATCTTCATCAATACCGGCACGATCATGGAGCTCGACACGCCAAGCGAACTGAAAGGCATCATCGCGCACGAAACCGGCCACATCGCCGGTGGGCATCTCGCGCGCGGTCCGGAAGCGATGTCAAAGGCTGAAATCCCGATGATCATCACCATGCTTGCCGGTGTCGCGGCGATTGCGGCCGGAGCTCCTGACATCGGTATGGCCATGATTGTCGGCGCCCAAGGCGTCGCGCAACGCGAACTTCTGGCCTTTAGCCGCGTACAGGAATCCTCCGCCGACCAAGCCGGTGTAAAATATTTGACCTCAACAGGCCAATCGGCCAAGGGCATGCTTGAGGTGTTCAACAAATTCGCTGACCAAGAGGCCTTAAGCGGAAATCGCCAAGATCCATTCGTTCGCACCCACCCGTTATCTCGCGATCGTCTTGCGGCGCTTGAACAGATGGTGGCCGCTTCACCATTCCGAGACAAGCCGGACTCCAAGCTGGAGCTGGAAGCCTACGACATGTTGCGCGCGAAGTTGCGGGGCTTTGTCGACTCGCCGGAAGTGACGTTGCGACGCTATCCGCCTGGCGATACGAGTATGCCTGCGCGCTATGCGCGAGCCGTCGCCTATTTCAAGGGCGCGGATCTCCAAACAGCATTGGCTCAGATAGACAGTTTGATAGCGGAGCGGCCGAGCTACGCCTTCTTCTGGGAACTCAAAGGACAAATCTTGGTCGAATCCTCAAAGCCCACGGAGGGCGTCCCCGCCTATCGCAAAGCCGTTGAATTAGCACCCGACGAACCGCTGCTGCAGGCAAGCCTCGGCGCGGCGCTGGTGGCGACCGAAAACGCGGCATTAATGGAAGAGGCGAAGAAGCATCTCAAACTCGCCATCGAGCAGGAGCCGGACAACGCCATGGCCTGGTACTATCTCGCCAGCGTCTATGACACCGAGGGCAATCCGTCGATGGCCGCGCTGGCCACGGCCGAGCGTGATTTCGCGGTGCAGGACATGGGCGGCGCCATGCAATTTGCCAAGCGCGCCCAGAAGCAACTCAAAGAAGGTACGCAAGATTGGCAGCGGGCGAACGACATCCTCGCGGTCGCGCAAGCTCAAATGGCGAACCGGCGCGGGGGCCAACGGCAACTGATGCCTCGTGTCACGTTCTCCGGCTCGACGGCGAACTAGACTGGATATGGCGGACCGGAAAGCGTTTCTCGTCGTTCTTGTTGCCGCGGCGGCAATGGTCCTTGCCGTCTTCGGCGCGTTGCATTTCGCCGGACGCTTGAGCGAACCCGGTTCGCTCTTTGCCGGCGGAGGCACCGGGTCCAAGACCGAGATCGAGCAGATCGTGCACAATTATATCCTGCAGCATCCCGACGTCATCGTGGAAGCGATGGAACGCTATCAAGCCAATGAGTCGATTCGGGAAGTCGACCGGATGCGAGAGGGCGCCAAGAAAAACGCCACCGAACTCTTCAGAGAGCCGACACCCATCGTAGTCGGCAATCCGAACGGTGACGTGACGATGGTCGAGTTCTTCGATTACCACTGTCCGTACTGCAAGAAGGTGCGTGACGACCTCGTCAAATTGCTGAAGGACGACGGCAAGATCCGCCTAATCCTCAAAGAGTTTCCCATTCTGACGGCGGAATCGGAGATGGCGTCACGTGCCGCGATCGCGTCGGTCGAACAGGGAAAATACTGGCCGTTTCATTTGGCCTTGTTGGGTTCGGACGATCTGAGCGAACCGGCGATCTATGCGCTCGCACAACAAGTCGGCCTTGATGTCGAGCGGCTGAAGCGCGACATGAAAAATCCGAAGGTTCAGGCGCGGTTAGATCGCAACTTCAAATTGGCCGAAAGCATGGAAGTGAAAGCCACACCGACCTTTATCATCGGGACCGAGCCCGCGTCGGGCGCCTATCCGGTCGAGAAGCTCAAGGAAATGGTCGCCGCCGCGCGCAAAAAGCAGGAGCACGCATCAAATTAGGCCGGCGAGCGGTGACGACGGGTCGGCGTAAAGCTTTTTTTTCATACGGCCGCTGAGATAGGCGAGCCTCCCCGCTTCAACGGCCAATTTCATCGCACGTGCCATTTGCACCGGCGATTTTGCCTCTGCAATAGCCGTGTTCATCAATACGCCGTCACAGCCAAGCTCCATCGCAATCGCCGCGTCCGAAGCGGTTCCGACACCGGCGTCAACGAGGACCGGCACCCTCGCCTGCTCCACTATCAATCGGATGTTCACTGGATTTTGAATGCCCAGGCCCGAGCCGATGGGCGCCGCCAACGGCATGATTGCCGCGCAGCCGATCTCCTCAAGCCGCTTGCACATCAAGGGATCGTCCGTGCAATAGACCATCACCTCAAAGCCATCCTTGATCAGGATATCGGCCGCGCGCAGCGTCTCGATCATGTCGGGGTAGAGCGTCTTGCGGTCGCCTAGGACTTCGAGCTTCACCAGCGTCCATCCGCCCGCCTCACGCGCCAAACGAAGCGTGCGGATCGCCTCCTCGCCGGTGTAACAGCCGGCGGTGTTGGGCAAATAGGTCACCTTCTTTGGATCGATAAAGTCTACGAGTTTGGGCTGGCCGGGCTCCATCAAGTTCACGCGGCGAAGCGCCACCGTGACGATCTCTGCGCCGGAAGCCTCGAGCGCCGCGGCGTTCTCGGCATAATCCTTGTACTTGCCTGTACCGATGATGAGGCGCGAGCGGAACCTGCGCCCCGCCACTTCCCAGCTGTCGTCATTCGTGCGCGTCATCATTCATCCGCCGCCGACAAAGTTCACGATCTCCAAGCGGTCGCCCTCGCCCAGCGCCGTCAGGCCATAAGCCGAACGAGGAACGATTTCCAGATTGCGTTCGATAGCAATCTTGCGGGCATCCAGGCCCAACTTCTCCACAAGCGACGCAACCGATATCGGCGCATCGAACTCCCGTGGTTCACCATTGACGTGCAGGCGCATTCGACGTTAGTCCCAACCTCGGCTGTAGATTGAAATAGCCTGTCCCCAGGCCGGTAACCACCCGGTGCGGGCTGGCTTTCACTCCCGGCCCCCAATAGATATAAGGGCCAAGCTATTTACCCTCAACGATTTGGGCACCCGCCTCGCCAAACCCGATGACGGCCAAGCCTGTATTTGTTCTGAACGGTCCGACCCTGAACCTCTTGGGCACGCGAGAGCCCGAGATCTACGGGACGACCACGCTCGACGACATCAACGCGATGACGGCGGCGCGGGCCAAGACCCATGGTCTCAGCGTAGATTTCCGCCAAACCAACCGCGAAGGTGAGTTGGTCGACTGGCTGATCGAAGCACGCGAGAGGGCCTGTGGGGTTATCCTGAACGGTGGCGCCTACACTCATACATCGATCGCCCTTTATGACGCGATCAAGGCAATCAAAGTGCCTGTGATCGAGGTTCATCTTTCAAACCCCTACGCCCGCGAACCGTTCCGCCATCACTCCTATGTTTCTCACGCCGCGACGGGCGTGATCTGTGGTCTGCGCGCGCAGGGATATGAATTTGCTGTCGATGGGATTGCGGCGCTGGTCCTCGGCGGCAAAAAAGGAAAAACATGAGCAAGCCGGAAGACGCCGCTGACCCACTTGAGGGAAAAATGATCCGCGATCTCGCGGCCATCCTTCAGGAAACGGGCCTGTCGGAGATCGAGATCGAAAAGGCGGGATTGCGCATCCGCGTTGCGCGCCAAATTCAGGTCGTGGCTGCCGCGCATAATTCGGTGGGAACTGCACTGAGCGCGCCGGTCGCGGCGAAGACAAGCGATGTTTCAAGTCACCCCGGCCTCGTCGCTTCGCCGATGGTGGGCACTGCGTACATGGCGCCGTCGCCGGGTGCGCTGCCGTTCATAAAAGTGGGCGATATGGTCAACGAGGGCCAAACGCTGCTTATCATCGAGGCGATGAAGACGATGAATCAAATTCCGGCTCCGCGCTCGGGCCGGGTTACGCAAATCATTATCAGCGACGGTCAGCCGGTCGAATTCGGCGAACCGCTGATGATCATCGAATAATGTTCGACAAGGTCCTCATCGCAAATCGCGGCGAAATCGCGCTGCGCATCAACCGTGCCTGTCACGAGATGGGCATCTCGACCGTCGCCATCCATTCGACCGCCGACGCCAATGCCATGCACGTGCGCATGGCGGACGAGAGCGTGTGTGTGGGGCCGGCACCGGCTTCAGGCAGCTATCTCAACATCCCTTCCATCATCGCGGCGTGCGAGATCACGAACGCGCAAGCGGTGCACCCCGGCTACGGCTTCTTGTCGGAAAACGCGAAGTTCGCCGAAATCGTCGAAGAACATGGCCTGATCTTCATCGGGCCCAGGCCCGAACACATTCGCCTGATGGGCGACAAGATCGAAGCCAAACGTGCGGTGAAGCGCCTCGGCATTCCTTGCGTGCCCGGCTCGGACGGTGCGGTTACCGACGACGGCGAAGCCAAGCGCATCGCCGGCGCGATCGGCTATCCGGTTCTAGTGAAGGCATCTGCCGGCGGCGGCGGGCGCGGCATGAAGGTCGCGCGCTCCGAAGCTGAGCTTTCGGTTGCCTTGCAGACGGCCCGCACCGAAGCGAAGGCGGCGTTCGGCAACGACGAGGTGTATCTCGAAAAATACCTGGAGTTGCCGCGCCATATCGAGATTCAAGTCCTGGCGGACTCGCATGGCGACGTCGTGCATTTGGGCGAACGCGATTGTTCGCTGCAGCGCCGGCATCAGAAAGTGTGGGAGGAAGCACCGTCGCCTGCGCTCAATGCCGCGACACGCGAGCGCATTGGCGGCGTCGTCACACGGGCCTTGACGGAACTCGGATATCTCGGCGTCGGGACGGTCGAATTTCTGTACGAAAACGGCGAGTTCTATTTCATCGAGATGAACACGCGGCTGCAGGTCGAGCATCCGGTGACCGAGATGATCACCGGCTTAGACCTCGTCCGCGAGCAACTGCGTGTCGCCCACGGCGGTTCGATCGACTTCGAGCAGGAGGACGTGACCTTCGCCGGTCACGCGATCGAGTGCCGAATCAACGCCGAGAACGCTCGAACGTTCCGCCCGTCGCCCGGTCTGATCAAGGATTTCCATACGCCGGGCGGCCTCGGCGTGCGCGTCGATTCAGCTGCCTATTCGGGCTATCGAATCCCACCACACTACGACAGCCTGATCGGCAAACTGATCGTGCACGGCAAGAACCGCACGGAATGCCTCATGCGCTTGCGCCGCTCGCTTGGCGAATTCGTCATCGACGGTATCGACACTACGGTGCCGCTTTTTCAGGCTCTGGTGAACGAGCCTGATATCATCAACGGCAGCTACAATATTCATTGGCTCGAAAAATATCTGGCGCGCACCGCGGAAGCATAGGCCGCTACGAGAGAGACCTCGCTCAGCGCGCCGCGTTGCCGGCGCGCCTCGCTTAAGCCCGATCGGGCAGGACCTTGGGATTGCGGAGGATCGCGGCCGAGATCAGGGCGATCGCGAGGCCGACCGGGAAAATTTCCAGGAAAGTCATCGGCAGACGGAAAAGCGGGTCGGCGTACTGCGTTTTCAACTTGGCCATCTCGGCAATCGAAGCTTCGAGCGCGGGGCCGGACACGCCTTTGGCCTTCTCGGCCGCGATGACGCTCGACGTGTAGACGTCGATGAAGGTGTGGTTCGTCGCCGTGTCGTATACCTCCCAGACGAGGACGTAGATGATGCCGGCGACGAACGCGATGCCGACGCCGAGGAGCAGCGCCGGGACGAACTTGATTACGCCGCCGCCTTCGCGGTCGCGGTAGCGCTTGATACCGAAGAAGATCATCGACAGAGCCAGGATCATGACGAGATAGCCGAGCCACTCGAGCGAGGATGGATTGGCCTGGCTCAGGAATGTCGAGGCCGCGATGAGCCCAATGACGGTGATGAGGCCGCCGATCGTGCCGTAGAGAAATGCCGTGTTGGTCATGGGGTGGTCCTCAGCTCTTGTCGACGCCGCCGGGCTGCCAGAGTTGAATGGGGTTGCCTTCGGGATCCGCAGTCTGGGCGAAGCGGCCGTTCGGGTAGGTCTCTGGATCGATCTCGACCTTGGTGCCCGCGGCGCGAAGCTGCTCCGCCATCTTGTCGAGGTTGCGCAGGCGGAAATTGATCATCCACTGATAGCGCATGTCTCCGAAATAGGCCGTGTCCTGCTTGAAGGGGGCGAAGACCGTCGTCCCCGCCTCCTGGCGCCAGGCCGTTCCCCCATAGCTATCAGGCGTCATCGTGACGCCGAGATGATCGGCGTACCACTTGGCTAGGGCTTTCGGGTCCTTTGCCCGAAAGAAGAACCCGCCGATACCGGTTACCTTTTCCATCGCTTCTCCGCCTTGGGTGGTGAGCCCTGTTGCGTTTGCCGCGGCGCAGACCGCGACTCCAGTCGCGATGCCAAGCGCGCCACGCCGTGTCAGCTCGTTCGATTGCATACAGGTGAGTCCCGCTTGATTGAGGCTCGATGTTTGCCGGATATGCGCCGCTTGCGCCATCGCCCGAACGGGTGATTTAGCTGAATTCAGCCGTTCGGGCTCACGGGAGAAGGCCGAGTTCGCGCGCTTTCTGAATCGCCTGCGTGCGGCGCTGAACCTCGAGCTTGGCGAAGATGCTGGCGATGTGTGTCTTGACCGTGTTGGGCGAGATGTCGAGCTGACGGGCGATTTCCTTGTTCGAGCTGCCGGCAGCCAGGAGCTCGAGCACGGCGATCTCGCGCTCGGTGACGCCGAGCGTCTTCAGGGCCGCCCCATTCCGCTCGAAGGCCGGGGCGACAGTCTTGGGCGTCAGCCGGTTGCCCGCCCAGATGCCGAGCCCCGTAAAGGCCAGCGCGATAAGGACAACGTAGAACTCGGGCGTCATGGTTTGGGCGAGGTAATTGTATTGGAGCCACTGCAGCGCGAAGGCGCCCACCGCCAAGGCGCCTGCATAAATGGCAATCGTGCGCCACATAAGCGCTAGGCTGCCGAGAGGTGAGCCGGACGGCGAAGATCGGGCGCCAAGCCCTCGCCCATCAGGTCGATGAAGTTGTCGCAGTAGAAGCGCTCAATAGCGCGGGGCAGGAGGCTTGCCAGGCTTTCGTCGAAGCGCTTGACCGGATTGCGCCCGCCTTCGACATGCGGAAAATCGGACGAGAACAAGCAGATCTCTTCGCCGGAATTGTTCACGATCCAGCCGGCGTCCTCGTGCGGATAGGGCGTGACACGCACCTGACGCTTCACGAAGTCGCTGGGCTTCATCGACAGTTTCTTTAAGCGCTCCTCGCCTTTGTAGAAGGCGCCATAGCCGGCGTCGAGATAGCGCATCCAGCTCGGCAACCATGAAGCGCCGAGTTCGATGGCGCCGAATTTGAGCCTTGGAAAACGATCGAGCACGCCGTCGAAAATCAAAGCGGCGAGCGTCTGCATCACCGAATTCGGAATGGCCATGAAACTGACCGAAGTGAAGTTTTCCTCGCCGCCATGGAAGTCCTTCACCTTCGGCAACCCGTTGTTGAAGTAGTCGGGTTTCAGTTTTTCTTCCCCACCGACATGGAAGACGATCGGCAGGCCTGCCTCTTGCGCCATCGCCCAGATCGGATCGAAGGCAATATGGCTTGGCGAATGTCCGTTCGGGCAGCGCGATGGGATGAGCAAGGCCTTGAGACCCAGATCGATTGCTTCCTTTGCCCTCGCATTCGCGCAATCGAAATCGGCAAGCGGCACATACCCCGTGCCCAGAAACCGGCGATCAACCGAACAGAACGCCGCCATCATCCGGTTGTGCGCTTGCGCGGTCGCATAAGCGAGATCGAGATCCGCAGACTCGTCCAGCTGAAAATTTCCGAGGCACCAAGTAGTGAAAACGAGTTGACTCGAAAAACCGAGGAGGTCGAGTGCGCGCGGCCGATCCTCGCGCTGGAACGCGCCCAGCGCCTCGTAATTCTTGCGCAGGAGCAAATTCTCGGATGCGCCGGCGCGAAACGCCGGGTCACCCTGCTTGGCGCGCGCGCCGGTTACCCATTTGCCGTCGCGCGGCCAAGCCTGCAATTTCGGGAGGGCATCGTATCTCGCGCGATGCTTCGGATCCATGAAGCCGTCGAGGCAATCGGCCAGCTCCATCAAATGCGAGTCGGCATCGTGAACAATGCGGTTGGCGACATAAGGCATTGGCTCACCTCCCGTATTCTGGTCAAAGCAATGATTGCGGACCCGGCCTCTTAAGGCAACCCGGCGGCAGAACTTGTGGCTCGTCCCCGATCACGCTATGGCCGTGCCCATGCTGGACCACCTTAAGGCAAACAACCGGGCCTGGGCCGAGCGGATGGTTTCCGCCGATGCCGGCTTCTTCAAGCGTTTAGAACGTCAACAGGCGCCCGAATACCTATGGATCGGCTGTTCCGACAGCCGGGTGCCTGCCAACGAAATTGTCGGGCTCGACCCCGGCGAGCTGTTTGTACACCGCAATGTCGCGAACCTCGCGCCGCCGCAGGATGCGAATTACCTCTCAGTGCTCCAGTTTGCGGTCGACGTCTTGAAGGTTAAGCACGTCATGGTCGTCGGGCATTATGGTTGTGGCGGCGTCAGGGCGGCGGTCGACGGCAAGCGGCGCGGGCTCGTCGATCACTGGCTGCATCCCATTCGCGAGCTCAATCACGAGCACGCTCACGAACTCAACGAGCTGACGGACGTCGCCGCGCGCCTCGATCGCCTATGCGAACTCAACGTGATCCGGCAAGTGAAGAACGTGGCTTCAGACGTGTTTGTGCAGGAAGCTTGGTCACGCGGCCAAGAACTTTCCGTTCACGGCTGGGTCTATTCGCTCGCCAACGGATTGGTCAGGGATCTCGACGTCACGGTCACCCGCCCGTAGGCAAACTCTAGGCGCGGGCCGACCGCGGTTTGCGCATTGGCAAGAGTGCGGCGACGCCTGGCTTGCGCGCTGGCAGGGCAGGCTTGACCGACTCGCCAATATCAAAGCGTGCGATCAATGCGGCGAGATGGGCAGTTTCCGAGGCCAAGGTCACAGCCGTCGCCGTCGTTTCCTCGGCCATGGCGGCGTTTTGCTGCGTCGCCTTGTCAATTTGCTCCACGGTGCTGTTGATGTCGATCAGACCGGTTGCCTGTTCGCCCGCCGACGTCGCAAAGCCGCTGACGCACACGTTGATTTCAGCGATATTGGAAAGAATGCGTATCAGCGCTTCGCCCATGCGGTCGACAAGTGCAACGCCCGCACCGACTTGATCCGCCGACTTCATGATCAGCGTTTTGATTTCCTTGGCGGCGGCGGCGGACCGTTGCGCAAGGGCACGCACTTCGGTTGCCACGACCGCAAAACCCTTGCCGGCGTCGCCCGCCCGAGCCGCCTCGACGCCGGCGTTGAGCGCCAACAAATTCGTTTGGAACGCAATCTCGTCGATTACGCTTAGGATCTGGGCGATTTGGCGCGCGGAATTGTCGATTTCCCGCATTGTACCGATCGCTTGTCGCGCGACCGCGCTGCTCGCCTCGGCGTCGCCTCTGGCCGCGGTTACGATCTTGTTAGCGCCGACCGCACCGTCGGCCGTCTGCCTCACCGTCGCGGTGATTTGCGCAAGCGTCACCGCCGCCTCTTCGACGCTTGCGGCTTGACGTTCCGTGCGTTGAGACAAATGCTGGGCGGACTCATCGATCTCTTTGGCATTCGCGTTGATCAAGTGGACACTCGCTTGAATCAGGCCGATCACATCTTTGAGCTGGTCCATCGCGCCGTTGAAATCGTCGCTGAGCTTGCGATAGCCGCCGGGGAACGGGCGTTTCAAACGAAACGCGATGTGCCCTTGGGCAAGCTGCGACAACCCTTCGCCCAAATCTTCAACCACTTCAGCTTGCGAAGCGGCGCTGGCGGCATTGGCTTGCGTCACCATATCGGCCTGGGCAAGCGCGGTGCTCAGTCGCGAAGATGTCGCTTCGAGTTCCCGCTTGGTCGTTTCGAGCTCGGCGATGTGCGCGCGCAAGCGGGTCCCTTCGTCGAAAGCTCGGTTCGCGAAATGATAATCGATAAGTGAGCCGATGAGGCCAAGCGCAACGATTAGGGTCGAGATCGCGGCGATAGCAATGGCGAGAATGGTGGGCGCAATCACACCTTGCGGTATGGCGATCGATGGGTCCGGAGTGAACGTGACCGCCGCCATCGCGGTGAAATGCATGCCTACGATTGCAACGGTGAGGAGTCCGGTGCCGATAATTAACGACAAGCGATCCGCCTTGCGAAGGGCAACCCAAAGCGCGACTCCGTTGAGCACCATCCCGATGACGATGGCCGCCACGACATAAGTTTGGTCCCACTCGGCGCGCGCTTGCATCTCGACGGCGGCCATTCCGATGAAATGCATGGCGCTAATGGCGCCACCCGTGACGAGACCGCCGACAAAGGCACCGGCACGCGTCAGCGCAAGATTGAATCCGACGCTCGAAACGAGCGCAGCAACGATGATCGAGAGCAGCGTCAGGCTGGGGTCGTAGGCGACGGGCAGGCTCGTCTCGAAGGCGAGCATGGCGACAAAGTGCGTGCCCCAGATTCCGCAGGCCGCCACAGTCGCAGCTGCAACCAGCCAGAGAGCGCGTGTGCGCCCGGCGCTCGCTCGACCGCGCCCGATCATTGACAGCGCAGTCGCGCAAGCAAAGACGCAAAGAGCGGCCGCCAAGACAACGAGACGCAGATCGTGCTGTTGGAAGATGCAACCGATGACATGGAACATGAGGCGAATTATCACCCGGCCGCGTAAACCTGACGTAAAGCACCACGCCACCGGCCGGCATTTCCTAACGCAATGCTAATGCAGATCCGCCGGTTCTGGCGTAGCATCCAGACATGTCACGCACGCGCCGACCGGCAAAGCCTGAAACCATTTCGGTCGCTGCCCTGATTCAGGCCTATTCCTACGGCGTCTTCCCAATGGCCGAGACCCGGGACGATCCCGACATTATGTGGATCGATCCCGAATGGCGCGGAATATTGCCGCTCGACGCCTTCCACCTGCCCAAGCGGCTAGCGCGCACCGTTCGTACGACGCCGCTCGTGACCCGCGTCGATAACGCATTTGATACGGTGATTGCCGCCTGCGCCAAGCCGGCGCGCGGCCGGCCAAAAACCTGGATCAACGATGTAATCGAGCGATCATATGTCGAGCTGCATCGCGCCGGCCACGCACACAGTGTCGAAGTCTACGATTGTGACGAACTGATCGGCGGCCTCTATGGCGTCTCAGTGGGTGGTGCTTTTTTCGGCGAGAGCATGTTCAGCGAGCGGCGTGACGCGAGTAAGATCGCGCTGGCGCATTTGGTGGCTCGCTTGAAGGTTGGGAAATACAAACTGCTCGACACGCAATTCGTTACCGAACATCTCTCGCAATTCGGAGCGATCGAGATTCCGCGCGGGCGCTATCACGACATGCTGCGACCTGCGGTCGACGCGCGCGCGAATTTCTATGAGTTGGGCGGAGCAGGTGCGGCCGTATCGGGCGGCACGGTTTTGCAGCTGATTACCCAGATGTCATAGACCGGATGCTCGAGTGCGTTGAGTGCCGGACTCGAGGCAAACATCCAGCCTGAGAAGATGTTAGCCGTCGTGCCGTCCGGTTTGCGTTCCTGAATATCGATATAGGCCGCAGACTCCGGTGGCTCCTCGGGCGGGCGCGTTTTGCAGACGCGAGCGGTGACGATCAGCGTGTTGTAAAATACCTGCTGATTGATATCGGCCTCGAAGCGCGCCGTGCGTGCCGCGATCTTGTCGAGCCCGCCGAGCACGACGCCGACGACAACGGGCGACGCGAGCGGTTTGGGCGGCGGAGTGTCGACGGGCGGGGGCGGCGTCAGCGGCGAGGGTTGGACGGGCGGCAACGGCAAGGTCTCGACTGGCGGCATTCCGTCATCCGGCGGTTCGGTCGGGGCCGAAGTCGTCGGTGCGACCGGCGGCGGCGCAGTCGCAGCAGTCGGCGCCGCGAGCGCAAAACTGACCGATGCGAGAAGCGCGGCAAGAGCCGCAGCGGCTGTAAGCTTACCCATCGAAGTCACCCAATAACCAACGATTACGGATTGGACTGTGCCGGTGCTGTCGTCCCTGGAGCGGGCGCAGTCGCGCCACTGTTCGGCTTCGGTTTTGAGTCGTCGCCGTTGAACATCGTTTTGCCCAGTAAACCTATGAGGTCGATCGAGCCTTGCGTCACCGGGAACTCGCCACCGGCAGCCAGCGACGTGTCGTTGCCGCCTGGCGAGACGGACAGAAACGAGCCGCCGAGCAAACCGACGGTCGCGACACGGATCGAGGAGTCATCGGGAATCTTGATATCCGAGCGGACCGACATGCGAACGAGCGCGCGGTAGGTCTTTTGATCCAATTCCTCGCCCGTCACCGTGCCGATCTTGATGCCCGACATGCGCACGTCGGCGCCGATCGCAATACCGTCGATGCGATCGAATTTGGCGGTCAGTTGATAGCCGGAGACCGTACCGGCGTCTGTGCGGTTATAGGCGTAGAAGAAAAACGCGCCGGCGATGACGAGCACGGCGGCGCCGATCAAGGTTTCTACGAAACTGTTCTGCATTGGGCGCAACCCTCGTCCAAAAAAGATTTATTCCGGCCGCCAGGCCTCATAGTCGCCGGTCGCCGGCGGGCGTTGCCCCGAGGCAAGCAGGCTGCCCGAAGGGCGATAAGCGTAAGGCGTCCCGGTTAGGTTCGGGACATGTTCCTTCTCCCACGGCTGGACGTGCGGAGGATCCATCGTCGGCGGATCAGCAAACGTGTGGTGAAGCCAGCCGTGCCATTCGGCGGGTACCTGACTAGCCTCTGCGATCGTCTTGTACAGCACCCAGCGCCGGCGCCCTGTCTTGTCGTGAAAATAGCGGTTGCCGAAAATGTCCTCGCCGACGAAATGCCCTTGGCGCCACGTGTAGATCCGTGTGCCCAAGGTCGATCCGTTCCACCAGGTCAGCAACCAATTGAAGAATTTGATCATACGTGCGAGGCGGGCTCTCGGATTCGGAGTTTGGAGCGGAGACTAGGGTGCCGCCTTCCGTCGGTAAAGCCAGGTTGCCGAGGGGGCGTCCGGCAGCGCATTCTTGGTGGCAAATCCAGGAGTTGGCAGGTGTTTCGCAGCCTCTCGATGGTCTTTCCGACGGTCCTCGCCTGCGGCCTAGCCTCAGCGGCACCGGAGCTGGCGACCGCCCCCGTAGCGCCGACAGCGGCCCGTGTGGCGCCGGCGTCCAAGCCGAGGCCAGAATGGCTGAGCCTCAAGCTACCCTTCGCCCTGCGCCTCGCGGCAGCCGCCGAAGAGCGCGCGCACCATCATGTCATTTACGACGGCTCCGGGTATCCGATGGCCTATCCGATGGGCGATGTACCTGCGGACCGCGGCACTTGCACGGACGAGGTCGTGCGAGCCTATCGTCTTGTGGGCGTGGATCTGCAGCAACTTGTGCACGAGGACATGGTGCGCGATTTTGCCGCCTACCCGAGAAAATATCATTTGAGCGCCCCCGATCCGAATATCGATCACAGGCGCGTCTACAATCTGCAGGCGTTCTTCAATCGCAATGCCGACGTCTTACCGATCACCAACGCCGGCAAAGACTACAAACCCGGCGAGGTGATCATTTGGGATCTCGACAATTTCCAACTGCACATCGGACTAGTGACGCGCAAATGGTCGAAGAAGCACCTGCGTCCGCTCGTCATGCACAACATCTCTTCTGGTCCGCACGTCGAGGACAAACTCTTCGAGTACAAAATCATCGGACATTATCGGTTCGAAGGCGGCTTGAAGCCTGAAACCCTGCCGGCGCCTTTCGAGGCCTCGGCAAAACCGGCGGATGCGCCGCCTATTCAGCCTGTGGCAACGGACGCGGTGCAATCACAACCGACGGCCGCTCCGCCCGCGCCCTGAACCTTCAGGCGGATTTTTCGAGCAGAACACCGTCAATCCGCGCCAACAATTCAGCCCATGCGGCATCGATGTTCGGCGTCCACTCAGCTCCGAGTATGTTGGCGAAAACGTCGCGCAGTGTTGTAAAAAAAGCCCCGAAATGCTGCGGCGGCACCCCCAGATGCTCGTGGTTGACGATCTCAGCGCGCATAAAGTTGCCGCCGTAATTGTTGGCGTCGACGAAATCAAGCAACGCGGTGATCACCTCCGCCAGCATGTTCCCCCGCACCGCGCAGTTCACGTCGCGAACGAAGAGGGCTTCCATCTGCGGATACTGAGCAAAGAGACGCGCATAGACGAGCGCCGTCGGATCGCCGCGTGCGGCGACGAGTTCAAGGCTGCACATAATCGCCTCGGCATCCATGTGCGCGAAGTTTGGCGCGAAGACCGCCGACGGCGCAAGCGCCCTCAGTAAACCACCACGCTGCGTATCGACTCGCCCCGTTCCATTAAGTCGAAGCCTTCGTTGATGCGCTCCAGCGGCAGCGTGTGCGTGATCAGGTCGTCGATGTTGATCTTCTTCTCCATGTACCAATCGACAATTCTGGGTACATCGGTGCGGCCGCGAGCGCCGCCGAAGGCCGAGCCTTGCCAGACGCGGCCCGTCACGAGCTGGAACGGACGCGTCGAGATCTCCTGCCCTGCCCCGGCTACGCCAATGATCGTCGAAATGCCCCACCCCTTGTGACAGCACTCGAGCGCCTGGCGCATCAGCGTCGTGTTGCCGACACACTCGAAACTGTAGTCGGCGCCGCCCTTCGTTAACTCGACGATGTGCGCGACAAGGTCGCCCTTGATTTCCTTCGGGTTGACGAAATGCGTCATGCCGAACTTGCGGCCTAAGACTTCGCGCTTTGGATTCACGTCGACGCCGACGATCACGCCGGCGCCGGCAAGCTTCGCGCCCTGCACGACGTTGAGCCCGATGCCGCCGAGTCCGAACACCACGACAGTTGCGCCGGGCTCCACTTTGGCGGTGAAGATAACGGCGCCGATGCCGGTCGTGACGCCGCAGCCGATGTAGCAGATTTTGTCGAAGGGGGCGTCCTTGCGCACCCGGGCGACAGCGATCTCGGGCAGCACCGTGAAATTCGCAAAGGTGGAGCAGCCCATGTAGTGGAGAACGGGCTTGCCCTTTAATGAGAAACGGCTCGAGCCGTCCGGCATCAGCCCCCGTCCCTGGGTGATACGAATTTTCTGGCAGAGGTTGGTCTTGCGGCTGGTGCAGTAATCGCACTCGCGGCATTCGGGCGTGTAGAGCGGGATTACATGGTCGCCGACGGTAACGTTTGACACGCCCGCACCAACCTCACGCACGATCCCCGCGCCTTCGTGCCCCAGGATCGCCGGGAAGAGGCCTTCGGGATCAGCGCCGGACAGCGTGAACTTGTCGGTGTGACAAATGCCCGTGGCCTTAATTTCGATCAGCACCTCGCCGGCGCGCGGTCCGTCGAGCTTGACGGTTTCGATCGACAGCGGCTTTCCGGCCTCAAACGCCACGGCGGCGCGAACGTCCATTGGATGACCTCGAGCAATATATGAGCAACCACATAAAGCGCGGCAGATCGAAAATCGCAACAGGTTGCGCAATCGGCGGCGGCTCGCTAAGCGATCATTATGTTGCGTTTGACAGACCTTAAACTCCCGCTGGACCACACCGACGCCGACTTGCGCGCGGCGCTTCTCAAGCGGCTGGGCATTGCGTCGCGCGATCTTGTCGACTTTTCGGTGTTCCGGCGGGCCGCGGATGCGCGCAAGCCCAAAGCGATTTTGCTCACCTACACGCTCGATATCGAGCTGAAGGACGAGGCTTCGGTTCTGAAGCGCCTAACGGGCGACAGAAACGTCGCGCCGACCCCGGACATGGCCTACCGCTTCGTGACCCAACGATCGACGCCTCCCGCCCGCCGGCCCGTTGTCATCGGCACCGGACCGTGCGGCCTCTTCGCCGCGCTCATTTTGGCGCAGATGGGATTTCGTCCGCTGATCCTGGAGCGCGGCAAGGTTGTGCGCGAACGCACCAAGGACACGTTCGGCTTTTGGCGCCGCCGCGTGCTCAATCCGGAATCCAATGCACAGTTCGGCGAAGGCGGCGCGGGAACCTTTTCCGATGGCAAGCTCTACAGCCAGGTCAAAGACCCGCGCTTCCTCAGCCGTAAGGTCTTGACCGAATTCGTCAAGGCCGGGGCGCCGCCCGAAATCCTTTATGTCGCGAAACCCCATATCGGCACGTTTCGCTTGGTGGGCATGGTCGAAAATATGCGCGCGACGATCGAGGCGCTCGGCGGCGAGTTTCGCTTTCAGACGCGCGTCGAGCGCATCGTAGTCGGCAAATCGCGAGGCGGTGAACGTCGCGTCGAGGGTCTCGTCTGCGCCGACGGCTCATCGATCGAGACGGATAATGCCGTTCTGGCGGTCGGGCACAGCGCACGCGACACGTTTCAAATGCTGTTCGACGAGGGTGTTTATCTTGAGGCCAAGCCGTTCTCGATCGGCTATCGCATCGAGCACCCGCAATCGCTCATCGATCATTGCCGCTATGGACCAAACGCCGGCAATAAGCTGCTGGGTGCGGCGGATTACAAGCTCGTTCATCACTGCGCCAATGGCCGCACGGTCTACAGCTTTTGCATGTGCCCCGGCGGCACGGTGGTGGCAACGGCGTCAGAGCCAGGGCGCGTCGTCACCAACGGCATGAGCCAGTATTCGCGCAACGAGCGCAATGCGAACGCCGGCATCGTTGTCGGCATCACGCCTGCGGACTACCCAGGTCACGTGCTGGCAGGCGTCGCGTTTCAACGGCACTGGGAGGAGCGCGCATTTGAAGCGGGCGGCCGCGACTACTCGGCGCCCGGCCAGCTTGTCGGAGACTTCGTCGCCGGTCGTTCGTCGACGTCGCTTGGCACCGTCGTACCCTCCTACAAGCCGTCGGTGCGTCCCACCGATCTTTCGACGTGTTTGCCCGACTATGCCATTACCGCGATCCGAGAGGCGCTTCCCGCCTTCGACCGCCAGATACGAGGTTTCGTCATGGAGGACGCGGTACTCACCGGTGTCGAAACGCGTACATCTTCGCCGATTTCAATTCGTCGCGGCGCCGATTTTCAGAGCGTCAATACGCGCGGTCTTTATCCAGCCGGAGAAGGTGCCGGTTACGCCGGCGGAATCCTCTCGGCCGCGATAGACGGCATCAAAGTCGCAGAGGCCGTGGCAAGAGAATGCGTTGGCCAGGAGGCCTCCACAGCCACGTAAAACGAGAGGCTCATTGTTCGCGGTTCGCGGTTGGTCAGTGTAGGAGTATCATTCATCCAGCTGGCTGCAGGCATCCTCGCTATCCGCCTACCAGGCGAGTGCGACGAACGTCGCTCGCCCGCTTGAGAAGCACGGGCCTGAAACCAGGTGCGCCCTCGCCACAGTCGTGGCGGAACCACGTAGAACTTGCAGGTCCGCCCCGTTTCAACTTGACGGATTAAATGATTAACGCGCCCACTACCGCCAGGTAAATAAGGCTTGGGGGGCCTAGTCATGGGTAGCGCTGCAATTCGCGCGTCGTCGCGCCGTCTTTGTTCAAAAAATCGAACCCTTGTTGGAGTTGTAGCCGCAGCGCTTTTCGCGAGCATTGGCATCGCATCTGCAGCGACGCCGCCCTTCTCATACGGCGGTCTCAACTGGACCGTCGATCGCTACAACGCAGACAACTATACATTCCCCGTCTCGTTCGGCGGGCGCACCGACGTCATGCAGATCGACCTCGGCCCCAACGGCTACGCCGACAATCGCAACGGCTGTTGCCAATCGCAGTTCTATTCGACGCAAGGCATCAAGGGCACGACGGGACTGCCTGCCGGCGAGGCCTTCGCGTCGGTCGATCTCTTCATTCCGTCGGCGTGGAATATTGCGGCGACTGTCACGCAGGACGGAACGCACCAGAACAATTTCTACGGCAATTTCACATCAGTGGGATTGTGGGGAGAGATTGACGGCACGTCGCCCGCGCAGACGAATGGTTTTCCGATCCTGCGCTTTCGCAATGGCGACACGCCCGGAACTTTCATCTGGGGATTCGATGACAACACGGGCAACAACATTTCGACCACTGCAATCGTGAATTTCGGCGCTTTCAACAACGTACGGATCGAGTATCGCGGCGACCGCTACAACTACTACTTCAACGGCGTTCTGGTCGCGACATTCATGCTTTCGAACGGCAGCGGCCAGACTCTGATCGACGACCCAACGAATGCACTGTCATTCATCTTCCTCAACGCGACGACCAACAACACGACGCCGAACACGTTCTATTGGTCGCACCTGAAATATGGCGTCATTGCAGTGCCTGGCGAGAACCAGACGCTGAGCGCCAATCTGATCGGCGCGGTCGAGGTTGAAAACACAGGCACCATGAACATCAGCCCCGGCGTCGCGGTCAGCGACACGGCGCTCGTCAAATCAGGCGGCGTGCTGAAGGGCGGCACCGTTGCCAATCCCTTTGTGATCAACGGTCAGACGACGGTGAACGCCGGCGGCAAGCTCGGCGGCGACGGTAATTTCCTGGGCGGCATCGTCAGCGCGGGCAACATCGCGCCGGGCAACTCGCCCGGCATCATCACCACGGCGAGCTACAATGCTTTGCCGGGCGCGACGGCGACGATGGAAGTCAATCTCGCGGCCGCAACGCCAGTCAACGGCACGACCCATGATTTCTTCCACGTCACCGGCAACGCTACGGGTGCGACAACGGCGGTGACGGTGTCGCAGATCAACGCGCCTGGGACTGGAATTGCCACGACGGGCAACGGGTTCGAGCTTTTCAGGGTGGATGGCACGGTCTCGTCGACGGCGTTCCAACTTGCTGCGCCGGCGTTCAATGGCGGCTTCCAGTATTTTCTGAACTACGTGCCGACGAGCGGCCCGGACAGCTTCTTCCTGCGGTCGGGCGTGCGCGAAGAAATCTGGGGCCACGCGGCGTTGCTTTCGGCGGGCCGGACGATGACCGACGCTTGCTTCCGTGGACTTGAGCGCACGAACGACGGACAAAGCGTCGGGCAGCATGGACGAGCCTGGGTCAAATACGCCGGCGGCAACCGCAACACCGGCGCTGACACCGGCATCGATATGAACCAGGACTTCTCATGCGGTTCGGGCGGCATCGACTTCGCGGCGAATGAGGATGTCCGTCTTGGCGTATCGGGAGGCTATGGCAATTCCTCGGTCGATCTGACAACGCCGGCAGGTATGGCCAAGCTCGACGGCAATCAAGGTGTAGTGGAAGGTTACGCGGCCTATGCGCGCAACAGCGTCTTCATGAACTTGTCGGCGGGTTACTCGACGACCGATTGGACCTTCGACGGCCCTGTCTTCGCGCCGAAATCGGCAACCGCCAACGGTATGATCGGTTCGGCCCAAGTCGGCATGCGTTGGCCGCTCGGTCAATTGCAGGTGGGCCTGATCGGAGAGGTCGACTACGACGGCACAAGCTGCGGCAATTCGTGCCTGATCGCGGGCGTCAACGAAGACGCAAGCTCATGGCTCGGAAAGGCGACGCTGCGCGTGGACGGCTCGTTCTCGAACGGGAAAATCGCACCCTACGTTGCCGTTGCTTACGTCGACGATTTCGCCGGTGGCAATAAAGTGTCGATGGGTACCGCCGTGGTCAACGCCGATACGCAGTCGAATCTATTGGATGCGCAGGCAGGCGTGACGGCTTACGTCGGCGAGCGTGTGGCTCTCTTCGGCAATGTCGGCTGGACCGACGGCTTGAATTCCGACGTGACCGGATTTAACGGCCAAGGCGGCGTGAAGCTCTACTGGTAGGCGCAATCCATCAGACCCAAATCGTCAACACCCGCGCGGTCGCTCGCGCGGGTGTTTTTCTTAGCTTCAAGATACTAGCCGGCTTTGGCCGCAAGCCAGTTTACGCAAGGCGCGCGAACCACCAAGGCGCGACTTATGGCTGGCAGCGTTACCTCGGCGGTCTGGAACGCGTGGCGGCGGGGCTCGGCTGAGCCGCGCCCCGCTCTATTCCGCCGCGGCTGGCAGGTGGGTGGCGTAGTCGTCCAGGTTCACGGTTGCCGTCGCCTTGGCATAGTCGCGGGTGTGCGACGACCAGTTCTGCGTGATGCGTCCGTCCGCCGTCTTGTACCACGAGTGACAATGCGGATCGGCCCAAGTGGTCTTTGCCAACGCCGCCTGCAGGTCGCGGTTGAAGCGGTCTTGCACTGTCTTCTTCACCTCGATCGCGGCAAGATTTTTCGCTTCCATCGCTTGCAGCGCCTTGACGGCGTATTCGACCTGGCGCTCGAGCATGAAGGTGATCGTGTTGTGGCCGAGATTGGTGTTGGGGCCGTAGAGCATGAAGAGGTTCGGGAAACCAGCGGCGGTGATACCCAAATAGGCTTCAGGCCCTTTCGCCCAAACATCGTGCAGCCGGGTTCCAGCGCGCCCAGCGACGTGCATCGACCACTCCCAGCCCGTGGTCTCAAAGCCCGTCGCATAGATGATGACGTCCAGCGGGTGATTTTCGCCGCCTTTGGTCTCGATGCCTTTTGCGGTTATGCGCGTGATCGGGTCAGTGACCAGCGAAACATTGGGCCTCGTCAACGTCGGATAGAAATCGTCGGCGAACAAAATGCGTTTGCAGCCGATCGGGTAGTCGGGCGTCAGCTTCTTGCGCAGCGCTTCGTCCGCGACTTGTTCGTCGAGATGATTCAAGGCGACGCGGGTGTAGGCGGCCCTGCCCTCCTTCGTCCAGGCGAAGGCCTGCCAGAACAGATGGTCGGCGTTTTGATAGATCAGATCGCGGCCAAGTCCCGCCACATGCGGTGCCGTCATCATCAACGCCTTCTCTTCCTCCGTGATCGGACGATCGAGACGCGGCAACAGCCAATTCGGCGTGCGCTGAAATATGGTCAGGTGGGCCGCTTCCTTGGCGACCTCGGGTATGAGCTGCACGGCGCTCGCAGCGGAGCCGACGACGCCGACGCGCTTTCCTTTCAATGAGACCGCATGGTTCCAGCGTGCCGAGTGCCACGACGGGCCCACAAAGCTGTCGCCACCTTCGATCGCCGGAATCGTCGGTCGATTGAGCTGGCCAAGTGCCGAGACAATCGTGGAGACCTGGTAAGTCTTGCCGCCGCGCGTTTTGATGTGCCACTGCGCGCGGCCTTCGTCCCAAGTTGCGGAGACTGCTTCATCGCCGAGGCGAATGTGCGGGCGAAGCTTGAAATCATCGGCAAGGTCCTCGGCGTATTTCTGAACCTCTTGGTGGCGCGGGAAGAGATGGCTCCAGCGCAGGCTCGGCGCGAACGAGAATTGGTAGAGCGCAACGGGCGTATCGCAGGCGCAACCCGGATAAGTATTCGCGGCCCACGTGCCGCCGACGCGCTCGGCCTTCTCCAGGATCACGAGATCCTCGAAACCCGCTTCCTTGAGCTTGATGCCGGCGCAGAGGCCGCCGAGCCCAGCGCCGATCACGGCGACGGACGGTTTCTTACCCATGAGAGCGCTCCCTTGAATTTGCGTTGTTGGCTCCATGTTGGGACCCAGAGCCGGCGCGCGCAATGGGTCTGTGCAAACCTGACTAGCGGCCCTTGAAACGCGGAGTCCGCTTTTCGACGAAGGCGCGGGCGGCTTCGCGGTGGTCTTCGGTGAGACCTGTGTGAATGTGGTGCGTCGCCTCGAGGTCGAGGCAATCGCCGAACTCGCCGGCGACCGCCCGGTTCAAGTTCTCCTTCATATAGCGATAGGCCACGCGAGGACCCTCGGCGAGGCGACGGGCAATCTCAAGCGCGCGTTGCATCAATTGGTCGGCCGGTACGACCCAATTGACCAGCCCGAGACGCTCGGCTTCCTGCATCGTCACGCGATCGGAGAGATAATAAAGCTCGCGTGCCTTCGCACTGCCCACAAGGCGCGTCAGGAAAAACGTGCCGCCGTAGTCGCCGGAAAAGCCAACCTTGGCAAACGCGGTCGTCATCACCGCGTTGTCGGCGGCGATGCGCAAATCGCATGCGAGAGCGAGCGAAAGGCCCGCGCCGGCCGCGGCTCCCGGTAACGCCGCGATCGTCGGCTTCGGCATTTGATATAGGCGCCCGGCGGTCGCGCGCTGACTTATGCGTTGGCGATGGATCCCAGTGTCGAGGTCGTCGACGGGCGTATCATCGCGCGCCGCCATGCCTTTGACGTCGCCGCCCGCGCAGAACGCGCCACCTGCGCCCGTCAGCAAAACCACGGCGACAGCAGAGTCCGCCTCGCAGTGCGCCAGCATTCGCGCGAGCGCTTCGAGCATCTCGCCCGACAGCGCGTTGCGCCGCTCGGGCCGGTTCATCGTCAGGATCGCAACGCCGTCCTCCACGTGCGCAAGGAGGTCGTTGGTGCCCGTATCAAGGTCGCGGCGCATGATCGTCTGTCCCTTTGATGTCGATGCTCACGAGCATAGTCACACTGGCAGTGAATTGGGATGGGCCGATCCGGCGGCGAGTGCGCGCGGCGCGGATTATTTCTTCGGCAGAATGCGAACCTCAATCCGGCGGCCGTCCGTCAAATATTTGTTGGCAGCGCGCACGATCTCTTCCTTGCTGATGGTTCCAAAATCGTCGAGATAGCTGCGGATTGCCGGGAGTGTCCAGCTTTCGGATTGTGCGCTCTCGAGAGCATTTGACCAAAAATTATTTGTGCTGCGATCTTTCTGGGCTGTTTCGATGATCGGCTTGCGCGCGCGGGTGATCAGATCCTCGTCGAAGTTGCCGTCGCGCAAGTCCTTCGCGATACGATCGAGCGTTTGGTAAAATGCCTCGATTTGGGCCGGCGGGGTTTCGCTGCCGGCAGAGATAAAGCCAAAGCCCGGAATAATCCCAGACGCCCAACTCGACGCGAACGGCGAATACGTCGCGCCCTGCTTTTCGCGAAATTCGTCGTTCAGGCGGACTTTGATCATGTCGCGCATAAGAACGACCGTGCGCGCCAATCGGGGGTTCGAGGGAAAGTCGGGCCCGGCCCAGCCGACATAGGCGACGGCTTGATCGGCACGCCCCTCATGCGCGAATTGGAGACGCTGAGCCTTTGCCGGAAAATGGACATCGTGGGGAGGAGCGGCGCCGTCTTGACGTTGCGGCAAAGCGCCAAACGTCTTGGCGACCGCATCAATCGCAGCGTCGACGGGTACGTCACCCACGATCGTGATTTCCACCGGTGCTTGGCGCAGCGCCGGCGCCATGACAGCCTGAAGATCGCGCATCCCGATCGATTGGAGTTCGGCCAGACTTGGAAAGCGCCATCGCGCGTCGCCTGAACGGACGATGGCCCCAATTTCCCGCGATAGCACGCGGCCCGGACTTGAAGAATATTGCTTCATATAATTCTCGGCGGCGCCTTGAAGGCGGGCCAATCCCTGGCCGCTATAGGCTGGATCCGTCGCATAAGCGGCAAGCAGCTGCAGCTGCAAATTCAGATCGCGGCCGTTGGTGTTGCCGCCAAGTTCGAAACTATCTTCATCAAGCGACAAATCCGCGCTGGCGATCCGACCGGCAAAAGTCTGCTCGAGTTCTTCCGTGGTCAATTTTCCCAGGCCACCCTCGATAAAACCAAAGGGCAGCGCCCAGTAGAGGCCAACGGAATTGCGCGGCAACGCCAGATAGCCGCCCGCAAAGCGCACCTTGACCCCGATCGTATCTTTCTCGAACGGCGTCGGCTTGATGTTGACGCGAACACCATTGGCAAAGCGCACTAGCGTGACGCCGAGATCGCCCACCTCTTGGCGGCTGGCGACGGAGCCTGGCTTACCGAATTCTGTATACGGAAACTCCTTAGCTTTTATTTCGGGCTCGGCGGCAACGGCGACGCCGTGACCGCTCAAATACGCCTCACGAACGGCTCCGTCGCCGCCCTGAATCGCTTGGCCGCTGGAAACGAAGATCAGCGACGGGTCTCCGTCGAAACATTTCCGCAATGATGCCGTTACGGTCGCCGCAGTCACGCTCTGAACGGTTCGCGCGTAGATGGCGACATCGTCCCTCGGATGCGTAAAGACCCGGCGATCGCTGACGCTATCGATTATTGCATCGGCCAGCGCCTTGTCGTAGCGCGTGTCGGCCCTTGCGGCCGCGTCGGCGAGTTGGGCCTTGAACACCGTGATCTCGCGGTCGACCTCATCTTGGCGGACGCCGAATTGAAGTGTGCGCCGAAGCTCTTGCTCCGCCTCCGCCATGCCTTGGGACCAATGACCCGGGCGAGCATTGAGCGAAAACCCCGCGATGGTGGCGACGCCGCGCAAGGCGCCGCGAGACGCGGCTGCGGCGACAAACGGCGCATTCGGCTGACGCGCAACGCGGCCGAGCCGCCGATTGACCACAGCCAAACCGAGCTCGCGGATGTCGCGATCGGCTCGATTTACACTGGTGTCCGGCAAGTCGTCTGAACTTGAAATCCAACTTACCACGACGTCATCGGGCAAGTTTGGCTCGACATGGTGTGACGCACGCAGAGGCGGGTGGTCGACTTCGCCGAACGATCCGTCCGCCTGCGTCCCGCGCTGCCAATCACCGAAGCCGGATTTGACCCGGGCTTCCATGGCGTCGAGGTCGAACTGGCCGACGATGACGAGGGTCGCCCGTTCCGGACGATAATAGCGGTTGTAGAAATCGGCGATGAGTTCGCGGGTGGCGGTGCGAACGACCTGCATATCGCCGATCGGCAAGCGGTCAGCCGCCTGATGCCCGGCGTAGGTCAATTTCCAGCGGGCGTTGAAGGCTCGCCGCTCAGGTGAGTCGCCCTGACGCTCCTCCGACATGATGACGCCGCGCTCGCGATCGATCGCGCCTTGATCCAGCGTCAATCCATCGGAGACGTCGCGCATGAACCGCAGCGCGGTGCCCATGGTGCTGTCGTCGACCGAGGGAAGTTCGAGCAGGTAGACGGTCTCCTGAAGTCCGGTATGCGCGTTCGTATGCGGCCCGAACGCCAGTCCTTTGCGTTGGAGCGCTTTGACCGCTTCGCCCTCGGCAAAATTCTTCGAACCATTGAAGGCCATGTGTTCGAGGAAGTGCGCGAGCCCTTTCTGGTTCTGCGCTTCCTGGATTGATCCGGCCGCGATCCGCAATCTGATGCTGGCGCTATTTTGCGGCTCGCTGTTGCGCATCAGGGCGTAGTGCATCCCGTTCGCCAATACGCCGTAGCGCACACCCGGGTCGGGCTTGAGGTCGCTCTGCTCATGCGGCCATGAGAGATAGTCCGCCGCGGTCGACGGACGAGATGCGTCCTGTGCGAGACCGGCGCAGGCGACCAGCACCAGCAACACAAAGGTCAGAATTGCGCTCTTGCGCATCGCTGGATTTGTCATTTCCCCTCGCTCGGCCGTTCGACCCTACTTCTTCGGCAGGATGCGTAAATCGATGCGCCGCTTTTCGTCGAATATGAGTTTTGCCGCCGCGACTATCTCGTCTCGTGTGATCGTTTCGACGTCGGGCACCAGCGAGCGGATCGTAGTGAGGCTCTTTCCATCCGTCTGAATATTGGAAAGGGCTGCTTGCCAAAACGCGTTCGTCGTTCTTTCGGCGTAGAGTTTCGTCAGGGCGGGATTGCGCGCCCGCGCGACGAGGTCGTCTGAGAAGCTCCCGTCGCGCAACTCGTCTTCGATCTTGTCGAGCGTTTTGAAAAAGGCGTCGACTTGATCGGGGCGCGTTTCCGCGCCGGTCGCTAGGAATCCATAACCCTTGATGACCGACGAAGCCCAATCCTGCGCGAACGGAACGTAGGTGGCGCCTTGCGTTTCACGGAACTCTTCCGTCAAGCGGATCTCCAGCATCTCCCGCAAGAGACTCTCGGCGCGCGAGGCACGAACGTTCGAATAGAAGTCCGGAGCGGGCCATGCGGCACAGGCGATCGCCTGGTCGGCGCGCCCAGTGTGAGCAAATTGAAGCTTACGGCTCGATGCCGGAAAATGAACATCGCGTGCACCATCCGGCAGCGGGTATGTTGCGGCCCGCAGCGGTAACGCACCGAAGGTTTTGGCGACGGCTTCGACCGCCGCGTCGACCTTGAGCTGACCGACGATGGTGATCTCGATCGGCGCGGAAGCCAGCGGCTGCGCCAGGGCCGCACGTACATCGGCCATGGAAATCGCACGCATTTGTTCGGGCGACGGATAAAGCCATCGCGGATCGTTGTCGTGCAGGTTGGCGGAGAGTTCGCGATTGAGCACACCCGACGGACTCGCCATCAATTGCGCCGTCATCTCTTCTCCAGCCACCTGGAGCCGCTCTAAACCGTCGGAACGATAAGCCGGGTCGACCATATAGGCCGCCAGTATTTGCATCTGGAGGAGCAAATCCCGTTCGACTGTCTCGCCGCTGAGTTCAAAGGCGTCTTCGTCCAAGTCCAAAGTGACCCCGGCGAAGCGTCCCGGCTCGGTCAGTTCGAGTTCCTGCTTGTCGAGACGGCCAAGGCCCCCTTCGACGAAAGCGAACGGCAGCGCCCAGCCAAGTCCCGGCTTGCTCCGCGCCAACGCCAAATAGCCGCCCGCAAAACGCACGGTGACGCCGACTTTGTCATTCTCAAAGGTCGTCGGCTTGACGTTGAGTTTCACGCCGTTGGCAAAACGCAGTGAGGTTGCGCCCATGTCGACAACTTGGCGGCGCTCGGCGACGGTGCCGGGTGGGCCGAAATTGGTATAGGTGAACTTCTTTTCGGCGCCCGCCGCGGGCGCACTCACCGCGACGGCTGTCATACGTTGATAGGCAGCGCGGATGGCGTCGTCGCTTACGGCCATTGGACCGGAGAGAAAAACGACCGGCCCCTCCCCTTTGAATGTCGAGCGCAGAACGGCAGTGACGTCCGCAGCCTTAATGCCCTTCACGTCTGCCCGGTAATACTCGAGATCGACACGCGGATCGGTGACGACGGTGCGCGTTCCATAGGCTTCAGCGAGGCCGGTCGCGAGTGCGCCGTTGCGCCGGTTTGTGGCGTTGGCCGCTGCCAGCTGGAATGGCGCGCCATTTTCGGCAGCTTCGCGATCGACTTCGGCTTGCGTCAGGCCGAACGTTAGAGCGCGGCGGAGTTCTTGTTCTGCAATCGCCGTCGCCGCTTCCCATTGTCCGGTACGTGCACTCACGCCGAGTGAGGCGACAATGCCGGCATTGGGCAGTACTTCGCGCTCGATCGTCGCGCCGATGAAAGGCGCGTTGCTCTGACGCGCGATGCGGTTAAGCCGGCGGTTGAGCGTCGAGAACGCGACGGCGCGCAAATTGCTTTCGCGGCGCAATGCGCGCGAATCGCTGATCGCCGGATTGGGTTGAATCCAGCTGATCGTTAGCGTTTCGGGCAAACTTGGATCCGTCAAATGACCCGCTATCAGCCCGCGATGCTGGACCCGACCGAAGTCCGGGTCGCGACCCGGCTCGCCCGGTTGCGACCAATCGGAAAACTGCGCGCGAAGCTTGGCCTCTATCTCCACCGGATTGACGTCGCCGACAACAACCAGGAGGGCGCGTTCCGGCCGATAGAAACGATGATAATAATCTGCCAGTAGATCGCGGTTTGCGCTGCGAACGATCGACATGTCGCCGATAGGGAAGCGAACGGCGTAACGTTGGCCTTCGAACCAGAGATTGAGGCGAGCCAGCGCCGCTTGCAGGTCCGATCCCGCGCGGCTGCGCTCTTCGGATTGGATGACACCACGCTCGCGATCGATGGCCGCAGGATCGAGCAGCAGCCGATCCGCCATCTCGCGAAGCATCTTCAGCGCCACGCCCAATGTCTGGTCGTCGTTTCCGGGAAGGTCGAAGGAATAGGTCGTCTCGCCGAAATCCGTGGCGGCATTGACGTGCGGCCCGATCGACAGACCCATACGCTGCAGGATCTTGAACGCCTCGCCCTCCGGGAAATTTTTTGTGCCGTTGAACGCCATGTGCTCGATGAAGTGCGCGATGCCGCGTTGCGCGTCCGATTCTTGGAGCGAGCCGGCGCCGATGCGCAGGCGAGCGGAGGCGACGCCCTCCGGTTGGTTGTTATGCAGGATCTCAAAGCGCATACCATTCGGCAGGACGCCGTAATGCACGGCGGGATCGGGCTTGATATCGCTCTGATCTTGGGGCCATGACAAATAGGCCGGCGCGCCGTCGGCAAGCGCAAATCTATTGAATGAGAGCCCGACAAGAAGGGCCGCGACAGCGGCCGTGATGATGCCACGCAGAACAAGGCGGTGAAACGCGTCCATGATTCCTCAAAACGCAGAGTGGACCGGCGACGAGGTGAGACCATCACCGGTGGCAAATTGAAAGTCAAAACGCTGCTTTTGCATCAATTCGGTAGGCAAAAACTCAAGGTCTTGTAATGCAGATCAAGGTTGCGTGATGTCCATGTCGGCAAGATGGCGCCAACGCCCGCTAGTCCGGGACTACTGTGGGAGCAGCGTGACCGACTTAAATGATCACCGCTGAATTCACCGCGGCGATGCCGGGCACGGCGGACAGCTTATGCACCAAGGCCGACAAGGCATGAGTCGATTCGACCTTGACCACGACGTAGGCGTCAATTGGTCCGGTCACGGAATAAAAGGCTTCGATTTCCGGCCAGTGGCGAAACTTGGCCACGACAGGGGCGCATGGCCGCTGGCTGAAAATGATGCACAGAACTGCGCCGACACTTCTTTCGTCATGAACCTCGCCCAATTGTGCCCGATAGCCGACAATAATGTTGTCTCGCTCGAGACGGGCGATCCGCGCTTGGACGGCGGTTCGCGAAAGGGCAACGGCCTTGGCAAGAGCCGTTAGGGTCATGCGCGCGTTCTGACACAAGAGCGCGATCAGCTTTTCGTCGAGCGCGTCCCGCCCACCGCCGATCTGTTTGTCTTTTGCCGGAGTTTCAATCATTTCGCAGGTCTAACCGCCGCCTTGCGCATGGCAGCTGAGCGTGCGCGAACGTACCATCAGTTTGAAGTCCAGGAAAAGCCTGTCGGAGGGCGCTAGCCGCGCACATGTCTAGAGCACTGCTCGTTGTCGATATGCAAAAGGGCTTCGACGATCCCTTGTGGGGCAAGCGCAATAATCCGCAAGCCGAGCACAACGGACTACGAGTCCTGCAATATTGGCGTGCATCGAAACGCCAGGTTGTTCTCGTTCGCCACGATTCGACGAATCCACGCTCGCCGTTACAGCCCGGCCGGCCTGGACACAAACTGAAGCCCGGCTTCGAACCCCGCGCGAGTGATTGGGTTATCGGCAAGACGGTCAATAGCGCGTTTATCGGCACCAACCTCGAAGTACGCTTGCGCGAGGCCGGAATAAACGAATTGACGGTCTTCGGGATCACGACAGATCAATGCGTGTCGACGACCATGCGCATGGCCAGCAATTTGGGATTTCAAACGACTCTTGTCGAAGACGCCTGTGCCTGCTTCGGCCAAATGGCCTTCCGCGGAACGCTCCTCTCGGCGGATGCAATCCATAGGGCACATGTCGCGACGCTGCTGAGCGAATTTGGTCACGTCGTCGCAGCCGACGACATCATCCCATCGAACCTCAACAGCCATGGAGCCGCAGGCCTATGAAGCGATTTTGTTCACTGTGTCTGACCGCGGCCGCGCTGCTGCTTATCGTCAGTATACGGACAGGTTCGGCGGCACCTGATGACAGCACCGGCCTTGCTGCAATGAAGACGGGCATGGACAGCTCCAGCAAGCCTGGCGACGATTTCTATCAGTATGCAAATGGCGGCTGGCTAAAAGCGACCCCGCTTCCGCCTGAGCAGGGCGCCTACGGCACCACCAACATGCTTCGCGAACTCAATAAACGGCGCGTGGAAGAGATGCTGGCGGAGCTGGCAAGGCCGGTAAAGACGCGCGCGCGCCTCGAGCAACAAGTCGGGGACACCTGTGCCAGTCTCACCGACACCACCACCATTGACGCTCGAGGATTAGCGGCCCTTGCAGGAGATCTCGCGATCGTGGATGGCATCCACGACCGAGCCTCTCTTGCGACCTTTCTCGGACATGTTACGCGGCTCGGTGACGGTGCCGGGGCGCCTGCAGAAAGCATATTCGGCGTCTGGATCCATCAAGGATTTAGCGAGGCGGAGCGCTACCTGCCGCACATGCAGCAGGGCGGATTGGGGCTCTCCAACAGAGACGATTACCTCGACCAAGCTCCTGCAAAGCTCGAGCTTCGCGCGAAATACCGGACGCTCATCGCGGCGGTGCTGAAGCAACTCGCCGCACCTGACGCTGACGCCGATGCGGCCCGCGTCTTGACCCTTGAAACTGCGATTGCGCGCTCTCATGCGACGCAGGCCGACACCGACGATGTCTTTAAGGACAATAATGTGTGGACGCTTGCCGACTTCGACGCGAAGGCGGCTGGCATGGATTGGCCGGCATATTTCCGCGCCGCTGGTTTGGCGGGCCAAGACGAGTTTGTCGTCTGGCAACCGGCGGCGGTAATAGGCGTGTCGACCCTCGCCGCCAGCGAAAAATTGTCGGTGTGGAAGGCTTATTTGAAGTTCCACTTGATCAAGCATTATGCGCCCGAATTGCCGGCGGCCTATCGCAATCTCTTCCTGACATTTGACGGCGAACCAATCGGCGACGGAGCTCCAACGGCGGCACGCGCCCTTTTGATAACGCAGAACCTGTTGGGCGAAGCGATCGGGAACATGTATGTCGCGCGCTATTTTCCACCGGAAGCCAAAGCCGCGGCGAACGCCATGGTCGAAAATATTAAACTCTCTCTTCGCGCCCACATCGCGAACCTGACCTGGATGACTCCCGAGACCAAGACGAGGGCTCTTGCCAAACTCAATGCGTTGAATGTGGGACTCGGGTACCCGGATCGTTGGACGGATTTCGGCGAGCTAAGAATTGTGCGAGATGATGCGCTGGGCAACGCTCGCCGCATTGAGGAGTTCAATTACCGGCAACAAATCGCCAAGCTGCGCCAGCCTGTTGATGTTGGCGAATGGTCCATAGCTCCGCAAAGTGTGAGCGCGCTCATCAATTTTTTCCCTAACGCGTTGCAATTCTCGGCTGGCCTGCTGCAGCCTCCCTATTTCGATTATCAAGGAGATAGCGCTTCCAACTACGGTTCGGCCGGGGCCGGTATCAGCCATGAAATCCTCCACAGCTTCGACGAACTGGGCAATATCTACGGCGCACAAGGACGACTGCAATTGTGGTGGACGACGAGAGACACCGAGCACTTCAAAGCGTCTATCGCGCCCCTGGCCGCTCAGTTTAATGCGTATTGCCCAGTGCAGAATTTATGCGTGCGCGGTCAGCAGGTCCTGGGCGAAAATATTGACGATCTCGGCGGGCTCATCGTCGCTTATGACGCCTACCATCTCTCCCTCAAGGGAACGCCGGATGTCATCAAGGCCGGCTTGACCGGAGACCAACGCTTCTTTTTGGCTTTCGCGCAGCGCTGGCGCAAACTGCAAACAGAGGCGGATCTGCGTCATCAGATTCTCAACGACACGCACTCTCCCGGGCCCTATCGCAGCGACACGGTGCGCAATCTCGACGCGTGGTATGACGCGTTTCACGTCATTCCAGGAGACAGGCTCTACCTCAAGCCGGAGGCGCGTGTGCACGTGTGGTAGCCCCCGTTCCGCTGACCCCGTGCCCCTGCCCCCTCTTCTCAAATTCTATGATGTTGGAATATCATCGCACGGTCGCGCTCAAGCACCCGTGCTGGAGCCGGCCGTCGGGAGGATTATTTGTTCGACTCACTGATCTATTGGCTCGGATCGAAGGGCTGCTACGCGATCGGCATTGTCCAGGAAGTCTTCATGTCGGAGTCGATCTGCAGCGGCAGCCAGACACGGAATCTGGGGTTGGTGCTGTTTGGCACTGCGATCTTGTTCCTGGGCTATGTTGCACTTCGCGCGCGGCGCTAGAGCTGCCTATTGCAAGGCATCATTGTTCTCTGCCGCAACGTTGCCCTGCAAATTAGCCCCTTCAGCTCATGCGATGCAGCGCGCAGATCTTGTTGCCATCCGGATCGCGCAGGTAGGCGAGATAGAGTTTTCCCATCCCCCCTTCGCGCACCCCCGGCGGATCCTCGCAGGACGTCCCGCCACCCGCCACACCGGCCGCATGCCATGCGTCGGCTTGCTCCGTCGAACTGCACGCAAAGCCGATCGTGCCGCCATTGGCTACGGTGGCGGCCTGCCCGTCGATCGGTTTCGACACGGAAAAGACGCCCGTCCGCGTGCGGTAGAAGATGCGATGGCCGTCGACTATCGCCGGCGGGACGCCGATCGCGCCGAGAACCTTGTCATAGAACGCCTTGGCTCTATCCAAATCGTTCGTTCCGATCATGATGTGAGAAAACATCGTCCTGTCCTTCCATTTACGCCAAGCTGCCCGGCTCGATCCGGGCAGCGCGCTATGGCCCAGCGTAACCAATACCCGGATCGAATACAGGTATCAGTTGTCGCGGCGCCTCCCGCGCCCGGGCGCAGTTCGTCATGCCGGCAAGCGCCAGAGACTTGCCAGATTGTTGCGCTGCATGTCGGACGAGCCGCCGACGATGGGCATGCCGAGCAGGTCGCGCACGTGGCGGTCCATGTCGTAGGCGTCCGACAGGGCATAGGCGCCCATGATCTGCTGGCAGGCGAGCGCGATCTCCACGCCGGTGTCGGCGATGAAAAGTTTCGCCATCGACGTCTCGACAGCGCACGGCAGACCTTCATGGGCGAGGCGCGCGGCGTTGTAGAGCATCAGGCGGCAAGCTTCGAGGCGCGTGCGAGCGGTGACGAGCTTGTGACGTATCGCCTGGTGCGCGGCAATCGGTTTGCCGAACTGCACGCGCTCTTGCGCATAGGTCCACGCTTCCTCGACGGCGGCTTGCGCGGTGCCGAAGGTGACCGCGGCGACCTCGAGCTTCTCGACGTCGAGCGCGCGCCCGGCAAGCATCTTCCAGCCCTGCCCCCATTTTTCGCGCCCTCCGACGATTGCGCTCAGCGGCAATCGCACATCATCGAAATGCACGTCGCACGAGGCCGTGTATCTCAGGTTGACGTGCTCGATCGGCGTGATGGTGATGCCGGGCGTCTTGGGCGGAATGAGAAGAAAACTCAGCGCCTCGCGTTTCGGCGCGTTCGGATCGCTGTTCACCAGACAATAGATATAGTCCGCCCAATCGGCGCCGGTGCACCAGCGCTTGGCGCCGCTCACACGAATGAAATCGCCATCGATGCGGGCGCGTGTTTTGACGCTGGCGAGATCGCCGCCGACGTCGGGCTCCGACAAGCCATAGGCAAAGAGCAAATCGCCCCGCGCAAGCTTGGGCAGCAGTTCGGCCTTTTGCTCGGCGCTGCCGTTCTCGGAGATGTTCATGCCGCCGTAGAAAGCGCAGTGAATGAACGGGCCGGCGAGAAACGGACCCGCGCGCGTCAATTCCTCGATAACCGCAACGGCCGCCCAGATGTCCCTGCCCGCGCCGCCATATTCCTCCGGCACGGTGAGCGCGCAGATTCCCATTTGCGCCAGCTCGCGAAAGAGATCGCGCGGCCAATCATGCGCGCGATCCCAGGCGCGGCGTTTCTCGCGCGGCGCTTTATCGGCCACGAAACGGCGCAGCTGGCGGCGCAGTTCGGTCACATGGCCGGGTTCGTCGAGCGCGGTCTCTATCATCACTCGCCCGAATAGTTCGGTTTGCGCTTTTCGACGAAGGCCGCAACGGCCTCGCGGCGATCGGCCATGAGGTTGGACAAGATCTCGTAGGCGACAGCGGCTTCGCTCAGCTGCGCCGACAGCGCCTTGAGCGGCTGGTTGGTGACCGTCTTCGTCCAGCGCACGGCCCAGCGCGGGTTTGCCAGAATCTTTTCCGCGATCTCCGAGACTTTCGCGTCGAGTTCGCCGGCGGGCACGACGTGGTTGATGAGGCCGATCTGCTCAGCGTGCTTCGCGGTCAGCATCTCGCCCGTCATCAGATATTCCTTGGCGCGTGCAAAGCCGATGAGCTGCGGCCAGATCAGAGCGCCGCCGTCACCGGCGACGAGGCCGACTTTAACGTGTGGATCGCCGATCACCGCGGTGTCGATTGCGACCACCACATCGCAGAGCAACGCGATGGTCGCGCCGAGACCGGCGGCGGCGCCGTTTAAGCGGCAGATGATGGGCTTCTCAAGGTCGAGCAGCGAGGAGACGATGCGCTTGGCTTCGGGCGTGATGGCGCGGAAGTTCTTCGGGTCGTCGATCTGCTGCTTGAACCAAGTGGTATCGCCGCCGGCACAGAAGGCCCTGCCCTCGCCCGTCAGCACGATCAGATCGCTGTCGTTGTCGTCCTGCGCGTCGAGGAAGACACGGGCCAGCTCTTGATGCATCAACGCATCGACCGCGTTGACGGGGTTGGTGCCGCTCAGCGCCACGGTCAAGATGCGGCCGTTGCGCGAGAAGCGAATGCGGGAATAATTCGTGAGACCGTGCATGGGCTTGGACCTCCGGAAGGACGGCCTAGCCGACTAATCCTTGGTCGACAAGACGCCGCGCAAACCGAGCATCAACGCCGCGCCGCCATAGACCGCCGCCGCCAGCGCGCCGATCAGCAAGAGATGCGCCTCTTTCTGGAAGCGCGGCAGCAGGCGCACGACGTCGGCAAGTGTCGCGTCGGCGATGTAGATCGCGACGCCGAGCGCCAGGGCGGCCGCCACAATGCGCGGCGCAGCTTGCGTCAACCGCTCGCCGATATGCAGGATGTCCTGCCTGCGGGCGAAGAGCGCGAGGCATGCCAAATTGACCCAGGCCGCGGTCACGGTGCCCAGCGCCAGACCCACCGCGCCGAAGCCGAAGCCCAAGACCAGCGTCACCTTCACCGCAACATTGACGACGACGGAGATCATGGTCGCGCGAACGGGGGTTGCCGTATCGCCGCGCGCATAGAAGAGCGGCGTGAACGTGCGCACCAAGATGAACGCGGGCAAACCCAGAGCGTAGGCCGCCAAGACGGCGGCGGCGGCGTCGGCGGCGGCGATGTTGAAGGCGCCGCGCGCGAAGAGGCCGTGCATGATGGGTTCTGGCACCGCGAGAAACAGCGCGGCGCACGGCAAGGTGAGAAAGAGGCCGAGCTCGACGGCGCGGTTCTGCGCCGTGGCGGCCGCGAGCGGTTCGCTCGCCGCCAAGCGCCGCGACATCTCGGGCAGCAGCACCGTGCCGAGCGCCACGCCGACGACACCGATCGGCAGCTGATTGATGCGGTCGGCATAGTAGAGAGACGTCAATCCGCCGGGCTTCAGGAAGCTCGCGATGATGGTGTCGGCGAAAAGCCCGAGCTGGACGCTCGCCGAGCCCACCACTGCGGGTCCGAAGATGCGGGCGAAGCGCACGACCTCGCTCGTTCGCTTGGGCGTTGCGAGCGACAGCTTCATGCCGGCCCGGCGCGAGGCGACGAAGAGCAGCGTCAACTCCATCAAGCCGCCGACCAGAACGCCGTAGGACGCCGCGTGCCCCGCTGTCGGAAACTCCCACGCGAGCGCCAGCATCGTCGCCATCGTCAGGTTCAGCAAAATCGGCGACGAGGCGGCCGCCGTGAATCTGGCTTCCGCGTTCAGCATCGCGCCGAACTGGCTGACCAGCGCGACGCAGGCGAGGTAGGCGAAGGTGATGCGCATGAAATCGGTCGCGAGCGCCATCTGCTCGGGACGCGCGACGAAGCCCGGCGCCAAGACGGTCACGACCCAGGGCATGGCGATGAAGGCGGCCACGAGCAGCGTCAGCTGGATCACCACCTGCCACGACATGATGTCGCCTGCGAATTTGAGCGCGGCAGCGCGGCCTTCGCGCTGCTTGACGCCCGAATAGAGTGGAATGAACGCGGCGTTGAAGGCGCCCTCGGCGAAGATCGCGCGGAAATTGTTGGGGAGCCGCCAGGCGACTTGGAAGGCGTCCGACAACGGTCCCGCCCCCATCACCGCGGCCATGAGGATGTCGCGCAAAAAGCCGGTGAGACGGCTGATCAACGTGAAGCTTGAGACGGAGATGAGAGATCGAAGCATTCGCGAAGCCGATTCGCCGTAAGGATGACGGCGCAACTTATACGACGCGCCGCCCATTTCGGTGTATCTAGACGCCCGCACACGTAAAAGGCCGATCAATGTCCATAGGCGCCGACAATCTCTCCGCCGAACGTCCGACATTCGTCACACATTTGGAGTGCTCGGCGACGGGCGAACGCTACGAGGCGGACCGCATCGCCAACCTCTCGCGCGCGGGCAAGCCGCTGCTCGTGCGCTATGACCTGGCCGCCATCGGCAAGGCGCTGTCGAAGGACGAGCTGAGCCGCCGGCAGCACGACATCTGGCGCTACCGGGAATTCCTGCCGGTGCGCAAGGCGAGCGACATCGTCAGCCTGGGTGAGGTTCTCACGCCGCTCATCCGGCTGAAGCAAAGCGCACTGGGTGCCGGCGAACTCCTGGTCAAGGACGAAAGCCGCTTGCCGACCGGCTCGTTCAAAGCGCGCGGCGTCGCCCTCGCGGTATCGATGATGAAAGCGTTCGGCATCAAGGAAACAGCGATGCCGACGAACGGCAACGCCGGCGCCGCGCTCGCCGCTTATTGCGCCCGCGCCCGCATCAAGGCGACGATCTTTTGTCCCGACGATACGCCCGAGATCAACGTGCGCGAGATCGAAGCGCAAGGCGCGACCGTCTATCGCGTCAACGGCCTGATCGACGACTGCGGAAAACTGGTTGCCCAAGGGCGCGAGGCGCGCGGCTGGTTCGAGTGCTCGACGCTAAAGGAGCCCTATCGCATCGAGGGCAAGAAGACGATGGGGCTCGAGCTCGCCGAACAGCTCGATTGGGAAGTGCCCGACGCGATCTTCTATCCCACCGGCGGCGGCACCGGATTGATCGGCATGTGGAAAGCGTTCGCCGAGCTTGAGGCCGCGGGCTTCATCGGTGCCAAGCGTCCGCGCATGGTGGCGGTGCAAGCGTCGGGCTGCGCGCCGATGGTGAAGGCCTTCCTCCAAGGTCAAACGCACGCGACGCGCTGGCAGAACGCCTCGACCGTAGCGATGGGCATCCGCGTACCGCAGGCGATCGGCGATTTCCTCATCCTTCAGGCCGTGCGCGACAGCGGTGGTTTCGCCATCGCCGTCGACGACGAAGCGATCATCGAAGCGCGCGAAGAGGTCGCGCACAAGGATGGCCTTTTGATGTGCCCGGAAGGTGCCGCGACATATGCCGCCTATCGCAAGGCTTTGGCCGAAGGAAAGATTTCGCCGAGCGACCGCGTGGTGCTCTTCAACTGCGCGAGCGGCCTCAAATACGAATTACCGCCCATGACGCGCCGGCTCGACCTAACCAAAGCGATCGATTTTAGAGCGCTATGACTCTTTCCTCCCCCGTTCTCACGGGGGAGGTGGCCAAGCGCAGCGAGGTCGGAGGGGGAGTGTGTGAGCACGCGCCACTTTCCCCCTCCGCTCTCGGCTTTGCCTCGCGCACCTCCCCCGCAACCGCGGGGGAGGAAAGAAGCGACATCAGCTTAACCACACCCGCTTGCAACGAGGTGACTTTGGCCCAAATCACGTGTTACCGTGTAAAACCCTAGCGACTCGATCAAGTCACGCGACATGCTCTCGCAAAAAGCCCGTTACGCGCTCCGCGCCATGCTCCATTTGGCGACGCAACCGAAGGACGAACCGCAGCAGATCGCCGGCATTGCCGACGCGAGCAATGTGCCGCGCAAGTTTCTCGAGCAGATTCTGTTGGAGTTGAAGAAGCGCGGTCTTGTGCACAGCCTGCGCGGTCGCAGCGGCGGCTATCGTCTCGGTCGAGCGACAAAAGAGATCAGCTTTGCCGAGATCATCCGCTCGATCGACGGGCCGCTGGCGCTCAGCCCCTGCGCAAGTGCAACGGCGTACCGCCGCTGCGAAGACTGCACCGACGAAACAACCTGCGCCATCCGCAAATCCTTGATCGACGTGCGCAATTCGACGGCAAAGATTTTGGAGCAGCACTCGCTCGCCGATGCGCTCGCCGACCGCCGCAAAATCCGGCCCGCTGCTTAACTCTTAAACTACAAGCCGCCGGCGCCATTTGAAACCGTTTGCAACGCGGTGCGTTTCCTGCGCTCGCGCGGGGCTTCAGCCATTGCTTCCGTGTCGCCGCACTGAGGTCATGAAACGATTTATACTACCTAATCTCTATTGACTAGATAGAGATTTAGAGTAATCGTTTATGCGGCACCATGGGGGTGCGACCGGACAGCGATTCGGTCTGAGGAGGCGAGGCTCACATGCGCAAATCTTCATTTCTCTACAGCGTCTCTTTGATCGCAATGGCGGTCACGCTTATGGGTGCTTGCCCCGCGTTGGCCGGTACGCGTGAAGAACTCCAAGCCCAGGTCGAGGCACTCAAGAAACAAATCGCCGCGCAGCAGCAACAGCTAGACGTGCTGACCGCTCAGATCCAAGACGTGAAGACCTCGTCGTCCAATCAATATGCCGACACCCAGCGCCAGGTGGCCGAGAGCCCGAAATCCTCGATCAAGAACGGCCGGCCGACCTTCGAATCGGCGGACGGCAAGTTCAGCGCCCAAATTCGCGTGCTCGGCCAGTTCGATGCCGCCTACTATTCGCAAGACGTTTCGGCGGCGACGCTGCCCGCGGCCTACGGTCCCGACCTGTCGAGCGGCGCGAATTTCCGCCGCGTCTATCTGGGCATCCAAGGCAAGCTCTTCGGCGACTGGTCTTACAACTTCAACTACGATTTCGGCGGCAGCGGCGGCACGGAAACGCCAGGCCATATTCAATCGGTCTATCTGCAATATGACGGTCTGAAGCCGTTTGCGGTGCGCGCCGGCGCTTATCCCCCGCCCGCCAACATCGAAGACGGCACCTCGGCCGGCGATACGCTCTTCCTCGAGCGCAATGCGCCCTCCGACCTCCAGCGCAACATCGCCGGCGGCGATGGGCGCGATGCGTTCACGGCGTTGTACGCCGGCGACCGCCTGTTTGGCGCTCTCTCGTACACCGGGGGCAAAGTTCAGGACGGCGCCGTCTTCGACGAACAGCAAGCCTTGCTCGGACGCGCGTCATATCTCGTCTACAACGCCGACGACGCGCATTGGATCGTGGGCGGCAACGGCACGTACATCATCTCGTTGCCCGATGCCGTTGCCAACGGCGCGCCGGACCTGAGCACGACGCCGGGCGCGGCGGCCCTCAACAGCTTCACGCTTTCCGATCCCCCCGAACTCACCGTCGACGCGAACGGCATCAGGCTCGCCAACACGACGTCTCTCCCCGCCAATCACGTCACGCAATGGGGCGCTGAGAGTGCCGCCAATTTCGAGAATCTCTACGCCCAAGCCGGCTACTACGATTTCGAGGTCGATCGTGCACCCGTCGCCTACAAGGTCTTCACCAGTTCCTCGACGAGCGTCACGCAGGTCGTCCAGCCGGCGAACAACAGCTTCAACGGCTGGTACGTGCAGGCGAGTTGGGTCCTGACCGGCGAAAACAAAGGCTACAACCCGACGACCGCCGCGTTTACCCCACCCAAGCCCGATCACCCTTTCACACTCGACGGTTCCGGCTGGGGCGCGTGGGAACTTGCGGCCCGCTACAGCGATTTGAATCTGAACGACACCGAGAGCGACCCCGCGAGCGTAATCACGGCGTGGACCGGGCCCACGACGCGCACCTACACGTTCTACAACACCGTTCGCGGCGGTGAGCAGAAGGCGTTTACCTTGGGCCTCAATTGGTATCCGAACGAAGCCGTGCGTTTTGCCCTCGACTATCAGTGGATCGAGATCGATCGCCTGCGATCGGGCGCGACCCCGAACGCGATCACCGGCGTCACGACGACGACGACCGGCGTGCCGGCGATCCCCACGGTCGACGCTAACCAGACCGTGCAAGCGATCGCGTTGCGCGCGCAGGTCGGTTTCTAGGCGCGACACGCTCAGCAAGACTTTGGACGGAGAACTGCGATGACAACACGCTCTCGTTTTGCCGGCTATGCGCTAGCGACCGCAGCCTTCCTATTCCTGTTCGCACAAGTCGTGTTGGCCAAAGACATCGCGCTACTCAACGTCTCCTACGATCCGACGCGCGAGCTCTACGACGCGATCAACAAGGCGTTCGCGGCGGATTACAAGGCCAAGACCCACGACACCGTCACCATCAGCCAAAGCCACGGCGGCTCGGGCAAACAAGCGCGCTCGGTGATCGACGGCCTGGAAGCCGACGTCGTGACCCTCGCGCTCGCTTACGACATTGACGAGATATCGGCGCGCGGCGGCCTGCTGCCGGCCAATTGGCAGTCGCGCTTGCCCAACAACTCGTCGCCCTACACCTCCACGATCGTCTTCCTGGTGCGCAAGGGAAATCCTTGGCAGATCAAGGATTGGAACGATCTGATCAAGCCCGGCATTCAAGTCATCACGCCCAACCCGAAGACCTCGGGCGGTGCGCGGTGGAATTATCTGGCGGCATGGGCCTATGCCTTGCGCCAGCCCGGCGGCAACGATGAGACCGCAAAGGCCTTCGTCACCAGGCTTTACAAGAACGTGCCGGTGCTCGACTCCGGCGCGCGCGGCTCGACGACGACGTTCGTGCAGCGCGGCCTCGGCGACGTGCTGATCGCCTGGGAGAACGAAGCTTATCTGGCGCTCAAGGAACTCGGGCCCGACAAACTTCAGATCGTCAATCCGTCGCTGAGCATTCTCGCCGAGCCCCCGGTCGCGCTCGTCGACAAGAACGCCGACAAGCACGGCACGCGCGCTGTGGCCGAGGCTTATCTCAAATTCCTCTATACGAGGCCGGCGCAAGAGATCATCGCGCTGAACTTCTATCGCCCCACCGATCCGGCGGTAGCGGCACAGTACAGCGCCAAGTTTCCGAAAATCTCGCTCGTCACGGTCGATCAGGTTTTCGGCGGCTGGCAGAAGGCGCAGAAGACGCATTTTACCGACGGCGGCGTCTTCGATCAGATTTATCAGCCGGGTAAATAGGTGAGCGCAGCGACGCGCCCCTGGAGGTTCAAGCGGCCGAGCGTGATGCCGGGATTCGGGCTCACGTTCGGCTTTACCGTGTTCTACCTGAGCGCGATCGTCCTCATTCCCCTCGCCGCTTTGTTGATCCGGCCGTGGGAGCTGGGCGTCGCCGGCGTCATCGATGCGGTGAGCGCGCCGCGCGTTGTTGCCTCGCTCAAGCTCAGCTTCGGCGCGGCCGCGATCGCCAGCGCCATCAACGGCGTCTTCGGTTTGATCGTCGCCTGGGTGTTGGTGCGCTACAGATTTCCGGGAAAGCGGATCGTCGATGCGCTGGTCGACCTCCCGTTCGCCTTGCCGACGGCGGTTGCCGGCATCGCCCTGACGACGCTCTATGCGCCGAACGGCTGGATCGGCAGCGCACTGGCGCCGTTCGGCATCCACGTCGCTTTCACCCCGCTCGGCATCGTGGTGGCGTTGACCTTCATCGGCTTGCCATTCGTCGTGCGTTCCGTCCAGCCGGTGCTCGACGACCTCGACCGCGAGTACGAGGAAGCGGCGGCGACGCTCGGTGCGACGCGCGGCCAAGCCTTCCGCCGCGTCGTCTTCCCGACGATCTTGCCGGCCTGGCTCACCGGCATCGCTCTCGCCTTCGCGCGCGCGGTGGGCGAGTACGGCTCGGTCATCTTCATCGCCGGCAACATGCCGTTCATTTCCGAGATCACGCCGCTTCTCATCGTCATCAAGCTCGAGCAGTTCGACTACGCGGGCGCGGCGGCCGTCGGCGCGGCGATGCTGGCGATCTCATTCGCCATGCTGCTCGCCATCAACACGCTGCAAGCCTGGGCCCGGGCGCGCAGCACATGAGGGAGAAAGACCGAGCAATCTCTTTCCTCCCCCGTTATTACGGGGGAGGTGCACGAGGCAAAGCCGAGGGCGGAGGGGGGACGTGGACGCGCGGATCGTGTCACCCGCCCCCTCCGTCTCGCCGCCAACGCGTTCGATCCTCGCCAGCGTATAGCCGGCTCGACACCTCCCCCGCGAACGCGCGAGGGAGGAAAGAGCGATCGCCTTTCCTTCGCTGGCGGGCGAACACATGACCGCCAGCCCGCCGCGCAAAGAATTTCATCCGCCCACGCGCGAAAGTTTCGCCACGCGCGTCGTGCTGGTGAGCGTCGCCGTTCTCTACATCTCGCTCTTTCTCTTCACGCCGCTGATCGCCGTCTTCACCGAGGGCTTTCGCAACGGCGTCGATGCCTTCCTCAACGCGATCGTCGAGAAGGATGCGCTCGCCGCGGTGAAGCTCACCTTCATCGTCGCCGGCATCGCCGTGCCGCTCAACAGCCTCTTCGGGCTCGCCGCCGCCTGGGCGATCGCCAAGCACGACTTCAAAGGCAAGAGCCTGCTGATCACGTTGATCGACCTGCCATTCTCCGTCTCGCCGGTGATTTCAGGGCTCGTCTACGTGCTCTTGTTCGGCGCGCACGGCTTCCTGGGCCCAACGCTCGACGCGCTCGGCATCAAGATCATCTTCACGACCGCCGGGCTGGTCCTGGCGACGATGTTCGTGACCTTCCCTTTCGTCGCGCGCGAACTCATCCCGTTGATGCAGGAACAAGGGGTCAGCGAGGAAGAAGCCGCCATCTCGCTCGGCGCCTCGGGCTGGCAGACCTTTTGGAACGTGACGCTGCCCAATGTGCGCTGGGCGCTGCTCTATGGCGTTTTGCTGTGCAACGCGCGGGCGATGGGCGAGTTCGGCGCGGTTTCCGTGGTCTCGGGCCACATCCGCGGGCTGACCAACACGATGCCGTTGCATGTCGAGATTCTCTACAACGAATATAATTTCGCGGCGGCCTTTGCGGTCGCCTCGCTTCTGGCGCTGCTGGCGCTGGTGACGCTCGTCCTGAAGAGTGCGCTCGAGTGGCACTATGGGGAAGAGATCGCCGCATCGCATCGACACTGACGGGTTTGGGGGAAGACGTACGACGCATGGCCTTGGAGATCGACCGCGTAACGAAGCGCTTCGGCGCCTTCCCGGCTGTTCAGTCCGTCAGTCTGATCGTGGCGCCCGGCGAGTTCCTGGCGTTGCTCGGGCCGTCGGGCTCGGGCAAGACGACGCTGTTGCGCGTCGTCGGCGGCCTCGACGTGCCCGAAGAGGGGCAGCTGCGCTTCGACGCGCAGGACATGACCCTGACGCCGGCGCGCGAACGCCGTGTCGGTTTCGTCTTTCAGAACTACGCTCTGTTTCGCCACATGACGGTGGCGCAGAACATCGCCTTCGGCCTCGACGTGCGCCCGTCGAGCACGAGGCCCCCGGCGCGCGAGATCAAACGCCGCGTGCAGGCGCTCCTCGCCCGCATGCAGCTCGAGGACATGGGCGCGCGCTACCCGAGCCAGCTCTCCGGCGGCCAGCGCCAGCGCGTGGCGCTCGCCCGCGCACTCGCGATCGAGCCGCGCATTCTGCTCCTCGACGAACCCTTCGGCGCGCTCGACGCCAAAGTGCGCAAGGGCTTGCGCCAATGGTTGCGCACGCTGCACGACGAGATGAAGCTGACCACGATCATGGTGACCCACGACCAGGAGGAGGCGCTCGCCCTCGCCGACCGCGTCGCCATCATGAACGCGGGCCGCATCGAACAGGTCGGCACGGCGCGCGAGCTGCGCGAGACCCCGGCGACCCCCTTCGTGCGCGACTTCCTGGACGACACGCCCAGCCACGCCCAAGGCAGCGGGATCTAGGCGAGCTGCCTATTGCGCGCTTTCGCCGGCGGCGTAGACGCGAAACTAACCATTTCGCGCGCCGATCCCGACAACCAATATTAACAGCCGATGGTTATCGTGCCCCAACGCCTTTGGCTAAGCGGATCGGTGGTGCGCGGTGACGTTTCGCAGTCTTGCCTTGATCAAGAAGTCGGGATCGACGTCGCGCATCCTCAACTTGCATGTGGTGCACGAGCGTTTCGGCACGACCGAGCCCTTCAACGCCAAGCCGTTCTTCTTCAGCAAGGCCTTGAACCGCGCCTTGATCATGAAGCACGCGGTGCGCGGCGCCGACCGTTACCTATTCGAATCGCTCAAGCCCAGCGTGACCAAGGTGATCTTGCCGCTCGCCAAAGACGATCTGAACATCGGCGGCACGAACATCTTCGTCGGCCAGAAGAATTTCGAAGGCGCTCTGCAAGATCTGGCAGGCGGCTATAAGGATGCAAGCGAGTTGCAAAAGGACGCCGAGCTCCTGATCGCGCTCGACAAACTTCCCTCCCTTGATCCGTTTCTGCTGCGCGAACAGCTGAGATTGATGAACCGCGATCCCGCGCGGTGCTATTTCCAGATTTCCGACGCCGACCTGAACAGCATGCAGGCTTTCGTCAGCGAGCAGGTCAACGGCCTCATCCAGATGGCGTTCGCGGGCAATGAGAAAAGCGGCGCCTCCAAAGAGCTGGGCGCGCAGATGGCCTCCAAGATCATGTCGGACGAGAACGCCGACAGCTTGGCGCCGTTGAAAGCGGCGTTGGGTCTGGACGGCGCCGAATGGGCGGACGGCGTGTTTTGCTGGAAGGGATTTCTTTATTACAAATGGATGTTCAATAAGATTTTGGCCAAGACCGCGACCACGTTGGAGCAGATGCAGCGTATCAGCTTTGCCAATTGCGATGCCATGTCCGTCGCGACGGTCAAAAACATGCGCACGCGCACGGTCGGTATGCTGAAAGAGAAAATGAAGACGATGCACAACCTGCTCAACTTCTACGACACCGCCTACAAGACCATGACGGTCGAAAAAAAGCCCTCGGCGTTCAAGGAGTTCCTGCTCAAATCGCCCGCGATGTTTCTCGAAATCGGCGAGACGGCGGGCGTCGTCAGTCATGTGTCGAGCTTTTGGGAATTCAAATGCAAACGCGGCGAGATCGGCGCCCTAGAAGGTTCCGACCTTATCGAAGTGTTTCAGGAATTCGAGAATTGCCGCGCCGCCCAAACCGGTTCCCAATCCTCGGAAATGGTCTGGAAATTGAACGACTGATCATCACCGGAAACGCGCCCATCCGACCCAAGGCAGCGTTCTGTGAGTCATTACGGCAGCCATACACTGGTCTAGTCGGCTGAACATTGTTATAAGCGGCTATCGCTATGGGCCATAAATGTAGCGCCCGATCGTTTTCTTCCGAATAGAGCGGCGCTAAGGTATCGCATCGACGGCGCTGTCCCCCCGGCGTGTGCGGCGTTCGCAACCGCGAGCGCGAAAAGGGGCGGGTCCTCGCCGCGCGCTAATTTGAACCCGTGGAGGCAAGAATGACTGTGAAGCGAGTGCCCCATAAGA
>JANXXU010000004.1 GCA_025350465.1 Alphaproteobacteria bacterium | reverse complement strand
CGACGCTCGAGATGCTGTCACAGTTCTCGGTGCTGACGCGGTTGAAAGAGCACGAGAATTCGAGCGCGTTCTCGAAGATGCGGGTCAACGACGGCGAAAGCCTGAAGGACACGGATCCGCACGCCAAGACCATCCAGGAATACCGGGATGCGGGCGGCATCAACGAGGGCATGGACGGCATCTCGACGCGGTTTGCCTACAAAGTGCTGTCGGAGACGTTCAACTTCGACAATCAGGAGGTGGCGGCCGATCCGGTGCACTTGATGTTCGTGCTCGAGCAGTCGATCCGGCGGGAGCAGCTGGCCGAAGAGATCGAGGACAAGTACATCGAGTTCATCAAGGAGGAGCTGGCGCCGCGCTATGCGGAGTTCATCGGTAACGAGATCCAGAAGGCGTACCTGGAGTCCTACAGTGATTTCGGACAGAACCTGTTCGATCGCTACGTGGCCTACGCAGACGCCTGGATCGAAGACCAGGACTACAAGGACCAGGACACCGGCCAGCTGATGAACCGGCAGCTGCTCGACCAGGAGCTGTCGAAGATCGAGAAGCCGGCCGGCATCGCCAACCCGAAGGATTTCCGCAACGAAGTTGTCAAATTCGCTTTGCGCCACCGGGCCGCGAATGACGGCCGCAATCCGTCGTGGACGTCCTACGAGAAGATCCGCAACGTCATCGAGAAGCGGATGTTCAGCCAGGTCGAGGATTTGCTGCCTGTGATCTCGTTCGAGTCGAAGAAGGATTCCGATACGCAGTCCAAGCACAACGAGTTCGTCAAACGCATGCTGGCGCGGCACTATACGGCCCGCCAGGTGCGCCGCCTCGTCGAGTGGTACATGCGGGTGAACAAGGCTGGATAAGGGGCGGGCGAAATCGCGCCTGCCTGGATAGGTGCGATGTCAAACTTCATCGACAGGCGGCTCAATCCCAAGGGTAAAAGCTTGGCCAATCGCCAACGCTTCATCCGTCGCGCGCGCGCCGAGATCAAAGAAGCCGTCCAGAAGTCCCTGAAGGACCGCACTGTCTCGGACTTCGCCAAAGATCAGAAAATCTCCATTCCGACGAAGAGCACGAAGGAGCCGCACTTCCGGCATGATCAAGGCGCCGGCGGCGAGCATGACCGGGTGTTGCCGGGCAACAAGGACTTTGTCGAAGGCGATCAGATCAAGAAACCACGCCAGGGCGACGGCCAGGGCCGCGGCAAGGATGCGGCATCGGGCGGCGATTTCGAGGACGACTTTACATTCACGCTAAGCCAGGACGAAATCCTCGACATCTTTTTCGAAGACCTCGAGCTGCCGAATTTGATCAAGACGTCTCTCAAAGAGATCAAAACCTTCAGCTGGCGGCGCGCGGGTTTCACGACTTCGGGCTCGCCGAACCAAATTAATCTCGTGCGCACGATGCGCAATTCGTTCGGCCGCCGCTTAGCGATGAAGCGTCCATCGGAGGCGGAGATCGAGCATTCGCGCCAGAAGCTCGCGCAATTGAAGTGCGGAGCTACGCCGAATGCCGAGAACCGCGAAGTGATCGCGGAACTGGAAGAGGAAATCGCGCGGCTCGAACACAAACGACGCTGGGTGCCGTTTCTAGATCCCGTCGATGTGCGTTACAACGCGTTCGCGCAGCAGCCGATTCCGACAAGCCAAGCCGTGATGTTCTGCCTGATGGACGTGTCGGGTTCGATGGGCGAGCGCGAGAAGGATTTGGCCAAGCGTTTTTTCATGTTGCTGCATCTGTTCTTGAAGCGGCGTTACGAACGGCTCGACATCGTCTTCATTCGGCACACTCACGACGCGCAGGAAGTCGACGAGCATACGTTCTTCTATTCGCGCCAATCGGGCGGCACGATCGTGTCCACTGCCCTCGAAGAGATGAAGAAGATCGTCACGGAGCGTTATGCAACCGGGGAGTGGAACATCTACGCAGCGCAGGCGTCCGACGGCTATACGCAGACCGGCGATGCGTCGCGTTGCGTCGACCTTTTGAACCAAGACATCATGCCGGTGTGCCAGTACTACGCCTATATCGAGATTCTGGACGAGCGCGAGATGGAAGTGTTCTCATCGGAGGAGTCGGGCGCCGAGCTGTGGCGTGCTTATCGTACGGTCGCCAAAGCGTGGTCGAACTTCGCAACCAAGCGCATCGCGAAACCGCAAGATATTTTCCCGGTGTTCCGCGAACTCTTCTCGAAGGACGCGGCAGAGGCCAAGACATGAGCGCAGCTCCGATCAACCGCGCGAACGAGCCGCTCTTCAGCGGCGCGGAGTGGGATTTTGCGCTGCTCAAGCGCGTCTATGGCGCAATCGAAGAGATGGCGCTGAACGACCTCAAGCTCGACGTCTATCCCAATCAAATCGAGATTATTTCATCCGAGCAAATGCTCGACGCTTATTCGGCGCACGGCATGCCGCTGATGTACCACCATTGGTCATTCGGCAAGATCTTCGCACGCGAAGAGACGAGTTATCAAAAAGGCTGGTCGGGTCTCGCCTATGAGATCGTCATCAACGCCAATCCGTGCATTGCCTATCTCATGGAAGAAAATACCATGACGATGCAGGCGCTGGTGATGGCGCACGCCTGCTTCGGCCACAATCATTTCTTCAAGAACAATTATCTCTTCCGGCAATGGACGAATTCCGAAGCGATTCTCGATTACCTGGCATTCGCCAAGCGATATGTGTCGGCTGCGGAAGAGAAATACGGGGCCGAGCAGGTTGAGGCTGTGCTCGATTCGGCGCATGCGATCATGGAGCAGGGCGTCTTTCGCTATCGCCGGCCACCGCGTCCGTCGCGGGCGCAACGCGAGGAGCGATTGCGCAAGCGCCAGCAATACGAAGAAGAGAGCTTCAACGACATTTGGCGCACCTTGCCCGGCACGGCGCGCGACATGAGCGCAGACGCGGCGCTTGTCGATGAGGATGAAAACGTCGGGCCGCAAGCGCCGATGAACCTGCCTGAAGAGAATCTGATCTACTTTCTCGAGAAGCACTCGCCGTCGCTCAAGAACTGGCAACGCGAGATCTTGCGCATCGTTCGCAACGTCGCGCAGTACTTCTATCCGCAGATTCAGACCAAGGTGATGAACGAAGGCTGCGCCACTTTCGTGCATCACTACCTGATGAATGCGCTTTACGACCGCGGTCACATCACCGAAGGCTCGATCCTCGAGTTCCTGCACAGCCATTCGAGTGTCGTTTTCCAGCCGGGCTACGACGACAGTCGTTACTCAGGCATCAATCCCTATGCGCTCGGTTTTGCGATGATGACCGACATCAAGCGCATTTCGGAGGAGCCGACGGACGAGGATCGTGAGTGGTTTCCGGAGATCGCCGGCAAAGGCAATTGGCGCGATGTGCTGAAGCATGCTTGGGCGAATTACCGCGACGAGAGCTTCATCCAGCAATTCTTGAGTCCGAAGGTCATGCGCGATCTGAAGCTATTCGCGGTACGCGACAAGGCCGACGATCCTGTCTACACGGTCGCCGCCATCCACAACGAACCAGGCTACCGGCGCCTGCGCACGACGCTGGCGCGCCTCTATGACGTCGCGACGCACCAACCGGATATTCAGGTTGTCGGCGCCAACCTCGCGGGCGACCGAACGTTGACGCTGCGCCACAATCGCTATCGCGGTATACCGCTGGCGCCGAACTCACGCGACGCGGTGCTCAAGCACGTGCGCAAGCTGTGGGGCTACGAGGTGACGCTCGAAGAGCCGGAAGCCTGACTCGCGGTCGTTACTTGTTGTATGCGAGGTCTGCATCGACAGCGCCGCTGCGCGCCGCAAATCCGGTCGATGTCTCGTGCATTTCGACGACGGCGTCGGCTTCCAAGAACGTCGCGCAGTAGATGGCATTGGCGGCGCCGGCGGCACCTTTGCAGACGGCCGGCAGGCGCTTTGCCGTGATCGTCATGACGAAATGCGGCGCCGGATCCGATTGTGTGACGCTGACTGTGCTCGCCGGCTGAGCATGGCGAACCTGATTGATCGTGACCGTGAACGCTAGAGCAAACACCAAAGTCAGCGCCAACGCCCAATCTTCAATTCCCGACATGCGCATACGAGTCTCTCCCTCTCGGCGAAGCGTTGGGCGCCTCGTCAGCTCTTGAACGTCGATTGTGACTGGAAACCGGAAGAGACAATCGCAAGGCTAAACTTTGCGAACGCATCGCAACCGGAGGCGAAGCCCAAACAACAGCGGGCGGACTAGACGTTGCGACGGTTAACAAATCCTAAATTTCGTCGCACCATCCGTCTGGGCTGAAGATGGCCCGTGTGTTCGCTGGAAACGAGTGGCTAACGTCACAATCCGTCGCGACAAAAATGGCTCGTGAATCGCACGAGCCCGCTGGTTGACTGGAGACCGGCTTTCAGTAGGCGTAATCGCCTTGCGCTACGCGGGCAGCGCTTTCGTGCATCTCGATTCTCGCATCGCCTGCCAAGAATCGCTCGCAAAACGACGACTGCGGAGCCCTTCTGCACGCCGGCGGCAAACGCTTGGCTGTGATGGTCATCACGTAGTCGGGCGCCGCCTCGGTTGCCGCGATCGCTTGGGTTGCGGGCGAAGGAAGCTTGATCTCGTGCTGAAGCGTGAGAGCGAAGGCGACGGCGAACACCAGCGTCAGCGGCAAGGCGACGTCTTCCAAATCGGACATGCGCATCGTGGTCTCTCCTCAAAATCCAAATCACTCGTCGCGGGCAGTGCGCGAGAGTTATGGTTGAGAGAGCGCTTATTCAAATGAAGGTTCTGCAACTCATGTCTGCCATGCGCGCACGGCATGGCGTATCGATGCAGGGTGACAGTCAGATGATATTTTTATGGCGCGCGCAGTGTGTGACGTCACTCACATCCAAAAGCGTCACGCCTTGCGATTCCAAGGCAATGTCGTTCGCGGCATAGGTGAACAGTGCGGCATCGGTGAACAGATTCGAGTCGGCGTCGTTGTCATTCACGAACATTGCCGCCAATTCGATTGCCGATGCCTCGTCGGTTGCGACGGTGAGACGGCATTCATTTGCCGCTCTTAGGGACGTGGTTTGAGCGGCAACGAGCGTCGCGGCCGCCGCTAAGACGCCGAGCGCAAGAAGTTGAATCGACCGAATGCCCATAACTGTTCTCCGAGAGCCCGCCGTCCGGAACGAAGGTACGGCTTCAGCGTATGATCAAAGGCCCGGCGATCAAATGAAGGCCTCGTAATGCGCTACACGTGTTCGTGAGACGCTTCGAGTAGCGGGTCTGTCGCGCGCAGCGCCCTAGCGGGGTTAGCGTTGCGCTTTGATCGTCAATGAATATGGCGCGACCGGCGCGTTCGCCCGTTGATTCGCGATGTATTGATGATAGAGGGCGACGCCCGCCATCGCCAAGAACAGTGAGAATACCCAAACTTCCAGTGGACGTATTCGCATTCGCGTTTCTCTCCCATGAGATCCTTGGGATTCAAGAACGCGAACCCAGGGAAGAAACTGCAATGGTGGCAGTATCGCGCTCGCGGAGCATCAATTGAAAGGTTGCCGCCGTTCACGATTGTTGTGCGACTGCGAAGCGGCGCCTGTATTAATCTTTCGGTTTGATCAGGAAATGCCCGTGAAGCGCCGCGATCGGCCGCGAGTGCTCGTCCTGCCAAGCTTCGGCGCGCACGTTACAAACTCTGCGGCCATGCTTGGTGATCACGGCCCGCGCGTAGGTGTCGACCGGCTTGCCGGAGCGCAAATAGTCGATTCCGATATCGACGGGTTTGGGCAGCTCGGCTGCTTCCGTTTCCAAGACAAGTTGCGCGATCGCGGTCGTTTCCAAGAAGGCGCCGATCACACCGCCGTGCAGAGCGGGCAACATCGGATTGCCGATCAGTTTGCGATCGAAACGCAAGATCATGGTCAGCTCAGAGCCCTTGCGATCGACCTCGATTCCCAAAAACCGGCAATACGGAATGGCGTCGATCAACGCCTGCAGATCGACCTTACTGCCCTGGTCTCGTGCACGTTGAAGCAGCTCCATGGACCTAGCTCGTGGCTTTCGATTTCGATTTGGGGTGGCCGGCCGCGTCCAGCATGAACGCACCGACGGCGGTCGCGATCGGGTCGGACGCGTCCGCGTGATAGGCCGAGGCGCGGACAAACGCGATGTTCGCCGTCACTTTGTAACATTCGGCGCGCGCGAGAATCTCGAGTTTGGGGGTTGCCGGCTTCATGTAGTCGATGCGCAGATCCAGCGTCGCGATCGGCCTCATTTCGCCTAACGCCATGCCGACAGCAATGCCGCAGCAATTGTCCAGAAGTGTGGTGATGACGCCGCCGTGGACAACGCCGGTGTCGGGATTGCCGACGAGTTTTTCGTCGTACGGGAGTTTGACAACGGCCACCCCTTTTTCTACGGAAACGATGGCGAGGCCTACGGCTTTTGCGTGGGGAACGTGGTCGAGCATGGAAGCTTTCGAATCCTCTGGTCGGGTTTCCTAGACCACAGGGCGCGCCCTCGCGCCAGCCGTTTACCGTTGACACGGCGGCAAAGTTGACGCGCCGTCACGATCGGTTAGAGTGAGTCATCGCCATTGAATTGTTCGAGGTTCCCGCATGCCGGCCGTGACTGCACGACCAGCCGATCCGCGCTTTCCGAAAGTCTGCATCATCGGTGCGGGCTCAAGCGGCATTGCCACGGCGAAAGTTTTCGCCGACTACGGAATTCCATTCGACTGCTTGGAAAAATCGGATCGCGTCGGCGGCAATTGGGTCTTCAAGAATAAGAATGGAATGTCGTCGGCCTATCGCTCGCTTCATATCAATACATCGCGCGACAAGATGGCCTATTCGGACTTCCCGATGCCGCGCGATTTTCCGGACTACCCTCATCACACGCAGATCACGCGCTATTTCGACGACTACGTCGATCACTTCGGTTTTCGCGACCGCATCGTCTTCAATGCGGGTGTGAGCAAGGTGGAGCAGACGGCTGACGGTTTATGGAAAGTCACGCTTGAATCCGGCGAGATCCGGCTCTACGACGCGCTCTGCGTCGCCAACGGTCATCATTGGGACCCGCGGTTTCCCGAACCGGGTTTCCCCGGAACGTTCGTCGGCAAACAGATTCACTCGCATGCTTATATCGACCCAAGCGATCCCATCGATTGCGTGGACAAGAATGTGCTGGTTGTCGGCTTCGGCAATTCGGCGCTCGACATTGCGTGCGAGCTGGGGCGAAAGGGCGTCGCGAAGAACGTGTTTTTGTCGCAACGGCGCGGCTATTGGGTGATTCCGAAATACACGGGCGGCATGGTGCTGGACGCCGCCGTTACGCACCCCAGTCGGGATCCGCAATGGTTGCATCGTGCCATGCCGCTTTGGCTACTGCGGCGGATCGCGGAACGGAGCTTGTCCCAAACGGCGGGCCGGCCCGAGCAATACGGTCTTGCCAAGCCGGATCATCCGTTGCTCGCGACGCATCCGGCCGTCAGCCAAGAGATCTACGGTCGTGTGGGCTCGGGCGATGTCCTGCCGAAACCGAACATCAAAGAGCTGCGAAACTCGAAAGTTGCTTTCGTCGATGGGAGCGAGGAGGACATCGACGTGATTGTCTGGTGCACCGGTTATAAGATCACCTTCCCGTTCTTCGACGAAGGTGTGATGGCGGCGCCGGCAAACGACATCGCGCTGTGGCGCCGCGTGATCGATCCGCGGTTCGACAATCTGTTCTTCGTCGCGCTGCTTCAGCCGCTTTGCGCGATGATGCCGATCGCCGAAGAACAATCGAAGCTCATCGCGAACTACCTGACGGGCCAATATGCGCTGCCGCCGGTCGAGGTCATGCAGGCTGAGCGCGTCGAAATGCACGAGCGCAGCAAATCGTCCTATCTCGCGACACCGCGCCATACGATCCAGATCAATTGCGGCGAATACACCTACGATCTCAGAAAAGAATTGGCGCGCGGGCGCAAGCGAGCAAAAGCGCAAGGCAACGTCCTTCCCGTTCCGCCGCGCGTCGTGCGCCCGGCGGCGCAACCGGCGGTGGCGGCATGAGCGACGTCTTCGAATTGACCAAGAGCCAGCGAGGCAAGCGCGAGGAAACGAAGGCCAGCAATCGCCAAGCGATCATCGACGCGGCGCGCAATGTCTTTGCCGATTTGGGCTATGGCGCGACGACGGTTCGCGACATCATCCGTGCGACAGAGCTCGCGTCGGGCACCTTTTACAACTACTTCAAATCGAAGGAAGAAGTGTTTCAGGCGCTCCAGGACGAGACCGCGCTGCGTGTTCGTCCGCGCCTTCGCGCCGAGCGCATTCGGGCGCGCGGCTTCGAGGAATTCATCACCGGAACGTTTAGAAGCTATTTCGATTTCGTCAAAAACGATCAAACGACGTTCATCGCCGTGCGCCGCCATCGCGAGATACCGCGCGTGCGCATCGATACGCCCGAGGTCATCGCCGGCTTCGACGAGCTGCGCGCCGACATCGAAACGGCGATCGAAAACGGCGTCTTGCCGCCGGCCGATCCCGATCTGCTCATGGCGTCAATGGTCGGCGTTGCCTTCGAAGTCGCCCACCAGATGCTCGTGCGCGACGATATCAGCGCCGACGACGCGGCGAAATTTGCGACCGCCTTGTTCCTCGGCGGCGTTCAGGCGCTGCCGAAGAAGCCGAAGGCGAAGAAACGCTAAGGCGCGCGCTGTGCCCCTCTGACGAGCTTGCCAGGCAACGCGCTGGTGGGTTCGCCGTTGCGATAGGTGACCTCACCCGACACGACGTTGGCGACATAACCGTCGGCGCGCTGAACCAAGCGCCGCCCGCCGGCAGGCAGGTCGTAGGCGACGGCCGGCCGATGCAACGTCAGGCGATCGTAGTCGATGACGTTGAGGTCGGCTTTGTATCCAGGCTTGAGCAACCCGCGATCAAAAAGGCCCACGGCCTCCGCAGTGTCGCGGCATTGCGCCTTGATCACCCATTCGAGGGGGAGCTTTTCACCGCGAGTACGGTCGCGCGTCCAGTGGGTCAGCATCGATGTCGGGAAACTGCCGTCGCAGATCATGCCGACATGCGCGCCGCCGTCGCCCAATCCCAGAATCGTATGCGGGTGGCGCATCATGGCGAGCGACGGTTCGAGGTTGTCGTCGGCATAATTGAGGAATGGGAACAGGATCAAAGCGCGGCCGTCGTCGGCCAGCATCCAATCGTAGGCGAGCTCCTCAGGGCGCTTTCCGGCGCGCTGCGCTTGCGCGCCCAAGCTTTGGTCGGTTGTCGGTTCGTAGTTCGGCGGATCGTTGAGCGGAAACATCTTTGAAAAGTTCCGCAGCACCGCCTTGACGAAGGGATTGTCTGAATTCGGTTGTTCGCCGAGCAATCGCGCACGCCATTCGGACGTGCGCAGCAGCTTTAGACGCTCCGCGAACGGCAAACCTTCGATCTGCTTGTAGGAGGGATGTGCCGAGAACGGATTGATGGTCAGCGACAAACCGAGCAGCAGGCCTACAGGGCGGCCGCAAACTTGCGCGCGAACCGTCAGGCCGTCTTTCGTGCAGTCGTCGACCCAGCCGAGCAGTCGCTTCCATGCTTGGGGCCCACGATCGCTTTGGACCAAGGAGAACGACAGCGGGCGGCCGGATTCGCTTACCATGCGCCGCAGCATCGCAAGTTCGCGTAAGGGATCGGTAAAGTCGGACACGACTTGCAGGACGCCTGCGTCGGCCGCCTTCAGACCCATCGCGATGCCGACAAGCTCGTCCTCGGCCGCCGTTAAGGTCGGCGTCGGCTGGCCGTCGCTCGTGCGATGGTTGAGCGTGCGCGAGGTCGAAAAGCCGAGTGCGCCGGCCTTTACCGCGTCGCGCGCGATGGCTGCCATGTCGGCGATATCGGCCGGGGTCGCCGGATCGCGATTGGCACCGCGCTCGCCCATCACGTAAACGCGCAGAGCGCCGTGCGGAACTTGTGTCGCGAAATCGATGTCGTGTGGCCGCGCTTCCAACGCCTCGAGAAACTGGGCGAAGGTTTCCCAATTCCACTTCAAGCCTTCGGTCAGGACAACGCCTGGAATATCTTCAACGCCTTCCATCAGGCGTATCAGCATGTCGTGATCGTCAAGGCGGCAGGGCGCGAAGCCGACGCCGCAATTGCCCATCACCACCGTCGTGACGCCGTGCCAGGAGGAAGGCGTGAGACGCGTGTCCCATGTCGCTTGGCCATCGTAGTGGGTGTGGATGTCGACGAAGCCGGGCGTGACGATCATGCCCTTGGCGTCGATCTCCTCGCGGCCAGAATCCGCAATCTTGCCGACACCGACGATCTTGCCGTCGGCGATCGCAACGTCGCCGGCGACCGGCGCCGAGCCGGTGCCGTCGTAGATCGTGCCTCCGCGAATCACGAGGTCGTGGCGTGCCATCGGTTTGATCCTTGAATATCTCGTTAACCGAGACGCTAGCACATACCGCGCGTCTTGGCCCTCGTGGCTTTGCGAACCCGCATGCCCTTGCGCTTGGCCGCGCCGCCCCGCATTTTCGGCCGCATGCGGAAGGTCTTGGTGCGGACAGTGTTGAGCATGCCGTCGCGCTGGCTGGTCGCCCTCTCGGGCGGGCGGCCGCTGGTGATCGATGGGCGGACGCTGGATCCGCGGCTCCAGTTTCTTGCTGCGCAGGCGCGACGCCAGCCATCGCTCACGAGCTTGACACCGCCGGCGGCGCGACAAGCGGCGGCGCAGGGTTTGGCGCTGCTCGACGCCGACCCCGATCCGCATATCGAGACGGGTGAGTTTACAATTCCCGGTCCTGCGGGGAAGTCGCTGCGCGTTCGCAGCTATAAGCCGCGTCTGCCCAATCGCTTTGTTCCGGTGCTGGTCTATTTTCACATGGGCGGTTTCGTCATCGGCGATCTGGAAACCTGCCATGTCCTCTGCTCCACCTTTGCGGCGCGAGCGGGCTGTCTGGTGCTCTCGATCGACTATCGTCTGGCGCCGGAAGATAAATTTCCGGCGCAGAACGAAGACGCTTTGGCGGCGTTTCGCTGGGCGCGGGAAAATGCGCGCCAGCTCGGTGGCAATCCCTCGGTGATCGCTGTCGGCGGCGATTCGGCCGGTGGTGGACTTGCGGCGATGATCGCGCAGGAATTGCGCCGCACCGGCGAGAAGCCCCCGGCGCTGCAGCTGTTGATCTATCCGGCCGTCGATTGGCTGTCGGAGGCGCCGTCAATGAAGCTGTTCGGCAACGCCTATCCGCTGACAACCGAAGTGATGAACTGGTTTCGAGGCCACTATCTGAATACGCCAGAGGAGGGTCTTGACCCGCGCGTGTCGCCGGCGAGGGCCGAGGATCTCACGGGCTTGCCGCCGGCGCTGATCTATACGGCGGGTCACGATCCGCTGGTCGATCAGGGTCGCGATTATGCGGAGGCGCTGAAAGTCGCGGGCACCCAAGTGCTCTATCGCTGTTACGATCATCTGACGCACGCGTTTACGGCAATGTCAGGCGCTATTCCGGCGGCGAAGACGGCGATTCATGAAATCGCAGAAGATTTGCGACGGGCGATCGGATGAGCCGCGCCCTCATCGTCGACGCCCTGTCCGATGATCTCTCAACGCTGCGGTTAAGAGATATCGACGTACCGCCACCGAGGCCGGGCGAGGTCAAAATTCGCCTGCGTGCGGCGAGCGTGAATTTTCCCGACATCTTAATGGTGCAAGGCAAGTATCAGCTCAAACCCGATTTGCCGTTCTCGCCGGGCATGGAAGGCGCCGGCGACGTGATCGCCATTGGCGACGGCGTGACCCGCGTGAGGATCGGCGATCGCGCCGTCCTCGGCGCGCGCTTCGGTTGTTATGCCGAAGAGATCGTCGTGCCCGAGCAGGCCGTGCGGCCGTTGCCGGCGCGCCTGGACTATGCGCATGGCGCGGCCTGCCCGGCGGCCTATCTGACGGCTTACGTTGCGCTGGCACGACGCGGCGAATTGCAACGTGGCGAAACCTTGCTGGTGCACGGTGCGGCGGGCGGTGTGGGGTTGGCCGCAGTCGATGTCGGCAAGCTCTTGGGCGCGCACGTGATCGGGACGGCATCGAGCGAAGAGAAGCGCGCGTTCCTCAAGTCCTATGGCGCCGATCATGTGCTGGCGCCGATCGGTTTTCGGGAGAAGGTGAAGGATCTCACCGGCGGCAAGGGTGCCGATGTCATATTTGACCCGGTGGGCGGCGATGTGTTCGACGAGAGCGTCCGCTGCATCGCCTTCAACGGCCGGCTGCTCGTCATCGGTTTCACCAGCGGACGTATTCCGACGGTCAGCGTGAACATGCCGCTGATCAAAGGGTTCTCGGTCGTCGGCGTGCGCGCCGGCGAATACGGACGCCAATTCCCCGAAAAGGGCGTCGAGAATATTCGCATGATCGATGCATGGGCAGCGGAAGGAAAGATCCGGCCGCATGTCTGCGCCACCTTTCCGCTCGAACGCGCGCGCGAGGCGATGCGCATGCTGCAAGAGCGGCGCGTGATCGGCAAAGTCGTGCTGACGATGTAGGAATTTCGTCGCTCCAGCCGTTGACTTTGTTCGTGTTTTGTTCTATACTGTTGTCTTTGGGAAATTTCGCTCGATCTGCCCGCGGTCGGTGAAATATCGCCGAGCCATGCGCAGTGTTTGTCCGCGTCGAGGAAAAGCTACGCGTTGCCAAGGGATCGCGGCGTTCGCTGTTAATTCGTGTAATTTACAGCGAACAACAGCGGGCTTGGGTGTCAGACCCCGTCAAACCGTGCGCTTGGCTCTGTCCTTCTCGTTGGCGCCTTTGATCATTTGGCGGATTCCCTCCCACTCGGAATCACCGAGCTTCGAGAGCTGAGAGAAGTTGCCGCCGCCGGCGAGGAAGGCGCCGCCGTCGATCGCGATCGTCTCGCCCGTCAAGTAATCGCAACCGTCCGCCATCAGGAACGTCGCCAAATTGCGCAGCTCCTGCATCTGGCCGACGCGGCCCATGGGATTGTTGGAGGCGGAGGAGTCCTGCTGCGTACCCATCGTGCCGCCGCGGATGCTGCCGGGATTAAGGCGCTCCCATGCGCCTTTGGTCGGAAAGGGGCCGGGCGCGATCGCATTGAGGCGAATGCCGTGCTGGGCCCATTCGACGGCGAGCGATTTGGTCATGATGTTCAAGCCCGCCTTGGACATAGCCGACGGTACAGTGAACGGCCCGCCGTTCCACACCCAGGTCGTCAGAATCGAGATAACGTTCGCTTTCTTCTTCGCCTCGATCCAGCGTTTGCCGGCGGCGAGGGTGACGTAGAACGTGCCGTGAAAAACGATGTTGGCGATGGCGTTGAAGCCGTTGGGCGACAGGTCCTTGGTGCGGCTGATGAAGTTTCCGGCGGCGTTGTTGACGAGGCCGTCGATCGGGCCTTCGTTGAAGATGCGCGTCATCATGTCTTCGACGGCATCGGGAACGCGGATGTCGCATTCCAGCGCCGTCACGCGCGTGTTGTTCGCCTTCGCAAGCTCTTTCGCCGTTTCTTCGACGACCGGGCCGCGGCGGCCGCAGATGTAAACTTCCGCGCCGAGCTTGGCGTATTCGTCGGCCATCTCGCGGCCCAAACCAGTGCCGCCGCCGGTGACGAGAAAGCGTTTGCCCTTGAACAGATCGGCTTTGAACATCGTCATGGCGCGGGTCCTCAAAGAGCTTGGCTGCACCAACTATGCACGCGTATAGCTCAAGCGTACCAGGCCTTTCTCGTAAGTTTGCGTGCCTACGAATTTGAGCTGCATGTCAGGTCTGCCACCGGAAAAGAGCGGAACGCCATAGCCAAGCAGCACCGGCACGATGAAGAGATCGATGCGGTCGATCACCTGATTTTCGAGGAAGGCCCCGATCGTCATAGCGCCGCCCATCACCCAAACGTCCTTGCCACCCGAGGCGCGCAACGCCGGGACGAGCCGGCCGATGTCGCTGCCGATCCGCGTGACGCTGGCAGGTGCATCTTCCAGTGCGGTCGAGGTGATGACGAGGCTGCGCGCCGACGCGTAAGGCCACTCACCAAAGCTACGGGCGAGTTCATAGCTTTTGCGCCCCATGATCACGGTTCCGATTTCGGCCATGAACCTTTCATAGCCGTAATCGACGCTGTCGAAGGGGCGAAGCCAGTCGATAGTGCCGTCGGGTCTTGCGATGTAGCCGTCGAGCGATTGGGCAATGAAGATTCGAAAGTGGGGCATCGGCGCTTCTAGCCGATTTGCGGACTTGGCAACATCCGTTCCAGCGTCTCGATGGTGTCGGCTTCCCCAGGCGGTTTGTCCCAGCGCAACCGATTGATGCGCGGAAAGCGCATTGCGACGCCGGATTTGTGTCGCGAGGAGCGGGCTAGACCCTCGAACGCGACCTCGAACACCAACCCGGTCTTGCGATCGTGCGTGACTTCGAGCACCGGGCCGAATTTGTTCGTCGTGTGCGCGCGTACGAAGCGATCGATGCGGACGAGTTCTTCGTCGGTGAAACCGAAATAGGCTTTGCCGACCGGCACAAGCTCCTCACCTTTCCAAACGCCGAAGGTGTAGTCGGAATAATAAGACGAGCGTTTGCCATGGCCGCGCTGGGCGTACATGAGTACCGCGTCCACGAGATGCGGATCGTGCTTCCACTTCCACCATTCGCCTTTGACGCGGCCGGGAAGATAGGGACTCACCTTGCGCTTTAGCATAATGCCCTCGACCGCGGGCGAGGGCGGACGGCCGCGATGCGCCGCCAAATCGGCCCATGTGGCGAAAGGCACAACAGGCGAGAGATCGAGGCGCGCCGGTTTGCGTTCGGTGATGAATTTTTCAAGGCGGGCACGGCGCTCGATGAAGGGGCGGCCGCGCAAATCTTCGCCGTCGAGCATCAAGAGGTCATATGCGCGGATGCCTGCGGGATATCCCTCCAGCATCTTCGCGGTGACACCTTTGCGGTTCAGTCGTTGCTGCAACTCGTTGAAACTCGCCGCTTCGCCGTTGCGCATGACCAAGAGCTCGCCGTCGACGACGACCTCGTCCGTCAGCGCGTCGATGACATCGGGGAATGCACTGCCAACATCTTCGCCGGTGCGTGAATAAAGGCGCTGTACGCCGCCTTCGCTCACGGCTTGGACACGGATGCCGTCCCATTTCCATTCGGCAATGAAATCGGCGGGATCGAGCCTCGGCCAATCTTCCTCCTCAATCGCATGGGCCAGCATCACGGGGCGAAAGACGGCACGCGCCTTGGCGGTCGGCTTCTCGGCGCGACCGTCGAGCCAGGCGAAGAGGTCGAGATACGGGGGCGTGAGTGCAGGCCATAATTCTTCGATCTCGTTCGGATCGACGTCTTTGATTGCCGCTACAGCGGTCTTGGCGAGGCGCGCGGAGACGCCGACGCGCAAGCCGCCGGTGATGAGCTTGATCAGCGCCAGGCGGCCGTCGGCATCCAGTGCATCGAGCCACACTTCGAGACGGCGCGGCAATTCCGCCTTGCCGAGTGTCGCTAGCGTTTCGACGATTTCGCCCAGGCTTGGGGGAATATTGGCGCCGTGACGCCTGGGCCAGATCAATGCGACGGTTTCCGCGAGGTCGCCGACATAGTCGTAAGACAGATCGAACAAGACCGGATCGATGCGCGCTTCGACAAGGCCTCGAATGAGCGCAGGCTTGGCATGGACAAATCTCAATCCGCCCGTGATCCCCGCGAGCGCATAGCCGCGATCGGGATCGCGGACGGTGCGAAAGTAGTCGGTCAGCAGGCGCAGCTTGCCGTTGCGCTGCGGCTGAAAGGCGAGGGCGGTCAGAAGTTCGGCGAATCGATTCATCAACGACCGTTCGTAGATCCGTTCCCGTTCCCGTTTACCGGGAATAGACCGGCTTGGCTTGGCATTTCCGGTTCTCCCTCGCCGGTGTCGTCATAGCCCTTGAGTGACAGCGGGCGCGCCGGTACGCCGATGCTCTTCGCGTAATGGACGAGCGCGTCCTCTTGGCCGTGCGTCACCCACAATTCGCGTGGCCGCAATTCGTTCACCGTCGCGGTGAGTTCTTCCCAATCGGCGTGATCAGAAATGATCAGCGGCAACTCGACGCCTTGCTGGCGGGCCCGAGCGCGAATGCGCATCCAGCCGCTGGCAAACGAATTGACGTGATCGCCAAGGCGCCGCGTCCAGCGATCGCCTAGAGCCGAAGGCGGCGCGACGACGATGCGGCCGGCGAAGTTCTTGTCCTTCACCTCATCGACCGGAACAAGCGCGCCGAGCTTGACGCCGAAGCGTTCGTAAAGGGCGCAGAGGGCGACCATGGCGCCATGCAAATAGATCGGCGCGTCGTAACCCGCTTCGCGCAGAAGCGCGATCACACGCTGCGCCTTGCCGAGCGAATAGGCGCCGACCAGATGCGCGCGCTCGGGAAACACGGCAACCGAGTGCATGAGCTTGGCGATCTCCTGCGTGTCGGGAGGATGGCAGAAGACGGGGAGGCCGAAGGTTGCCTCGGTGATGAAGACGTCGGCCTCGACCGGCTCGAAGCGCGCGCAGGTTGGATCGCGCCGGCGCTTGTAGTCCCCTGAGACGACAATGCGCTCGCCGCCGCGTTCGACGACCGCTTGTGCGGAACCGAGTATGTGGCCCGCCGGTCTGAGCGTAACCTTTGTGGCGCCGAAAGAAACGGTTTCACCGTAGCGTGCGGCCTGCGTCGAGCCGGCGAAATTGGGCCCGCAGCGCACGTTCATGATGGCCAAGGTCTCTGCGGTTGCGAGCACGGCAGTATGGCCAGCGCGGGCGTGGTCGGAGTGGCCATGGGTGATCACTGCTCGCTTTACGGGCCGGACGGGATCGACGAAGAAATCGCCATCGGCGCAGTAAAGACCGCCGGGTTTGGGTTCAAGAAGCGCAGTCGCCATGTGTGCACTATAGTAGGACCAACGAAGGTCCATACCTGGCATCATGTCCGTCCGCGAGCGCCCGAAGACCGAGAATTCGACTGTCTTGCCGCCGGTCTTCGCGGCCTGGTTCGCCTCGCGCGGCTGGAGCCCGCGGCCGTTCCAACTCGCGCTGGTCGAGGCGGGCGCAAATGGGCAATCCGTATTGCTTACGGCGCCGACCGGCGGGGGCAAGACGCTCGCGGGGTTTCTGCCGTCGCTGATCGAGCTGTCGTCGTCGCCATCCGTCGTGCAGCGCGCGCCACTTCCCCCGTTTGTGGGAGAGGACGAACGATACGTCAATCCGCTCATCGCCAAACTCAAGGCGCGCGCCGCAGTGCGGCCACGCGGTGTGCACACACTTTATATTTCGCCTTTGAAGGCGCTTGCCGTGGACATCGCACGCAATCTCGAGGCGCCGGCGCGCGAGATGAAATTGCCGGTGAAGATCGAAACGCGTACCGGCGATACTTCGGCGCACCGCCGGCAGAGGCAACGTCATTTGCCGCCGGACTTTCTGCTGACAACACCCGAGCAAGTCGCGCTGTTGCTTGCCTCCGGCGATGCACCGCGGATGTTCGGCAATTTGCGTTGCGTCATCCTCGACGAGCTTCATGCCCTCGCGCCCTCGAAGCGCGGCGACCTCTTAGCACTCGATCTGGCACGGCTCTCGGTGCTCGCGCCCGGTCATCGGCGTGTCGGTCTGTCGGCGACGGTGGCCGAGCCCGAAATTCTCGGACGCTACCTCGTACCCCAACGCGCAGGCGAAGACCGGCGTGTGGCGCACATCAAAGGCGCGCCCGGCGCGAAGCCGGACGTCTCGATTCTCGCAAGCGAAAAGGACGTGCCGTGGGCCGGTCACATGGCGCGCCACGCGCTTGCCGATATTTTGGCGCAAATCAAAAAAGCAACGACGGCGCTCGTCTTCGTCAATACGCGCATGCAGGCAGAGTTCGTGTTTCAGCAATTGTGGTCGATCAACGACGAAAACCTGCCGATTGCCTTGCATCACGGTTCGCTGTCGCCGGAGCAGCGGCGCAAGGTCGAAGCGGCTATGATCAAAGGCACTTTGCGCGCTGTCGTTTGCACGTCGACGCTCGACCTCGGCATCGATTGGGGCGCAGTCGATCTCGTGATCAATGTCGGCGCGCCGAAGGGTGCGAGCCGCCTAGCGCAGCGTATCGGCCGCTCCAACCACCGGATGAACGAGCCGTCGCGCGCGTTGCTGGTGCCCGCCAATCGCTTCGAAGTGCTCGAGTGCGAAGCGGCCCGAGATGCGCTGGCGCATGGCGAGCTCGACGGCGAGAAGCCGCGCCATGGCGCCCTCGACGTGTTGGCGCAGCATGTGCTCGGCATGGCCGTGGCGGCGCCGTTCAACGCCGACGAACTCTATGCGGAGGTTGTGTCCGCGTCGCCCTATCGCGATTTGACGCGCGATGATTTCGACAGAGTCATCGACTACGTTGCAACGGGCGGCTATGCGCTACGCGCTTATGAGCGCTACGCAAAACTTCGCAAGACGCCGGAAGGACTCTGGCGTGTGGCGAGCCCGCAAGTGGCGCAGCGCTATCGTTTGAACTGCGGCACCATCGTCGAAGCGCCGATGCTCAAGGTGCGCGTCGTGCGAAATTATCGCGGACCGCGTGTCACCTATGCCGGGCGTATTCTCGGGCAAATCGAAGAGTGGTTCCTGCAACAGCTGAGCCAAGGCGACACGTTTCTGTTCGCCGGCCAAATCCTGCGATTCGAGGGGATTGTAGAAACCGAGGCGATCGTGACGCCGGGGCCGCCCGGCAATCCGAAGATACCGTCGTTCGAGGGCGGCAAGTTTCCGCTGTCGACGTTCCTTGCAGCGCGTGTGCGAGAGATGATTGCCGACCCGAAGCGCTGGCAATTCTTGCCGGATCAGGTGAAAGAGTGGCTCGGCATTCAACGTTTGCGCTCACTTTTGCCGCGCGCCGATCAGATGCTGGTCGAAACGTTTCCGCGCGGCTCGCGCCATTATCTCGTGTGTTATCCGTTTGACGGGCGGCTTTGCCATCAATCGCTGGGTATGCTGTTGACGCGCCGCCTCGAGCGCATCGGGGCAAAGCCGCTCGGTTTCGTCGCCAGCGAATATTCTCTCGCGCTGTGGGCGCTCAAGCCGATGCACACCCTTGATATGAATCGTCTCTTCGATGAAGACATGTTGGGCGACGACCTCGACGCGTGGCTCGGCGAATCCGCGTTGCTGAAGCGCAGCTTCCGTCAGTGCGCTGTGATCGCCGGTTTGATCGAGCGGCGCCATCCGGCGGAGGAGAAATCAGGCCGCCAAGTTACGTTTTCGTCGGACCTCATCTATGACGTGCTGCGCAGTCATCAACCCGATCACATTCTGCTGCGCGCGGCCTACGAAGATGCGGCCGCGTTTGCGCTCGACATCACGCGCCTCGGCGATCTGCTCCGACGCATCAAAGGCAACATCGTGTTGAAAAAGCTCGATCGCGTTTCACCGTTGGCGGTGCCGGTCTTACTCGATATCGGCAAAGTCCCGGTCGGAATGGATGCGAACGAGGCGTTGCTCGCCGAGGCTTCTGACGACCTGATCGCCGAGGCGATGAAGGTGGATTGAAACGCGTCATTCGCCATTGACGCCGAGCGATGCTTCCCGCGATCATCCGAATCGAAAGAGGGCATGCGCGTGTCGGACACGATGATCGAGATCAACGGTGCGACACTCGTCGCGGATCGTTCCGGTGCCTTGTGGTGGCCGGCGGAGCGATTGCTGGCAGTTGCCGATCTCCATCTCGAAAAAGGCTCCTCGTTCGCGAAGACCGGGCAGCTGCTGCCGCCTTACGACAGCCGCGCGACGCTCAGTCGCCTGAGTGCAGCGGTCGGGCGTTTCGAGCCGAAGACGATCGTTTGCCTCGGCGATAATTTCCACGATCCTCTGGGGCCGGAACGGCTCGACGCAGAGTCAAAGGGGATCGTCGCAATGCTACAGCGCAAGCGGCGCTTCGTGTGGATCGAAGGCAATCACGATGCCGCCGCGGCCGCGGTGCTGGGCGGGGAGTCGGCGCCCGAAATCGAAATCGGACCACTGGTGTTTCGCCACGAGCCGCGCCAGGGTCGCGCGCGGGGCGAGCTTGCGGGGCATCTGCATCCGGTCGCCGTTGCGGTGACGCGGGCGCGACGACTGCGCAGGCGTTGCTTCGTCAGCGACGGCGAGCGTTGCGTCTTGCCGGCGTTCGGTGCCTACACCGGCGGTCTCGACGTTTTCGATGCGGCCTTTGCGCCGCTTTTTCCGCGAAGCTTTCAGGCATTTCTGATCGGACGCGATCGCGTCTATCCGTTCGCCCACTCAGGGTTGGCGGCGGAATAAAAAACGGGCGGCTTGAGGCCGCCCGTCTGACAAGAATTTCTGCTATTTCGATTACTTCGCCAATCCTTCGGCTTTCAGGGCTTGCAGCACTTTCGGGCGCGAATGAATGCGGTCGGAGAACTGTGCGACTTCGCGGAATTCCGACAGGTCGAGCTTTAAGAAGTTCGCCCAATTCGTGACCGTGAAGAGATAGCCGTCGGCGACCGTGAAGTGATTGCCCAAGAGGAATTGCTTACCCTTGAGCTGATCGTTCACGTAGGCGTAGCGCTTGAACAGCTTGTCCTTCGTGATCGTCTTGTAGGCGTCGGGCGTGTCCGGGCTGAAGAGCGGCGAATAGCTCTTGTGAATTTCGGTTGAGATGAAGTTCAACCATTGCTGCAGACGCGAGCGCTCGAACGTGCCATTCGGCGGTGCCAAATGGGTTTCGGGCCTTTGATCGGCGATCCATTGCACGATGGCGGGACCTTCGGTCAGAACTTGGCCCTCTGCGATCTTCAGCGCCGGGACATAACCGTTCGGATTGACCGCCAGATAGTCCGCACCCGATTTAGTTTTCTTGGCTTTCGTGTCGACTTGTTCGAGTTCGAATTGCAGTCCGGCCTCGAGCAACGCGATGTGCGGGGACAGCGAGCAAGCGCCGGGCGAATAATAGAGCTTCAGCATGCGATGGCTCCTCGGTGATGGCTGGTTATGGGATGGGAAAATGCGTCAGAGCTGTAGATGTAGGTGCCGTTTGCGCGATGTCACCAGGGCGTGCGAAATGTTCCTGGGGCACAAATTCTACGTTTGCATGTATGCAATTGGAGGCTGTGGAAGCGCGCTCTAGTTGGCGGCGCGCTGTACTTCCGCTGGGCGCGGTTCGTCATCGACGAAATTAGGCTTCCACTCGCCATAAACTGTCAGCAGCATGACGGCTTCCGCGCCGGGTTTGGTGTGCAAACGTTGGATCATCCGCGCCGGTATGCGCGCGAACGTTCCCGGACCCTGTACGATGCGCGCCGGTTGGCCGGTGCTATCGATGCCCTCTGCGACAAACGTCCCGTTCAGTACCGTGTAGGTCTGCGGGACCTCCTGCCAATAGACCGGCAGGGTTTCGCCGGGCCGAACTTTAAGTGCGACGCGTGTGGCGCCGGTCTTTGTATCCGTGCCGACGATCGCGATCTGCGCGACGTCGTCATCGGGTCGGCTCGGTGAGAGTTTTTGCCAAACAAGCGATTGCAGATCGACATCCGGTGCCGGAGGAACAGGGGCGGTGGTGCCGCCTGCCGCAAGAATACGAGACGCTCCGTTTTCAGTGGCGAGTACTGCCCGGTCCACGACCGTACACGCCGCCAAGGAGCTGGCAGCCGTAGCAATCATCAGTGGACGCAGCAGTCGCCGGAGGGCCATGGGTACCACGCATAGTGGGTGGCAAGATTCACTGCGCGAGTGCTAGTGCGATTCTAGCGGTGTCGGCAAGCATCTCGCGGTTGTCCACGTGACGCTCAAATGACGTCGGTTTGTGGCCAAAGCCATTCGAGTCGCAGCGTCGAGAAACTGTATCTTTTGAGCAACATTCGTGGTGATTGCATGCTTAATCGTGGTCTTAACGATCTCTTAACACACTGCCGTTAACTCTCCTTAACTAGAGGGATTCTGTTTTGTGATCCACATGTTGGGTATGCGCGTGTTCTTTACACAACATATGCGCACGCTTAACGTGCAGGAAAGCGGGGGACTTGATTCGTATGCGGCCCGGTGTTCCGTGGAACGTGAAAGGTATTGAGGCAGACGCCCGCGAGGCAGCTCAAATTGCCGCGCGGCGTGCCGGCGTCAGTCTAGGCGAGTACCTGACCCAGCTCATCATGAGCGAAGGGCGCGTTATCCCTTTGCCTCAGCAAATCTATCAACAAAATTCAGGAATGACCGCCGACGGTACCTGGGGACCGACGACGCAATATCCGCCGCCGCCGTCGAACTTCCGTCAACCCACAGCTTTTCAACAACCACAGCAGCAGAACTACCCACAGGCACTGTCTCAACCGCAACACCCGCAGCATCAGCCGCACCAACAGCACCAGCCATCGCAATCGCGCGATCCGCTTTCGAACGCAGCGCAAGCTCTGGATTCCCAGATCCGCGGCAGCGAGTTCACGGTGGTCGCGCACGGATTGCGCGAGCTTGCGGATCGGCTCGAGAACTCGGAGCGGCGCGCGCAGCACGCGATTTCGACGATCAATCAATCGGTCAATTCACTCGGCGATCGCATCGACGCGGCCGAACGCGTCAAGCAACTCGCAGACGTCGCGTTCACCAGTGCGGCCGACGCACTGGCGCAAGCGGCGCGCGATCAAGCGGGTGCTTTCGATTCACTCGAAGCGAATATGCGCAACCTTTCCAACCGGATCGGCGACATCGAGCGCGGTGCTTCGGGGCTTGCGGGCAAGGAAACATATTCGCGCCTGGAGCAAAGCTTCGAGCAGCTCAAAGGGCAATTCAGGGATGCCGAGCATAAATCGGGCGACGCGATGGCTGCGTTCGATCACTGGCAGCGTCAACTCGGCCAGCGCATAGACACGACAGAGCACGCGTTGACGCGCATCGCCTCGCCTGACGCTGTCGCACGTGTCGAGAATGCCGTCACGACACTCAAAGCCGATTTCATCGAGGCCAACAACCGCGCCCGCGAAGAGTTCGGCGGATTGACGAATTTCCTTCGCGAGGTCGGTGCGCGTCTGGAGAAGGCGGAACGGGCGCTTACCACCAACACTGTCGGTCCGAGGCTCGATGCTCTGGATGCGCGGCACAACGCGCTGATGGACGAGACGCGCCAAGCTCTGGCGACGATGGACACGCGCCTTGCGCAAGCGGCGCTCAGCGGCGCGCCGTCGAGCGAAATCAAGGTACTCAAAACTTCGATCGACGATCTCGCGCAAACGGTCACGGACTTGGCCGCGCGCGTCGATGGCTTCAGCGATGCGAAGCGCGGACCGATGTCGGGCACTCTCGGCGCCGTGCAGACGACGCTTGAAGCCATCACGAGCAAGATCGAGGACGGCGAGAGGCGACAGGCGGAGTCCGTCTCCACGGTTTCCTCGGCGCTCAAGACGATTACGGGTCGGTTGGAAGAAGCCGACAAGCGCCAAGCGCAGACCGCGCAGACGCTCAATCGCCGGCTCGACGAGGCGGAGAGGCGTAACGGCGATTCGGCGCACGCCGTCGAAGATGCATTGAAGGCGCTAACGCAGCGCGTCGAAACCTCCGATCGCAAGCACAAGGAAGCGGTTGCGAGCTTGCGTCTGACCGTCGACGGTCTCGTCGCAAAGGCTGCGGCCGATGCCTTGCCGCCGTATTCGCCGCTCGGGCAAGCAACGATCGCGGCTTCTACGCTTTCCGGCGCGTCGCCATTCGGCGCGACAATCCAATCATCGACGTTGTCCGCGCCACCACCATCGTTCGCCGTGCCGCCAGCGGCGAGTGTGTTCCCGCCGTCGCCACCGGTGATGGCGCCACCTGTGCAATTCGAACCGCCTTTGCCACCGGCGCCAGGCGCGCCGCCGAGATTGGACGACGGCATGACGGTATCGGCTCTGCAGACGATCCTGTCGGGCACGTTGTCATCGCACCTATCGTCGGATCCGTCGTCGTCGTTTGCGCCGGAGCGTTTCGATCCGGAGCAGTTCGCGCCGGACGCAGACCTGCCTGGCGCGAGTGAACCAGCGCCGCAACCCAAGAAGGCCGATGATTTCCTTACGCAGGCCCGGCGCGCGGCGCAAGCCGCGGCGCATGCGGAAAGTGAAAAAACGAACTCAAAGCGGCAAGGTTTTTCAAGTCCCAGTGAGCGACTGGCGATCAAGCCGCTCAATGTGGGCCGCCTGATGATCATCAGCCTCGCGGCGATTGCGTTGGTTGCGGGCATTCTTGCGCTCGTGATGACTTACCCCAGTGGATCGAGCGACGATGCCAATCGACCGGCACCAGGCACGAGCATCGGCGAGATGCTGAACAGCACGACAACGACGCCGCCCGCCGGGCAACCGACGACCCAACCCTCTCCGGCCACGCAACCGTCGGCTGACGCTGCATCGTTGCCGGCTCCAGGAGGTTCAACTCCGGCGCCGGCCGCTGCAACCGCGCCGCCTGAGTTCACTTCCGGAGCGTCGCCGCTTCCGGGCGGCACACCGCTAACGCCCAGCGCAGCGCCGGACTCCTCTCAGCAGGTCGCAGGCCTTGAGACGGCCGCGAACGGTGGCGATACGAAAGCTCAGTTCGTACTGGCGCTGCGCTATGCCGAAGGGCGCGGCGTTCAGAAAGACGACACCAAGGCCGCAGCGCTAGTGACCAAAGCGGCTAATTCCGGTCTCGTCGTTGCGCAATATCGGTTGGGTGCGCTTTACGAGCGCGGGATAGGAGTGACGAAGAGTCTCCCCGACGCCCGCAAATGGTATGAGCGCGCGGCGCAGGGTGGCAACCGTAAAGCCATGCATAACTTGGCTGTGCTTTACGCGGACGGCACCGGCATCGGTCAGAATTATGCGGAGGCGGCTCGCTGGTTCAAGCAAGGTGCCGAATACGGCGTGACAGACTCGCAGTACAATCTCGCGGTCCTCTACGAACGCGGAATGGGGCTCGACAAGAACCCGACTGAAGCTGCCAAGTGGTTCGCGATTGCCGCAGCCCAGGGCGACGCCGATGCGTCGGCGCGGCTTGAACAGCTGAAGAAGACGATGAACCCGGTGGAGTTGGCAAACGCACTGCAAGGGGCGCAGACCTACAAAGCCAAGCCTGCCGATCCAGTGGCCAATGAAGTCCCTGCGGTGCCAGGTTAAATCGACACTTCGTGTTCACCTTGGTGACAACGTCACCTAGCAAGTCGGCGTCACCGCGTGTAAGCCTCATGCGGGCACGCGGATAATCGTCATAGCGGGCCTCTGCGTCCCTTCCATCGTTGCGCGCGGCCCATGGAACTCTATCTACCCATCGCCGAAATGCCGGTGAACATTTGGTTCATGGTTGGACTCGGCGCGGCCGTCGGGTTTCTGTCGGGCATGTTTGGCGTCGGCGGCGGCTTCATCTTGACGCCGTTCTTGATGTTTCTGGGCGTGCCGCCCGCGGTCGCCGTGGCGACGCAATCGACGCAGATCGTCGCCTCGTCCACGTCCGGCGTGCTTACGCATTTCCGCAATGGCACGGTCGATTTCAAGATGGGGGCAGTGCTGCTGGTCGGCGGGTTTTTCGGTTCGATCGCCGGTATCGCCGTATTCAACGCACTCAAGGCCGCGGGCCAGATCGACCTTTTCATCGCGCTTTCTTACGTCATCTTCTTGGGCGCGATCGGCGGTTTGATGTTTTGGGAGAGCTTGGGCGCACTCCGTCACGGCGGCTCGAAAGTCGGTGCTCTGCGGCGCGAGCCAGGCGCGCATACCTGGATCCACGGCCTGCCGCTCAAGATGCGGTTTCACCGTTCGAAGCTTTATATCAGCGCGATCCCTCCGGTGTTCCTCGGATTCCTGATCGGGCTGTTGTCTGTCATCATGGGCGTTGGCGGCGGCTTCATCATGGTGCCGGCCATGATCTATTTCCTGCGCATGCCGACGGCGGTGGTGATCGGCACGTCACTTTTTCAGATCACGTTCGTGGCCGCCTTCACCACCATGCTGCACGCAATCACGAACCAGACGGTCGACGCCGTCTTGGCGTTGTTGTTGATCGTAGGCGGCGTCATTGGCGTGCAATTCGGCATGCGGCTCGGCGCGCGGCTGCGCAACGAACAGATGCGTTTTGCGCTCGCCGTGCTTGTGCTCGTCATTTGCGTGCGGTTGGGGATGGACCTCGTGTTGCCTCCCGCCGATCCTTATTCCGTCGTCGGCGAGAATACGGAATGAGGGCGATGGTGCTGCTGATATTGTCGTTGCTCTTCGCGCCGGCCGCCCGGGCGGAAGAATTGGCGGCGGGCCTGTCAAAGGACGACATCAAAATCAGCTCCAGCTTTACCGGGACCGATCTCGTCCTTTTCGGTGCTATCGAAAACGAGGGAGGCGCATCGATCGGCATCGTGCAGGATCGCGATGTCGTCGTGGTCGTCCGTGGACCGGGGACAGCGGTGACCGTTCGGCGCAAAGAGAGGCTTGGTCCGATCTGGATCAATCGGGATCAGCGCCGCTTCGTCGGTGTGCCAGGATTCTATTTCGTCGCGTCGACCAAACCACTCGCCCAGATCGCGGACGCAGCAACGCTCGATCGCTACCATCTGGGGCTAGCCCATCTCGACTTCAAGCTGCCGGCCGGCGCCGTGATGGCGCCCGTCGACTATCGAAATGCGATCGTGCGGGCGAAGTCGCGCGGCGATCTTTACAACGAGCAACCGGGCGGCGTTCAGTTTCTCTCAGGATCGTTGTTTCGAACGACGATCGCACTGCCCTCGAATTTGCCGTCGGGCACCTATGACGTGAATGTTTATCTCTTTCGCAAACATGAGATCGTGACGGCATTCGGCACGCCGCTGCGGATCGGCAAGACGGGGGTCGAGCGATTCCTCTTCAAATTCGCCAACGATTTGCCATGGGTCTACGGGCTTCTTGCCGTGTTGCTGGCAGCGCTCGCGGGCTGGGTCTCAGCCTTACTTTTCCGTCAGCGACAGTAAGGCTCTTGAAGCGCAACGCCCCCGCTCGGCATAAGGTGGTCACGACGAATTCGCGGCGAGGTCCAACGAAATGCGCATTGCCCTGCTGGTCGCCTTCTTTTGCCTGAGTGGCTTTCTTGCGGCATGTGCGACCGGCGAGGCCACACCGGATGGTCCGAAGGCGGAAGAGCCGGCCAAGCCCGACACGACCAGGCCGGACGGTTTGCTCGAAGAGCTCTACACGTCCTATTTCGCGACGCTGAACGCAGGCGGCAAGGCGGACATGAACAATTATGCCGCGAAATACTTCGAGCCGGAACTCGCATCGAAATTCGCCGCGGCCACCCATAGCAGCGCCGACCCGATCACCTTCGATATTTTCATCAACGCCCAAGATCACGCCAATCTGACGCTTGGGATGGTCAAACGAACGTTCGAGAACGCCGACCATGCGACCTACGAGGTGCATTTCACCAACAACGACGACGAGCAGAAGGTGCGGATCGCTCTCGTCAAAGCCGGCAACAGTTGGAAGATCACCGATATCGAATACGCAAAAGACCTGTCTCTGACACGCATGCTGAAGTAGGCGTCGGCCTTAGCCCAAATAATTTGGCCCGTCGCGCCAACTTGACGTTTACGTCAACGTCATCTAATTTCGTTAGGAAGCAGGCGGCCGGCAAAGACGGCGGCAACGCGTCAGCGACTCTGGCGTCCCGCCCGAAAGCAGCACCATGCGGACCTACTCGATCAGCAATCTCGCCGAAGAGTTCGGGGTCACGCCCCGTACCATCCGCTTTTACGAGTCCGAAAACCTGATCAGTCCCCAACGCCACGGGCAGGCGCGCATCTACACGCCGCGCGACCGCGCCCGCCTTGTGCTCATTCTGCGGGGAAAGCGTGTCGGGTTTTCGCTTATCGAGATCAAGGAGATGCTTGATCTTTATGATCTGCACAACGGCCGGGCCAGCCAGCTGTCGCATGCCCTTAGGAAATTCGACGAGCGCATCAATGCGCTGGAGCGCCAGCGCGCCGACATCGACCACTCGCTCGCCGAGTTGCGCGAAGGGCGCGCCAAGATCGAAATCATGCTCGGCGGGCTCCAATCGAACGCTCACGCCAGCGACGCGAAGCGCCCGCGACTCGTCGGCTTCGGTCTCACCCCTGACCACCGCGACTAGAAGAGGCCCGGACCATGCCCAGTTACAAAGCCCCGTTGCGCGATATGCGCTTCGTCTTGAACGAACTATTGGACATCCAACGGTATTCGAATTTGCCCGGCTTTTCGGACGCCTCGCCCGACGTGGTGGACGCAATCCTCGAGGAAGGCGCGAAGATCGCCGAGGAAGTTCTGCAGCCGTTGAACGCGGTCGGCGATCATGAAGGCTGTACGCGCCGCCAAGACGGTTCGGTCGCAACGCCAAAGGGCTTCAAGGAAGCCTACAAACAATTCGTCGACGGCGGTTGGGTTGGTCTGACGTCGGTTCCTGAATTCGGCGGCCAAGGGCTGCCGGCCGTTATCGGTGTTGCCTTCAACGAGATGGTTTCGGCCGCGAATATGGCCTTTGCGATGTATCCGGGACTGACGCACGGCGCGTATTCGGCGTTGCTGGTGCACGGCTCGGATGAGCTGAAGAAAACTTATCTGCCCCATCTCGTCTCCGGCAAATGGACGGGAACGATGAATTTGACCGAACCGCAATGCGGCACGGATCTGGGCCTGATGCGCACGCGCGCAGAGCCGCAAGCAGACGGTTCCTACAAGATCACCGGTTCGAAAATTTTCATTTCGTCCGGCGAACACGATCTCGCCGAGAACATCATCCATCTGGTGCTGGCGAAAATCGTCGGGGCGCCCGAAGGCATCAAAGGCGTTTCTCTGTTCGTCGTGCCGAAATTCTTCGTCGACAAAGATGGCTCACTGGGGCCGCGCAACGCCGTGATGTGCGGCTCCATCGAAGAGAAGATGGGCATTCACGGCAACTCTACCTGCGTGTTGAACTATGACGGCGCCACCGGTTGGCTGATCGGCGAGCAGCACAAAGGCATGCGCGCCATGTTCACGATGATGAACGAAGCGCGGCTCGGTGTCGGCATGCAGGGCTTCTCTCAGTCGGTCGCGAGTTACCAAAATGCTGCTGCCTACGCCAAGGACCGACTGCAAGGACGTTCGCTGACCGGCCCGAAAGCGCCCGACAAGGCCGCCGATCCGATCATCGTGCATCCCGATATTCGCCGCGTCCTGATGAACCAGAAATCATTCAACGAAGGTGCGCGCGCGTTTCTCTATTGGATCGCACTGCATGGCGATCTCGCTCACAAATCGCCCGACGAAAAAATGCGCGAGCACGGCGAAGATTATATGGGCCTCTTCACGCCGGTGCTGAAGGGCTACCTCACCGACATGGGCTTTGCGAATTGCGTGAACGCGCAGCAAGTCTTGGGCGGGCACGGCTATATTCGCGAATGGGGCTTGGAGCAATTCGTGCGCGATGCACGCATCGCCATGATCTACGAAGGCGCGAACGGCGTGCAGGCGCTCGACCTCGTGGGCCGCAAGCTCGGGCAGAATGGCGGGCGCGCCGTCTTTGCGTTCTTCAAAGAGGTCGACGACTTCGCGGCGGAGAATGCCGGCAACGCCGATGCCAAACGCTACATCGATGCCGCAGTCGCGGCGCGCAAGCAGCTCGAACAGGCGACGTCGTGGCTTATGCAGAACGGTCTCGCCAATCCCGACAATGCGGGTGCCGCCTCGACCGATTATCTGCATCTCTTCGGGTTGACGTCGATCGCCTATATGTGGGCGCGGATCGCCGTCGTGGCGAACGCCAAGCTCAAGAACGGCGCAAACGGTGAGGCGGATTTCTACAAGGCGAAACTTGCAACCGGGCGCTACTATATGGATCGCGTGCTGCCGGAAGCGGCGGCGCATCTCGCGCGGCTGACGAGCGGTGCCGAGCCCGTGATGGCGCTCGCCGCGGAGGCTTTCTGATGTCGGTGCTCCAGGTCGAAAAACCTTCCTACATGACCGAGGATCTGCAGATCTTCGAAGGCGAAGCGCGTAAATTTCTTGAGCGCGAGTGCGTTCCGCATGTCGATAAATGGATCAAGCAACATGCTGTCGACCGTGACGCCTGGACGAAAGCCGGTAAGGCGGGTTTGTTGTGCGCTTCGGCGCCCGACCAATACGGCGGCTCGGGTGGCACATTCGCGCATGAGGCGGTGCTGATCGATCTCCTCGGCAAGACCGGAACCGATGGCTGGGGGATCGTGCTGCACAACGCGATCGTCGCGCCGTATATCTTCCATTACGGCTCGGAAGAGCAGAAGAAAAAGTGGTTGCCGCGACTGGCGTCGGGCGAACTCGTCGCCGCGATTGCGATGACCGAGCCTGGCACCGGCTCCGATCTGCAGGCCGTGAAGACGACGGCGAAGCGCGACGGCAATCACTACAAGATCAACGGCTCGAAGACGTTCATCACCAACGGCGGCACAGCGAACTTCATCGTGGTGGTGGCGAAAACCGATCCGACCAAAGGCTCGAAGGGCATCAGTCTCGTCTGTGTCGAGACGGACGAAGTCGAAGGTTTCCGGCGCGGCAAGGTGCTGGAGAAGATCGGGCAGAAGGCGAACGACACGGCGGAATTGTTCTTCGACGACGTGCGCGTGCCAACCTCGAACCTGATCGGCATGGACGAAGGCATGGGCTTCGTTCAGCTGATGCAGCAATTGCCGCAAGAGCGGTTGATAATTGCGCTCCAGGCGATGGCGGTCATCGAGCGGGCGCTCGAGGTGACGATCGCCTACGTCAAAGAGCGCAAGGCTTTCGGCAAGCAGATCATCGATTTCCAGAACACGCAGTTCAAGCTGGCCGAGTGCAAGACCGAGGCGACGGTCGCCAAGGTGTTCTGCAACCACTGCATGGAGCTGCATCTCGACGGCAAGCTCACGCCTTATATGGCGTCGATGGCGAAGCTCTGGCTCACCGAAGTGCAATGCCGCGTTGTCGATGAATGCCTGCAGCTGCACGGCGGCTATGGCTACATGAACGAATATCCGATCGCGCGCATGTATGCCGACAGCCGCGTGCAGAAGATTTATGGCGGCACCAACGAGATCATGAAGCTGCTCATTGCGAGGAGCTTGTAGCGATGTACACACCAAGGCACTTCGCGTTGGACGATCTCGCCGCGCAGCACGCGGTCATCGAAGCGTGCGACTTCGGGATCGTCGTGTCGAACGGCGCAAACGGCCTTGTCGCGACTCATATTCCAATGATGCTGGGGGGCGGCGAGGAAAAACTCGGCACGCTCTACGGCCATATGGCGCGCGCTAATCCGCATGGACAATTGTTCGGCGATGGCGAGGTGCTCGTGATCTTCAACGGACCGCACGGCTATGTGTCGCCGACGTGGTATTCGGACCGCACCATGAACGTGCCGACGTGGAATTATGTGGCGGTTCATGTCTATGGCACGCCAGAGGCGTTGCCGGCGGCGGATTCCGCATTTCATCTAGGCCGATTGGTCGCGAAGTATGAAGGCACGCGTACCAACGGCTGGTCGATGGCCGAATTAAGAGACAATTTGCGCGAGACGCTGCCGCAGCAGATCGTTCCATTCCGCATTGAAATTGCGCGCATCGGAGGCAAAGCGAAGCTCAGCCAAAACAAGCCGCGTGGCGAGCGCGAGCGGGTGATCGACGGATTGAAGGCGGCTGGCGAAGCGAAACTCGCCGCCGCCATGCAGAAAGACTTAGAGAAAGCTTAAGTCGCAATTCGAATTTTGAAAACGGAGGAACTGCCATGACTGACTGTTTTGTCTACGACACGGTGCGCACCCCGCGCGGCAAAGGGCGCAAGGACGGCGCGCTGCACGAAGTGACGGCGCTGGAGCTCGGCACGCAGGTGCTGAAGAACATCCGCGACCGCAACAATCTCGACACATCGAAGGTCGACGATGTGATCTTCGGCTGCGTGGACCCTGTGGGCGAGCAAGGCTCGAACATCGCGCGCATCGCGGTGCTGAATGCCGACTATGCGGAAAGCGTTGCGGGCGTTCAGATCAATCGCTTCTGCGCCTCCGGCCTCGAAGCCTGCAACATGGCGGCGGGCCAAATCATGTCGGGCCAATCCGATATGACGATCGGCGGCGGCGTCGAATCGATGAGCCGCGTCGGCATGGGCGCTTCCGGAGGTGCCTGGGCGACGGACCCGGCGATTGCAATCAAGAGCTACTTCTCGCCGCAGGGCATCGGCGCCGATTTGATCGCGACAATGGACGGCTTCAGCCGCGATGACGTCGACGCCTTTTCGGTCGAGAGCCAAAAGCGCGCGGCGAACGCGTGGAAGAACGGCTACTTCAAGAAATCGGTGACGCCGGTCAAGGACATCAACGGCCTGACGATCCTGGACAAAGACGAGCATATGCGCCCCGAGACGACGATGCAGACGCTGGCGTCGCTGCAACCGGCATTCGCGGCGCCCGGCGAATTCGCCTTCGACGCGGTGGCGCTGCAGCGCTATCCCGAGGTCGAGCAGATCAATCACGTCCACCATGCCGGCAATTCGTCGGGCATCGTCGACGGCGCCGCCGCGGTGCTCTTGGGCACCAAGGAAGCGGGTAAGGCGGGCGGTCTCAAGCCGCGCGCGCGCATCCGGGCCTTTGCCTCGATCGGGTCGGAGCCGTCGATCATGCTGACCGGCCCTGCGCTCGTCACGGAGAAGCTGTTGAAGCGCGCCGGCATGAAGTCGACCGACATCGACCTCTATGAACTCAACGAGGCGTTTGCCTCGGTCGTGCTGCGCTTCATGAAGGTGATGAACATTCCGCACGACAAGATCAACGTGAATGGTGGCGCGATCGCCATGGGCCATCCGCTCGGCGCAACGGGCGCGATGATCCTGGGGACCGTGCTCGACGAACTCGAGCGGCGCAATCTGAGCACGGCGCTCATCACGCTGTGCGTCGGCGCGGGCATGGGCACCGCCACGATCATCGAACGCGTCTAAGAGAAACAGCCCCTCTCCCCCCTAAAAGGGCAGAGAGGGGGCACGCAGTTCGGCTAGTCCAACGAATTGAAAAAAGGAAACGAACCAATGGAACTCAAGACCTTCAAATGGAATCAGGATGCCGACGGCATCGTGACGCTGACGTGGGACGATCCCGACCGCACCATGAATGTGCTGTCGTCGGGCGCGATGAAAGACATCGCCGCGGCGATCGCCAAGATCGCGGGCGACGCTTCGATCAAAGGCGCGATCATCACGAGTGGCAAGTCGAACGGCTTTTGCGCAGGTGCGGCGCTCGATGAGATGGAGAGCAATGCGGGCGGATCGGGCGCGGCGAAAAGCGAGGAAGAGCGGGTGCGCGATCGCTACAACGGCGTCGTGCAATTCAACCAATTGTTCCGCAAGCTCGAGACTTGCGGCAAACCGATCGTCGCCGCAATCAACGGCTTGGCGCTCGGTGGCGGGCTCGAAGTGACGCTCGCCTGTCACTACCGCGTCGTTGCCGACAACCCCAAAATTCAGTTGGGCCTGCCCGAGTCAAAGGTCGGATTGCTGCCCGGCGGCGGCGGTACGCAGCGTCTGCCGCGTTTAATGGGCGCGGGCAATGCCTTGCCGTTGATCATGCAAGGCGGTTCGCTCGATCCGCAAAAGGCGGCGGCGCAGAACGTCGTGCACAAAGTCGTGCCGGCCGATCAGCTGATCGCAGAAGCCAAGCGCTGGATCAAAGAGACACCCGATCCGGTGCAGCCGTGGGACAAGAAGGGCTTTGTCGTGCCAGGCGGCCTGCCCAACGAGAAGGGCGCTTCGACGATCTTCACGATGGGCAACGCGCTCTATCGCAAGACCTCGTACAACAACTATCCGGCGCAGCGTTACATCCTGTCGTGCGTCTACGAAGGCTTGAGCGTGCCGATCGATGCGGGTCTGCGCATCGAGGCGCGCTATTTCACCAAGCTGCTGATGGATCCGGCGTCGCGCAACATGATCCGCTCGCTCTTCCTCTCCATGCAGGATCTGGGCAAAGGCGCGCGCCGTCCGGCGAAAGTTCCACCGACGCAAGTGAAGAAGCTCGGCATCTTGGGCGCGGGCATGATGGGCGCCGGCATCGGCTATGTCTCGGCGCTTGCCGGCATCGACGTGGTGCTGCTCGACACGACGCAAGAGGCGGCCGACAAGGGCAAGGCCTATTCGACGAAGCTGCTCGACGGGCAGATCGCCAAGGGCCGCTCAACCGAGGCGAAGAAGACGGAGCTGCTCGGCCGCATTAAGCCGACGGCGAACTACGAAGATCTGAAAGGCTGCGACCTCATCATCGAAGCGGTGTTTGAGAGCCGCGAGGTCAAAGCCGACGTCACCAAGAAAGCCGAAGCTCAGATCGACGCGAAATCGGTGTTCGGTTCGAATACCTCCACCTTGCCGATCACAAGCCTCGCCGAGGCGAGTGTGCGCCCGGACAACTTCATCGGCGTCCACTTCTTCTCGCCGGTCGACAAGATGCAGCTGGTCGAGATCATAATGGGCAAGAAGACGGGCGATTATGCGCTCGCCATGGCGATCGACTTCGTCAAGCAGATCAAGAAGACGCCGATCGTGGTCAACGATTCGCGTGGCTTCTACACCTCGCGCTGTTTCGGCACCTATGTCGGCGAAGGCCAAGAGATGCTGGCCGAAGGAATCGTGCCGGCGCTGATCGACAATGTCGGGCGGATGACCGGCATGCCGCGCGGTCCGCTAGAACTCGCCGACGACGTCGCGCTCGACCTTGCCTACAAAGTGCGCGAGCAGACCAAGAAAGATTTGGGTGACAAGTACGAAGCCGGTGCCGCCGACAAGCTGATCGAGACGATGGTGGTCAAGCTCGGCCGTTATGGCCGCAAGAACGGCAAAGGCTTCTACGATTATCCGCAGACGCCGGACGGCAAGAAACGCTTGTGGCCGGGACTCAAAGACATCGTGGCGTTCAAGGTGACGCGCTCGAACCCGGAGCTGGTCGACGAACTCAAGAAGCGGTTCCTCTATCGCCAAGCGGTCGAGGCGGCACGCTGCTTCGAGGAAAACGTCGTCACCGATCCGCGCGAAGCCGATGTCGGCGCGATCCTCGGCTGGGGCTTTGCGCCTTATACCGGCGGGCCGCTCTCGATCATCGATACGGTCGGCACCAAGAAGTTCGTCGAGGAATGCGACCGCTTGGCGCAGAAATACGGCAAGCGCTTCCTGCCGAACCGCCTGTTGCGCGACATGGCCGAGAAGGGCGAAACCTTCTACGGCCGGTTTAAGCCGGAGACAAAGAAGGCGGCGTAGCCTAAAGAGGCAGTTCTGATATGGGGCCGGTCGCAAGTCCGGCCCCGGTCATTTGTGCTGTTCTCGCGAACCAATTCTATATCTGCCCTTTCGTCTGGGCTCGCGGTGTGTTTCCCTCTCGCCCACAACAACAGGGTGTCGGATCGCCATGCGCGCAATCATGCTTGCAGTCGGTTTGGTTTTCGCCGCGACGGCTCCAGTTTGGGCCGCGGATCGGAAGATTGAGGATTTCTACGGGCGCTATCTCGGGCAAGGCACCGAATTGCGGGTCGATCCGGGCGCACCGCTCGGCAGGCCTGCTCAGAAGCGCATGAGCGAGGTGATCATCGAGCCGGCCAAAGGGGAAGACGGCTTCATTATCTCCTGGTCGACGCTGCGTTCGAAGAAGGGCAACGAGAATGTCGCCGAGGCGGACGTGAAAACCTACCACCAGACGTTTCGCGCCACACCGAACCCTGGCGTCTTCACCGACATCACCTCCGGCGACCCTCTGAAAGGCGCGGCGACATCTTGGGCGCGTATCCACGACAAGACGCTGTCGATCGTCATGGTCCAGCTTGACCCGGACGGGGGGTATTTCGTGACCCATTACGACCGGACGTTGACGGCCAAGGGCATGGATGTTCGCTTTACCCGCATCGAAAACAGCAAAATCGTGCGGGCGGTGCAGCTGAGCCTGGCCAAGGGATCGATGCCGCTGCGGCATTAACCTCCTCGCCGGTTGCGGCGGGACCAGCCCCATGTTTGGATGGGGGTGAGGGCCTGTTGGGGGCTCGGCACACTCCCGCTCGGGGAAGGATCTAATCCATGCGCACTGCCATCGTGCTCGCGCTCGTCGCGCTGAGCTTGTCGTCGACCGCTGAAGCCGCCGACCGAAAAATCAGTGATTTTTTTGGCCGCTGGCTCGGCACGGGTGAAGCGACCCAAGGCGCTGCTGCGCCGGTAAAGACGCAAAGCCGCGACACGGAAGTCATCGTCGAGCGGGCCGCCGATGGCTTCAAGATTTCCTGGACGACGATGTCGTCCGACGTGACCTCACCGACCAAATCCAAGGTAAAGACCGCAGAGATGACGTTCAAGCCTGGTGCAAAGCCCGGCTTCTTCGTCGAATTGAAATCCGGCAACGCACTCGACGGCAAGAAGACGACATGGGCGCGCCTGTCGGGCGACACGCTCACGATCAACCAACTTGTCGTGGCCGACGACGGGAAGTGGGACGTGTCGGTCTATGACCGCACGCTGAAAGACAAGGACACGATGGAACTGGCGTTCACGCGGATCAGCGACGGCAAGATCGGTCGCCAGGCCTCGTTGAAAATGACGCGGGCCAAAGAGTAGGCGCCCCACCAATCTTTGAACGTCGTTCATTTTTTCGACGAACGTTCGCACTTAGTTTAATTGGATCGACCCAGCGTGCAGCGTCATTCGCGCCGCGCGCGAGATTTTTCTTCATGTGCTCGTCCCGCGTCGACCGAACTGTGCGATTCTATCGGTGATTCGGGAGGGGAAGCCCAGACAATGTCCGGCGCAGCCGAAGCCGTGCCTATCGTGCGCGGGCCGCAACGCCGATCGATGCAGATGTGGGACGGTGACGTTTCGTATCTTGCATGGGAAGAAGCGTCGCCAAAGGCGCCCGCGCTGCACTTCGCCCACGCCAATGGCTTCAATGCACTGACCTATCGCTTGCTGCTCAGCCAACTCGCCGGCGGATTCCGTGTTTACGCCGGCGATTTGCGCGGCCACGGCTACACCACACTCGCGGCAAACCCCAAGGGCATGCAGAGCTGGCTGATCTACCGCGACGATATCTTGCGTTGGATCGAGGCGTTGGACGGGCGGCCCAAGCTTCTCGTTGGTCATTCGATGGGCGCAACCGCAAGCTTGATGGCGGCCATCGCCAAACCTCAAATGGTGACCGGGCTTGTGCTCGCCGAACCGGTGATCATGCCCCCCCATTATCTGCGCTGGCTGAAAATCGTGCGAACACTGGGGCTGCTCAATCGCGTCTTTCCGATGGTGACGCAGGCTCAGCGCCGGCGGTCCATTTGGCCGACGCGAGCTGCGATGTTCGAGGCCTATCGAGGACGCGGCGCGTTCCGGTGTTGGCCCGAGCCCGTCGTGCGCGACTATATCGACGGCGGCACCGTCGATTTTCTCGACGGTAAACAAGTGCGTCTTGCGTGTACGCCCGGCTGGGAAGCGGCGAACTATCGTTCCGGCGCGCCTAATGTGTGGAAGCAAATCGGCGAGCTGCGTTGTCCGGTGACGCTGATCGTCGGCGCAAAACGCTCCACGTGCCCGGAATCGGTCATCGGGATGCTGATGCAAGCGCGCCCCGGCCTGCGTGTCGTGCGCGTGCCGGAGGCAAGCCACTTCTTGCCGATGGAGTATCCAGAGATCGTGCTCGCCGAGATCCGCGCGATGGCGAACCTCTCACACGCTTAGATCGGGAATGATGAGGGCTTCCAGGCCCGCCCGCATCGACTCAGGGATTTCGATGGCTTTGCGCTGAGACAAATCCATCGCAACGGCAACGGCTTCGGCGGTGGCGACGCAATCCCCGCTTTCGGCGTCGAACAACCAATGGCACCAGACATAAGTTTTTTCGCCGACCGATTTGAGGCCGCTCTTCAGAACCAAAACATCGCCCTCGTGAGCCGGCTCGCGATAGACAAAGCGATATTCGAGCGCGGCGCCGCCAATGGCGCTCTTGGAGCGATCCGAGCCGCTGGTCTGGGCGATCAGATTGGGAATGGCGTCCGAGACGCGGCCCATATAGTGGCGGGCCGTCATGAAGCCGGCGTGGTCGCAATAGTCCGGCAGCACCATGCCGCGATAGGTGGTGATCAGCCCCATACGTTCGGCGTCCTTCAATCGGGGAGCGGGTCGAGGCGGCGTCATGTCCAAACCGCGCGGTGCTCCATGCGGCGGCAAATCGATCGCGAGTGGCGCGACTTTGGTGAGCGCCACAGTCGGCAGTGGCAGGCCGCCGCGGGTATCCTGATCGCACCATTCGGCCCGCGTGAAAAACGTTGCGCTGATCTCGTTCGGGACGATCGTCCGCATCTCTTCGTAGAATTCGAGACCCTCGGTCAGGGCGCGCAGCACGCCGCCCTGCACGATGAAGGGCGCGCCCGGCCTGAGCTCGCGATGAAAGCGAATGTGATGCTCACGCGCGACCAGCACGGTGCCGTTTGCCTGTTGGGCATGGTGGCCGAGGCCGAGCGCCGTCGCCAACGACGCCATGCCTTCGTCGGCCTTGGCCACATAGAACTGCACGTTCATGTGGCCCATTTGATCGCATTCCCAGGTCTGAACGCTGGAGCGTGCGACTTCGATCATTTCCCCCATGGGAACTCCCGACGTGACATTTTCAAATGACTCCCTTGTTCTGCAATTCTTCGATGCGCTCGCCGGCAATGCCCCAATCGCGCAAGCAGGCTTGATT
>JANXXU010000003.1 GCA_025350465.1 Alphaproteobacteria bacterium | reverse complement strand
GCCACGTCCGCAGAAATTTGGAAGGCGATCAACGGCCATATCGCTGAACTGCACGGTCTGATTGCGAAAGGCACTCTCGCCACTGTCCATCAGCATGCCTACGCCGTCCGGGACTTAGTTCGCGCACTGCCAACCCACTCGCAGGGCCTTTCGGCGACGGCGCTCTCGACGGTGAGTGCCCAAGTCAAGTTCGTCGATACGTTGGCCGTGAGACTGGATGCGAGCGGCGATGCCAACGACAAGCCGGGAACGGATTCGAACTTGGCGAAGCTCGAAAACATTCTGAAATCGATGCGAAGCCAATATGCGTCCCATTGATCGCGGTCGAGAACAGCTAGCAATCGCGTTCTTAGAGTAGTCAGGTAACATCTTGCATGCTCATCCCAAGTTATTCTCGGAGGTAGGAGTAGTTCCAATGTCTGTTAGTGTTCAATTCGTTCGCGGTGTCGTTCTTGGCGCAATCCTAGCCACGGGATTGATCGTCTCTGCACCGTGTCTCGCCGCAGGGGTTGGTCATCACACCATCGATACGCGTTGGGGCACGCCCGGCGATCCCACGAAGGTAACGCGCGCGGTCAGGATCGTCGCGACTGAGATCAAGTTCGATGTCACGCATCTGGCGTTCAGACAAGGCGAGACCGTCCGCTTTGTGTTCGTCAACAAGGGCGAGCAGGCCCACGAGTTCATGATCGCCGATGCCGCAGAACAGGCGGAGCACCGCAAGGCGATGGCCGAGATGGCTGGCATGAGCATGCCCAGCGGTCACGATGAACGGAATTTGGTCGATGCCAAGCCGGGCGAGTCGAAAGAACTCATCTGGCGGTTCACCAGGAAAGGCAGGTTTCAGTTCGCCTGCAATTATGTCGGCCATGCGGAGGCCGGCATGATCGGCACCATCGATGTTCGATGATCTTGGGGCCGGGACTTGAGGTGTCAGCGCGCGCTTCGTTCGAGCAGCGAGATCAGTTCTCCGGCCTTCTTGCGTTGCTCCTTGGCGTTGCCGCCGACGATGGCCTCCTCGATACAATGGCCGAGGTGATCCTTGAGCATATGCGTCTCCACGCCGACCAGCGCCGCGCGCACTGCTTGGAGCTGCGTCAGCACGTCGATGCAGTAGCGGTCTTCGTCGATCATGCGCGAAATGCCGCGCACCTGTCCCTCAATACGGCGTAGGCGCGCTAACAACTTGGGCTTGCTTTCGGGTTTCAAGGCTCAAACTCCGCTTTGCCGCAAGGTATACCCCTATAGGGTAATTGGCAATTGAACGCCATGGGGTTATAAGCGGGTGCCGGACAGGCAAGGAAGTCCAATGTCAGCGCCAGACAATGCAACGAACGGCCATCGCCACGACGCTCAACCAGGCGAGGCAGACGCTCTCTCGTCCAAGACCGAAATCGATCCCGTGTGCGGCATGCGCGTCGATCCCAGCACGACCGCGCATCACTTTGAGCACAATAGGCACAGCTACCACTTCTGCTCTGCCGGATGCCGCACCAAGTTCTCCACGGACCCAGCCAAATATCTGAACAAGGCGCAGCAAGCGCCGGCGGCTCCAAACGGCGTCATCTACACCTGTCCGATGCACCCCCAGATTCGGCAGGTTGGTCCGGGAAGTTGCCCGATATGCGGCATGGCGCTTGAACCCGAAACGGTCACGGCCGAAGCGCAGCCCAATCACGAACTGGCCGAGATGACGTGGCGGTTCTGGATCGGCCTTGTGCTGTCCTTGCCCATTCTGGCGCTGGAAATGGGCCGTCATCTCTTGAAGTTACCTGTGAGCGAGAGCGTTTCAAACTGGATGCAATTCGCGCTGGCGACGCCGGTCGTATTGTGGGCCGGCTGGCCGTTCTTCGCGCGGGGCTGGCAATCGATCATCAATCGCAGCCTCAACATGTTCACCCTGATCGCGATGGGCACTGGGACGGCATGGCTCTACAGCGTCGTTGCGACTCTTGCGCCTCAGATTTTTCCGCCCGCTTTTCAGATGGACGGGACGGTCGCCGTCTACTTCGAGGCCGCCGCAGTCATCACGGTGTTGGTGCTGCTGGGACAGGTACTGGAGTTGCGCGCACGCGAGCACACTTCCGGGGCCATCCGTGCGCTGTTGGACCTGGCACCCAAGACAGCGCACTGGATCAAGCCCGATGGAAGCGAAGAAGACGTGCCGATCGCAGACATCGCGGTCGAAGACAAGCTGCGTGTCCGCCCTGGTGAAAAAGTGCCGGTCGACGGCGAGTTGCTGGAGGGCCGGTCGTCGCTCGACGAGTCCATGGTCACCGGTGAATCGATGCCCGTCACGAAGGAACAGGGCGCCAGGCTGATCGCCGGCACGATCAATCAGACTGGCAGCTTCGTGATGCGCGCCCAAAAGGTCGGGAGCGACACATTGTTGTCTCAGATCGTGAAGATGGTCGCCAATGCGCAGCGCTCTCGTGCCCCGATCCAGCGGCTGGCCGACTTGGTGGCGGGCTGGTTCGTTCCGGTGGTCATCGCCGTCGCTGTGTCCGCCTTTGGCGCCTGGGCCATCGTCGGTCCGGAGCCGCGCTTTGCTTACGGCTTCATCGCCGCCGTGACGGTCTTGATCATCGCTTGCCCCTGCGCGCTCGGTCTTGCCACGCCCATGGCGATCATGGTCGGGGTCGGGCGCGGCGCCAGCGTCGGCGTCCTGATCAAGAATGCCGAGGCGCTGGAGCGCATGGAAAAGGTCGATACGCTGGTCGTCGACAAGACGGGCACACTGACCGAAGGAAAACCCAAAGTCGTCTCAATCGTCGCGTCTACGGGTTTCAGCGAAGACGAGATCATCCGCATCGCCGCCAGTGTCGAGAATTCGAGCGAACATCCGCTGGCCCGCGCTATCGTCGCGGAAGGATCCGTGCGCAAACTGCCGCTTGCCGCCGTCGAGGGCTTCGATTCGCCGTCCGGTAGGGGCGCGGTCGGCCGCGTCGAGAACCGGTCGGTTGCCCTGGGCAACGCCAAATTCCTGAGTGAATTGAACGTCCCGACCGCTCCTCTCGTCGCCGAGGCCGAGCGTCTCCGGCAGGACGGTGCAACTGCAATATTCATGGCTGTGGACGGAACGGCTGTCGGGATCATTGCAATCGCCGACCCGGTGAAGACGTCGACCTTGGCGGCCCTCAAGGCGCTGGCCGCAGATGGCATCCGCATCGTCATGCTCACCGGTGACAACCAGACCACAGCGCTGGCCATTGCGAAGCGGCTCGGCATTGCGGATGTCGAGGCCGAAGTCCTGCCGGATCACAAGAGCGCTGTTATTGAGAAGCTGCGCCGCGAGGGCCGCGTCGTGGCCATGGCCGGAGACGGTGTTAACGACGCACCGGCACTGGCCGCGGCCGACGTCGGCATCGCCATGGGAACCGGAACGGACATTGCCATCGAAAGCGCTGGCGTGACACTGCTGGGGGGCGATCTGGGCGGCATCGTACGAGCGCGGCACCTGTCGAAGGCGACGATGCGCAACATCCGGCAAAACCTGTTCTTTACGTTTTTCTACAACGTCGCCGGCGTTCCGATTGCGGCTGGCGTCCTCTATCCGGTCTTCGGTCTGTTGCTGTCGCCGATCTTCGCCGCCGCCGCGATGGCGCTTAGCTCGGTGTCGGTCATCGC
>JANXXU010000002.1 GCA_025350465.1 Alphaproteobacteria bacterium | reverse complement strand
GGTCGAGGTGGTGACGCCGGACGATTTCCTCGGCGGCGTCATCGGCGACATCAATTCAAGGCGCGGCCAGGTTCAAGGCACGGATACGCGCGGCAATGCGCAGGTCATTACCGCGACCGTGCCGCTCGCCAATATGTTCGGTTATGAAGACGCGTTAAGCAAAATCAGCCGCGGTGCCGCGAGCTACTCGATGGAGTTCAGCCACTACGCGCCTGTATATTTTCCCGACGACGACCCTCCGCCGTTCCGTCCGGCGATGGGCATGCGCGCTTAGTATGGCGGCGGCCAGATCCACCCCGCCGCGAGTGGGTTGAGGCGTCAGTTCAGTCGTCGTCGCCACCGAAGATCGGAAGGCCGTCATCGTCGCTCTTGCTGCCGCGCTGCGCCGTCGCATCGCGCCGCGCGACGCCGACCGAGGCGAAGACGAAGAGCAAGACGGCGATCACCAGGCCGCCGATGATTGCGAAGGCGACCCATCTGTCGCCCGAGATCAACGGCTCCTGCGCCGCCGCGAATGCGGCCGACGATGTCAGCAACGTGGTCGCGGCCGCCGCGCCGGTTCTCAAAATTAGCCGATTTCGTACGCGCATCGTTTCCGCCTCTCGTGCCGCCCACCAATTGCCGATTAGGGTACGAACTCCGTGGCGACTTTGTGACCGAGAATGCGCGAGTGGCTCGCCGGTTCCGCCAGGCACCAGCACTAGGTCGCGCCTTCGGCCGCCTGGCGGATCGCCTGCCAGACGCGCTGCACGTCGCTTTCCTCCGTTTCGGCGGAGCCGATCGAAATCCGCACCATCCACCGCCCGTCGAGCAACGCCGGCGTCAAATAAGCAACACCCGAGCGGTTGACGCGTTCTACCCAGTCGAGCGTGTGGCGGTCGAGCGCTTCGCCCTGCGACCCCGAAGGTTCGTGCCGAACGCACACGGTCTGCAGCAGGACGGGCGCGAGCACCTGCCAGCCGGGCGTCGCGCGGACGCGGGCCGCGAGCATTTGCGCGTTAGCGAGATCGCGTCTGAGGCGCGCCTGAAGCGCCACGATGCCTTGCTCGCGCAACACGAACCACAGCTTCAGTGCTCGAAACCGCCGCCCGAGCGGAATGCCCCAGTCGCGCAGCGACTTCACCTGGTCGTCGACGCTCGAGCGCAGGAAGCTCGGGTTGGTCGACATCACGCGCACCAGATGCTCCGCATCGCGGACGTAATAGAGCGAGCAGTCGAACGGCACGCCGAGCCATTTGTGCGGGTTGAGCACAATCGAATCCGCATTCTCTATCCCTTCCCACATCCACCGGAATTCTGGCAGGATCATCGCGCTTCCCGCCATCGCGCCGTCGACGTGCAGCCACATGTCGTGCGCGCGCGCGAGCTTCGCGATTTCGCCGACCGGGTCGAGCGCGGCCGCCGCCGTCGTACCTGTCGTCGCGACGACCGCGCATGGTGTCGATCCCGCCGCGACATCTTCCTCGATCATCTGCGCCAGGCAATCCACGCGCATCGCGTAATTTGCGTCACACGGTACCAGGCGCAAATTCGCGCGCCCGAAATCGGCGATGAGTGCTGCTTTCTCAACCGATGAGTGCGCTTGCGACGACGTATAAATTGTCAATCGCTTCGGCTCACCGTGCAACCCGCCGCGAGCGAGCGCATAGCGCGTCGTGCGTTCGCGGGCGCAGACGAGAGCCACTAATGTTGCCGTCGACGCGGTGTCTTGGATCACGCCGCTGAACGCGGCCGGGAGGCCGAGCGCTTGGCGCATCCACCCCATCATGACCTCTTCGAGCTCGGTGACCGCCGGGCTGGCAGCCCACGTCAGTCCGACGACGCCGAGGCCGGTCGACGCAAGGTCCGCGAGCACGCCGGCGAGCAGCGCGTTGCCCGGGAAATACGCCATGAAACGTGGATGCTGCCAATTGGTGATGCCATGCCGCGCGATCCGATCGAAATCGGCAAGCACGGTCTCCATCGCTTCGGGGTGATCGGGCGGGGAGGGCGGCAACATCGCCTTGATCTCGCCGGGCTTAGCCGGCGCCAACACCGGGCGCTCACCGAGCGTCTCGCGGTAATCCGCGATCCAATCGATCATGCGGTGTCCGATGCGTCGGAATTCAGATGGTGTCATGGCGGTGCTGCCGGTCGCGCCTGGTGGCCAATTGCGCTTCATAAGAGGTCGTCACGCGCAGTTCTACTCTGCGCGGCACGGCAGCGCCTTGCCTTGGGCGTCACGCAAGAGGGCCGGGCGGTGGCTCATGACCCGCGCTTAAGCTGGTAACCGTAAGTCCTTGGAACCGACAATTCTGCCCGGTGTTACCTTGCGGTATCTTGCAACCACCCCTGGCCATTGCTTCCATTGGCCCTAAGGAGTTGGGGAACTCCGCTGTGTCTGGGGCAGACAGTGTTGCGATCGCTCGCAGCTGAGCATGCACGCCAAAGGCACAGATGCATTTCAACTGGCGGCGCGACGGCGGCCGATCGCGGGGGCGATAATGGACTACGGCAAGGTCATGACTATCCGGTTTTCACCGGAGCAAGCGGACGCTCTGGAGCTTGTCTCGGCGGCGGAACGCCAATCGATGTCCGAAATCATTCGTGTCGCCCTCTCGGCCTACCTGAAGGCGCGCACCACGGATCCGGAATTCCGCAAGAGCGTGCGGCATCAAATTCATCTCGGTCAAAATCTGCTCGGTGGCCGCACCCACGCGTGAGTGGCGCAAGGCTCAGGCTGCGCCGCGGAGTCGATTTCAAGTTCGACCTGCACTAACGTGCCCGTTGGTGATCGCGCTTCACGAGGGACCGTCGCGTGAAGTTCTACTATGCGCCGCATACCTGCGCGCTGGCTTCGCATATCGCGCTGGAGGAGGCGGGGGCGGACTATGAGCTGGCGCGCGTCGATTTCGCCGCCGATGAACAACGCACGCCGGCTTACATCGCGATCAATCCGAAGGGCCGCGTGCCGTCCTTGGTGACGCCGCGCGGGATTCTGACCGAGACGCCGGCAATCCTGATGTTTGTGGCGCAAAGCTATCCGCAAGCACGATTGGCGCCACTCGACGACCTGTTCGCGTTGGCGCAGGTTCAGTCGTTCAACGCGTATCTCTGCGCGACCGTGCATGTTGCGCACGCGCACCGCATGCGCGGTTATCGTTGGGCGGACGAACCCACCGCCATCGCCGAGATGATACGCAAAGCGCCGCAAGCGGTGGGTGAGTGCTTCGCGCTGATCGAGCGTGAGATGTTCGTTGGTCCTTGGGTGATGGGAGAGAGCTACACGATCGCCGATCCCTATCTCTTCACTCTCGCGCAGTGGCTCGAGCTCGACGGCGTCGACCCCAAGCACCTGCCCAAGATCGCTGACCACCGCGCGCGGATGTCCGAGCGCGCCACGGTGCGCAAGGCGATAGCCGCGGAGACTTCGGCCTAAGCCTTTTTGCGAGACGCCCGCATAGGCTGCGTGGAAAGACAAAAGAATAGTGTAAACCCGATGTCTACGGTGAGTATAAGTGAGCGGCGCGAGATTTCGATGCATGCGTACCTGGTCGTTGGTTGCCGCCCTGTTGGCCGCGTTCGCGCTTGCGCCTTGCATGGCCGCGGCGGAAGACCTTTTGGCACCTCAAGCGCCGCCTCCTACCGATAGCACCGGACTTCCGCCGATCGAAACTATCGCGCCCTTCGCGGTCGTCATGGACTACGAAACGGGCAGGGTGCTTTTTTCCCAGCACGGTGACGAATTGATGAAGCCCGCCTCGATGGCGAAGCTGATGACGGTTTCGCTTTTGTTCGAAAAACTCAAGCGCGGCGAGCTGCATCTCGACGACAAATTCAGCGTCAGCGCAAAGGTCTGGAACCAGTTCGCGCACGACGCGCAGACATCGAAGATGTTCGTGGGCCTGGGCGAGGCGATCCGGATCGAGGATCTGATCCGAGGTATCATCATTGACTCCGGCAACGACGCTTGCGCGGTCGTCGCCGAGAATATCGCCGGCAGTGAAGAAGCGTTCGCGCTACTCCTGAACGCAGAGGCAAGGCGTATCGGCCTGATCCAATCGACCTTCGCCAATTCGAACGGCATGCCCGACCCCGCGCAAAACGTCACCGCGCACGAATTGGCGCTGATCGCGCGCCACTTGATCAAGGATTACCCTGCTTACTACCACTACTTCGACGAGAAGGAATTCACATGGAATAAGATCACGCAGCCCAACCGTGATCTGTTGCTGGGCGCTTATCCGGGCGCCGATGGTTTGAAAACGGGCCACACGGATGAATCGGGCTTCGGCATGACCGCTTCGGCCGTGCAAGAGGGGCGCCGAATGATCGTGGTCGTCAATGGCCTTTCCTCGATGGCGGACCGTGCGTCGGAAGCAAAGCGCCTGCTCGATATCGGCTTTCGCGAATTCAAGACTTATGTGCTGCTCGGATCCGGCGAGGTGGTTGGTGAAGCCGACGTATGGGCTGGTGAGCGCCGCACGGTCTCGCTTGCCGTGCATCAACGGATCAGCCTTCTGATGCGAACCGCCGCGCGCGATCGACTGCGCGTGACGCTCAAATTCGAAACGCCGGCGGTACCGCCGATCGCGCGCGGACAAGAGTTGGGTCTGCTTACAGTAACAGCGCCCGGCATGATGGCGCTGACAGTTCCTGTCTACGCCAAGTCACGGGTGCGCAAGGGGAGTCTGCTTGCACAGATCAAGGCAGGCTTGAAACTCCTGATGCCGGGCGAGGACGAGGCGCAGACTCTGACCCTGCCGGTTCGCCCCCGCGTTGACACCTCGAGCAGCGGCGGGACGCCGTCCAACGCGCCGTGATCCGCAATTGAGTCGAAAGGTGTGAGTTCGCGAATGCGTTTGCTTATGCTCGTCGTTCTGGCCGTCATCTATTGTGCGTTCGGGGTCTTTCACGTGGTCGATCCCGGCGCGTTCTTGGCCATCATGCCGCCGTCTATCCCCTATCCGCGAGAGGTCGTGATCTTCACAGGCCTTTGCGAGATCGCCGGCGCCGGCGGCTTGCTTTTCGCGCGCACACGACGGCTTGCGGGCGTTATGCTGGCGCTCTATGCGATCTGTGTTTTTCCGGCGAACATCTATCACGCGCTGGCCCACGTGCACGTGCCGCCATTGCCGGACAGTTGGTGGTACCATGCTCCGCGGCTCGCGGCGCAGCCGGTAATCGTGTGGTGGTCGCTCTACTGCGCGCGCGTCATCGACTGGCCGTTCGCGCGCGCCGCGCCGCTCGGACGTTAGATCCCAGGGGCCGAGGCCGGCCAATGCGAGCGCTTCTCGGTGAACCTCATGGCGTCGTCGACCTTGGCCGCTGTTCGAGTTGGCAAAACACTCTTCATTTTGCGGGCTTCTTGAACGTGTCGAGCAACGCTTTCACGTCCGCAGCGTGAGCGCCCTTCGGCGCCAGTGCCAAATATTTGCTGAATGCCTCGGCTGTTCCGGATGGTACGACGAGATTGTTGTTCTCATCCATCGTGCCGGTGCCGTAAAGAATTGCGCCCTTGATAAAATACGCGTCGGCCAGTGTGGGGTCTGCGGTGATCGCCTTGTCGCAGGCATCGACGGACGTGATGCCCATGTTGTACTGGGTTGAGCAGACGTCGAGATAGGCGATGGCCGGGTGGGCCGAAAGGGCTGCGGCGTTGTTAAATGCCAAAAGCGCTTCGTCCTTGCGTTTCAGCTTGAGCAAGGTGTTGCCCTCGTCCGTCAGCATCTGTGCGCGCGCCTCTTTGATCTGATCGGCGGGCGTCGTCTTGTCGGCGAGCGCAGCCGCGAGGCCTTTGTCGAACGTGGTGAGGGCCTCTTTGTATAGCTTGAGATTGAATTGGGCGCTGCCTAAGGCTTGGTAATAATCCAATCGCGGATTGAGGGCGATCAGTTTTCCCAGCGCATTCGCCGCGTCTTGCCAATTCCCGGCTGTCGTCGCCGCGTTCACCTGGGCGATCAGCCCGTTCTCTTGCGTTGCGTGCGCGTTCTGCTGCTTGATCGCCCCCGGGGCGGGTGCCGGCGCGGCCGGGTGCGTCGCCGCTGTCGCCGACCAAGTCGCGCCGAGGCCGAGCAGAACCACCGCGACCGTCGAAATTCTGGCTCTCATGATCTCCTCCTAAAGTCCAATTCCACGTCGGCGTCGATGGCCTCGAGGTTATCCTAATCCTTATGTCGATCGCGAGCGGTGCATGCTCGCTCTATTTGAGCGGTTTTTTCAGTGCGTCGAGCATCGCTTGCACGTCGGCCGCATGGGCGCCCTTGGGTGCGAGCTTCAGGTACTTCTTAAGTGCCTCAACGGTTCCAGGCGGCACGACGTAGGTGTTGCTCGCGTCCAGCGTTCCGTTACCGTAGAGAGCCGAGCCCTTGATGAAATAGGCGTCGGCCTTGGTGGGGTCCGCCTTGATCGCCTTGTCGCACGCGGTGGCCGCACCTGTCATGTTGCCCACGTTATATTGGGTCGCGCAGAGGTTGAAATACGCGACGGCCGGATGGGGGTCGAGCGCCGCTGCGCCTGTGAAAGCGGCGATCGCTTCGTCGGTGCGCTTGAGCTTGAGCAACGCGTTGCCCTTGCTCGTCAGCATCATGGCACGCGCCAACTTTAGCTTATCGGCGGGTGTCGTCTTGTCCGCGAGCGCACCCGCGATGCCCTTGTCGAATGCGCCGAGCGCTTCCGTATAGTGCCCGAGATTGAATTGGGCATTGGCTAGGCCTTGATAATAGTCCCAACGCGCGTTGAGTGCGATCAGCTTGCCGAGCGCATCAGCCGCCTCTTGCCATTTCTTGGCGGCCATCGCGGCGTTCACCTGCGTGATCAGCGCATTCTCCTTTATCGCGAGCGCGTTCTGCTGCTTGATCGACTCCACGTCGACGGCGGGTGCGGGTGTCGCGGGCGCCTGTGTCGATGCGGCCGCTGCGGGCCAAGCCGCGCCAAGGCCGAACAGAACCGCCGCTACAATTGAAACCTTGGCTCCCATGATCCCCCTCCTGTGCGAGATTGAATCTCGGCGACGACGGCCCCGAGATTATTCCAACGATGAGGTCGCCTGCAACGTGAGGACGCCGACAGGATTGCAGACAAGGTCACCCAGCAACGCGAGCTCGGCAGGCTGTTTGTCACCCCTGGTACGCGGCGGAGTCTAGAGTGAACGCTAGCCCCTGCCATGCATGATCGCCGGCCTCGAAGCGATTGAGGTTCTCAAGGGCTGTCTTGCGAAAGAGCCTAAGGGCGTCGCGGTCGTCCATGCCGGACGTATCCTGATCCAAGTGCTCTTGGAAAAGCTCGCACCGAAGTGCGCGCACCGTGTCCGGGTCAAAGTACGCAACATTCATCTCGCTGTTTCCGAAGAGCGAGTAGCTGTGCAGGTTGCATGAACCGATGGTTGCCCATGCGTCGTCGACCAGCATGAGCTTGGCGTGCACGTAAACGGGTACCCGCCGAGCATCGGCGCTCAAGCCGGCAATACCCGCTAACGTGAAATTCTCGTGCGCGCCCAGTGCGGCTCTCGCGTCCATGAGAGCGCGCATTTCCGGTCGGTCGGCGAACCCTGGATTCGCCGGCATCAGGAGCAGCACCTCTACGCCCCGCTTCAGAGCCCTTTGAAGACTGGTGAGGATCTCGGGAACGTCGCAATACTGGTTTTCGATATAGATCGACCGCTGGGCGGCGCCGATGGCCGCACAATATTGGTCGAAGTTTGACCGCTCGCCAGAGGCAATATCAAAGTGCGAACCTTTCGGCGCTGCTTGCCCGTCGCTGTAGCGACCGCGATGGATGGTTCGCTGTATCTGAACAAACGCGTGGCCCCGAGGAGAAGGAACAAGGCGCGGAAACGGCAGGTCGGTCTCGCTGCCGCTGCCCCATCTGCCATCATCGGCGCGCCGTTCGCTCGCCTCGTTCCAGCGTTGGACGAAATTATGGTGCACGTCGACCGCTGAAGGACCTGCGAGTTCGACATATACGTCGTGGTTTTGGCCTTCACCAAAATGGCCGGGTGCGACCATGGAGTGCGGATTGAGATTGATCCCGCCGACGAAGGCTGTTTCGGTCTCCTCGCCCGCATCGATGAGCCAACTCTTTTGATGTTGGCAGAAGCCGGGGTGGGCGCGGTCCCATCGGATTCGGACTGCCGAACGGCTCGTCACGAGCAGCCGGATGTGATCCTCAGCGCCCCAGAACGCGTTGCGCTTGTGGTGCTCGGTTTCTCTGTCCGGCCGCCAAAAAATAAGCCGTACGTCGATGTCACGCGCTGCCGCCCGGTTGAGCACTTCGAGCGCGGAGCCTCTACCGTCCGGCATCTGGAAACTGCCCCACATAAACGTCACGGTTGCCCAGACACTGTGGCGAGCTCTCTCAATTGCCACGCAGATGCGTCGGAACGTCGGCTCGCCATCAATCAACGGCCGCACGAAATTTCCCGCGCGCACAGGGTATGAGCCCGATTGGACGAACGGAATGGTGGGTTTGCTCGTCGACGTAGCTGGGTTCACGTGGAGATTTGGTACAGAGGGGGATGGCGGCGACAGAGACTAACCCCGCTTGCGTTCCTCCGCCGCTAGGTGTTCCTGCAATCGCGGCATGATCTCGACGAAATTGCACGGGCGGTGGCGCACGTCGAGCTGGAACTTCAAGATGCCGTCCCAGGCGTCTTTTACTGCGCCCGGCGAGCCGGGCAGGCAGAAGATGAATGTGCCGCCCGCCACTCCGGCGCAAGCACGGCTTTGGATCGTCGACGTGCCGATCTTCGCATATGAGATTTGATGGAAGAGGGCGGCAAAGCCGTCGATCTCCTTCTCAAAGAGCGGGCGGATCGCTTCGACGGCGACGTCGCGCCCCGTCAGGCCGGTGCCGCCCGTCGTGATGATCGCATCGATAGTGCGCTCGGCAAGCCAGCGTCGCACTTGTTCGGCGATCATGATTTCATCGTCTTGCACGATCGTGCGGTCGGCGAGTTCGTGTCCGGCGGCCTTGATACGCGCGGCCAGCGTGTCGCCGGAGACGTCGTTGTCGAGCCCGCGCGTGTCGGACATCGTCAAAACAGCGATGCGCACGGGAATGAAGGCGCGCGCGTCGTCGATGCGGTTGTCGTTCATGACTATGACCTCTAGAAAGCCGTCGCCCGCTTCTAGCACACCTACATTTTCCCGACATGGCGCCCGCGGGGCGCGGAACACGAGCTGCGCACAGCGGATTCTCTCGCCCCTCGCCCTTCCATCTTGGAAGGGAGAGGGGGTGGGGGTGAGGGAAGGTCGTTACGCCGTGTACGGACGAGGGTGATTGGAGCGGCGCGCCGGCGTGAGGCTTCCGTGCGTTTGGCCTCGCACGACGCCCATCCCTCACCCCAGCCCTCTCCCTTCCCGAAGTAGGAAGGGAGAGGGAGCATTGAGGGGCGACCGGACTTGGCGGATCTTTCGAGGGCACCTGCAGGCGGGGGGAAGGAAAAGCTCCTACCAGAGCGACGCCACGCGGTGGTGTCCGATGCCCGACATCACCGGCCATTCACCGCGCGCGACTTGGTCGAGTGTCTCTTGCGGCTCGCCCATGCGGTCTTGATAGATCCAGTAATTCGCGACGACGCGCTCGACATAGCCGCGCGTCTCGCGCGACGGGATGCTCTCGATGAAGAGGAGGGGATCGCCGTTGAAATCGATCTCTTTGAGCCACTTCTGCAAATTGCCGGGCCCGCCGTTATAGGCGACGACGAGGTGGAAGAGATTGCCGTCGGGCTGGGCGAAGGTGAACATTTTGGCAAGATAGCGCTGGCCGACGCTGAGGTTGAACGCCGGATCGAAGAGCCGCGCGCGCGCGCCCGGGCTGTCGAGTGTCGTGTCCTTCATGGCGCCTGCCGCGGTCGCCGGCAAAAGCTGCATGAGGCCGCGCGCGTCCGACGTGCTTGTCACCCGCATCTCGAATTTACTTTCTTGACGCACGATCGCATGGACGAGCGCGGGGTCGACCTGCCAGCCGTCCGACGGCTTGATGCTCATCACCGGATAGGCCGCAGCCTTGAGGTCGGGCGAGCGTGCCGCGCCGGCCGCGAGCAATTGGATATGAGCAAAGCCCAATTCATGCGCCAGGGCAATGAACGGCCGGTCCATCTCCGAAGACAGATGCCCGTGGGCGCGCGCAATCGAGCCTTCGGCGTTCTCCAGTTCGCCTACTTGATAGAGCGCAACGCCGCGCGCGATCTGCGGCACCTTGACCAGGCGTTGAAACCCGGCGCGTTCGAGCGCGGGCTCGTTCCAGCTGAAGGGAGGCGCTTTACCGAGAAGTTTAAGGGCGATCAGACCGTAGAATGTGCGCGGCTTGTCCGCGGCGATCTCAAGCATGCGCGAGACATTTTGCGGTTCGCGAGAGGCCAGATAACAGCGCGCCGCCCAAAATGCCGCTGCGGACTTGAGCCAAGATGTCGCCGCCGGGTTGTCGGCCATCGCCGCGAAGTGCACGGCGCCGATGTCGTATTGCTTGAGCTTGAAGGCGGCGAGGCCCGCGATCCAATCTGCGTCCGGCACGTCGGCGCGTGAGTCCGAAGCGACATGGTTGGCAAGTGCGAGCGCGGCTTTCGCATCGCCGAGATAATAATCGGCCGCCGCGACCTGTTGCGCGAGGTGGCCGTAGTCCGCCTTCGATAGTTTTCCGCGAACGTCACTGCTGTCGAGATAGGCTTGCGCGCCGTTGACTTGGGCCGCGCTTATCATTTGGCGAAGTTTGGTCTGGGCGGCAGTCGCCTCCGGCGTCGACAGCTCGGGCGGCATATCGGCGTTGTCTTCGCCGAGACCACGAATGACGCGCAGCGTCGCCCGCGTCAGTTCGCCGACGCGCTTGGCGTCCTTGCGCTCGGCTAGCGCAAAGATGCGCTCGGCCTCCGGATAGTCCGGATATTTCACTAGCCAGGCTTTGAGGTCATCGAACTGCGCGACCGTCTGCGGGCTTAGATAGCTCTTCGCCGTCACGTGCCCCATCAGAGAGCGGTTTTTCACTTGGCGCGCGAGCACCGCAATCTGCGCCTTGTCGCCTTTGCCAGCGGCCTCAAAGAGCGCCTTGTAGGTGACGACGTCTTGGTCGGAGAGCACTTTGACGAAGCTTGACGGCGCGGACGCCGACGCCGGCGGCGCATCTCCGGCAAGCGAGGCGAGGATGAGCAACGCCGCGCACGCGACCTGGAGCCTGCGTCCCGCCATCCGCTTGAGCTCCCAACCCGTGACTAAGATTTAAGCCAGTTTAGGCGCCCAAGCCGAAGCCCACAACCCAACGCACGGTTGCGGGGGAAGCGCCAGGAATCGCGCCCGCGCGCCTTTCAATGAAGAGGGGGCAGCCGTTAGCCGCCCCATTTTATCGATCCGCCGCTTACGGCGCGGGAGTGAGAAACTGCATCTGCGGTTTCCCTTTGACGCCGAGCTTGGTCATCGTCGTCTTCAACGTCTTGGACGCGGCGAATGCTTTGGCCTTTGCCGGGTCTGCCATATCAAAGGTGATCGTCACGTCCTTCGGATTGTCGACCGATTGATAGACGTGGGGATTCGTTAGGCCCGCGGCGCAAATCATTCTGCGAAGTATGGCATCTCGTCCTTATTGTGGTCGGGCCACCCGTGAGTTCCGGCGGCAACCGAGTCTTGAGACGCCGGGTTTTGCACTATCGGACGTTTGTCGCCAAGGGCGCCCGCTCACCCTACGCCCAGCTCGCGCAGCTTCAATTTCAGATTCAGCAAATCCTGCCACACCTGGCGCTTGGCGGACGGCGTGCGCAAAAGATAAGCCGGGTGAAATGTCGGCAGGGCAGGGATATCGATGCCGCTCGCCACGTAGCGCCCCCATCGCCCCCGTGCGCGCGTGATGCCTTCCTCTATGTTCAGCACGTGCTTGACGGGCGTCGCGCCGAGCAGCACCAGAACCTTCGGCGCCTTGAGCTCGATGTGACGGAGAAAAAATGGTGCGCAGATCGCGACCTCTTCCGACGAGGGTGGACGGTTCCCAGGCGGACGCCAAAAGATCACGTTGGTGATGTAAGCGTTCGTGTTTCGGCTGAGGCCGATCGCTTCCAGCATCCGGTCGAGCAATTGACCGCTGCGTCCGACGAAGGGCAACCCCTCCAAATCCTCATCGCGCCCGGGCGCCTCGCCGATCAGCATCACCGGCGCATCCGCGGGTCCCGCCGCGAACACCAACGACTTCGCCGTCGTCTTCAGTGCGCAGCCGTCGAAGCGCTCGAGTGCGGCCCTCAGCGCCTCTAGCGAATCGCACGCCGCCGCGATTTCGCGTGCGCTCGCGGTCGCGGCCGTAATCGGCTGAACCGCAACCGGCCGTAGCGGCAACGGTGCCGGGGTCGCGCGCGGCGTCTCCACACTCTTTCTGTCCACCACCTTCTCGTCGACGGTCTGCGGCGCGGCTTTCGCCGACGCATAGCGGTCGATCGGCTCCGCCGACAGCGCTTCGTCCGCGCCGGCATCGACGAGCCATTTCAGCATTCGTTTGGCTTCAACAGCATCGAGCGGCAAAGCTCAAACCCCGCGTTGACCCGAGGCCGGTTCGGCCCCTAACGTCCTATACAGCAAAGTCTCTTCGCGCTCACGCGCCTCAATGAACGACCAGAACGCGAGCCTCAAAAACCATGCCTGAAGCTGTCGTCCGCGAAAGCATGCAATACGACGTCGTCATTGTGGGCGCGGGGCCCGCCGGTCTCGCCGCCGCAATCCGCCTGCGCCAACTCTCAGCCGAAGCCGGCAAAGAGTTTACGGTCTGCGTCCTTGAGAAGGGCTCCGAGGTCGGTGCTCATATTCTCTCCGGCGCCGTGATCGATCCGATCGCCATCAACGAATTGATTCCAGATTGGGCGGCCAAAGGTGCGCCGATCGAAACGCCGGTCGCCGACGACCGCTTCTATTATCTGGGTCCGGCGGGTGCCTTGCGCGTGCCAAACTTCATCATGCCGCCGCTGATGAGCAATCATGGCAACTACATCGTCAGCCTTGCGGAGGTCTGCCGCTGGCTGGCGAAGCAGGCCGAGGCGGCCGGCGTTGAAATCTATCCGGGCTTTGCCGCCGCCGAAGTCCTGTACAATAAAGACGGCAGCGTGAAGGGCGTCGCCACCGGCGATATGGGCGTCGCGCGTGATGGTCACCACAAGGCAGGTTTCACGCCCGGCATCGAACTCCATGGCAAATACACCTTCATCGCCGAAGGCGTGCGCGGTTCGCTCGCCAAGCAGCTGATGAAGAACTTCAAACTCGATCAGGGCTGCGATCCGCAGAAGTTCGGCATCGGCCTCAAGGAGCTGTGGCAGCTCAAACCCGAGAACCACAAAAAAGGTCTCGTGATGCACACGATGGGCTGGCCGCTCGACGACAGAACCGGCGGCGGTTCGTTCATGTATCACTTCGGCGAGAATTTGTGCTCGTTCGGCTTCGTCGTCCACCTGAACTACACGAACCCCTATATCTCGCCGTTTGACGAGTTTCAGCGCGCCAAGACGCATCCGGCGATCGCGAAATATCTGGAGGGCGGCAAACGCATCGCCTATGGCTCGCGCGCCATTACCGAGGGCGGGTTTCAATCCGTGCCGAAGCTGACGTTTCCGGGCGGCGTGCTGATCGGCTGCTCGGCCGGCTTTATGAATCTGCCGCGTATCAAAGGCAGCCACAACGCGATGAAGTCCGGCATGATGGCGGCCGAAGCGGCGTTCGAAGCGCTCTCTGCAGGTCGCAGCGCGGATGAACTCACGACGTACAGCGAACTTTACGTGGACAGCCACGTCTACCGGGATCTGAAACGCGTACGGAACGTGAAGCCATTTTGGAGCCGGCTCGGCACTTTTCTCGGTGTCGGCTTCGGTGCTTTCGACATGTGGACTAACCAGCTATTCGGCTTTTCCATCTTCGGCACACTGAGCCACGGTAAGCCCGACTTTGCGACGCTGAAACCGGCCGCTCAGTGCAAGCCGATCGTCTATCCCAAACCCGACGGCAAACTGAGCTTCGACAAGTTGTCGTCCGTCTTTCTCTCCAACACGAATCACGAGGAAGACCAGCCGGTGCATTTGCGTCTTACCGATCCCTCGATCCCGATCGCGAAAAATTTGCCGCTTTACGATGAACCGGCCCAACGTTATTGCCCGGCGGGCGTTTACGAGGTTGTCCGCGACGCAAATGGCCAAAATCCGCGGTTCCAGATCAATGCGCAGAACTGCGTGCATTGCAAAACATGTGATATCAAGGACCCGGCCCAGAACATCACTTGGGTGCCGCCCGAAGGCGGCGGGGGCCCAAACTACCCAAATATGTAGGAGGCGCTCCGTTTGCGCGCGATTTCGGTCTTTCTCGGCGTTGGCACTATCGCGCTCCTGGGCGCTGGATTGCTCTTCGGATTGACGCAATGCTCGTCCATGCAGGGTCCGAGCGGGGAGCCGCGCGCCAGCAAATACGGCAGCTATCTCGCGGGGCGCTTTGCTTCGGGCGAACGCGATGCGTCCGCCGCGGCGCGCTACTACGACCGGGCCCTGAAGTTCGATCCCGATAATCCGGAAATACTCGAGCGCGTCCTCATCAGCGAAGTCGCCGACGGCGATATCGACGGTGCCGCCGCCCATGCCGAGCAGCTGACCGCGAAGTCGCCAACTGCGCGCATGCCACATCTCGTCATCGGCATTAAAGCCTTCCGCGAAGGCGGCTATGCCAAGGCGTTCGACGAGCTCTCGAAGATCACCGGCAACGCAGCTGCAGAAATTGCCGCCGAGTTGGGTAAAGCCTATGCCTTGCTCGGCGAAGGCAAAACGGACGAGGCTTTGACTGCCGCGCACAAACTTTCCGGGGTGGAAGGGGTGGCGGCGTTTGCCAAATATCATGCGGCGATCATCGCAGATTTGGCGGGCCGCCCGGCCGATGCCGAAATCGATTTCGCCGCCGCTTATAAGGACTCGAACGGGGAGTCGTTGCGCATCGTCGACGCCTATGCTGTTCACCTTCAGCGCGTCGGCAAACTGCAACAGGCGAAAGAGGTCTTGGCGCGCTTCGAAGACAAATCGCCGACACATCCCGTTATCATCGCCGCGATGGAGCAGGCTAAGAACGGCGTCATGCCGGACCGTTTGATTCCCAACGCGTCCGCGGGCTTTGCCGAAGCGCTCTACGGCATCGCCTCGAGCCTGAGTGACGAAAAGAGTGTCGAGATTCCCGTCTTTTATTTGCAACTCGCCTTGACGCTGGAGCCGCGCCACGAGCTTGCGATCTCCTTGCTCGCCGATCGCATGGAGACGGCGCAACGCTGGGAAGACGCGATTTCCGCCTATCGACGTGTACCGAAAACCTCGCCGCTCTATGTCAATGCGCGCGTCCAGATCGCGCAAGATCTGCAGAAGCTCGATCGCACGGACGAAGCGATTGCGACATTGCGCGAGACGTTGACGGGTACGCGCGCGGACTTCGAAATCCTGGCGTCGATCGGCGACCTTATGCGTGCCAAGGAGCGCTATGCCGACGCGGTCGACATCTACACGAAGGCGTTGGCGCTTGTAGCCAAACCCGAAGAACGCAATTGGACGATCTTCTACACGCGCGGCATTGCGCTGGAACGCATCAAGCGCTGGAACGAGGCGGAAAAGGATCTCAAATTCGCCCTGACCTTGAAGCATGAGCAGCCATTGGTGATGAATTATCTGGCCTATACCTGGGTCGAGCAGGGCGTGAACATGGACGAAGCGCTCGCGATGTTGAAGCGCGCGGTGGAGCTGCGCCCGGAAGACGGCTTCATCATCGACAGCCTCGGCTGGGCCTACTTCAAGCGCGGCGATTTCGTGAATGCGATCAGATATCTCGAGCAGGCCGTTTTGCTCGAGCCCGGCGAAGTGACGATCAACGATCATCTGGGCGACGCCTATTGGCGCTTCGGCCGCAAGCTCGAGGCGAAATTCGAGTGGCAGCACGCGCTATCGCTCAAGCCCGCCAAGGATCAAGAGCCGCTGATCCGGCACAAGATCGAGGTGGGTCTGGAGGGGCCGCCACCCGGTGCCGCACCCGCGACGCAAGCCCAGGGCGGCCTACGGCACCAGTGAGCGAGAACGAGTCCGTTCCGGTTTTCGCGCCTGCCAAAATCAATCTCTTCCTGCATGTCGGCGCCAAGCGCGCCGACGGCTATCACGATATCTGCAGCCTGGCAGCGTTTGCCGATGTCGGCGACCGCGTGGAAGGCGAGCGCGCCGGCGACCTTTCGCTCACGATCTCCGGCCCGTTCGCCGCGAGCCTGTCGGCGGGTGAGGACAATCTGGTTATGCGCGCCGCTCGCGCTCTGCAAGCGTGGGCGCGGGCGAACGGGCGGCAGACCGATGGAGCGCGGCTGCGGCTGGAAAAGAACTTGCCGTCTGCCTCAGGTATCGGCGGCGGATCGAGCGACGCCGCTGCAGCCTTGAAACTGCTCGATCGCGTCTGGCGATTGAACATGAGCGACACGGACCTTGCGAGCGTCGGCACCACACTGGGCGCTGACGTGCCCGTGTGTCTGATTGGCCGCGGGGCGTTGATGGAAGGTATCGGAGATCGCCTGACGCTGTGGCCCACACTTCCGAAATTTCCGGTCGTGCTGGTCAATCCCGGCGTGTCGGTGTTGACGGCTGACGTCTTTCGAACACTTGAGACAAGAAACGGCGCGGACGCTCCGGCGCTTGTCGAATTCAAATCGCCTGGAGAGGTGGCCGCGTGGCTTGGCATCCGCCGCAACGATCTCGAAGCACCCGCGCGCCGCATCGCGCCGCTCATCGGCGAAGTCTTGGCTGAGATTTCAGCGACGCCAAGCTGCCTTGTCGCTCGCATGTCGGGGAGCGGCGCAACCTGTTTCGGCATCTTCGAAAGCGACGACGCCGCGTCAGCTGCCGCTGGCGCGCTGTCATCGCATCATCCGCACTGGTGGGTCGTACCGTCGACGCTGCGCTGATCAAGCCCGCTCGCGGCCCAAGGCCGCGGCGATGCCGAGAGCAAGCAAGAGACCGACCGTCTGCGCCAGAAGGAAGCCAGGCACGGACGACGGTGCAATGCCAGCAAAGGTATCGGTGATTGAGCGCGCCAGCGTCACCGCCGGGTTGGCGAACGATGTCGATGAGGTGAACCAATAGGCGCCGGTGATATAGGTCGCGACCGCGCCGGCGATCGCCTCGGGCCTCGACCGCGCGACGCCCCAAATGGTGACGAGCAAACCGGTCGTCGCCACCAATTCGCCGACGAACTCGCCGCTCGAACTGCGAGCGCGGGCGGATACCTCGACGATGGCTAGTCCGAACATGACATGCGCCACGATTACGCCGATCACGGCGCCGCCGATTTGCGCGGCAACGTAGGCGACGGCAGTGCCAGGTGAGATGCGCCCGCGCGCGAGTTCGAACAGCGTCACGGCGGGATTGAAATGCGCGCCCGAGACCGGCGCGAAGGTGAGTATCAGCGCATAGAGCGCGCAGCCCGTCGCAATCGAGTTCGCCAGCAGCGCGATCGCATCGTTACCGGCGGCGAGATGCGCACCCATGATGCCGGAGCCGACAACGGCCGCGAGCAGGAAGAGGGTGCCGAGCGCCTCGGCAAACACGCGTCGGGCAAGGTCCATTGCGGCTCAGCTCGCCACGAGCGCAGTGACGCGCTTGCCCAGCGCGGTGCCTGCGATCTCATCGAAGGGCAGGTCGATCAGCCGATCGATCGCGTCGCGAATTTCGGCAAAGATCTTGACGAAGGCAGCGCGGCGTTCGCTGCCCTCGACAGCAGCGGGGTCGGGCAGGCTCCAATGCGCCCTCACCGGTGCGCCGGGAAAGATCGGACAAACTTCACCGGCGGCGTTGTCGCAGACTGTGATCACCATATCGATGCGCGGCGCGCCGTCCCGCGCGAATTCGTCCCAGCTCTTCGATCGCGCGGCACTCGCCTCGATACCTGCGTCGTTGAGCGTCGCAATGGTCAGCGGATGCACGGCGCTTTTGGGAAAACTGCCGGCGCTAAAAGCGCGCAAATGCCGTCCACTCAAGTGGTTCAAATAGCTTTCCGCCAAGATGCTCCGCGCCGAGTTTCCCGTGCACAGAAACAAGACGGTGATCGGCCGGTCCACGCGAGGCTCAGCCGCAGCCGGCTTGGGCGGTGGCCTTCGCCGAAGCGCCGCCGCAACACGAGTCCTGTGTGCCAATCGGCGTTTCCATCGCCGCTGTGTCGGCGGTAGAGCCGCAACACCCGGTGTCGCCCGCTTGCCTCTCGCCGGGGTCTTCGCCGTAAGTGGTTGCGTCGTCGAAGGTATAGAACGTTTCCCAGCGCACGCCGGCCGGATCGCTGACCCAGCTCTTGTCGCCCTGCGCGTAGCAGCAGGTGACCGCCTCCTCGTCGAACGTCCTTTCGCCGGCGGCTTTCAAGCGGTGTGACAGCTCGGCCAACTCGTCGCGCGAGTCGACTTGCATGCCGATATGGTCGATGCCCGGTTCGCGTCCGCGCGAGGAGATTGCGAAGTTGACGCGCGGATCGTCGAGCATCCATTTGGCATAGTCCGGCATGCGCTTTGTCGGCGCTGTGCCGAACAGCGTCGAATAAAACCGGATCGATTGGTCGAGATCAGGCACGGCGACGTGAACGTGCAGGCGCTTCATGAGATTTCTCCCTTGTATTCGGGGTCGGTTTGCAAGCGGTTGCCGGAAGACAGGTTGTGCCGCCGCAGCAATTCTCGGTGAGGAAGGCGATGAGATCGTTCATCGTCCCGTAAGCGGCGCTGTAGCTGAGCGAGCGTCCGTTGCGCTCCACGTTCACGAGTCCTGCGTGCCGCAATTGCGCTAGGTGAAACGACAGCGTCGGTGCCGGAATATCGAGCGCTTCGCTAAGCTCGCCCGGCGTCAGTCCGTTCACGCCCGCGACGACCAGACGGCGAAAGATCGCCAGGCGGTTTTCCTGCGCGAGTGCTTCAAGTGCTGCCACAACGGTTTTAGATTCCATAATTCGAGAAATATGAAACTAATGACGGCATGTCAAGTGGCCTCCCAAAATTGATGGTTTTGCGGCCACCGTGAGGATGTGCCGCGTCTCTTCGAGACACCTAATCGAGATCGGGGCTAATACGCCCGGCTGACGCAGAATTCGGCGAGGTCGACGAGAGCGCGGTGCATGGCGCTGTCGGGAAACATGGCGAGGGCCTCGCACGCTTCATCGGCGAAATGCCGGGCGCGCGCCAGGGTCGCGCCGATCGCCTGATGCTTATCGATGAGGTGGATGGCGTGCGTCAGGTCGAGTTCCGATTGATGACGCTCGGCCATCGTGCGTTGCCAGAACGCGGTCTCGTCGGCATTGCCTTGCGCTTTGGCGAAAGCGACGATGACCGGTAAGGTCAGCTTGCCTTCGCGAAAATCGTCGCCCACTGCTTTGCCCATCATCGCCTCACGCCCCGAATAATCGAGCGCGTCGTCGACCAACTGAAAGGCGATGCCGAGATTGCGGCCGTAATCGTGCAGCGCCTGTTCGCCCGCCGGCTCGCCGCGTACCAGCACTGCGCCCGCCTCCGCCGCCGCCGCGAACAACGCGGCAGTCTTTGCCGAGACGATCTTGAGATAGGTGTCTTGCGAGATCGCCAGGTTGCGCACGCTCGAGAGCTGCATCACTTCGCCTTCCGCGATCACGGCCGAGGCATGCGCCAGGATCGAGAGCACACGTAAGGACTCCGCTTCGACCATCAGCTCGAAAGCACGTGCGAACAGAAAATCGCCGACGAGGACGCTTGGCGCGTTGCCCCAAATCATGTGGGCGGCCGCCTGACCGCGCCGCAGCGCGCTCTCGTCGACCACGTCATCGTGCAACAGTGTCGCGGTGTGGATGAATTCGACGGCGGTGGCGAGGTGGATGTGCGCACCGCCCGTGTAGCCGGTGAGCCGCGCCGCCGCCAACGTCAGCATCGGCCGCAAACGCTTACCGCCGGATTTGATCAAATGGCCGGCAAGCTCGGGGATCAGCGGCACGCTGCTCTGCATGCGCTCGACGATGAGAGTGTTGACGGCGCTCAGATCGAGCTCGACCAGGCGGAAAAGGCGCTCGACCGCACCTTTCGGTTCGCTCGCACCTGCAATGATCTTCTGGACGGCCCGCAAAATCGGCCCTCGGATCGTTAGAGTTGTTGTATGCACGTGCAGGCTTGGTTGAAAATAGGAAGTGGTTCAGTCATGGGTCAAGGGTCAGGACGCCACGGTCTTGTGTGCCCTGGCAGCTCTGGCGTCGAAATCGAATGAAGAGTGAACATGATTGAGCTGTTACGCACCAATGACTTCGCTTTGTTGAGTTTTGTCCGGGCATTGCTCAAGGCGGATAACATCGCTTTTGACGATTTCGACGGCTTCATGAACATCCTGGACGGGAACATCGGGGCGATTCCGCGCCGCATAATGGTTGACGACGCCGAGGCCGCGCGCGCGCGAAGGTTACTTGCCGATGCCGGACTTGCCCATGTCCTCGCGCCCTAGTACGCGGGCGACGGCGCAGCGTCCAAACGCCGCACGCGAAGGCTTCGAACTCACTGATGACGCTTTCTTGGGTGGTCGCGTTCGCCTCTGGCAACCGAGCCATGGATTTCGCGCCGGCATGGACTCGGTGATGCTGGCCGCGGCGGTACCGGCAAAGCCACGCGAGCGCGTATGTGATCTCGGGCTTGGCGCCGGCACAGCCTCCCTTTGCCTTGCCGCGCGTGTCGCCGATTTGCGTTTTACCGGCGTCGAGCTCGAGCCTGAGCTGGCCGAACTCGCTCGCGCCAATGCCGCACGCAATGCGCTTGAGGCGTTTGACGTCTTCGTGGCGGACGTCTTGCAGCGCCCGCGTCAATTGCCACGTCAGTCGTTTGATCACGTGATGACCAACCCGCCGTTCCACGACATCGCCCGCGGCACCCGCGCACCCGATGCGGCGAAGGCGCGCGCCACGTCGGCGGCCGCCAAAGGCTTGGGCGAATGGCTGCGCTTTGCTCGCGCGTTGGCCAAGCCGTCCGGGTGGGTGACGGCAATTCTGCCGCCCGATCAGTTGTCGGTCGCGCTGGCGTCGCTCGCGCCGAACGGCCTCGGTACGGAGATCTTTCCGCTGTGGCCGAAGGCGGGCGAGGGGGCAAAGCGCCTCATCATCCGTATACGGATGAATTCGCGCGCGCCCTTGCGGCTTTTGCCCGGGCTCATTCTTCATCGAACCGACGGGCGCCCCACACAAGAGGCAGAGGGCATCTTGCGGCGGGGCGAGCCGCTCTTTAAGTAATGATCATGGCCAACTGGATCACGCGCACGCTGCGTCGCCTCAAGCTGTCCGAACAGCCGCCTGTCGTCGCCGTCTTGCGGCTCAACGGCACAATCGGGGTCTCGGGCGGATTGCGCCCGGGCCTGACGATGTCCGCGCTAGCAGGCCCGATCTCGCGCCTCCTCGCGGACAAGACGATCGCCGCTGCGGCGCTCGTGATCAATTCGCCCGGCGGTTCGCCGGTGCAGGCGGCCTTGATCCATGACCGTGTGCGCCTCTTGGCGCGCGAGAAGGGCATCAAGGTCATGACCTTCGCCGAGGATGTCGCGGCGTCCGGCGGTTACATGCTGGCGCTGGCGGGCGATGAGATCTACGCCCATGCGAATTCGATCGTGGGTTCTCTCGGCGTCGTCTCCGCCGGCTTCGGCTTCGACAAGCTGATGGAAAAGATCGGCGTCGAGCGCCGCGTGCATACGTCCGGCGAACGCAAAGCGATGCTCGATCCGTTTCAGCCGGAGCAGCCGCGCGATGTCGCCCATCTCGAAGCGCTTCAGAAAGAAGTGCACGAAACCTTCAAGACGATGGTGAAAGAGCGCCGCGCAGGCAAGCTGAAGGGCGAGGAAAGCGATTTGTTTTCCGGCGCGTTCTGGACCGGCGCGAAGGCGCAAGAGTTTGGCCTCGTCGATGGCCTGGGCGATCTCTTCGCCGTAGCCCGCGCCAAGTTCGGCACCAAGGTCGAATTTCGCGTCGTGACGCAGCGCCGCTCATGGTTCGGTTGGGGCGGCCCGTCGAGTCGGCACGCGGACGGCGCGCCTGAGCGCGCGCAATGGGCGCATGATCTGATCGTGGCGATCGAAGACCGTGCGCTCTGGTCGCGCTTCGGGCTATAGTCGAGGCATGGGAGCAGGATTTCTCGTCGTTTTGGCGATCCTCGCCGTCGCCTATTTCGCGATCCGCGGCCGCGCGATCCGCTTCCGCGAGCAATTGCAGGAGGCGCTGCGGCGTGCGACTGAGCGCACGGCAACCAACCAGCTTCCCATGGAAGACATGATCAAGTGCCCGACTTGCGGTACCTATTCGGCGCCCGGCCAGCAACGCGCCTGTGACCGGGTCGACTGTCCATATCGCTAATCTAAAACCAGCATCAGCCGTACGCGCTCATCGCTTTTAAAGCGAAGGCAATTAGTGTCCAGAAAAAAGTTGCGCCACCACGGGATGCGGCTTTAGCGTTGGCAGGCGCTTCTTCACCGTCTCAAACGCGGCGTCGGTTGCGGCGAGCGTTTCGCTCACGTGGCCCTCCGTTAGCGCCGCGCAAATGAACATGTTGTGCCAGGGGTGGAGATAGACGCCGCGCTTTAAGGCCGCCTGCGTCCAAGCGAAGCCTTTGCGGAAATCGGGATCGTCATCGAACAAAATTTGCGGCATTTGCGCGGGACCTGTCTGGCGAAGTGTGAAGCCGTGCGCGGCTGCCTGCTGCTGCAACCCTTCGCGCAAGCGCCGTCCCATCGTCTCGGTGTGCTCCAGATAGTCGCTCTCGCGCACGAACTCGAGCGTCTTGACCGCAGCCGCCATCGCTGCCGCGGCGAACCAGTAAGAGCCCGTCACGTAAATCGCCTGCGCCGCCGCGCGCGCTTTCTCCGAGCCAAGCAGGGCCGAAATCGGATGCCCGTTGGCGATCGCTTTGCCCCACGTCGAAAGGTCGGGCTTCACATCGACCAGCGACCAACTGCAATCGCGCGCCAGGCGAAGACCGGCGCGAACATCGTCGACGACGAGAAGCGCGCCGGTCTTGTCGCAGATCTCGCGCACTCGGTTCGCGTATTCGCGGGTCGGCAATTGCTGATCCTGAAATGCGTCGTGCTTGAAGGGTGCCGCGAAAATAGCAGCGAGATCTTCGCCCACACTTTTCACGGCGGCCTCAAGGCTCGCGATGTCGTTGTAGGTAAAGTGAACGAGATGTGCGCGGTCCTCGGCGACGGTACCGGCTGGGCGCGGCGTGCACCACGGCGCCGCGCCGTGATAGGCGCCCGTCGCCGTTAGGACTTTGCGTTTGCCCGTATGAGCGCGCGCGATCGTCAGCGCCATTGTGGTCGCGTCGGTGCCGTTCTTGCAGAAGATCGCCCAATCGGCGTGCGTCACCATGCGCACGAACGCTTCCGCCAGTTCGACGATGAGAGGCGAGGGGCCGGTCATTGCGTCGCCGCGCCGCAACTGTGCGATCGCCGCGTCGTCGATCTCGGCGTGGCCATAGCCGAACAGGTTTGGCCCATACGCGCACATGTAATCGATGTAGCTGTTGCCGTCGGCGTCCCAGAGCCGAGTGCCCTCGGCGCGCGCGAAGAATTGCGGATATCCATCGGGCAGAAGCACAGTCGATTGATGACCGTACATGCCGCCCGGAATGACCTTTTGCGCGCGCTCCCGAAGCTCAAGGTCCTTGGTGTTTTTCCAAGCCATACGCGCCTCCCGTCGAATGTTCGACTTTAGTCGAATTGTTGGTCACCGGGAAGCTTGGCTTTGCAACAATCAATAAGTTCAGGCTCCGACAAATCGACAATTCTCGAATAACGATTCTCTTGCGGGGGCTTACTGCAACTCATGGAGAAATGGTCCAGGCTCGTCCGGTCCTACCCCGGTTCCCGTCCAGCCCGGTCGCAGCCGGCCGGCGTAGGGCCGGTGATCCGGCGCGACACAAGCGCAACAGGTTAGGTCGAATCGCCAAAGCAAACCGAATCAGTTCGTGCGGCTTGCCCCGAATTCGATTTAACTCGATGACTGCGGCCTCGGATCAGGGTGGCCCGGGGCGCGGTAGTCTCGTCGTGCACAGGGGGCCCGGAATGGCCAAGCGAACACGTTCTCCTCTCCGCCAAACCTCGACCTACATCGTAGCGCTGTCGCTCGCCGGACTAGCTATCTTGCCGGCTCGCGCCGACGATCCGCCGCCCGCCAACAACGGCCAGATCGAGAAGGTCACGGTCACCGCGCAAAAGCGCAAGCAAGACGCGCAAGACGTTCCGGCGTCCGTCACCTCGCTGTCAGGCGCCAAGATCAGAGACCTGGGCGTCAACACCAGCGACAAGCTTGCCGAGTTCATTCCCGATGTTTCGATCGGCATGCCGTCGGGTTCGTCGAACCAGCCGATCGTCACCATTCGCGGCGTCGGCAACAACGACTTCAACACCAACAACGCGGGCCCCAACGGCGTCTATGCCGATGAAGTATATTTGAGTTCTCCCTCCGCCCAATCGTTTCAAGTTTTCGACCTCGATCGCATCGAGGTTTTGAAGGGCCCGCAAGGAACCCTCTATGGCCGCAACACCTCGAGCGGATTGATTAATTTCATTTCGAACAAACCGGTCGACGACCTCACGGCGGCGCTCTCGGCAAGTTACGGCTCCTACAACACCAATGAGGAGCAAGGCTTCTTCAACGCGCCGACCGGCGACAACTCGGCTGGCCGCTTTGCCTTTATCCGCGATAGCTCCGACGGCTACATGAGGAATCTGCTGAACGGCCAGCGCGTCAGCGGCACAGACAGCTTCGCCATGCGCGGCCAGTGGCGTGTGGATCCGGCCGAGAATTTCACGCTGCTATTCAATATGCATGGCGGCGCGGTCGACACGCTGCCGACCGAGTATCACCAAGTCGGCACGAATCCAGGCGGTGTCGACACGTTTGGCTATTCCGGACCGACTAATCTTTATGAAGGCAACTACAACCGGACGCAGCATCTCAACATCAAGAACGAGGGCGCGTCAGTTCGCGGTGACTACAATTGGAGCGGCGTGACGCTGACCTCGATTACAGCGTTCGAGCACAACACCAAGCTTCATCCAGAGGATTCGGACACAAGCCCCTTCCGCATGTTGGAGATCGATTTTGGCGTGCGCTCGGACACCTTCACGCAGGAGCTGCGCGCGGCAGGGAGTGGCGAGAAATACAACTGGCTCGTCGGTCTCTATTATCTGAACGAGACGCTAAAGCAGGATCAGTCGGTTTTCATTTTCCTCGACGCCGATCTGATCTGCGGGGCCTTCTGCGGCGACAATCCGATCCCCGGCGATACAACGACCGCCTTTGCCCAGATCGGCCGCGGAATTAGCGACCAGAAGACGCGCTCTTACGCCATCTTCAGTCAAGGCGACTATGAGATCTTCGACCGTACGCATCTGACGCTCGGCGCGCGGCTTACCAGAGAGCAGCGGGATTTCAACGTCCTTGGTCTCTGGACGTCGCAAGACGGCGGCATCGACCATTTCGATCCGTATCAGACGTTGTGGGCGTTCAACCACAACATCACAGATGACGGCTTCTCGTGGCGCGTGGCGCTCGACCATCGTTTCGATGAAACCGTGATGGCCTATGCGAGCGTGTCAACCGGCTTCAAGAGCGGCGGCTTCAACGGCGGTTTCTTAGACGTGAACCCGATCAACGCGGCGACGCAGGCCGAGCCGATTCGGCCCGAAAAGAATCTCGCCTACGAGGTCGGCGTGAAGACCGATTTGCTGGACAAGAAGCTTCGCGTGAACCTCGCCGCCTTCTGGTACGATTATACCGACCTCCAGGTTTTCAACCTCGTGATCCCGACGGGCGGCACTGGATTCCCGGTGAACGTCCTACAGAACGCACCCAAGTCGACGATCAAGGGAATCGAGCTCGAGAGCATCGCCAAACCCTTTGAAAATATGACCGTCAGCATGAACGCTGCTTGGCTCGATGCCAAGATCGACCAGTTCGTCAACACGGTTGGAGGCCCGGTAGATTTCTCCGGCAACACTCTGCCGCTCGCGCCGAAGTTTTCATTAACCGGGATCGCCGATTATACGATCCCGTTGGGCAGCGGCGACTTCATCGACCTCGTTGGTTCGGCGTCGTATAAGAGCAAAGTGTTCTTCGATCTCTCCGACGATCCGCTCATCATGCAAAGCGGTTTTTGGCTGTTCGACGCGCGCGCGTCCTATGTGATCAACGATGGTGAGTGGCGGTTCTCGGTCTTCGGCAAGAATCTCGGCGACCAGAAATACCTGAACGAGGCCTTTAATCTGACGCAAACCTTTGGCTTCCTGCAGCAGATCGTCGGTCAGCCTTTGACCGTCGGCGCGGAAGTGTCTTTCCATTATAATTGAGCGAGCCGCATGAGGATTGCCAGATGATTCTCGCCTTCAAGACGGCGCGCATTGAAAAGATTACGCCGCGCTGGCCAGCGCGGGCCGACAGCAAGGCGCGGTTTCAGCTGCTAATGCAGGCGGTCGAAAAATTGCTGCTGAAACACGGACCGTCCGACGTCACGATCCAGATGATCGCCGACGAAGCGCACATGCCGACGGCGACGGTCTATCACTTCTTTCCTTCGGCGGAAGCGGCGATGTTCGCCCAAGCGCGCGTTTATATCGAGCGTTTTGAGAAGCTGAGCGCGGAGGGTACGGCGCCCCACGAGCGTCGCTCCTGGCAAGGGTCTTGGCGCGTCGGATCGCAGCGCGGACGCGAACTCTACACGTCAAACGTCGCATGCATGCGGTTGCTTTTGGGCCCCGATGTGCCGCGCGACATCCAGACTTACGACTCCGACTTCAACGAGCGGCTTGGGCGCATCATCGCCGCGCAATTCCACGACTATTTCGTGACCCCGGACATCGAAGGGCTTGAGGCGATCTGCACCAACGCGATCGAGATCTCGGACACCTTCTGGCGCATGTCGTTCGAGCGCCATGGCACGATCACCGACGCTCTTTTCGATGAGAGCATGCGCGCCGTCGTCGCCTATCTGCGCATCTATCTGCCCGAAGTGCTGACGCCGCGCGACGCGTGAGCGTTCAGCCTTCGCACGGCCGAGGGCGGCGATATCAAGCGTGAGCAGGTTCTGGGAAGATACGCATCGCCGGCTTTACGGAAGCACGCGGTGTCGTCAGGCTCTTGACGAAGTCGGCGGCGAGCAACCCGGAGAGTCCTCGTGTCACATCGCTCGCCGTGACAGCGCAGCGCGCCAGCGGCGCCTTGCCGGCGAGCGCTTCCATTTGCTTGAACGTCGTTTCAGCACCGTGCCCGCCGAGCGTACAGAAGAACGCAACTGACGACAGACGCTCTTTCGCCGCTGCAATATACGTGCGCACAGGTGGTGCGACCGCGCCCGCCCACACCGGCGTCCCGATGACGACGAGGTCGTAGTTGTGAGGGTTCTTGCTGCCTGTGTGGATCGGCGCGCTGCGTTGCCTGGCGGCTTCGTATGCCGCCCGCAAATAGCCGAATACGCCGCGCCGCGAAATCGTCTCGCGAATCTCTTCGAGATCGGCGCCCAGCGCAGAGGCGATCGTCTGCGCGACTTTGCGCGTCGTGCCCGTGCGCGAGTAATAGACGACGAGTGTTCGAGTCTGGGCCATGGCCGCCCTCCGTGCGTTTTCTGCATATTCACGCTAACGCAACGCCGGCGCGTTTGGCTTGACCCACATCAAATTCGCGCCGGCGCTTGCTCGTCTCGGAATCGCGAGCATGGGAACGCCCGCGCCTTGACCCCCCGAGAGCGTCTCTTTAGCTTCCGCCGCTCCCCGGTTCCCCGTCTTGCGCGACCGCCAAATGACCGCCGCTCCCGACCGTTCGTATCAAGGCCTGATCCTGACGCTGCAGCATTATTGGGCGCAGCAGGGTTGCGTAATTTTGCAGCCCTACGACATGGAGATGGGGGCGGGCACCTTTCATCCGGCGACGACATTGCGCGCTCTCGGGCCCCGGCCCTGGAAATGCGCCTATGTTCAGCCCTCGCGCCGCCCGAAAGACGGGCGCTACGGCGAGAACCCGAACCGCTTTCAACGCTACTACCAGTTTCAAGTGATCCTGAAGCCGTCGCCCGCCGATGTGCTCGACCTTTACCTAGGCTCGCTCGCGGCGCTCGGCCTCAACGCCGACATGCACGACATCCGCTTTGTCGAGGACGATTGGGAATCGCCGACGCTGGGCGCCTGGGGCTTGGGCTGGGAGGTCTGGTGCGACGGCATGGAAGTGACGCAGTTCACTTATTTCCAACAGGTCGGCGGTATCGATTGCCGTCCCGTGTCGGCCGAGCTCACCTACGGGCTCGAGCGCTTGGCGATGTATGTGCAGGGCGTCGATAACGCCTTCGACCTTGCCTACAACACGATGAACCGTCAGTCGCCGGACTTCATGTGCTGGGGCGACGTCTATCATCAAAACGAGGTTGAGCAGTCGGGCTACAATTTCGAACTGGCGACGACGGAGGCCTTGTTTCAGCACTTCAAAGACGCCGAGGCTGAAGCTCAGAAATTGCTTGCCGCGAAAGTCGGCCGCTCGGCCGCGCATCCCGAATGGCGCCACGTGCTGCCGGCTTACGAGCAGTGCATCAAAGCGAGCCACACCTTCAATCTGCTCGACGCGCGCGGCGTGATCTCTGTGACCGAGCGCCAGGCCTATATCGGCCGCGTGCGCACGCTCGCCAAGGAATGCGCGCAAGCCTGGGTCGCCAGCCCGCAAGGCATGACCCCCGGCGCCGGCATGGGCGGAGTGGGGCGATGAGCGCGCGCACATTCTTCCACCTCCCCCCTGTGGGGAGGTCGGATCGCACTTCGCGATCCGGGTGGGGGTACTTGGCACGCGCCGCGTCTTGCACCGTACCCCCACCCTCAATCCCTCCCCACAAGGGGGAGGGAAGTGCCAAGCGACCGCGCGAAGATTAAATGCCCCAGCTCCTCCTCGAACTTTTCTCAGAAGAGATCCCCGCGCGCATGCAACACGCGGCCGCGCGCGATCTGGAGCGTCTTGTCGTCGGCGCGCTGACCGATCGCGGTTACACGAACGAGGGCGCGCGCGACTTCGCCACGCCGCGCCGTCTCGCGCTCGTCATCGAAGGCTTGCCCGCTGCTCAAGCCGATTTGCGGGAGGAACGCAAAGGCCCGCGCGTCGATGCGCCGGCGCAAGCCATCGAGGGCTTCTTGCGGTCGACCGGTCTGAAGCGCGAGCAGTTGAAAGTGCAGAATGACGCCAAGGGCGATTTTTATCTGGCGGTCATCGAACGCAAAGGCCGCCCGACGCCGGACGTCGTCGCCGAGATCATCCCTGAGATCGTGCGCAATTTCCCATGGCCGAAATCGCAGCGATGGGGCGCCGGCGATCTGACCTGGGTCCGCCCGCTGCACTCCATTCTCTGCACGTTCGACGGCGAGCTGGTGAAGTTCGACATCGGCGGCATCCGCTCGGGCACCACGACGCGCGGCCACCGCTTCATGGCGAACGCACCGATCGAAGTTCGCCGCTTCGACGATTATGTCGAGAAGTTGAAGCAGGCGCATGTCGTGCTGAATGCGGCCGAGCGCAAGGCTGCGATCCTGCACGACGCGACGCAACTCGCCCACGCGCAGAACTTGGAGTTGATCGCCGACGACGGCTTGGCCGACGAGGTCGCGGGTTTGGTCGAGTGGCCGGTCGTGCTGATCGGGACGTTCGATAAGGCCTATCTCGGCGTGCCGCAGGAGATTCTCATCTCCACGATGCGCACGAACCAGAAATATTTCGCACTGCGCGATCCGAAGACGGGCAAGCTCGCGAACAAATTCATCATCGTGGCCAACACGGTCACGAAAGACGGCGGCAAGACAGTTGTCGCCGGCAACGAGCGCGTCCTGCGCGCGCGGTTGTCGGACGCGAAGTTCTTCTGGGATCAAGATCTAAAGCACACGCTGGAGTCGCGCGTGCCCGCGCTGGCGCAAATCGTCTTCCACGCCAAACTCGGCACCCAATTGGAGCGCGTCGAGCGCGTCGAGGCGCTGGCGGGTGAGATCGCCAGACTGATCGGCGCCGACGAAACAAAAGCGCGCCGCGCCGCGCGCCTCTGCAAAGCCGACCTGGTCTCAGGAACCGTCGGCGAATTCCCGGAAGTGCAGGGCGCCATGGGCCGCTACTTCGCCCTCCACGACAAGGAAGCCCCCGAAGTCGCCGACGCGATCCGCGACCACTACAAGCCACTTGGGCCGGCCGACCAAGTTCCGACCGCTCCGGTGAGCATCGCGGTGGCGCTGGCGGACAAGGGAGATTCACTAGGGTCATTGTGGGCAGTCGACGAGTTGCCAACTGGGTCCAGAGACCCATTTGCCTTACGTCGCAGCGCGCTCGGTATTATTCGTATTATCTTAGACAACGGCTTACGTCTCAAATTGCAGACTCTGCTTACGCAGTCAATCGTGCAGCACACTGTAGTGAAATATATCGACACCAATCTCGGTCGGCAGCAGCAGCTGGTGATGGAAGCATTGGCGGTTGGTCGAGCGGACATGGCGAACGCGCTCATCGCGCTTATCAAGCATAAACCCGGCGATGAAAGGCTTCATCAGACTATCAAAAAGGCAATCGACGCGCTGGCTTCAGCTAGTCAGTTTTTCGCCGACCGCCTGAAGGTCGCACTCCGCGACAAGGGTATGCGCCACGATCTGATCGACGCGGTGTTCGCGCTTCGAGGGCAAGATGATCTCGTCCTCATCGTCCGCCGCGTTGAGGCGCTGCAATCCTTCCTCAAGACCGACGACGGCACCAACCTTCTCGCCGGCTACAAGCGCGCGACGAACATTTTGAAGATCGAGGAAGGCAAGGAGAAAAAGAAGAACGCCAAGCACGCGGGCTTCACCGGTGAGCCCGACGTCGAGCTGCTGCGCGAACATCAGGAGGTCGAGCTTTTCAAGTCGCTCGCCATCGCCAAGGACGTGATCGCCTCCGAACTGCAGAACGAACGCTTCGAGGAGGCGATGCGCGCGATGGCTCGTCTGCGCGCGCCGGTCGACGCTTTCTTCGACAAGGTGACCGTCAACGCCGACGACCCAGGCTTCCGCGAGAACCGCTTGAAACTCCTTAACGAAATCCGCGCCGCGATGCACACCGTCGCCGATTTCTCCAAGATCGAAGGCTAACGCGAACCGCAGTTTCGGCCGGTTCAAGGGCCGGCGCGTCACGGGTCTGTGTCGGGCGCTACAACTTGGCCCCTCTGCGCCGCGGGCGAAACTGTGCTAAACCCTCGCTCCAGCGGAGGGCGCGACCATCGCGCCGCGCGAAGCCAATCTTAGGAGGCCTCAAATGTTGAAGTCGATTGCGGCAGCGCTCCTGCTCGCAGCAAGTTCTTTGGCCATGACGGCGTCGCCCGCCATGGCGGATTGCGAAGACGCCAAAGTTGCCGGCACGGTCGGTGGCGCGATCATCGGTGGCATCATCGGCAGTCAGTTCGGCCACGGCGGCGGCCGCACGGCGGCGACAGTCGGCGGCGTCTTGCTGGGCGGTCTGGCCGGCCACGAGATCGTGCGCGGTTCGTGCCGCGACAAACACTACGACGCCTATTACTACAATGAATCCTACGACGACGCGTTCGACAGCCGCGACGAGGACCGCAACTACGAATGGGAAAATCCCTACTCGCATCATCACGGCTATGTCCGCCCGACGGAGTACTACGAGGACGGTTATCAAGGACACGATGGGCCCTGCCGCCGCTTCGAGCAGCGCATCTGGGTCGACGGCGAGGAGCAAACCGGAACCGGCGTCGCCTGCCGCCGTCATGACGGTAGCTGGAAGATCATCAACAACGACGACTAATCTCTCGAGCGACGCCGAGCGCGCCGCGCGACGATCGCAAAACGAAAGCCCGGCGCGAATGCCGGGCTTTTTGCTGCGTCAATAGCGCAGGCTCATGTCGAGCAGGTGCATCGACCAGGCGAACCAGGCAAAACCGACGCAGGCGAGCGCGATCAGCGTCTCCTTCACGCGGCCCAGGAGGTGGCGATTTTCGCTACGCCAGGCGACACCGGCATTGGCGAGCGCGACGAGCGCCCCGAGCGCGCCGGCGACGCCTATCGCTTGCACGATATGCAGAGTCGGGTCGAGTGCGCTGTTCAACCCGGAGATCGACTCAAGTTGCGGGACCAGCACGACGCCGAAGCCGATGATAAAGGCGAGATCGGCCGCGCACACGGCGAAGACGGCAAGGCGCAGCAAACGCTCAACGCCGCTGCGCTCGAGTCGTGCGCCGTAGTGACGCCGCGCGATCGCCGCGACCGGCCATAACAGCACCGTCAGCGCCATGATCAGAAGCGAAGCGCCGGCGACGCTTGCGACCACGACCTGATTGTCCATCAGCCCAACCTTGTGCTGGATCTGAATCGGCGCGCCCGCAAGTAGCGTCATCGTGCCGGCCGCATTCGGCTTGAACACAACCTTCTCTTGCCCAACAACGTTACGATAGACGAGCGGCCCGACTTCGCGCCAATGCCGGGGCTGGCCGTTGATGTCCGTCGAACTATCAATTGCGAGCACGCCGTCGCCGTCTGTGCTGACCGTTGTCTCGCCGAGCACGCCCAAGAGCTTCGTCCACGAGGTGTCGCCGCGCCGGCTGGTGCGATAAACGCCCACGACCTTCTGAGCGTCGTCTTTCGCGCTTGCCAGCGTCGGCTGTTCCGGCGGCGTGTAAGGGAAATACCGGTCTAGAAAGGCACGCCAGAGCGGCCCTCGCGCCGAGCTGTCGCCGCGCCCCTGGCTGTTGTAGGAAACAAAAAAACCGACACCCTGATCCAGGATCAAATGCAAATCGCTGTGGAAGGCGAGGGTGTCGCCTCCGTGCCCAATGATGCGATGGCCGTTGCGCGTCTCTTCGTAGAAGCCAAGCGCTATTGCGTTGAGCTGCGGGTCCGTCTCGAGCCGCGTGTTGTGCATCGCCTGCGCAGTTTCGGCTTTTAGAATACGCGCATCGCCGAGCGCTCCATTGTTCAGGTGCGCCAGCATGAAGCGCGCCATATCAGTCGCGGGCGCCGACATGCTGCCTGCCGGATAGGCGTTGACGACTTCGAAGTCGCTCGCCGTTCCCGAAGCGAGATTGTAACCGCTCGACATCTGCGCCTTCAGCGCGTCGGGCAGAGGCTGGCGTAGCGTCGAGTGCGTCATGCCCAAGGGCGTCAGAATATGGGCTTCCACATATTGATCGAACGGCGCTCCCGATACGCGCCCGACAATGTAACCGGCAAGCGCTGCGCCGTAGTTCGAATAGGCCGGCACCGTGCCGGGTTCGAAGATCTGCGCCGGAATGTGCTCCTTGACATAGGCTGCGAGATTGACCTCGCTCGCATCCTTGACTGCTAAGTCCTTGATGACGTCTTCAAGGCCCGGCCGATGCGTCATCAGATTGCGCATCGTCAGGGGCTTGCCGAACGGCTGCGGAATCGTGAAGTCGAGATAGTTGTTCACATCGGCGTCGAGATCGATTTTGCCGGCTTCGACGAGCTGCATCACCGCGGTCCAGGTGAAGAGCTTGGTGATCGAGCCGATGCGAAAAAGGGTTGCGTCGGCCGCCACCGGTTTGCGGCTCTTTATGTCCGCATATCCATAGCCTTTGGCGAAAAGTAGTTTGCCGTCCTTGACGATCGCGATCGTCGCGCCGGCGATGTCGTCCATGCCGAGTTGCAAAGGCACCAATCCGTCGAGGAACGCCTCGGCGTCTGCGGCCGTCAGCTCGTGCGCAGCGACTTGGAGTGGAGCGAGCGACGGTGCGGCCGCTTGAGTCGGCGGGGGCGCCGTCGATTCGGCGGCAGACGCAGCGAAGGCAAAAAACATGGAGGAGACGCCGGCCATAAGGCCGCGCCCAAAGGTCACGAATGTCATAGCGAACACGTCCCCACGTTCATTGACGCACGGCAGGGATTCCGGCCGGCGTGCGCCTCAAGCCCTCATTTAAGCGCAAAACCGGAGCGTAAGCACTGACAGACTTCGTTGCCGCGAATACCTTGAAATCGGCCGTTCCTGGAGGCCTGAGGGTTAGGCCTTCAGGTCACTGGAAGCCTGCTCCGAGCGGCGTCCCGTGAGCGCGATGCATGCCACAATGAAAACGGCAAGCACCGCTGACGCAACGAAGCGATCCAATGCCAGCCCGCCATGGTCGATCGGCTTATCGAGCAGATCGCCCAGTGTGGCGCCGAGCGGGCGAGTGAGGATGAAAGCACTCCAAAACAATAGAACGCGCGAAATCTTGGTGAAGAAATATGCCCCGGCGAGCAGCACCAGGCCCAAACCGAAGACGATCGCTCCGCGTTCGTAGCCGAGACCGTTTGTATCGGCCATCCAATCGCCGAGCGCCGTGCCCAAGGTTTGCGAGAAAAGGATCGTCCCCCAATAGAACATCTCGATCTTGCGCGACACGATGTTCTCGACCGAGACCGAGCCGGCTGCCCAGTACCAGATGCCGAGAGACGCCATCAGCAGCACGAACAAGATCGACGATCCTCCGGCATAGCCGATACCCAGAGAACGGTCCGCGAAATCCGCCATAGTCGTTCCGGCCGTCGTCGTTGCAACTATCACACTCCAATACAGAAATGGATGGAGCGCTTTGGCGCTCAGTTGCGCGGCGACGGCGACGACGAAGACGGCGATAAAAATTGTGCTGGCGACGGCATACCCCAAATTCATCGACATGGATGCCGCATCACCCGCCGTTTCACCCAAAGTCGTGGCGACGATCTTGATGACCCAAAAGGCTAGGGTCACGGCAGGCACCTTGTTCGTCATCGAGGCGCTTGTCACAAAAGGATCCCTTTGGAGTGATCGTATACGGTCAGAATTAAACGGATTTCCTCAATCATAGTTCAATCGTTGGCATCTGAACGGCAGGTGAACGCAGGGTCCGGCCCTCAGAACGTCAACTCGCAACGCAGCCCAGGATGGTTGTCCTTGAGCTCGAGGCGCACGCCATGAAGATCAGCAATGGCTGCGCAGAGGCTCAACCCCAAGCCGCTGCCGGGCGTGGTGCGGCTCCTCTCCAAGCGTACGAAGCGTTGAAACACGCGTGCACGATCTTTGTCCGGGATGCCGGGGCCATCGTCTGCGACGATCGCGGCCGGGTGATCGCCGCTGCCGTCCAAGCCGATGCTCACAGTCGTGCCCCGCGGACTGTGGCGTAGCGCATTGGCGACCAGATTTGCAATCATCTGGGTCAAGAGATTGCTGTCACCTGTCACGACGATATCCGGATCGATCTGGGCCACGATGCGCTGACCGTTCTCCTCGGCTGGCGGTGTGTAAGCGTCGGCTACAGTTTGGAAGAGGTGCGACAGGTCGACTGACCTGAATGCGGACCGCCGCGTGCCGGCCTCGAGCTCTGCAATGCGTAGCAGCGCCGTGAACGTCTCCAGAATTGTGTCGGCTTCGCCGATCGCCTTGTCGACGGCCGCGGCGTATTCGTCGGTGGTTTTTGCCTTGAACTTCGTGGCTTCCAGGCCTTGGCGCAGCCGCGCGAGCGGCGTGCGCAAGTCGTGAGCTACGTCGGTGGAAACCTGGCGCAGCGCATCCATCAATCCGACGATGCGATCAAGCATCGAGTTCACGCTTGTCGCGAGGAGGTCGATCTCGTCTCCCGATGGCCGCGCTGGAACGCGCAGCGACAGGCGGCCGGTCATGATCTCTTGGCACACCGCAGCGACGCGGCCTAGCCTTCGCCGGAAGGTCCAGCTCAACACTGCGCCGCCCGCGAGCGCGAGCACTAATGCCACGCCAAGGCCCGCGATCAACGCGGCCGAAAGGAACTCGCGAAGATCGTCGACCTGATCGGTGTCTTCGCCGACGGCGAGCAGATAGCCGCCAGGGAGCACTTCGGTGCGGTAGTGGATCGTGTGATATTGGTCGTCCATGTCGCCGCTGGCGGCAGGGACGTCAGACCATCCGTTCCGCCGCACCAAACGGGCCGGCGTTCCGGAGATCAGGCGGCCGTCTTTATCATAGAGTGTATAGATAAATTGCGACTTATCGGGTGCGCTGTCGCGCGTGGTTACCTCGCGTTCGACCTCGCCTACTCCCGCTTCCGCCAGTTCGCCTTTCAGTTCCATAAGCTCGACAGAAATCGCTTTGTCGCGCTGGCGAACTATCGACGCAATGGTGGTGAGGTAGACGATGCTGATGAGGATGGCGGCCGAAGCGGCAAAGACGACGCCGTAGAGGAGCGCCAGCCGGAACGCGAGGCTGCGGGGCCAGCGCAGTTTGGAGACCGAAGTTGCTTCTTGCGTTTGTTCCGGCGGCGAACGCACGTCCATGGTGGCCTGTGTGTATCGTGCGACGGCGCGCGTCGGCAACAGGCGAGAGGCAGTGACCTTACAAAAATGTAACAACTGGGCCGGATTTGAGTGGACGCGGCTTGCTAACACGAGATGGGGTGCATGGAAAGACGGGCTCGCGCGGACGTCAACCTTATCGCAAGCCCGCTCAGACAGCAGGTTTTTTGTGGACCCAAACCGCTACAATGGCTGCATGCGCATTCTCCTGATCGAAGACGATGTGGAAACCGCCGACTTTATCGCCAGCGGCTTGAAGACTGCGGGGCACGAGGTCGAACAGGCCATGACCGGCGCCGACGGCTTGGCGAAAGCCATCGTCGGCAATCATGACGTTGCCATCGTCGATCGCATGCTGCCCAAGCTCGACGGCTTGAGTCTCGTCAAGATGCTGCGCTCGGCCGACATCCAGACGCGCGTCATCTTCGTGACGACGCTGGCGGGCATCGACGACCGGGTCGACGGTCTCAACGCCGGCGGCGACGATTATATGGTGAAGCCCTTCGCCATAGCCGAGTTGCTCGCCCGCGTCGCAGCGTTGGCACGCCGTCCAGTGTCGAGCGACGCCAAACCAATTCTGCGCGTCGCAGACCTCGAGCTCAACCTACTAAAACGTAAGGCGACGCGCGGCGGCAAAGCGCTTGAGCTCCAGCCGATGGAATTTAAACTTCTGGAAGCGCTGATGCGCCAAGCCGGACGTGTCGTCACGCGCACGATGCTGCTCGAGCAGGTTTGGGAATTTCAATTCGACCCCAAGACGACGCTCGTCGAGACGCATATCAGTCGCCTGCGCGGCAAAGTCGATCGCGACTTTCCCGTCGCACTGATTGAAACCGTACATGGCTCCGGGTACTGCATCCGCGACCCGCGTTGACGACGCCCTTGGCTCGCAAGGCGGAATCATTCGAGATGTATCGTGCCTCGAGCGGGCATAGGCAGGTTTGATGCAGCGCCAAGTCGCAGGTTTTGACGCGTCGGACCAGCCGGGCCTCGTTGTCCTCAAGATCGCCAAGGCCTTTGGCCGCCGCCCTGCCGTGCGCGACGTCTCGCTCTATCTGCGCCGCGGTGAGGTCGTGGGCATGCTCGGTCCTAATGGTGCCGGCAAGACCACGTGTTTCTACATGATGACGGGGCTCGTTCCGGTCGATTCGGGCTCGATCTGGCTCGACGGAACAGAAATCACCGACCTGCCAATGTATCGGCGCGCACGGCTCGGCATAGGCTACCTGCCGCAAGAGGCGTCCATATTTCGCGGTCTGACGGTGGAGCAGAACATTTCTTACGTGGCCGAACTCGGCGAGCGCGACAGCAAGCTGCGCCGCAAGCTCGTCGACGAACTCTTGGCGGAGTTCGCCATCGAACATCTGCGGCGCGCGCCGGCATTGGCGCTCTCGGGCGGCGAGCGGCGTCGGGTCGAAGTTGCGCGCGCGATGGCGACGCGGCCCTCCTTCATGCTGCTCGACGAGCCCTTCTCAGGCATCGATCCGATTGCCATCAACGACATCCGCAAGATGGTCAAGCACTTGAAGGAGCGCGACATCGGCGTGCTGATCACCGATCATAATGTGCGTGAGACGCTGGGCATCATCGACCGCGCCTACATCATCAACGAGGGCGAAGTGATGGCGCAAGGCTCGCCACAGGAAATCGTCGCCGACAGAGCCGTTCGCAACATTTATCTCGGCGATCGTTTTTCGTATTAGTCGGGATTGGGGCCTTCCGCCGCATTTTCCAAGACCTTGCCCGTTTGCGCGTCGACGCCGACTTCAAATGTCTTCGAGCCGTCGCGGATGTCGAACGAATAGCGATAGCCGCTGCCGCCGTTTTCCCGCTCAAGCTCTTCGTCGGTGATCTTTCCTGGATGTGCCTTCAGTGCGATCGCTCGGGCTTGCTCAATCGTGAGCTTGGCGTGGCTCGCCAATATCTGGCCTTGGTAGGCCATAGCCTGACCGCCGGCGCCGATTGACACAATCGCGCCAAACAGAGCGGCGACGCCGATCGCAGATCTTATGGTCATAGAATGCTCCTTGAAGTTGGCCAGCCGACCCATGCCATCAGATGGGTTTGTGGCCACAAATCTCAAGGGAGGAAACATCCTGTGCAAAGCGCTAGGTGGGACCAATAAATGCCAGTCTCAAGGTTCTGTGGCGAACCTTTGAACATTCGGTATGGCCACAGTAACAAAGAGGTGGCGACACCGGATAACGCGACCACAAGTCCAGTGCTTCCACGACGACCTCAGCGTATTGGGTAAGGAAGCGGATAAGGTTTCAACAGATGCCGTGCGTAAAGAAGGTGCAATTCGATCTCCGGTCGCCCGTGCCGTTCGATCGTCACCGGCTCGATCGGTATCAGATCGGCGAAATACGGTTTCAGTAGGTCAATGTTTTCTTGCACGGTCGTTGCCTTTCCGACGATGACCGCGTCGCGACCGACAAAGGCGGCTGGATCGTTACGAAATGCAAAGTTTCGCGGATCCTGCGTGAACACCAGCACCGGTAGCGTGTGATCGAGCGCGAGTTCGACCTTACCAGCCTCGTTCCAGCGCACCGCAACGACGAACGATGCCGCCTTCAGCAGACCATTTTTTTGAAACGCTGTGCGCAGATCATCCCAATCAAGGCTCTCGACACTGGGGTCCCCTTTGACGAACAGAGCGGGCGCAAGGCTCTTCAACCAGCCCGTCGCCGCATGGGTGACCAGAAGCGCGCAAGCAGCAACGAGGAGGGCTGCGGACACTTGAGCCCAACGCAGCGGCCAGGCGTGATCGACCGCCTTGCGCGCCAGCATCTCGCCCAGCAGCGGAAACATCATCAGCCAGCCAGCCATACCCCAATGCGGTAGGCCGGCCGGACCGAACAGCGGCGCGAACGTAACCAGGACAATCGACGGCAGCCCCAAACAAAGGCAGAGCCAGCGCGATTCTTTCGCCCGTCCGCTCCGCAGGGCGTTGATCGCCGCCCAGGTCAGCGGCACGAATATCCACGGCAAGAGGTACAAGATCTGCCCGCTGACCATGCTCGCAACATGAAGGGGTTTCCAGATGTGACCTTGCGCGCTGCGCTGCGCTTGAAACAAGAACGACACCCAGCCGTATTCGGCGTTCCAAATGAAAACCGGGGTGATGATGATCAAGGCTAAGAAAAAGGCCACATAGGCGGCTGGGTGGCGCAATAACTTCCAGCGGTTAGGTACTGTCGCGAAGAAAAGTCCGAGACCCACGACGAACCCGGCCGCTTGATATTTTGCAAGTCCTGCGGCGCCAAGCCACAAGCCGAGTTTCAACCAATCGGACCACGCGTTCGTCGGGCGGCTTGGATCAGGTTTGAGAAGTACGGCCATACTGTACGCAGCGCCCGACAAACAAAACATCAGTGGCCCGTCGGGCAAAATCCATTCGCCTGCCGCAAACGTGAAGAAGCCCCCAAGATTGAGCGTCAAGGCGGCCCAAGCGCCGGCCGCCGGACCGAACAAGCGGTCTGCAAACCGGAACATCATCCAAGTTGTGCCGGCGAAAAGGGCGACGAAAGGAAGGCGCGCAAGACGCCCGTGACCAAAGAGCGCTTCCGAAATGTGCGCGATCCAGAGATGCAGCGGAGGGTGGTCGAAATACGACAGCGACAGATCGTGCGCATTGGCAAGAGAGTAGGACTCGTCGACCCCCAATCCGATGGTGAGAGAGAGCGCCAAGCGCAACACAAAAAAAGCAATGATCAACGCGACCGTGACGGCGGTCGGTGAGCGACCGAGCCCGTCGCGCGAGACAGACAAGAGCACGAGGCTGTGCCGCAGGAAATGGAGGCCGGCCGCAACGGGCGCAAACCTACGCGGGTTGGCCAAGATGCCTCGCTCTGCTGATTTGATCCGCGAGTTCATCGCATTTGAATCGACATGCGTCAGGCGTGGCCAGATATTCGTACGTCAAGGCGCGATATCGATCTCGCTTGTCACGACGTTCCTCGGTTCATAGCAGGCGTTCCTGAATGGCCGTTAGCAGCTTTTTGTTCGAGATGACTCCTAACGCACGCACAGCGCTCGGAAGTTTCTTAGTCTATACGATACTGTAACCCTACGAGCACGATCGTTGGGCTAGGGATCACTACTTTCGCTGCGTCGCGCTTGCATTCGCTGAGCACCTGCTCGCAAGCAGAAGGCGACATACTTCAACATCTTCACCTTGACCGAGCGCTCTTACAGTTTGGTAAGCCAAGCGACAGGCAATGGCTCAAAGACTCTTCACCGATCTGTAAGATGCCATTGGCGCGCGCGAAGAATAACGTTCATCGCAATGGCCGCCGTTTGTCGTCGCAAAAAGTGCGGCGCGGACGGCGAGCTGGTCGCGGCACTGGCCGCGTCGGACAAAAATCTTTGGCGGCTCGAGCCGGCGTGATCGATGGGATATTTTGACTACAAAGCGTTGGCTCTTACGCCGCTTGAGATCGAACCTTTCGAATTCGCGGTTGTTAAGAGCTTCATCTCCGCGGAGAACCTGGCGAAGATCAATCGGGACTTTCCGCGCGTGCCTGGGCCAGGATCTCATCCGCCGTCGGAGCTCGATATTCGCGGGCACTTTAAGGGATTGATCGATGAACTGAATTCGGAGGCGTTCCGACTATTCGTCGAAACAAAGTTCGACCTCGATTTAAGTGCGCTGCCGACGATGTACACGGTGCGCGGTTATCTACGCGAGCGCGACGGCAAAGTTCACACCGATAGCAAGACGAAGGTGATAACGGTTTTGCTTTATTTGAATGAGGAATGGGGGCCAGGCGGTGGAAGGTTGAGACTCCTGCGCGGCGGGGACGATATCGAGAACTATACCGTCGAGATTCCGCCCGAAATGGGGACAATGCTCATCTTCAAACGCAGTGATAGATCCTGGCATGGTCATAAGCCCTTCGAGGGTCCGCGGCGCGCAGTTCAATTCAATTGGGTGACAAGTGCCGGCGTCGTACGCCGCGAACAGCGGCGCCATGCCTATTCGACCCGCCTGAAGCGAATCGGCGAGCTGATATTTCAGCGGCGGGAATAGAGACCCGCCTTTGTTCCCTTCGCGGCGACTCGATTGCGACTTTTCTGTCGTGCTGATCGTAAACGGCCCAACGCTCAGGCCGGTTATGACGCAACAGCGTTGCAAGACCGCCATACGAAACGGTAAGTTCTTTGGACGGAGGGCCCCGTCGCACGTTTGCTATTTGACTCGGGGATTTCACTAACAGTTCGTGCTCGGCGGAATCGAGCGAAGCGAGGCGAGTATGGCTTTGGCGACAAGCACGCCAGCGCAAAAATCCCTACGGTCGCGGCCCGACGGCGCTCCCGTCGATTTACAAACGGCCGCCGCCGGGCCGATGCTTTCGATCGTCGTTCCGACGTTAAACGAGCGGGCCAATATCGCTCCGTTGGTCGACGCCTTGCATCTCGCTTTGGGCGGCATTGCGTGGGAAGTGATCTTCGTCGACGACAATTCAAGAGACGGTACGGCGCAAGAGGCCAAAAACCTGGCGGCGCGCGATCCACACGTGCGCTGCATTCGACGCATCGGCAGGCGCGGACTTGCCTCGGCCGGCGTTGAGGGTTTTCTCGCATCGTCGGCGCCTTTTGTAGCGTTGATGGACGGCGATCTGCAGCACGATGAAAACCTGCTGCCGCAGATGTTGGAGAGCCTGACGTCGGGCAGGAACGACATGGTCGTTGCCAGCCGCTATATCGCCGGCGGCTCTTCGGCCGGCCTCGCCGACCAAGAACGCGCGTATCTATCGAAATGGGGCGGTCTACTCGCCAACCGCTTGCTCGGCATTCCCGGTTCGGACCTCATGAGCGGCTTCTTTATGATGCGTCGTGAGGCGTTCGATGCACTGGCGCCGCGCCTGTCGGCGCAGGGCTTCAAACTTCTGGCGGACATCTTGGCTTCGGCCGAGACGCCGTTGAAGGTTGCCGAAGTGCCGCTCCAATTTCGCGCGCGCCACGCGGGTGAGAGCAAGCTCGACGCCGGCGTCAAACTCGACTTTCTAATGCTCCTGCTCGACAAGACGGCCGGGCGCTTCGTGCCGGTCCGCTTCTTACTGTTCTCTCTTGTCGGCACGTTTGGCCTTGCGGTTCATTTGACGGCGTTGGGCCTCTTGCATTTGACGCTGGGCGCGCAATTCGCGCTCGCCCAGGGCGCCGCCGCGGCAATCGCCATGACAACGAATTTTCTGATCAACAATTCCGTTACCTACCGCGACCGCAAGCTCAAGGGCGTGCGCCTCTTGAGAGGTTTGCTGATCTTCTATGGCATCTGCGGTCTTGGCTTCATCGCCAATGTAGGTGTCGCCAATGCGATCTTCACCGGTGGCGCGACCTGGCTGTTGTCGGGCATTGCCGGGGCCTGCGTTGGCGCGGTCTGGAATTTCGCTGCCTCCAATGCTCTGACCTGGAAGGCGCCGCCTTGAACGAAGCATCTGCAGAAAGCGGCATGCAAAGTCGTGCTGGCCGCTGACTTCAACGGATCCGCCAAAAGCAACAGTCAGAAGGTGAACTCGAGTGGCGTGTACCAACCGTCACGGTTATGAGCGGCGCATGGGCTTGGCAGGCGTGCTAGGTAGGCGCGTCGTGAGGCTAACCGGTCCCAACCTCGACAACGAGGCGATCCGCAAAGCGGAAGAAAGGATTTTCGTTTGATGGACGTGAACGTCGTACCGGCCCGGCTTGACGAGCAACTGGCGATCGAAAACCTGTTCCAGCTTTACGCTCATGATTTTTCAGAGTTCTGGTCGGGAACGCCGCGCGGCGAGTTGTCAGATGCGGGACGCTTCGAGCCGATTGCGTTGGCGGCCTATTGGCAGGACGGCGATCACTTGCCGTATCTGATCCGCGCCGGTACGCACCTCGCTGGTTTTGCGCTGGTCAACAAGGAGACGCATTCCGCCGCCAAAGCCGATTTCAACATGGCGGAGTTTTTCGTCGTGCGAAAACATCGAGGCCGCGGCACGGGGCGCCGCGCCGCGCAAGATATTTTCGCGCGCCATCGCGGCAGTTGGGAAGCTGCGGTCGCGCGCCGCAACGTCGCCGCCATCTCGTTCTGGCGTACCACCATCGCGACCCTTCCCGGCGTGGCCGCCTTCAGTCAGCAGGACCACCAAGGCACGCGCTGGAACGGCCCGATCTTTCGCTTTACGTCCACGGCTCCTGTTGTGGCTTAGCCCGATCGAGGCAAAAGGGGGCAGGGCTCGTGACGCGGCGGGCGGAGTTGCGCTACGGTTGCCCTCATGTCGCTCGATCTCTACCTGGCCTTCGTGGCCGCCTCGCTCATCCTTGCACTGATGCCGGGACCGAATGTTGCGGTCATCGTTTCGAACAGCGTTGCCTACGGCTCGCGGGTCGGTTTGTTGACTGTCGCCGGCACGACGAGCGCAATGGTGCCGCAATTACTCGTCGTGACGTTGGGTCTGGCTGGCGTGCTCGCCGTCATGAGCCAGTGGTTCGAAGTGCTGCGCTGGTTCGGCGTCGCCTACCTTGTCTATCTGGGCGTCGAAGCATTGCGCGCGCCTCCTACGAATCTGGGCGCAACAAAGATTGGACTTAAATCCGCGCGGGCGATCTACCTCAAGGGCGTGCTCGTCTCGCTGACCAACCCCAAGACGCTGCTTTTCTTCGGCGCCTTCCTGCCGCAATTTGTCGATGCGAAGGGCAATGCCTTGGCGCAGCTCGCGCTCCTCTCCCTTACCTTCCTGATCGTGGCTGGGAGTGTCGATTTGACTTGGGCGCTTGCCGCCGGTCGCGCGCGCGCGTATCTCGCGCGCGCCGGGCGCTGGACCAACCGCGTCACCGGCGGCGTACTCATCACCGCAGCGGTCGCCCTCGCCCTCGCACGTAAGCCGTGAGGCGGGCCGCACGAGCCCTGATCGTTATCTGATGGCGGTATTTCCAAAGGACGATGTTGAACGCGGCACGCCGTCGTCGTTGATTCGACCACGCCGCTGACCCTTTGCTCGATGACGGTGGGGCTTCAAAATAACCCCTGCTGGTTCGCAACGTTAGGTCATCTTGCACTTGCGAACAGCGCATGTGAGAACCACGCGACTGCCTCGCGCGTTACGAAAACAGCACCGCTTCGCACGGAAAACATCAATGAACAAATGGGTTTACAGCTTTGGCGCCGGCAAGGCTGAAGGCTCGGCCAAGCTTAAGGATCTGCTAGGCGGCAAGGGTGCGGGCCTCGCCGAGATGGCGAATCTGGGGCTGCCGGTCCCGCCAGGCTTTACGATTACGACGGAAGTCTGCACCCATTTCACGAGCCGCAACGAGAAATATCCCGACGACCTGAAGGCTCAAGTCGAAGTAGCCCTGCGCCACATCGGCGCCGCGGTCGACCGCACCTTCGGCGATGCGAAGAATCCGCTCCTCGTCTCGGTGCGCTCGGGCGCGCGCGCTTCGATGCCGGGGATGATGGACACGGTCTTGAATCTCGGCCTCAACGACGAGACCGTCGCAGCTCTGGCGCGCCAGTCCGGCAACGAGCGCTTTGCCTATGACTCGTATCGCCGCTTCATCTCGATGTACGGCGATGTCGTGCTCGGTGTCGCCCACGATCACTTCGAGGAGATCCTTGAACACCACAAGGAGGAGAACGACCTCAGCCTCGACACCGACATCGACGCTGCCGGGTGGAAGAAAATCGTCGGGCGCTTCAAAGAGAAAGTGGAGGAGGAGCGGGGCGAGCCCTTTCCACAGGATCCGCATGTTCAACTGTGGGGTGCGATCGCCGCGGTCTTCGGCTCATGGCAGAACGCGCGCGCTGTCACCTATCGTCGGCTGCACGATATCCCCGACGACTGGGGCACCGCCGTCAACGTGCAAGCGATGGTCTTCGGCAATATGGGCGAGGACTCCGCAACCGGCGTCGCCTTCACGCGCAACCCGTCGACGGGCGAGTCTGCACTCTATGGCGAATATCTCGTCAACGCACAGGGCGAGGACGTGGTCGCCGGCACTCGCACCCCGCAGCCCTTGACCGCGCGCGAGCGCAAAGCCGCCGGCCAGCGCGAGGCCTCGTTCGAGGAGCGCATGCCTCAGGTCTTCACGGAGTTCATGGGCTACGTGAAAAAACTCGAGAGCCACTACCGCGATATGCAGGATATCGAGTTCACGGTCGAAAACGGCCGCCTCTGGATGCTCCAATGCCGCAGCGGCAAGCGCACGACGAAGGCCGCGGTCAAGATCGCGGTCGACATGGCGGGCGACGGCACCATCACTCGCCAAGAGGCAGTGAAGCGCATCGATCCATCTTCCCTCGATCAATTGTTGCATCCCACACTTGACCCGAAAGCGCATCGCCAAATTCTCGGCACCGGGCTGCCGGCTTCGCCCGGCGCCGCGTCGGGTGAAGTCGTGTTCGACGCGAGCGAAGCAGAGCGTCTCGCCGCCGACAAACACGAGATTATTCTCGTGCGCATCGAGACGAGCCCTGAAGATATTCATGGCATGCACGCGGCGCGCGGCATTCTCACCGCGCGCGGCGGCATGACGAGTCACGCCGCAGTGGTGGCGCGCGGCATGGGGCGTCCATGCGTCTCGGGCGCCGGCGGATTGCGCATCGACTATGCCAAGCAGCAATTCACGGCCGGCGGCATCACGGTGAAAAAGGGCGAGATGATCACCATCGACGGCTCTACCGGGCAGGTGATGAAGGGTCGTGTCGCCACAATCCAACCTGAGTTGTCGGGTGAGTTCGCCAAGCTCATGTCGTGGGCCGACGGCTTTCGCCGCATGAATGTGCGCGCCAACGCCGAGACGCCGGCCGATGCCAAACACGCGCGCGAGTTCGGCGCGGAAGGCATCGGCCTTTGCCGCACCGAGCACATGTTCTTTGACGAGGAGCGCATCGCCGCGGTGCGCCAGATGATCTTGGCCGAGACCAAGAGCGGCCGCGAACAGGCGCTTGCAAAACTTCTGCCGATGCAGCGCAACGATTTCGTCGAGCTCTTCCGCATCATGGCGGGCTTGCCGGTGACGATCCGCCTGCTCGATCCGCCGCTGCACGAATTCCTGCCCAAGTTCGAGAAGGAGGAAGAGTGGGCGGCAGAGGCGAAGGCGTTGGGGTTTCCTGTGGCGAAGCTGAAGGAGCGCGTCGAGGACCTCGCCGAATTCAACCCCATGCTCGGTCATCGCGGCTGCCGCATCGGCATCTCATATCCTGAAATCTACGAGATGCAGGCGCGCGCGATCTTCGAAGCGGCGGCGATGGTGGCAAAGGAATCCTCAAAGCCCGTGATCCCCGAGGTCATGATCCCGCTCGTTGCCATGAAGGGCGAGTTCGAGTTCTTGAAGACGCGCATCGACGCGGTGGCAAAAGCCGTGGAGAAAGAAATGGGCGTGAAGCTCGTCTATCTTATCGGCACGATGATCGAACTGCCGCGTGCGGCTCTGAGGGCAGGTGAGATTGCGCAATCGGCCGAGTTCTTCTCCTTCGGCACCAACGATCTCACGCAAACGACCTTCGGCATCTCACGCGACGACAGCGTCAAGTTCTGGCAAGATTATTTGAGCCGCGGCCTTATAGCACACGACCCCTTCGTCAGCCTCGACACGGAAGCGGTGGGCGAGCTCATCCAGATCGCGACGGAACGCGGCCGCAAGACGCGCCCCGACTTGAAGCTCGGCATCTGCGGTGAACACGGCGGCGACCCCGCGTCGATCCGCTTCTGCGAAGCGACCGGCCTCGATTACGTCTCGTGCTCACCCTTCCGCGTGCCGATCGCAAGGCTGGCGGCAGCGCAGGCAAGTTTGAAGTAATTCGCGCGAGCGACAATCGACGGTCAATCGTCGCACAAGCTGCCGAGTTCCACGATCAGCGGTGCAAGATGCGCTTCGTAGCGGCGCCAGCGCCCGACAGAGGTGTCGTAAAGCGGACGGCGCACCTGGACGGCACTTGCTGTCTTTACGGGTTGCGTGTGCGTATGGAAGTCAAGCACGCGCGCGTGCCAGCCGAGTCCGCAATAATCGAGAAGACGACGCGCTTGCCCTTCAAGATCTCCGACAAGGGCCTCGTACCGCACGTCGAGCATCGCGCCAGGCGGCAACACGGCGCGCCAATGGTTCATCAGCCGGGCATAGGCGCGATAGTAACGGCCAAGCTCGCCAAGATCGTAGGTTTGGCTCCAACCTTCGGCGAAAAGCTTTGAGTAGCACGATACACACGTATCAAGCGCCGCGCGATTGACGTGCACGATGCGTGCGTTGGGCAGTGTTGCGTGAATGAGGCCTGCGAAATAGAAATTCGACAAGCCTTTGTCGACGATGCGCTCGGCTCCGGGCGCGTAACGGTCAAGCCGCCGCAAATAATCATCGCCGATGGCCGCGAACTCCGTCCCCGAAAGATCGCGCAGCGACTCTGGAAACCCCGCGAGCGTACCGTCGCTTGCGCACGCCGCGTCAATGGCGAGGCTCAAGTCTCCGATCTCGCCCGCGCTCTGCACACTTGGATGGCGTGCCAATATCTGCTCGACAAGCGTGCTGCCGGAGCGCGGCATGCCGATGATGAAAATCGGCTGCGCGCTCGCGTGCCCGTTGCCGCGCTCGGCGCGCAGTGTGTCGTCGGTCGCCGAGGCTTCGATGCGTTGGAAGAAATCAAGCGCGGCCGCCTCGTCATAGCTGACGATCTTGCGCTTCAGCGCGTTGCCGCGCGAAAGGTGCGCAAATGCATCGTCATAGCGCGCGATGTCGTCATAGGCTTTTGCCGCCGCGAAATGCAACGCCATCTGAGCGTTTGGGGCCAGCGTGTCGAGGTGCGTAAGCCGTGCTTCGAGCGCCGCGAGGCGCCTGTCGCCCACACGGAAAGTATTCACATCCGCGAGGTCGAGATAGACATCGCTGTCGGACGGGTCAAGCTCGAGAGCGCGGTCGAAAGCGGCGAGCGCCTCGTCGACGCGGCCAAGCTCTTTCAGCGCATTGCCGAGATTGTCGTACGCGGCCGCGAAATCCGGTTTGAGTTCGATCGCCTTGCGATAAGCCGTTACGGCTTTCTCGACTGCCCTCGTCTGCGCGAACGCGCGGCCGAGCATGTCGAGGATCTCCGGCTTGGCCGGGCTCGCCGCTAAAATCGTCTCGATTGAGGCGATCGCCGCCTCGGGATTGCGTCGATCGATTTGGACCGCCGCAAGCCGTGTCAGTGTCTCTACATTTCCCGGACTTAGTCGTAGCGCTTCATTTCCCGGACTTAGTCGTAGCGCTTCATTTCCCGGACTTAGTCGTAGCGCTTCGTTCGCGACGGCGATTGCTTGGTCGAACTGGCGCATGTCCTTATGCGCCAATATCAAATTGTTTAGCGCCTCGATATAGCCGGGTTGCTGCACCAGCGCCGATTTATAGGCGGCCACCGCTTCGGCGGGCCGCTCCAAATCGCGCAGCACCGTGCCCAGATTGTTCAAAGCCTGCGGATAAGACGGGCGGATCGAGAGAGCGCGGCGAAATTCGGACTCCGCCTCGGCGTGGCGACCGAGCTTGCGTAGTGCGGCACCGCGACTGTTGATCGCTTCGGCAAAGCGTGGACGTAAACGGGTCGCTTGATCGAAGCGCTCGATCGCGCCGGCATTCTGTCCGTCGTCGAGTAGGGCAAGACCTAGATTGAACTGTGCATCTGCGTGGTCCGGCTTGAGCGCAACGGCGCTCAGACCGAGTTCGATTGCTCTTCGCGAATTGCCGGCGCGCCGGTAAAGTTCCGCCAGATTTGCCTGAAACCCGCTCGCGTTCGGGCTTGCTTTCAATGCTCGCTCAATCAGCTGAATGCCGGTTTCCGTCCGCCCCATTTGATGCGCAACGAGGCCGAGCAGATGCAGGGCATCCGGTTGGTCGGGATAGTCGCGAAGCGCTTGGCGCAAAAGCGCTTCGGCTTCGCTCAGACGTCCCGCCTGAGAATGCCTCGTTGCCGTGCCCAGCGCTTCCGCCAAACCGTTGCCACGCGAACTGTCTCGCCCCTCTTGGCTCATGTGCGGGTCTGCTCCAGGTCCTAACTGTTAGCGAGTTAGATCAACGCGTGAGCTGGCCAAACCCGTTACTGGTAACGGATCGCCCGGGCCGGCGAGGAGGTCAACGACACAATGCGCATACGTCGAGGCTTGGTTCGTCGTCATCTGCTCGTGGCGTTCGGGCGGCCGTGACTTTCGAGATGAGCACAAGCTCAGGTTGAGGGTTTCACCCCGTCAGTGCCGCTTGGGCGGAGTCGGTTCGCCTTTGCGCTTGGCCTCCAAGGCCCCTGCCAGGCGTTCGTAATATTCGGCCATTTGAACGAGCGAGGCGCGGCAGCTCACCTCGGCGATATCCTTGGCGATCTTGCGGATCTCCTGCGCCCGGTGGCGAAACATTCTGACTCTGGAGGCGTCGCTTGACACGGTTTCTTGCCTTTGAGTCTGACGTGAGCACCACAAGCTTGCGCGTCAATGAGCGATCGCTGTGACGAGCGCAACACTCTCGCACGTACGCAACGAACCGCCAGTTGCACGCCGCGAAAGACTGGCATTCTCGCGAAAAAGTGTCGCCGTCGCCGTGACCCGCTTGCTCAGACTGTGCTGGGAGGTACCGAGCCGCCGCAAACTGGCACCGCGCTTGCAGCGCGCACCAGCGTTAGCGAACGGAGCGCCGCCGATGTCCTATCATTGGATCTACACGTTGGGTGCCAAGACGTGCGCCTGGACGGGTGCGCTTGCCGCATCAGTTTGGCCGCAATCGCCGTGCAATGGCGAAGAAACCTGGAACATGGGACTGATCGTCGTCGGCGCCTTTGGGCTCGTGGCGCTCTTCGCCGTTTACCGTCGCCTCGAGTCTTGGAACAGTTACTATCGCCGCTGAGCGAGCGGTGCCGCCGACGTCTCGTTTCGGTTCCGCGAGCGTTCAACCGCTGATTGGCCACCCGCGAAATGCGGCGCGGGGGAAGGTTCGCTAATCTCATTGTGTCGCGCCGGCAATAGGCGCAGGGTACCTGCAGTCTCCGGTGAGCGCGTTCGGCCTCTCGTGAGCTCACTCGCCCCAGACTCGGTATCAAAGCGCGAAAGTGTTCGCGCTCCTCGTCAACAACTCAACGTCAGGAGATGTCAGCGATGATCATCGCAACAATATCGTTCACGGTTGCGCCGGGCAAGAATTTCGAAGCGGCGGAGTATTTTCAACAAGTCGTCCGGCACGTGAAGAAATTGACCGATGTGGATGTCCGCGTGCTCAACCAGCTCGGCGGCCCGATGGGGCACTTCGTGCTGTCCAGTCAATATGACACGCTGGCTGCGTGGGATGCGGCACGCACCAAGATCCAACATGACACGTCGTTCCAAAAGCAGGTTGCGGAAGCTGGCAAAGACGGACTGTTCGTTCCCGGCTCTGTCGTCTCGGCGATCTATCAGCAAGTCTAGACTTAGCGGCAAGTCTCGGCGCGTCACGTTGTGCGCGTCTTGCCTAGCGCGGTGCCCGAATCCATCCCGGGCACCGCCCCGACGTCATTAGCGTCGCGATCACGCAGTTAGAACGAGCCGACGAGGCAGGTGCCGCAGGGCGCGCAGGCAAAAGGCCCGTGAAGTGTCGGCCGCCTTATGCGCTCTTTGTCGCTTCGCGTTTGGCGCGCCGCTCGAGCACAGCCCGGATGCGGGCTTGCCGCTCGGGCGTGATCGGAAAGCGCCAGATAAAGATCGCCGAGAGTAGCCAGAATACGATCGGCATCGCGATATAGACGATCTTGAGCCCCAGGATCGCGTGCGCGTCGTTGGCGCCGTTCGCTTTGAACGAGAAGGCTGCGAGGATGAACATGCCGAGGCCGAGCGCATCCGCACCCTTCTGCGCCATACCCCAGAACGCGAGCAACAGGCCGGCTCGCGCCTCTCGCGAACGCAGGGCATCGAGGTCGATCACATCGGCCGCGATGGAAGCGCCGAGCACTGCCGCCGCTGAGCCCGCGATGCCCGCGACCGCCATAATCGCCGTGGTCAATCCTAGCTGCCCCGGCGGAATAAAAAATAGAACGCTAAACACGGCGATGCCGCCGAGTGAGGCAATGATCAGCGCATTGTGCTTGGCAATTTTATGGCCTGCCCAGATCCACAGAGGTGCTCCCGCAACCGCGGTGACGAGATAGACGACAAGCGGAATGCCCGCTTTGACGCCTAGGTCCAAACCCTTCTCGAAAAACCAAACCACGGCCACGAGGTTGGCGGCGGTGCCGATGCGTCCGACAAAATTGGTGGCGAGCAAGCGCATGAACGGTCCGTTGCTTGCCGCGACTTGCAAGCCGCGCCGCCACGACACGAGACCCGAAGTAACGGTCTCCGGTTCCGGAACCAACCACACCATTAGAGCCGCCGACGGCGGCAAGAGAATCAGTACGATCCAGCCAAGTGTCGACATTAGCGGCGCAAAGCCGTTCGCCGAACCCGGGCCGCCGCCCGAATAAAGCGGTGCAAGGCTCGCGACCAGAATGCCGATGAAGCCGAACATCTCGCGCACGCCGGTGATGCGCGTGCGCTCCTGATAATCGGCCGACGCCTCCGCACCCCAGGCGCCGTAGGCAATTGTCGCCATGGTCCACCCGAGATAGACGAGCACGACCGCGAGCAAGAGATAAAGCGGCCCCGCGTCCGCAGGCGGAATGAAGGTAAGATAGACGCCCAGCATGGTGATCGGCACTGCGATCGCCGTCCACACCCGCCGCCGTCCATAGCCCCGCCCGTAGCGGTCGGCGAAGGCGCCGATCAACGGATCGACGATGAAGTCGGCAAAGCGCGCGATCATCAAGACCAGGCCGACGACCGCCAGGTCGATTTTCAAATCGCCGCCATAGAAGCGCGCGAGATAGAGGTTGAGTGGTAGATAGGCGATCGCTAGCGGAAATGCGTATTGCCCCAGCGCCACAATCGTCGCCAAGCGAAGATGAGGCGCCGGCGAAGCGGACGCTGAAGACGCAGAACTGACAAGAGCCATCTGATTCAAGTGTGTCAGGAGTTCCCGTGCGGCGCTACGCCTTTCACGTGAAGGTGTGGTGGAGCGACGCGACGTCCCGCAAGTCAGTTTGTGCGAGCTTCGCCGTCGACCGTGATCTTGTGGGCCGTCGCCACTGCGGAGCCGAACGAGGTTTCGGTCATGATTTTGACCGGCACGACGAAGCGGCGCAGCGGTCCTGCGGCCTGCGTCTGGAAGACGGCGCCCCAGACATAGATCGGGTAGGTCTTGTCGCCCTGTTTCACGCTCGGCTTGAAGCCAGCGATCTGTTTGTAAATGACCTCGCATTTGATCGTGGGGCCTGAGTAGCCGTCCGACCCGGAGGATAAATTGTCGTTCTGGATGAACTTGAACTCGACGTCGTAACGTCGTGCGCCGTCGAAGACGTGGAGCGTGTCTCCGCACGGGCGCTCTGGCGTCACGGAAATGCCGGAGATCGCAAAGCTCATGGCGCTTACCGGATCGAGCGTGTCGCGCTTCTGCTCGTCGCTGACCGGAAAGCGCTCGGTGTTGTACGGTGGGTCGGCGAAGAGCGTGATGCCGGCGGCGCTGTAAGCGAGCTCGGTCTTCTGCTTCCTTCGCGTATCGGCGTCGGCGGCGTAATTGCGTGGGCGCAGAGTCGTGCCGGTGACGCTGCCGGCCGCGTTTGCGTTGATGCGCGCCTCGTAAAACACATTGATGAGGCCGCCGGTCTTCAGACTCGAGACAGACGCATAGGCGCCCGGCTCAAAGGTCGTCTTCAAACCGACAGCGCCGAGTCTGATGCCGCTCATATAGACCAGCCAGACAAGTTGGATCGTGTTGGCGACGGGGGCTGTCGGCGCCACCGCGGGTGGCGTCGGCGGTGGTGGCGCGGGCGGTCGCGGCGCGTTCTTCGCGTCCCCGAGGCCAGGCGCGAGGGCGACCATCGTCGCTGCAATGCAAAATGAAGTTGCAAGAAGGAAGCGCTTGATCATACGTCGCCCGTCTCAAAGTGGAGCAAAACCTTAGCCCAAGCGCCGCCGCCCTTGGAAGGTGTTATGGCGCTGGGCTTTGACGCACATCACAGCCATTTTGTTTGACAGCGCCATTGCTTGTCTGCGAGAGCGGAAAAAGCAACCACAGGTCAGCCTTATGAGCCGCCTCCTCGTCACGGTTTACGTGTTCTGTTTCGCAGCCACTTCGGCCTGGGCCGCCGCCACGGGAATTGACCGCGCCGCAATGGATACGACGACCCCACCCGGCACTGATTTTTGGCAATATGCCAATGGCGCCTGGGTGAAGGCTCACCCCATTCCGGCCGACCGCTCGAGCTATGGCGTCGGTCCGATCATGGTTGAGGAAGTCAACCGACGTGTCGCGGACCTCATTCAAAAGGCAGCACGCGATGCGAAGGCCGGCTCCGACGCGGCAAGGATCGGCGACTATTACGCAAGCTTTCTAGACGAGGCGGGCATCGAAGCGAGGGGCATGGCGCCGCTCAAGCCGTTGCTTGCCAAGATCGCGGCACTCCCAGACCGTACCGCGCTTGCCGGTTATCTCGGCGAAGGTTTGCGCGCAGACGTCGACGTGATGGATGCAACCGATCTTTATACCGACAACATCTTCGGTTTGTGGACCTCGCCAGCGCCTGACGATCCGGCGAAATATGTGCCGTACCTGCTTCAGGGCGGGCTCGGCATGCCTGACCGCGAGTATTATCTCTCCGCCAACGAGGCGATGAAGAAAACACGCGTGCAGTACATCGCGCACATTGTCGCGATGCTGAAGCTTGCGGGCATCGCCGACGCCGACGCCAAGGCTGGCCGCATCATGGCGCTTGAGACCAAAATCGCTGCGACGCACGCGAGCCGTGCCGACAGCAACGATGTGCAGAAGGGCAACAACCCTTGGGCGCGCGCCGACTTTTCGACGAAGGCGCCGGGCCTCGACTGGAGCGCGTATTTCGCTGCCGCCGGTCTCGAGACGCAGTCGCGCTTTATTGTCTGGCAGCCAACTGCAATCACCGGCATTTCCCGCTTGGTGGCAAGCGAGCCGATCGCCGATTGGAAAGACTATCTCGCGTTCCGCCTCATCGATCACTTCGGCGATTGTTTGCCCAAGGCGTTTGCCGCCGAACATTTCGCCTTTTACGGCACCGCGCTTGAGGGCACGCCTCAAATCCGCGCGCGCTGGAAGCGCGCCGTCGATGCGACCAACGCGGCGCTCGGCGAAGTTGTCGGCAAGCTTTATGTAGAAAAATATTTCCCGCCGGAAGCCAAGGCGCAGCTTGAGGTGATGGTCGCCAACATGATCGCCGCCTACAACAAGCGCATCGATGCGCTCGCTTGGATGGCGTCAAGTACCAAGGCCGAGGCCAAGCGCAAATTGGCGTCACTGAAAGTGGGCATCGCTTATCCCGACAAATGGCGCGATTATTCCGGCCTTGCCGTCGTGCGCGGCGATGCCTTCGGCAATCTTCAGCGCGCGGAAGAATTCGAATATCGCTACCGCCGCGCGAGGCTCGGCCGGCCGGTCGACCGCGGCGAATGGGTGATGACGCCGCAGACGGTCAACGCCGTGAACCTACCGCTGCACAATTCGCTCAATTTTCCGGCGGCGATCCTGCAGGCGCCGTATTTTGATCCCAAGGCGCCGGCCGCGATCAACTACGGCGGGATCGGCGCCACCATCGGCCACGAGATCAGCCATAGTTTTGATGACCAGGGAGCGCAGTTCGATTCGACCGGACGCTTGCGCAACTGGTGGACCGATGCCGATCTCAAACAATTTCAGGAGGCGGGCGCGGCACTCGCGTTGCAATTCGACGCCTACAAGCCCTTCCCCGATCTCGGTGTGAACGGCAAGCAGACCTTGAGCGAAAACATCGCCGACCTTGCAGGCCTCACCGCTTCCTACGATGCGTTTCGCGCCTCCCTCGGCGGCAAGGCAGCGCCGACTGTCGACGGACTCAACGGCGACCAGCAATTTTTCCTTTCGTACGCGCAAAGCTGGTGCGGCTATCTACGCCCCGAGGCCTTGCGCCAGCGGTTGATCGGCGACGGCCACGCACCGGCGCAATATCGCGCGCTGACGGTGCGCAACCTGAACGCGTGGTACGCGGCCTTCCCTATAGAGCCGAGAGATCGCCTTTACGTCGCGCCCGATAAGCGCGTGCAGGTGTGGTGATACCCGCGTTCAGTGAGGCGTGGTGCAACGGACATAGATGTGGGCCAACCCAGAGCTGGTGTGGATTCTGAGGTGGTTTGTCTTGACGAGCGTCAGGTGGATTGTCCCTGGCGAGGAGGCGGATTCGCCTTCCTCGCTGACGGTCGCGGTGGCACGAACCGCGCCGCCGGATCCTATGACAATGCCGATTAGGCGGTAGGCGGAAGCAAAAAACTCGACCGACCTTGGTCTTACGCGAACGCGCCCATCATCGTTCGCGTTTGCGCAAGACTTTCCAGACCAGCCCCAAGCTCCGGTCATCGCGTCAGGTAAACTCTGCAGCTGCCCGGCCCCCGGCGGCAATGGAACGCCAATGGCATACGAGCCCGATCCGCCAAGAATGACGGCCGCAATGATCACGCGGCAGACGAACCGATTGGTCATTCAAAACCTGTCCTGAAAAGAACTTCGTCCTACTTCTGTGGACCCAGGAACGCGACGATCGCGTCCGCAACCTTGTCGCCCGCTTCGAGTTGCGGGAAGTGGCCGGCGCCGGGGATTTCGACGTACTCATAACGTGCCGTGAAGGCGGGTCTTGCTTTGGCGAAGCGCGCGGCATTGACCGCGCCGTCCGCGCCACCGGCGATGACAAGCGCCGGCACGTTGATCGTACGCTCGCCGGCTTTGGGATCGAGCCCGCCCGGCTTGAAGAGCGCCCAGTAATAAGAGAGGGCGCCCTCGACTGCGCCCGGCGCGCGCAATGTCGTCTTGATGTCGGCGATGACGTCGGCCGGCACCACGTAGGTCGGCGCTGCCCATTGGCGATAGATCGACTCGATATGCGCGAAGTTGTGGCTCCATACGAGACGCTCCGCCCACGGCGCCTGGTAGTAGATGAAATGCGGTGCATCGAGGAAGAGCGTCGGGTCGCCGGCAAAGGCGCGCGCATGGGGAATGGCAAGGGTGACCAGCGCAACGATTTTCTCCGGGTGCTCGGTCGCGGCGGAATAGACCGCGGTCGCGCCCCAATCATGACCGACGACGATTGCTTGCTTCTCGCCGAGAGCATCGATCAGCGCGACGACATCTTGGCCGAGGGCCGCAACCGAGTAATTTCCGTCCGCGGCGAAGCTGCTCGGCGGATAGCCACGCATGTAAGGCGCGACGACGCGATAGCCGGCGGCCGCGAGTCTGTATTGAACGGTAGCCCAGGAGCGCGCCGTTTCCGGATAGCCGTGAAGCAACAAAACGAGCGGCCCCGTGCCTTCTTCGACGTAACCAAAATGAATGCCGTTCGCGTCGACGAACTTGACGTCGCTCGCCGGCGTGAGCATCTGGGTCGGCTGCGCCCCGAACTCGAGGCCCATCCACAGAGTCGCGCCGACCGCGACGCCGCCAACCACGATAAGAAGAAAAATGAACCGCCTCACCCAACGCATTGTCCCGGCCCCCCGTAGGTTGGCGCGATCTTAGAGCAGTTTCACGCTCGCTGCGCCTCTCTTCGTAAAGCTCGCTTTGCGCTGTTACGCCGGCCGGGGACATCGTCGACTTTTGGACCGCCGCGGGTCGTCCCATGCAATGTGATCGGGGTTACGCAATGCGTCGCTTCCTGATGAATTTTGTTCATCCCCGGTTCAGTTGCTTTGGCTCAATTTGCTTTGGAATACGCAAAAGGAGCATCGGATGAGCAACTGGATCACAGGCGTGATGGGTGTGCTGGTGCTGGCCGGCAGCAGCTTCGTCGCGGTCGAGCCCGCGCAGGCCCGCGTCAGCATCGGAATCGGAATCCCCGGACCGTACTACGGCTCAGGCTATGGCTACGCTCCGGGCTATGACCCGAATTGCGATCGTTACAGCCGGTATTTCGATCCCTACCGCTGCGACGCCAAATATTACGACGACGGTTACTTCGACGGTCCGGTCTTCATCGACGGCTTTTGGTTCGATGGCCGGTTCCGCCACCGCCACAATCACGGGCATCATGAATTTTTCTTCCACGACCATTGGCATGAAGGCCGGATGGGCGATCATGACCATCATCATGACTGGGGTGGCGAAGGACATCACCACCACCGCTAATCGGCGACTTCCGCTTCCCTTCGGACGGTCCCGATCGAACGCCCGACACCACCGCCAGGTGCCGGGCGTTTTCGCGACTGCCGTCTATCGTTTGCGGTGGTCTCTGGGGCCATAAGCCGAATTGGGTGACCACCATTGGAATGATGCCGATCGGGCGCGTGATGAGCGCGCGCGACGAAGCGATCGCTTCGACCCGCGCGGCCCCGTCTGCGAACCCGCTTGGTCGCGCCAACTAATGGAGCGCTACTGGCACTAAGGGGGGCTGTGCCCCCCCCCACTTCCCTCGCAGCGCCGGCGGCCGGGTTTGCCGCCACGGAGGCGGCCTCAAGCCGACGTGCTGACTCACCACGCCATCCGCGGTTTCGCCCAGTCGAAGGCCTCCGAAGACGCAGAATATCGCAGAAATCAGCCAGTTTCGCCGCCAATCTGCGGCCAAAGCGCACTCTCAGGTGCCAAATCTGGGCTCTGGGCGTTTACCCCCAGTTCGGTTCCCGGCAAATTTCTCCCTTACATCGGCATTAAATCTTATTCATGAGCAGTCCAGGTGCTTTGAGGCACCCCTGCGCGTTGTTCTTTTGTTTTCTGGATAGATCAAGTATTAGATGATGATAGGAAGAAAAGAAAAAATCTAATACTGAGTCTTTATTAAATTAATGAAGCGCTTAGGGCATGGAAAATCCTGCCGAGTCCTGGAGGAATTGTCAGGGCCTCATTCTTTTGTCCCGCCCTGAGACGTGAATCCTATTTACAGTGCAACCACGGGTATGTTGCGCCGCAGCGAGACACCCGGTACCCGTGCCGCCCTCGTTGCTGGAGGGACTTCGCGTAGAAGTTGCAGGTTGCCTTAGTAACAGCGCCGCGTTCTGGCTCTGAGTTTCCCGAAGTTAACGAATGGCCCTGGCGGACTGACTTCGGTCCGCGTGGTGAAGACGCCCCGTCCCAAAGTGGCCAGGGCTGAAAACTGGCCCTGGCCGTACTCTGGCCCGGGGCCTGCAAGAACGAAAAAGACTGAAGGTGCTCACGGGGAGTGGGGCGCTCTTAACCATGGAGGTTACATGGCGAAGACGTTTGGTTTGTTGGTTTTGGCTCAGCGTAATGACCGCATCTTCAAGGCGGCGGTCGCTGGCGCAATCATTTACGCGTGCGCGGTCCTGGCGGTAGCCCCGTCGACCCCTGCGCAGGCGGACGGACTTGTTTTGAGCTTACGCGGCGGCGCCGGCATCGGCGATCAGCTGCTGACGGGTTACGGCGAACGCCATCTGAGCGGCACTTTGAGCCGTCTGCGCTCGGTCGTGAATACGCCTTCCTACGCGGCCTATGTGAAGGAGAAGGATTGCCTTGCGACCGCGATCTATTTCGAAGCGCGCGGTGAAAGCCAGCTTGGCCAGAAAGCCGTGGCTGAAGTCGTCTTGGCGCGTACGCGCGAGCGTGATCGCCCCAAGACCATTTGCGGTGTCGTTTATGAAGGCGCCCATAATCGCGGTCTCGGCTGTCAGTTTTCCTTCGCTTGCGACGGCGTGTCCGACAAGATCCACGATCGCGGCGCTTGGAGCCGGGCGCTGCGCATCGCGTCGAACACGATGCGCACCGGCGGCCGGGTGAATTCGGTCGTCGGCAACGCGACCTACTATCATGCGAACTACGTGAGCCCGAGTTGGGCTTCGAGCATGATCAAAGTCGCCACGATCGGCACTCACATTTTTTATCGCGCGCCCCATTCGCGCCGCGGCTAGCGCCGACAGTTGCTCGTCACGAGAAAGGCCGGAGCGCGCGCTCCGGCCTTTTTTCCCTCAATACGCACCGCTGAGTCGGACATGGGCGCAAATCGCGTCGAGCGGGCAGGCGACGCACAGCGGCGACGAGCGCTTGCACACGGCCTGGCCGTGCGCGCGCAAAGCCGAATAAGCGCTCATGTACCATTTTCGGGTGGGCTTGCCGGCGGCCTTCAAGACCGCGACAGCGGCGTGATAGTTCGCCGCGTAGGAGCGTTGTTCTGGGCAAATCCCGAGACGCAGCATGACGCGTAACCCGTTCGATTCGAGCGCCGGCCGTGAATCGATTCCCGACAACAACAGTACCTTGTCCGCGCCCGGATCGCCGATCGCCGGAAATTTCTTGATGAGCGCGCGCGCTTTGCGCAGCGGTAGGGCCCTTAGCGCGGCGCGAAGATCGTCGCCTGCCGCCGTTGCAACCTCGCCAATCGCCCGCCAGCGTTCGACGCGTGTCGCGGCATTCATTCCGCCGCGCTTGGCAATATCAAGCAGCACGCTGCGCGGTGCGCGCGCGATATCGCTACCCGTCAAGCCCACTCGCTCTTTGAACTCAGCAAAGAGTGTCGCCCGGCGCTCGTCGTCGATCAGATAGCCAATATTTTCCCAGAGAATAAGCTGCAACGGCTCGCTGAGCGCTCGCGCAGGGCGATAGATTCGCGTGAGCCTCGCGATTACGGTTCGCACGTCGCTCACCGACTTGCACGCCATGCACCCGGCGGCGCGCCGGTGAGTGTTTTCACGCTGCGCGTCATATGCGCCTGATCGGCAAATCCGGTATCGGCAGCGATCGCCGCGAGCGGCGCACGCGTTCGCGCGATTTGCAGCCACGCCGCACGCGCCTTGAGTTCACGCGCGAACTGCGCCGGTCCGACGCCATAGGCGCGCGCAAATCCGCGCGACACCGATTCAGGTTCAAGGCCGTTGACGCTCGCCCAGCTGCGCAAGCGGTGTACGCGGCCGCCGGCGAGATCGCGCGCGAGCTGATCGGGCCAGTCAAAGGCGTTCGTGTCACCGCGCTGCATCTGTCGCACGGCCGTCGCTTGCGCGAATAAGCTCGCCTCGTCGGTATCGCGCTCGGCTGTGCGCACGATTGCGTCGAGATCGTCGAGCCGATAGACACCGCCCAAGGTGTCGACGACCGGCCAGGCGAGGCGCAAGACCTGCGCACCGCTGGTGAAGTTCGAATGGCAGTCGAGCGTCGGCTGTACCAACATCTCGCCGGTGCATAGCCGCACGCGCCCCGCATAGCTCACTTGTTCGAGCGTGCCCGCGATGACGACAAGCGCATAGGCCTCGATGTGCCGGTGGCGCGGCATGGCGACACCCGCAGGCAATGCCTCTCGCCCGGGTCGGACTTCGCGCAGAAACGGTTGCCTTTTCGGCTTCATGTCTAATCCCGAAGGGGATCATCGCCTGCAATGTCAATTGCGTTCAAGACGCCCGGCACGCCGTTCTGCAATACGCAGTGCCGCAAGATCAAAGGTCGCAGTCTATGATTCGCCACGTCTTCTTCCTTGCGTCGATCCTTGGATCAATCGTGCCTGCGTTCGCCGTCGAAGACGATGGGGCGATTTTGCGCCGCCAGGCGCAGGAGCTGATGGACGCGGTCACCTACGGCAACTCGAAGGTTTGGGACAAATATCTCGATCCTCAGGTTGTCTATATCGATGAAGAAGGCAACGTGACCACGAAGGCGGAATTGCTCGAGCAGATCAAACCGCTGCCCGCTGGAATCTCGGGCTCGATCAAAGCCGAGGTCGTCGATCTTCATGTCTTTGGCGACACCGCGGTGCTGCATGTCGACGATCACGAGAGCGAGAATTATTTCGGCCATGCCCTAAGGGCCGAATATCGTTCGCTCGAAACATGGCGGCGGACGAGAGAGGGCTGGAAGCTTGTCGCCGGGCAAGTCCATGTAATGCTCATCGATCCGGCCGCCATCGAGCTGCCGCCCGCGCGCCTTGACGAATATATCGGCACGTATCGCCTCAATCCGGAGATCGCCTACACGCTGCGCCGCGACGGGGACAAGCTGATCGGTCAGCGTTCTGGTCGCGATCCCGTGATGCTCGCGATCGAAGCGAGCGATGTGCTCTTCACGCCCGGCCAACCGCGCTCGCGCAAAATTATCCTGCGTGACGCGCATGGCCGCGTCACCGGTTTCGCCGACCGCCGCGACGGCCGCGACGTGCTGTGGACGAAAGAGAAATAGGGCGCGGCTATCGCACCGAGAAGCGTTTGCGAAACAGGCTCGGCGCGATGCCGAATTTACGTTCGAAGGCGCGCCGGAAGGCGTCACTGCTGGCATAGCCGACCGAGGCCGCGGCGCTATCGACGGTGCAGGTTTTGGCCAGCAACCGGCGGCGGGCTTCGTCGAGACGCAGTTGCTCGACGTATGCTGCGGGCGTCACGCCGAAGGTCGCCTTGAACCGCCGGCTAAAATGGCGCGCGCCGACCCCGGCCCGGTTGGCCAGCGCTTCAACAGTGATGTCACTCTTTAGATTGCGAACGATCCAATGTGCCAAGTCGGCGAAGCGGTCGAGGGCCCTCGTCTGAAACTGCAACGGCTCGGAAAACTGCAACTGGCCGCCAGGCCGTTTGAGATAAACGATCAATTCGCGCGCCACGGACAGCGCGACGCGCTCGCCCAAATCGCTTTCGATTAGCGACAAGGTCAAGTCGATTCCCGCGGTGATGCCGCCCGACGAATAATACGAGCCGTCGCGCAAGAACAACGCATCCGCATCCAGCCGAACGTCTGGAAATCGCCGTTTCACATCTCCGGCGAAGCGCCAGTGCGTCGTCGCGTTCTTGCCGTGGAGCAGACCGGCAACGCCGAACGCATAGATTCCCGTGCACACAGACACCATACGCCGCGTGCGAGCGTTTCTCGATCGCAGGAATGCTGCGACGGGGTCGGCAATGTTCGCGACGCGCAAGCCTGCACCACCGGGTACGATGATCGTGTCGAAGGGCGGCGCGCTCTCAAAGCTGCGATCGGCGGCAATCGTCACGCCCGTCTCAGACGTGAAGGGTTTGCCGTTCGCGCTGAGAATGATCGTGCGATATGCAGGCTTGTCGTCGTCGAGCGCCGCGTTCGCGCACTGAAATGCCTCGAGCGGACCGATGACATCAAGCGCAGTCACTTGTTCGTATCCGACAAAGCCGATTGTCTTGACGCTCATCTTCAGATCCTGCGACGACGTGGGCACCCTAGTAGCCACCCGCCGCCTCGCGAAGCGCTGAACGGCGCTCGAGTCCGCAAACGTCGGGTATTAGTCATAACGCACATCTAGTGGCGTCCTTATGATCATTGAGGGTTTCTAGGAGTCTGCAATGAAGGTGGAATCGAATTTGACGCCCCAACGCTGGACACGCCGCGGTTGGCTTGCGAGTGTTGCGTTGCTGGCCGGCGGCCTCGCGGCGCCAAAGGTCATGGCGGCCACTTCATCGCCGGGTATGCCGCACGCCCCAGCCCAGGCAGGGCAGCAGGGGATCCCGGTTGCCGTGTTGCTAGGCGAAGGCGCGACGCTCATCGATTTTGCCGGCCCCTGGGAGGTGCTCAGCAGTGTCGTCTACGCTGGCTGCGCGGGCTTCGACGTGTATTCGGTTGCGGCGACGCGCGAGCCGATCATCTGCGATGATAGTCGCCTGGCTATGGGTACCAACCCGCGCAGCGGTCTGCGTGTCATACCCGACTATACATTCGAAGATGCGCCGCCGCCGCGTATCTTGATGGTCGGCGCGCAAGGCGGCGACGACGCGCGCAAGCTCGAGTGGATTCGCCGCACGGCGTCTAAGGCCGAACTGACCGCGTCGGTTTGCACGGGCGCGTTCCTCCTCGGCAAAGCAGGTTTGCTCGATGGAAAATCGGCGACCACGAACCGTATTGCGTACGATGCGTTTGAAAAGAAATTCCCAAAGGTGAAGCTGATCCGCGGCGTCCGTCTGGTCGAGGCCGGCAACATCGCGACCGCGACCGGCCTGACGGCTGGCATCGATCTTGCGTTGCACATCACCGATCGCTTCTATGGCCGCGACATCGCGCAAAAAATTGCAGCCTATGAGGAATGGCCAAGCCAGGGTTGGATTGTCAAAGCGTGACGGTTAGCGTTTTTTTGCTGCCCTTGCGGCCCCTTCACGCGTTGCCGCCACGTCGCGCCTGCGGTTTGACCGCGTCTGGTCAGAACATCCTCTAGATCATACGGTGCGCCAATCATTAGGAGCGCGCCCCATGTCCTTCGATCCGATTGCTGCCGCCACCGTTCGCACAGCCGACCACCTAGAGCCGGCCTTCCACCACAAATCCCAGATCGAAACTGCGCGGGCCAAACTCGCCGATCATCTCAAACGCCGCAAGCGCAAGCCCAACTTCCTGATCTTCCTGATGGACGACGTCGGGTGGGGCGATTTCGGTTGTTACGGTGGCGGCGTAGCCGTCGGCGCGCCGACGCCGAACTTCGACAAGGTCGCGCGCCGCGGCTTGCAGCTGACCTCCTGTTACTCCGAGCCGTCGTGTTCGCCGTCGCGCGCGACTTTGCTCACGGGCCGCGTCCCCAATCGTCACGGACTGCATCGCCCGCCGATGTATGGCGAGCCCGGCGGACTGCAAGGCGAGGTGACGTTGCCGGAGCTGCTCGGCGCCGCCGGTTACGCGACGCAAGCCGTCGGCAAATGGCACGTCGGCGAGAACGAGGCCTCGCAGCCCCACAACGTCGGCTTCGACGATTTCTACGGCTTCCTCTCGGTCTCCGACATGTACACCGAATGGCGCGATCCGCATTTCTTTCCTGAGATCGTCTATTCGGAGGCGCGCACCGAATGGGTCAAGAACATGGCCTTCAACAAATGCTTCGTGCACGCGAAGAAGGGCGGCAAGACCGAAAACGTCGAGGAGGTGACGATCCCCGTGCTCTCGCTGCTCGACGAGAAATGGTGCCAATACTCATCCAATTTCATTCGCGAAAAGGCGACGGGCGATCAGCCGTGGTTACTCTATCACTGCACGCGCGGCGCCCATTTCGACAACTACCCGCACGAAGATTTTCTGGGTAAGTCGCCGGCGAAACATCCCTACAAGGACACGATGCTCGAGCTCGATGCCATCATGGGCCGCCTCATCGAAACGCTGCGCGAGACCGGCCAGCTCGAAGACACGATCATCTTCGTTTCCTCCGACAACGGACCGCATATGGAGACTTGGCCCGATTCTGCCTTCACGCCGTTTCGCTGCGCCAAGGGCTCGACCTGGGAAGGCGGCGTGCGCGTGCCGGGCTTGATCATGTGGCCAGGCGTCATCGACGAGCGCCAGAGTGATGGAATCTTCGATTTCAACGACATCATGCCGACGTTGCTGGGCTTCGCGGGCGAAGGCGAGCGCATGCCCAAAGACCGCTACATCGACGGGGTCGATCAGAGCTCGTTCCTGCTGGCGCCTGACGGATTGTCGAACCGCAAGTTTCACTATTATTGGCTCGCCGAGACGTTCTCAGGCCTGCGGTGCGGCGAATACAAGATGCTGCTCAACGCAACGAGCGACAACGCGACCGATGCGGCGGGGCCAGGCGGCTTCACCGGTGTGCTCGAGCGCTTCGCCTACGCGCGCCTCTACAATCTCTATCTCGACCCCAAAGAGCAGCACAATTATCTGACCCGCAAGCTCGCCTATCTCGACGCCTTCCAATACGGCATCCGCAGCCACCTCTCGACCTTCCGCCGCTTCCCGCCGAAGAAGGTGCTGGGCCAGGGCGCGTGAGTGGGTGTCGCTACTTCTGCGCCGCGTTCGGATCGAGGCCCGGGAGCAGTTTCATGATCCGGTTGCGGATGAAATTCGGCGCAAAGCCTTTGATGCGGTCGATCCACGCAACCTCAGCCGGGACATAATAGTGCAGCTTGGTGCCGTGATAGGCCTCCCACACGCACTTGGCGACGCTGTCGGCGGGCATCAGCCGAAACATGCCCTTCTTCGGCACACGCGCATAGAACTCGTCCTCGCTCGGCTTCGGCGCGTCGCCCGAGCGGTTGGGCGTCGAGCGCAAGATGGCCGTGTCGATCAAGCCGGGTAGGACGTCGGCGACACGGACGCCATGCCGCTTGAACTCGACCGACAGCGCCTCGGTCAATCCTTTCACCGCGTGTTTGGTCGCGGCATAAACCGCAATGCGCGGCATGCCGTAGGTCGCCGATGACGACGATGTCGTGAACAACAGCGAGTTCGGGGTCTTCTTGAGGAATGGCAACGCCGCGTAGACCCCGTTCAAGACGCCGACAAAATTGATCTGCACCACTCGCATCGCGGCGTCGTAGGGCACGTCCTCGAACCAACCGGACTCCCCGATCCCCGCATTGTTGAACATGAGGTCTAGTCGCCCGCCCGCACGCTTGGCGAATTCGTTCAGCGCCGCATCGAAGTCGCCCTTGTTGGTAACATCGAGCTTTCGGATCCAGCAATTATCGTGACCGAGTTCCTGCTCAAGCGTTTTCAGGCCGGCATCGTTGACGTCGGTCGCGCCGACGAGCCAGCCCTTCACCGCAAAGAGCTTTGCCGTCTCACGACCCATGCCGGATGCCGCGCCGGTTATGAAGATTGTCTGGCGCGTCGTCGCCGGCGGGGTTTGTATGGTCATGGGGTTGAGTTCCTGTGTGAAATGACGGTGTCTTGTCTTAGCGGCGGGCGGCTTTTCCCGCAAACTTGAACGGGGCTGCGTTCGTTCACGCCGCCTCTTGTGTTAGACAGGCGTTCGCGAAAAGGCGGGGGAAAGATGCGGGCCAAGGCGATCGCAGTGATATTGGCCGCGATGGCCGGCGCGTTCGCCTCGCTTCCGGTGCGTGCCGACGAGACAATCCCGTTCACACTCGTCATCTCCCGGGCGGAAGTCGCGCACCGTCCTGCGCTCGCAATGAGCGTCACATTTCGGGGTGGCGCGAGCGGCGAAACCGTTGTCCACCTGCCGAACGAGTGGGCGAGCGAGAAGGAGCTTTGGCGCGGCCTGAAGTCGCTGACGGTCAAGAACGCGAGCTTCGCCTCGCCGATCGTCGAACCCCAGACGCGACGCCTGACCCACGTGCCTTCGGCGCAAATCACGCTCGCCTGGGAAATCATTCAGGGCTACAGCGGCGAGCCCAATTTCGGCGACACCAAGAGCTTGTTTCGCCCAACGGTGAATGAGCACACGGTTATCGGCGCGCTGCAAACCATGTTGCCGTCGTTTGAGATTGCGCCCGGCCGTGTCCTTGGCCTGGATCCGCACATCCGGACCGTGCCGCCACTCTTCTGCGACATAGCAATCACCTTCGAAAATTTCCCCAAGAATTGGGCATTGGCTACCGCGTTCGGGGCGACCGCAAATCAATCGATCCGCGCCGCGCGCTGTGATGCTTTGTGGAATTCCAATTTAGCGCTCGGCGACTTTCGCGTGCGCGAGGCGAAGGACGCGCATGGCGTCGTGCGCCTTGCGGTGCGCGGCAAATGGGCGTTGAGCGATCAAGCGTTGCTTGCGAGGTTCTCTGCGGCGCGGGCCGCCGCCGCCGAGGCATTCCAAGATCCTGGACCGCCGCAGATCCTCGTTAGTCTCGCCGGCACCGAACCTCTGGCGCACGGACAGGCAGTATTTGGCACCGCGTTCTCGTATGGCTTCTTCGGTTTCGCCACACCCAATGCAAGCCTCGCTTCGCTCAAAGTGTGGTGGAACCACGAGCAGGTGCACTACTGGATTCCGAACCGGTTGGGGCAGGAGATGGAGGGTGCCGAGACGGCGCTCGCCTGGTTCAACGAGGGCTTTACCGACTATTTCAGCCTGATGAACGCCTACCGCACGCACGAGCTCGACGCAAAGAGCCTGGCCGAGGAAGTCAATACGCGCTTCATTGCCGGCTATTTGAAGTCGCCGGCGCGTGAGGCACCGAACGCGAAAATCGTTGAAGGGTTCTGGAGCGATCGCACGCTGCAGCAATTGCCCTATCAGCGCGGCGCGCTGCTCGCGCTGAACTGGAACGCGGAGATCAAGAAGGCCTCCAACAACAAACAGTCGCTTGCCGATCTCATCTCCGAGCTGATCGAGCAGGCGCGCCAGAATCCCAACGTGGTCTTGACGCCGTCGCGCATCGCCGAAGCGGCGCGCACGTCGGGCGTCGCCAACGCCGCGGCCGATATCGCGAGCTACATCGATGCCGGGCACCTTATCACACCGCGCGAAGATATCTTTGGCCCCTGCACGCGGTATGATCAGGCCAAGGGAGCGTTGGCCCTCACCGGTAACGGCTGGACGACCGCCGCTTGCGCCACATGGCTAAAATAGGCGCAGACCCACGGTCTTGAGGTTCCCCACCTCACCCCTTAGCTTGAGCAAGGGGGCGTCCGAGCCGGTTCGTTTGCCGGTTTGCGTGCGGGCGCTGTGCAAAGGTGACTTGAGGATGTGGGCGGTTTCGCGCTCGGCATCGGCCGGCGGCATGCCGAATTTCGTCAACCGACGCGCGCTGCCTTGGGCCGCCGCGATTGCTCTGCACATCCTGCTTGCTCTCTTTGCCGGATACCTGATCGCACCGCCGATCGATTTCGTAAAGCAAGAGCCGCCGCGCGAAGTGCCCTTCGCTTTTGTGCGGTTGCCGCCGCCGCCGCCGAAGCTTGACGGTGCGCTCGCTGATATTTCGATTACAATCATGCCGCGCTTTCGTCCGCGCATTGTCAGGCCCGTTGGCGTGCCGTTGCAGATGACGACGGAGCGTGGCTCCGCTGCCGAGGCGATATTCCGTTATTGGTGTGCCAATCGCCCCGATACCATCGAAGCGACGGGACGTCTGTGCCCCAGCGATGTCGTCATGAATGGCCTGGCCGCATTGCCCGAACGCGGCCTCCTCGGCAACCCGGATGCCGGCTCGCTCTTCGGGCCCGGCGACCAGGGCTACACAATCGATGAAGCCGCCGCGCGCCGCGGTTGGGTGAAGCCCAAACCGCCGACCGGTCAAGACGCGCTAAAGGCCAAGACCGACAAGGTCACGGGTCCGCATTCCGACGACGTTTATGGCGGCTTTCCCTGGGATGCAACGCCGAGCGGCAGATGACGGCTGTCGACGCGTGCCGCATCGGTTGCCGTTGCCGCGCGCTCTTGAGTCTGAGGGCGGTCAGCTCTGTCCGATTCCGCCGGGCGGCAGACGGATCGCAAACACGATTCCGGCGGCGCGCACGGCGAATGTGAGAACGAGCGCGGCGGCGAGCGGCCAGACATCGCCGCCGCCCATGAGATTCAGGACATAATAGACAAGCGCGCCAAGGAGTGAGGCGGTTACATAGATCTCACCTGAGAACACCAGCGGGGAGCGGTTTGCCATCACGTCTCTCACGATGCCCCCGCCCGCTGCTCCGATTGTTGTTAGAAAGACGGTGACTGCTGGATCGAAATCGATGGGCGTGAGACGTTGGATCCCCGTCGCGGTGAACAGGGCAAGTCCCGCGGCGTCGGCCCAAACAAGAGTTTGGCGCGGTGGCGCGCCGAAACGGGTGGCCTCGAACACCACGATACCGGACAAGAGCGCTGTCCAAAGCGGTTCGGGCGCGGTGAGCCAGCGTACCTGCGCACCGACGAGAATATCGACCAACGTTCCCCCGCCCAAACCGGCCGCGACACTTAAGAAAGTTGCGCCGATCAAGTCGAAGCGCTGCTCGGCCGCGATAAGCGCGCCCGACGCCGCGAAAACGGCAGTCCCCAGTAGGGACAGGACCGCAAGGGTGATTTCCATCCCCGTCAGCATAGGTTGAGTCGCGGTTCTAGGCGGATTAGCACGACGAAGCCCGGCGTTCTTCTAAATTTGGAACGCATACATGGGGCGCTCTATTGAGAGTCGCTTGCCGGCGCGAGATCGAGCGCGACGTCGAGACACTTCGCCGAATGCGTGATCGCACCCGACGAGATGAGATCGACACCGGTTACAGCGATCGCGGCGATCGTCTTTTCCGTCACATTGCCGGACGCCTCAAGCATCGCGCGTCCTGCTGTCATTCTCACCGCCTCGCGCAGCTGCTCGGGCTTCATATTGTCGAGCAGGATCGTGTCGACCTTGAGCGACAATGCTTCTTCAAGCTGCTTGAGACTGTCGACCTCAAGCTCGATCTTGACCATGTGCCCGGCATGCTGACGCGCCCGATGCACCGCCGCCTCGACGCCGCCGATCGACGCAATGTGGTTGTCCTTGATCAGGATCGCATCGTCGAGTCCGAAGCGATGATTGGTGCCTCCACCACAGCGCACGGCATATTTCTGCAGCGCCCGGAGGCCCGGCACCGTCTTGCGCGTGCACGTTACGCGGGCCTTGGTGCCTTCACAGAGTTTGGCGAGCCTCGCCGTCGCCGTCGCGACGCCAGACAATTGTCCAAGGAAATTCAGCGCCACCCGCTCCCCGATGAGGATCGCACGCGTCTCACCGACAACTTCCGCAATGAGATCGCCCGGCTCGACATCGCAACCATCGCCGGCTTGGATATGCACACGCACACGCGGATCGAGAATCTTATATGTGGCTTCGACCGCCCCGATCCCCGCTATGCGTCCCGCTTCGCGCGCGACGATGCGCCCGCGTGCTCGCCCGCTTGCCGAAATCAGCGCGTCGCTCGTGATATCGCCGGCGCGGCCCAGGTCCTCGGCCAGCGCCGCGCGCACGATTGGCTCGATCAGCAGAGCGGGCAACGGTTCGACCTGGATCGCCGGAGTCTTCGCCATCATAACGCAACTCGCGTCGGCCCCGACGCGGCTCCGCTCGCAATGTCGCGCGCGTCGTCGAGCGTCAGGAACGTGCGATGGCGCCACACCTCATCGGCCTTCGGGAAGTCGATGCGAAAATGTCCGCCGCGACTTTCTTCACGTTGAAGCGCTGCCGCCGCGATGAGAGTTGCGGTCGCGGTCATGTTTCGCAGATCGGCATCGTTGCCGCCAGCGCGCTCGAGCCGCGCGATCGCTTCGAGTGCTTCGCGCAAGCCCGCCGCCGACCTCTCAAGGCCGACATTCATCGTCATCGTATGGCGTAGCGTGGCGAGTGCATTGAGCGACAGCGGCGCCTGTTCGCCATGTGGCGCGACGGGCGACAGCGTTCCCACGTTCAGTGCCACTCCGCAGACGTCGTCGGCGGCCCGTGCTCCGAAGACAATAGCTTCAAGCAGCGAATTGGAAGCCAAACGATTTGCGCCATGCGCACCGGTCGAGGCGCATTCCCCGGTCGCCCACAAGCCCGCCAGACTCGTGCGCGCATGTTCGTCAACCGAGATCCCGCCCATGTGATAATGCGCGGCCGGCGCCACGGGAATGAGCTGCGTGCGCGGATCGATCCCGGCGCTCATGCACGATGCGAATACGGTAGGAAAGGCATGCGGGAATTTCGTGCCCACCGCCTTTCGCGCGTCCAAAAAGGTTTTGCGCCCCGCTTGGATTTCCCGAAAGATGCCGCGCGCCACCACGTCGCGCGGCGCGAGTTCTGCATCCTTATGCACGGCGCGCATGAAGCGCTCGCCTTTGTCGTTGACCAGAATCGCGCCTTCGCCGCGCAGCGCTTCTGTGGCCAGCGGCGCGGGGTCGCGCCCAATATTGATCGCGGTCGGATGAAACTGGACGAACTCGGGATCGCCAATCATGGCGCCCGCGCGTGCCGCCATGCCGACGCCTTGACCGCGTGCCTGCGATGGGTTCGTCGTAACTTCGTAGAGACCGCCGACGCCGCCCAGTGCAAAGATCGTCGCCTGCGCGCGCACGAACACGGTCGCCGCGCGGTCGGCGAGGGGATGCGCGTAGACGCCGACAACACGGCCGCCTTCGAGCGCGAGTTGGAAGGCGATCAAGCCTTCGATGACGCGGATGCGTGGCGTCGCTCTGACTGCGGCAACTAGCGCCGCCATGATCTCGGCACCCGCGCGATCGCCGCTGACGCGCACGATGCGGTGGCGCGAATGCGCAGCCTCGCGGCCGAGAACGTATGCTCCCGCATCGCGATCGAACGGCACGCCGAGCGCGTTCAGGTCCTCGATCCGCGCGGCGGCATCCTCGGCGATGATCCGCGCGATCTTCTCGTCGACGATGCCTGCGCCGGCCGCGATCGTGTCTGCGACGTGAAGCTCGGGCGCGTCATCGGCACCGAGGGCCGCAGCGATGCCGCCTTGCGCCCATACGCTCGAGGCGCCGGCACCAAGCGGCGCGGCGGAAAGCACTGTCACCGGACGTTTCAATTTCAGCGCCGTAAAGAGACCGGCAAGACCCGCGCCGACGATCAAAACGCCGCCTGAATCAATGATAGTATCGTTGACCCCGTGTGACATGATCAGCGCACCGCCGGTGTCGGCTTGCCGACTTGCAGCATCCGCTCGACCGCCGCGCGCGCTCGCATCGCGATCGACGGCTCGACTTTTACTTCATACTGCATCGTCTGGAGCGAGCGCAGAATGCCTTGAAGCGTAATGCGCTTCATGTGAGGGCAAAGATTGCAGGGCCGCAGGAATTCGACGTCGGGATACTCCGCCGCCACGTTGTCGTTCATCGAGCATTCGGTCAGCATCACGACGCGCGGCGGGCGCTTCTTCGCCACGTAGTCGATCATGGCCGAGGTCGAGCCCGCGAAGTCACACTCGGCGACGACCTCCGGTGGGCATTCCGGGTGCGCCAGAACGATTGCGCCCGGGTGATCGGCGCGGAAGCGGCGCACCTCGTCGACCGAGAAGCGTTCATGCACTTCGCACTTGCCGTGCCAGGCGATAATCTTGATCTTTGTTTGCTTGGCTACGTTCTTGGCGAGAAAGGTGTCGGGGATAAAGATCACGGTGTCGACGCCGCGCTCCGCCGCAATCGACTCGACGACCGCCACCGCATTTGACGAAGTGCAGCACACATCGCTCTCCGCCTTCACGTCGGCCGACGTATTCACGTAGGTCACGACCGGCAGGTTCGGATATTTTTCCTTCAGCAGGCGCACGTCCGCGCCGGTGATCGACGAGGCGAGCGAACAGCCGGCGCGCAAGTCCGGGATCAGCACGATCTTGTCGGGCGAAAGGATCTTCGACGTCTCCGCCATGAAATGGACGCCGGCCTGTACGATGATTTTGGCGTCGACCTTCGCCGCCTCGCGCGCGAGTTGAAGGGAGTCGCCGACGAAATCGGCGACGCAGTGGAAGATTTCGGGTGTTTGGTAATTGTGCGCCAGGATGACGGCGTCGCGTTCCTTCTTCAACCGGTTGATTTCGACGATCAGTGGCGCGAACACCGGCCACTCGATTTCCGGAATGATTTTGGCGACCTTCACGTAAAGGCTCGCGGTCGCTTTCGCGACGTCCGGCGTATACGCCAACACCTGACTGGCTAGGGCCGCGGCCATCGGGCGATCTCCATTATGCTCATAGTGAGCATATATATGGTATCAAAAACGGCGACTCCAAGGGGGCCGCCAACATCGTGAGCGCTTAATGCTAAGTTTGAGCATAAGGCAAAGTCAAGAGTCCCATACGCCACAGGTTTGCGCGATATCGGTCACACGACCGGCTGACGACGAAGCTCTAGCGTGGGCTTCAGCGCCGGCACACCATCCAGCCGCTTAGCGAAGAGCGAATGAGAAACATCATTTTTTGCGTTCTCCTCCTGCCGATTGTCGTCGTCTTTGGGGTTTGCGCGGGTGCTTTGCTCACCGACGTGCACTGGTCTCTCGATCTCCTGGCACAGTTCCTGACACCATCCTTCTTCCTCGCACTGATCGCCGGCCTGATTGCGCTCGCCTTGCGCCGCAAATGGCTCGCAGCCGCCGGTGCTGCTGCCGCGGTTTTGGCATTCGCTCTCGCGTGGCCGTGGACGCAGGCGTCCACACCGCCACCAGCGGGCGCCGCCCGCGTCAGCGTGCTCATCTTCAATGTGTGGGTTCGCAACGGCACGCTTGATCGACTTCCCGCCGCTATCCAAGCAGTCGACGCCGACGTCGTCGTGTTGCTTGAGATTACGGCGGCTGCTCGCGAACGGCTGCGCCCGCTCGATGCGCGTTATCCACAGCGTTTCGAATGCTGGCAGACGCCAGGGTGCGACGTCTTGGTTTTCTCTCGGCTACCGATCAAGGAGCCCCACATTGATTTCACCGGGCCGCCGGATCGCTCGCCGATCGCCTGGTTCGAGACGAGCGCGGCGGGCTGCGCGCTGAATATCTTCGCCACGCACTTGACGCGGCCGTTTCCGCACATGCCCGCTTGGGCCCAGAGCAAGCAGGCCGACGACCTGGCGGCCGCGCTCAGAGGCTGGCCCGGGCCGAAGCTTCTTGTCGGCGACTTCAACGCCGTGCCGTGGGGGCATATCCTGAAAACCGTTGCGGAACAGGCGAATTTGCATGTGTCGCTTGGTGCCGGTGGAACCTGGCCGTCGATCCTTCCGGCGCCTCTACGCCTGCCGATCGATCACGTCATGGCGACGGACGGCATCGCCTTTGCCAGCCGCAAAGTGCTCGTGCTGCCCGGTTCCGACCACGCCGCCGTATTGACGGAAATCGCGATCGAGGACCGCTCGCGCTGTTGGTGAAAGGTCGAACATGAAATTCCCGACATGCGATTCGCCCATATGGCGCCGCTGCTTTCAAAACACGAGTCGCTTTTTTTGTAGATAAATCGGTCAAAAATGCTGGCCGCTCTCAACGGAACGCGTTACCACTGGCGCTGTCAGCGAGTCGCGTCGACGATAAAACGCCGCAAACCAAGGCATTTTGAAGGGTCAGCGGCGAGTCGGCAGAATTCGTTTCATCGTTCATCGTTCATCGATTAGCCAGGGGTACAGAGATATGGCCGCAGCAGCAGGACCGAAGAAGCCCACCGTCACCCAGAAGCATCTTGTCGCCGCCTTGTCGGAAAAGCACGATATGACAAAAAAGCAAGCGGGCGAGTATACCGACGCGTTTGTCACCATGATCTGCAAGCACATGAAGAAGGGCGACAAGGTTCGCCTTCCATCGCTCGGGGTCTTCATGGTGCGCAATCGCAAGGCACGCATGGGCCGCAACCCGGCGACCGGCGAAGCGATCAAGATCAAGGCGTCGAAGAAAGTCGCCTTCCGCGCCGCCAAGGAATTGAAGCAGTCGATTTAACCATCGACCGCATCGTTCAAATTCACGAGCCCTGGACTTGCAGTCCGGGGCTCGTTTGCGTTTGCAGGGACCTATCCCCGTGCGCGCACCTTAACGCCGGACGCGGGACGCTCGCGCAAGACTTCGCGCCGGAAGCGAAATTGCTCCGCCGGTCGTCCGCCGGCCTTCGTCGATTGGCGCCCGGTGCGCTCGACAAGCCCGCTCGACTCCACGAGCCGTCGGAAATTCTGTTTGTGCAGCCGCACGCCGGAGACCGCTTCGACCGTGCGCTGCAGCTCGAGCAAAGTGAACGTCGGCTCCATCACTTCAAACACCACGGGGCGATACTTGAGCTTGCCGCGCAAGCGCCCCATGCCGGTCGCCAGGATGCGGCGATGATCGAACTGCATAGCGTCGCCAAATCGCGCCTGCTCATTGGCCGGGGGCGCGGAGGCGGGGAGCGAGCGCTTGTCGCGCCGCGCCTCGAGCACAAGTCCCGCTTCATACATGACCTCGTAGCGTTCCAGCACTTTCTCTTCGTCCCACTGCATGCCGTCAAAGGCGAAGCACAGCGCGGCGCGATCCCATCGCATTTCGCGCTCGCCCGTGCTCGCCGCCGCCCAAGCTTCAAGCCGCGGCCGGATCATCGCATCGATCATCGTCGGCCTCGCGCTTCGCCAGTCTTCCCAGGGGAAGAAGTCGTACCAATTGCGCCAGTGACCGGCCGCCGACGCGCCCTCCGCGGTATCGCGCGTCAGCGCCAGATAACCGACCGAGACGACCCGCGGCCCCTCGCCGGGCTCGAGCACGTGGCGTCCGCGATCGCCGAACGTATAGAGTTGCTCGACATAGCCGAGCTTCAATTGCGTTTGTTCGCGAACCAATTCGCGCAGACCGATCTGCAGCGTGCGATGTTCCTGTGGCGCAAAGGAGCCGAACGGCAACCCCTCAACGCCATCGCGCTTGACCGCGAGGACGTGCGGTGTCTCGCCGATCACGGTCACCACACAGGCGTTCAAGCCGATGATGACGGTGTTTTCGCGGGGCGCAGAGTTGCGCAACACCGCGCGCGCCGCCCTCAATGCTCGAGCCCCAGTCCGAACAATTCGCCTTCGTAGGTCGCGCGCGCCGGGCCCATCTGATCGACGGCCTCAACCATGCGACCGTCGCGATCGAGCAAATGGTCGGCGAGTGCGACGATGCGTAGGTTGGGTTGCGCATGCGCGGCGGCATTGCGCAGCGCGACGGCGATCTGCGTCTCTCGCCCGCGGGGGTTCAGCATACAGAGCACCGTGAAGGCCGTCGCCGTCGAGCGACTGATGCCGGCCCAACAATGGACCAGCATGGGCCGCTTGCGATCCCAGGTTTGGGCGAATGCAATGATCTCGCGTACGTGCTGTTCGTCGGGCGGCGTGTGGTCGGGCAGGGCGTGCACGACATCGTTCATGCCGAGCCGCAAATGGCGATGGGCGGCAATCCCCTCGGGCGTCGGCATCTCGTCGCTTGGGTCGAGCAGCGTGATAAGGTGCGACGGCCTTAACCGTTCCGCCGCATCCGGTACCTGACTCTTTGGGCAAACGTAGATCGCGGACATTGGTCTAAGGCGCCAGCCCGGCGCCGGCGACGAGCGCCTTGAACCGCTCGACATAGCGACGCTGCGCTTCCTTTGTCGGCATCGGCATCAGCTTCACGGTGGGTAAGCCACGCGGAACGCCGAAATAAGTCATCGCTTCCTCCGTCGAGAAGCCGGCAAGCTGTACCGCTTCATAATGCGCCGCCGCGCGATCCGCCCGTTTGATCAGCGCCGTGATCTCCTCCGGGAGCTTCGCCGGCACGCCGAAGCGCATGTGGATCGCGGCAAGCAGTTTGTTCTCGAGCGCCTTGTAGTCGAGCCCGACTGCCGCCTTGAACGGCGAGATCAAATCGCCGACCACGTATTCCGGCGCATCGTGCAACAGCGCGGCGAGCCGCCAGCGCTGGGAAAGTCCCGCGCGCATCAGCCCGGCAAAGTCCTCGACCACCAAACAATGTTGCGCCACCGAGAAGGCGTGATCGCCGTGGGTCTGCCCGTTCCAGCGTGCGACGCGAGCGAGACCGTGCGCGATGTCCTCGATCTCGACGTCGAAGGGCGACGGGTCGAGCAGGTCGAGCCGCCGTCCCGACAGCATGCGCTGCCAGGCGCGGGGCTGAATCAATTTCTGAAGGCGGGCCATTTCGAGGCTCTTTGCAAGCTGAGGCGTGGCGCAAGTTTATGCGATCAATGACCCGCACATTGCAACTGCCTCGGCCGTTCCCGCGTTGTCGGTCAATGGGTTGCCGCCGCCGCGCTTCTTGATTCACGTCAAGGAAGGGCTAGGCTCGCCCCACTAGGGTTTTTGCCGAAAAGGAGTGCCGACATGGCCTACCGCAAGATCTTGGTCCCGCTCGTCGGCACCGGCCGCGATGCGACTGTGCTGAGGCACGGCTTCGAACTCGCCAAGACATTCGCGAGCCACGTCGCGGCGCTCTTCATCCGTCCCGATCCCGCCGAAGTCATTCCCTATTTGGGCGACGGCATCTCGGCAAGCGTCGTGCAGGAAGTGATCGACGCCTCGCGCGAAGCGGCAAAGGTGGCAAGCGCCGCCGCCCGAAGCACCTTCGATCATGCTGCAAAAGACGCCGGCGTTACCGCGGACACGACCGCGCAAGCCGCCGGCGTCAGCGCCAGCTTCTACACGCGGGAAGGCGCGATCGATGATGTTATCGCCGCGGAAGCCCGCCTCTCCGACTTGGTTCTCTTCGACTGCCCGGCCGAGGCCCGGGAGATGGGTCTGCGCGCCGCGATTGAATCCGCGATTATCAACGGCCGCAGACCCGTCCTCCTCGTTCCTCGAAGCGTCGCAAAGATCGCCGGCGCCAAGGTTGCGATCGGTTGGGATGGCGGCGCCGCCGCCGCACACGCAATTTCGGCGGCCATTCCGTTGCTGAAGCGGGCCGATGCGATCGAGATTTTGAATGTCTCCACCGGCCCGATCGACACAGTGCAGATGGACCGCCTGCGCGACTACCTGGCTTTGCACGGCCTTCAGGCGATCGAGCACGGCATCAATCCCGGATCGCAAGGCATTGCGGTCACATTGATCGACGCGGCGCAGCGTTCCGACGCGGGTCTGCTCGTGATGGGCGGTTACGAGCATAGCCGCCTGCGCGAAATAGCGCTCGGCGGAGTCACACGCCACATTCTCGCACATGCGACCATGCCGGTCCTCCTCGCCCATTGAATTCACGGAGAAGAACAAGATGAAACTGTTCCGGATATGGTTGGAGCTGGCACGTTCCAAAGATTACCCGAACGGCGATCCGAAGCATGGTTACGAGTTCGTCGCACCGCTCGACGCGAGCGGTCACCTGGACGAAGCTGGCTGGCGCGACGTGAAGGGCGCCTGCGTCGTGCGCCGGTTCGTCGCCGGCCAAGACGACCAGAGCGGCCGCCTCGTTCACCGCGGCAAGGCGTGGATCTTCGACTACGACGACACCGACACCACCGACGACGAGCCCCTTTTCAAGCTGGACCGCCACACCGTCAAACTTGGCGAATATCTCTCCATCACCGAACACGATGGCGTCACGCGCACGTTCAAGGTCGCGAATATTCGGCCGCTGACCTAGCTGCCCACTTCATGCGACATTGGGTGGCGCACCCAACGGAGGGAGCCGCAAGGTGGTGCTGGGATGATGCGGTTTGCAGTCGCCGTTCTGATTGTTGTTAGCCTAGGGTCAACTCCGGCGCGCGCCGCTGAGGGCTACGAGGCTATGGTCGCGCGCGTCAAGGCGGGCGACGTCACGCTTGATTATCGTGCGCTGCGCGACGCCTACGCGCAGTCGGCGCACTATCAACCCGAAGGCGGCGACTACGACGAGCCGCGCACGGCGATGCTCAATGCATTCAACGCGCAAGATTGCGCCAAGGCCCTCACCGCAGCCGACAAGGTGCTGAAAACTATCTTCATCGACATCACCGCGCACATTGTCAGCGGGCGCTGTTTCGAACTGGCGAGCGACTCGGCGAAGGCGGTCTTCCATCGAACGGTTGCGCGTGGCCTTATGGCCTCGATCCTCGCCTCGGGCGACGGCAAGACACCGAAGACCGCGTTCGTCGTCGTTACCATCAGCGAGGAATACGACGTCCTGACGGCCCTGCGTCTCAAGCCAACGCTACAGAGCCTCGTCCAGGACGACGGTCATTCATACGACAAGCAGGACGCGAAATCGGCGACGGGCGAGACCGCGACGCTCTTTTTCCAGATCGACCGCCCGATGGAGTGGCTGAGCCGCAGTTTGCAACACTGAGTTCCCGCTGCGCGTGACGTGAAAGCGCCACGGGCGCTCGGTTGCGGTGAGTCTTCCACAGCAAACAACGACAAGAAGGATGAGCGTCAACTTCTAGTATGCGTCGTATCGATCACAGCGTGTACGGGACGGTTTGCGAATCGCGCTACCATTTTCGGGCCACCCGCTGGAGGGCCCATGATCAAGCACATCTCGCAATCCGTTATTGCCTTGCTGGTGATAACCGCGCCCGCGCTTAGCGCCAACGCGAGCTATCCTGATTTGAGCCTTACGCCCGGAAAGGCGCGCAGCGATGTCACGGTCGAACAGCTCTGCAGCACGAACTGGAGTGCGAACGATCATCCGGTCTCACTCGCAATGCGGCGCGACGTATTCGCGGAGTATCATCTGACCGGAAACAACGATCCCGTCTGCCACAACCAAGGATCAAAAAAGTGCAAGATCGACCGGCTTATCGCCGGCAAGCTGGGCGGCGAGGACGTCGAGGTGAATCTCTGGCCGCAACTCGAGGCCGGAACGTGGGGAGCGCCCGCCAAGGCGAAGCTCGAAGATTGCATGCATGCTCGCGTCTGCAAGAAACTAGCAGAGCAGGGCGCAGATGCCGCAACGCAGCTCCTGCATCTTTATCAGCACGACCTTGTCGCCGATTGGATTGCGGCATTTCACAATGTCATCGGAGAGCCGACGGCGACGTGTGGCGGGTAGGCGGCGGCGTATCGTTCCGGTTCAAACGGCGTCTCTGCGCTAAGCGGAGAGCAAAGACCGCACCCAGTTAAATGCTGCCTCCGCCAGGTCGCCTGCGGCCTGCGGAAGCGAAACCAGGAGCGCATAAGCGCGCTCGCCCGCCGCGGAATCCCGATTTACGTAGAGCGTCACGCCGAATACGGCCGCGACGCCCAACATCACGAGTAGCAGGGTCACCGCGTGCCGGGCGCGTGGCGACCATGACAGAAGCCAGAGCACGATAAGTTGGGCGACGATCGCGGCGCCGAGCGCCGCGTAGAAATAGAGCCTTGGAACATCCAGATCCGCCGCTTCGGCAATGAGGAGCGAGCCGACGAGCGTCAAAAAGTTGAGCGCGATAAGCCTCACGACCTTGTGCCGGTCGATGAAATTCGAGATCGGGTTCACGAGAAAGAGCATAAGGAAGGCTGCGGTGACGATGGCGGCAGCCATGACTTCGACGCGCTGTGCCAAGCCCAGCGCGGCGATGACGCTGTCGAGCGAGAAGGCGATATCGAAAACGGCGATCTGTAAGATCGTAAGCACAAAGGCATTTCGCCAAACGTGCACCGAACTCGGACCAATTTGGACGCCGCGCGCGGTAAAGATGGTGGAGATTTCCGATAGCGATTTCCAGATCAGGAATAAGCCGCCGAGGCCCAGGACGATCTCGCGCGGCGTAACGGCGAATTTTGCTCCGCCCGGAAGCGCAATCGCGATCGGCGCTTGCAGATGCGCAAGCCAGAACAGGGAGAACAGCAGCGCGAGTCGCGTGAAGACCGCGGCGATGAGGCCGAGCCGCCGGGCGAGCGGACGCTGCGACTCCGGAAGTTTTCCGGCAAGGATTGCAATCAGAACGAGGTTGTCGCCCGCCAGAACGATCTCGAGGAACGTCAATGTCAAAAAGCTCGCGACAATCTCCGGCGCGAGATAATTCGAAATCGGCATTACGTCCCCTCACTCTACGGTCGTGCAATTTCTAGAGATACCGAGCACCCGGTACCCGCACAAGGGTTCCTTGCAAAGGGAAAATGTTGCCGCAAAGCAGCATGTGACCCTGCACCACCCCTAAGCTTCCGCCTTAGAGCAAATCCCCGCCCGCGGCCGAGGCCGTCGTGCCGTGTGCCTTGAAGGCCTTGATCACGTTGCGGCCCGTCGTCCAGCGATGAACTTCGTCGGGTCCGTCGACAAGGCGCTGCGAACGGATGTGCGTGTACCAGGCGGCAAGCGGCGTATCGCGGCTGTAGCCGAGTGCGCCGTGCAATTGGATCGCCGTGTCGACGACCTTGTGCACCATGTGCGCGAGAAAGACCTTCGCGATGCCGTTCTCTTGGCGCAAATCCAGGCCGCGCTCCGCCTTATAGGCGATGTGCAGCAACATCAGGCGCGCGATGTAGAGTTCGCTGGCGCAATCGGCGAGCATAAATTGCACCGCCTGGCGCTCATCCAGCTTTTTGCCGAACGTCGTGCGCTTGGTGATGTGTCCGACCGCCATGTCGAGCGCGCGCTGCGCCATCGCCACGTTGTGCATGCCGTGACGAAGCCGCCCGTAGGCGAGGCGGTGTTGGCCCATGCTAAAGCCGCCGCCTTCGCCGCCGAGCAAGTTCTCCGCCGGCACTTCAAGATCCTTGATCTCGATCTCCGCGTGTCCGCCGCCGAGGATGTGCGACAGCGGCCCTTCGAGCGCCATGGTCGGAATGTTGCGCTTGATGCGATAGCCGGGATTGGGCAGCTCGACGAGGAAGGTCGAGAATTGCTGATGGCGCGGCGCGCCCGGATCGGTCTTGGCCATGACGAGCGCGATGTCGGCGACGCTCGCTGCGCTTGAAAACCATTTCTCGCCGTTCAACATGTATTTGTCGTTGCCGGATTTCTCGGCGCGCGTCTGCATGCCCGTCGCGTCCGCGCCTGCCGCCTTCTCGGTCATCGAATAGCAGATGCGCTTTTCGCCGTTGAGCAGCGGCTTCAGGAATTTCTCCTTTTGAAATTCGGTGCCGTGCTCAAGCAATGTCAGCATCGTTGCGTCATCGGGCCCTTGCGTGTTCATCGACAGGGCGCCGAGATAGCTCTCGCCCAACTCCATCTGAACCAGCGCGTTGGCGAGCGGACCAAGCCCCATGCCGCCGTGCTTCTTCGGGATGAACGGGCACCAGAGCCCCTGCGCGCGAGCCTTCTTGCGCAACTCGCCGAGCAAGGGCTTGTAGTCGGCGCCGGCGATCAATTTTTTCTCCGCCGGGATGCATTCGTCGTGCACCCACTGACGTACCTTTTCACGGATGGCCTTTGCCTCGGCCGGAATCTCAAAGTCGATCGCCATGACGTTTCCCTTGGTTTCGTTTTCTTGGGTGCCGCGAGTCTTAGACGCGCAGGCGCGCGATGACCAGTATGCGCGGCGGCTATTGGGCTGGGGCAGCGGGCGGTGACGGCGGTTGGCCGACGAAAGCGCCCGCTGGTTCGGGGAACCGATCGGACAAGCGCCGGTGCCGCCGCAATTCGGCCAAGCTCTAGCGTCGCCATTGTGTTCGTCCCTCAACTTGTCTTGACGGTCGCCTTGCGCACCAGCGTGCCCCAGCCGACGAATGGTCCGCTAATCGCGGTCGCTAGCGACTTGAGGACGACGTAATACATGATCTGGCGGTAGCCGAAGCGCTGCAGCGTGAGCCACCAGAGAAGCTTGCGGTCTTCGCCTTTTTCCATGGCGAACGCCAAGAGCGCGGCGCCAAGATCCACCAGCATGAACAGGCCGTAGTAAAACCCGGTCTCGATCAGATTGTCGGGGCTGAATTGTTCGCGGTGTTGAAGGTAGTCGATATAGGTGCCGACAATCTGCCATGCCAACATCAAGTCGACGAGCGGCGACACGACGGCAAACAGGATTTGGAAGAGCCACACTTGCGGCAACCCGATGAGGCCGAGCGTGCCGTAGCGTGGGCGCATGAATGCCGAGCTGTGCTTCCACAAACATTGCAACGTACCGTATGCCCAGCGAAAACGCTGGCGTGCAAGACCGGTCAGCGTGTCCGGCGCTTCCGTCCACGCGATAGCGTCGGAATCGAACAACACGCGCCAACCCGCGCGTTGAACGGCGATCGTAAGGTCTTGATCCTCGGCTAATGTGTCGGCGGGAAACCCGCCTTGCTGATCGAGCACGCGGCGACGCCATGCGCCGACGGCGCCCGGCACCACGGTCACGCAGTTGACTGCCGCCAACGCTCGCCGCTCGAGATTTTGTGCCGTGATGTATTCGAGCGCTTGCCAGCGCGTAATAGTGTTGATCCGATTGCCGACCTTGGCGTTGCCGGCCACCGCACCGACCGTCGGGTTCGCGAACCAACGGGTTAACTGCGAAATCGTCTCGGGCTGGAATTGCGTGTCGGCATCGAGCGCGACGATGATCTCGCCGCGTGACCGGGCAAAGCCCGTGTTCACCGCCGTCGCCTTGCCGCTGTTGGGAATGGTGATCAGAGAGACGCGTGAATTGTGTCCACAACGCCGCTGCACCATATCCGACGTGGCGTCGCTTGAGCCGTCGTCGACGACGATCACTTCGAGATTGGGATACGTGCTTGCTAGAATCCGGTCGACCGAGATGCCGATGACGCTCGCCTCGTTGAATGCCGGGATTAGTACCGACACGAGTGGCGGCGTCTCGAAAGCGGGCGCCTGTCGGCGCGCTTCGTCGCGCGAATTCTTCAGAGCCAATCCGCACAAGAACGCAAGCCGCGCGAACCCAAGCGTGATGGTCGCAAGAAAAAGCCAATGCAAGAAATGGCCGCCGAGGCCCAAGATCAGGAACATCGGCCGGTCGGCGACGACCGCCAATGCGCCCGGCGGCAGCGGCGGCATCGCCTGATCGCGCGTGAGCCCCGCCAGCGCGGAGACCGGCACGATCGAATAGCCTTTGGCCCGCAAGGTGTCGATCAATGCGGGAAGGGCGGCGACAGTGTGGGAGCGATCGCCGCCCGCATCGTGCAGCAAGACTATTTGCCCGCGCTCTTCGGGGTTTGGATTGGCGAGCTGCGTCAACGTACGCGTCACGATTTCATCGACCGGCGGTTGCTGCCAATCGTCCGGATCGACGCGCAGGCCGATCGTGACATAGCCCATGCTCTGCGCGATTTGTACGGGAACGACTTCGTCCTGCGTGGTCGGCTCCGCATCGCCGAAGTAGGGCGGCCGGAACATGCGCAGCGAGCGGCCCGTCAGTGCTTCGAACAAACGCTGAGTCGCGTTCAGCTCCAGTTCGACGAGACCGCTCGGGCTCTCGCCCAAATTTGGATGTGTGAATGTGTGGTTGCCGACATCGTGTCCCTCCTCGATTTCGCGTTGCACGAGATCGGGATTGGCTTGCGCATTCTCGCCGATAATGAAAAAACTGGCGCTGACGTGTTTCGCTTTCAGGATGTCGAGAATCTGTGGCGTCCAAACGGGATCCGGCCCGTCGTCGAATGTCAGCGCAACCTTGCCGGGTACGGCGCCTAGGCGCTGGATGACGAAGGAAGTCGGCAACTCCGTAAATTTCTCCTCGATGATGTCGCCGCTCTCTTGATCGAGTTGAAATGTGCGGGCGCCGGGCGCCGGTTCCGCGGCGATGTGCAGAATTTCGCCCGTGCCTTCGAAGTCGATGTCTTCACCCATCGAAAGCGTCCGCAAGCCTGCGGGCGCCGCCAAATTGTAAGTGCGGCCCAACACGTTCCAGACGCTTGGATCTTCCGAACCCAATCGCCACAACGCGTATCCGGCCGGTCGATAGGGGTCTGCGGCATGCACCTCGTTGAACGTGGTGACAGCATCCAAGAGCCAGATTTCGTGTTGACTACCGTCGTCTTCGACGAACGAGAAATGCGGGTTCAAACTATCGTCGTCGAAATCGATCTCGGCGTCGGAGTCGCGCGCGGCCAAGACCGCTTCCTGGAATGTCAGGTCGCTGGCCTCTTGCCCCTTGACCCAATCGTAGCCGTAGTTGCCCAGAGCAATGATCGTGTGCTCGGGATCGAGCTTGGCCATCCGCTTCTCAAGCTTTTCTTCGAACCACGCTTGCGCGGCAATGCTGCCGGGCTTTCCACCTGCCCAATGCTCATCATATGCCATCAGCATGAGATAATCGGTGCGCGCTGCATAAATATCGTAGTTCCAGCTGTCGTCGTCGAAGGGAACGGCCATGGCAACGACCCAACGATGCGGCGCGAATTGCGCCTGCAGCTCGCCGATAAAAGCCTGAAGGTCCGGCTGCGCTGCCGACGGTACTTCTTCAAAGTCGATTGTCACGCCCTGCAGTTTGTATTGCTCGACAAAGGCCGCGATTTCTTGGATGCGTTTCGCGCGCACGACCTTGTCCGACAACAGCTTGGCCAGGCCCTTACCGTCCCAGACATCGTTCTGCGAATTTTGCAGAAGTGGCAGGATCGGCATGTCCGGCTTAACGCGATGGATGAGATCGAGCGCCTTGGGGTCGACTTCGATGGCTAGCGCCATTTCCGCGCCGCCCATGGTGAGCCAAGCCGGCACGACCCAATCGAGCGAGGGCAGGGAACGGCGCAGCGAGGCATAGCTGCTGTCGTCCCAATTGACATAGAAGCCGATCGTCAGCGGTTTGGTCCGGTTCGGCGGAAGAAACGCCGGATGCGGCCTACGCGTGGCCGGGGTCACAGGCATGATCTTGGGATGGATGGCACGCGGTATGCCGTGCTGGCGCGCCCGGACATCGGCGGCAAGCGCCGCCGCGTGCCTCAAGAGGCCTGGCGCGACGGGCACGCCGTTCGGTGGCGTCTTGATCGCCCCGGTATGAACACGGCGAAAGTCGACCCCGGGCAATACCGGTACGACCAGCATGCTCGCGACAAAAGCCACGAACAGGAGCGTGCTCAAGACCGCCAGCGACCAGGCCACGAACGAGACACGCCGCGCCCGTTTACCCGTCGGATCGAAGAAGACCGGCTTTGCCGCCATGAATGCCCAAACTGACCGAGGGGCGCCGGCAACGCCGCCAAGCGATCCGATTCCCCATGACAACACCGCCGTAGGATATCGCGGCTCTCATTGCAACGCCGCCAACCGGCATGGATTGCCGATCAGATCGATCCGCGTCCGACCAGCAGGTCCTGGAATTCGAGATGTTTTTTGATGTAACCGGCAATGAAAGGGCACTCGGCGATCACTTTTTCGCCACGGGCACGCACGATTTCGAGTGCGCCTTGAGCCACCTTCGAGCCAACTCCGCGCCCCGAAAGGGCGTCCGGAACCTCGGTGTGAACGAATGTGACAACACCCGGTTCGTGCCGATACACGCTGAACGCGATGACGCCATCGACGTCGATCTCGAACCGATGGCGGCTTGGATTGTCGCGAACAGACGATGTCATCGGGACCGGATCGCTCGGCGGCCAACCTCCGGCCGATTCTTCACTGACTTGCGGCCTTTTCAATCTGCACGCCGCAACTCGCTGCTTCAGCCGGCGTGACTCTAAGGGCCCAATCGGTCTTGTAACGCGCCTGGGCCAGCGAGATGACATTCAGGCAATACGTTTCCGGGTTGAGAAGGTGTGTGTCGATGGGTGAGGGGCCTGCATCAACCGCTGGCGCAATCGGTGCGCTGATCGTCACGGTCGGTTGCTGCAGCGGTTCCGAAGGAAAACGGGGATTCCATTGATGCTCCCACTCCTGCTGGATTTGTGCCGCGCATGTCGTGTCACGCGGATCGAGCCGGTACTTCCAATCAGAACCGAATTTCGCTTTAGCGAGCGCAATGAACTGAGTGCAGTGCGACTGCGATATGCCGTATCGCGCCACGGTCGGACCGCTCGGCGGTTGCCGTATCGCCTCGCCCAACCGGGCAACAACAACGAGCCCGAGGCCTGCGGCCGCCGCGAGCCCGGCCCATCTTAGAATATGCCGTGGGCCCCGACTGTCCTTCGCAACTTCGGCGCTCGCCATGGTTCGCCCCAAGCGCAGGTCGGCACCTGCCAAGCGTGGAACGATCATTATACGATGAAACAGCGGTCTTGGTGTTATTGTTTCAGATACCGCAAATTGGCTTTCGACGTGGGCAGACAGACAAGGTAGTTCGCGTGCGCCGCGCACGGGTATGGTCCAATTCGCCTCTTAGGTTTGCTGCGTCGCGTTGCGCGACGACATCCGCGTGCAGTTGCCTGACCCCTGTAGCGACCGAGGTCGATCTTGGTTCTAGCCGATTTTTTTCACGATCACGCTACCCGCGCTATAGCCCGCGCCGAAGGAACAGATGACGCCGAGGTCGCCGGCGGCGAGGTCGTCATTGTATTTGTGGAATGCGATCACCGACCCGGCTGAGCTCGTGTTCGCATAGGTATCCAAGATCACCGGCGCTTCGGCGGGCGAGGGGTCGCGGCCCAAAACGCGCCGCGCGATGAATTCGTTCATGCCCAAATTCGCCTGGTGCAGCCAGAAGCGTTTGATGCCGGACGGCTCGATTTTCATTTCCGCCAGATGCTGAAGGATCAGTTCGGCCACCATTGGCACGACTTCCTTGAAGACCTTGCGACCCTCCTGCACGAAGAGTTTGTCGGACTTGCCTGCGCCCTCGGGCGCCGCGCGGTTCAAGAAGCCGAAATTGTTGCGGATGTTGTTGGAGAATTGCGTCTTTAGTTTGGTGCTGACGATCTCCCACGCGTGTTTGCCGCGGGCGGACGATGCAGGTTCAAGCACGCTCGCCGTTGCCACATCGCCGAAAATGAAATGGCTGTCGCGGTCGCGGAAGTTCAAGTGCCCGGAGCAGATCTCCGGGTTGACGACGAGTGCAGCGTGCGCGTTGCCTGCGCGGATCATGTCGGCCGCCGCTTGCATGCCGAATGTCGCCGACGAACAAGCAACATTCATATCGAAGCCGAAGCCGCCGCACCCGAGGGCGTTCTGCACCTCGATCGCGATCGCCGGATAGGCGCGCTGCAAGTTCGAACAGGCGACGATCACACAGTCGATGTCCGACGCTTTCCGCCCGGCCTGCGCCAGCGCGTCCTTCGCCGCGGCCACCGACATTTCGGCGAGAATGGAGAGCTGATCGTTCGCCCGTTCGGGGATGCGCGGGCACATCACGTCGGGATCGAGGATGTGGTCCTTTTCGACGACGAACCGGCTCTTGATGCCTGACGCCTTGACGACGAATTCGGTCGAAGACTCCGCAAGCGCCGGCCGCTTGCCGGCCGCGATCTCGGTCGCGTGGCTGGCGTTATATCTCTTCACGTAGGCGTTGAATGAGGCGACAAGCTCTTCGTTGCTGATCGAGTAGGGTGGCGTGTAGAGGCCCGTGCCGCTGATCGCGATTGCCGTCAAAGGGTTAACTCCCGGGGCTTTGTGTGAGCGAGTTTTAGCCCATTGCACTTGGCGCTGCATCCCCCCAATGTCCGGCCGAATTTCGAGAGAATTGTGTGCGTGAGCGAAGAGCAGAGTGCATTGGTGCTATTTTCCGGTGGACAGGATTCGGCGACCTGTCTCGCCTGGGCGCTGGCGAATTTCGCGGTCGTTGAAACGATCGGCTTCGACTACCGCCAGCGCCACGCCGTCGAGCTTGACTGCCGGCCGCGGTTTCTCGCCAAGCTGAAGCAACAATTTTCGAACTGGGCTGCCAATCTCGGACCCGACCATCGCCTCGATCTTTCGATTGTGCCGGCGCTCGGCGAGACGGCGATGACGAGCGAGACCGAGATAAAGCTGGCGAGCAACGGTCTGCCGACGACCTTCGTGCCGGGGCGCAATATTCTCTTCTTTGCCGCCGCCGGCGCGCTCGCCTATCGCCGGGGCGTCAAACATCTCGTCGGCGGGATGTGTGAGACCGATTATTCGGGCTATCCCGATTGCCGCGACGACACGCTGAAGAGTTTGCAAGTGACGCTCAATCTCGGCCTCGATGCGCGTCTCGTCATCCACACGCCGCTGATGTGGCGCGACAAGGCGGCGACCTGGGCCCTGGCGGAAGAACTCGGCGGCAAGGATCTCGTCGACCTGATCGTGGAAGAAACCCATTCCTGCTATCGCGGCGATCGCACCAAGCGGCACGAATGGGGTTATGGCTGCGCCGCTTGTCCGGCGTGCGAATTGCGGGCCAATGGCTGGAACCGCTACAAGTCCGCCCACTGATCATGTCCTACGCCGTAAAAGAAATTTTCTACACGCTGCAAGGTGAGGGCCTTCGCGCCGGCCGCCCGGCTGTGTTCTGCCGCTTTGCCGGCTGCAATCTTTGGTCGGGCCGTGAGAATGATCGCAGCCAAGCCATATGCAAATTCTGCGACACCGATTTCGTCGGCACGGACGGCGAGGGCGGTGGCAAGTTCGAAGATGCGAAAGCACTCGCGCACGCCATCGCCGCGCGTTGGCCTGCGAAAAAAGAGGCAAAGGGTGAAGGCAAGCCCTATGTCGTCTTCACGGGAGGCGAACCGTTGCTACAGCTCGACGACGGGTTGACCGACGCCGTCCACGCACACGGTTTTGAAATCGCGATCGAAACCAACGGCACGATCGCGGCGCCGACCGGCGTCGATTGGATCTGCGTTAGCCCAAAGGCCGGCGCGCCGCTTGTGCAAACGCGTGGCCAAGAATTGAAGCTCGTCTATCCGCAAGTCGGCGCCGAGCCCGAGCGCTTTGCACAGCTCGCCTTCGACAATCTATTGTTGCAGCCGATGTGGGGCGACCAGACGCAAGCCAACATGGAAGCGGCCGCGCGCTATTGCATGGCGCATCCGCGCTGGCGGCTGTCGCTCCAAACGCACAAATGGGTGGGTCTGAAGTGATGCGAACAGTCGTCCCACGAGTCGCAGTCGCGATTTGCTCACACCACCCCTCTCCCTTCCACCTTCTGGAAGGGAGAGGGGTTGGGGGTGAGGGAAGGCCGACCCGCCACGCATGGGTTGATGAGACTTGCCTCGGCTCCGATGCACACCTACCCCATCCAACATCGCACGACGGCCATCCCTCACCCCGGACCCCTCTCCCTTCCGATTCCGGAAGGGAGAGGGGTCTTGAGAATGCCGACCGCGGCAGTGTTTGCTCTTGGGCGCCGCACCCATGATCATCATCTCAAAAGAATTTCGTTTCGACGCGGCGCACTTTCTGCCGACCGCGGAGAAGGGCCACCCGAACGCGCGTCTGCACGGCCACTCCTTTGTCGCGGTCGTGACGCTCGAAGGTGCGGCCGATGCGACAACCGGCTGGATACGCGATTTCGCCGAGATCGATGCCGCTGTCGCAGATGTCCGCGCGCGCCTCGACCATCACCTCTTGAATGAAATCAAGGGTCTCGAACAGCCGACGCTTGAACGCCTCGCGCGCTTCATCTTCGACGTGCTCAGACACTCGCTTCCCGAACTCGCGTCCGTCACGGTGCGCCGAGATTCGCTGGGCGAAACCTGCACTTATCGCGATCGCGTGCGATCATCATGATCAAAGGCAGTTGCGCCTGCGGCGGCATCCGTTTCGAAATCGATGAGGTTTTGGCGCTCACCCATTGCCATTGCTCGATCTGTCGCAAGCTTTCCGGCGCCGCTTTCGCCTCCTATGCGCATGTCGCCAAGAGCAAGTTTCGCTTTGTCTCCGGCGAAGATTTGATCACCCGTTATGAATCGACGCCCGGCAGCTTGCGAGGCTTTTGCCGCGTTTGTGGCTCGAGTGCGCCGGGCCAAGCTGCGTATTTGCCGACAGTCAGCATCGCCGCCGGGTTGCTCGACGACGATCCCGTCGTTCGGCCGATGCTCCACGTGTTCGCGTCGTCGAAGGCGCCGTGGTGGGAAATAACCGACAATCTGCCGCAACATGAGAAATGGGTGCCCGGCTATGAGCCGAAAAAATAAGGGCTCGGCGGCGCAAGACGGCCTGACGCAGCTCGGCCGTGCTGTCGCTCTGCCAGCATCGCCGGATGAGGCAACGCTCGAGTACGCAGCCAACCCCCATATCGACATCGACTTTCTCGTCCGCTTCACCGCGCCCGAGTTCACGTGTCTGTGTCCGATCACCGGACAACCGGACTTTGCCCATCTTGTCATCGACTACGTGCCTGGCGCACGCATCGTCGAATCCAAGTCGTTGAAGCTCTTCTTGGGCAGCTTTCGCAATCACGCGGGCTTTCACGAAGCCACAACGATCACAATCGCCAAGAGAATTCTGGATTCTATTGTGCCCAAATGGCTTCGCATCGGTGGATATTGGTATCCGCGCGGTGGAATGCCCATCGACGTATTTTGGCAAACCGGTAAGCTGCCCGCCGGGGTTTGGGTGCCCGATCAGGGGGTGGCGCCATACCGCGGACGGGGGTGATTGCCATGCGCCTGACGACAGCAGCGCTTGTTTTGTTTCTCGCCATTCCAGTCTCCGCGATCACAGCGGACAGCGCCCCGCAACAGCGTACGCGCGCGACCGTCGCATTCTCGCATACCGGCAGCGACGTCCACGTTCTCATCAAACTCGACCAATCGGTGAGCAAGCTGCCGTTTGCCTATCGCGCGGGTGCCGACCAGCTGGCGGCGTGGACGTTGGCGAGCACAGGCGTGGCTTTCGACAACGGCGCGATCGTCACGAAGGGCTCGGCGTTTGATCATGTCGAGCTTGTCGTACATCCGACGCCGGAGACATCGGCGATTGCGTATCCGGCCGTCACCGAGCTTTCGACGAATTCCGTTTTGATTTACCCGGCATTCTTTATCCTCAACCGCGATCTTTTCGAGACGACGCTGAAATTCGACACGACGGCCGGTGAGGTCGCGATCGGCTTGCCGGGCAATGCCCAGAGCTGGACGGTACCGCCGTTGTTCCCGCCCAGTCCGGTTGCCACCAGCCGCTATGTTTATCTCGGGCAGCGCAGCGCGGTCATTGATAACGGCGGCACCTTTGTCTTTGCTAGCGGCTTTCCCGATTGGATGAAGAACGAGGTCATCTCGACGTTGCACGCCGTCCTGCCGCACTACGCTCGTCGGATGGGGCATCAGCTGTCGTCGTTGCCGCTCGCTTACGCCGTGGCGTACCCCACTGAGCCGAAAGACGGCGGCGCCTTTCGCGCCGACGTCACCGACGATCAAATGGTCCTGTTCCGTTTTTGGGGCCCGGCGTGGGCGCAGCCAAATCCCGAGCAGCTGTTGCAACTGCATCAGGTCGTGTCGCATGAATCGTTTCATTTCTGGAACGGCAGCACGTATTATCCGGCCGACGGCGATGTGAATCCCTGGCTGCACGAAGGCAGCGCCGAGTATATGTCGTGGACTGCGCAAGCCGAGTTGTTCGGCTTTAGTGCCGATGCGCTGCGCGCGCATTTTCAAGACAGTCTCAATACCTGCGTTGAAGCTCTGGGCGGATCCGAGCTGGTTGGCGCCCTTCATGCGCACGGTTGGGGCAGTGCGACCTATGCCTGCGGCGAAGTCGTGCAGTGGTTGAGCGATGTAGGCTTGCGCAAGGCGAGCAACGGCCAACAGAACATCTATGGCCTTTGGGTCAGGATGTTTCAGGCCGCCGAACATAACAAGGGCGCCTATTCCACGGCCGACTTCTTGTCGCTCGTGCGCACGATGGATCCGGCAACGCGCGCGGCGCTCGGCCTTTTCTTGGTCCAGGAAGGTCGCGATCGCTGGCCGAAGCTTCCCGAAATCCTGGCACCCTTGGGGATCAAAGTATCGGTCGGCGAGGCGCCGGAACGCCGTCTGCGCGAGACCATGATGTGGCACCTCCTGCGCACCAATTGCGAAGCCGGGTTCTACGGTTTTTGGGCCAAGGAAGGCGGTATGCTGCTGCAGACGGGGCCCGGATGCGGCGCCCTCGCCGGCGACCCCACGATCGTTTCGATCGAAGGGCATGACCTCTTCACCGATACGCGCCAAGCCTATTCCGCCGTCTGGGACCGCTGCCGCGCGGCGGGCAATCTGACGCTCGGCCAAAAGACCGGCGCCGCGATCCACGTCCGCTGCGCTGAACCAATGCTTGAGCCGCTGCCCTCGTTCCGGGTGGAAAGCGATGGCTGGTCACGGACGAATTGAGCGATGGCGGCGTTTTCCGTGACCGTCACGGTGTGGGGATGTTGTTGAGAGACTTCCGCGTCGTTGCGTGCGTCGCAGCTCTCCTATGCAGCGGCAGCGCGACATTGACTGCTGCTGCAGCCGAATCCTTTGATGTCGACCAAATTCCAGAACTGGCGCCGGTCGCTCTCTGCGCCTTTGAGGTTGGCTCGACGCTCAAGCCGATTATAGATGTGCATGCCCCGACCTTGAGCCAACAGGTGGCACAAGGCGTCGCCGCGACGTGTCCGCTCGATGCGCTGAAGGCGGCGACCGCCCAATTGAATCTGCCTGCAGAAGAGCATGAGGACCTTGGTGCGGCGATTGCCTTCGCAATCAGGAAGTCGGCATGGCGTGGCTATTTCGAAGCGAATCCCCTCACCGAACGACCGTTGCACGAGGGCAGCTTCGGCGACGGCGACAACATTTTGACGTTCGTGCGCCCGCCCGGCTTCTCGGATGGGGAAATCGTCGAGGTCTCGACAAGCGAGGTTGGAAAGGAGCGAGAGATTCCGACACTGCGCGGCGTGATGGACGGCTTCGGCTATAGCCGACAATTGGACTCGAGCGGCAGTATCGGATGGGGGCGGCAGTCATACGGCCAGCATTTCAAAATCGGCTGTTCACCATACATTAACTTTGGCGACCTTTGTACGATAGAGGCTGCAGCACTCGCGGGGCGAAACAGCAACACGGCGTTTACAGCGGTTTTCGACGGTAAGACCGGTCGACCCATCCGCTTGTGTGCGTCCTTCTTCTACGGCCAACACGAAACGAGCATTGTCGAGGTCACCGTGTCTCTCGACGACAAGGTCATCGTGTTCGATCTGACGACGGCGTGCGCTGAGGATCCGATGGGGGCCCTGACCGATGCAATTCGGACAGCTCACTTAGTGACCTCACGCGTTCGCTACGAAGGCGAGACGCGCGCGCACGTCTACCAAACCACTTCAAAAGGCTTTGTAGAGGCCCGCGAGCTTTTATCCCGACTTCTTGAAGCGGGACGCCCTGGCCCCGAACGCTCGTCGATCTTGCAAGCGTTCGAGTACGCCGACCGTCGCGCACCCCAAACAGAAGACGATGTGGTCGCCGGAAGAAGCGACTGGGGCGACGCGGCAGATTGCGTTGCGGTCGCCACATCTCCGGAGCTCGATTGCTTGCGAGTGCTGGACGAAGCGCGCAAGCATTGGCCGGAGACGGGGTCGGAATGGGTCACGATTGGTGACGAAATCTCTGGATTCCAGCCGCCGCCAAAGGTTGATCTTGATCGCATTGATCGCGACCAGAAACTCGAAACCGGCTGGGCCGATCCAAAATTCGCCAAGAGGGTCGCGAATCTCAAAGCTGAAGGCGAGCGGCGACGCCGTGGTGTGAGGCCGCTCTTTCCATACGCCGTCGCGCTTGGCCAGAACGAGCGAGAGTCCGTTCTCGAGGGCCGCCCTGCGCGCGCAGGTTTTTCTCACCACGCGGCCTATGCCTACACAATTTCCACCGCGGCTGCGACGGCCGTCGTGGCCCGGCTGTTTCTCCCCCGGGAAAACATGCAGTCGATCGTCGTCACTTGCGAGCGTTCGGCCGCGCCAGCATGCGAGATTCATTTGCGTATGGAGGACGGTGCGGGGGAACTGGTGATCCACACCAACGGCGATCCTTGGAATTCACATCTGTGTCTGGGAGCTGGCGCGGTCCCGCAAGGCCCGCTGGCGATCACCGGAGAGAGTAATGCCTGGCCGGCCCCTCTCGACGAGACACACTGCGCCGGGCGGTTCGACACCGGCACGATCGTTGCCGAGGGTGACGAACTGGTGCTGATCGCGGGGGACCCGGGCCATCGGCGCCAACTCGCCTGGTGCTCCCAACGGAACGTCGATGTCGCGTTTGACCTTGCGCGATATCTGAGCACAAGACTGAAATCGGCGCGTCGTTAGCGCCATCGCAAACAGGAGGCGAAGAGGGTGGCAGTGGTCGAATTTTGGTTCGAATTTGCCAGCACCTATTCGTATCCGGCCGCGTTCGCGGTTGAGGAACGCGCCCGGGCGGTCGGAGTGCGCCTCGCTTGGCGTTCGTTTCTGCTGGCACCGATCTTCGGCGCGCAGGGTTGGAACGACTCACCCTTCAACATCTATCCGGCGAAGGGCAAATATATGTGGCGTGATCTGGCGAGGATTTGCGCCCGGCAAGGCCTGCCGTTGCGCCGTCCGACGCAATTCCCGCGCAACGGTTTGCTCGCCGCCCGGGTTGCTTGCCGATATGCAGAAGAGCAGTGGCTGCCGGAGTTCGTGCGTCGCGTCTACGCCGCCAACTTCCGCGACGACCGCGACATCTCGTCGGCGGAGGTCGTCGGGCACGTCATCGACTCGCTGGGTTTGAAGGCTGAAGAAATCTTGGCCGAGGCGCAGACGCAAAACTCGAAGGACGCCCTGCGCACCCAAACCGATCGCGCGATCAAACTCGGCCTCATCGGCGCGCCGAGTTTCGCGGTCGAGGGTGAAATTTTTTGGGGCGGCGATCGCGTGGAGCAGGCGTTCGACTGGGCGCTGGGCAAGCGCGATGTCGTCGCCCTGTAACACTCCCCAACGTCATCAGCCGCGCAGCGTCCGCGGCGCGGCGAGACTCCTGGATGGCCGGGTCAAGTGCCCGACCATGACGAACCGTTAGCGATGCTTGTGCTTCGCCACTTCCTTGTAGCGATAACAATCGACCAGATGGTCGTTGACCATGCCGACGGCTTGCGCGAAGGCGTAGACGATCGTTGGGCCGCAGAAGGTGAAGCCGCGTTTTTTCAGATCCTTTGAGAGCGCCACGCTCGTCGGCGTCGAGGCGGGCACTTTGCTAATCGCTGTCCATTTGTTCTGCACCGGTTTGCCGTCGACGAATTTCCAGATGTAGCCGGAGAAGCCGCCAGGCTCCTTCTCCATGATCTCCAAATATCCGCGCGCGTTCTTAATAGTGCCTTCGATCTTGCCGCGATGGCGGATGATGCCTTCGTCTTTCAGAAGTTTCGCAACTTTGGTTTCCGAATAGCGCGCGATCTTCTCCGGCACGAAACCGTCGAAGGCACGGCGAAAATTCTCGCGCTTGCGCAGGATCGTGATCCACGAGAGGCCCGCCTGGAAGCCGTCGAGGATCAGTTTCTCATAGAGTGCCCGGTCGTCGTATTCCGGAACGCCCCATTCCTCGTCGTGATAGGCCTGATAGAAAGGGTCTTCACCAGGCCAGGCGCAGCGTTTGCGTTTGTCCATCAGCGCCGTTTGGCTTTGCGCTTGGCGGCCTTCGCGGGCTTCGCCTTGCGGGCGGCGGGCTTCGCTTTTTTTGCAGAACTCTTCTTCGATTTCGCCGGCAGCGTCATTGCAATGACCACCGCTTCGATCTTGTTGCCGTCGAGGTCGCGGCAGAATGCGCCGTAATAGTCGGGGCCATAATCGGGGCGCGGGCCCGGCGCGCCCTCGTCTTTGCCGCCGGCCTTTAGCGCCGCCGCATGAAACGCGTTCACCGCGTTCTTGCTCGTCGCCGCGAAGGAGATGTGCACGCCGTTGCCGACGCTCGCCGTCCGGCCGTCCGCCGGCACTTGCACCCAGAAGTCCGGGTGGTCGACGCCGTAGCCGACGGCGTGCGGCAGGAATTCCATCACGCGCTTGTAGCCGAGCGGCGCCAGAACCTTGTCGTAGAACGCAACCGCTTTCGGCACGTCGCGGGCGCCGACGGACACGTGATGCAGCATCATGACTGGTCTCCTTGGGACAGATTGAGCGGGTAGGCGGGGGCGCCGATGCGGATGATGACGCCGTCGGCCACAGCTTCCTTCGCCTCGCCCAATCGATCAAGTCTGATCAGCGCGAGCCCTTGACGATCGATCGACGATTTGAGTTCCCCGATCGGCGCTTCGCCCAGCGTCACATTCGTCCCCGGCGCCGGCAATTCGACGTCGGCGCTAACCGGCAGGAACCGCTTACGCGCGCTCGCGCGATGCTTCATGCGAGCGGTCAGCTCCTGGCCGACATAGCAGCCCTTCTTGAAATCGACGCCGTTCAGTTCCTCGAAATTGCAGTCGAGGGGGAAGGCGGTCTCCGGCACGATGTCGGCAGAGTCCGGCACGCCGAGCGCGATGCGCCTGCGTTCATAATCGGCGGCCGGCGCCATCCGATAACCTGCTGCCTGCAGTGCGGCCTCCAGTTCTGCGCGCCGACCGATGGCACGCCACCCAAGCCCGGCCAGGCGAGGATCGGCAAAGGCAACAACCTTACCCGTGATCGCCTTGCCTTCGTCGAGCGCGGCCACGGCCAGCTCGGCCGACCGGTCGGCGATCTCGACCTTGGCGCGCAATTTGTACTTTTTCAGACGCGCCGTGAGGTCGCCCGCAGAAGACGCAGCGCAGTCGAGCCAATATCCGCCCTCGACGGCAACGATCATAAAGTCCGTGACGATCTTGCCTTGCGGTGTCAGCAGCGCGGCATAAACCGCATTACCGATAACTGCCCGATCGACGTCGTTTGTGACCAGGCCCTGCAAGAAGCTCAGGCTGTCCGGCCCTTTGATCTCGACGATGCTGCGATGGGGTAGGAGGGAGGCGCCCGATTCCATGGTTACTGAGGTAAGTCCTCATCCCCGCGCTTGGCAAGGTCGAACGCGAGCCCTTATAACGCGCGACGCATGCGCGTTCTCTTCATCACCTCCACCCGGATCGGCGACGCCGTGCTTTCGACCGGGCTTTTGAATCATCTGATCGAGACCGATAGCGACCCCGACATCTGGGTCGCCTGTGGCGTCCCCGCGGCCCCGCTCTTCGCCGAAACGCCCGGCGTGAGCCAAGTCATTCCGTTGCAAAAGAAGGGCTTCCTTGCCCACTGGTGGCACCTGTGGTCGCGCGCGATTGGCAGACGCTGGGACCTTGTCGTCGACCTTCGAGGTTCGGCCATTGCCTGGCTCCTCTGGACGAAGGAGCGTCGGGTCATGCGTGCCTCTTCCGACGGGCGGCACCGGGTCGAGCAACTCGCCGCCCTCCTCGGCGTAACACCGCCGCCGGCACCGACACTCGCGATCTCAGAGGCCACGCGCGCGCGCGCTGCCGTCACCATTGCACCTGGCGCGCCGGTTCTAGCGCTGGGCCCAACGGCCAATTGGATGCCAAAGCAATGGCCTGCCGATCGCTTCGTCGAACTGACGCGGCGGTTGACGGCGCGTGGCGCACCGCTTGAGGGCGCGCGTGTCGCAGTCTTCGGCGCGCAGAACGAGCGCGCCATGGCACAGCCCCTTATCGACGCCATCGCCAAGACGCGTCTCATCGATCTCGTTGGTCGAGTCGATGTGTTGAATGCGTACGGCTGTCTCACACGCTGCGCGCTCTATATCGGTAACGACTCCGGCTTGATGCACCTGGCTGCCGCCGCGGGCATTCCGACGCTCGGACTTTTCGGCCCAAGCCCCGAGCAGCATTATGCGCCGTGGGGCGAGCGCACCGCGTGGATCAGGGGGACTCGCAGCTATGACGAACTCTGGGCCGAAATGGAGGCGGCCGGTGGCAATCCCGGTAATCTGATGGGCGATTTGGAGGTCGATCGCGTCGAGCAGGCGGTTCTCGCGTTGCTCAAGAAAGCAAATTGATGCGCGTCATGCAGATCATGGCGGGCGGCGCGCATGGCGGGGCGGAAGCCTTCTTCGAGCGTCTGACCTTGGCCTTGCACCGCGACGGGTTGACCGAGCGCGCCGTCATTCGCCGCAACAGCGCACGCGCGCATCGTCTGTCGCTGGAGGGCGTGCCGGTTACGCAATTGCCGTTCGGCGGGCCGCCCGACCTCTATACGCCTTGGCGCATTCGCCGCGAGATCGCGGCATGGTCGCCGAATGTCGTCGTCGCCTGGATGAGCCGTGCTGCGAGCAAGACGCCGCGTTCGCGTGCGGTCTTGTGCGGCCGCCTCGGCGGTTATTACGACCTGAAATACTATCGCCATTGCGACCACCTGATCGGCAACACCGAAGATATTGTCGCCTATATTCGCAACCAGGGTTGGCCGACCGATCGCGCGCACTATTTGCCGAACTTCGTCAGCAGCAAGCGCGTCGCGCCGCTGGCGCGTCGAGAATTCGATACGCCGGATGACGCGCCTCTTCTCGTTGCTCTCGGCCGGTTGCACACGAACAAGGCGTTCGACGTGTTGATCGATGCTTTGGCCCGCGTTCCCGGCGCCTATCTTTGGATTGCGGGCACGGGGCCGGAGGACTCGGCGCTCAAGGCCCGTGCCATCGAACGCGATGTCGGCGCGCGTGTCCGCTTCCTGGGCTGGCGCGAGGATGCCGAAGCCGTCCTCACCGCCGCCGATATTTTCGTTTGTCCTTCGCGCCACGAACCGCTGGGCAACGTGGTGATCGAGGCGTTCGCGCAAGGGCTGCCCGTGATCGCAACAGCCTCGCAAGGCCCCAAGGCGCTGATCGAAGACGGCCTCAATGGTCTGTTGACGCCGGTCGACGATGCAACCGCATTGGCAGATGCAATCAACCGCGTGATCGCCGCCGCTGCTTTGCGCTATGCGCTTGCGCGCGAAGGTTTTGCGACGTACCAACGACAATTCACGGAAGCTGCGGTGGTCGCCGACTACCGCGCTTTTTTCCAGAGGGTCGCATGTTGATGGCCGCTGTCCCGGGCTTCGAGCAGGTCAAACCCTGATGTGCGGCATCGCGGGCTTCATGACGTTGGACGGCGGGCCCGCGCCCTCGCCCGTCTTGAATATGCTGCTGAAGGCGCTCGCCCATCGCGGCCCTGATGGCGAAGGGCGTTACACTGCCGCCGGAATCGGCCTCGTTCACGCGCGGCTTGCCATCATCGATCTCGTCACGGGCGATCAGCCGCTCTATGGGCCGAAGGGCTCCGTCATTATCTGCAACGGCGAGATCTACAACTACATCGAACTGAAGCGCGACTTTCCCGGCGCCAATTTTCAAACGAATTCCGATTGCGAGTTGCCGCTTTTTCTCTACGACCGCGACAAAGCCGGTTTCGCAAAAAGCCTGCGCGGCATGTACGCGTTGGCGCTTTACGATCCGGCCGAGGCCACGCTCTTCCTATCGCGCGACCCCTTCGGCATCAAACCGCTTTATTACGCGGAGACGAATAAGGGCCTGATTTTCGCGTCCGAACCGCAAGCGATTCTGAAAACCGGGTTGATCGCACGCCGCCCGCGCACCGAGGCGATCACCGAATTGCTGCAGTTGCAATTCACCACGGGGCGCGAGACGATTTTCGCCGGCATCAAGCGCGTACTGCCCGGCGAGACTCTTGTCGTCCGCCGCGGCAAAGTCGTAGAGCGCCATCGCATCGCTGCGGTGCCCGAGGGTGAGCCCGAAAGGATCACCGAGGCGGAAGCGATGGAGCGCCTCGAGCGCGCCATGATGGATAGCGTCGAGGTGCACCAACGCTCTGACGTTCCCTATGGCATGTTTTTGTCCGGTGGCATCGACTCCTCGGCGCTTCTTGCCTGTATGGCGAAATTGAACGACCGCCCCGTGCGCGCATACACGGCCGGCTTTCCTGGCGCCGACGTGAGTGACGAGCGCGAGCATGCGCGGACGGTCGCCAAAGCGCTCGGTGCCGATCACGTCGAGGTCGCCGTCACGGCCGACGACTTCTGGACGCGTCTCCCGGCCATTGTCGCCGCGATCGACGATCCGGCGGCCGACTATGCTGTCGTGCCCACATATCTTTTGGCCGAGCGTGCTGCGAAGGACTTGAAAGTCGTGTTGTGCGGCGAAGGCGGCGATGAACTGTTTGCCGGCTACGGCCGCTATCGCAGCGTCATACGCTCGTTCTGGCTGGGCGGTCGTGCCATGCGCGCAAAGGGGCTTCTGGAGGGACTGGGCGTGCTGCGCGATCCGGGCCCGGCATGGCGCGACGGCGTTGTCGCGGTTGAGCGTCGCCTTGCCGACACGGTGGGCTCGCGACTACAAAAGGCGCAAGCTCTCGATTGCGCCGACTGGCTGCCGAACGATCTCTTGATCAAGCTCGATCGCTGCTTGATGGCGCACGCGCTTGAAGGACGCACACCGCTGCTCGATCCGATGGTAACAGCCGCCTCGTTCCGCTTGCCGGACGACCTGAAGATTCAGAACGGGCTCGGCAAACATCTGCTGCGCCGCTGGCTCGATCAGAAACTCCCGGCCGCGCGCGCCTTCGATCGCAAGCGTGGCTTCACGGTGCCGGTCGGCGAGTGGATCGCGCCGCGCGCTGCGGCGATTGGTCCGCTGGTCGCCAAAATCGACGGCGTCGTTGCCTGCTGCAGCGGCGAGCGCGTCGAACAGCTGTTTCGCTCCGTCTCGCGCACTCGCGACAAGCATGCGATGACCGCATGCTGGCTTCTGCTCTTCTATGCGTTATGGCATCGCATTCATATCGAGGGCAAACCGCATGACGGCGACGTCATGGACACGCTAAAGGCGGCATGAGCGACAGCTTCGATCTCATACTGAAGAACGGCACGGTAATGACGCCGTGGGGTAGGGTGGAGTGCGACGTCGCCGTCAAGGGCGGCCGCATCGCCGCGCTTGGTGCGTTTGCCAATGCGAACGCGGCGGAAATCAAAGACGTCAGAGCTTTGCATGTTCTGCCCGGCGCGATCGACAGCCAAGTTCATTTCCGCGAGCCCGGCAATACTCACAAGGAAGATCTCGAGACCGGCAGCCGGGCAGCCGTGCTGGGCGGCGTCACGTCGGTGTTCGAGATGCCGAACACCAGCCCGTCGACGACGACGGCCGCAGCGCTCAACGACAAGCTCGTGCGCGCCAAGGGGCGCATGTGGTGCGATCACGCGTTCTATGTCGGCGCGACGCCGGACAATGCCGCCGAACTCCCCAATCTCGAAATGATGCAAGGCGCGGCCGGCGTGAAGATGTTCATGGGCTCGTCGACCGGCAACTTGCTGGTGCCCGATGATGTGCATGTGCGCCAGGTGCTCGCGCATGGGCGCCGCCGCGTCGCCGTTCACGCAGAGGACGAAGCGCGCCTTGTTGCGCGAAGAGGCGAGGCGAAGAAAGGCGACGTGCGTACGCATCCGACATGTCGCGATGCGCAAACGGCGCTGTTGGCGACCCAACGCCTCGTCAAACTCGCACGCGAAACCGGCCGCCGCGTCCACGTGCTGCACGTCTCGACCGGCGATGAAATGCATTTCCTGCGCACTCACAAAGACATCGCGACGGTCGAGACCACGCCCAATCATCTGACTTTGATTGCGCCGGAATGCTACGAGCGCCTGGGCACTTACGCGCAGATGAACCCGCCGGTACGCGATCGCACGCACTATGACGCTATCTGGCATGCTGTGCGCGAAGGCATGGTCGACGTGCTCGGCTCTGATCATGCTCCCCACACGCGCGAGGAAAAGGGCAAGACTTACCCGGACACGCCGTCGGGCATGCCTGGCGTACAAACCCTGGTGCCTCTGATGCTCGATCACGTGAGCGCAGGGCGGCTGAGCCTCGAGCGCTTCGTCGATCTTACGGCCCACGGCCCACAGCGCATCTTCGGCCTCGCGAGCAAGGGCCGTATCGCCGTCGGCTGGGACGCCGATTTCACGATTGTCGACTTGAAGGCCACGCGCACGATCGAAAACAAGTGGATCGCGTCGCGTTGCGGCTGGACGCCTTATGACGGGAAGCAGGTCACCGGCTGGCCGGTCGCGACAATCATCCGGGGCCGGACGGTCATGGAAAATGACGCGATCATCGGCTCGCCCTCGGGCGAGCCCCTGCGCTTCCTGGAAACGCTGCAGTTCAGTGCAAACTGAACTCGCTGCCGACGTGGCGCACGTCGAGCGGGCACAAGATGCCGCACGTCGCAACGCGTACCGAATGTAGGCGGCCTTCGATCCTGTCTTCCCAGAAGCGCAAAAATTTTCCCAACACCGGAAACTTCGGCGCAATGTCCAATTCCTGCCAGATGAAGGTCTGAAGAAGGCCGGGATGGTCCGGTATGTGATAGAGAATCTCCGCCGTCGTGAGGCGGTACCCTTTGAGGAGACGATTCATTTCCACCATCTGCTTCACTCCCGCGCAAAACAAACGCACGCATCAGGCGGACGCAACAACGCCTGGACGAAACGCGAAACCCGAGTCTGCGGTTCATCCGTGAAGAAATGCTTTCACGACTTCATGTTTCTGTCGAGCAAGCGAACCCCGTGAATTCACGCAGATAGAGCCAGAAAGTTTCGTTGCGTTGCAGCGTAGAAACAGATTTGCTAGCGCTTGAATCTCCCGAGTGCCAATCGTGATGAAAAGGTGCGCCGATGACCGATCAATTCAAAGCCATCGTGATTAACAAGGATGCATCGGGTATCAGGGCTTCGCTAACCACGCTCGACGAATCTCAACTGATGGAAGGCGACGTCACGATCGCCGTTTCACACTCGACCCTGAATTTCAAAGACGGCTTGGCGCTGACAAGCGGCGCGCCTGTCGTGCGCAAATTTCCGATGGTCGGCGGCATCGATCTGGCCGGCACGGTGCTGAGTTCCACCGACGGACGCTACGCGCCGGGCGACGCCGTGATCGTCAACGGTTGGGGCTTGAGCGAAACACATTTCGGGGGTTATGCAGAGCGCGCTCGTGTGAAGGCGGACTGGTTGGTGCGCTTGCCTGTCGAATTCACGCCTTCCCAAGCGATGGCGATCGGCACCGCGGGCTACACGGCGATGCTCTGTGTCCTGGCACTCGAAGACGGCGGCGTAAAGCCGTCGACCGGGCCGGTGCTCGTCACCGGCGCCGCCGGCGGTGTCGGCTCGATCGCGATTTCGTTGCTCTCGACCCTGGGCTTCAAGGTAACCGCGTCGACCGGGCGGCCGAACGAGGCGGACTATCTAAAGCAGCTCGGTGCGAGCGAGATTATCGATCGCGCCGAACTCGCGGGCGACCCCAAGCCTTTGGCGAAAGAGCGTTGGGCCGGCGCCGTCGACAGCGTCGGCTCGAAGACCCTTGCGAACGTCTTGGCCTCGATACAATACGGCGGCGTCGTAGCGGCGTGCGGCTTGGCGCAAGGAATGGACCTGCCGTCTTCAGTTGCCCCGTTCATTCTTCGCGGAGTTACGCTCGCCGGCATCGAGTCCGTTTATTGCCCGATGCCGCGTCGCGTGAAGGCGTGGGAGCGTCTCGCCCGCAATCTCGATCGCGATAAGTTGGAACGTACGATCGTTCGCGCGAAGCTCGCCGACGTGTTGACCCTCGCGCCACAAATCGTCAAAGGCCAAATCCGCGGTCGCGTCGTCGTCGACCTGAAAGCTTAATCGCTCGTTGATTTTGCTCCGTTGCAGCGCACTTTCTGCCCCTTGACACTTCGCCGCAAAGGCACAAACTGAAACATTAGCGATAGGGCGAAAGCAGTCGCCGATCGCTATCTGGTTCAACAACTGCGGAGGGAGCATGACGCCACCGGGCAGTCCAATTTTCCCTCGCCACGCAGGCGAGGGAGCGGTTCAGCGCTAGCGCTTTACCCATATCGACCGCAACGCGCTGATCCGTATCGCTTTACATATCGACGTCTGAGAATCTGCAACGAGGTATAGCCCTCGTAAATCAGCCCGGTTTTGACTGGGCACAAGTTGGAAGTGACGATGAGCCCCGTAAGCACGCGTGCGACGGGGCTCTCATTTTGTGCGCGTTGTGATCGGCGCGCTGCGCGCTTGGCTTACTCCCCGAAGATCGAGTCGCCGATCCAGCGTCCGGATTGGATCTTCAAGTTTGCGTCGACGTCGTACACGCCGACGGCGAGTTGCAGGTCGCTGGCGTTCAGCTTTCCGATCGCCGCGAGCACCGCGTAGATCGCGACCGCTTCGTCGTGGTCGCTTTGCGCCAGCGAAATCTGGGAGGACAAAACCGCATGCTCCTGAAGCAATAGGTCCGATGTGCTTCGGTTGAGCTTCGGGTTGGCGATCTCCGCTTTCATACCTTCGAACGCGTCCTGCTGAGCGCGGGCCTGCATCTTGTTGATGAGTTTGACCGCCTGGATCGATGTCAGTTCGAACCACGCTGCCGCGGCATTGCGCGCGCCTTGCCGCTCGCTGCTGTCGACAAGGAGACGGGTCTCGCCGCCGTGCTCGCGTGCCGCTCGGATGGCGGACCATTCCGCGCCGCCGTTGAATACCGGAATTCGCACTTCCGCGTTGATCGATGCATCGCTGGTCCTCGTATTTGGGCCGTTCGCCTGTGCGTCGTCGGTGCTGAGCCGTGCTGTCAGTTGCGCTCGCGGCAACAGCTCGGCATAAGCCGCGTCGGCCGCGTGCCGCGCCTCTTCTTCCTTGGCGCGCGCAAATTCGATTTCGGGCGCGCCACTCAGAGCAGCTTTTTCTACGTCTTCGACCGAGAGCGGTACATCAGGCAGGGTGTCCGGCAAAGCAATCGTCGATCGCCGCCGTCCGCCCTTCGCGTCGAGGCAAGCGTTGACGCCGGTGTCGGAAACGGGTGCTACGATTACGGGAGCGCTACCGACCAGCTGTTGATAGGTGCGCCAGCTCTGGAAAAGTTTGGCCTGCCTTGAAAGACACTCTGCCCGTGCCGCATCGAGCGCGGCCACAGTTTGTTCTACGTCGGTTTCGGTCGCGCGATGGTGTTGCGCCCGATCGGACGTCTGCTTGAGAACGTCCTGAAGCACCGTCACGTCTTTGCGGATGAGATCGAAACTCGTCTCGTTGACGGCGACATCGGCAAAGGCCCTGACCGTGTCGAGCAGAACGTGCTGCTCCACTTGTCTCAGCTGCGCGCGTTCGGCGCGAATTCTGGCTCGCGCTGCTCCCCGTATTGCGCCAAACCGGCCACCGGAAAAGATCGGTTGCACTGCTTCAACTTCCGCATACGACGAGCCGTAGCTGTCGTTGGCGCTGCCGGAGTTGCTCTTGACGGTCTCGGACAACCGTTCCGCGTTGGTTGTGACCGAAAGGGACGGGCGCCAGTTCGAATTGGCGATCGACAGCGTCTCATCCACCTGCCGAAGGCGCGATTGCGCAGCGGCAATGTCGGGATTTGTCGAATAGGCCTTGGCAAGCGCCTCGCTCAGCGTTTCGGCGTCCACAGAATACGGAAACGCAATCGCCAGACAGACGGCAACGGCTGCGCATGCAGCCCTACCGTTCGTGCGCCGCCCCCGCGAGCGCCTCGAACACTTGGACATGAATTCCCCCTACCCACTGGTATTGTAGGCAGGAATGGAGGCGCGCGCTGTGTCCGGCGGACACCACTTACAACTCAATCGCGACGCTCGATCGTCACCTCGCGCGTAATCCCAACGTGGGGCGCTTTGTCGGCGGGCAGCCCCGGCATGCTGACGACGAGATCCAAATTGTCTGTAATCGTTGCCGCGTGACGAAGCACACCCGACCTAGCATCGATCTCGAGGCGAAACGCATAACGCTCGACGCCGCTGAGTGTGACTTCGGGCGAGCCCTGTTCGGCGTGGTGAACGATCGTCAGCTGCATCGGATCGGGACTCCAATCGACCGTCGCCGTGTGTTCGGTGAGGGCGCTTAGCTTGATTTCGCCGCCCGGCGATGACGCAACCATCGAGATTCCAAGTCGATCGAGTTTGGTGTCGAAACCCTCGAACCGGGCGCTGGCTCCCGGCAGGGCTAGATCGCTCAAGTGAAACCTGGGAGAAGTCTGGATGAGCGAAACGTTCACGATGTCGGCGATAGGGAAGAAATAGGCCGCAGGCGCGCACGTCGCCATGAACGGTTCGCCGAGTGATTTGGCGGCTTCCGGCGAAATCGGCGACAGAGTAACTCGCGCGAGCGTACGCCCGCCTCCGTGAAGGGCTTTTTTGCACTCAGCGTTCACGGTTGGCGTCGACCATACTTCGCCAGTTGCCGACTGCGCCTCGCGGATGACGGCGACGACACCGCGATCGGTGCCGGTGATCAGATCGAAATCGACTCTGTATCGCTTATCGGGTTGCCCCTGCGCGCGTTCCAGCGAGGTATAGCGATAGTGTCGGGTGCCTGGCACGGCGCTCGACTTGAATGTCGCGCCTGCGAGTGCCGCACTTTGGCTCGCAACGATCGCGAGTGCGCACGCTACGAGGGATGGATTCGTCCTCACCTTAAGCTCTCCTCTTTTTTTGCCGCACATCGCGGCACCACTCGATGCGTAAGGCACACGTGCGCATTCCCAAGTCGACCGCGGCTTGTGACGCCGCGCTCATCGAGGCGCCGGGCCCCGCCATGAATGTCTTTAGCTCTCTAAGCTGCACCGTGTAGGCGGTCTCCGCGATTTCCAGGAATCGCACCGCCTTTGGCCAACTGCTCGCTTCGGCGATCATGACGAAGCGCAATTCAACTTCGCCCGGGCGCCGCTTTACGTCCTCGGACTCAAGTGGCCCATCGAGCCACGCGTGCAGGGCCTTCTGTCCTTGCGGCGTGCGCTTATAGCTGCGCCGCCTCCGGCCGCCCGCCGAGGCTGAACTCGCGAGCAAACCGCGCGCTTCGAGACGCGCCAGCGAGGGGTAGATCGAACCCGGACTGTCGCTAAACATGCCGAGGGGCGTTGCTTGAAACAGCTGGCGGATGTCGTAGCCCGACTGGCTCTTGTGGCCGACCAGGAAGATCAAGAGCGCGTCGAGCGTTGTCAGGCTCATACGTTTCGTATAGTACGTAACGTACTGTTACGTCAAACGGAAGAACGTTTAGCGCGCTATTTCAAACCTGAAGTCACATTTCGACAGCGAACGGAGGTGGCGCCGAGCGTGCTCAGTTCCTATCGGCCAAGTGCTGCTCGATGCCGGCCGTCGCCGGCAAGACCCACCGATGTGCACGCGCCTCGTAGACGGAGATTTTCGGTGGGGCGAAATTCGGGTCAGCGAACGCACCCAGCGCGACCGCGATGAAATCCGGCAACTGTTTCAGCTCCCAATAGACGGTCGAACCGCACACCGGACAAAAGTGAAAGGTGATGGGATTGCCGCTGTCGCCGACACGTATGTAAACGGTCGAGCGGCCCTCGACCTTCGCGCGGTCGCGCGGGAAGCGGGCCTGCACACCAAAGGCACTGCCGGTGCGTCGCTGGCAGGCGAGGCAATGGCACATCGACACTCTGACGGGCTCGCCTTCGCAAGTCAGATGCAATTGCCCACAGGTGCACGAGGCGCGACGTGTCATGTGGTGGACTCCCCGTTTCTGGCCGGCACGCATAACCGCGCCATCCTCGAGCCACAAGGCCGAGGCTATGCTGCAGTGCAAGGCGATTCCCACCCGGGTAAGCGGCCCACAGTGCACAACGCCACGGCGCTTCTACCCAACGCCGGACTCGGCTAGTCTTGAGTCCCCGAGCCACCCCGTGAGCCCACCCGTGCGCAAGTTCGATCGAACGGTTGCAGCGTTAGTGTTGTTGGCATCGGTGGCGCCAGTGGCTTTCGCCGCGCCACCGGCGGCGTCGCCGCCATCAACATCCTCACAACAGGCAGCGCCCACCGATACGAGCGCGGTGGCGCCGATCCCCGGGCCGCCGAAATTGCCGTTTCCACGACGCAAGCCTGACCCATTGGATGAGCCCTACAGTCCCGCTGCAGCGGCGGGACCGCAGCTGGCGGTGAGCGCGGCGCCAGCTGCGGCCTCAGCCATCAAGCCGTTTCCGCATGTGAAACCAATGACCGCGGTCGCAACAATACCTCTGCCGAGATCGAAGCCCGCGCCGGCAACGCTGGCGATGGCGTCGACTCCACCTACGCAGCCGACGACGGCGCCGGTGACCTCTGCGCCGCCGGCGGTCCCTCACGTAAAGCCAATTTCGGCGAAACCTTTCCCGCGTCCAAAGCCTGATCTTACGCCGGCTATTGCGATGGTCCCGGCTGCATCATCGGTGTCGCCGCCATCAGCCGCTCCGGCACTTGTGCCTGCCGCCGCGGCGACCGCACCTGCGCCTGCCGCACCTGATGCCAACGCTTGCGGCGAGGCCTGCAACGAGATCCTTTTTAGGACGCTCGACAATTGCCTCTGGGTGCAGAACGCGAACCCAAAGCCGGTGATGTTTGCTGCACAAGTCGACGGTCGGACGATTTCGTTGGCGCTCGCCGGAGCTGACGCCGCGAAAGCCGACGCGCACAAGCCCTTTGAGCCGAAGGAGGGCGTTCCGTCGCCGATCGGTGAAGGCGCCTATCACACACGCATCAGCGATCCGTTTTCGCCTTCGGCACCAGGCATCGCGGTTTATCGAGCGCGGCTTGGTAATTGTGTGAAGAGCCGGACGGAGGTTACGAGCTTTACCGCCTCGTTCGCCAAGCCGTCTGCTGGCAAATAATCATTTCAGCGTCGCCAAATAGGCAATCGTATTCGCGTTGTCTTCGTCTTTGCGGATACCGGCGAACGTCATCTTTGTGCCGGGCAAGACGCCGCGCGGGTTCGTCAGATAGGGCTTGAGCCTATCCATCGTCCAGACGATGCCGGAAGCTTTCATCGCGGCGGAGTAGTTGTAATCGGGGACCGCCGCGGCTCGCCGCCCGAACACACCAAACAAATTCGGCCCGATCTTGTTGCCGGCGCCCTTGGCCGCGGTATGGCAGGTGGCGCACCGGCCCTTGAAGAAGATCGCGCCGGCCGCCGCGTTACCCTCGGCATAAACGCTGGTTGCGAAGGCGCAGCTCAGAATAGTCGCGCCGATCAGCACGCCTGCTCGCATGACAACCTCAATGGCTCGCCGCAGAGGGGTTGATCGTGGCGGGCACAGGCACCGGCACGGGTACCACGCCCCAAACGACACGTGCCCATGCGCGTTCGTGAAGATAGTAGAGCACCAATTTCGTGAGCACCTCGAGGCTCGCTATCGATCCGGCGAACATCATGCTTCCCGTGACGATCCAGCCGAGGATGAACGTATCCACCGACGCAAGAGCGCGCCAAGTGATTGTCTTGGCCAATGACCTGGTCTGGGTGGTGTGGCTCTTTGGCGCCAATATCGTCTCAATCACTGAGCGGCCCGTTCGATGGTTGCTGGTCGCCCACCGTCGCATCGCGCAACATCCGTGTCACGCCCTTCTAAGTTGTGTGCTTGCAACAGGAAGGTTCTTGATTATTTGCCCGGCTCGCCTAAGGGCACAGCGACGAAGTGCGGCCAATAAAGCGACTGCTCGCCTTCAGGGGTGAGCAGGTCTTTCGGATCAAAGCTGTTCGCCACATAAGTAACCACAGAATTCCGCGTGTCGGGACCTACAAGTTCAGGATGTGCTTTACCGGCGTAGACGAGCGGCCGTTCGCGATCAGACTCTGGCGGACGATAGACCGTATGCGGCGCGCTCCACGGTCCAATGAGAGCGGGCGCCGTGCGCACGCCGATTGTCGAGGCGCCAAAGCCATAGCTGGCGACATGAACAAAGACACTCAAACGCACGTCCCACTGCAACGAGCATTCCGCGCCCGCATCGTCGATAACGAACGTGGGGCCACCCTTTCCGATGCGCGCGGTCGCAACCCAGCCACGCGTCTCGCCAGCCCACCACTCGGCGCCTGAGAGGTCGCCCCCGGCAAACGCATTGCTGCGATAGCGCACGAGCGCACCGGCATGCACGCCCCGCTGGCGAATCGCGAGAACGACGACGTGGTCGCCGTCGCGAATGACGGCGCTGCCCGGCACGGCGTCGAAGGGCGGTGCGGGCTCTTCGACGATGCGCGAACGCCAGCGGGTTGGGCTTGCATCCGGATTGGCGATCACTGCGACGGCATAACCGTCCGGCACAAAGCCAAGTCCGTGTCCCGGCGTGGCGATGATTTTCTCCAGAAAAATGACGAGCGGTCCTTCGCCGATCCGGACACCGCTGCCCGGCCAGTACCAATTTCGCCGCGTGTCCGGAAAGAACGGGGCAGGGAGGCCGCGTGCATCGCGGCCCCACGCGAACGCCATGCTCGCGGTGCGCGGATCATCGCCGCTTTCGATGGCAATCGTGTTGTGTACGAACGCCGCTGCCGCGCGCGTGTGCACGTTCGACCTGGCAACGAACGAATCGCCGAAGAGCCAAAGCGTGCGCCCGGGCGAGAGCGGCACGGAGGTGGCGGCGTCGCCGCCGAGCCAGCGCGGATCGGCGTGAAAGAGGCGATCGGCGTCGGCAAACGCGCGTCCGGTCGCTACGATTGGTTCCGCTTGCGGTGCGGCGCACGCGACAAGGACATATGCGAAGAGAGCGATCGCGATCCGCGCCCGCAAATACGTGTGATGCCTTATCAGCGCGAGCCCCATCTGCCTTCTCTGTGTCGATTCTGTTTAGCTGACGGCCATGCGCCGAACCACCCTGCCGGTTCCGTGGAGAGATTCAAGACGGCGGACGACTCTGCTCAGCAGGCGCTGCAATCGACACGGTCTCGACATTCAGGCTCATGGTTGCCGCAGCTGCGAAGGTTAAGACCCGGTTGACCCACGATTGTCATGCAAGTCTCGAATGCAAGCTTGTCGACGCGCGCCCAATACAAAAGTAGAATTACCTCATCTTTGAGGTCGTAAGGGCCCATGCCGCGACGACGCAGAAACTTCCACGCACCGTTCATTGTCGTGGCGATGACGCGCGCATGATTTCCGGACCGTCGCTCAACGCGCGCCGCAAATTCAGAACCTGAGAATCTGAGACGGCCGAAAGGGAGCCGCATATGAACAAAGCATTTGTCAAAGACGATGATGCGCAAAGCGATGTCTTGCCCGATCGCGAAATACCGCCGCATCCCAACCTGGTGACGGCCGAGGGCTTGGCGCAGATCGAGCGCATGCAAACCGAATTGAGCAAACAGCTGACCGCGGCCGAAGAGGGCGACGACCTGAATGCGCCCGCTCATATCGCCCGCGACCTGCGTTATTGGACCGCCCGCCGCTCAAACGCCGAACTCGTGCCTCCGCCAAAGGACAAGTCGAAGGTCGCCTTCGGCTCGCGCGTGACGATCCAGCGCAACGGCAACCGCCGCCAAACCTTCCGCATCGTCGGCCTCGATCAAGCCGACCCCGAGAAAGGAACGGTCTCTTACATCTCTCCGATGGCGCAAGCCCTGATGGGGAAGGGCGTTGGTGAAACAATCCACGTCGCCGGCGCCGAGGCCGAGATCATCGAGATTGCTTGAGACTGTCACCCTTGTTCTCAATGACAACGACCCCCGTCTCATGCGATAGCGCTGGCGCATGAGCGCGCGCCCGAGTCCACCCCCATTTCGCAAAATCGATTTTGTCGAGCCGCGCGTCGACGTCGAGTGCCGGGCCGATGGCTCATTGATCCTGAAGAACCCGTATCCGATGGGTGAGCCGCCGGTGAACGTGCTGGCGCCCTTGCGTGCTTGGGCAGAGAACGCACCCGAGCGCACTTGGCTTGCCGAACGTGACGCGTCGGGTGCGTGGCAAAACCTCACCTACAAGGCCGGTGCCGACATCGCGGCGCGCATCGCGACGGCTTTGATCAAGCGCGGCCTCGGCGTGGACGGCAAGAACCACGGGGCGCTGATGATCCTCTCCGGCAATTCGCTCGAGCACGCGCTGATGATGTATGGCGCGATGTGGGCCGGTGTACCGGTCGCGCCGGTGTCGCGCGCTTACTCTCTCATGTCGTCGGATTTTTCGAAGCTCGACTACGTTTTCGGTTTGATCGAGCCGAAGATGATTTTCGTGCAAGACGGCCAGCAATTTACCAAGGCCCTCGCGCGATTGAATCTGACTGGCGTCGAGGTCGTCTACGCGAAGAATGCGCCACTTGGAATCGCCGCGACTGCCTACGCCGAACTCGTCGACGAACCCGCCAACGGTCACGCCGAAGACGCCTATGCGAAACTCAGCCACGACACAGTGGCCAAATATCTCTTTACCTCGGGTTCGACAGGCATGCCCAAGGCGGTGATCAACACGCACCGCATGATGTGCGTAAATTCGGTGATGGGCTTGAATCTCGTGCGCAGCTGGGCGAGCGATGAGCCGCCGATCATGCTCTCTTGGTTGCCGTGGAATCACACCTTCGGCGGTAACTCGGTGTTGAACGCTGTGATGACGCGCGGCGGCTCGCTGCATCTCGACGGTGGCGCGCCGACGCCGGGTCTTTTTGAGGTGACGATCAAGAATCTAAAGGACGTGCGCCCCACCAGCTATTCGAGCGTGCCGGCAGGCTATGGCATGCTGATTGACGCGCTGGAGCGCGACGACGAACTTGCGACCGCGTTTTTCTCCCGGCTGCGCAGCCTTGCTTACGGCGGCGCGGCGCTTGCCCAAGATCTCTACGACCGCATGCAGGCAGTGGCAATCAAGACGACCGGGGAGCGCATCGTCTTCACCACTGGCTACGGCGCGACCGAGACTGCACCCAGTGTCATGAGCGTACATTGGCAGACCGAGCGTATGGGTCTGCTCGGCCTGCCGCTGCCCGGGATCGAGATCAAGCTGGTGCCGGCGGGCGCAAAATACGAAGTGCGCGTGCGCGGTCCGGCGGTGACGCCGGGGTATCTGAAGCGGCCCGACCTGACGGCGAAGGCCTTCGACGAGGAAGGATTCTATTCTCTGGGCGATGCGGCAAAGTTCGTCGACTCAGACGATCCGGTGAAGGGTCTCGTCTTCGACGGCCGCATCGCCGAGGACTTCAAGCTCGACACCGGAACCTGGGTCAATGCCGGCCGGCTGCGGGTTCAGGCTCTGGAGGCGGGTCAGGGGCTCCTTACGGATGCTTTGATTGCCGGCCTCGACCGCCCTTTTGTCGGCGCGCTCGCCTGGCCAAACCTCGCAGCATGCCGAGCCTTGGAAGGTAACGCTCAGCTCAAGCCTGAGGAAATCGTCCGCGAGGGCCGCGTATTGGCGCGCGTCGCCGAGGGTTTGCGCCGCCATAACGCCGTCAATCCCGGCTCATCGACTCAGATCAAGCGCGCCGCACTGCTCGCCGAGCTACCGAGTCTCGACGCGGGCGAGATGACCGACAAGGGCTATGTCAACCAAGGAGCCGCACTTTCCCGCCGCGCCAAGGACGTGGAACGCCTTTACGCCGATCCGCCGGGCAACGATATTATCGTCCTGTGAAAGATTCCTGATGTCGGGCCCAGGGGGCGTCAGCCAGTGACCTTCGGAATGGACTGGGCAACCCTGATCGGAGGCGGGCTGGTCATCGGCTTGCTCGTCGCGGCCCCGATCGGCCCGGTCAACCTGATCTGCATTCGCCGCACGCTGACCTATGGTCAGTTGAACGGCTTCGCGGCCGGGCTCGGGGCGGCCGCCGGCGATGGCATCTTCGCAATCATTTCGGGTTTCGGCGTCACGGCCGTCTTCCAGCTGATCGAGGACATGGGGATCTTCCTCAAGCTCGCCGGCGCAACCCTGCTCATGATCTACGGCTACCGCGCCTTCATCGCCGCCGCGCCCCAGGTCTTGCGTCACCCCGACGAAAACATCCAGCGCGGCACCGGAGCCAGCCTCGCCGTCGCCATGGCCTCGACCTTCGCTCTCACGATCACCAATCCCGCGACGTTGGTCGGCTTTGCCGCGTCATTCGCCGGGTTGCAATCGATCGTCGATTTTCAGGCGAGCTGGATTGCCACCTTGGTCGTCGTCGTCTCGGTGCTGGGTGGTTCCGCCCTGTGGTGGTTCGTGGTGACCGAGACTACGGCGATCTTTCACAAGACCATCTCGCCCGAAACCTTGCGCCACATGAACCAAGGCTCTGGCGCCCTTATCTTTGTGACCGGGCTTGTTTTCTTGGGCTACGCGATCTGGCAAAGGTTTTAGATCATGAACGGCGCACCCTTTGCGCTCAACGGTTTGGATCATGTCGTGCTGCGCGTGCCCGACATGGCGAAGGCACTTGGCTTTTATGTTGGCGTGCTGGGTGCGGTTGAGGAACGGCGCATCGATAAAATCGGCCTCGTTCAACTGCGTGTCGGCAAATCGCTGATCGATCTCATCGATCTCGCCAAGTGGGTAAAGGAGCCGCGCCTTTCGCCTGAGACCTTCAACGTCGACCACATCTGCCTGCGTATCGAGCCCTTCGAGGAGGCACAGATCACGCGTTATCTGACAGCGAAGGGCATCGACATCCACGAGAAGGGCGAACGCTACGGCGCGGAAGGCTCCGGTCCGTCGGTCTATATCCGCGATCCGTTCTTGAACGTGGTCGAGCTTAAAGGACCCTCGATCCCGAAGCCGATGACGGAGCCTGTGCTGAAGACTGCGCGACTGACGCTGCGCCCGATCCGCATGAGCGACGCGCACGCGCTCTTTCCCATTTTCAGCGATCGCGACACGATGCAACATTGGTCGCACGCGCCGTTGATCCACATCGAGGAAATGCAGACGCGTATCGCCCACAACCTGCCACCGCAATCGAAAGCCGGCTATTCGTTCGCCATCACCCGCGACGGCGAGCGGGCGCTCGGTTGGATCAATTTCTACAACGAGCATCACGGCATCGCCGGCCTCGGCTATATTCTGGCGCGTGAGCATCGTGGCCAAGGTCTGGTCGGCGAAGCCGTCGAGGCGATGCTCGAACACGGCTTCAAGACGCTGAAACTTCACCGCGTCTATCTCGACATCGATCCGCAGAACGAAGCTTCCGTCGCCGTCGCCGAACGCGCCGCCTTTCGCCGCGAGGGCATCTTCAGACAAGCCTTCTTCCGCGACGGCGAATATTTAGACAGCGTCTTCTACGCGATGCTCTACGAAGAGTGGCTGGCGGGGCACGGCTGAATACTATCTTCGCCCACAAGGTGTTCGAGTCAGGGGCTTCTGACTACAGCGCCGGTTTCTCCCGCGCTCCATGCAAGAAGCGAAGCAAGGTGATGGCGTCGTCGGTAACGCGATAGAACAAAATGTATCGAAATGGTCGGATCACGAACGAGCGCACGCCGGATCGCAACTCGTCGCGCGACCGGCCGAGTTGCGGGAAAGCGCTCAGCAACTCGATTGTCGCCTCGACCTCGTCGAACAACTTGTTCGCGGATGCCGGATTGCGCTCACCGACATAAAAATAGGCTGCTGTCAGGTCGTCATTGAACGCCGGTAGACGCTCTATGCGCAGCGGCATCAAACACGTGAACGAGCAGCAAAGCGGCGAAGGATTTCCGCGCGCAACGCTGGGCCATCCCAAATCTCGGCGGGCCCGCTCGCCTCTGCCTCGTCGATGAGAGAGCGTAGCTCCTCGTCGCTGCGGCCGCCCGAATGGTCCTCTTCGCTGCTTGCGACCAGTCCCTCGGTGATCAAGGCAGCAGCCGCTTCGTCCGGCGTCTGATATCCGAGCTTTCGCTGACGCTCAAGCACCAACGAAGCGAGTTCTTCTGGGATGGTCACAGTCAGCTTTGTCATGCGCCTACGCTAGCACATTGCCCGGCAACTGGTCATCTTCCAGATTCGTAAATGCCGTTGACCTTCTTCAAAAGAACATCTGCCCATTGGCACTGAGGAAAACGGCTCGCGAAGTCTGGCGCGAGAGAGCCGAACGGCCGCACTGCCGCACTTTTCGATCTTGCCGCATAGTCTGCGATTGACAGGCGCGTCACATATTGGGCTCGATTTGCTTCGCCGATTTCGCTCATCACAAGGATTTCGGCAGCCTCCTCAAGGACATGTTGCTTAACCTTGCCATCAACAAAGAGCGTTAGTTGACAACCCGCTTCATCGCTCTCAATGGTGTATGACCAATCCTTACCTTCGATTGGGACGGGGTTTTTCCCGCCCGGCAGAATTTCAAAATACAACTCCCAATTCTTTGGCGGCAGGCCCAGATAGAACCGCCAACCATCGAGGTCGATCCGGTCCGCAAAGAATCGAATAACCTCCTGCTCGCAGTCGGGCCTGTCCGGCAGGCGGAGCGAAAACGACCAAAGGTGTTTGCTCCGTGGGTCTGGTCCAACCTCCCATGCAACGCAGCGACGACGGGCCAGAGCGGTCCGAGCGCATTTGACCAGATTTGTCGTGTCTTTAGTCTTGGCGAAGTCGGTTAGGGCAATAGCGATTGCCGCCCAAATTTTCTGATTTTCGTTTGCCGCAGCCAAACTACGCCCGCATCGCGTTCATTTTGCCGATGATTTTCTCCGCGTCCGCCATCACGCGGCGGATGATTTCGGCGCAGGGCAGCACCTCGTGGATGGTACCGGCGCCTTGGCCCATGGCGAACGCGGAGCGGTCGCGCTCGAGGCCTTCGACCTGGCCGCCAATGCCGCCCATAACGCCCGCCTGAACCGAGATTGCGGCCTGCGCCGGAAACGGTTTGATGTCCTGCGGCCGGCGCTCCCAATCGGCGACGTAGTCGTTCTTGAAGACGCGCATCGGTTTGCCCGAGTAAGCCTTGGTGATGATCGTGTCTTCGTCGGAGGCATCGACCACGACCTGCTTGTACATCTCGCCCGCATGCGCCTCGGTCGAAGCGATGAAGCGCGTGCCCATCCACACGCCTTGCGCGCCGAGTGCGAGCGCCGCCGCCAACCCGCGCCCATCGACGATGGCGCCGGCCGCGAGCACGGGCACGCGCACCGCGTCGACGATCTGCGGGATCAGCGCCATGCCGGCGATCTTGCCGGTGTGGCCGCCGGCTTCGGTGCCTTGCGCGACGACGGCATCGAGCCCGCCGTCTTCACCGGCTTTCGCGTGGCGCACAGTGCCGCACACGTTCATCACCTTCAGTCCTGCCGCATGAAAGCGATCGACGAGATGGCGCGGCGGTATGCCGAGTCCGGAGATGAATGCGGCGGCGCCTTCCTCAATGATCATGTCGGCGCATTCTTCAAGGGACTGCGGAACGGCGGCGAGCAAATCGACGCCGAACGGTTTTTTCGTCAACTCGCGCACCCGCTTCATTTGCTCGCGGATTTCCTTTGGCCTGCGACCCGCCATGCCGAGCGTGCCGAAGCCGCCGGCCTCCGAGACCGCTGCACAGACTTCCGCGTAAGAGACGCCGCCCATGCCGGCGAGCAGGATCGGATATTGGATGCCAAGCATGTCGCAAATCGGCGTGCGGATCGTCATGGGCGTTTCCTTGGAGTCTTGAATGGCGTTGCCGCGATGTGAGCAGGCGCGAAGCCTGGGCTCAAGCGAAAATGAAACGGCCGCCGCCTCCGCAAATGACAGGCGGGGGTCCGAAAGCCCGCAGAGCCCATCACCGGCTGCGCTTCACGCGCTGGAAACAACGGCCGTTCCTAGTCAACCCGTTAGCAGTGGTGTGCTGGTACGGCGACCCGGCTTGGCGATGCCGCGCCGGGGCCACTGATCAGCCCGCGCAGTCTACGTCGTTTGATCGTCCTCGCCAAGCGTCGAGCCGCCGTCGGCTTTGGCGGCCGTGCCCTTGCCGGAAAGATCCAGCACCAGCGTATTCTTGCCCTCGCTCGCCTGCACTGCTTGCAGAGCGCGAAGTTGCAGCAGCGCCGGATGGTCCTGCGCCATGCGTGCCGCGTTCGCGAGCGCCCGCATCGACGCGACTTCTGAGCGCGCGCGCTCGAGCGCGGCGGCTCCTTGCTTCTGCGCAATCGTTGTCGCGGCGAAGGCATCGCGCAGCGACGATGGGATCATGATATCGCGAACCGCGACGCGCACGAGTTTCACGCCGTTGTCGGCAAGACGCGCCGAGGCCGCAATCATCACCCGTTCGGGCAACATGTCGCGGTTCTGCAAGAGTTCGTCGAGCGTGTGTTCGGCAGCCGCTTCGCGAATAGGCAGTTGAATCATCGGATAGATCGCTGCGACGACCTCTTGCGCCGTCCACGCCGGCAGCGTCTTCATCAAGCGCACGGCGTCCTCGATCTGATACTCGGCGTGCAACGTCAACTTGATGCCGAGCGCGTCTTTCGTCAGCACCTCTTGTCCCGGCACGGCAATCGTCTGCTGACGTTTGTCAAGCAACATCCAGTAGCAAGGCGGCTGGAAGAAGCGATAGAGGCCGGGCTTCAGCACGCGCACGAACTTGCCGCGGCGGAAGAGAAGCGCCCAATGCCAATCGTAGACGACGAGCTGCTGGCGTCGCGACAGAACGAGCCATGCAAGCAGTGCAAACCCGAGCGCGGCCAGCACGAAGGGCACGATCGCATCGACGACGGGAATTGTGACCATACAAAGCCTCAACGCGGCAGACGGATCATGATGCGGGATGGCGACCGGTGCAGCAACCGCGCATTGGCTGCAAGCCAGCCCGAAATGCCCGCTGGAGGCGGCAAGGTGCGTGCGCTAATCTAGTTCCAACGACGGAACAGGGAGAATATCGGATGCTTTTTCGCGCCCTTATGGGGTTAACGCTCGCGCTCGCGGTTCTGGCGGGCGCCGCTGTCGCTGCCGTCATCGACAACGGGCCGCCGTACACCAGCGATCAGTTCATGGTCATTTCGTATGAACGCGTGCCCGATGAGTTCAAGACGAACCTGCCGAAATGGTGGGCGAAGGCTCCAAAATATCTGAAGGACCGCATCCTCGCCGCGCCGAGCGATCACTGGTGGCCGATCATCCTGTGCAACTACCAAGGCTTCAGGCCGGAGTCGAACGGCTCCGACAGCGCCGCGACCTGCGAGAGCAATTGGTACAAAGCCTCTGAACGCGGCAAGCAGCAATGGTCGGCCGACGGCAAATACGTCGAGCCGTCGCCCGCATGTATCGCGCGCAACAAGCGCACGCAATGGGGCGAGCTGATCTGCGATTGATCAAGAGTTAACAACTCGGCCGCGCGAGGAGGACACCGATCGCATATCGCCGCCGCCGGGCTCATTTCCTGGCGAGCTGCACATGCGCCTGGCGACTATGGCGCCACGGATTCTTGCTCAGGGGGAATTCCTAATGGCCCTCGACAAGCAACGGCCACAGCGCTTGTCGCCAAGCGTCGAGTTAGTTGCGCTTTTGTGACATACCTCAGTCAACAGCAAGTTCAAGGTCAGTATTGGCGAAAGCGCGGGTACCGTCGGGTTGGTCGTGCTCGCCAAACTACGATAACGTTTCTCCCACAAGGACCGCTCGCGAACTGAGCACACGCAGGCCGCGACTCAAGCGGAGATCGGCTGCTTCTGGGGGGAAGCGACGATGGACTTGGACTACGTCCAGATCTTCATTCTGGCGATACTTGCCCTATCCACTGTCGGCGCCATCAGCACGCTTTTCGTAGGTTTGCTGCCTGACCCTTGGCGCCAGCGCGTGCGCCAGTTCATTCGCGAATGGACAAGACTAATCATTGAAACGTTTGTGGTGATCGCGGTTAGCTTTCTGCTGGCGGCCTTTGTCCGCAACCTTGTTGTGTCTGGCGTGCTGAGTGTGGAGCGCGCATCGCAGGCGCTGTTCGTGTTCTTTTTGGCCATAATTTTTTATGTGCTCATCGGCAACTTAAGAGAGGAGCCACCGGCGCGAAACCGCGGCCTTGCGATTCTGTCGGCCGGTCTTAGCGTTGCAGCCATCACGTTTCTGTTGTCCGGAAAACTCGGTTCGCTCATACAGCCCTTGGAAATCGTTCTTGATCTTTTGAGGGTTGGCCTGACGTCCGCAGTGCATTCGGTCGGCTGGGACCTCGAATCCGCAAAGGCTTCCGATGCGGCCGTTACTAACCTCGCAGAGGCGATGGGAATTGCTTTGGCATCGCTGTCGGCGGGGACTGTAGTCGTCACTGCCGCTGGCGCGCTGAGCCATCAACTCGAGGAGATAACACTGTCGCTAGGATTTACTCACGGGCAAACAACGGCTGCAAAGAAACTTCGATTGCCCGCCGAATCCGCGATTCCTTCACGCCTACGCCTCGGTCGCGGCTATCCAGCTCGTGTGCGGATCGACCGCATGAGTGATTTGCAACGTCTGCCACATGAGGGACAGGGAGGAACAAAGAAGGGCCGTATAAGGATCATTATGTATGAGGGGCCGCAAAGCAGAAAAGGTGAGGATTTTACTTTCAAACGAATTGAAGAACACGCACAATCAGTGGACATTGATGTCGACGCGTCTCTTTTCTTCGTTTACGGGGTAAGTCGCCGTGGCCGCGCCGAAATTGTTTGTTTCGGCACGGGAAAGGAATTGAGAGAGTTATCCACGATGCGCGAAGAGGTTGCGCAGACGGATGGAGATGCTATTTCGGACAGCTTCTACCTCGCCTTAAATCATGGCGATAAGGAGCATTTGAAATCGGTGGTCAACGAGGCGCGCAAGCAGCTTCTTTTACGTCAGCCCGCTCAAGATCCGTTGCTGGCGACGGCCACGTATGAAGCTGAGCGTGAATTGATAGACGCCCTTGGCGCCATCGCCGAGAGCGGTGTGAATCGTATTCTTCTGGTCTCCCGCATTCCGCCCTTCGAGAGGGGGATACTGGGTGCTTCTGAAATCGCCAAATTCCTCCGGGCGCCCAAATCGTCTCTTGCAACGCCTTCTATTTCGACAGAGCCTCTTGAGGCACACGAATAGCACCTCCTCCGCGCTTTACCTGATGACCGCCGCCATCATCGGCTCGCCGATCTCTCCTTACGCGCGTAAGGTGCTGGCGATGTGCGCGCTGAAAGGGATCGAGGTTGAGATCGATCCGCTGGTCGCCTTCTATGGCGATGATCGCTTCACGAAGCTGAGTCCCGTGCGCCGTATTCCGGTCTATCGCGACGCGCGCGTAACGCTCTGCGATTCGAGCGTCATCTGCCAATACCTTGAGGACGCCTGTCCAACGCCACGTCTTTATCCGGAAGAAGTCGCTCTGCGAGCCCAAGCGCGTTGGCTGGAAGAATACGCGGACACCCGTATCGGCGACGTCTTCGCTTGGCGCATTTTCCAAGCCGCAGTGATCGACCCCGGCGTCTGGGGTCGCCCGCGCGACAAGGCGGCGCTCGAAGCCGCGGTCACGACCGAGCTGCCGCAGATCATGGATTATCTTGAAGAGCAGGTGCCGGCGCACGGCTACATCTTCGGCGACATCTCGATTGCCGAAATTTCAATTGTGCCGTACTTCGCCAATTTGAATTGGGCGCGTGTCGAACCGGACGCGAACCGTTGGCCGAAGACCGTCGCTTGGGTTGCGCGTGTACGCGCCGAGCCGGCCTTCGCCCACTATGAGAAACTGGCCGCGCCTCTTGTGCGCACGCCGATTGCCGACCACCGCCGCGTGCTGGGTGAACTCGGCATGAAGCTCACCGCCGACACCTATTTCACCGCGACCCCGCGTCGCGGCCCGATGACGGTGAAATAGGATCCTCATCCATATCGCTTCTGTGCCTCGAGTGTGAGACCGAGCGCCACCGATAGGAAATCGTCGCCACGTTTGAGTGTGGCGTTCGGCACTTCTTCCGCAATCACTGCTTCGACTGCGGGCACGAGGCTTGAGCCGCCGGTCATGAATACCGTGTCGACGTCGGTGTCTTGAAGATCGGCGAGCGCGAGGCAATCCCACACCGCAATGCGCAGGCGCATCAGTTCGCGCTCGATCGCGTCTTCGAACTCCTCACGGGTCGCCGGCGCGTCGAGCCCTGCCTCGATGAATCCGAGGGCAAACGACGCCTTGACCTGATCGGTCAGCGAAATCTTGCCGGCCTCGACCGCAAAGGCGATGCGATGGCCGAGGTGCTTGTTGAGCACCGTGAGCAGGCGCGCGGTCTTCGCCGGTTCGACCGCCAGCCGATGCACTTCGCCGGCCTCGCGCAAGACCTTCGACGTATAGGTCAAATTGATCGTCGGCCACCACGCGAGGTCGGCGTAAACCGATTTCGGCATCGGCAAGCTCTTGTCGACGAGTTCGCTCCCCAAGCCGAGCAACGGCATCACCGCGCCCATGCTCAGATTGCGATCGAAATCCGTGCCGCCGACCCGCACGCCCGTGTTTGCCAAGATATCGGAACGTCTGTCGTCGCTTGCGCGGCGCTCGGGGCCGATACGCACGAGCGAAAAGTCCGATGTGCCGCCGCCGAGATCGGCGACGAGCACCACCTGTTCGCGCGTCACTTCTTGCTCGTACTGCGTTGCCGCCGCGATCGGCTCGTAGACGAATGATACTTCTTTGAAGCCGGCCTTCTGCGCCACCGCCTTCAGCGTCTCTTCGGCCAATCGATCCGCGGCGTCGTCGCCCTCGACGAAGCGCACCGGGCGCCCGTGCACGACCGCTTCGATCGGTGCCCCCAGCGCCTCCTCGGCCTTGAGCCGCATGTGGCGCCCAAACATCGCGATCACGTCGGTGAGCAAGATCGAACGCTTCGACAACGCCGTTCGCTCGCGGATCAGCGAGGTCGAGAGGATGGTCTTGAGGCTGCGCATCAGCCGACCGTCATTGCCGGCGGTGTAGGCCTCGATCGCGCCGCGCCCATAGAAAGGACGGTCATGTTCGGTGAAGTCGAAAAACACCGCCGATGGGATTATCGTCGCCTCACCTTCGACGGGCGCGAGCCGCGTCGCGTTCGCGGCGACAATGCCGATGGCGGAATTGGAAGTCCCGAAGTCGAATCCGGCGGCGCGCATGACCCCTCCTTTTTGGTGAGCAGGGGTCTCCAACTAAAGAGCAGCCGGCCTCTTTTCCAGACTATTTCTTTCAGCTATCCTAAAGGAGCCGATGCGGATTTGAGGCGCACGGCCCCCCCGCCACTCGTTAGAAAATCGCATACCCGCCGTCGATCACGAAGGTGTCACCCGAGTGATAGGCCGAGGCGTCGCTCGCGAGATAGACGGCGATGCCGCCGAAGTCGGCGGGCTCGCCCCAACGCCGCGCCGGCACGCGCGGGATCACCTTCTCGGCGAAGGCGGGTGAGGATTGTGCTCCGGCCGTCATGTCTGTCGCGATCCAGCCCGGCAGAATCGAATTCGCCCGCACGCCGTCGCGCGCGAATTCGACCGCGATGCTTTTCATCATCGAGATCACGCCGCCCTTGGTCGCCGCATAGTGTTCGTTGCGCGCAGCGCCCTCGATCGCGGCAAGGCTTGCGACGCCGATGAGCGAACCGCCTTTGTCGCCGCGTCCCGCGCGCTCGCGCATATGGCGCGCCGCTTCGCGGAGCGTGAAGAACACGCCGTCCAAGTTGACCGCCAAGACTTTGCGGTACTGCTCGGTCGTCATCTCGATGAACGAGCGGGCCGGCGAGCCGATCCCTGCATTGGCGAACACCGCGTCGACGCGCCCCATCTTCGCGACGGCTTCCTGCATCGCCTGCCCGACTTGGCCCTCATTCGAGACGTCGACCTTCTGCACGAAGACTTTCCCGCCGTGCGTCTTGAGCGCGGCTTCGGCCTTGCGGTTCTTCTCCTCGTTCGTGCCCCAGATGACGATGCCGGCGCCGGCTTGCGCCATCGCTGTCGCCATGCCGAGCCCGATGCCGCCATTGCCGCCGGTGACGAGCGCGACCTTGCCGGTCAGATTGAACGGTGTGTAAGCCATGTGAGTCTATTCTCCGCGATAAACGATGGTCCCGCCCTCGGCGGTAATCACAAGTGCGCCGTCGTTGCGCACTTCGCCGCGCGTCGCGTCCTGAAGCGAATTGAGATAGCGCGACTCTTGTTCCATCACGCCCGAACCCATGCACGCCATCTTGGTCGAGAAGAGTGCGCCGAATTTGATGTGATCGCCGTGGATTTCGACGGGCCCGCCATAGGCGTTGCAGCCGGCCTTGCCGCTGACGCGCCCGCCTTCGATCTTGAGCGTCACCTTTGCGCCGTCATCGACGTCCTTGCCACCGATCGCTTCGGCAATCCACACGCGACCCTCCACGGCAGTCGCCAAATCGCTGCCCGCGGCCATGCTCCCGCAAGCTCCGGGCGCGAACGCCAGCACAACGGTCAAAGACAAGAGCATCGCGCGCATGGTGTCTCCCAAGAGTTTATTCGGGCGCTTCGAGCCGCGCCATCAGGAATGACAGCATCATCTGTTCGCCCGCATTTGCGGCGGCTCCATTATAGGCGAGCGTTGTCGATGGGCCAATCAGCGGCACGCTGTGTATAGTTTTCGGTTCGGCAAACCGCTCCACGTCAAAGCCACGGTGCGCGCCGTCGTGAACGACAAGTTCGGGCTCGACGCCGCCGGGTGCGCGTGCCGCCAGATAGCGGCCCAGCGCTTTGCCTACCTCGTCCTCGGCGCCGACCTGCACGAGCACGGCGACGCGGCTGTTGAATGGTACCGCCTCGTCGACGGTCGGATAAAACGCAACGGCGGCGACCAGATTGGCGAGCGGATACTTGCTCCCCGTCGTCGCGAGCGCCCACAGGCCTTGCGCGCCTTCAGCCCAGGCGACGACGGAGCCCGGTGCGTCTTCGGCGACGCCATGTGCCTGTCGCATCCACGTGACAGCGCGTAGAGCGACGGCGGCAATGCGCTCGCCATGGTCGTCCGGATCGCCGTCGAGGTTCTCGTCGTACGCTTGTTGATAGGGCACGATCAGCGTGTCGAATCCGTGCGCGCTCAGGAGTCTCGCGATCTTTTGATAGTGCGGCTCGATTTCGCTGAAGCCGAATTCGCGCTCGCCCGGCAACAGGACGACCCAGCCACGCGACGGCGCCGGCGCAAGCGCGCTCTGCGAAAAGATGAAGGGCGACTCGTTCTTATCGGAAGAGGCGGTCGCCGCCGCGGGGGCGAGGAGCGACAAGGCAATAAAGGCGCCGATCAGGGTTCGGCGCAAGATTAGACGCCGCTCTCGAGGCCGAGCATCAGCGCGAGGTTCTGCACCGCGGCGCCGGCGGCGCCTTTGCCCAGATTGTCGAGCCGCGCCACGAGCACGGCTTGCGCGTACTTCTCGTTGGCGAAGACCCGCAGCTCCATCATGTTCGTTTCGTTCAGGGCCTCGGGTTCGAGCCGCTCGACGCATGCTTCGGCGCCGGTCAGCACGCGCACATATTTCATGCTGCGATAGCGCATCTCGAGCGCTGCTTCCAAATCCTCTGCCTTCGGTTTGCCCGGTAGCGCGTCGAGGTGCAGAGGAATGGACACGAGCATGCCTTGGCGGTAGTTGCCGACGGAGGGCACGAAAATCGGCCGCCGCTTCAGACCGGAATAAAGATGCGCCTCCGGCAAATGCTTGTGCTCGAGCCCCAATCCATAAAGCTCGAAGTTCGGTGCCGTGCCGGCCTCGAAACTCTCGATCATCGTGCGCCCGCCGCCGCTGTAGCCCGAGACGGCGTTGATGGTGACGGCATGATCCGTGGGGACTAGCCCCGCATCGACAAGCGGTCGCAACAGGGCGATGGCGCCGGTCGGATAGCATCCTGGATTGCTCACGCGCCGCGCCTTGGCGATCGCTTCGGCCTGACCCGGCACCATCTCGGCAAAGCCGTAGACCCAACCTTGCGTCACGCGGTGCGCGGTGCTCGCGTCGATGACTCGCGGGCCGCTTGCGCCCATCGCATCGATCATGGCTACCGCTTCGCGTGCGGCATCGTCGGGCAAACACAACACCACGACGTCTGCTTCGGCCATCAAAGCGCGGCGCGCCGCCGGATCCTTGCGCTGGTCGGGCGCGATGCTCTTGATCGTGACGCCGGAGAGCGCACGTACTCGCTCGCGGATGCCGAGCCCCGTGGTGCCCGCTTCCCCGTCGATGAAAATCGTCCGCGTCTTCGTCGCTATCGTCATGTGTTCAACCCTTCAACAGCGATCCTAGCACACCGCGGATCAGAGCGCGGCCAACGCTGCTGCCGATCGCGGAAGTCATTGAGCGCACGGCGCTTTTGGCGATGGCCTCGCCCATGGTCTGGCGCTGATAGCCGGCTCGCGGCGCTTCTGGCTGTGGGGCAGGGCGCGACGATGGCATCGGCGCATATTGAGACTGTGAGGGCGCGCGCGCCTGAGGTGTCGCCGGTTGCTGCAAGCGGCCGACCAAAGTCTCATATGCCGACGCACGATCGATCGTCGTGTCGTAGACGCCTTTGACCGGGCTTGACGCCATGATGGCGGCGCGCTCGGCCGGCGTGATCGGTCCCATCCGGCAGCGCGGCGGTGCGATCATGGCGCGATCGACGACGCCGGGGATGCCCTTGGCGTCAAGCAGCGACACCAATGCCTCACCAACCTCGAGTTCCTGCACCGCGTCGGCCGCGTCGAATTTCGGGTTCTCGCGAAAATTGTCGGCGACGGCTTTCACCGACTTGCGATCTTTGGGCGTAAAGGCGCGCAGCGCGTGCTGCACTTTGTTGCCGAGCTGTCCCAGTACGTCGTCGGGAATATCCAGTGGCGACTGCGTGATGAAATAGACGCCGACGCCCTTCGAGCGGATCAGCCGCACGACTTGCTCGATCCTGTCGAGCAGTGCTTTTGGCGCGTCGTCGAACAGCAAATGCGCTTCGTCGAAGAAGAACACGAGCTTCGGCTTGTCGAGGTCGCCGACCTCCGGCAGATGTTCATAGAATTCGGAGATCAGCCACAAGAGGAACGTGGCGTAGAGCTTCGGGCTGCCGAACAATTTCTCGGCCGCCAGCACGTTGATGATGCCGCGGCCCTGCGCGTCGCATCTCAACAAATCATCGAGCTTCAGCGCCGGCTCGCCGAAGAAATGGTCACCGCCCTGATTTTCAAGTGTCAGCAGCGCGCGCTGGATGGCGCCGATCGAAGCAGGCGCGATATTGCCGAACTGCATCGTGTATTTGTCGGCGTTCTCGCCGAGATTGGCGAGCATCGCGCGCAGATCCTTGAGATCGAGCAGCAGCAAGCCTTGTTCGTCCGCCACGCGGAACATGATGTTGAGCACGCCTTCCTGCGTGTCGTTGAGCTGCAGCATGCGCGCAAGCAGTACCGGCCCCATTTCGGAAACGGTCGCGCGCAACGGATGGCCAAGCTCGCCGAACAAGTCCCAGAACACAGTGGGTGACGCCGCGGCAGACCAATTCATCCCGATCTTCAGTGCGCGCTCGGTGATGGAATCCTTGGTCTCGCCGGGCTGGGATATCCCGGCGAGGTCGCCTTTGATGTCTGGGACAAACACCGGCACGCCCGCCTGGCTGAGGCCCTCGGCCATCACGCGCAACGTCGACGTCTTGCCCGTGCCCGTTGCGCCGGCGATCAGCCCGTGCCGGTTCGCGACCGAAAGAACGAGGCTTTGCTCGACGGCGCCTTTGCCGAGAGCGATCGAGCCGGGAGCGGGCATGTGCAACCTCTAAAGGGAGAGTCAATACGCCTATCACAGGCTTAGCGCGCAGGCGAACCGCAAAGTCGCACGGCAGTCAGCGAAACCAGCGCCGGCAGGCGCGGCTGAAGCTGGTCGCGTCGCCGTAGCCAAGGCGTTCGGCGATCTCTGCGTGCGACAACGTACCGGTCTTCAGCAGTCGCGCCGCTCGGCGTTTGAGTTCGGCGTCGAGAAGGTTGCGAAAGCTTGACTTCGCATCGGAGAGCCGTCGCACCAAGGTACGTCGCGATACGCCGACGGCGCGGGCGGCATCGTCTGCGCTCAACCGTCCGTCGGGCATCGTGTGGAGGAGTTGTTCGACGCGCGAGGAGAGTTCAAGCGGACTTTCAAGCCGCTTGAGCGCGCGTTCGAGTTCGGCCACTGCCGTGGCATGAAGGCCGGGGTCGGCATAGGGCGACTCGATTTCCAGCCAGGCGCTTGGAACGACAATGGTGCAAGAAGTTGAGCCGTAGCGAACCTCACCAGCGAGGGCCGCGCGCACGCGCTCGGCGTGGGCCGGTTCTTTGCAGGCGAACGAAAAGGTCGCTTCGCGCGGCCGCCGTCCGATCATGGCCTCCATCAGCGAGCGAATACCTATGAAGGCGACTTCCATCATCGGCAACCACTGGGCTTGCTCGAGCGCGGCCGTGAGCTCGAGGCGAAGCGTCAGCGACTGTTTCGCGGCGCGCCTCACGATGCGGTAATAGGGGCCCCGCACGCGAGCGTAGCGCTCAAGCACCTTGAGCCCTACCGCAAGGGTCGGCGACGTCAACGCCGCTGTTCCCAGCGCGCCGTGCGAGGAATGGTGCCATAGCTCGGGCGTGGTGAGTGCCCAACCTTCGCCGTGTTCGCGTGTGACGTTTTCGACCTGGCGCACTTGCTGAAAAAGCGTGATCTCGGCGGCCGGATCGCGCAGCTGCTTCTCGTTGACGCCGGTGTTCTCGAGAAGTGCCTTGCGCCGCTCCGGCGTATCGCCAAAACACCTGAGGATGAGCCGGAAATAGCCCATCGTCATCGGCAGTCGTTCGAGCGCGCGTCCGTCGGCCATATGGCGCAAAATGCCAACTCAATGGCGCACGGTGCACTCTTATCGCCCTGCCTTCAAGCCTAGCTTGCCCTCCGCAGAACGATAAATTGGAGGAGACGCATCATGGCTTTCGCTGCACGCACCGAAGACGGGCGCGACATCACTTACACCGACGGGAAACGGTACCTCTATTTCTTCTCGCTGTTCCTGCCGCTGGTGCCCACGCTCTCGGTGATCCTGTTCTTCTTGGCCGGCAAATATCCGCTCGTCACGCTGATCCCGCTCCTCTTCGTCTTCGGCGTCGTTCCGCTGGCGGACGCGATCATTGGCGAGGATACGAACAACCCGCCTGAAGAGATTGTGCCGGCGATGTCGGCCGACAATTTTTACCGGATACTGGTGCTTCTCACCGTGCCGCTCTACTGGATCGGCTTTCTCGCAACGGCCTTTCTCGTCGGCACGCAAGACCTGCCTTGGTGGTCGATCCTCGCATTGATCGTCGGTGTCGGCATGATCGACGGCGGCTGCATCACCACGGGCCACGAACTCGGGCACAAGAACAGCCCGTTCGATCGGCTCGCGGCGAAGCTCTCCAACGCGGTCGTGGGCTACGCCCATTTCTGCATCGAGCACAATCGCGGCCACCACGTTTATGTCTCGACCCCGGAAGATCCGGCGAGTTCGCGCATGGGCGAATCGATCTATCGCTTCGCCGGTCGTGAGCTGCCCGGTGCGTTTCGGCGCGGCTGGGAGCAAGAGGCCTTACGCTTGTCGAAGCGGGGCAAGAATGCGTGGTCGGTCGAAAACGAAATTCTGCAGGGCTATGCGCTCACGCTCGCGGTCGCGATGGCTCTCGTGGTCGCGTTCGGTTGGGCGGTCCTGCCGTTCGTCGTCGCGCATCATTTCATCGGTTGGTATGGACTGACGCAGGCCAATTACATCGAGCACTACGGCCTTCTGCGTCAAAAGCGTGCGAACGGTCGTTATGTGCCGGTCGAGCCGCGCCATTCGTGGAACACCAACCACATCTTCTCAAATCTCATCACGTTCCACCTGCAGCGCCATTCCGATCACCACGCCAATCCGCAGCGCCCGTACCAGGCGTTGCGCGATTTCGCCGATCTGCCGCGCTTGCCCAGCGGTTATCCCGGCATGTTCCTGCTGGCCGCGATCCCGCCGCTTTGGTTCAAGGTGATGGATCCGAAAGTGATGGCGTGGGCCGGCGGCGATTTGAGCAAGGTCAACGCGGACCCGCGGGCGGCGCGGAAGTTACGCCAAGGGTTCACGCCGCAGGCGAGTGCTGCGTGATCACAGGCCTTGGCGGGCTTTCGCCCGCCTTGGCGTTTTCATGTGCGGTTATGCGGTCGAGAGAAGATGACGAGCAGATAGCGGCTGTAGAGGATGGTGCGTTCGATCACCGATTGGATCGTCGCCATCGGATTGCCGTCGCGCCCGGTGAGGAGCCTTTCCAGTTTCTCATACATTCTCGCCGCGCCCGGGTCGATTCATCCAAAGGATCAGATATCGCACCGGAACGACCCACGCCATGCCGGCGATCGCATAGAACACGAACTGGCCGATCGGTCCGGCGATCGGCAGAATCGCGACCGCCGCGCGCATCACGAGCAGCGTGTAGACGACGAGAATCGCAAGCAGTGCGAAAACTCCGATGAACTTCTTCCAACGCATGGGCATGGACGCTGTTTAGCAAGGTAGGAGGGGTGCGGCTAGGCTCTCTTGCGCCCCTGCTCGCGCGCCGGCCGGATCAGCGGCTTGTCGAAGCATCGCATACGTTTGCTTTCGCTAGGGCGGACGACACGCACGTTAGTTGCGCATGGCTGTCATTCGCCGCCACCGCGCGCCTATCGCCGGTCCAAGTGATACAAGGTCGGGAGCTTGAAAGCGTGGGACGAGGAGCAATGAAAACCATCGGCCTTATCGGCGGCATGAGCTGGGTCTCGACCGCCATCTATTACCGCTTGATCAACGAGGCGGTTCGCGGGCGCCTTGGCGGCTTTCACTCCGCCCAAATCGCGCTGTGGTCCGTGGACTTCGCCGAGATCGAGCGCATGCAGATTTCGGGCGAGTGGGAGAGGGCAGGCGAACATCTCGCCGATGCCGCGAAGCGTTTGGAACGTGCCGGCGCCGACATGATCCTGATCTGCGCCAACACCATGCACAAAGTGGCCGATGCCGTTGCCGAGGCGGTGCGTATACCGCTCGTTCACATTGCCGATGCCGCGGCCGCCGAAATCAAACGCAAAGGCGCGAAGCACCCGCTGCTGCTCGCCACCGGCTACACGATGGAGCAGGACTTCTACGTCGGCCGCCTGCGCGACAAGCACGGCATCGATGTGCGCGTGCCCAATGCGCCGGATCGCGCGCTCGTGCATAAGATCATTTTCGATGAGCTGGTGCGCGATATCGTCAAGCCGACATCAAAGGCGTGCTATGTCGAGGTCGTCGATCGCGCACGCCGCGACGGCGCCGACGGCATCATCTTCGGCTGTACCGAGATCGGCATGCTTCTGTCGCCGGGCGACTTCGACGTTCCGTGCTTCGACACGGCCGCGATCCACGCGACGGCGGCGGTCGATTTCGCTCTGAGCGCATGATCTTCAGGTGGAATCCTTGACGAGGGCGGCAACTCGCTCCTCACCGCGCCTTGTAAACGCGACCGCGCGCCCTTCGCCGCGACGAACCCATCCGCGGCTAAAGAGGCTTTCGAGCAGCGCCGTGCCGAGCGGCCCGGCAAGGTGCGGGCGCCGCTCGCTCCAATCCAAGCACGGGCGCACCAGCGGTTTGCGCTCGCCGAGTGCGCCAATGTCGATGCCGAGCACATCGCCGAACCCGCGCTCGCCTGGCTTTGTCACGCGCCACCCATCGTCCGCAACCGCCTTCAGCCAACCCAGTGCCAAAAAGTGGTCAGCCAGCTGCACCGCGACTTCGCCCGCGAGATGATTGTAGCAACTGCGCGCATGGCGCAGCGCCGGATCGCGCGGTCCCGGCCGGCGCTTTGGCTTGGGTTGCCGCGCCGCGAGCCGCAGCAACGCCTCCAGCGCATCGCTCACGCCGCCGTCGGCCAAGGCTGCATAGCGGTGGCGGCCTTGACGTTCCAAGACGATAAGCCCACCGGCCTCGAGCTTCGCCAGATGCGCGCTGGCGGTTTGCGCCGTGATGCCGGCCTCGCGCGCGAGCTCCCCCGCCGTCCAGGCGCGCCGGTCGAGCAGGGCCATAAGCATCTGCGAGCGCGCGGGGTCGCCGATCAGGCTCGCAATTTCCGCAATATCAGGTCCATCACGCATAGTTCGATCATCAGCGAAACATGCCGGCGACGCAAGCGGCTATTCTTCACAATAGTTCGTCGGCCGACGAAGTGTGGAGGAACCATGACAATTGCATGTTTCATTCGTTATGAGATCGACCCGTTTCAAACCGCAGCCTTCGAGGCCTATGCCGATCGCTGGGCCGGCATCATTCCGGCCTGCGGCGGAAATTTGTTCGGCTACTTCATGCCGCACGAGGGCACGAACTACGAAGCCCACGCCGTGATCGGTTTCGACTCGCTCGCCGGCTACGAGGCCTACCGTCAACGCCTAAGGGCCGATCCCGACGGCATGGCGAATTTCGCCACCGCGCAGGACAAGAGATTCATCTTGCGGGAAGAGCGAACGTTCCTGCGCGCCGTCCAGGCAACGCTTCAATTTCGGAAGTAGGCGGTTGAGAATTTGCACCGCTTTGTTCGCGCTGTGCGGCCAGCCTTTTCGCGCGCCCCTCGCCCTTCCATCTTCTGGAAGGGAGAGGGGATGGGGGTGAGGGAAGGCCGATTTGCTGTCACCGACGGATGCGAGGTCGCGTTCGAGCATGCATGACTTTGAGCCTCGAACGACCGCCTTCCCTCACCCCGGGCCCCTCTCCCTTCCAACCGGAAGGGCGAGGGGACTAATGATCGTTGCCAGCGCAAGTGGCGCGGCCCCATGCCCGCTTGTTCGATTGCGCGGGGCGGTTTATGTCGCGCGGGCCATGACAGCCGACGTCGTTTCCGTTTCGACAACCACTGCGCGACAGATCGCTTCACGGCGTCCGATCGCGCTGTGGCTGTTTGCCGTCTGCGCGCTGCTGGTTGCGATGATCGTGCTCGGCGGTCTGACGCGCCTGACGGGGTCGGGCCTGTCGATCACCGAATGGAAGCCGATCCACGGTGCGCTGCCGCCGCTTAGCGATAGCGAATGGAACCAGGAGTTCGACGCCTATAAAGCCATCCCACAGTATCAGCGCGTCAACGCCGGCATGACACTCGACGAGTTCAAAGATATCTTCTGGTGGGAATGGGCGCACCGGAATCTGGGGCGCTTCATCGGGTTCGCATTTCTCGTGCCGTTTCTCGCCTTTGCATTTCTGCGTCGCATCGAGCCCGCGCTCTATCCGAGATTGATCCTTCTCTTCGTGCTCGGCGGCCTACAAGGCGTGCTCGGCTGGTTCATGGTGATGAGCGGCCTGCAGGATCGTGTCGAGGTCAGCCAATATCGCCTCGTCGCGCATCTGGGCTTGGCGGTCGCGATTTATGCAGCGATGCTGTGGACCGCACTGCCGTTGTGGCGTGGCGAATGGCCGGGCAAGAGCAAGGCGCATCCGATGCTTCGCTGGGCCGTTGCGATCGTCGCACTCGTCTATGTCCAAATGCTGCTCGGCGGCTTCGTCGCGGGCCTCCACGCGGGCTTGATTTACAACACATGGCCATTGATGGACGGTCAATTCGTGCCGGGTGGGTTGTTCGCACACACTCCGTTGTGGCTTGCCCCGTTCGAAGACGTGACGACCGCGCAATTCGATCATCGTCTGGTCGCCTACTTTGTGGCGGGAGCCGTGGCGGCTCTCTGGTTTGTGGAGCAACGCCATGCGCGAACCGCGGAACTCACGCTCACCTCAAATCTCTTGTTTGCTGCGGTGGCCGTTCAGATCGTACTCGGCGTCTGGACGCTGCTCGAGGCTGCACCGGTCTGGTTGTCTGCGCTACATCAACTTGGCGCCGTCGCTCTCCTCTCCGCCGCGCTTGTTCATGCCTTTGCGCTTCGCTCGCCGGCAATGCCTTAAAGCACCATTTCATAGAGGGGCAGCGTTCGCCTTGCGAATCGCCGACATAGGTCTGACAACGCGGTTGCCTCCTTGGATTGCGCGTGCTGCAGATGAATCATCGTGGCCTGGCAGCGCGTCTACTGAAGTAGCGGAATGCACCGACTTGGAACGCAAACAAGAACACCATCACTCCAGTCTTCGAGAGTGGCATGAGATCGAATGCCTGCTCGGTACCATGTACCCCGGAGTTTTCGACCAGCGCGGCGCGCCTTTGTCCGATCAAGAAATTGATTTCTCCCTTGGGCGGGTCGATTTCGAGAAAGAAGAAGTTCGATAGACACAAACCCACCAGCACAACTAGGGAAAGCAAGAAGGTTGCGCGAGCCGCTCTCCCGACGATATCGGCTTCGCGCTCGTCGCGCTCTCGCACGCCCGCTAAACCGCAGAGGCAAGCTTCCCTGTAGCTCTCATCGAGCACCAAGCGAACAACTAAAACGAACAGAGACGCGATCAAGGTCATAACGATCGCGGCAACCACGAAGCCGATTGCGTCTGGTTTGGCATTCGGGAGGATCGAAGGCCAAAGCTGCCCGTCAAACAATAGAACGAGAAACACTGGCACGGCTGCGAACAAAGCATAGTGGAAGAATGTCAACACGCGCGTGATCATCTGCGCTTCTCCTCTTCAATGGAAAAAATCTCTTCGATGCCGACACCGAAGAACCGCGCCAGGCGGAAGGCGAGCTCCAACGACGGATTGTAATTGCCGCCCTCGATCGCGTTGATGGTCGCGCGCGTGACGCCGACAGCGTCTGCCAATTCCTGTTGCGACATGCGCTTGCGCGCGCGCAGCACGTGCACTTCGGTCTTGATCGAGAGTGTCTGCGCGATCCGGCCCATAAATCATGTGTAAAATAGAATGGCGATATTATACTTGACAAACCCATGCACAATTCCTAGATTCTAGTCTGGGAGTTGCGACGATGACCAACGTTTTGAAAGACCCCTATTTCCACGATGAGGCGGCGGCCTTCGCGGCGCTGGAGGCAATCCTGTGGCCCAACGGCCCCGTCTGCCCTCATTGCGGAGCTGTGGATCGGATAAACCGTCTTGACGGCGTGAAGGACAAGAAAGGTCGCGTTCGGCTTGGCTTGTGGAAATGCTATCACTGCCGTGGCCAATTCACGGTTCGCAAGGGCAGCATTTTTGAAGCGAGCCATTTGAAGCTGCACCAATGGTTTCAAGCCGCGTTCCTGATGTGCTCCAGCAAGAAGGGCGTGAGCAGCAACCAGCTGCATCGCACGCTTGGATGCACCTTGAAGACGGCATGGTTTGCGAGTCACCGCCTGCGGGAGGCTATGCGTGACGGGAAGCTCTCTGTCCCCTTCGGCGGCAACGGCGGTGCCGTAGAAGCCGACGAAACGTTCATTGGCAGAAAAGCTGGCGTTCCCAAAAGGCGCGGCGGCTTTCAGCACAAGATGAAAGTCCTGACGCTGATTGATCGCGATACGAAGCAAGCTCGCAGTATGGTCGTCGAAGATCTAAAGAACGCAACGCTCGCGCCGATCCTTCGCAAGAACTTGGCGCGCGAAGCGCGACTGATGACCGACGAGGCGACCTATTACACGACAATTGGCAAAGAGTTTGCCGACCATCAGGTCGTGCGCCATGCCGAAGATGAGTACGTGCGCGGAGAGGCCTACACGAATACGGCGGAAGGTTTCTTCAGCGTCTTCAAGCGCGGCATGAAGGGCGTCTACCAGCACTGCGCAGAGCGGCACCTGCATCGCTATCTGAGCGAGTTTGACTTCAGATACAATGCGCGCATTGCGCTCGGGATTAACGATACACAGCGCACTGCAAAGGCGTTGTCCGGTGCGGCCGGAAAGAGACTTATGTACCGGGACTCATCCGTGTAGAATCCTTCTCTGGAACCTCCTCGCTGGTCGTGATCCTAGTGGCACAAGACGATCGGATTGAACTTATTCTGCAGGGTTTGCCCGAGGATGAGGGCCGCGTTCGATTGACGGCGTTCATGAATCAGCTTCAAAAGCTGAGCGGAGCACTGCAAAAACTCGACCGCGAATCCCACGATGGCAAGTCCGCCAGTGTGTTCCAAATTGTCGAACTCTCGTACACGAATCCGACTAGAGTTGCGCTTCAGGCAAAATCGATTCCGCCGTATCGCGATACTGGTCGGCTTGTGGTCGAGCGGTTGAAGTACGTCACGGACGCGCTGATTGCCGGCGACAGCCTTTCTGGGTTTGATGCCGAGTTGTTAGAGGACATACGAGGCTTAGCCGCCCCGGTCGGTCGGCAGATCAAAACGTCCACGCTCGTGTTTAATGGAGCGGCTTTCGATCTAACGCCGCGCGTCGTTCAGTTGGTGGACGTGGCCTTGGCCATAGAGGATGAGTGCGAAGGTGGCCTGGAGGGCGCCCTTGATCAGATCAACATACATCAAGGGGTCAACACGTTTCACGTTTACCCGGAGATTGGACCAAAGCGTGTCACTTGCCATTTCCCATCGAAATTGCTCGACGATGCAGTAGCAGCCGTTGGCAGGCGCGTTGAAGTATTCGGAACATTGAAGTATCGCGCGCAAGCGTCCTTTCCGCATGAGATTGCCGTCACCAGCATAGAGGTTTTCCCTTCGGATGACGATCTGCCGGATTGGGACGATTTACGTGGTAGGGCGCCCGATGCCACGGGATCGCTAAGCAGCGAGGCTTTCATCAGGGGGCTTCGCGATGCCTGGGATTAGCTCAACACCACTATTCTACTGGGACTCTTGCCTGTTTCTCGCGTGGCTCAAGGATGAAGTTCGTCCGACCGGAGAAATGGACGGCGTGCGCGATATCATTCAGCGAGCCAAGCGACGTGATGCCAGGATTATGACTTCGGTCCTAACGACCGTTGAAGTTTTGGCCGCAAAAATCCCCGCTGGGATGGACAAAATCTTCAAGGACGTTGTTAAACGCACCAACCGCATGAGCATGGACACTCGGGTGGCTGAATTGGCGCATGATTTGCGCAATCACTACGTCGCTCAAAGCAAATCGCTAAAGACTCCCGATGCGATTCACCTTGCAACGGCGATCCTCTATCGCGCGACCGAATTTCATACATTCGACGAAAAGCTGCTCGGGTACTCTGGAAACGTTGGAGGCAATAAGCTCATCATATGCAAGCCCGAATCAAAAAACCCGCAACTCGATCTGCGAAAACCAAGACCCGACGGGTCATAGCAGCCGATGACTTTGCTTCGGTTGCCCGTCGCCTTGGCTGCGACACCGACAAGGCGCGGTTCGAGGAGAAGCTCGGTAAGATCGCGAAGGCGACTTCTATCGCACCCGCGGGTAAGCGCGATCGGAGAAACAAGTCATGACTGAGGTATTTGGCCCTCTGGACTGGGGCGTGCCTTTCCTTGCCATCACCGTTCTCTTACTCATTGCGTTTTTGATCGTGGTCATCCGGATTAGTCGTCGCGCAAGGGACTACCAAGCGAAGGCGGCAGCTCACCTGGAGGCCAGCCTGGCGGAGCAACGGCGCCAAAGTGAACTGCTAGAGCGGATCGCTATTGCGATTGAAAAAGCGACAAACGCACCCACCCATTAATGTGGGTTTGCCAACTATAATATCGCCAATAGAATGTGCAAAGAGTCAAATAAACTATTTGGCCGAATGTGAGCGCATTTCTCGCTACGCTCGAAAGACCCTGGAGGAGTACGAAGCGCGATGGCTAAGTCCTACAAGCTCTACGCCGCCAAACGCGGCGGCTCGATGATCGTCGAACGCGCATTCGCGGCGACAAAATTCCCGCTGACAATTGTCGACGTTGCTTGGGAGGACGTAGGTTGGGAGAGCAAAGCGCTCAAGAAAATCAATCCGCTGGGTCAAGTGCCGACGCTGGTCCTGCCGGACGGGTCGGTCATGACAGAGAGTGCGGCGATCATTCTTCACTTGGGTGATCGCGCGCCGGAGGCAAAGCTCGTTCCCGCTGCCGACGATCCCCATCGCGCCCAATTCCTGCGCTGGCTCATCTTTCTCGTATCTGCCGTCTATCCGACGTTTACGTACGGCGACGAGCCGAAACGCTGGCTCGCCGGCGATGAGCAAGCCGGCAATAAATTACGGGCCTCGACCGACGATCACAGAAAAATGCTCTGGAAATTTGTCGAAGGCCAAATCAAAGGGCCCTGGTTTCTCGGCGACAATTGGAGCGCGCTCGATATCTATGTGTGGGTCATGTCGCACTGGCGCCCCGGCCGAGATTGGATGAAGGCCGAATGTCCAAAACTTCACAAGATTGCCGACGCCGTGAAAGGTCAGGCGGCGTCGAAGCGAGTGGCGGCACGCAACAGCTAGCCGACGTTTTCAGCTGAAGCCGCCCCAATGGCCGGCGGCGCGCAAGCGGTCGATGAATACCTGTTCGTAAGCCTGTTCCGGTGCCTCGCGCACGAGCGCGTCCATGCACTGCGCGTCCTTGCCGATCAGGATGCGCCATTGTTCGCGGCGCACGCCGTTGAGAATGACGGTGGCGGCCTCCGCCGCCGTCGTCGGCGCAGCTTCCTCGAATTGGCGCGCCCGCTCGGCGATCATCTGGCGGATCTGGTCGTCCGTGAAATCGGATGCGGGCAAGCCCATCGCTGTTATCGACCGGCGTGCATCGGCAACTTCCGCCGCCGTCATCTCGCCGATGCCGTGACCGGTCAAGACCTTGCGCGAATTCTCGACGATCGAGGTGCCGATATGGCCCGGCATCACGACCGAACACTTGACGTGCGGCGCGTTCAAACGCAAATCGTTGATGAGCGCTTCGGTAAAGCCCTTCACCGCGAACTTCGCGGCGCTGTAGGCCGTGTGCGCGCGCGTCGGGCCGAGCGATGCCCAAAAGCCGTTGACGCTCGACGTATTGACGATATGCGCCTCGTGCGCCTTCAGGATCATCGGCATGAAGGCGCGCGTGCAGTAGTAGACACCGAACCAGCAGACGTTGAAGGTCTTTTCCCATTCCCCGCGCGGGCTGTTGATGAAACTGGGCCCGCCGCCGATGCCCGCATTGTTGAACAGGAGATGGATGTGGTCGGTATCCAACTCGCGCGCGACCGCATCGCGGAACTTGAGCACCTGCGTTTCGTCTGAGACATCGGCCAAATGCGTCGTGATGCGCGTGCCTTGCGGCGCGCCGACGCCGGCGAGGCGCTTGGTCTCGGCCATGTTTTCGGCGGAGACGTCGCACATCGCCACGTTGCAACCTTCGGCGACCAATTGACGGGCCAGCTCGCGGCCCATGCCGGTGCCGCCGCCGGTGATGACAGCGGTCTTACCTGCGAAGTCTTTCATAAGCTACCAGATATGCACGCGATCCTGCGGCGCCAAATAGAGCTTCGTGCCGGGCTTGATGCTGAACGCGTCGTACCATCCGTCGACATTGCGCACAACGCCGTTGCAGCGATATGGCGCCGGCGAGTGAACGTTGCTCGTCACCTGGGCGCGCAGGGCTTCGTCGCGATAGAGCGAGCGCCACACTTGGCCCCAGCCTAAGAACACGCGCTGCTCGCCGGTGAAGCCGTCGAGAACAGGCGCCTTCTTGCCCTGCATATGAATCTGGTAGGCGGCGTAACCGATCGTCAGCCCGCCGAGGTCGCCCATATTTTCGCCCGACGTGAACACGCCGTTCACATGCAGACCGGGCAGAGGCTCGTAGGACGAATACTGTGCCGCCAGCGCGGTCGTCTTCACCTTGAAGCGATCGATATCGGTCTGATTCCACCACGTGTGCAGGACGCCGTTTTCGTCGGACTTGGCGCCTTGGTCGTCGAAGCCGTGGCCCATCTCATGCCCGATCACGCCGCCGATGGCGCCGTAGTTGATCGCAGGGTCTGCGTTGGGATCGAAGAACGGCGCGTGCAGGATCGCCGCCGGGAACACGATCTCGTTCCATTGCGCATTGTAATAGGCGTTGACCGTTTGCGGCGCCATGCCCCATTCGCCCTTGTCGGCCGTCTGCGCCATGCGCGACGCCTGCCGATTCCAGTCCCACGTCTGCGTGCGTTGGCGATTGCCGTAGGCGTCGCCTGGCTTGACCTGGAGTGCCGAATAGTCGCGCCACTTGTCGGGGAAGCCGATCTTGATGTGCGCGCTGTTGACTTTGCGCATGGCGGCGGCACGCGTTTCGGCCGACATCCACTCGAGGTTCGCCATGTGCGCGCGATAGGCGGCAAGAATGTTGTCGACGAGCTCCTTCACCTCGGCCTTTGCCTGCGGCGTAAAGTTGTCGTGGACATACAATTGTCCGACCGCTTCGGCCAAGGGTTGCCCGCCATATTGGCCCGTCAGCGCCAGCACGGCGCGCTTCCAGCGGTCGCGCTTTTGCTGCTGGCCGGTGATCACCTTGCCGTTGAACTCGAACGAGGCGTCGTCGAACGCCGTCGGCATGATGTCGGCTTGGCCGTTGAGGTAATGGAACGTCAGATAGGCGCGCCAGGTCGCGACCGGCGTCGCGCGGAAGAGTTTGGCCAGCGCCGCGACGGGTTCGGGATTGTCGAGCACGAAGAAGGTTTGCGCGTTAAAGCCCGTGGGCTGAAAATAATCGTCCCACGGAAACTCGCCGGCGAACGTCTTGAGTTCCGCCCACGTCTTCGGATTGTAGGTGAGATCGCGATCGCGAAGCTTTTCCAGCGGCCACTGCACTTCGGCGATCTTGGTCTCGAGCGCCAGGATCGCTTCGGCATTCGCCGCCGCGTCCGCATAGTTGGCGAGCGTCAGCATCTTTTCGACATAACCGCGGTAGGCGGCGCGCGTCTCGACGAATTTTTGATCGGGCTTCAAATAGTAGTCGCGGTCCGGCATGCCGAGGCCGGCCTGCGCGACCTCGATCGAATAGCGATCCGGCTTCTTCTGATCGATGCCGAAATTGACGCCGACGGGTCCGTTGGTCGGTATGTCGGGCCGGCCCATCACGCGCGCAACCTCTTCATGCGTCTTGAGGCCTGCGATCGTCGCGAGGTCGCCTTCGAACGGCTTCAGCCCCAAGGCGTCGATCGCCTTGGTGTCGAGATAGGAGTTGTAGAAGTCGGCGACCTTTTGCTCGATCGAGCCGGGCTTTTGCGGCGTCGAGGCGACGCGCGTGATGACGGTACGCGTGTCTTCTTCGGCCTTCGCGCCGAGCATCTGGAACGAGCCCCAGCTCGCGCGATCGGGCGGGATCTGCGTGTTCTTGAGCCACGTGCCGTTGACGTAGTGGAAGAAATCGTCGCCCGGATCGACCGAGCGATCCATCGACGCGAGGTCGAAGCCCCATGTGCCGATCGCTGGTTTGCCGGACGCAGCGGCGCTGCGCTCGAGCGTGAAGGCAAATGATGCGGCGGCGAGCGTGACGACGGCGCCGGCCATGAGCGCGCGGCGGTTCAATTTCGGCATGGGCTAATCCCCTCCAACGGTTTGCTGGCGGGGAGCATTGCTAAGACCAGCCATCGGGTGCAACCCCCACTATGGCGGGTGAGCGCATCACAATGCTGCGAGAACGGGCTAAATTGCCTGTAATCCCGCAGCATTTTCGACTCACCCCTCGCCCTTCCATCTTTGGAAGGGAGAGGGGATGGGGGTGAGGGATGGCCGTCACGCCGCGCGCGGACAACCGCGATGTGCGCAAACGCGTGCGCGGGTTGTCTGCGTTTGATCTTGCGCGATGCCCATCCCTCACCCCGGCCCTCTCCCTTCCCGAAGTGGGAAGGGCGAGGGTGAAGTAGGGAGGGTTCACGAACGGGTGATGCCGCGCCCCTGGTTCGCGCCTGGGTCGGCCTCTACTGTGCGCGGCAACTGGGGGAGGGGATCTATGACCCGTTTCGTTGGATTGAGTTTCGCAGCTGCCGTCGTTTTCGCGTCGCTGGCATCGATGGCGCAGGCCGCCGATGTTCCGGCTTACGTCGCCGCCGCCGTTGCCGATACGGCGCGGCCGAAGGAAGACACCGACCGCGACGTCGATCGCAAACCCGCCGAGATCATGGCGCTGACGGGCATCAAGCCCGGCGACCGCGCCGTCGATATCGGGCCAGGCAAGGGCTATTACACGCGCATCTTGAGCCACATCGTCGGCACCGGCGGCCACGTCTTCGCCTTCAATCCGTCGTGGATCGACACCAAGTTTCCCAAAGCGAAAGAGGGCCTGGCCGCGCTCGTCGCCGCGGGCTATGCGAATGTCGAGGCCGTCGTTCAGCCGATGGATGCGATCCATTTCGACAAGCCCGTCGATCTCGTCTTTATCAGCCTGCTCTATCACGACCAGCATTGGCAGAGCGTCACGTCGTCGATCGACGTCGCCAAAATGAACAAGGCCATCTTCGCCGCGCTGAAACCGGGCGGCGTCTATTTCATCATCGACCACACGGCGCTCGCCGGCGTCACCACGCCCGAGCAGATCGACAAGCTGCACCGCATCGATCCGGCTGTGGTGAAGGCCGAAGTGCTCGCCGCCGGCTTCACGCTCGAAGCCGAGAGCGACATCCTGCGCAACCCGGCCGACCCGAAGACCGCGCTCGTCTTCGACCCCTCGATCCGCGGGCATACGGATCAATTCGTGTTCAAGTTCCGCAAGCCGAAATAAATCACCCCTCGCCCTTCCGTCTTTGGAAGGGAGAGGGGACGGGGGTGAGGGAAGGCCGTCGCGCCGAGTTCGTGCGACGGCGACTTGCGTTTTCTTAAGCGGGCGGGACGCCCGCGGTCCCAGGTTTATCGCTTCCCCTTCACGCTGATTGCCTTGCGGCGCAAATAGGCCTCGACGATGTGAGGCACAACCTCGCGCGCGGGCCGGGCACGTTTGAGGTCGGCCGCCGTCCATTCCGGATTGTCCGGATCGGGTGTCCGACGCCGTCTAGATTTCTTTGCTTTACGCTGCATCCAAGAGTCTCTCGACGGCCTTGCGGCGCAGCGGTTCGGCTTCGAAATGGGCATTCAGCTCGCGCGCCAGCGACGCGAAGACGAGGGCATCGCGGTTCGGCAGCTTTTGATTTCGATGCAGCCAGCGCGCGACTGTCAGCCAATCCCACAACGGCGAATCCGAGGTGACGCGAAGTTTGGGTGGCGGAAAATCGCCGGGCCCGCGCGCGCCGCTCACCAAGAGCGAAATGGATTGGCGTGTCAGCCCGGCGCGTTCTGCGATATCGCTGATGCTGACATAGGAATCTGGCTCGACGCGCCGCACGCGTGCGCCCGCGCGATGCACGTCGCGAATGGCAGAGGCGATGGCGTGTGCGAAGTTCTTGGCTTCGCGGGTAAATTCGAGAACCGCGCTTCCCTTGATGATCGTAATCAGCGCGTCCGAGCAACCGGCCTCGAAGAACCGGTCCTCGAAAGCGGGATCATTGAAATCAACGCCGTCGGCAACGATGGCGAATTCGAACTTGCGCGGCTTCGGCGCCTTCGAACGTTTCATGATTGGTGCGCGCACTTGTCGGCCCTTCGGCGGATTTGTTTCGCAAAATCTTCAGGGTGTTTGGGCGTCGATCACACCGACATCTGGCATCCGGTCCGGTCGGCCTGCCGACACAAGAGGCGCCCCCAAGCATGTGCCGATTTTCCAGCACTCTTGAAGCGCCAACCCTTTGACTCGGCGTAGCGGATCGCGGCTTCGATCTCCTTGTTGGGATGCGTCGGCCGAGCCACCCGCAGATGCCTCCTATATGGTAGCTGTTGACAAATGTCAACACACGTTTTGTTGGATATGTCAGTATAGAACAAACAGGGGCCAATTGCAAAAAATCAGCCTGGGACCGCGGGCATCTTGCCCGCTCTTTTTTTGTTTAAGCGGGCGGGACGCCCGCGGTCCCAGGCAAAGTGAAAATCATCAGCGTGCTTGTCGCGCTGGCAAACAGCCGCTCGCGGGCGTCGATGAGTTTGGCTTCGGCCGTCACGATATCGCGCCCGCGTGTGACGACTTCGCCGACCGCCTTGAGCTTGCCGGTGCGGGCTGCGACCGCGCGGTGATATTTGAGTTCGAGGGTGAGCGTCGTGAAGCCTTGCCCCGCCTTCAGCGTCGAATGCACGGCCGAGCCCAAGACGATGTCGAGCACCGTCGCGATCACGCCGCCATGCACGGCGCCCAAGGAATTGTAGTGAAATTCCTGCGGCTCGAAGCCGACGCCGACGCGGCCCTTCTCGACCTCGAGCCCGGCGACGCCGACGAGCCGCCCGACGGGGGGCGCCGGAATGCGCCGCGCCGCCATCTCTTGCAGCACATCGAGCCCCGAGAGCCCCGCGCTCTTGGCCATCAACTCGTCCGCGTCGACCCAAGTATATGTGCGTGTGTGCTCCAACTATCGCTTCCCCTTCGCGCCGATCGCTTTGGTCAGCGTGTCGTTGATGCGTGTTTGCCAGCCTTCGCCCGTGCCCTTGAAGAAGGCGATGATCTTGGGATCGAGGCGCAACGTCACCTGCACCTTCGGCGCGTCGCCCGCGGGCGGGCGGCCACGGCGGCGCAAATAGGCCTCCACGATCTTTGGCGCGACCTTTCGCGCGGGTTGAGCGCGCCGGAAATCGGCCGCCGTCCATTCCGGATTGTCCGGGTCGGTTGTCCGACGCCGGCTAGATTTCTTCGACATAGAGCCTCCTTTCTTTCTTGGTCGCCTCTCGCAACGAGATGACTCGGGTGACGTCCTCCCCGCGTTCGACATAGACGAGCGCGAAAAGCCTTGTGCCGATCGGCCCGAACGCGACCCACCGCCGTTCGTCATGACGTTCGCGAAGGTCCTCGAATATAATTGCCTTCTCCAGTCGAATCCTTCGACCATGGCGAAGTCGACGCCGTGCTTACGCAGGCTCTCGGTACGCTTGGCTTCGTCCCATTCGTATATGCGGTATATATTATGTAGCTACATAATTGTTGTCAACAGGTGAAGACCGCGCCCGCGCCCTTCGGACATTAGGTTTGCTCCAGGCCGTAACAGGGATCGTGCCGGCGCGATCGCGGCACATGGGCAGCGCAATTTTGTTGACACGTTCGTGATTTGTTCTATACTATTTGGGCACCGGGAATCGAGCAGCAAACCATTTCAAGAAGGCGGCTGCGCCGCACATTGAAGGCAAACATCGCCAATTTGCGCCATGTCTTGGCCTCGATAATTCTCTTGCCGATCCCGGGCTGCCGAACACGACAACCGAGGGGTTTTTAAACCGATGGAAAGTGAAATCGAATTCGCAGCGTCGCCGGACGCCGTGCACGCCGACACCACGACTGCGCCACGCGGCCGGCCGTTTGCGAAGGGGGCCTCGGGCAACCCGCATGGCCGTCCGTTCGGCGCGCGCAACACGTCGACACTCTTGGCGCGCTCGCTGCTCGACGAGGGCACCCAGGACATTACCGATCGGGTGATCGCCCTCGCACGCGAAGGCGATCCGCTCGCGCTCAAGCTCTGCTTCGAACGGATCCTGCCGCGCAAACGCGACGTCGCGATCACACTCGACTTGCCGCCGGTCGAAACAGTCGCCGACTGCACCAAAGCCATCGCCGCCGTCATCGCCGCGGTCGCCGCCGGCGAAATCACGCCCAAGGAAGCGCGTGTGCTCGTCACCGTCATCGAAGGTCAACGCCGCTGTACCGACTTCGACGAATTGGAGCGCCGGCTCGCCGCCTTGGAAGCGACCCTCGCCCAACGCAACGCCGACGCGGGCGGCCATGGGCGGTGAGGCGCATGGGTCTCGCTGTATTTTCGTGTCTTTTACAGCGGGATACAGCGGGGGCGGGGTGGGGGCTCGCGCTCGGAGCACGGGCCATTTTGCAACCTTTCGTCATGGCCGGGCACTTGACCCGGCCATCCAGGGTCTCGTCGCGACGTAGACACGTCGCGCACTGGATCACCGGCGCAAGAGGCCGGTGATGACGAGCTTGGAGGGGGCGGTAGCAGCGCGTGTCTGGCGAGGGGAACGGCTACGCCGCCGCCAATCCCTGATCCAAGTCCGCGATGATATCGGCCACATCCTCGATCCCCACCGACACCCGCACCACGTCCGGGCCGGCGCCGGCGTGCGTCTTTTGGTCGTCGGTGAGTTGGCGGTGCGTCGTCGACGCGGGGTGGATGATCAGGCTGCGCGTGTCGCCGACGTTGGCCAGATGGGAGAGCAGCTTCACCGAGTTGACGAGCTTGACCCCCGCCTCAAAACCACCGCGCACGCCGAAGGTGAAGACCGCGCCCGCGCCCTTCGGGCAATAGGTCTGCGCCAGGCCGTAACACGGATCGTTCGGCAGATTGGCGTAACTCACCCACGAGACTTTGGGATGGCGGCTCAAATGCTGCGCCACGGCCTTGGCGTTCTCGCAATGCTTCTGCATGCGCAAGGGCAGCGTCTCGATCCCCGTGAGCAGCAGGAACGAATTGAACGGCGAAATCGCCGAGCCGATATCGCGCAGGCCCAGCACGCGACAGGTGATGGCGAACGCCATGTCGCCGAACGTCTCGTGCATCTTGATGCCGTGATAGGACGGGCAGGGCTCCGACAGCATCGGATATTTCTTGGTGCGCGACCAATCGAAGGTGCCGGCGTCCACGATCATGCCGCCGATCGAATTGCCGTGCCCGCCCAGGAACTTGGTCAGCGAATGGATGACGATGTCGGCGCCCCATTCGATCGGGCGGATGAGATAGGGCGTCGCCAGCGTGTTGTCGACGATCAACGGCACGCCCGCTTCCTTGGCCACCGCGCCGATCGCCTCGATGTCGACGACGATGCCGCCGGGGTTGGCGATACTCTCGATGAAGATGGCTTTGGTTTTCGCATGCAGCAGGCGGCGGAAGCTTTCGGGATCGCGCGCGTCGGCCCACTTCACGTGCCAGCCGAAATTCTTGAAGGCCTGGCCGAACTGGTTGACCGAACCGCCATAGAGCTGGCGCGCGGCGATGAACTCGTCGCCCGGCTGCATCATGGAATGGAACGTGATCATCTGCGCCGCGTGGCCGGACGCGGTGGCGAGCGCGGCGGTGCCGCCCTCAAGCGCCGCGACGCGCTCTTCCAGAACCGCCTGCGTCGGGTTGCCGATGCGGGTGTAGATGTTGCCGAACTGCTGCAGGCCGAAGAGGCTCGCCGCGTGATCGGCGTCGTCGAACACATAAGACGTCGTCTGATAGATCGGCGTCGCCCGCGCGCCGGTCGTCGGATCGGGCGCCGCGCCCGCATGCACCGACAATGTGTTGAAGCCATAGTCGGCGTGCTTCGATCCTTGCATATTCATAATGTGCCCTTCCCCTTGCCGATGGCGTCGCGCGACAACGCACTGCGCCCGGCGCCTAGACTCTTGCGGCGATTGTCGATGATTCGGCTGTTTCTTCCTACCCAGCCGAATTCGCCGGAGAATCGCGAGTACTCCATCTTAGGGCATCGATCCATGATCACGGTAAGGCCGGCCCGTTCGGCGCGGGCCGCGGCGGCCTCGTTGATGACGCCGAGCTGCATCCAGACGACCTTGGCGCCGATGGCGATGGCCTCGTCGGTGACGTGGCCCGCCGCCTCCGAATTGCGGAAGACGTCGACCATGTCGATGGGGTCGGGGATGGAATTGAGGTCGGGATAGACCTTCTCACCCAGCAACGTTTGCCCGGCGAGCCCGGGGTTGACCGGAATCATGCGGTAGCCTTTGCCCTGCATGTACTTCATCACGAAGAACGAGGCCCGCGCCTCGTTCGCCGACACCCCGACGATGGCGACGGTGTGGACCGAACTCAGGACTTGCTTGATGAGGTCGTCGGAATACTCGGGCATCGCCCAATCATAAGGAGTAAGCGCCGTGGCGGAAGCCAAAATTATCCTCGTCACCGGCGCCTCGTCGGGCATCGGCGCGGCGATCGCCAAGCGCCTTGCGGGCGAGGGGCACACGGTCTTTGGAACCTCGCGCAACACGGGCAGCGCAGCCCCGGCCGACGGCGTTCGCATGCTGACGATGGACGTGCGCCGCGACGACTCCGTGGCGCAAGCGGTGGCGCAGCTGCTGGCGGCGGCCGGGCGTATCGACGTCCTCGTCAACAACGCGGGCTTCGGCCTCGCCGGCGCGATCGAGGACACCGCGCCCGACGACATGCGCCGCCAGCTGGAGACGAACCTCCTCGGCCCTTTGCGCGTGTGCCAAGCGGTGCTGCCGGCGATGCGCGAACAAGGCCGCGGCCGCATCATCCAGATCTCATCGCTCGGCGCGCGTGTCGGCATCCCGTTTCAGGGCGCCTATTGCGCCTCGAAATTCGCGCTCGAAGGCATGAGCGAAGCGCTCAGCATCGAAGTCAAACCCTTCGGCATCGACGTCGTGATGATCGAACCCGGCGACACCAACTCCAATTTCCCCAACGCGCGCGAATGGACTGAGGCAGCGAAATCAAGCGCCATCTACGCGGCGCGCGCGCGGCACGCCGTCGCCGTGATGGCGAAGGCCGAACACGCCGGTCCGCCCGCCGACAAGGTCGCGCGCCTCGTCTCGCGTGCCATCGCCGCCAAGAGGCCGAAGCTGCGCTACGTCTGCGCCACACCGATCGAGCGCGCCGCCATCACCGCGCGGCGCCTCTTGCCCGGCCGGGTCTTCGAGGGCGTCGTCGGCGCGGTCTACGCACTGCCGAAAGCGAAGTGACGTGTCACACCCGCGTCGGAAACGGATTGCGCTCGACGAACTGGCGCTGGTGCCAATAAGGATAAGGCATCGTCAGCGCGCTCGCTTTGTCGAGCTTCTTGATCTGCTCGGGCGTGAGCGCCCAACCGACGGCGCCGAGATTATCCTTCAGCTGCTGTTCGTTGCGCGCGCCGATGATGACGGTGGCGACGGTCGGGCGCTGCAGGAGCCAATTCAGCGCCACTTGCGGCACGGACTTGCGCGTCTCTTCCGCGACCTCGTCGAGCGCGTCGACGACCTTGAAGACATACTCGTCGTCCGCCGGCGGCCCCATGTCGTTCGAGCCCTTGACGTTGCGGCGGCTGATTTCGGGCAGCGGCTTGCCGCGGCGGATCCGGCCCGTGAGGCGGCCCCAACCGAGCGGCGACCACACGACCGCGCCGACGCCCTGATCGAGACCGAGCGGCATCAACTCCCACTCGTAATCGCGCCCGACGAGCGAATAATAGGTCTGGTTCGCAACATAGCGCGGCAGGCCGTAGCGATCCGCCGTCGCCAGCGCCTTCATCAAATGCCAGCCCGAGAAATTGGAGACGCCGATATAGCCGATCTTGCCGGCGCGGATCAGCGCATCGAGCGTCGAGAGCACTTCCTCCGGCGGCGTCTTGGCGTCGTAGCCGTGCAGCTGGAAGAGATCGATGTGATCGGTGCCGAGGCGCCTGAGCGCGCCCTCGACCGCGCGCGTCAGATGAAAGCGCGACGAGCCGACCTCGTTCGGTTCTTTGCCGGAGCGAAACGTCGCCTTGGTCGAGATCAAGACCTTGTCGCGCCGCCCCTTGATCGCCGCGCCCAAGATTTCTTCCGAGGCGCCGCCCGAATAGATGTCGGCGCTGTCGAACATGAGGCCATGCTCAAGGCAGACATCGACGAGCCGCGTTGCTTCGGCCGCGTCGGTCGAGCCCCAGGCCGCCAAACCGCCTTTGCCGCTGAACGTGCCCGTGCCCAGCGTCAGCACCGGCACGGTCAATCCCGAACGTCCCAATTGGCGATAGTCCATCGTCTCGTCTCCTTTAGCGAAAATCGGTTGCGAAGCGGCGGCTCACGCTTCCCACTTGGGCGTGCGCTTGTCGATGAAGGCGCAGATGCCTTCGTTGGCGTCGGCCATCATCATGTTGCGCGTCATCACTTCGCTGGCGTAGTCGTAGGCCTCGCTCAAACTCATATCGAGCTGGCGGTAGAACGCCTCTTTGCCGAGCGCGACGCTCGCGCGCGATTTGCTCGCGATCTTGTGCGCCAGATGCATCGTCGTGACGCGCAACTCGTCGTGCGTCGACACGTGATTGACGAGGCCGATGGCCTTGGCGGTCTTTGCATCGATGAGATCGCCGGTGAGCAGCATCTCCATCGCCTGCTTGCGCGGCACGTTGCGCGACAAGGCCACCATCGGCGTCGAGCAGAACAAACCGATATTGACGCCGGGCGTGGCAAAGCGCGCCGCGTCGCTCGCCACCGCCAGATCGCAACTCGCCACCAGCTGACAGCCCGCCGCCGTCGCGATGCCGTGCACCTGCGCGATCACCGGCTTCGGACAGCGTACGATCGCCTGCATCAAACGCGAGCACTGCGCGAACAGTTTTTCGAAATAGACGCGGCCCTTGTCGGGGTCGCTCATGTGGGGCGTCATCTGCTTCAAATCGTGCCCGGCGCAGAAGGCAGGTCCGCTTGCCGCGATCACGACGGCCTTGACCGCCTTGTCGCCGGCGGCCTGGTCGAGGGCCGTTTGCAGTGCACCCATCAACTCCTCCGAAAGCGCGTTTCGCGCTTCCGGCCGGTTCAAGGTCAAGATCGCAACCGCCCCGTCGAGCTCTTTGGTCAGTATCGGCGCTTCGGCCATGGTGAATGTCCTTCGTGCAGTGCGGCCGATCTTATCGGTTGCACCGGGCGCCGTCAGACCCCTGTCTCCGCGACCCCTTGAAAGAATTGTGAAGCCCGGGCAAGTCTCACGCCCTCTTGTTTGATCCGGGAGTCACCGATGTCGTGGGGTCGTGCTGTCCTGTTGGCGTTCGTCGCAGTCTTTGGTCTCACGGCTTGTTCATTCAGTTTGAGCGGTGACAAGCCGGCCAAGCCGGCACACCCGGACTATCTGCCCGCGCGCGACGAGGCCAATTGGGCCAAAATGCAGGCTTTCCTTGACGCTTATAAGCACAAGGAAGGGGTCAAGGTTCTCGACAACGGCATCGCTTATCGCGTTCTGACAACGGGCTCGGGCAAGGGACGCAAGGCAACCTGGGCGTCCACTGTCATCGTCCGCTACAAAGGCAGCCTCATCGACGGCACTGTTTTCGACCAGACTACTGCCGACAAGCCGGTTGAATTTGAGCTCCAAAGTGTTGTGAAGGGCTGGCAAGAAGTGGTGCCGCTGATGCGCAATGGCGACAAGTGGGAAATGGCCCTGCCGCCCGAGTTCGGCTACGGCCGGGAAGGCAAGGGCCCGATCAAGCCCGACCAGGTCTTGGTGTTCGAAATCGAGCTCGTCGACATCAAATAGGTGATGCCCGCGACGGCCTGTCGCGCGTTGTTAACGCGGTTCTGACGAGGTGTGGCGATGGCGCGCCACGATTTAGCCTTTTTTCGTGATATGTTGCATCGCAGCAAGGGGCGGCACCGACCAGGGCAGGCGGGGCAGGCACGGACTGAAGAGTCCTTTCTGAATGCCCAGGTGGGTTGGTAACGGCAGATGCGTTCCGTCAATCTTGCGCTTGCCCTCGTTTCCCTCGCAACGCTTGGCCTCTGGTTCTCGATGGACTGGCAAGTCGATGCGCCGGACTGGCGGGGTAAAGCGTACGGCTTCTCCTACAACCCAAGTGGCCTCTACAACACCCAGCTCGCGAACCACATTCCTCGCGACCGCATCAAACGCGACCTGACCCAGCTCGCGAAGATCGGCAATCATGTCCGCACCTATTCGGTCTCGCGCGGCCTCGATCAGGTACCATGCGTCGCTGCCGAGGTTGGTCTCAGGGGCGTCGGTCTCGGCATTTGGCTCGGGCCCGATGCGGCGACCAACGATCAAGAAATATCAACCGCACTAAAGGCGATTCGCGATTGCCCCGGCATCGTCGATCGCGTCTTCGTGGGCAACGAAGCCTTTGGCGTGCGCGGCGAACTCACGGTCGACCAAATCACGTCTTATATACGCCGCGTGAAGCGCGCGTTGCCGTATCGCATCCCCGTCTCTACGGCGGAGCCGTGGAACGTATGGGCAGCGAATCCTGGGTTAGCCGAGGCGGCCGACTTCATCGGCGCGCACTTCATTCCATTCTGGGAAGGCATCTCCGCCGACGACAGTTTTCGCGAATTGAAGCTCCACGTTGCCGCGTTGGAGAAGCAGTTCAAGGGTAAGCCGATCTTCATCGCTGAGGTCGGCTGGCCGTCCGCCGGTCGTCCATTCAGGAGCGCCGTTCCGGCCACTGCGAACGAGGCTGCGTTCCTGCGCAACTTCGTCTCGACGGCCCAGGCCAGCAGCTGGCCTTACTACATCATCGAAGCCTACGACCAGCCGTGGAAGGGCGCGCCAGAAGGTGCTGTCGGCGCTTATTGGGGCGTCTTCGATGCGGAAGGTCACCCGAAATTCGACTTCCGCGGCGTCGTCTCCTCGCTCCCTGAATGGCCGTGGATTGCGCTTGTCGCCATCCTGTTGTCGGTCGGCGCCGGGGCCACGCTGCTAAAGCGCACGCCCCATCTTGGCTTCGGCGGCATTCTATTTCTCGCCGCCAGCATTGCCGTCATGGTGTCGGGTACGATCGGCATTTTTTGGGGCGCTGCGCTGCAATACGCTGATCTGATGACGATCGCCGTCTTTGCCATCGTCATTCCGGTGGGCTCACTTGCCGCCGCCGTCATCCTGACCGAAGGCATCGAGATGGCGCACGCGATATGGCGCACGCGCCGCCGGCCCATCGTGACCGCGCTCGAGGCCGCCAAACCCTTCGTCTCGATCCACGTGCCCTGCTACAACGAGCCGCCGGAGATGGTGGTGCGAACCTTGAGCGCGCTGGCGCGCCTCGACTATCCCGAGTTCGAAGTCGTCGTGCTTGACAACAACACGCGCGATGCCGAGGTCTGGCAGCCAGTCGAAGAGCATTGCCGCGGCTTGGGGCCGCGCTTCCGGTTTTTCCATTTCGACGACGTGAAGGGTTTCAAGGCCGGCGCCCTGAACATTGCCCTCTCCGTCGCCGATCCGCGCGCGGAAATCGTCGCCGTCATCGACAGCGACTATCAGGTTGAGCCCAACTGGCTGACCATCGCGACCGCGCACTTCCACAATCCGAAAGTCGGCCTGGTGCAGGCGCCGCAGGATTATAGCGACGCCGACGAAAGCATGTTCAAGCGCATGGCCTATGAGGAATACGCCGGCTTCTTCCGCATCGGCATGGTCGAGCGCCACGAAGACAACGCCATCATCCAGCACGGCACGATGACGATGATGCGTAAGAACGCGCTTGCCGAGGTCGGCGGCTGGGCCGAATGGTGCATCACCGAAGACACCGAATTGGGCCTGCGCCTGTTCGAAGCGGGATGGGAATCCGTCTACATCGACCGCAGCCTCGGCCGCGGCTTGATGCCCGATACGCTCGCCGCCTACAAGGCGCAGCGCCATCGTTGGGTCTATGGCGCCATGCAAATCTTCAAGCGCCATATGGTGGCGTTGCTGACCAACAGGACCAAGTTGTCGGGCGCGCAGAAATATCACTTCATCTCCGGCTGGTTGCCGTGGATCGCCGATGCGCTCGCCTTCTTCTTCACCCTGGGCGGCATCGTCTGGACGCTGTTGATGTCGGCCGACTCTCGCCGTTTCGATGTGCCGTTGACCTCGCTCGCCTGCGTTGCGCTGGCGCTCTTCGCCGTCAAGATCACCAAGACGCTCTGGCTTTATCCCTATCGCGTGAAGACCGGCGTCGTCGGCGCCATCGCGGCGTCGGTCGCGGGTTTGTCCTTGTCGCACACGGTCGCCCGCGCCGTGCTCTCGGGCCTAACGACCTCCGGTAAACCGTTTCTGCGCACGCCTAAGCTCGAGCACGCCGCGCCGTTGCGCCAAGTCGTCGCCATCGCCTGGGAAGAGATCGCGCTGCTAGCCGCGCTGATTTGGGCGATCTTCGCAACCCTGCAGGTCCGCGGCACCGACGATCCGAGCGCGCTGGTCTGGATGGGGATGCTGGCGGTGCAAGCGCTGCCTTATGCGGCGACGCTGGCCATGGCGATCATCAGCATTCTGCCGCAAGCAGCGCCGCAGCCCGTGCCGACCTTCGCGCCCGAGCCCGATCCCGTGATCGAGCCGGAATTCAAACAGGCGGCCTGACGCGCACGACCTTGCCCGGGTTCATGATGTTGAGCGGGTCGAGCGCCTGCTTGATCGCGCGCATCGTGTCGATGGCCTCGGACGACTTGTAGTGCGCGATTTCGTCGACCTTCATTTGGCCGACACCGTGCTCGGCACTGATCGAGCCGTTGAAGTCATGTACGACGATGTCGTGCACGGCGCGCGAGACTTCATACCAACGCGCTAGAAATGTTTGTGTGTCGACACCGGTCGGTTGGCTGATGTTGAAATGGATATTGCCGTCGCCGATATGGCCGAATGGCACTGGACGAGCACCGGGCACCAGTTTCGCAACAGCCGCGCCGGCGCGCTCGATGAACGCCGGTATTGCAGAGAGCGGCACCGACACATCGTGCTTGATGCTGCCGCCCTCCGGCTTCTGCGCGCCCGACACTTCGTCCCGCAGTTTCCACAATGCGCGCGCTTGGGCCTCGGATTGCGCAACGACGCCGTCGAGAATAAGACGCTTGTTCGCCGCCTCGACAAGCAAGTCGGCTGCCACGCCCGTTGCCTCGCCGGCCTTCAATGAAATATCGATCAGCACGTACCAAGGGTGCGCAGCACCGAGCGGATCGCGGGTGCCGGGTACGTGGCGCAGCACGAAGTCGAGCCCGATGCGCGGGATCAATTCGAAGGCGGTCACTGTGCCACCGTGTGTCTGGGCAAAGCTCAAGAGTTCGACGGCCGCCTGAACGGTTGGGACGGCGGCGAATGCAGTTTCGATGGCCGCGGGTCTCGCAAACAATTTCAGCGTTGCCGCGGTGACGATGCCGAGCGTGCCTTCGGCACCGATGAAGAATTGCTTGAGGTCGTAGCCCGTGTTGTCTTTGCGAAGCCCCGAAAGTCCATGCCATACGCGCCCGTCCGGCAAGACGACCTCAAGGCCCAATGCAAGCTCGCGCGTGTTGCCGTAGGCGAGCACGCCGGTTCCGCCGGCGTTCGTCGAGATCAGCCCGCCGATCGTCGCCGAGCCTTCCGAAGCAAGGCTCAGGGGAAACAGCCGGTCGGCGTCGTTCGCCGCCGTCTGCGCATCGGCAAGAATAACGCCCGCGTCCAATGTCATGGTGTTGCCGAGCGCGTCGACATTGCGCACCCGGTTCAAGCGCCGTAGCGACAGGAGAATTTCATCGCCTTGCGCGCTTGGTGTTTGTCCGCCGACGAGGCCGGTATTGCCGCCCTGCGGCACAATCGCGGTGCGCGTCTCGGCGCAAATGCGCACGACCGCGGCGATGGCTTCGACAGAATCGGGCTTGAGCAAAAGCGGCGTGCGCCCCTGATATTTGCCGCGCCACTCGGCGACGAGCGGCGCGATCTCAGCCGTGTCTTCACTCCAGCCGCCGATGCCGGCAGCAGATTTGAGGCGGCCGAGTGTTTGAGGTGAAATTGGCGTCACGCTTGTCATGTGCGCATCATGGCACGTCCCTTGGCGCCGCGGCGCGTTTCAGGCGGTCGTTGATGGCTTCACCGAGTCCAGTTTCGGGCACCGGCATCACGGCAATGGCCGAAACGTCGTTCGTATCAAGCGCACGCAGCATTGCGAAGAGGTTCGCCGCGGCCTCTGTGAGTTCGCTTGAGGCCGACAAGTTCAGCGTACGCCTCGCGCCGCCGAGCGGCGCGCCGAACGCGAGGAGCGCCTCGTCAGCATCGACGCTTGTGGCGTTCAGGCGCAAGGGCTGCACGGTGGCGTAGTGACTCCGAAGGCGGCCGGGAGAGTGGGGTGCATCTTCGCGCTCGTTCGCTTGCGCAAGCGGGCCGACGAGCGCCTCGATCACTTCGCGCGGGATTGCGCCGGGCCGCAGCAACGTCGCCTCTGCATCGGTCACTTCGACGATTGTCGATTCCAATCCATGTGCCGTCGGCCCGCCGTCGAGAATCAAATCCACAGCGCCGCCCAAGCTTTCCCAAACATGGCGGGCCGTCGTCGCCGTCACCGTGCCCGAGCGGTTGGCGCTCGGCGCCACTATCGGTCCGCCGAATTTCGCAAGCAGCGCTTGTGCGATGGCATTCTTCGGGCAGCGAATGGCGATGGTCTCGAGCCCGGCGGTCGCAAGCAAAGAGATGGGCGACGAGGGATGGCGCGAGACAACGAGGGTCAATGGTCCCGGCCAAAACGCCTCTGCCAGACGCTGTGCGGCGGCGTTGAAGCGGCCGTGTTCGCGCGCTGCTTCGAGGTTTTTCACATGCACGATCAGCGGATTGAAGCGCGGCCTGCCTTTCGCGGTGAAGAGAGCGGCGACCGCCCGTTCGTTCGAGGCGTCGGCGCCTAGCCCGTAGACGGTCTCAGTCGGAAAAGCGACCAGCTGTCCTTCGCGCAACAGCTGCGCGGCGCGGCCGATCTGCGCAGGCGTGGGCTCGACGATGGATTTTGGTTCGCTCATGCGCCGCACTCATAGCGGCGCACGGGCGCAAACGAAAGTCAGGGCGCGCGCGTCGCGGTCAAATTCACCATGACTTTGACCTCGATCGCGGCGGTGGACGGTGCGGCCAGATCCATTGTCTGGCCACCCGAACCGATCTTGCCCTGGCCGACGCCGAAATCGGTTCGTTTGATGGTCGTTGTTCCGGTGACCGTGGCCTGGTTGCCGTTGGCGGTGAACGTAAACGGCAACGTCACGGGCTTCGACACACCGCGAATGGTGAGTTTGCCGGTGGCCTCGTAGGCGTTGGCGCCGGTGCTCTTGATGATCGTCGCTTCGAAGCGCGCCTGCGGCGAGGCGGCAATGTTGAACCATTGCTGGGCGCCCAACATGCCGTCGCGCGTCGCGTCGCCCGACTTGACGGACGCGAGGTCGATCGTGACGACCGCCTTCGATCCGGCCGTGTTCGCCGGGTCGAAGGTGATGTCGGCCTTGTACGCAGCGAAAGTTCCTTTGACGGTCTCGCTGGCGACTTGGATTTCGAAGCCGACGGCGCTCTTGGCGGGATCGACGGTCCATTTCGGCGCGGCGAGAGCCGGCGCGCTCAAGGCGGTCAAGAGCAAAGCGATCAGTGCGATACGCATGACGAAACTCCTTGTGGCGTCAGTCGACGTCGGTGAACGGGAGCATGCGGAGGAGAACGCTGTCGCGATCCCAAAAGTGGTGCTTCAGTGCGGCGCCGACATGCAGGATCAATAGTCCGCCCATCGAGAAGGCGAGGGTCGAATGCAAATCCTTCAGCGCGCTCTCAGTCGCCGCGCGGTCGGCGACTTCGGCAAGACCGGGCAGCGGCGGGATCTGGAATTGGCCGAACCAGATCGTCGGAATATTCCACGGACTTGACGAGACCATCGCCCAGCCGGCGAGCGGCACGCCGATCATCAGGATGTAGAAGAGTGCGTGCGACGCGTGTGCCGCAAGGCGCTCCCATCCCGGCATGTGCGCGGGCAGCGGTGGCGGACGGTTGAACGCCCTCCAGCCGAGCCGGATGACGCTCAGTGTGAGGATCGTCAGGCCAATCGATTTGTGCAGCTGATAGAGCGGGAACTTGCTCGCGTCGTTCAGCGGCAGATCGCTCATATAGAGGCCGAGGCCGAGCATGAAGATGATCGCCGCCGCGATGAGCCAATGCAGCGTCACGGCGACAGTGCCGTAACGCTTGTCGGAATTTGTCAGCATCGCGTGTGTCAGTTGTTGCTCAGGAATTCGGCGTCGATGAAGAGCGTAACATCGTCGCCGGCGAACTGTGCGCCGACCATGTCGGTGAGCGCAAAGTCGGAGCGTTTGAACGTCCCCTGGGCGGAGAAGCCCAACTGATATTTGTCGCCAAAGGGGAACGCCTGACCGCCGACGAATTTCGTCTTCAGTGTCACGGACTTGGTGACACCGTTGATGGTGAGATCGCCCGTCACCGTTCCTTCGTCGGCACTCGTTTTTGCGATGGCCGTCGAGACGAAGGTCGCCGTCGGGTTCTTGTCGGTCTTGAACAGCTCCTTGCGCAGCTTGTTGTTGAGTTCATCCGATGTCGTGTCGACGCTCGTCAGGTCGATCGTCGCGGTCAGTGTGCTGCGTTCCGGCTGCGAACCGTTGAAGACCAATTTGCCCGTCGTCTTCTTGAACCGTCCGCAATAGGTCGAGATGTCCATGTGCGACGTGCAAAACGTGACAAGCGTGTGATTCTGGTCGATCTCGTATGTGCCCTTGCGCGCGCTCTGGGGATTCTTTGAGACCTCGGCTAACACCGGCAGCGACGAGACGCCTAGGACGACGGCGATGTACAGAACGCGGCGCAACATGGGGGGACCTGGCTTGGTTTCGGGGTGCTGCTAGTCTAAATCACGGCCCACGACAACAACATCACGCTTGCGTGTCCATTCATCTTCAACGGCTTGGGCTTCGTAAGAGTTGCAAGTCCAAACGAGGAAACCCGAATGACCTACGCCGCGCCGGTCGCGCAACTGCGTTTTGCATTGGACGCCGTCGCGGGTTTACCGGGCCTTTATGGGAAAGCCGCATTTCCCGATTTCACCGCCGATCTGACAGACGCAATTCTAGAGGAAGGCGGGAAATTCGCGGGCGAGGTGTTGGCGCCGCTCAATCGAATCGGTGACACCGACGGCGCTCGCCTCGAGAACGGTGTCGTGCGTCTACCGAAAGGTTTTGCCGAAGCCTACGGCCAGTTCGTCGAAGGCGGATGGAACGGTGTGACGGGCGCTACAGAATTCGGCGGTCAGGGATTGCCGCACACTCTCGGGCTGGCGCTTCAGGAATTTTGGCAGTCGGCGAATATCGCATTCGGCCTCTGCCCGATTCTCAGTCAAGGCGCGATTGAAGCGCTCACCGCGCACGGCACGCAGGAGCAGAAAAAGACCTACCTGCCGAAGCTGATTTCCGGTGCCTGGACCGGCACGATGAATTTGACAGAGCCGCAGGCGGGCTCCGACGTCGGCGCGCTGAAGACGAAGGCCGTCAAATCAGCGGACGGAACCTACAAGATCACCGGAACAAAGATCTTTATTACCTGGGGCGATCACGAGGCAGCAGAGAACATCATTCACCTTGTCCTCGCGCGGTTGCCCGATGCGCCGCCCGGTACGCGCGGCATCTCTCTCTTCCTTGTTCCGAAATTCCTGGTGAAGGCCGACGGCACGCTCGGCGCGCGCAACGATCTGCGTTGTGTCGGCCTTGAGCACAAGCTCGGCATTCACGGATCGCCGACGGCGGTCATGACCTACGGCGATAACGGCGGCGCCGCCGGCTTCCTGATCGGTCAAGAGAACAAGGGCATGGCCGCCATGTTCACGATGATGAATGCGGCGCGGCTCAATGTCGGCGTGCAAGGGGTTGCAATCGCCGAGCGCGCCTTCCAACAAGCCTTCGCTTTCGCGCGCGAGCGCCGCCAAGGCAAGCCCTTCGGTCTGCAGCACGAGCCTGCCGATATGGTGCAGATCGTCGCCCACCCCGATGTGCGGCGTATGTTGTGGACGATGAAGGCGTTGACCGAAGCGGGCAGGGCGATCTGCCTCTCGACGGCGATGGCGATCGATGAAGCGCGCCACGGCGAAACCCCGGCAGCGCGCGCGACGGCGAAGGCGCGCGAAGAACTCTTCACGCCCATCGCCAAAGCTTGGTCGACGGATGCCGGTGTCGAGGCGGCCTCGCTCGGCGTCCAGGTCCACGGCGGCATGGGTTTCATCGAAGAAACCGGCGCCGCGCAGCACTATCGCGACGCGCGCATCCTGCCGATCTATGAAGGCACCAATGGCATCCAGGCCATCGACCTCATCGGCCGTAAGCTGGCGTTGGAGAACGGCGAGGCCGTGCGACGACACCTGAACGACGTACGCGAGACTGCAACGGTCTGCGAGCGCGAACCGGCGCTCGCTTCGATCGGCAAGGAACTTACGCGCGCGTCCCGCGTCGCGGACAGCGCAACCGCGTGGCTGCAGGAGCGCATGCGATCCGGCGTGAACGACGCTCTCGCCGGCGCGACGCCCTATTTGAAGATGATGGGTCTGGTCACTGGGGCCCAGTTGCTCGCCAAAGGCGCGTTGGTGGCGCAAGAACGCCTGGCGCGCGGTGACGCCGACAAAGCCTTCCTCACCACCCGCATCGCCGTCGCGCAATTCTTCGCCGAGCAATTGTTGCCGCAAGCCGAAGCGCTCCTCGGTCCCGTCACCCGCGGCGCAGCGGGCCCGTTCGCGTTGGGCGTGGATTCAATGGCGATCTAGCGCCGTCTCAATACCGGCGCTCCGGCAACAGCCGTTCGGGCAGGTAGTGGATGACCGGGAAGCGGGATGGAGCGACGCAGCTCCAATTCGCCGCGACATTCGGATCGCCGGAGCCGTTGTAGTGCGGCAGCTTGGGATAGACGCACAGCGGCCGTTCGAAATAGGGGTCGGACGGGCTTTCGGCGAGGTGTTGGGCAACGATGCGTTCGGGCGCAACGCCGTCCTCGACCCAGTGCTCCATCGCCCGCAGCACGTCGTGATCGGCATCCGGCGCCGAGCCGTTGAACAGATTGCCGAACGCGGTGGCGCCGGGACCGCCGGCGCAATGCGACATGCCCGGCGCCATGAACAAGCGGTAGAAGTTGTCGAGATCGGCGTGGCTGAAGCCCGGTTCGACCGCCCTCATCCTTATGTCGACCTGTGCCCAATAATCGATCGAGTTTTGCGGTGCGACAGCGGTGTCGTCGAAGCCGTGATACTGGATGAGCTTGCCGCCGTGATCGTGGAACACGTGAAGATCGGGATCGATCGCGTTCAGATCCGGCCCCAATGTCGCGTCCGCATTGTCAATGTCGCTCGAGAAGTTGAGCGCATGGATATTGTAGAGGGCTGAGTGGTTGACGAAGAAGCCGAAAAAGCCCCAGCCGAAGAGCGCCTGCAGGCCGATATGAGGAAGTGCTTCCGGTCCGCACTGAGCCCCGCCGGTTGGCTTGCCGGTGATCCACATGCCCCAATTGCACGCATGCGCTTCGGCGCCGGGTTCGAAGCCCGGGAAAATCCGCGCATTTGAGCCATCATCGCGCACGGGCCCGTCATAGATCGCCTTGACGATGCCGACCTGCGCCAAAGTGAGACAGGTTCCCGGCGGCGAGGACGCCGTACAGGTGATCGGCGCGAAGTTGACGCGGCACGCTGGCGGATTGGTCAGGAATTTGTCGCTCGACAAGCCGCCGTCGTGGCCGGCGCATTGTGCCTGCACCGCGCTCGACAAGATGGGCAGCAGCGACGACGGGATGTTGGGAATGACGGACGCGGGCGGTGGATAGATTTGCTGCGAGTTCCACACGAAGCCGGTGAATTGATGGGTGAAGTAATTCGCCGGCGCGCCGACTACGATGCCGTCGAAATCGTTCGGATAGCGCTGTGCTTCCATCAACGCTTCGCGTCCGCCGTTCGAGCAGCCGTGAAAATAAGAGCGCTCGGGATAGGTGCCCATCAACGTCTTGACGATGAACTTCGCTTTGTCGGTCGTCTGTTTGAGCGCACGGTGCCCGTAGTCGGTGACCTTCTGCGGATGGCCTAAGACGAAATCGGCGGAGCCATGGCGCTGGCTGCCGTCGTCGGTCGAGGCGGTGGCGTAGCCGCGGCGAATGCCTTCGGCCAAGCCGATATAGCCGATGTCGCCCGAGAAGCCGCCGTTGCCGACCTGCAGATAGCGGCGCCGATAGCTGCCGTCATAGGGAATCCAGACTTCGAAGCCGATCAACGAGTCGCTGGTCGGCGTTGCGACGCCGACGACGCGGCAGAACTTCGGCAGGTTCATCAGCGGGAAGCCGTTGTTCGGCGCCGGATACGTGCCCGCCGGAATGACTTCGGTCTTCAAGATATTGCCTTGAGCGAGCTTCAGGGTGATCAAATCCTTGCAGCTCATGCGCGCGAATTGATCGACTGGGAAGGGCATGAGTTTATTCGAGTCTGGATTGGGAATTGTACCGATCGGCGGAAAGGTCTTGGCCGAAGACGCCGGCGCCCAGAGGCCGAGCGCCATCAGTATCGCGGCGGCCACAAGAAAAATCGTCCGCAAGCGGATCATGCCGTGGCTCCCATTGGTCAGGCGCACATAGCGCGCATCGATGCCGGCAATCCACGCAAGCGGCAACGCAAACTCTAGCGAGGATTGCGCCTGTGCGACAAGTCCTGACGACCGAGAAAGGCAGTTCTGGTCAGGGCGGAATCCGTCTTGGCTTGCCCGGTCCGCCCGTGAAAGGATGCGGGCGAAAAGGAGAACACCTCATGTCACTCACTGGTCGCGTAGCCTTGGTCACCGGCGCGAGCCGCGGCATCGGCCGTGCAATTGCGCTGGGTCTCGCCGCCGACGGTGCCGACGTCGCCGTCAACTACCGCCGCGAAGACAGTGAAGCCGAAAAGGTCGTCGCCGAGATCAAAAAGCTCGGCCGCCGCGCCGCTGCCTATCGCGCCTCCGTCGACAATTTCGAGGAAGACGCCGCGATGGTCGAGCGCGTGAAGAGCGAACTCGGCCCGATCTCGATCCTGATCAACAATGCCGGCATCGCCAGCCGCGGTCACACCGTCGCCGAAGGTGATCCGGCCGAGATGCAGCGCGTCGTCGGCGTCCACGCCTTCGCGCCGTTCTATCTCTCAAAACTGGTGGTGCCGCAGATGCGCGGCACGAAGCGCGGCGACATTATCGTGATCTCGAGCGTCGCGACACTCGCATATGCCGGGCGCGGCTCGCCGTACAACATGGGCAAGGCGGCCGGCGAAGCGCTCGCCTACACGCTCGCCAAGGAAGAGCGGCCGAACAACATCTACGTCAACGTCGTCGCGCCGCCGCTGACCGACACCGATATGGGACAGCGCTTGGCCAAGGCGCGCGGGGTTGCGGCGATCCACGACCTCGACAAGACGATGCCCTTCGGCCACGTCTGTTCGCCGGACGACATCGCCAACGTGGTGCGGTTCTTGGTCTCCGACCGCAACACCTATGTGAGCGGGGAGAAAATCACCGTCCACGGCGCCGCCGACCGGGCTGGATTTGCGTGACCTCACTGACCCCGCGCAGCGAGCCCCCGGCGGGTCAGCGTTTGAGGCCCTCGGCATCCTTCAACCCCGCGAGTACAGCCGATAGGCCATATTCGAACTCTTCGCCGGGTTTCGATTGGGTCGCCATCTTGGCGCATGCCCTGAGATGCGGAAAGCGTGTGCTGTCGAGGTCCATCACGGATTTCGCGACATCGGGCAGCGACCGTTGATTTCGAATCGATAGCGCGCCGGTTAGATCGGTCAGCACGAATCCAGTCAGGAATCCCAATAGCGTGTGATAGGCGCGAAGCAGCGCGCGGCCCTTAAAGCCGCCGACATCGAGCGCGGACAGCAGATCTTCAATCGGCTGCAAGGCAGCTTCGCTGCTCGTCGTTCGCTTCAGTAGAAGCGGCGCAAGGCTTGGGTGGGAGTTAAGCGCCGTTCGTATTGCTCGGACCGACGCTTTCGCGCGCGCTTCCCAATTGCCGTTGCGGGACGCCGGTTTGACTGGCGCGAAGACCGCGTCGAGCAGGAGGCTCTCCAGATCGGCTTTGTCGCGCACGTGGTTGTAAAGCGACATCGCCCCGACGCCGAGGGCACTCGCGACGTTGCGCATGCTCAACGCGTCCAGACCTTCGCGATCAGCGAGGGCCAGCGCGGCGGCGGCGATCTTCTCGCGCGAGAGGCGGGCTGCGGGCGGCATCAGCGTTCTCCATCGGCACGCGACTTGACAACGTACACTGTACGTATAGTATTTACGTACAGTGTACGTAAAGATCGGAACGGGCCGTGACCACCATTCGTGCGACGTTTCCAGCAGGACCCGGACAATGCGCCGCGTGGCTTACCCTGCCTGAGCGCCGGGGGCCGTTTCCGGCCGTTGTGCTGATCCATGGCTTCGGCGCGACGCACGAGATGGCGCTGCCCAATTACGAGCGCTGGTTCGCTGCTGCGGGCCTTGCAGTGGTGTCGTTCGATTTCCGGCGGATCGGCGCATCCCCGGGCGAGCCGCGCCAGCGCATCCGCGTCAAGGATCTGTTGATCGACGCCGAAGCCGCTTTGGATTTCACACAATCGCAGGCCGTGATCGACCGGAAGCGCGTGGCGCTGTGGGGCACATCGTTCGGCGCCAGCCACGCGATGGTCATCGCCGCGCGGCGGCGCGATGTGGCGGCGCTGGTCGTGAACTGCCCGATGATCGACGGCTTGAGCGCAGCGCTGAAGCTTGGGCCCCGTCACATGGCGCGCCTAGCGTGGCCGATTACATCAGATCTCGTGCGGTCCCATTTCTGGCTGAAACCTTATTACATTCCGCTGGTGGTGGAGCCGGGTGAATTCGGCATGATGAACGTGAAGGGCGCGCGCGCCGGATGGTATTCGATCATGCCGCCGGGCATGGACTGGGACAACCGCGTCGGGCCGGCAATCGCGGTCGACATGCTGACCTATCGAGCGATCAATCATGCGCGCCGCATCGAATGCCCGTTCCTCGTTTGTGTAAGCGATCGGGAAAATCTGATGCACCCGAAGATTGCGGCGCGAGCGGCTAAGCGCGCGCCCAAGGGCAGGGCGATCCACTACGATGCGGATCATTTTGAGGTCTACCACCCGCCACTTGTAGATAAGATTGTGCGGGATCAGATCGAGTTTCTACAAGCGGCGCTTGGGATCGGCGAGCGCTGACATTGCCGCGCTAGTTCGGCGCGCGCGGATACAAAATCATCTGCGTGCAGCGGAAGAGGGCGATTGTCTTGCCCTTTGTCTCGTTGCGGATGACGGCGTCCCAGACGTGCGTGGTCTTGCCCTTGTGCATCGGCGTGGCGCGCCCGGTTACGATTTCGCCGACTGCCGCGCTCCCGAGGAAGTTGGTTTTGAGTTCGACGGTGGTGAAGCCCACGCCCGGCTCAAGATTGGGCGACATGCCGGCGGCACAGAGCCAGTCGGCCAACGTGATGACGACGGGCGCCCAGAGCATACCGTTACCCGCGACCACTTCCTCGCTCACAATCAGGCGGCCCGTCACGAGATCGGCCTCGCAAATTTCGAGTTCGACGCCGACGAGGCCAGGATGCTTCTTGCGTGCGAATTCGTTCAGCGATCGGACGCGATCCGCAGTCATGGGCTGTGTCTCCAAGCCGTTACCGGTAGGTCTCGTCTACACGGCGCTCGGGAGACGGGAAAGGGCCGGCGCGCAAACCGCGCCCGCTCGCACTTACATCCCCGTCTCGAGCGGCTTTTCGACGGCGCCGCCGGCTTCAGCCCAATCTTTGAACGCGCCAAGATTGTAGACGTGAGCGTAGCCCATGTCCTTGAGCACCTTGCCGCTTAGGGCCGAGCGGCCGCCCGAGGCGCAATAGACAATGACGGTCTTGCCCTTGTCGAAGTTCTTGTCGTGGTAGGGCGTCTCGGGATCGGCGCGAAACTCCAGCATGCCGCGCGACACATGCAGTGCGCCGGCGATCTTGCCGCTCTTTTCCACTTCGGGCCCGTCGCGCACATCGACGATGAGCGTGTTGCCCTTTGCCATCATCTCTCTTGCTTGTTCAGGCGTGATCCGCGGTACGACCGCATTGGCGGCTTCCATCATCTGCTTGAGGCTGGCGGCCATGTCGTTCTTCTCCTGTCTCTCGGCGTCCTTTTACCAGCCGCGCCCTGACAAAGCTGCAGGTTCCGAACGCCACGGCTATGATAAACAGCTCTCAGCCTGGAGGACCTCACATGTCGCTGTTCGAAGACCTGCTCGTCATCGATTGCGCGAGCTTCATCGCGGGGCCTGCGGCGGCGACCATCATGTCGGACTTCGGCGCGCGGGTCATCAAGATCGAGCCGCCGGATGCGGGTGACAGCTATCGCCAATTGATGAAAGTGCCTGGCATGCCGCCGGCAAGCCGCGACTATTTCTGGACGCTCGATAACCGCAACAAGCAGAGCCTCGCGCTCGATCTCAAGCACGAAGCCGCGCGGCCGATCCTCGAAACGCTCATTCGTAAGGCCGACGTCTTCATCACCAATTTTCCCGGCCCGATCCGCGAACGGCTAAAGCTGACGCCAAACGACGTGCTGCCGCTGAACGAGCGCCTTATCTACGCTTCACTCACGCCCTATGGAGAGATCGGACCTGAGAAAGATCGCACCGGCTACGACGCAACCGCCTGGTGGGCGCGTTCCGGCATGATGGACGCGGTGCGCGCAACGCCGGCGACCGAGCCCGGATTTTCCGTGCCGGGCATGGGCGACCATCCCACCGCGGTCGCGCTTTTTGGTGCGATCGTCTCGGGACTCTATCGCCGCGAGAAAACCGGCAAGGGCGGCGTCGTCTCGACATCGCTTCTCGCCAACGGCTTGTGGTCGAACGGTTGCTGGATGCAGGCGGCGATTTGCGACGCCGATTTCTCGACGCGCTTGCAGCGCGGCCAGCGTGGCGCTCTCACCGAGATCTACCGCTGCAAAGACAATCGCTGGTTCATGCTTGTTCTGTTGAACCAGGCGCGCGAATGGCCATTGCTGACCGAATGCGTTGGCCATCCCGAATGGCAACGCGATCCGCGCTTCCTGACGCCCGAATTGCGCAAGGAGAATACGCCGACCTTAGTCGGCCTGCTCGAAGACATCTTCATCGCGCGCGATTGGGAGGAGTGGCGAACCAAGTTCCTGAAAGCCGGCATTACGTTCGGACCGATCGCTCAGGCGGGCGACCATCTTTCCTGCCCGCAGGTGAAGGCCAATGGCATGCTGCCCGAATTCACCAATGGCGGCGGCTTGCGCACGGTCGACAGCCCGATCCGCATCGACGGCGTCGTCAAATCGCAACCGCAGATGGCGCCCGACATCGGCGAACACACCCGCGCCGTCCTTGAGGAATTCGGTTGCTCGGCGGCGGAGGTCGAGCGCTTGATTGCGGCCGGCGCTGCTGCCACATCAATGCCGACTGAGCAAAGAGGCAAGCCATGATCAAAGGTCTTCATCACAACGCCTATCGCTGCCGCGACGCAGAAGAGACGCGGAAATTCTACGAGGATTTTCTGGGGCTGCCGCTCGCCGAGACGCTGGAGCTCAAGCAATCGAAAACCGGCCGCCAGGTCGACGCGGTGCACATTTTCTTTGGGCTCGGCGACGGCTCGTTTCTCGCCTTCTTCGAGGTGCCCGGCATGCCCTTCGAGTTCAAGAAACAGCACGATTTCGATCTGCACATCGCGCTCGAGGTCGACTCCAAAACGCTCGACACGATGTTAGCCAAGGGCAAGACCGCCGACATCGAGACGCGTGGGATCTCGGATCACGATTTCTGCCGCTCGATCTATTTCCGCGATCCCAACGGCTATGTGATCGAACTGACCGCGCGCGTGCCGGAGAAGGAAGGGATGCTCAATCCGAAGACGAACGGCGCCCGCGCCAAGCTCGACGCCTGGCAGGCGGCGAAGCGCAAGGCGAGCTAAAGCAGGCGCCCCTGAGCGGCGCATCTCTTTCCTCCCCCGTTGTTGCGCGTGAACGGGGGAAGAAAATGACTGCGTTCACTTCGCCACTTTCCGTTCGATGCGGCGGTCGGGGATGAACCATATCGCGGCGACGACGAAATAGAGCGCGAGCGACACGAAGCTTTGTACGAACGACAAGGCGACCGCAGTCGCGTAAATGGCGAGTGAAGCGTAGCCTTTAACGTCGCTGCCGATCGCCGTCGCGATGGTCGAGTCCTTGCCGTGCAGCGCGATGAGAACGCGCACGAGGATGGTGTACGCCACCGCCGCCATCAGCAGCACGACGCCGTAGACGGCGACCGCGGCCGGCGCGAATTCGTTTTCGCCCATCCATCCCGTCGTGAACGGGAAGAGGGAGAGCCAAAACAGCAGATGCAAGTTCGCCCAGAGGACGCGACCGTCGATCGTCTTGGCGACTTGCAGCAAATGATGGTGGTTGTTCCAATAGATGCCGACGTTGACGAAGCTCAGCACATAGCTGATGAACACCGGCGCCAGCGGCGCAAGCGCCGAAAAGTCGGTGCCGTGCGGTACCTTCAATTCCAACACCATGATCGTGATGATGATGGCGAAGACGCCGTCGCTGAACGCTTCCAGGCGGCCCTTTTGCATTGCGCTCAAGGCCCGTCGATGACGAATTGAGGCTTGATCAAGCCGGAAGTGATCAACTCGCCGATATAAGCATCATCGTGCGCGGGGATCATCACCAGGCCGGGTTCGGCCTTCGACAAATCGTAGAGTGCGCGGATCTCATCGCCGACCTCGGCGCGGTTTTCGGGCGCCATGAAGAATTGTTCCACAAAGCGCGGCCGCATCGCCGGCGTGCGCACGTTGGAAATTGCCCATGCGACGTCGCCGAGGAAGAGTACTTCGTGTCCGTCCGCAAGGCGCACATAGAACATCGCGCTACCTGGCGAATGACCCGGCGCCGGAATCATGACGACGCCCGGCGCGATGCGTGTCGGCGCGGTTAGGTCGAGATGCGCCATCGCCGCGTAGGCGGGTGGGATCGCGATACCCTTCGAATGCTCGAGTCCTTCGAATTGTTGTTTGGTCAGCACGAGGCGTTCGGCTAGCCGCTCCGGTGAAGGAAAGCGCAACACGCCGCCGATATGATCGATGTGTTCGTGCGTCACCGCAACATGCGCAGCCACGCCCATCGCCGATATGACGCGTCCGTACGCCGCCTCGTCGAATGTCGCGCCGTCGCCCCGCTGCGCCTTTGCGGCAATCTCTTTATCCATTGTGGAATCGATGATGACGCTGCCGGCCGGGCCGTTGAGCTGAAACGAGGCGCGCGTGCGGGCGAAATCCTTGCTCGCGCCGCCGCCTTGCACGGCGATGAAGGGCATCGTGTCGCGCCCGACGAACTCGATGCGAATCTCGTTGGGCGATTGGCTCGTGTCGCCGCTGACCAGCTGACGCCAGCCCGCGATGTCGGTCTTGTAGCTCGTCTGCGCCGGCACCGCGCCGTCGGCGACATAATACCAATAGGCCGCGCCGCCGAGCACCAGGAGCACGACCAAGGCAATGCCGGCACGACGAAGCCACGTCATGAATCAAACTCCCCTTGGTTGGCCGATCAAAGCACGCCGTATGCGAGCCCCAAAACGGCGGCTAACTGCGGCAAACGAGCACTGTCGCGATTGCAATTTGCTCTATCTCGCACTGCAGCATAGCCTGACGGAGTCGAGCTATTGAAAGAAATGTTTGCACATGACGATCACCTTGGATGGGACTGAGGACGCTTCCGCGCCCCTTGAGCGCAACGGTCTCAAATATCCGTTTCCGGCGCGTCCTGAGCCAGGGACTGCGATCAAGGTTGCGCCCGGCGTGCTCTGGATTCGCATGCCGCTGCCGTTTCAACTGAACCATATCAATGTCTGGATGGTTGAGGACGGCGAAGGCTGGGCGATCGTCGATACCGGCATCAATGGCAACACGACGCGCAAGCTTTGGGAGCAGGTTATCGGCGCCCACGCCGGCGGCAGGCCGATCACCCGCGTGATCGTGACCCATCTCCATCCCGATCACGTGGGGCTCGCCGGCTGGCTCGTCGAGAAGTTCGACGTGCCGCTCTATATGTCGCGCACGGACTATTTGCTTTGCCGCACCTTGGTGATGGACACGGGCCTCGAAGCGCCGGCCGAAGGCATGCGCTTTTACAAGGCCGCGGGTTTTCCCGACGACATGCTCGAGACCTACAAGAAGCGCTTCGGCGGCTTCGGCATGGGAGTCTATCGGTTGCCGCAAGCCTATCGCCGCTTGCAGGACGGCGAGGAGTTGATGATCGGCGGTCGCTGGTGGCGCATCGTCGTCGGCCGGGGCCACGCACCGGAGCACGCTTGTCTTTGGTGCCCCGAACTCAAGGTGATGATTTCGGGCGACCAAATCCTGCCGCGCATTTCATCAAACGTCAGTGTCTTCCCGACCGAACCCGATGCCGATCCGCTCGATGATTGGATTGCGTCCTGCCACAATTTGCGCACGCTCATTCCGGAAGACACGCTGATCCTGCCCTCGCACAACGAACCGTTCTACGGCGTGCATACGCGTCTGACCCAGCTCATCGACGGACATGAGGAGAGTCTGGACAAGCTGCTTGAGCTCTGCGCGATGCCCAAGCGCGCCGTCGATGTCTTCCCCGCGCTGTTTCGCGCCCGTATCACCGCCGGCAACTATGGCATGGCGACCGGCGAAAGCCTGGCGCATCTGAATTGCCTGATCGCCCGCGGCAAGGTCAAGCGCACGCGCGATGCCGATGGCGTGGATTGGTACGTCCGCGCCTAGTACGGGCTCTCGTCGTTGTACCTTGCATGGCCCTAGGCGCCGGCTCGTAGGATGGCTTCACACAACCCAACAGCTTAAGCTGTCATGGTCCGCCGGAGTTTACCCTCGGGCAAGGCGGAGCCGCGACCCGGGGGCGGACCATGACAACAAGGGGCGGAGACATGTCACTCAAAAACAAAACCCTATTCATCACCGGTGCGAGCCGTGGCATTGGGCTCGCCATTGCGCTGCGCGCGGCCAAAGACGGCGCCAACATTGCCATCGCCGCCAAGACGGCCGATCCGCATCCGAAGCTGCCCGGCACGATCTACTCGGCCGCCAAGGAGATCGAAGCGGCTGGCGGCAAAGCGCTGCCACTCGTCGTCGATGTGCGCGACGAAGCGAATGTGGCGCAAGCCGTCGAACAGACGGCGATGAAGTTCGGCGGCATCGACATTTGCGTGAACAATGCCAGCGCCATCCAACTGACGCCGACCACGATGACCGACATGAAGCGCTACGATCTGATGCATCAGATCAACACGCGCGGCACGTTCATGGTGTCGAAATACTGCATTCCGTATCTGAAGAAATCGTCGAACCCGCATATTCTGAATCTCTCGCCGCCGCTCGACATGAGCGAGAAGTGGTTTGCACCGCATGTCGCTTACACGATGGCGAAATACGGCATGAGCATGTGCGTGCTGGGCATGGCAGGCGAACTTCGCGCCGACGGCATCGCCGTCAACGCGCTGTGGCCGCGCACCGGCATTGCAACCGCCGCGATCCGCAACGCGCTCGCCGGCGACGAAGGCATGAAGATGTGCCGCACTACCGACATCATGGCCGACGCCGCGCACCTGATCCTCACCCGACCGTCGCGCGAATTTACCGGCAATTTCTGCATCGACGACACGCTGCTCTACGCCCACGGCGTGCGCGATTTCGACAAATATCGCGTCGATCCGTCGCGAGATTTGATGCCCGACTTCTTCGTGCCTGATACTGTGCCCGCACCCGTCAGTTTGAAGGCGGTGAAGTAGGGGGAAGGCGGTCATGGGTCTGTGGCTGAGCCTGGTTTCGTTGATTCTGGCGGCCGCTGCCACCGGCACGATCAAGGTGCCGGCGACGACGACGTCTGAAATCGCGACCGACGGGCACATAGCGAGCGCCGAATGGTCCGACGCCAAGCGCATCGCGATGGGCGAGGGCGTTACGGTCTTGATCAAGGCTGATGCGGAAAACGTCGCCATCGCCGTCAAGAATTCGCCGCGCGGTCCGCAATTCACCGATCTGTTCGTGACTGCCGCCGACGGAAAGGTTTGGAATCTGCATGCCGATATGAATGTCGGCGAGCGCAAGCTCGACGGCGCAACCTGGACCGATACCGAGCCTGCTTACGTATGGCACAACAATGCGAATTGGACGGCGAATGTGGTGGAACTCAGAGCTAACGCCGACGCGACGGCGCCGTTGGCGAAACAGCTTAAACCCTATGACGGCCAGGAATTCTTGATCGCGCGCTCGCAATTCCCCGGTTCGACATGGCGCCTGCGTGTCGAAGTGCGGGACTTGGCACATGAGAAGCCAGATCTCGTTCTTCCGGTCGCGTCTGATCGTTACGACCCCTCCGGCTGGGCAACGATCGCGCTACCATAGCAAACAAGAAAGAGTTTGAACCACGAAGCGCACAAAGCACACGAAGCCGCTCATGGCTTCTATCGAAGGTGATGTGAAGTACGTCGCTGATGTCATTGGGTCGGCGAATGCCGACCAACCAACGAGAGCTGTTCGCAACGCCTGTGAAGTGCGCCAAGGCCTTCGTGTGCTTTGTGATCTTCGTGGTTCAAATTTCTTTATTCTTATTGGCTTAACTCGCCTATATACGCCGGTAGCACGGCATTGCCGCCCGTGTGCAGGAACACCACCGTATCGGACGCGCCGAACTTCTCGGCGCGCACCATCGACAAGAGCGCCGCGAAAGCCTTTCCGGAATAGACCGGATCTAGGATCAGGCCCTCGTACCGCGCGGCCAGCAAAATTGCTTCGCGCATGGCGTCGCTCGGAATGCCGTAGCCTTCGCCGATGAAACCGTCGACGACCTCGACGCGCCGGTCGAGGCCGGGCGGCACACCTTCGAGCCGCTCCAACGTCTCGCGCGCGATTTCGCGAACATTGTCTGCAATTCCGGCACCAACGGGGCGCGAAACGTTGACGCCCAGGATCCGCGTCCGGTGATCGTAGAACGCGGCACCGGCGACCAGTCCGGCCTGGGTCCCGCCGCTCGACACCGCATGCACGATCGCGCTGACCGTGATGTTGTGATCGGCGCATTGCGCGCCAAGCTCGCGGTAGGCCGAGACATAGCCGAGCGCTCCCGTCGAATTCGATCCGCCGAGCGGCACGACATAGGCTTTGCGTCCGGCCGCTTTGTGCTTGAGCAGGATGCTCTGCAGCGTGACTTGCGCCGCCGCGGGCGACGCCAGATGGATTCGCGCGCCGAGCAATTTATCGAGCAGCACATTGCCGGATGTGGCGTAAGCGGGCCCGCGCCCGTGGACCATGTCGAGCAGGATGAGGTCGCATTCAAGCCCGAGTTTCGCCGCCGCCGCCGCCGTCTGTCGCGCGTGGTTCGACTGGACGGCGCCGAAGGTGACGACGATTTGCGCGCCCTCGGCTTGTGCCTCGCCCATCAGAAATTCGAGCTTGCGGGTCTTGTTCCCGCCGGTGGCAAGCCCCGTGCAGTCGTCGCGCTTCACGTAAAGTTTCGGGCACGCGGCGCCCAGATGCGACCTCAATCGGTCCATTGGTTCGAGCGGCGTCGGCCAATGGCCCAGCATCACGCGCGGGAACTGGGTCAAATCCATTGCCGTCTCACAACCAACGCGTCAGCCGGAACAGGGCGATCTCGAGCACGACTATAACGCCAAGCACGATCAGCAATAGCCAGAACGCGTTGGGGTCGCCCTTGAGCGGCATGCCGGGCAAGCTGGTGCTGAACAACGAGGTGATGAAGCTCAACGGCAGCATGATCGCAGCCACGATGGTCAGCACGTAGGAGTTGCGGTTCTGCCGCTCCGTCAGGCGGTTCAGCACTTCGTCCTGAATGACGGTCGCACGCTCGCGCACGCTGTCGAGGTCTTCGACATAGCGGGTCGTATCGTCGGCAAGCTCGCGAAAGTGCGCCGCGTCGATCGAGTCGAGCATTTCGTGCTTTTCGGCCTGCAACCGCGTCAAGGCCTCGCGTTGGGGCGCCAGATGGCGGCGGATGGCGATCGCGCGCTTGCGCGCCTGGGCAAGCTCGTCACGGATCCGGCGCGTGTCGCCGGAGACGACTTGATCTTCCAGCGCATCGACCTTGTCGGAAAGCTCTTCGACCACGTGGCCGACGCGCATCAGCATCGCTTTTGCCAATTCGAACAGGCAGTCGATTTCGTCTTTGGGTCCGGCGTTGCGCGCCAAGCGCGCGCGAATGTCGTCGGCCGCCATTAAGCGGCGTGCGCGCGACGTGATGATCCGTTTCTTCTGGATCCAAGCGCGTAGCGAGATCATGTCTTCCGGGTCGGCGCCCGGATTGAAATTGATGCCGCGCAGATTGACGATCAGCCCTGCGCCTTGCGCCGCCATGCGCGGACGGGTGTCGGCAGCGAGGAGCGCCTCGGCGGCGATGTCGTCGAGCCCCGCCTCGCGGCGCAGATAGTGCTCGGCGTCTTCCTTGGTGCGGTTCAGGTGAACCCAGAGCGCGCCCATCTCGGGCGTCCAGGCGCGCACCTCGGGCCAGCCGACTTCGCGCGCGCCGCCCTTGGCGTCGAGAAGATAGGCATAGACCAGGCCTTGCTCTGCGTCCTCGCCCACGGGTCCCAAACTTTCAAGATTTGCGGCTTGCGGCACGCGCGCCCGTGCAACACACTGCCCAAGATGACGACCGCTTTATTCACGCATGCGGCCTGCTTGTACCACGAAACGCCGCCCGGTCACCCGGAGTCGGCGGACCGTTTGCGTGCGGTTCTCGCGGCGCTCGAGGCCGAAGAATTTCAGTTTCTCGTGCGTGAGGATGCGCGCTCCGCAACGCAAGAAGAGATCGCGCGCGTTCACCCCGGCTATTTCATCAGTGCCGTCTTGCGCGCGGTACCGGAGCGCGGCTATGCGGCACTCGATGCAGACACGCACATGTCGCCGGGCTCCGGCGAGGCGGCGTTGCGCGCGGCGGGCGCGTTGGTCGGCGCGGTCGATCTCGTGATGGCCGGTGGCGCCAAGAACGCGTTCTGCGCCGTGCGCCCGCCGGGTCATCATGCCGAGCCCACCAAGGCGATGGGCTTTTGCCTCTTCAACAACATCGCCATCGGCGCTCTTCATGCGCGCCAGCATCATCGCCTCGATCGCGTCGCCGTCGTCGATTTCGACGTCCACCACGGCAACGGCACGCAAGTCATGTTTGCCGAGGACGAGCATCTCTTCTTCGCCTCAAGCCACCAGATGCCGCTTTACCCCGGCACCGGCCGCCCGCAAGAGCAGGGCAGGGCGCACAACATCCTCAACGTGCCGCTCGATCCCGGCAGCGGCGGCACCGAATTCCGCGTGGCGTGGGAAGGCAAAATACTGCCGGCGCTGGATGCGTTCAAACCGGACTTCATTTTCATCTCCGCGGGCTTCGACGCCCACCGCCGTGATCCGCTGGCGAATTTGAATTTGACCGAGGCCGATTATACCTGGGTGACCGAGAAGGTGTGCGCCGTCGCCAAAGCGCGCTGCGGCTCGCGCGTCGTCTCTACGCTCGAAGGCGGCTACGACCTCGTGGCGCTGGCTTCGTCAACGGCCGCGCATGTCAAAGCGCTGATGGCGGCCTGAGTCGCTCATCCTCCCTCGCTTTAGCGGGGGAGGGGGACCAGCCGTAGCTTTAGCGAAGGCGGGTGGAGGGGCCGTGACACGCCCCGCGTACCTCGGATGCGCCGCGAAGCCAGCGAGCCGAAGCCGAGACAACAGAAGCTGCTGCAATAGGTATGCTGTCCCTGTATTTCGGTATTTCGATCTTCAAAAAAATTTTGCGCAAATTCTTGCGCCACCTCGTGTTTGAGTTTTTCAACAGTATTCGCCGAAAGCGAACATTCGTTGGCATTTGGCGACAGCTCAAGGCCACGGTTCGATAACAATATGCAAAACTCGTCCGACCAACGCCGATCTGGCATCCTGGCAGAGCCAAGCGTTGCTTGACCGGAATACAAATCGCCTGCCGCTTGCAACTCCCTCCACCGTCGTCGAGTCTCCGTCCACCGCGCAGGCCCAATCCTGACCGTCGAGGGTTTGTAACTCAGACAAAAGGCCTTGGATCGACGCGGACGCTCGCCCCGGCTGGAGCTGGCTCTTGCTCAGGCTGGTGACGGTCACCAAGCCGCGCCGATCTACCTGAACATGCAGCGTGTATTTCGTCGTGTGGCTGGCGGTAATCACGCGCCCGACCACGTCACCCGACATGACATCCTCAATCCATACCCTTAGTTCTGGAGCGTCACCGTCTCGTAACAGAGTGAGGCCTGCGCTCTCGGCGTAGGCGTCAGCTGTCCGATGAATTGATTCCCTCCATGGCTCGCTCTGCACTGTTCGTGCAGTCGCATGCGATCCAAAGCTCATGAGCAGCGGGAATACAAAAAAAAATGGAAGCATCCTGGGAGCTATACTCAACTCAGCTACCTCCTTCGATGGCAAACAACCGTAACAGGACATGGTGACGACTCGAAAAGGTCAAATCAGGTCATTTGTCGTGGCGTGAAACTGGCTAGGATTCGCCGGAAGGCGACGTTCATCGCTTCAATGCATTTAAGTTGGACCGAGGCGGCCGCTCAGGTGCAATCGCCGATGGGACGTGGCTTTTCCGGCGCGGCCCAGCCAGGCGGAAGCGGCTCCCCTTCGTGGATTCGGCGACAGGATACTGGCAAACTCGCCTTCGCTGGGCGCGGCACAGCAGCGCCTAACGAAGATCGTCGCAACCTGTCCCTGATTGCCGTGTCTCGCCGATGGGGTGCAGTCCAATACCTATTTTCCCGTTGCCGGAGCTGGACGCAGCAATGCCTCAATGACGAAACGCTCTCCGCGCGCCTTTCATGAGATCGGACGAAGCGCAGTTGAAAATTCTTGCAATGGGCATCGCGTTGTTCTATCTTTGTTCTCGTATCTGGCCCGGCTCAAGCGAGGGCTCGACGGCCTTTGACATCGTGAATCTGGATCTGAGGCGGTCGCGGCCGAAAGCGCGATGTGTGCCCGGAACTTTGCGCACGGAATACGGCGCCACAAATGTGGGACCGCGCATGGTGCAGCATATTTGTCGCTGTAGATTCCTGCAATTTACAGCGAACAACAGCAAACGAGGGCGTGCCGACAGTCGAACGGCGACGTCTTTGCCACAGCGAAAGAATGTGGCCTTTGGCACGTAGCGCTTGCGCCTTGGCGAAGTCTCTATCTCGCGACCTTGTTGTCGTCGCGGATCTTCTCAAGCGCCTTGCAATAGGCGTCGCGATCATTCGGTGAGGTATAGACTGTCGCTGCACCGCAAGGCCGCCATGTCGTCGACCAGCGCGGCAAACCCGCGGGTTCCGAAATCGCCGAGCGTGGCGGAACTCGGCGCTGTTCGTCCATGCCCGCGATGATCGTTGGCGTAGATCGCGATGCCCGACTCGCGCAGCCTCCGCAGCGGCGCAAAATAGCGCCGCGTGCGGCCAGCGATAGGCGGCGATCGGGGTGCCGTCCCGGCCTTCGAACTGGAATATATTCTTGCGCTCGCTCATGGCCAAAAGTTTAACCCGGCGCCTTGCGTGCCGACAACGCCGCTCGACCTCACATCGAGGGAGCGCTATAGAGCGCGGAACAGTTGTACCTTCCGGAACAGATCTTCGCTGCCGATGACCAAGGAAAGCAACGACCTCGCCGCCGAAATTACGCCGATGAGCTTCGAACAAGCCCTCAAGCAGCTCGAAGAAATCGTACAGAGCTTGGAGAAGGGTCAAGTCGATTTGGAAGACTCGATCAAGATGTATACGCGCGGCGCGGCCTTGAAGGCCCACTGCGAAGCCAAATTGCGTAGCGCCGAAGCGCGCATCGAAAAGATCGTGCTCACGCCGTCCGGTAAAGCAACCAGCGTTCCGTTCGACGCCACATGACACGCTCATGAACTCTTCGCCGATCGCACCGATCGAACCTGCGCTCAAGGAAGCCGGCATCTTCATGGAAGAGGTGCTCGACGAGCTGTTGCCTCCGCCGATCGGTGCCGAGGCCCGGCTGATCGAGGCGATGCGTTATGCGACGCTCGGCGGCGGCAAGCGTTTTCGCGCCTTCCTGGTTCTGCAGAGCGGCCGCTTGTTCGGCGTCGATCGGCGCGCGCTCTCGCGCGTGGCGGCGGCGATTGAATGCGTGCACACCTATTCGCTCATCCATGACGATTTGCCCGCGATGGACAACGACGATATGCGTCGCGGCAAACCGTCGACACACCGGCATTTCGATGAAGCGACGGCGATCCTGGCCGGCGATGCGTTGCTAACCTTGTCCTTCGCGCTCCTCGCCGCCGGCGAGACGCACCCCGACCCGCATGTGCGCTGCGATTTGGTTGCGCGCCTGGCTTATGCGGCCGGGTGGCACGGCATGGTCGGTGGCCAGATGATCGACATCGCGTCGGAGGGCAAACCGATCGACGCCGGTCACATCACGCGACTGCAACGCTCAAAAACGGGCGCGCTCATCACCTTCGCTTGCGAAGCAGGCGCCATCATGGGCAAGGCATCGCCGCACATGCGCCAGAGCCTGCTCAATTTTGCGCAGGACGTCGGCCTCGCCTACCAGATCGCCGACGATCTGCTCGACGTCGAGGGGGAACCCAGTCTGATGGGCAAGGCAGCACGCAAGGATCGAAACCGCGGGAAGGCGACATTCGTCACAATCATGGGGCCGGAGCGCGCGCGGTCGCAGGCACGGCTGCTGGCCGATCAAGCGATGACCCACCTTGATCTGTTCGACGAAAAGGCCGACCTTTTGCGCGGAATCTCCGGTTGGGTCGTGGGCCGGCGCGCCTAAATGACGCACAAAAAGCGTCCAACGCACGCCTTAGCTTATTCAATTCAGAGCGTTACTCAGTATCACCCATGGCCTTGAGCACGCCGCTTCTCGACAAAGTCAAAGAACCCGCCGATCTGCGCGGGCTGTCGCGCGATGAGCTGAAACAGCTCGCCGAGGAACTGCGTGCCGAGACCGTCGACGCCGTTTCCATCACCGGCGGGCATCTGGGCGCGGGACTTGGGGTTGTGGAACTCACGGTCGCCCTGCATCACACCTTTAAGACCCCACACGACCGGCTGCTTTGGGACGTCGGGCACCAAGCCTATCCGCACAAGATCCTAACCGGCCGGCGCGACCGCATTCGCACGCTGCGCCAGGGCGGCGGCCTCTCCGGCTTCACCCGGCGCTGCGAGAGCGAATACGACCCCTTCGGCGCGGCGCACTCTTCGACCTCGATCTCGGCCGGCCTCGGCATGGCGGTCGCCCGCGATTTGAGCGGCGAGAAGCGCAACATCGTCTGCGTGATCGGCGACGGCGCGATGTCGGCCGGTATGGCTTATGAGGCGATGAACAATGCGGGCGCCACGCGCTCGCGCCTCATCATCATTTTGAACGACAACGACATGTCGATCGCGCCGCCGGTCGGCGCCATGAGCGCGTATCTTTCTCGCGTCGTGTCTTCGTCGGCCTATCAATCGCTGCGCCACTTCGCCAAGCAGCTTGCAAAAAAGCTGCCGCGCTTCGTCGAAGACAAGGCGCGCCGTGCCGAGGAGTACACCAAAGGCATGTGGATGGGCGGCACGCTGTTCGAGGAACTGGGCCTCTATTACGTAGGACCGATCGACGGCCACAATCTCGATCATCTTTTGCCCGTACTCGCCAACGTGCGCGACGCCGAGATCGACAGTCCGATCCTGGTGCACGTGGTGACGAAGAAGGGCAAGGGTTACGAGCCCGCGGAAAACTCGCATGACAAATATCACGGCGTCGTCAAATTCGACGTCATCACCGGCGCGCAAAAGAAAAGCGTGTCGAATGCGCCGAGCTATACCAAGGTCTTCGCCGACAGCCTGATCGCCGAGGCAGCGGTCGACCCGAAGATTGTCGCCATCACCGCGGCAATGCCGGCCGGAACGGGTCTCGATCTCTTTGCCAAACGCTTTCCCAACCGCTGCTTCGACGTCGGCATCGCCGAGCAGCATGGCGTGACCTTCGCGGCGGGTCTCGCCTGCGAGGGCTTCAAGCCGTTCGCGGTGATCTATTCGACGTTCTTGCAGCGCGCCTATGACCAAGTCGTGCACGACGTGGCGATCCAGAAGCTGCCCGTGCGCTTCGCCATGGATCGCGCCGGCCTAGTCGGAGCGGACGGCGCCACGCACGCCGGTGCGTTCGACGTCGCCTATTTGGGCACGCTGCCGGGTTTCGTGATCATGGCCGCGGCCGACGAGCTCGAGTTGCGCCATATGGTGGCGACACAAGCGGCGATCGACGACGGACCAAGCGCCGTGCGCTATCCGCGCGGCGACGGCGTCGGCATCGAGCTTCCGGCCAAAGGAACACCGCTTGAGATCGGCAAGGGCCGCATCGTTCGCGAAGGCACGAAGATCGCTCTGCTCAGTTTCGGCACGCGCTTGCAGGAATGCCTCAAGGCCGCGGACGAACTCAATGCGCGCGGCCTCTCGACCACCGTTGCCGACGCACGCTTCTGCAAGCCGCTCGACGAGGATATGGTTCGCCGGCTCGCGCGCGATCATGAAGTTCTGATCACGATCGAAGAAGGTGCGATCGGCGGCTTCGCCGCGCACGTCATGCAGTTCATGGCCAAGGCCGGATTGTTCGATCGCGGCTGCAAGTTCCGGCCGCTGACACTGCCCGATATTTTCATCGATCACGATACGCCCCAGAAGCAGTACGACGTCGCTGCGTTGAACGCGCCGCAAATAGTCGCCACGGCTCTGTTGGCTTTGGGCCAGGAGGCGGCAGGCAGTCTGCGCGCGTGACGCCGGGCCCCATCCGCGAAGTCGAAATCTTCTCCCTCGGTCACGAGGGTGACGGCGAAACGGCTGAAGGTCTCTACGTTCCCTACACCGTGCCCGGCGATCGCGTGCGCGCCGAGTTCGACGGCATCCGCGGCCGCGTGATCGAGATCGTCGCGCCCGGACCGGCGCGCGTGCAGGCGCCATGCCGCCATTTCGGCTCTTGCGGCGGTTGTGCCGTTCAGCACCTAAGCGCCGATGCCTATGCGGCGTGGAAGGTCGATCAGGTGCGCCAAGCGCTTTCCCAGCGCAACATCCTGGAATTCGAGATGAAGCCGCTGGTGAGCGTTGCGCCGCGCTCGCGCCGCCGCGCGACCCTTTCGGCCAAGCAAACGCGCGACGCGATCGTACTCGGCTTTCAGGAGCGCGGCAGCACGTTCATCGTCGATATCGCCGAATGCCATGTGATCGACCGCCGGCTCGAGGAACTCGTGCCGAAACTGCGCGAGGCGTTGGCCGGCGAGCTGCCGCGTTCGGGCCAATGCGAGATCGGCTTGACGGTGACCGACACCGGCATCGACATGACTCTAGGACTGCCCGGCGTGGCGATCGACGGACCGCGCCGCACGCGCCTTGCCAAGCTCGCGACGCAGCTCCATCTCGCACGACTGACGGTGAACGACGATATGGTGGCTCAAACGCATGTGCCGGCGCTCAAATGGGCTGACGCCTATGTGAGCCCGCCGCCCGGCGCGTTCCTGCAGGCCGTGCCTTCCGCCGAACAAGCGATGCAGACGCTCGTCGTCGAAGGTGTCGGCAACTCGCGCAAGGTCGCCGACCTCTTCGCCGGCTGCGGCACCTTTACGTTCCCGCTGGCCAAGAGCGCCGCGGTCTCGGCGTTCGAGGCCGATATCGACGCGGTGTCCGCACTGAAGGACGCGGCGAAACACGCGCACGGCTTGAAATTGATTACAGTCGAGCGCCGCGATCTTTTCCGCCGGCCGCTTTTGAACGTCGAGCTTGAGGCGTTCGACGCCATCGTCCTCGATCCGCCCCGCGCCGGCGCCAAGGCGCAGTGCGAGCAACTGGCTCAGGCGAAAGTAAAGCGAGTCGTGATGGTGTCTTGCAGCCCGGCAACATTCGCCCGTGACGCCCGCACGCTGATCGACGGCGGTTACAAATTGCACAGCGTCACGCCGATCGATCAGTTCCTATGGGCCACCCAGGTCGAACTAGTGGCCCGATTCGAGAGATAGACCCGCGCGGAGGGAGATTGCCCGGCAACCTCGTAGCCTCTAACTTCTTGCCATGGCAGGACCGTCGCTCAGCCGCTTGGCATACTCGGCGCAAGCTTACGCCCGCGTTGTTTGGTATGCCGGGCACCACATTCTGGCGCGCCGCATGGGCGGTCCGACAGCTTTCGAGCACAGGGACGTCAAGCTCCAGAACAAATGGCCGAGGCGCGATCAAATTCTGCGCGCCATGCGGGCGCTGTTCGACCAGGATTGGGCGAACATCGATGCTGGCCTCTACGCGGCACCGGACGGTCTTGATCGCCGGGCGTTTCGCAGCTTGGTGCGCTCGCGCGAGTTCCTGCGCGATGTTCCCAACGTCGCGCGCCGCCGCCGCGACCGCGCGCACGATGAAGTGCTGAGCGAGGAGGCCCGCGCCAAATTTCCGCGCTATTACCTGCAAAATTTTCATTACCAATCGGGCGGCTGGTTGAGCGAGGAATCGGCGCGCATCTACGACTTCCAGGTCGAAACATTGTTCTCCGGCACCGCGGACGCCATGCGCCGGCAGGTCCTGGTGCCGATCTCGGCGCACCTGGGGGGCAGGGACCAGCGAGGTTTTAGCCTTCTTGACGTGGCGTGTGGTACCGGCCGCTTCCTAGCGCTGGTGAAGACCAATTGGCCGAAGCTGAAGGTGACGGCCCTCGACCTGTCGCCGAACTATGTCGCCGCCGCGCGTCAAGCGTTGCGGGGCTGGCGTGACGCGGACTTCGTCGAAGCCAATGCCGAGGCGATGCCCGTCGCGGACGCGAGCCATGACATCGTCACGGCGATCTTCCTCTTCCACGAACTTCCGCCGAAGGTTCGCCACGTCGTCGCCGCCGAGATCGCTCGGGTGTTGAAACCCGGCGGCTTGTTCGTGATGCTCGATTCCATCCAAGACGGCGACGCCTCCGGTTTCGAAGCGCTGATGGAATTGTTTCCGCAAGCGTTCCACGAACCCTACTACGAAAGCTATCTCGCCTGGGATGTGCGAGGCGCATTCGAGAGCGCCGGGTTCACTTTCGTTTCCTCGACGCCTGCTTACTTGTCGAAGGTCGTGGCTTTCGCGAAGCGCTGACGCGCGGTTTTTCGTCGAGTGAGCGCGGCAGCAGCAGTCCATAGATTTCGCAATCGCGCCGCGTTCCCTCGCGCCAGACGAACGCGCGCAGCGTGCCCTCGCGCACAAAGCCAAGCCGCTTGAGGAGGCGCGCCGAGCTTTCGTTGCCGCTGTGGGTACGCGCCGACAGCCGCTCGAGTTTCAGCGCGTTCGTCGCATAGGCCACGATCGCGCGCATCGCCTCGATCGCATAGCCCTGGCCCCAAAATTCGCGTGCCACCAGAAAGCCGACTTCGGCGCGCCGATGGTGCGTATCGATTTCGGAGAGGTCGCAGGCGCCGATTGCAGCGCGCCGCCCGTCGACGCACATCGCCCAATAGAGTGCGCTACCGTTTTTTGCTTCCTCGCATTGGCGTGCGACGACGCTGCGCGTCACGGCGGCATCGCGCGTCGGCGGCCAATCCCAATAACGCATGGCTTCGGCGTCGCTCCACACCTCGTGCAGCGCCTCGGCGTCCGACGGTCGCATCGGGCGCAACATCATGCGTGGCGTTTTGAGAACTAGCCGCACTGGGCGCGGTGGCGCAGCAAATGGTCGGCGAGCACGCAGGCCATCATGGCTTCGCCGACGGGCACGGCGCGAATGCCGACACACGGATCGTGGCGGCCTGTCGTCTGGATCTCGGTTTCTTCGCCGGAGCGGGTAATCGTTTTGCGGGGCGCGAGGATCGAGGACGTCGGCTTGACGGCGAAGCGCGCGACGATGTCTTGGCCGGTCGAGATGCCACCCAAAATCCCGCCTGCGCCGTTCGACAGGAAGAAGGGCTTGCCGTCCTTCATCCGCATCTCGTCAGCGTTTTCTTCGCCCGAGAGGGCAGCTGCCGCGAAACCGGCGCCGATCTCAACGCCCTTGACCGCGTTGATCGACATCAGCGCCGAGGCCAATTCCGCGTCGAGCTTGCCGTAAACCGGCGCACCCAGTCCCGCGGGAGCGCCTTCTGCGACGAGTTCGATGACCGCGCCGCACGACGAACCCGCCTTGCGCAGATCGTCGAGATAGGCCTCCCAGCCGGGGACGACGCTCGCGTCGGGTGACCAGAACGGATTCTGTTCCGTCTGTGCCCAATCCCATTTCTTGCGATCGATCGTGTGTTTGCCGAGTTGGATCAGAGCGCCGCGAATGCGCACGCCGCCGGGCACCAGCTGATCGAGGATTTTGCGCGCGATGCCGCCCGCCGCCACGCGCGCCGCCGTCTCGCGCGCCGATTGGCGACCGCCGCCGCGATAGTCGCGCACGCCGTATTTGATGAAATAAGCGTAGTCGGCGTGGCCGGGCCGGAACTTATCCTTGATGCCTTCATAGTCGCGCGAGCGGGCGTCGACATTGTCGATGTGGAGCGCGATCGGCGTGCCGGTCGTCACTTGGCCCGCCGTATCCTCATCGCCGAACACGCCCGAGAGAATCTTCACGGCATCCGGTTCGCGCCGTTGCGTCACGAAGCGCGATGTTCCGGGCTTCCTCTTGTCGAGCCAGTGCTGAATGTCGCCTTCGCTGAGCGCGATGCCTGGGGGCGTGCCGTCGACGATACAGCCCATCGCGGGCCCGTGGCTTTCGCCCCAGGTCGTCACGCGGAAGAGGTGGCCGAAGGTGTTGTGCGACATATTCCGCCTAGTCCGGCACTGCGAGAATGCGAGCGCCCGGCATCAATCCTCGTCGCGCGACAGCGTGCCGAGCAATTGCGCGCTGTCGGCCGCCCGGTCGACCGCGGCGAGACCAACCGTGTGAAATCCCGCATCGACGTGATGTACTTCGCCCGTGACAGCGCTCCCGAGATCGGAGAGCAAATAGAGCCCGGCATTGCCGACGTCTTCGATCGTGACGTTGCGGCGCAACGGCGTGTTGAGTTCGTTCCACTTCAGGATGAAACGAAAGTCGCCGATTCCCGAAGCGGCCAGCGTCTTGATCGGTCCGGCCGAGATTGCGTTCACGCGAATCTGTTTCTTGCCCAAATCCTCGGCGAGATAGCGGACCGACGCCTCGAGCGCCGCTTTGGCGACGCCCATGACGTTGTAGTGGGGCATAACCTTCTCGGCGCCGAAATAAGTCAGCGTCAGCAGCGAGCCGCCGTTCGTCATCAGTTTCTCCGCGCGCTGCGCGACCGACGTGAACGAGTAGCAGGAGATGTTCATGGTCATGGCGAAGTTGTCGTAGGTCGTGTCGACATAGCGCCCGCGCAACTCGTCCTTGTTCGAAAAACCAATGGCGTGCACGACGAAGTCGATCGAGCCCCAGGCTTTGCCAAGCGCCTCGAAGACGGAATCGATCGATCCCTGTTCGGTCACGTCGCACGGCAGAACGAGTTTCGACCCGACGCCTTCGGCGAGCGGCAGTACGCGCCGCTTCAAGGGTTCGCCCTGATAGGTGAACGCCAGCGACGCCCCGTGTTGATGGGCCACTTTGGCGATGCCCCAGGCGAGCGAGCGATCGTTCGCTACACCCATGATGAGGCCGCGCTTGCCCTTCATTAAACCGTTGTTTTGGCTCATTTTTTGATCGCGGTTTGGCGCGCGCCGGATTTGTGATGTAGGTGCGGCGGACGCTAGTCAAATTCGCCAGTGCGGTCAAACCGCGCCAGGCTTGTTCCAAGGTGCGCCGACGGCCAAACCTCAGTTCAAATCGATGGCGAATCGTTTGAGGTCAGCAAGAGTTGCATGTTCGAGCGCGCCTTCATGAGTCGCTGTGAGGACAACCTTTGGTGCCATGCCGGCGGCATACGCTTCTTGCCATCGTGGCGCGCAAAGACACCAGCGGTCACCGGGCTTGAGGCCACGAAATTCGTATTCCGGCATCGGCGTCGAGAGGTCGTTGCCGCGCGCTTTGGAGAAGGCGAGGAACTCGGCGCTCATGACGGCGCAAACCGTATGCGAGCCAGCATCCTCGGGGCCGGTATTGCAACATCCGTCCCGATAAAAACCGGTCAACGGTGCATCATTGCAAGGCGCCAGCGGCCCGCCCAAGACGTTGCGTCCAGTGCGCTTACGACCGCCGCCGCCGGCCTCATAGGCCATGGATCACCTCAGACCGAACGATTGCGCATCATCACCAAAATATGGCCGTCGCGCCAGGGTTCTTGCTATAAGACGATGCTCCACCTCAATAATCGATAGAGACTCCACAAGTGATCTTTGGCCTGCTCGCCCTGACAACCGCCGCCTTGTTCACGGGCGCGGCGGTTTACGTCAACGTCGCCGAACACCCTGCGCGACTGAAGCTCGATGACGCGGCGCTGCTCGCCGAATGGAAACCTTCCTACAAGCACGGCCGCATCATGCAGGCTGGCCTCGCGGCCGTGAGCGGGCTCCTGGCGATCATTGCCTTCTTCTACGGCTGGAATTGGCGCTGGTTGCTCGGGGCGCTGCTGATCCTTGGCAATTGGCCATACACGCTTCGCGTCGTCGGGCCGACGAACACCACACTTATGGCGATCGAGCCGGCCAATGTCGGACCCAACGCGCGCGTACTCATTCAGAAATGGGGCTGGCTCCACGCGGCGCGTAGCGCCATGGGCGCAGCGGCGACGATCGTCTTTCTCTGGGCGGCGGTTCAGGCCTAGTTCGCCTCTGCTTCCTTCGTTTCGAAGATTCCGATCCAGTCGGCGACGTCGTGGCGCATCGCTTCGGACGCTCGTACCAGTTCGCGGCCCAGCGAAACGCTTGTCAGACCGTCACCGCTCATTTCGCGCAACCGGCTGCGGTGCCGTCGCAAGCGGGTCTCCATACGCTCCGAACGCCGCCCGACGATCTCGAATTCGGCCTGGTTGCGAATGCCGAACGTGCCGTATGCAAACGCGGTGAGGGCTCCGGCAACGAGCGCAAGCATCGGTCCCCAAGTGGATGGCCAGAAGAGCTCGAGCGAGACTGCGACTATCGTGATGCCGAAGGTCACGGCGCTGGCGAGCCTGAGCCGATTGTTCACCGATCGTGTTCGATCGCCGTTCTTGTCGTGGTAGCGAATTTGATCGGTAAGCCGACCTTCGGCCGCGAATATCTTTGCGGTCTCCAAATAGGCTTTGTCATAGCTCCCGCCGGCAATACCGGCGGCGCGCACGATGGCGCGGAAAGCCTTGGATACCCATTTGGCGCGAGGCGCCAGATCGGACTCGTGATCGTAGATCGCCCTGTTGGTCAATGAGCGTCCGATCATGGCCAGGAGGTCCGCCTCGCGCAGCATCTCGGCCAGCAAGCGATAGTCGAGCCATCGCTCGCGCCATTTCCAGATTCGGTCGATGCCGTAGAGGGCGACGACGCAACACAAAAAGACGAACTCGAAGAACACGAACGAGATGCTGACATACCAGTGGTCATGAAACGCGAGCGAGGCGAATCCCGCGATCAGGGCAGAAGCACCGAGCAGATAAATCAATATGAATAGGCTGCGGTGGATGTCGGAATAGGCCGAAGCCAGGCAATCCGCGCGTTGAAAATGATCGAAGAGAAAATCGCAGTTGATCGGCATCTGCGGTGCGGGAGCGGGCATCGGTTCCGACGGGGGTTTCGGTTTCTTTGCCAGCGACAGTAACGAACGGAACACATCGCGCGCGCCCCAGAAAGGCAATCTCGGCGAAGCGACGAAGGGTCCCTTGTCGTAGTGATTTCGGCCGGCGTCGGTCGCCGTGAGGTTTTCGGCAGTGAAATATCTGCGCGCCGTCTGGTCGGCTTCCGGTTCCAGATCGGGACACAAGATCTCGTTCACTTTTTTTGCGATAAGCGGCGCGCCTTCGCCTTGCTTGATGGGTTGGGCACGCGAGTCGTGGTCGAGGAGGGCGATTCCATGCGGTGCGCTTGCTGCGACGTGCACAACCGGAACGTCGAAGTTCAAAGCGCTTTGCACGATGTCGCCGGTGCCGCCAACGCCTGCCGCAAGTGCGCCGTCCCATATCGCGATAAGGAGATCGCTGTGCCGCATAACGAAGTGCCCGACCTCCAGATAACCTTCGTTGCGCCGCTCCTCCTCCTGATCGTAGACACCATCGAGTTCGACGACGGCTCGGTCCTGTACGGCGTGTGCGAGCAAATCTCGAAACTCCGAAACCGTCTCCGGAAAATCGTTTTCGTAGGCGGCCTGGCGAAACGGCAGCGGGCAGGCGAGGCGCCAACCGCGTTGGTTCGCGACCTTGGCGGCAATTCGATCCGCCCCTTCGGCAAGCGGCGAAATGAACAGCAGGATCGGTACTTGTTCACTATAGAGAGCCCGTGCCGACGGATCGGCGTGAATTGTTCTGACCTTGTCCCCAATCACGTCCAGAATTTCGCCAAGCGCCTTGTCAAGCTTCTCAAAATCCGCATGCGGCAGTTTGCGATGGCCGGTAATTCCAACTCGGATGACGAGTCGCGGTCGCCCGTCGACGACGGTCGGCATCACGTGAAACGGTTCGAGTGTCGGCGCTGGAGTCGCCATGAGTCCCCCATTTGTGAATTTTGACACTATACGCTGGTGTCTCAACCGTCGGCGGCGTTAACGCCCGGCCCAGCCGCGACGCTGCAGAACGTCGACAACGCGCTCGAAATCGGACCGTTCGTTGTAGATTTGCGCCGATAGCCGGCACAGCAGCTTGCCCTGAAACGCCGATGACGCGATCTGAATGCGATGCTGGTACCAAAGATCGTGTCTCAATGCCGCCGCGTCCGCGGGCTCTGCGCAGCGGCGCTGCGGCAACGCGTAGGCGCGCATCGCGCACGACATCGCCTCGGGGGCCACGGGTTCGCCGCCCACGTCGCGCATCAACAAGCTACCTTCGCGCGCCAGTTCGTTTATGTAGCGGCGGATCGCATCGACGTCGAAGCCGGCCATGAAGTCGAGTGCGGCCGGCACGCTCAAGAAGGCCGACACATCGCGCGTGCCCACGTAGTCGAAGGCATGTGGAAACCCGAGATCGTGGTAGTGGCTGACCGATAGGGGCAGAGTGCGCTGCGCGACATGCGCCGCCGCATATAGAAACGCGCAGCCCTTGGGTGCGTAGAGCCATTTGTGCGCATTCGCAGTGTACCAATCGGCCCCGACCGCTTCGAGATCGAGCGCCAATTGACCGAGGGCATGCGCGCCGTCGATCAGAACCCGAACGCCTTTCGCCTTTAAAGCCGTGGTCATTTCGGCGACCGGAAAGACGACAGCCGTCGGCGACGCGATGTGATCGATGATGGCGAGGCGCGTGCGCGGACCCACGGCCTGCATGATGCGCTCGACGGCATCGTTTGTTGCAATGGGTATTGGTAGCGTAACGACCTTGGGGTGAGCCCCGGTGCGCCGGCACGTATCCTCCACCGCCAAGCGCACGGCATTGTACACGCAGTCGAGCATCAAGATTTCATCGCCGCTCGTCAGGTCGACGGCTTTGAGCACGGTGTTGATGGCTTCCGTGGCATTAGCGACGAACGCGATCCGCTCGCCCGATGTGCCGACGAAGCGGCCAAGCCGGTCGGCTGTCGGGCGCAGGGCGTTTTCCTCGCTTGTTGGCATCGCCTTAAGCCGGAAGAATTGGTCGGGCTGGCGCTCCATCTCTTCGCGCACCGCGCTTTGCGCCGCCAGTACACCGCGCGGGCAGGCACCGAAGGAGCCGTGGTTGAGAAACGTCCCCTCTGGATCGAGATGCCAAAGTGGGAGCAGCGCTCGCCCGAAGTCGGACATCACATCAAACCGTATCGAGCGTTTCGGAGAGCGCGCGCCATAGAACTTCAACCGGCTCTAGCCCTATCGACAAGCGAATAAAGCCCTCGGCGACCGCATCGCCCCAACGCGCACGACGCTCTGCGCAGGTTCTCACACCGCCGAAACTGGTCGAGGGTTGGATGAGGGGGCAGGTTTCGATGAAGCGCTCGGCGGCGATCTGGTCGCGCAGGGTCAGCGAGATCAACGTGCCAAACGTCGACATCTGACGCTTGGCGATGCCAAAGGCCGGGTCGCTCGCCAGTCCAGGATAGCGCAACGCGACGAGCTTCTTGGAAGCCGCCAGGCGGTCGGCGATGGTCGCCGCCGATGAGCACATCCGCGCGAAACGTACCTCCAGCGTTTCCAAACCTCGATGCACAAGCCATGCTTCAAATGGCCCGGCGATGGTACCGGAGAACTTGCGCCAATCGCGCAACCGCGCCGCCAGGGCGCCGTCGCGCGTCGCAACGTGGCCCATAAGTGTGTCGGAGTGGCCATTGATTGCTTTGGTATCGGCGCAGACAACGGCATCGGCGCCCAGCGTCAGCGGCCTCTGGCCGAGCGGCGTCATTGTCGTGTTGTCGACGGCGAGCAAAGCTCCGGCTTGCTTAGCCGCGCGCGCCGCCGCCGCGATATCGCAAACATCGAGCCCCGGATTGGACGGCGTTTCGACCAGCACCAGTTTGAATCCGGCAAACCCGTCGTCGAGGAACTTAGCCGTCGCGCGTTCTTCGATTAGAGCGCCGAGTGGCTTCAAGAACTGATCGGCCAAAGCGCGCGTCGCGTAATAACCGTCGCTCGGGATCAGTACTCGCTCGCCGTTGGCAACCGTTGCGAACATAAGGGCGGCTATGGCGGCCATTCCAGACGGGAACAAGATCGTCTCTGCGTCCTCAAGAAGACCTAATGCCTCCTCAAGTGCCTCCCACGTCGGATTGTGAAAGCGGCCGTATTGATAGGGTGCGTTGGAGGGAATGCCAGGCAGATGGAACACAGCCGCCGGGACGATGGAAGGCACGACCGAAGCGCCGGGCGAAAGCTTCTCCGCGCCGTGATGGAGGAGGCGCGCTGCGAGCTCGTCTAACTTTGCATCGGTCATGGCTGGCCGCGGGCGCGTCCGCATCCCCGGTGGATGAAACGGGGCGATCTTATTCCCGTTCGCCGGAAGCGATGCAATAGCGAGGGCGGCGGCGCCTACCAATAGGCCTTAAGGCCACCGGCGATCGAGTAACCTGTGGTGCCCGTGTTACCCATTCCGTCGAGCACGGAGGCGTCGCCGAAGACTAGGACCCCTTCATCGACCGGAGCGTTGAAGCCGGCGTTCAGCGTCAACAGATTATGCCCCGTGTCCGCCGTCAGCGTCTGGCTACCGAACGACACGGTGTCGCCCTTCGAAAGGTCGTCGGAGAATGACACGGCGACATACGGATTGATTTGGTGCGTCATTGCTTCAACGCGGATCGTGCCCTTGGCGTCCAAAATGCCCGTGCTTTCGGTCGTTCCATTGAGCAGACAATTGTTGCCGCAACTCGTGTGGTCATAGTTCACCGCGGCGATGAACTTAAAGCGGAACGGCGTCAAATTCACTGTGGTGCCCGCCTCGGCCGAACCAATGACGCCCTTTTGCGTGGCGCCGTGCGTGGCATCAATCGAAAGCGGCGCGGGGCCGTCGAAGGTCCAATCCGTGGTCGCGTAACCCGCCGTCACGTTGAAGAAGTATTGCGGCGTGCCCATCGAAAACAGCCCTTCAACGGCGGTCGTTGTGCCATCTAGGGTTCCAATCCCGCCTGGCGTCGTCACATTGATTGACGAGCCGCCGTAGCCACCCACGACGCCGAAACGGATGCCTTCGCCCAAGCCGAGGTCGATGCCGCCGGTGACGCAGTTCATCTTCTCGTCCATTTTGATGCCGCTCTGGACGTCCGTCTTGAACGACGCGGTCTTGAGGTCGGTCCAGGCACGCACGTTCTCGCGCCCGCGCGGCGAATCGGGAATACGCTGATCGCTGCGGAAGCAAGTGCGGATCGTCGCCTGCTCACCCGACAACAACGCTGCGTCGCCGTAGAACTCCTGACGCAGCGCCGACTTCAAAAACAGACCGTCGCTGGGGCCGGAATAGTCGGTCACGTAGTTCAGCAAATATTGATAGGGAGTGTTGGTGCTGACCACTGGCGCCGCCAAGCCAAATTGATTGATGGCTCCGCTACCCTCGATCCGCCAGAGAAGGATGCCGTTGCCGGTGGTCGCGATGCCCGGCGAAACATTTGTCGGATTGATGGCGATCAGTGTTCCACCGCCAGTCGAGCCGGTGACGTGAATGAAATCGCTCGCGCCGGTGACCAGATTGACGTCCATGTTGGCATGGGCGAGGACCTCGGTCGTGTAATTGCCGGCAACAGTCATTGTGCCGATGTTGCCCACGCCGACGCCGGGTGCCAGCGTTCCATCGTTTGTCACGGCGGCTAGGGTCAAAGTTCCATTGAACGTTGCATTGCCCTCAACGAAGCCGTGGTTGACCAGCACATTGGTGGCGTAAGAAACCGTAGCCGTTATGGTTCCAGCCGAGGCCACCGTGACTGACGTGGCGGCGTTGAGCGCATTTGAGTTGGCGATGGTGAGTGTTCCGGACGTGACCGTCCAGCTCAGTGCGCCGGTGTTCACGCCCGTAAGCGTGACGGGGCCTAGGACCGCCGCGTTCTCGAAGTTTACAAACCCGCCTGCGGTGATGGTGGAAGTATCAAACGAAAACGATCCGCCCGTGCCGTCGAGCTGCAATGTATCCCCGACGGTGCCGTTTCCAAGCGCGTCAAGGGGACCTGATTGCGGGCTTGTGATTTTGCAAGTGTCGTCGCCAGCCGTCATGGGGTCGGTGGCCCCGAGGTTTTGACAGATCGGAGTCGCTTGCGCGGTGCCCGACGCGGCGAAGAGCGCAGCGCTCGCCACCATGGGGAGGATCAGCGTTTGAATTTTTGAACCAACCAAACGCGAAAAGGCGCGGATACGCGCGTCTTCCATGGACCCACCCCAACTTTTGTTGGGGAGAATCGGCACGATTACCCGGGGTCCCGTCAAGCGTACTGGGGAGAATTCTTCGCGGCTGACGTGTGTTTTGGTTAACTGTGGCTGTTTCGCCTCAGACCAGTGTACCGAAAACGCGCTGAATAACAGCCAACCGAAGTCAACGGCCTGTCAAACGTAAATATTCATCGGGTGTGAGCCTTCAGGAACGTGTCGGCGCAATAGGCGGCACGGCGCTCGATCTCGCGCGAGGGCAGCGCGCGGCCAACATTTAGAAGTCCGCGCAACTGCACGTGACCCAGGATCATCGAAAGGAAATGCTCTGCGGCCACCCGCGGCTCTCTGACCGACATCCGTCCGAGCCGGACCTCGCCTTCGATCCATTGGGCGAGGGCGCTCAGTGTACGTCCCGGACCGACCTCATAGAAATCGCGCGCCATTTCCGGAAAGCGGCCCGAGACCGAGATCAACATGCGCATGAAGTCGAGGCCGTTCGGCGTGAGACCCAGCGCGTAATATTCGCGCACCAACCGGATGAGCACGTCGCGCGGCTTCGCGCTGTGCGACGCATCCATCAACTGGGCTTGCAGCGCCGACGCTCGCTCCGCGATCAATGCGCGAAATAGATCTTCCTTTGAGCCGAATTGGTTGTAGAGCGTCTGCTTGGCGACATCGGCCTCGGCGGCGATCTCGTCCATCGGCGCGTCGTAGCCTTGCGTCCGGAACACCTTGGCGGCGGCCGCCAGGATCCGCTCTCGCCGGCCGGTCGATCCGTTTGTCGCCAACGCCGCTGCCGCGCCCTTCTTCATGCCGGCTCCAACATCTCTTCGACAAGGTGGCGCGGCTTGCCGAGCAGGGGGACGGTGAGCACCGCAAGTGCGTAGATGATGGCCAGCAATAGGAAGCAATCGGCGAACGCCATCGTCGCTGCTTGCTGGCGCACAAAACCGGAGATGGCTTTGAGAGCACCAAGGTCCGCTTCCCCCGGCATCATGTCGGAGAAGCGTTGGGTGAGCCCCGCGAGCGAATCTTCGGCGACCGCGCGGCCCGCGTTGAGACTTTCGCCCAGCCGCTCGTAATGAAAAGCAAGCCGATCCGTGAGCTCGGTGTTCAGTACCGCAAGGCCGAGCGCGCCGCCCAGATTTCGCATTAGATTGTACAGGCCGGAAGCGTCTTTGAGCGTGTCGCCTTCCTGACTGGACATTGCGAGCACGTTCGCCGGGATCATGCAAAACATGAGCCCCGCGCCGCGCATAATCTGCGGCACGAGGAATTCGTCGAAGCTCCAATCGGAGGTTACGCCCGACAACATATAGGACGACAGCGCCATGAGGACGAGCCCGCCCAGAAGCACCAATCGTGTATCGAAGCGGCGCGACAAGATGCCCGCGATCGGCGCGCTGATGAACTGAAAGATGCCGGTGACGAACAACATCTCGCCGATCTGCAAGCTGTTGTAGCCGCGCACGCGCCCGAGAAAGGCGGGCATCAAATAGACGATGCCATAGAGGCCGATGCCGAGGATGAAGCCATAGGCCGTGCCGAGACTAAAATTGCGATCACGGAAGACTTTCAGATTGACGATCGGGTTCTTGGCGCTCAGCACCCGCATGAAAAAGGCGATGCCACCGAGTACGGCGATGACCGCAAAGGTGCGGATGCCCTCGTCCTCGAACCAGTTCTTGCGCGTTCCTTCCTCGAGCACGTACTCGGTCGAGCCTAAGAACATCGCCATTAGGGCAAGGCCGGTTAGGTCGATGCCTTCGAGCAGCTTCCAATTCGGTTTGTCGATATCGACGAGCGACCAGACGATGCTGGTGATGACGATGCCGATGGGCACGTTGATCAGGAACAGCCAGTGCCAGGAGAGTGCGTGTGTCAGATATCCGCCGAGCGTCGGACCGACGGTGGGCGCAAGCGTCGCGATCAACCCGACAACGACGCTGATGCCCGCCGCGCGTCCTTGCCCGAACATCATGTAGGAGCCGGCGACGACGGTCGGGATCATCGCGCCGCCCAGGAACCCCTGCAACGCGCGAAACACCATCATTTGTTCGATCGACGTCGACATCGCGCACAGCACGCTCATCGCCGTGAACGAGCTCGCCGAAATCACGAATAGGATGCGCGTCGAGAGCAGGCGCGACAGATAGCCAGAAAGCGGGATCATCACCACTTCGGCAATCAGATACGAGGTCTGGACCCAAGTGATTTCGTCGGCCGACGCCGAAAGGCCCGCTTGAATCTCGGCAAGCGACGCCGACACGATTTGAATATCCAAGATTGCCATGAACATTCCGAAGGCCATGGCGAAGAAGCCGATGAGCGTGCGTGCCGTCAGCGGCGGACTGGACGCAGGCGTAGGTCGAGCGCTGGCGGGGGATCCGCTCAATGTTGCGCGTCCGCGTTTTGCGGCGCCGACTTGGCCGGAACCGGCTCGCGCTCGCCGGCGTCGCGCATGTCGATGACGACGCCCGCCGACATGCCGGGCCTCAGGAGCGCAATTTTGGCGATGTCGCCTTCGACCGCAATCTTCACGGGTATGCGTTGCACGATCTTGGTGTAGTTGCCTGTCGCGTTCTCCGGCGGCAGCAAACTGAAGAGCGATCCGCTCGCCGGCGCAAAGCTGTCGACGCGCCCTTCGAACGCCATGCCGGGCAGGGCGTCGATGCTGATCGCCACTGCCTGTCCGCGCCGCATGTGACTGACTTGCGTCTCCTTGAAGTTCGCGACGACGTAAACGAGCGGCAGCGGCACGATCGCCATAACCTGAGCGCCGGCACGCACGTATTGGCCGGTACGGACCGTGCGATTGCCGACGACGCCAGCGATCGGTGCGATGATCTTTGCGTTGGTGAGATCGCTCTGGGCCAGCGCCAACTGCGCTTCGGCCTGCTCCAGGTCGGCTTGAGCCTGTACTTTCGACGTTTCGATGACACCGATCTGATCGCGCTCGGCCTCGAGGGCCGCGCGCGCGTGCGTGACCGCAGCGGCAAATCGGTCCGCATCGGCGCGCGTCAGTTCCAACTTTTGGCTGCTTGCGTAACCGCGTCGCGCTAGACGTTGGTAGCGGGCGAGGTCTTTGCCACCGCGCGCCGCGTCAGCTTGCGCGCTGACGACCGAGGCTTGGGCTTGGGCAATCATCGCCCTCTGCAAGACGCCCTTCGCGTCGATGTTCTTGATCGCCGCTTTCTTGGCGTCGACGGTCGCACGTGCTTGGTCGACACGCGGGAGAATATCGGAGGTGTCGAGCGTCATGAGGACATCGCCGCGCCGCACCGTCTGATTGTCGGCGACGTTTACTTCGGCGACATAGCCCGAAAGCTTCGGCGCGATCGTCGCGATGTCGGCTTGAACGGCGGCGTTGTCGGTGGAAACTTGGAAGCGCCACAGCGTCAGCCACATAATGCCGATATAAAGCGCCGCAAGGCCGGCGATCGCGCCGACGCTGATGAGAATATTTCTACGCAAAGCCACGGCCCCCGTTTGGCGCCAGCGAAACCGAAAAAGTAGACTAGACGGTCTAGTCTAATATGCTTTCGGTTTCGTTGCCGCAAGCGGGCGCCGGACCCGCCGGTTAATGCCAGCCTAACTACTCGGCCGCGGAGGCTTTTTCGACGTAAATCTCGCCGCCGCCCTCGCGGAATTTCTCGCTCATCTCGTGCATGCCTTTTTCGGCCATGTCGCGGATGTCTTGCGTGATTTTCATCGAGCAAAATTTGGGCCCGCACATCGAGCAAAAATGTGCCGACTTGTGCGCATCCTTCGGCATCGTCTCGTCGTGAAACAGGCGCGCCGTCTCGGGATCGAGCGACAGATTGAATTGATCCTGCCAGCGGAACTCGAACCGCGCGCGCGACAAGGCATCGTCGCGTAGACGCGCTGCCGGGTGCCCTTTTGCCAGATCGGCCGCATGTGCCGCGATCTTGTAGGTGACAACCCCGACTTTCACGTCGTCGCGATCGGGGAGGCCCAGATGCTCCTTCGGCGTCACGTAGCAAAGCATTGCCGTGCCGAGCCAGCCGATCTGCGCCGCGCCGATCGCGGAGGTGATGTGGTCGTAGCCCGGTGCGATGTCGGTCGCGAGCGGCCCCAACGTATAGAACGGCGCCTCGTGACAGATCTCGAGCTGCAGCTCCATGTTCTCCCGGATTTTGTGCATCGGCACATGGCCGGGCCCCTCGATCATCACCTGACAGCCGTGCGCCCACGCGACTTTCGTCAACTCGCCCAATGTTTTGAGTTCGGCGAACTGCGCCGCGTCGTTTGCGTCGGCGATCGAACCGGGCCGCAAGCCGTCGCCGAGCGAGAAGCTCACGTCATAGGCGCGCATGATCTCGCAGATATCGGCAAAGTGCGTATAGAGGAAGCTCTCTTTGTGATGCGACAGGCACCACTTTGCCATGATCGAGCCGCCGCGGCTGACGATGCCGGTGACGCGTTTTGCGGTCAGTGGAATGTGCGGCAAGCGCACGCCCGCATGGATCGTGAAATAATCGACGCCCTGTTCGGCCTGTTCGATCAGCGTGTCGCGGAAAATGTCCCAGGTCAGGTCTTCGGCGACGCCGTTCACTTTCTCCAAGGCCTGATAGATCGGCACTGTGCCGATCGGCACCGGCGAATTGCGCACGATCCATTCGCGGATGTTGTGGATGCCGCGCCCGGTGGACAGGTCCATGACCGTGTCGGCGCCCCAGCGGATCGACCACACCATCTTCTCGACTTCTTCGGCGGCGGAGGAGGTGACTGCCGAGTTGCCGATATTGGCGTTGATCTTCACCAGAAAATTTCGCCCGATGATCATCGGCTCGAGTTCGAGGTGATTGATGTTCGCCGGGATGATGGCGCGGCCGCGCGCCACTTCATCGCGCACGAACTCGGGCGTCACGTGATCGGGGATCGCGGCGCCGAAGCTTTCGCCGTCGTGCAACCCAGCCAGCGCGCGGGTGCGTCCGAGATTCTCGCGGATCGCGACGTATTCCATCTCTTCGGTGATGATGCCGGCGCGTGCGAATTCGAGCTGCGTCAGCGGGCCGGTGCCACATTTGCGCCGCGGTGCGCGCGTGACTTTGAACTGGGGAACGGGGCTTGCCTTTTCGTTCGCAACGAAGGGCATTGGCACCTGCTCGGTGCCGCGCTTGGCGATCCAGCTCGCGCGCGTCGGTGCCAGACCTTGGGCGATGTCGATCGCAACGTCGGGATCGGTGTAAGGACCGGACGGATCGTAGATGCGCACCGGCGGCTCCTTTGCCGTCCGATGAAGGTCGACCTCGCGCAATGGGACATTGATGTCGGGATGGCAGGTGCCCGCCACGAAAACCTTGCGCGAAGCGGGCAGGGAGCCCGTCGTGACCTCAGTCGGCGCCTTGGTTTGAATGTTCATCGCTTCGCTCCTTCGCATGGCGTTGCCGGGAAGAGCGGAATGATCAAAACCGCGCGCGAAGATCGCGCACGTCCGAATCCCTCCGCCGGTATAAGCCGGATCAGGTTCAAAGGGTCGCCGCGTTCCGACGCGACATCTCAGCCCGCGATGGGCTCCCCTTCGGACGGCGGGAAGCTACTCCAACAGGTCGCTGCGGTCACGTCTTTCCTCCCCCCACGCAGTCGCGGGGGCGAAGTTGAGGAACTTATTGTTCCCCAAACCGCTTGCGCGGGTTGTAGGGGTTGGCTGCCTCCCACCGCTTGACGACGTCGGCGAGATTGGCGTCGGTCTTGTCGGGCAGCATGATCTGCAGCGTGACGAATTCGTCGCCGGCCGGGTGGATGGCGTGGCTCGGAATGCCTTTGCCCTTGAGCCGGAAGACCTGACCCGCATTGGCGCTTGGCGGAATGACCATTGTCACCGATCCGTGCAACGTCGGCACTTTGATCTTCGCGCCTTGCAGCGCTTCGGTGAGCGTAATGGGCAGATCGAGGTGGATGTCGCGCCCCTCGCGGCGGAAGAAGGGGTGCGGCTCGATGTTGACCGTGATCATCGCGTCGCCGTCCTGGCCTCCGGCGGCGCCACTCTCGCCTAAACCCTTTAGCCGAATGGCTTGCCCTTCGCGCGTGCCGACAGGCACACGAACGTCGAAGCGCTTGCCGTTGGGCATCTTGACGCGACGCGTGCCGCCGAGCGCCGCTTCCTCAAACGTCACTGCAAGGTCGTAGCTGGTGTCGAGGCCTTTGCCGTGAGCCGGGCGCTTCTTGCCCGTCGAGCGGTCGCCGAAGAACTCCGAGAACAAATCCTCCACGCGGCTTTGCTTGCGTGCATCGCCGTTGGCGTTGGCGCCGTTGGCGGCCGCGCCGTTTGCGGCGGGGCCGTTGCCGAATGCCTTTTCGAACGCCGAGCGAAACGCCGCCGAGGCGCCGCCGTTTGAGCGTGTGCTGTCGCGCTGTGCGCTGGCCGTTTCCTTCTCCTCGGCCCTGGCGTCCTTCGCGCGCTCACGTTCGCGCTCCGGCTCGCGCTCGGCGCGAGGCGCATAGCCGGCGCGCGGGTTGCCGTAACCGTCGATCTCGCCACGGTCGTAGGCGCGCCGCTTGATCGGGTCGCCGAGAATTTCATAGGCCGAACTCAAATCCTTGAAGCGCCGGCCCTTGTCGGCTGCCCCTTCGGACGTGTCGGGGTGAAAACGTTTCGCCAGAGTGCGAAACGCTTGTTTGATTTCCTCGTCGGTTGCGGAGCGAGGCACCCCAAACAATGAGTAGAGTTCGTACATCAGCCGTCGCGTTCAAACAGCGATTTCAATTGCGCCATCGATTTAAGATATAGAGAGGCCCCCATCCCGCCACTGCCATACTATGACGCAACCGTCGGGGGCAAATGGTGAACGAGATTAATATCCTCAAGGGGGCTTATTTTGCGCGCCGTTCGGCAAGCGGACAATGGATTCCCCCATGGCGCGCTCCGCGGGGGAGAGTTCGGCTGCAACCTGAGGTAGCTCGATCCAAGCACCTGCATTTCCTTGGGCGGCCGCCAATCTGAGCCAGTGATAAGCCTCTATCATGTCCCGTTTGGTCCCTTCGCCGCGCGCATACAGCAAGGCTACGCGCGTCTGGGCTTCCGGAACGCCCTTGTCGGCTTCTTGGCGCCATGACGTGAACGCCGAAACCTTGTTCCCTGCCTGATAAGCGGTGAGTCCTTCTTTCATCACAATGGCGTCATCCGCGCCCATCGATGAAACCATGTCCGGCGTTAGCGCGTCGCCGGGCACCGGCCGGTGTGCTTGTTCCGCAGGTAGCACGACGGGCCGAGGTTCGCTCGGCGCGACGTAGTTCGAACCGCGCCAAGGATCATCACTCGATGAACTCGGCTGCGTTTCCGGCGGCAACGTAACGCCCATATCTCGTAAACGCGCTTGCGCCGGGGCATAGCCGTTGCGCGCGGCGCGCTCGAGCAGGGCTTGCGCTTTGGCCCGATCTTTGCCGACACCGGTGCCTTGCAGATAGAGGTCCGCGAGTCTGACTTGGGCCAGTGACAAGCCGGCAATGCCGGCGCGTGCGTACCACCCTGCGGCAGCCTTTGGATCGCGCGCGACACCTTCACCGGCCAAATACATGTCGGCGACATTCGCCATCGCCGTCACGAGGCCCTTTTCGGCCGCTTCCTTATAAAGCTCGAAGGCCGCATGCTCATCCTTAGCGACGCCCTTGCCTTGGCGCAGAAGGTTTGCAGTGTTGCGCATGGCGGCGAGATCGTTTTCATCCGCGAGTTTGCTCCAAATTTGATAGGCCTGTGCAAAATCGCCGGCGTCATAGGCCGCTATGCCCTGGTCGAAGCGTGTTGCCTTTTCCTGAACCACGTTGGTTGCACAGGCGGCGAGTGCGAGGGCACAGGCCAAAACGATCAGCCCACGGACGAACATGGTCATCGGACGAACATGTGGCATCGGTTTGCAAGCGGCTCTCAATTGCAACCGCATAAGGAGGTGGGCGCGGCTGACGACGAGTCTATATAATGGACCGGCCTAACACACCGCGAGCCACAAATCGCATGAATGATACGTCCGCTCCCGCGCCGGAGGTCGAGATCGCACCGGTCGACGACCCTATCCGGTTGTTTGCCGCCTGGTTCGAAGAGGCGCGCAAGAAGGAGCCGAACGACGCAGAGGCGATGGCCTTGGCCACCGTTGACGAGACGGGCCTGCCCGACGTGCGAATGGTGCTTTTGAAGGGCGTCGATTTGAGCGGGTTTGTCTTCTACACGAACTTTGAGAGCGCGAAGGGCACGGAACTCCTCGCCTCGCGCAAGGCGGCGCTATGTTTTCACTGGAAAAGCCTACGGCGCCAGGTGCGCGTGCGCGGCCCCGTCACCCTGGTCAGCGACGCTGAGGCCGACGCCTATTTTGCTTCGCGCCCAAAGGACAGTCAGATCGGCGCTTGGGCTTCACGCCAATCGCGCGCACTCAAAGGTCGTTTTGAACTGGAGAAGGAAGTTGCGCGCTATGCGGCGAAATATGCACTGAGCAAGGTACCGCGCCCGCCGCACTGGTCTGGGTTTCGCGTCGAACCGCTGCATATCGAATTTTGGCGCGACCGCCCGTTTCGCCTCCACGATCGGCTTGTCTACAAGCGATCCGCGGGGGGGGCACCCTGGATGACGGAGCGGCTCTTTCCATGATGGATACACGCGTCGCTGAAGCCGATCGGGTGCACAGCGGGGTCACCGCAGAGCGCCTGAAGAAGCTCGCGACCTACGCCGCAGTGGCGGTTGCAGGATTGCTGATTGGGATTAAGGCCTGGGCGTGGGTGCTGACGGGCTCGGTCGCCATGTTCGCCTCGCTCGTCGACTCGTCCCTCGATCTTCTAGCCTCAGGGTTGAATTTGCTTGCCGTGCGTCACGCATTGACGCCGGCCGACCGCGAGCACCGTTTCGGCCACGGCAAAGCCGAAGCGATCGCGGGCCTCGGTCAGGCCGCCTTCATCGCCGGCTCCTCGGCGTTCCTGCTGTTTCAGTCGATCGAGCGAATCGTCGAGCCGCATGCAGTGCCGCAGTCGGTGCTCGCCGTTGTCGTCATGCTGATCTCGATCGCCTTCACCTTGGCGCTGGTGACATTCCAGCGCTTTGTTATCGGCCGCACGCGTTCGCTCGCGATCGGTGCCGACAGTCTCCATTACGTCGGCGATCTGGCGATGAACGCCGGAGTGATTGTTGCGTTGGTCCTTGCCGGTTGGCTCGGTTGGACCATTGCGGATCCGCTCATCGGTTTGGCCATCGCCGGCGTCATCGGCTGGGGCGCGGTGAAGATACTGCGTGCCTCTTATGACGAGTTGATGGATCGCGAATTCGCCGATGCCGACCGCGAGCGCATCAAAGACATCGTCAAGCTTCATTCGGCGGTCATTAGTCTGCACGATTTGCGCACGCGCCATTCCGGCCATCGCGGCTTCATTCAGCTGCATCTGGAACTCGCGCCCGAAATAGCTCTGGTCGATGCCCATCGCATCAGCGACGAGGTCGAGGATGCAATCCGCCTCGCGTTTCCCGACGCCGAGGTCTTCATCCATCAAGATCCGGCCGGATTCGAAGAACATCCGACGTTTCCTCGCATCTGAAATCGTGGAGACGGACTCTAAGGCGTGTCCATCACCGAAGATCCGCTCGGCGGCGTGTTGTCGGCGGTGTGAACGTAGACGACGGCGCTGTCGGGGGGCACGTTGATCTTCTTCGTCTTGATCCAGTCGACCATCAGATCGAAATAGCCCGGCGAGAAGCGCGTCGAAACCCGCTCGCCGTTCTTGCGCTCGAACTCGATAATGCCGTGGTCGGCGTTTGGAAAGACGACGACAGCGAGTTTCGGCCTATCGACTTGCACGGTGCGTAGAACCCGTAGCGTCTGTTCGCTTGGCGCCACGCTGTCGCTTCCGCCGATCACCCACAAATGAGGCCCATCATAAGCACGCAATGGCGGCAGACTGTCATACGCAAAGGGCGTACCGACCTCGAAGAACGGGCCTGCGATCCGAAGAGCGAACGAGGGGTACTTGAGCAAATCGCCGCTGTATTGGCCCTTGATCGCCTTGTACCAAGCCTCATTGCCGTATTTCACTTTGACTGCCTCGAATTGTTCGAAGCCTTCGGTGAAATGCGAGGAGATCACACGCGCCGTTGCATCGGTGATTTCGCGGGCCTTGGCGATAATGGCGTCGCTGTATCCGGCATCGCGAAGATCGACAACGACGCAATCTCGATCTTCATCGGCCGGCGTTTCGGCAAGACCGAAGCCGACGAGCACGAAATCGGTCTTGGCTTTCGTGGCGGCGAGGGGCTCGATCCAGCCCGCTTGACTCCCGCCTTGGAAGCCGACGTCCGAGGCGCGATCGCCGGCAAGCGCGCGCGCCTTCGTCAGCGCCGCCGCCGCATCGTCGGCAAGCAGATTGAAGTCTTGCGTATAGCTGCCCTCTGACTTGCCGGTGCCGCGTTTGTCGTAGACGAAGACGCCGATGCCGTTCGCCGGGAAGAGATATTGCAGGCGGTTGAACAGTACCGCTGAATCGCCTTCCGATCCGTGCACCAACACAGCGACCGGCACCGGATCGCGAGACTTAGGCATCACCAGGCGCCCGAAGAGTTTCAAGCCGTGGCTTTCGAACGTTGCATCGGTCGCGTCGAGGTCGATGCGATGCGCGACGACGGGCGTCGCAAGTAGGCCGATGTTGGTGGTGACTGTGCCTTCTGCGCACGAGCCAAATTGAAAGGTGGCGCCCTCGCTGATGACGTCGGCCCAGCCCATCGAAGCGGAGAACTGGATCGGGGTATGGTCGATCGGTGTCGTCGGCTCCAATCGCCACGTCTCGCCGTTCATCAATACAATACGCAGCGCCTCACGACCGGATGTCGGCGTGACGACGATCAACTCGTGCTGGTCCGTTTCATAAGCGCCGTAGTAACAAGCCAGCCGCGCATCGGGGACCGGTGCCTCAAAATAGAAATACGCGCCTGCGCCGCCGGCAACCGGCACGATCACCAGCCCAAGCAAAATCCGCCCAACCCACTTCATCGCAGCCCCCAAAACCGCCGCACCCGCGTACATCACAGTCTGTCATGGTCGGCGAAGACCGGCCATCCACGACTTCTTGAGCTAGCCGCGCAAGCCTTCCTTCCTGACCCACGCCTCCGTCTTGTCGAGCGCCCGGGCGAAGCGATCGAACATTTCGTTGATTTCTGCCTCGGTAATCACAAGCGGCGGGCAGAAGGCGATGCGGTCACCCAAGAGCGCGCGCACGAGCAACCCTTCTTCCTCGGCGAACCGGCAACACGCCGCCGCCACCATCTTCTCGGCCGGGAAGTTCTTCTTAGCGGCTTTGTCGCTGACGAGTTCGACTGCACCTAGCAGCCCGACGCCCACCGCTTCGCCGATCAGCGCGTGCGTGCGCAAGGCGCGCAGGCGCTCGACGAATGGCTCGCTCATGCGCCGCACATGGGCGAGGATGTTGCGCTCTTCGTAGATCTTCAGCGTCTCGTTGGCGACGGCCGCCGCGACCGGATGCGCCGAATAGGTGAAGCCGTGCCCGAATACGCCGATCGCACGGCTCTGCTCCAGCATCGCTTGATACATGTCCTCCGGGATCAGGACCGCCGAGATCGGCATATAGGCCGACGACAGCGCCTTGGCGCACGACACCGTGTGTGGCCGCATGTTGTAGGTCTGCGCGCCCCAATAGTTCCCCGTGCGCCCGAAGCCGGTGATCACCTCGTCGTCGATGAAGAGAATGTCGTGCTTGGCGAGCACCGGCTGGATGCGATCGAAATAAGTCGCGGGCGGGATAATCACCCCGCCGGCGCCCATCACGGGTTCTGCGATAAAGGCGGCGATGGTGTCGGCACCTTCGCGCTCGATCAGCGCGTCGAGATTGCCCGCCAGCCGCTCGGCGAAGGCGTCGTCGTCCTCGCCGGCTTCGGCGAAGCGATAGGCGTGCGGGCAGTCGGCATGCAACGTCATCGCCAGCGGCAAATCGAAAGCGCGGTGATTGCCCGGCAACCCGGTCAAGCTGGCGCTGACGATCGTCACGCCGTGATAGGCCTTGATGCGGCTGATGATTTTTTTCTTCTGCGGCTTGCCGCGTGCGTTCCAATAGTACCAGGCGAGCTTGACCTGCGTGTCGTTCGCCTCCGATCCCGAATTGGCGAAGAACACTTTGGAGGCCGTGAAGGGCGCCACCTCCTTCAGCTTTTCGGCGAGCGCGATGCCTGGCTCGTGACTGCGCCCGGCGAAGATGTGCGCATAAGGCATCTCGCGCATCTGCTTGGTCGCCGCTTCGATCAGCCGCTCTTCGTTGTAGCCGAGGCTGACGCACCACAAGCCCGCCAGCCCGTCGATATAGTCGCGCCCGCGATTGTCGTAGACGAAAATGCCCTTCGCCCGCTCCAAGATCAGCGGCCCGACCTCGCGGTGCCGCGCCAGGTTGGTGTAGGGATGGATCAGCGCTTCGACATCGCGCGTCTGGGCATTGGTTAGGGGCATGAGTTCACCGCTTTCTGAGCGCTACGCTCGCGGCCTAAAGTCCGTCAGTCAAGCCTGTGAGCGTTTGTGCGCCTGGGGAGGCAAACCGGATGCCGCGCGGCTTCGTATTGTTCCTGATATCGGCGGCTCATAAGATCGCGCCAACACGAGGCGCCAACGCGCACGACACTTCGGGAGAAAGACATGCTTGGATCGATGCAGGATTGGCCCTTGGTCGTGCCTGCGATTTTGGACCATGCCGCGCGCTTTCACGGCGAGCGCGAGATGGTCACGCGCACCGTCGAGGGGCCGCTCGCGCGCACCAACTACACGCAGCTCCATTCCCGTGCCCGGCGTGTCGCTAAGGCCTTGACGCGGCGCGGCATCCGGCTCGGCGACCGGGTCGGCACGCTCGCCTGGAACACGGCGCGCCACTTCGAGACCTGGTACGGCATCATGGGCATGGGCGCCGTCTGCCACACGATCAACCCGCGGCTCTTCCCCGAGCAGATAACCTACATCGTCAATCACGCCGAGGACCGCTTGATCTTCGTCGACACGACCTTTGTGCCGACGCTGGAAAAGATCGCCAAACAGATCGATCGCGTGGAAGGCTTCGTCATTCTCACCGACGCGGCGAACATGCCGAAGACGACTCTGCAAAACGCCGTCGCCTTCGAAGACTGGATCAAGGACATCGACGACGATTTTCATTGGGCCAAGTTCGATGAGAACACCGCGGCCGGCCTTTGTTACACCTCAGGCACCACCGGAAATCCGAAGGGCGTGCTTTACTCCCATCGCTCAAACGTGCTGCACGCGCTCGCCGTCAACGCGGGCGATTGCGTGGGCGCGAAGTCGACCGATAGTTTCTTGCCCGTCGTTCCCATGTTTCACGCTAATGCCTGGGCGACCGTGTTCGCGTGTCCCAGCGTCGGCGCCAAAATGGTGATGCCGGGCGCTAAGCTCGACGGACCGAGCGTCTACGAGCTGCTTGAGAACGAGAAGGTCACCATCACGGCGGCCGTGCCGACCGTGTGGCAGATGCTGCTCACCCACATGGAGACGAACAATCTCAAGCTATCGACCTTGCGCAAGGTGATGATCGGCGGTTCGGCGTGCCCGCCGGTGATGATCGAGACCTTCGAAAAGAAATACGGCGTCGAGGTCATGCACGCTTGGGGGATGACCGAGATGTCGCCTGTCGGCTCCATCGGCTCGTTCAAATACGGCATGGAGAAATTGCCATGGGCCGATCAGCTCAAGGTCAAATCGAAGCAGGGGCGCGCCATGTTCAGCGTCGAGATGAAGATCACCGACGACGACGGCAAGGACCTGCCGCATGACGGCAGGGCCTTCGGCCATCTGATGGTGCGCGGGCCGTCGATCGCGCGCTCGTACTTCAAGGGCGAGGGCGGGCGCTACGGCACCGATTCGATCCTCGACAAGGAGGGTTGGTTCGACACCGGCGATATAGCGACGCTCGACGAGCTCGGCTTCATGCAGATCACCGACCGCGCCAAGGACGTGATCAAATCGGGCGGGGAGTGGATTTCATCGATCGACATCGAGAATATCGCCGTCGGCTGTCCCGGTGTCGCGCAAGCCGCCGTCATCGGCGTTCACCATCCCAAATGGGACGAGCGGCCGCTCTTGATCGTGGTACGCAAGGCCGGATCGAACGTCACAAAGGACGAGGTATTGAAGTTCCTCGAGGGTAGAATCGCCAAGTGGTGGACCCCCGACGATGTAGCGTTTGTGACCGAAATACCGCTGACCGCGACCGGCAAGATCCAAAAGGTCACCTTGCGTACCCAGTTCAAGGACTACAAGCTCCCGACCGCAGTTTGACTTTTGGGGATTAGCAATTGCGATGACGAACTCGGCAGGAATGCTCGGACGCTTTGTATTGTTGGTTGGGTTCATCGCAGCGGCGATGATCCTCGGCGCAGGGCCGGCCTATCGCTTCGCCCACGTCGATCTGGGCCTCGCGTTCACCGGGTTGAAATACGGCAGCTACGTCGCGATCGGCACGGGTGCGCTTGCCGCGCTTTGGTTGATCGTCGCGCTGTTCTCGCGCTCGGCGCAGGGCCTGATGTTCGTGATCCTGGGGCTGGTGCTGGCGGGCTCGATCTACGTCCCGCTGAAAATGAAGTCGACCGCGGAAAGCGTGCCCGCTATCCACGACATCACGACCGACACGGCGAACCCGCCGCTCTTCGTCGCGCTGATGGACGCGCGAAAGGCCGCGGCGAACGGCGCCGACTACAAGCCTGCCGACGCAGCGGAACAACAAAAAGCCTTTGCCGACATTCAGCCTTTCATGAGCGACAAGCCGCCCGCCGAAGTGTTCGAGAAGGCGAAAAAAGTCGCAACCGACATGGGTTGGCAAATCGTAGCTGCCGAGCCGAACGATGGGCGCATCGAAGCGACCGACACGACAATGTGGTTCGGCTTCAAGGACGACGTCGTCATCCGCATCGCGGCGGCCGGCACGGGATCCAAGCTCGACATCCGTTCGATGTCGCGCGTCGGGATATCGGACTTGGGCAAGAACGCGGCGCGCATTCGCGAGTTTCTCACGCGCCTGAAGGCGGCTTGAACAAAGGACAAGAGTACGTGACGCTGAGAGCATCCGATCTTGGCGTCACGCTGCCCAAGCTGCCGCTTGATCGCAACTTTACGCCCGTTTACGCCGCGCCTGTCGAAGTCTCGCCGTTACTGCGGCGTGTCCTCGCGCGCAATCCGAACGCCTTCACCTTTCACGGCACCGGCACTTACATCGTCGGTCGCGGCAAGGTCGCGGTCATCGACCCGGGCCCGCTGATCGACGAGCATGTCGCAGCGATCGAGGCGGCGCTGAAAGGCGAAACCGTCACCAACATTCTGATCACACATACCCACAACGATCATTCGCCCGCCGCCGCGCCGCTCAAGGCAGCGACCGGCGCGCCGACCCACGGCTTCGGTCCGCACGGCGCGGGCAAATTGATCGAGGGCGTTGCTGTGGAGGAGGGCGGCGACATGGCATTTCGCCCCGATCACGCGGTGCGCGACGGCGATGTAATCAAGGGCGACGGCTGGACCTTCGATTGCGTCTTTACGCCGGGCCACACCTCGAACCACATTTGTTTTTTCCTGCGCGAGGAGAAGACCCTCTTCAGCGGCGATCACGTCATGGGCTGGTCGACGACTGTGATCGGACCGCCCGACGGCGACATGGCACAATATTTCGCGAGCCTTGAAAAATTGCGCCTGCGCGACGACGCGATCTACTACCCGACCCATGGCGGCCCGATCCGCGACCCGCGTCATTTCGTGACAGAACTCATTGCCCATCGCCATGCGCGCGAAGATCAAATCGCCGCCTGTCTGAAGCGCGGGATCGATCGTATTCCGGCGATGGTCGACGTGATCTATTCCGAGCACGACAAGCGCCTGCATCCGGCCGCCGCGATGTCGGTGCTGGCCCATTTGCAGCACATGGTAGCGGCAGGTCGCGTGGCTACCGATGGATCGCCGACGTCGCGCAACCTCTATCGTTTGGTTTAATCGGCTTCCAATTGTCCGGTCGCAAATTGTTCACCCCTCGCGCCTCCATTTTGGAAGGGAGAGGGAGCATTTTGAGTACACGTCCCTTCAAACCGGAGGCGCGCAGCGCGGCCTTCCGAATCTTGACGTTGACGAGGTGCCGCGGGCGGGGCCAAGTTCTGCCGCCGGAACACCCACCCCTCCCGAGGAGCGCACCCCATGAAATTCTACAATTCGATCGGACCCAACCCGCGCGTCGTGCGCATGTTCATGGCGGAGAAGGGCATCAATGTGCCGCTGGTCGAGGTCGACCTGATGAAGGGGGAAAATCGCCAGGCGCCCTACATGACCAAGAACACGGCCGGCCAAATGCCATGCCTCGAACTCGACGACGGATCGACAATCAGTGAAATCACCGCGATCTGCGAATATCTCGAAGAGACGCATCCGTCGCCGGCGCTGATCGGCACCAACGCAAAAGAACGCGCCGAGACGCGCATGTGGACGCGGCGCGCTGACCTTAACATCGTCGAGCCCTTGGCGAACGGCTTTCGTTATTCGGAAGGCTTGGCTCTCTTCAAGGATCGCATCCCGACCGCGCCGGAAGCCGCGCCCGGTTTGAAGAAGGTCGCTCAGGACCGCGAGCTGTGGCTCGACAAGATGATCGCCGGCCGCCAATACCTCGCCGGTAACCGCTTCACCCTCGCCGACATTCTGCTCTTCTGCTTCCTCGATTTCGGCAAGCAAGTCGGTCAGCAGATCAACCCGGACGCGGCAAACCTCAATTCCTGGTACGCCCGGGTCAAAGACCGCCCAAGCGCGAAGGCATAAGAAGGCCTGGGAGCGCGGGCGGGACGCCCGCGCTCCCAGGCAAATCAGATCTTTCGTCCCGCGCCTTCCCAATAGGGGTCGCGCAGTTTGCGTTTGAAGATTTTTCCGGAGTCTTCGCGCGGCAGTTCGGCGCGAAACTCCACCACCTTCGGCACTTTGTATTTTGCGACGTGATCGCGCAGGAAGCTGCGTACGTCGTCCGCCGAAAGCCGCGCGCCCGGTTGCGCCTGCACGACGGCGCAAAGCGCCTCGCCGAACTCGGTGTCCGGAATACCGAACACCGCGCAATCGGCGACGCCATTGAGCTTCAAGAGTTCGCCTTCGATCTCGGCCGGATAGATGTTCACGCCACCCGAGATCACCATGTGATTGCGCCGGTCGCAGAGGTACAGGAATCCGTCGGCATCGACGTAGCCGATATCGCCGACGCCGATGAGGCCGTTGCGCTCTGCCTTACGCCGCTTCTCGTCGTCGCCGTGATAGGTGAAATCGCCGGCGGTCGTGAGTCGCGCATAAACGTCGCCGGCTTCACCGACGGCGGCCTCCTCGCCCGCGTCGTTCAGCACGACGAGCTTCACGTCCGCTTGCGGCCGCCCGACCGTGCCAGGATGCGCAAGCCATTCCTCCGCCGTGCAGAAGACGACTGCGCCCGTTTCGGTCGCCCCGTAGTATTCGTTGATCACCGGCCCCCACCACTCGATCATCGCGCGCTTGATGTCGGGCGGGCAGGGCGCTGCCGCGTGCACGACGAATTTGAGCGACGACAGATCATATTTCTCGCGTATGTCCGGCGGCAATTTGAGCAGGCGCACGAACATCGTCGGCACCATGTGCAGATGTGTCACGCGGTGGCGCTCGATCAGCGCCAGCAATTCCTCCGGATCGAAGCGCGGCTCGAGGATGACGTCCGCGCCCGTACGCACCGCCATGCCGCCATAGGCGTTGGGCGCGGAGTGATACATCGGCCCCGTCACCACGGTGACGATGTGCTCGGGCTTTTGCTCGACCAGCAATTCGTAGCAGCCGAAGGCACGCGCAATCAGCTTCGTCAGCGCGAGCGCTTGCGCCGGTGTCGGCGGGACGCGCTGAACGCCCTTGGGCCGCCCCGTCGTGCCCGATGTGTAGATGATCGCGCCCGGCGGATCGGCGAGGGCCGGCGCGCGTCGCTCGAAGCCCGCGATCCACTTGTTCCATGAAGCGGCACCCGCGGGTGCGGCACACTGCGCGGCGTCGATCTGATAGGCCTGCGCGATCTCGGCCGGTGTCTCGACGACGAAGATCGGCACGCCGGCGGGCGTCGCCTTCGACGCGACGGGCATGAGATCCGCGTGCACGATCACGGCCTTCGCGCCGGAGTCGGCGATGATGTAGGCGGCTTCTTCGACCGTGAAGTGCCAATTCACTGGAACCGAATAGGCGCCGAGCGCGCCTGCCGCGCCCGCCACCTCGAAGAATGCGAAGTCGTTGCGCAGCATTAGCGCAACGCCGTCGCCGCGCCCAATGCCGATCGAGGCGAGGGCCGATGCGGCGCGCTCCACGCGCTCGCTGAGTTGCGTGAGGGGAAGCTCGCGCGCGCCGCTGATCAATCTGCCCGACATGTGGCCTCCACTTACGAGGGACTCATGCTGCCAAAGCAGGCGCGGCACCACAAGCGACCGCGCTCGAGGACGAAACGGGCAAAGCCCCATTGCGTTGACCTGGCGGCGCCCTTAAGGTCCCGCGCCTTCGCAATCGGGCGGCCGTTTTGCCCGGCGATTCCGACAACTGTTGGGGTATAGCCAAGTGGTAAGGCAGCGGATTTTGATTCCGCCATTCCTAGGTTCGAATCCTAGTACCCCAGCCA
>JANXXU010000033.1 GCA_025350465.1 Alphaproteobacteria bacterium | reverse complement strand
GGTGAGGTGGGCTGCATCGACACCGCACCCTCACCGTCTCGGACTTCATCCTCGCCACCTCTCCCTCTGAAGAGGGAGAGGAAAATAATCAGAACCTGCTCGCCGTGGCGACGGCGACGGCAACGACGACGACGCGCCCGGCGAACAGCGCTTCAACAATTAGCGAACCTTCACCTCTCTTTCCTCTCTTTCCTCCCCCGTTCTCACGGGGGAGGTGGCCGAGCGTAAGCGAGGTCGGAGGGGGCAAGTCCGAGCGCCCTACTTAAATCCCCCCTCCGTCGCGAATGCGACACCTCCCCCGCCCGGGCGGGGGAGGAAAAGGCAAGCGGCCCGTCGTCAGAACCTGCTCGCCGTCAGCTTCACGTCCGCGCGCGCCCAAGCTTCGTCGAACTGCGCCTGCGCCGCCGCCGCGTCGCCCTTCTTGCCCTCGCGCGCCAGCGCTTGCGACAAGCCGAAGAGCGACCAGCCGTTCTTGGTCCACTCCTTCAGGCCGTCGCGATAAACGGCTTCCGCTTCCTTCGCTTTGCCCGCCGCCAGCAGCGCCGCGCCCAAATTATTGCGCACGGGGAAGTCCCAATAGGGCGGCTCCATATATTTGAGCCCGTCCTGCAGCTTCACCGCTTGTTGCAGCTCGGCGATCTCGTCCTTCGTTTTGTGCTGGGCGCGATCGACGTCGGCTTGCGCCACGAGCGTCGCGATTTGCACCAGCGCCGCGCCCGGCACATCGAACTGCGCAAAGCGCTCGGCCTCCGATTGCGGGAACGAGGAGGCGATCAATGCCTGCTCGGCTTTCGCTTTTGCGACCTGACCTTTTGCCGCCAACGCGCGCGCCTGCGCGTAGTGCCACATCGCGGTCGCGAAGTGATAGCTCGCATCGGGCTTGGGCTCGGCCAATACCGCGTCCCACTTGCCGAAGCGCAACTCGGCGTAGAGCACTGTCGGCAGGAAGATCTCGCCCGCCGGTACGTCATGCGCCATTTGTGCCGACGTTGCGGCCACGACCTGATGCGCCGCGTCGAGTGCGACCGCGCTGCGCCCCTCGGTCGACGCCGCCGTCCACGTGAAGTGCAGATTGTGCACGTAATACATCGCCGCATAGAGCCCGCGGTCGTTCGTGGCCGCGAAATAGGCCTCGTCCGACTTCGCCGCGACTTGGTTCACGTGCACGCCGTCGGCGTAGCGCCCGATGCGGTTATAGATATGCGACGGCATGTGCACCAAGTGCCCGGCGCCCGGCATTTGCGGCTCGAGCAAATCGGCATAGTGCTCGGCGCGGCCCGGATTGTCGCTGGCTTCGACAGCATGGATATAGAGATGCTCCGCGCCCGGATGATTGGGGTTGCGTTTCAGAATCGCCTCGAGCGTCGGCACCAGATCCTCGATGCCCGGGTTGGGCGTGTGGTGATCGGCCTGCCAATAATTCCACGCGCTCGTGTCCATCAGCGCCTCGGCGTAAAGCGTGGCCGCGTCGAGGTCGTCGGGATAATCGTGCGCCACCTGGCGCATCGCGCTCGCGAACGCGCCGTCGAGCACCTGCCGGTCGGCTTTCGGATCGTTCGAATAGCGCTTCACGATCGCGCCGATATAGGCCTGCTCGGCGGGGCTCGCTTGTGGAGCGAGCGCCTGCGCCTTCTGCGCCGCCGCGAACGCCGGCGCCACCGCCTCCGGCATCATCGGCATGTTGATGTTGGGCCCATAGGCGAAGGCGATACCCCACCAGCACATCGCGCAATTCGCATCGCGCTTCAGCGCCTCCTGAAACGACAGGATCGCGGCGTTGTGGTTGAAGTTGAAAAGATAGCGATAGCCCTGATCGAAATAAGCCTGCGCCTCTGCATTCGCCGTCGAAATCTTATGCGTGTGCGTGCCCAGATTATCGAACAACGGCATATGCACGCCGTTCGCGTCATGCATGCCCATCGAACCGTGATCGCCTCCCGCCGTAGCGCCGCCGGCTGGCCCAGACATCGCCACATCGTCGTCGCTCGCACAGGCGGCAAGGCCAAGCACCAAAACAGAAGCCGAAATCATCGCGCAAGCGCGCGTCGAGAATTTATTGGTCATGGAGTCCTCCCGAGGGAATGTGGCGCGCATATTCCTGCGGTCCGCCTCCAGACGCAATCATTCGCGCGCCTCGCGGCGCCGTAATGCAGTGCACAAGATGCGGGACCACAACCCAACTGTCATCCCGGCCGAAGCGAAGCGGAGAGCCGGGACCCAGGGCGACACGCTGGGCCCTAAAGCAGCGAACAAAATTCACGTAATTGTTCTAAAGGAATTCTTGGAGACAAAGCTTGGACTCAGGTTTGAGAGGCAGCAAGGTCTCTAGTTTCAGCCAGGCGCGCTTTGTATTTGCTCGACGATCCCGCGGGCCTGATCGCGCGTTCGCTCGCCAGTTTCGACACCGTCACTCCCGCAACCGGCGAATCAAGGTTTCTCAGATCGCGTACGAGGCGATTTTGAGCGAAGTCAAAGTGGCTCGAGGGCAAGCATTGAACTTAATTTGGTTTTGAGCCATCAGACCGGCCTCTGTTCCGATACAGGCGGGCTGATCTTTCGATACGATCATCGAGGACTAGGTTTCAAATATAGACAAGCAAAAAAAAGGATTGGGGAATGTCCGGCTTCGGTAGCGTCGCAAAGTTTGCGCCGGCGGAGGGCGGTCATGCTGCCAATGAAATCTACCTGCCGCTGCCCATCTATCCGACCTTGTGGTCGTTCGTGAGGAACCTTCTTTATTATGTTTTTGTAGCTTTGCTTATCAACGCATTTTTTTCGGTCGTAGCAGTCTCCTTCTATGCGGGCTCCTATGGCAGCGCCATCAAGCACTCTCTATGCGCAGTACTTTCTGGCGGGGGTGATTGTGAGAAGCAGCCGTTCTTGATCTTCTTTGCAATCGTCGCCCTCGCTCAGATCTCCTCCATGATTTGGCCAACGCATTGGGTGCACGATGAGGCGGTGCGTTTCTTTCACCGGGCAGAATTGTGTGATCGCCTAGCCAGAGAAATAGATTCAACTGGATACGTCGATCCTGCAAGTGTGCAAGACCGGAGAAATTGGGCCGCGAATGTCGTCCGCGAATACAGGTGGGCACGCAGGTTCGCCAAAGGCACGCTGTTTATTGTCAACATATTGGTTGCTGCAGCCATCCTCGTGCCATGGGGTTGGGTGCTCGCCGAATTGAATTTTCAGACGCCGGTATTGCTCATAGTCACGGCTTTGATGGTTCCCACCGCGCTCGACATCTGCACCGAAATGTTTTCTCTCATTTGGCCAGGCAAACAGTCGCAATTATTGCTGTGAAACTAAGAACGCTACGGGCCAATTCGATGACAGGACTTGGCGCCGGGAAGCAAAAGTCAGACAGGCGTTTTATTGACAAAGTTCTTGATTTGTTCTATATATTGAAGGCCGCAGATCAGGAGGCATTTCATCCAAAAACGCGTCCGTGCGCCAACCGCCTTTGGCTTTGATCATTTTCCAGTCGGCCCCGGATTGCCGGTGCTGATCGTCTATGGCGAGTTTGCGTATCGCGCCTGTCTAACCGGAAGTCTCTATCGCTTTTCGAAAGTCGGGCTGCCTAGCGCCTCTGACGGAGCACGCGAAGACGGCGAATTGGTGCCGCTGCTCGCCAAGCTGAGATCGCGTGCCGTCGTCATTTGGCCCGAACCCGGCAATGAGGGCCGGCAACTCGCGATGCGTCACGCCGCGCTGATTGGCGAACTTGGTGCCGTCGCTGTCGGCATCGTCACGCTCCCTGAGAACTGGCCCGACGATTTCCAACTCGGCGACAAACTCCCCGAAAGCATCACGCCGTCGGACATCGTTGCGCTCGTCAACGCCACGCTGCGCGACGCCACCGCGCTCGCGCTCCCCATCCACAACGCAGGTCAACTGAAACGAACGCGCGCGATCGTCCCCGCGCTCGCGCCCGTCGACGGCGCGCAACTTTTCGCACGCCTCACTGCCTTTCTCGCGGCACGACTCAGCGAACCGCAAACCACCATCGACACCATCGCCCTCTGGTCAATGCACGCCTGGGCGCACGACGCGGTCGACGTCTCGCCGCGCCTCGTGTTGCACGGGCAAGACCCGCGCGCCGATCACGCCCGCGCGCTGCGTCTCGCCGCCTGGCTGACGCCGGCGCCGCTCGTCGTCTCGCGCACCATCGCGGCGCATCTCTTGCCCGTCATTGCCGCCGACCGGCCCACGCTGCTGCTCGACGATGTCGGCGGCACGATGCTCGGCTACATCGACATGCGCGCGCTCATCATCGCAGGGAGTTCGCGCGACGGCGCGTTCCTGGGCGCGCGCACGAAGAAGAATCCGACCGGCTGGTCGCCATGCTTCGCGCCGACCGCGCTCGCGACCACCGCGCGCCTGCCCGACGACCTGCGCGCCCGCTCCATCGTCGTGCCCATGTCCACACCCGCGAATAACGCGCGCGAAGCGCTAGCGCTCTCCGATCCCCCGTTTGAAGTGCTGCGCCTGCGCGCCGACATGCAGCGCTGGGCGAAACCTGGGAGCGCGTTACCTGGGGGCGCGGGCATCCCGCCTACGCCAAGAGGCTTCGGCGGACTCGCTCGAGCGTCGGCGGCCGCCATAGCTTTCAGCGACGGCGGCTTGCCCGCCTTGGGAAAAAGAGCGGGCTGGACGCCCGCGCTCCCAGGCGAAACTTGGTCTCCGCTCATCGCCATCGCCTCCGCCCTCGGCGCCGAAGCCGCCGGCGCCGCCGCAACCGCGCTGAAAGTTCTGAGCCCACCCGCGCGCCACCTCTCGAGCGACCACGAGCTTCTCGACGACGTGCGCGAACTCCTCGGCACGGTCGACGCGGATACGCCTGTGCCCACGCTTGAGCTTCTCGAAAAACTCGTCGCCGATCCCGAGCGCGCCTGGGCGACGGCCCACAGCGGTCGCAAACTCACGGCCAGAGGTCTCGCCGAACGCCTCGACCGTTTCGGTTTGCGCCCGCGCATCATGCGCACGCCCACGAACAAGGTCCTGCGCGGCTACGACGGCCAGGAACTTACCGACGCCTTCACCCGCTACCTCGGCGATGCGGAGCCTGGGAGTATTGTTTCCTCCCCTGCAGTTGCGGGGGAGGTGGCGGAGCGTAGCGACGTCGGAGGGGGAAAGTCTGAGCGCTCACCACTTCCCCCCTCCGCTCTCGCTTCGC
>JANXXU010000031.1 GCA_025350465.1 Alphaproteobacteria bacterium | reverse complement strand
CAAGAACTGGTTTGCCGGATCAAACGGACCGACGGGCGGCCACCTTGTGGCGCTCCTGCGGCAGTCGGACGCCGTGTTCGACGCTCTTGCGAATGTGGCGGGGCGAAAGAAGGTGATCTCGGCGCCGAAGTTGCTCGCACTCAGCGATGCGCTTACGAGGGCGCTCAGACTTGTTGACGAGCAGACATGACCGGACCGCGCTACGCGAAGGGCAGGGCCTGCCGGCCGGGGCCGTCTAAGCTCAGTCGCAAACTCACGCGGACGAGATCCGCTGATGCGGCTAAAAATTCCGCTGCTGTCTGCTTCGATTCCGCTGTTCTGGAATCAGCGGATTTGTGCTCTAAACCGCTGCTGCAGCAGCGAATCCGAGTTCGAATTTCCTCGCCTCCGCTGCTTTTTGGGTAAATTCCGCTGTATTTCCCGGCGTATCAGCGGAAATCCCGCGGTTCACATGTGAGGTGTCTCGGACTGCGTCTGCGGACACCGCCACTAATTTTCGCTAACTTTGCTCAGCCGTTATGCAGCAAGGATAATTGCCCGTAATAGCCTGACTTTTCCCGATGAAACGACACTGTTGCCGAGAATATTCCGCGCCATTTGGAGCAAATTGCGCGGACTGCCGCGCCTCATGCTCCGTTGGCCGATTTCGCAGTGTCGTTTGGGCACTCAAGCATTGGGACCATGTGCATAGCGCTCGTTGACTTTAGCGACCGGGCCGCGTCCGCAAACCTCCCCCTGACTCACAGAAGCCCACCGGAGTCACTCTGCCGGTCCTGGCCAGCCAACCACCGCGCTGCCAACGTGGCTATTGAGAGCCTCAGATTACCCAAATACAAAATGGTCGTTAGTGGGTCGTCTTTAACCTTTTTCGCTATGATATGATCCCGAGAGAAAGGTCGAAGAATGGCAGGCATATTACCGAAGGCGCCATTAGCTGAAGTGGTCTTCGAACTACGGTGGGACGTCGCGCCGGGCGATTTGCCCTTGCTGGCCGATCCAACATATTCGAAAGTGTTTGACGCTGTTTCAGCACATGCGGTGAAGCAAGGGTTTGAACGCACAGTTGACATTCATAAGCCCTACACGGGAATTCCGACAACGATATCGCGTCGCATGTATCGCGGCGAGGCGCCATTTCCGTTGGTTCAAATGGGCCCATGTATCTTTGCCTATAATGAGTCCGTGGACTACGAGTGGGTCGCTTTCCGGCGGCAGGCGATCAAAGGGGCGCTGACCGTCGCTGCAAATCTTTCAAAGTTCCGTGAATTCAAGCCGGAGATTAATCATCTGGAGCTCCGCTACATAGACGCGTTTGATCCAAGCGTGGTGACGGCCGCGACTACCCTTGAGTTCATTGAGCGCGGCACAAATATGAAGGTTCAGCTACCGCCAGCACTCACCAAACAGTTGCGCGCGTCTACCGCCGGTCGCGTCAAGTTCGAATGGCCGCTCATTGTGGATGAGGGGACAACGTTTAGTTTAGAACTCGGATCCGGCTTTCGTGAGAAAATGCCGATAATGCGCATGGAATCCAAAGTCGTGTGGAGCGGAAGGCGTTTTCCAATATCCGCCGCAACGCCAATTCGAGCCGCATTGGCTTCCTGGTTGGAGACTGCACATAGAGTTACCAGCGCTACATTCAAAGCTATCGTGTCGGAACAATTGTTCAGCACGTTCAAAGCGATCGAGTAATGTTGAATATGGACACAGCGCAGACATTTCTCCCTGATAGTCTCCCACCGTATCCAGCAATCTTGGCACCCAACACTGATCGTGTCGGCACGACAACGCTGCACATTGTTGACCCGGTTGCGCCTAGCAGTGCGACGGATGCCGCGAGGCAAGCAAACTTTTTTATCGGTGAAACCTTCAGTCGGTTAGCGGCTGCCGCTGGTGCCTCGTTCAAAATCGCCTCAGCTGGAGTTGGACCCTTATTTAATGTCTACGGGGCCGGAACCGGTGGATCATCGTTCAAGATCGCCATCGTCGATCCTGAAAGTGTCACCTCTAACACGATGCCCGATGCAGTCAGTGCAAATTGGGCACTCTATGCGAAAGCGGGCATTTCGATTCAGACATACGCCAAACTTGTGAACTTGGGACGAAAGGTTGACGGATGGCGTGGCACCGCATCGAAGAAACTGAGCGATGGATCCATCAAAACGTTCTTGGATTTTTGGAAATCAATTCACGATCTGGCTGTTGACCCGTTCCTAACCCTTGCGCCGTCTGGAAACCTTTTTGCCGAATGGCACCAAAGCTGGAACAGTCATCTGGACATAGAGTTTGCTGATGGCGGCATTGTTTTTTTCGGACTGTTTACTGGCAAAAACAGCGTTTTGGAGGGGAAGGTCAGCGCAGACGAACTCGCAAACTTACTGAGAGGCCAAAAGCGAAAGCCGCTGTCATGGCATCAAAAAAAATAAAAGGAGTATCTCCCGCGGTACCGTCATTTCGACGGCAGACAGAGATCGCCCGATATATTCGCCCGGAGGATCGCGGTGCCAAAAGGCATGCAGCAGCAACGGCATTCCACCTATCGGACATTGATCTTACGGACAACGCGCCCCACCTGTCCGTAAATGCGGTCGATATAGAAGGTATCGACATCATCGCTGACCAGTTTCGACGCAGACAGGGGTCCGGCGAAGTGGCCGTCTGTACTCACAAAGTACAGCGATATTTGGAGGGCGCCAAAAAGCAGGGATTTAGTGTCACATCGAACCCCGCACTAACATGGGCCTTTGCTGGGCCTGCCGGCGTCGAAAGTGCTTTCCGGCACCGACCAACACAAATTAGTAAGTCACATTCGGGTGTCGAATTTATTCGCGCATTACCGGACGTCAAGCAGAAGTCGCTAGCAAGGTATCTCGCGAGGTATCCCAAGTTTCATTTGCGGTGAATCAAGCCATCATCATCGCGATTCCACGCGAGCCCCATCGAGTTCGGAGGTCGAACGCCGCGATCAGGCGCTGATGGCGTGTCATGCGCATGTGAGCGAGTACGCAAAGCCCTGGACGCTCTGGGGCAGGAGCCCATAGAACTGGACATGGGCAGAAGGGCTGCTTTGCGGCACCGCCCAGTTCTGATTTGAATGAAGGGGGCTCAGGGTCTGCGTGAAAACTGAAAAGACAAACAACCTCTCCGCTTTTATTTGGTCCGTCGCCGATCTTTTGCGCGGTGACTATAAGCAGTCCGACTATGGAAATCCTAAGCGCGTTCAAGACCTACTACGCAACCGCTGAACTCGAAGCGGTCACTGATCCGAACATTGTCTTCAACCTGCGGGCCAAGCTGGATGCGTCTGGCCACTATGACGATTTCGAAGTGAACCGCGTCGTTCAAGTGGAGTTGAACCCCAAAAGCCGCCAAGGCGACTTGATAGCGGCCTTGGAACCGGTCGCAGATCGGTTGCTGAAGCGCTTCAAGTCCGCGCAAGTTGATCTGACGACTGCGACCGCGCGCAGTGATGCGCCAGCGGCTCAAGAAGCTAAGGATGCGATGAATGCGTTGACTCTTTTCAAGGCCGACATGGGCGCGTTTCAACGCATGTATGTCTTCCTTTCGCAAATTTTCGACTATGGCAATACCGAAATCGAAAAGCGCGCGATTTTCTACAAACGCTTGATTCCGCTGTTGGAGTTCGGGCGGGAGCGCGAGGGCGTGGATACGTCGATGCTTTTGTTGACGCATCACCGCTTGCGTGACCAGGGACGGCGGCAACTTCCCTTGGGTGAGGGCGAAAGCCCCAAGCTTCAACCAATCACCGAGGCGGGCGGCGGCGCAGTCCAGGAGAAGGAGCGCGCGCGCCTTGCGGAGATCATCGCCCGCGTTAATGACCTCTTTCAGGGCGTCAGCGATAATGACGGTCTTGTCTATGCGGATAACGTCATCAAGGGCAAATTGATGGAGTCCGAAACTCTTGCCCAGCAAGCCGCGAACAACAGCAAGGAGCAATTCGCCCAATCTCCCGATCTGGCCAAGGCCATCATGGATGCAATCATGGACGCCCTGTTGGCTCACACGACCATGAGCACGCAGGCGCTGAACTCTGAAAAAGTTCGCGCGGGCTTGAAGGATGTGTTGCTCGGGCCGGGCAAGCTGTATGAGGCCCTGAGGGAGCGAGGGGGCGGCGCTGGGGCAAATTGAGCTCCGCGTTACCGGGCGTCGCCATATTCATTGCACGCCGCTGCCCGAATTTGATCACAGTTGTGGTGAAAGTCTTAGATGGGCGCTGATTTCCTTCCAGTACAGGCCGGCGTTTCTGCCGACTGGGGTCACACCGGAGAAGCTTCATGGCGATGACTGATGAACATGCGGCAACTGGCCGTCCTATGAAGACAACAACGTTCCTCAGCGCGATCTTCGGTACCCTGTCCGTGGTGATGCTGATCAAACACGGATTTGCAGTCAGCTTCGTGTCGTCGCTTCAGATCGTCCTAAATTTCTACGACCAGGCGATGCAAGTTTTGTTCGGGTGGGCAGAGCCGTGGATCAAGCAGGAACTTGCGGCGTTGCGGGATTGGATCGGGTGGAATCTGCAGCTGTACCCGCACTGGAAGTACATTTTCGTATTGATCAGCATCTACTTCATCCGGGGCGTACCGGGCGAACTCTATAAATCCCTGACATGGGATCGCGGAAAAGAACTCGCCGATCACAAACGGTTCAAACTGCTAACGAGAAATGCCGGGACAGCATACATATTACAGCAGCTTCTGTTCGGCAGCTTGCGTTGAGACTCGCACGAGGATTAAGGGGACACTTTACATAACTCGGAACCCGCTCTTGGCGGCGACGGGGATCAGTTTGGCGTTCAAGAAACTCCGATCACCACGGGATTGCTACCCACCGCTTGGATGCGGTCGACCAGGAGTTACCGACGTGGGTGCATCCGAAGGTTTCCAGCGACTGCGTGCACCTACTGACTACGCGTTCTTGCTTGCACTGCCAGAATTTTTGTTCTATGTTTGTTCTCAAGCGTGGGCGTGCTATTCGCCTGCCAACTCTTTGACATCGTCCATCCTTCCCAAACGGCAGTCGCGGCCAAAAGCGTGATGTGTGCCCCGAGTTGCGTCCGCATCGGCGGGAAGGGCCCCGTAACGGCAACGCGCCATTTGCAACGGCAATGCAACGGCTTTGTAACGGCAATAGCCAAGCAATTTCAACGTTGTAACGGATGCAACGGCAAAAGGGTGGGGTCTCATTCGCAATTCGCAACTGGCGTGCATCTGCGAACGACACGGCAGCCCGCCGCTGTAAATTTCGGTTATTTACAGCGAACAACAGCGGACGCAGGTGCGAAGGCGCCCAGCGGCTCTTTCTTCTTAAGCGGGCGGGATGCCCGCGATCCCAGGCGCATAACGCTGGCGCTTGAGGGTGCGCACGACGAGCCCATCGAGCACGTCGAAGACCTTTGATCCAGTACGACAGGCGGCTGTTCGTCTCGACCTCTTCGGGGAAGTCGAGCGCCTGGTCGAGTGGCTTTTGTAACCTGCCGAGTTGGGCGCGGGCGGCGCCGCCCAGCGCATTTGCTCTCGCAGCTTGGTCGAGCCGATCGGCTCGCAAGCTCCTTGATCGGGCCGCCGCAGCTTGCGGCGGCCCTGGACTCTTCAATGCGTTGAAGTCGAAACCTTAGTGCTCGTGATGGTCATGATCGTGGTGATCATGGTCGTGATCGTGGTGGTCATGATCATGGTCGTGGTCGCGGTGATCATGGTCGCGATCGCGGTGATCGCGGTCATGGTCGTGATCATGATGATGTCGGTCATCCCAGTCATCGCGGTCGTGGTGATGCCGGTGATGATCGTCCCAGTCATCGCGGTCGTGGCGATGGTGGTCCCAGCCGCGGTGATGGTGGTCCCACCAGTCCTCATCGTAATCGCTGTAGTAGCAGAACCTCGGGTGTCTGACCCTGAACCAATAATCGTAGCAACGGTCGTGCTCGCTATCGATCACGAACGGTCCGACGCCGATTGAAAAGTCGACGCGGGCGGCAGCAGGCGTAACCAGAGCACTCGCGGTTGCCATGCCGATGGCAATCGCCGTGCCTAAGAGAAGCTTTTTCATGTGCGTGTCCTCCTGAGCGAGGATTAATGCCATCGTTCCTGAACGACACCTGAACGGTGTGGCGGCCGGCCTAAGTCGACTTGGAGGCAGCGCGGCGATAGGGGCGGTAGACCGGCTCCCAAATATGGGCACGGATCCGCCTGTCGAGCTCGTCCTCGCTCATGCTCTGCGCAACGCCGTCGGCCTGCGCGCGGCGCGCGACGGCAACGGCCACAGCGCGCGAGACGCTGCGAAGCTCGCTTACCGGCGGCAGCAATCGTCCGTGCCTGTCGTGTGTGGCCGGTGAGAGATCGGCGAGCGTTTTTGCGGCGGCCATGAACATCGAGTCCGTGACGCGCTTGGCGTCGGAAGCAATGACGCCCAGTCCGACGCCTGGAAAAATATATGCATTGTTCGTTTGCGCGATGGTGACGGGCGTACCCGTCCACATCGCATTCGGAAACGGGCTTCCCGTACCGATGAGCGCGCGGCCTTCGGTCCACTCGATCAGATCTTGCGGTACCGCCTCGCTGCGCGAAGTCGGGTTCGAGAGCGGAAACAACACCGGGCGTTCGACGTGACGCGCCATTTCCCGCACGGCCTTTTCCGAAAATGTGCCGGGATGGCCGGTCACGCCGATGAGGACTGTCGGCTTGGCGTTCGTCACGACGTCGAAGAGCCCGATGCGGCCGGCCTCTTCGAGCCGCCAATTCGCCACCGCGCTTCGCTTTTGCACGAAAGGCAATTGCGCCGGGTGCAGATCGTTCATGCCTTCGACGAGGAGACCCGGACGGTCGATCGCATAGAACCGCGCACGCGCAGCCTCCTCGCTCAATCCCGCCTCGGTCATGGTTTGCAGGAGAAGAGCCGCGATGCCGCAGCCGGCGGACCCGGCCCCGAGTAGGGCGATGCGTTGCTCGGCCAACGGTACGCCCGTGACTTTGATGGCCGCCGCCAAAGTGCCGGCCGCAACCGACGCTGTTCCCTGAATATCGTCGTTGAATGTGCAGAGCCGGTCGCGATAGCGCGCGAGCAAGCGCCCGGCGTTCGCGCCGGCAAAATCCTCCCACTGCAGAAGCACGTTCGGCCAGCGCTGCGCGACGGCCGAGACGAACTCTTCGATGAAGGCATCGTACTCCGCGCCACGCACGCGCTCGTGTCGCCATCCGATATAAAGGGGATCGTCCAAGCGCTCCTGATTGTTGGTGCCCACATCGAGCATGATCGGCAGAGTCGCCTGAGGGTGAATGCCGGCGCATGCCGTGTAGAGCGCAAGCTTGCCGATCGGAATTCCCATGCCGCCGGCGCCTTGATCGCCGAGCCCCAGGATTCGTTCTCCGTCGCTGACCACGATGACGCGTACGCGGTCGAAAGCGGGATTGGCGAGAATCTCGCGAATGCGATGTTTGTTCGGATAACTCAAGAAGAGTCCGCGCGGCCTGCGAAAAATTTCGCTGAAACGCTGGCAGCCCTCGCCGACGGTCGGCGTATAGACGAGTGGAAGGATCTCGTCCGGATAGGCCACGAGTAACGCATAGAACAAAGTCTCGTTCGTGTCCTGCAACTCGCGCAAGAATGCATAGCGTTCGAAATTGGTCTGATAGCCGCGCAAGGCCTTGAGTCGTCTGGAGGCTTGCCGTTCGAGCGTGCCGACATGCGGCGGCAAGAACCCATGGAGGCGGAACAGATCGCGCTCGGCCTCTGAGAACGCCGTGCCCTTGTTCAGCATCGGATTCGAAATCAGCGCAAGCCCTTCGAGTTCGGTTTCGATCTCGGAGTTTTCACTTTGAGAGCTCATTCGATCCCTCGGATGATTCGGCCCGCCTGCGAACCATTGATGACAGCGCCGTCCGCGAACAATTGACGCAGGCCGTCGAAGGCGCCGCGGCTGAGCGCCTCGACGCTTTGTCAGTCAACCTCGCGACTAGCGTCCGAGTTCGTACGGACCGCCGCGCTCCAGCCCGCGCTTGTAGGCCGGCCGCGCCTGCATGCTCGCCACGTAGCGCGTGAGGTTCGGATAGCTCTTCAACCCGCCGCGCGCCGCCGCCGCTTCGAGCACGAAGGAAAGTTGGATATCGGCGCCCGTCAGCTCCTTGCCGACGAAGAACTCCTTGTTGCCGATCTCGCGTTCCATGTAGCCCAAATGGTTGGCGATTTCGCTGTCGATGCGCGGCCGCAGCGGTGCGCCGGCTTCGCCCAAAAATCCGACGTAAAGTCCCAATAACAGCGGCAACATCGCCGAGCCTTCGGCGAAGTGCATCCAATGCAGATAGCTCACGAAATCTTCCGATTTGGCATCGGGTGCCATGCGGCCCTTACCGTGGGTGCGGATCAAATATTCGACGATCGCGCCGGACTCCGCGACGGTGAGCTTGCCGTCGGTGATCACCGGCGATTTTCCGAGCGGATGGATCGCCTTTAACTCGGGTGGCGCGAGTCGCGTGACCGCGTCGCGCTTGTAATGAACGATTTCATAATCGAGCTTCAGTTCCTCCAAGAGCCAGAGGATGCGCTGCGAGCGGGAGTTGTTCAGGTGGTGCACTTTGATCATGTGAGGAAGACCCCTTGGCGTCTTAAGAGTGTGTCAGCGTTGCAGGCGTAGACTTGTGGTGCGATCGAGGAAGCCTTATATAGCGCCGACTCGCAAGACGCGCGACGCACGTGCCGCTGGCCCTCCCGTGGTTTATGCAACGACGAAAGCGTCCTTTTTGATCGCGCCGGTGATGAGCCGGGTCTTAAAGGGTGTTGACGATGGTTGCTTCCAATCGGGGCCAAAAGGCCCTTCGACGCGAATCTCCAACCGAAGACGATGTCGCAGCGCCGCGCGCCCTGAGCGTTACGCAACTGCGCCTTCCGCTGCCCTCCGGTCCGGCGCTCCTGCCGCCGCGCATCGCTCGCTATCTCGCCACCGCCGCACTGCCGTCGCCCTGCTTGGTTGTCGACCTTAGCGTGGTCGAACGCCAATACGTCGACTTGGCTCGCGCTTTTCCCGCCGCCCGCGTCTTTTACGCCGTCAAGGCAAATCCCGACGACGCCATTCTCTCCGCTCTGACCAAGCTCGGCTCGTGTTTCGATGCGGCAAGCATCGGCGAGATCGACATGTGCCTCAAGCACGATGTCGGCCCGCACCGAATTTCTTATGGCAACACCATCAAGAAGCAGAGCGATATCGCGGCAGCTTATGCGAGGGGCGTTCGCCTCTTCGCCTTCGACTGCATCGGCGAACTCGAGAAGCTCGCCGTCGCTGCGCAGGGCTCGAAAGTTTTCTGCCGTGTTCTGACCCCCAACGAAGGCGCCGAGTGGCCGCTCTCGCGCAAGTTCGGCTGCGAGCCCGCGATGGGCATCGACCTTCTCGTTCGCGCCCGGCAACTTGGCCTCGACCCCTACGGCATCTCTTTCCATGTCGGCTCGCAGCAACTCGATCCTTCGCAATTCGACGTCGCCATCGCGACCACCGCGGATATGTTCCGCAAGCTTGGGGCGCGCGGCGTCGACCTGCGCATGGTCAATGTCGGCGGCGGCTTTCCCTCGCGTTACTTGCGCGACGTGCCGCCGATCGAAGATTACGCCACCGCGATCGACGCCTCATTGCGCAAACATTTCCCGAACGGCGCGCCCGAAGTGATTGTCGAGCCTGGCCGGTACATCGTCGGCGACGCCGGCGTGTTGCAGGCCGAAGTTGTGCTCGTCGCCGACAAAGGCGGCAGCGACCACCGTCCGTGGGTCTATCTCGACGTCGGCAAATTTCACGGCTTGGCCGAAACGATGGACGAGGCGATCAAATACCGCATCGTCACCGCGCGCGACGGCGACGAGAAGGTGCCCGTGATCCTCGCCGGTCCCACCTGCGACAGCGCCGACACGCTCTACGAGAAGAGCATCTGCCGTCTGCCGGTGACGCTGAAGCCGGGCGACAAAGTCTGGATTCTGTCGACCGGCGCCTACACGACGACCTACTCGAGCATCGCCTTCAACGGCATGCCCCCGCTGGCGAGCGTTTGTATCTGACCTTTCCGCTGTCATCGCTCCGACTGCGCAGCAATCGGAGCGCGTCTGTTATCGCGGCCGATCGCCGATGATCGTGACGCGCTCCATGCGCCGCACGGCCGGCCAATAGTCCGACACGGCATAGTGCTGCGAGGCGCGGTTGTCCCAGAACGCAATCGAATTCGCCTGCCAGCGGAAGCGGCACTGATACTCCGGGATCGCCGCTTGCGCATAAAGGTGCTTCAGCAGCGCCCGTGACTCATCCGCGTCCAGCCCGACGATATATTGCGTGAAGGCTGCGTTGACGTAGAGACCCTTGCGTCCGGTCTCCGAGTGTGTGCGCACGACGGGATGCTCGACCTTCGGATATTTCCGGTTGAATTCATCGATCTGCGCGTCGCTTAAGCCGCGCTTCTTCATCCCTTTGCGAAAATATTCGAAATCGTGCACGGCGATACGGCCGTCGATCTTGGCCTTCACCTCGTCCGACAATCCGTCATAAGCCGCATACATGTCGGCGAACAGCGTGTCGCCGCCGACCTCCGGCACTTCGACCGCCCGCAACACCGAGCCCAGCGACGGTTCAGCGCGCCACGTCACGTCGCTATGCCAAGTGTTCTCCTTGCCCTTGTTGTCGCGGTCATGGGTGATCGCCAGCACTTCGGGATAATCGGGCTTGTGCGGCGCGAACGGATGGACTTCCAGCGCGCCGAAGTTGCGCGCAAAACTCAGATGCTGCTCCGTCGATATGTTCTGGTCGCGGAAGAACAACACCTTCCACTCGAGCAGGGCGGCGCGTAGCTCACCCAACGACGCCGGCGAAAGCGCGCGACTCAGATCGATGTTTTGGATTTCGACGCCGATCGTCGGCGTAAGCGGCGCCAGCTTGAGTGTGTCGAGCTGAACGGCTTTGAGGGCTTTATTCATGGGTGTCTCCGGCCGCTTCACACTAGCCGCTTTCGCACAGGTTGCGCTAGAACAGGCGCTGAAGTCGAAGAAAGCGGACGAAACCGCCATGACGATCGATCGCCGCAAGAACTCGAGGGCCGTTCGCAGCCCTCGCGGAACCGAAATCAGCGCCAAGAGCTGGCTAACCGAGGCGCCGCTGCGCATGCTCATGAACAACCTCGACCCGGAGGTCGCCGAGAATCCGGATGAGCTTGTCGTCTACGGCGGCATCGGCCGCGCCGCGCGCGATTGGGCGGCGTTCGATGCGATCGTCGCAAGTCTGCGCAAACTCGAGGCCGATCAAACGCTGCTTGTTCAATCCGGCAAGCCCGTCGGTATCTTTCGCACGCACACCGATGCGCCGCGCGTCTTGATCGCGAATTCCAATCTTGTACCGCATTGGGCGAACTGGGAGCATTTCAACAAGCTCGATCGCATGGGTCTCATGATGTACGGGCAGATGACGGCCGGCTCGTGGATCTATATCGGCAGCCAAGGCATCGTTCAGGGGACCTACGAAACGTTCGTCGAGGCGGGCAGGCGGCACTACAAAGGTGATCTCTCCGGACGCTGGATTCTGACCGCAGGCTTGGGCGGCATGGGCGGCGCGCAGGCGCTTGCCGCCACCATGGCTGGTGCCTCAATTTTGGCGGTCGAATGCCGCCGCAGCCGTATCGAAAAGCGGCTCGAGACGAAGTATCTCGACACCTGGACCTCATCGCTCGACGAAGCCCTGGCGATGATCAAGAAATCGACCGGGGAGAAGACGCCGCTCTCCGTCGGTCTCTTGGGCAATGCAGCTGAGGTTTATCCCGAACTCGTGCGGCGCGGCGTGAAGCCGGACCTCGTCACCGATCAAACCTCGGCACATGATCCAGTCAACGGTTATTGCCCAAAGGGCTGGACGGTCGCCGATTGGGAATCGCGCATCCAAAGCGATCCCAAAGGCGTCGAGTGTGCGGCCCGCGTCTCAATCCGCGAGCACGTCGAAGCGATGCTCGCGTTCAACAAGATGAGCGTGCCGACCTTCGACTACGGCAACAACATCCGCCAAGTCGCGAAGGAGGAGGGCGTCGCCAACGCCTTCGACTTTCCGGGTTTCGTACCTGCCTACATTCGTCCACTCTTCTGCCGCGGCGTCGGCCCATTCCGCTGGGCGGCGCTCTCGGGCGATCCCGAAGATATCGCGCGCACCGATACGAAAGTGCGCGAGCTGATGCCGAACAATCGCCATTTGCATCACTGGCTCGACATGGCGGCAAAGCGCATCAAGTTTCAGGGCCTGCCGGCGCGCATCTGTTGGGTCGGCCTTGGCGATCGTCATCGTCTAGGTCTCGCCTTCAATGAGATGGTGGCAAGCGGCGAACTCAAAGCGCCCATTGTCATCGGCCGCGATCATTTGGATTCCGGCTCGGTCGCCAGCCCCAACCGCGAAACGGAGTCGATGCGCGACGGTTCCGATGCTGTGTCGGATTGGCCGATGCTGAACGCTCTCTTGAATTGCGCGAGCGGCGCGACCTGGGTGTCTCTGCATCACGGCGGCGGCGTCGGCATGGGCTTTTCTCAGCACGCCGGCATGGTGGTCGTTTGCGACGGCACGGAGGATGCCGCACGCCGGATCGAGCGCGTCCTCTGGAACGACCCGGCAACCGGCGTCATGCGCCACGCCGATGCGGGTTATGAGGACGCAATCGCCAGCGCCCGCGAACACCACCTCGATCTTCCGATGCTGCGCGGATGACTTCACTCACCCTCGTGCCGGGCCAAACCGACCTGACGGCGCTGCGCCACATTGCGCGCGACAAGCAGAGCTTCGACCTCGATGTCGGCGCCCGCGCGCGCGTCGAAGCTTCGCGCAAGATCGTCGAAGACGTCCTGAAGAAAGATGAGCCCATCTATGGCATCAACACCGGCTTCGGCGAACTCGCTCGCGTCCGCATTCCGAAAGACAAACTCACTGAGCTTCAGCGCAATTTAATTCTGAGCCATGCCACCGGCACGGGCGAGGTGTTGGGCGACAAGACTGCGCGGCTCATCTTGACGCTCAAGATTCTCGGCCTTGCGCGGGGCTATTCCGGCGTGCGCTGGGAGATCATCGATCGCCTGAAGAAATTCCTCGACTTCGACCTGTTGCCGCAAATTCCCGTCAAGGGCTCGGTTGGTGCGTCGGGTGATTTGGCGCCGCTCGCCCATCTTGGCTGCGCCCTCATCGGCGTCGGCCGCGTGAAATACCGCGGCCACGAGATGGATGCGTTGCAGGCGCTGCAACGTGCCGGCTTGGAGCCGTTGACGCTGGAAGCAAAAGAAGGTCTCGCCCTCATCAACGGCACGCAAGTATCGACGGCGCTTGCGCTGCAGGGGTTGTGGGCTGCGGAGAATATTTTCTCGGCCGCGCTCGTATCCGGAGCGTTGACGACGGACGCGATTCTGGGCTCCGACACGCCTTTCGATCCGCGCATCCACGACGCGCGCGGCCACGTCGGCCAAATTGACGCCGCCAAGGCACTGAGATCGCTGATGGCGGGAAGCGAAATTCGCGCGAGTCACGAAAACTGCGACCGCGTCCAGGATCCCTACTCGATCCGCTGCCAGCCGCAGGTGATGGGCGCGTGCCTCGACGCGCTACGCCACGCCGCGACGATTCTCGAAATCGAAGCCAATGCCGTCACCGACAACCCACTCGTCTTTGCGAAGGACGGAGAGATCCTCTCCGGCGGAAATTTCCACGCCGAGCCGGTCGCGCTCGCCGCCGATCACCTGGCGTTGGCACTGGCCGAGATCGGCGCGCTTGCAGAGCGGCGCATCGCGCTTCTCATCGACAAGCACTTGTCGAACCTACCGGCGTTCCTGGTGAAAGACGGCGGCCTCAATTCGGGCTTCATGATCGCGCACGTCACCGCCGCCGCGCTGGCTTCGGAGAACAAGTCGCTGGCGCATCCGGCCAGCGTCGACTCGCTACCGACATCGGCAAATCAGGAGGACCACGTCTCGATGGCGACTTTCGCCGCGCGCCGGCTCTCCGACATGCACGCAAACACCTGCGGCATCATCGGCATCGAATTGCTCTCCGCCGCACAAGGCATCGAATTCCGCCGTCCGCTAAAATCATCGAAGGTGCTTGAAGCCGAACTCGCTGCCATCCGCGAACGCGTGCCGCCCTACGACAAGGACCGCTTCTTCGCGCCTGACATCGCGGCCGCGCGCGCTCTCGTCGACTCGGGCCGCTACCGCGCGACCGTTGACGGCCATATCCATCTGCCGTCCGGAACATGAGCGCGCCCCCGCTCTTTCATTTGACGCGAGGCGAGGCGCCGATCCTCGTCAGCTTGCCGCATTCCGGCACCTATGTGCCGCCGGACATCGCCGAGCGCATGACGCCCGCTGCACTAGCGCTGCCGGACACCGATTGGCACGTGCCGCGCCTCTATGAATTCTTGGACAAGCTGCGTGCCTCACGCATTGAGGCCACACACTCGCGCTACGTCGTCGATCTCAACCGCCCGCCAGACGATGCCGCGCTCTATCCCGGACAAAAGAAAACGGGCCTCGTGCCCCTCGACACATTCGCCGGCGAGCCGCTTTATCGCGTCGGACAGGAACCGTCGGACAACGAAATCCCACCGCGACGCACCTTCTGGCAGCCCTATCACGACACGCTGGCCGCCGAACTCGCGCGGCTCAAAGCCATCCACGGCAGCGTAATTCTGTGGGACGCCCACTCGATCGCGAGCGTCGTGCCATCGCTGTTCGAAGGTCGGTTGCCCGATTTTAGTCTCGGCACCTTCGCCGGAAAATCCTGCGACGCCGACATTGCCGCGCAAGTGCTCGCTGTCGCGCAGCATTTGCCCTTCAGTGCCGAACTCAACGGTCGCTTCAAAGGTGGTTACATCACCCGCCACTACGGCAATCCAAAAAAAGGCGTCCAGGCGATCCAGCTCGAAATGGCGCAACTCATCTACATGGACGAAGACCCGCCCTTCACCTTCCGCCCGGAACGCGCCGGGAAGGTCTCGACCGCCATCAAATCGCTCGTCAAAGGCGCCCTCGACGCGCTATGAGCGGCCACATGATCATCGCTCTCGACAAGGTCACAATCGGTGCACGCGAGACGCAAGCAGCGGTTGCCACGATGGAAAATATCTTGGCGCGCAGAGCGGGCGTCTCAGCAGAGCGCGTCGCGTTTCGCCTCGACAATATGACGCTTCAACTTGAGCAAGCGGATGCCGATGGAATTCGTGGGATCGCGTTCGAAGTTCGCGACCTCGATGCAGCCATTCGAAGCGCCGAGCGCCGGGCGCTCGAACCGCGGCCGCCGGCCTCATTGCCTGAAGGCAGAACGGTTCGGTTGTCGGAGGAAGGAACGCACGGCGTTCCCACCCGGTTGATTCAATACACAAGTCCGAGGACGGTCGCGCACGCCGTGGCCATCGCTGAAGGCGCGGTCACCGGCCTCGATCATATCGTTATCCGCACGACGCATCCCAACCGCGCCGCCGCGCTCTATGGCGCACGGCTCGGCCTCGACATGCGCCTCGACCGCACAGAGCCGAAGTGGGGCTCGCGCCTGATGTTCTTCCGCTGCGGCGATCTGATCGTCGAGGTTGTCCACGACCTCAAAGACGAGCCGTCCGACGCGCCCGATCGACTCTGGGGTCTCTCATGGCGCGTCGCCGATGCCGCGGCCGCCAATGCGCGTCTCAAAGCAAATGGTGTCGATGTCTCCGATGTCCGGCCCGGACGCAAACCCGGCACCCGCGTGTTCACCGTGCGCGATGGCACGCTGGGAGTGCCGACACTGATAGTCGAACCGTCTAGACGCTGAGAATTCGCGTCACCGCCGCCCGATAGTCCTTGGCCGCTGCGTCTTCCTGCCAGTGATGGCCGTTCTTGACGGCCCACTCGCCGCCGACCATCACATCACGCACCGCGCCTTTGCCCGCGACGAAGACATACGAGTCGAGCGCCTGTTCCCCGTCTCGGCTCGCCAACGAAATATGATCGGTGTCGATCACGACGAGATCGGCACGTGCCCCAGGCGCAATCGCGCCGGCACCAAGACCCAATGCCTGGGCGCCGCCCGACGCCGCCAGCGACCAGAGTCGTGCCGCCGTATGCGGCTGCGGAGCCGATGCGGCCACGTTGCGCCTGCGAAGGGCGAGGCGCTGCGAATACTCCATGGCCTTCAGCTCTTCGGCCGGGTCGACGCCAATGTGGCTGTCGCCGCCGATTGCCAAGCGCCCGTTGCTTGCGAGAAAGGATTCCAGTGGAAATATCCCATCACCCAAATTCGCTTCCGTGTTCGGGCACAAGCCTGCGACCGCCCCGCTCTGCGCCAAGCGGGCGATCTCGCCTGAGCTCAGGTGCGTGGAATGCACCAGACACCAGCGACGGTCGACGCCGAATGTGTCAAGCAAGTACTCGACCGGCCGCGCGTTCAGCTGCGCGACCGTCTCCTCGACTTCACCGGTTTGCTCTGCCGCGTGAATATGAATGGGCGTCGTCGCCTCAACGCCCGCGATCGCATCACGGATCGCGTCGGACGGCACGGCGCGCAGAGAATGCAGCGCCAAGCCCAATTGCGTCACACCCGGTTTGCCACGCATCGCGCTACGCATGACGAGAAGCTCGTCGACGCTCTTGCCGAAGCGTCGTTGGCGCTCGCTTAGAGGCCGCCCGTCGACGCCGCCTTGCATGTAGAGCGTCGGCAGAAGGGTCAGCGCGATGCCGCTCTCGTTCGCCGCCTGGGCTATCGCATCCATCATCGCGGGCGCCGGCGCATAGGCCGAGCCTCCGGGTTGATTGTGCAAATAGTGGAATTCGCCGACCGCCGTGTATCCGGCTTTCAACATCTCGACATAGAGAAATCGTGCGATGGCCAGTTGCGAATCGGGATCGAGCCGCTCGGCGAAGCGGTACATGGCCTCGCGCCAGCTCCAGAAATTGTCGCGCCCGCCCGCGTCCCATTCGGCCAGCCCCGCCATCGCGCGTTGAAAAGCGTGGCTGTGCACGTTCGCCATGCCCGGCAGGGCGAGGCCTTTGATCTTGATTTCACTCGCGTCGCCGACGGGACCTTCTGCGACGCCCACGATCTGCCGGTCGGCGACGTGGATCCGCACGTTTTGTCTCACACCTGTAGGCAAGAGCGCGTATTCGGCACGATAAACTTGCATGCACACCTCGATGCTGTACCCAGTGTTGTCATGGTCGGCCCCCGGGTCAAATGCTTCGCGTTTGCCCGAGGGTAAACTCCGGCCGACCATGACAATCTGGGTAGAACGGGCGGAATCGGATCATGTGGGATCAGCTGTGGATCAACGCACGCCTCGCGACGATGCGCGAAGTGGCAGCGCCCTACGGAGCCGTTGAAGATGGCGCGCTCGGCGTAGTCGGCGGACGGATCGTGTTCGCAGGCGCGCGACGCGATCTCCCTGGCGAACCGGGGGCGCTGGCGAAGGAGATTCACGACGCGCGCGGCCGCTGGATTACGCCTGGCCTGATCGATTGCCACACCCATCTGGTCTTCGCTGGCAACCGCGCCGATGAGTTCGACAAACGTTTGAACGGCACGACATACGAGCAAATCGCCAAGCAAGGTGGCGGCATCCTCTCGACTGTGCGCGCGACCCGCGCCGCCACCGTCGACGAACTCATCGTGCAATCGCTGCCGCGCCTTCAATCTTTGATGGCCGAAGGCGTCACTACGGTCGAGATCAAGTCGGGTTACGGTCTCGACCTCGAGACCGAATGCAAGATGCTGCGCGCCGCCAAGCGCCTCGCCGAACAAACGGGCGCGCGCATTCAAAGAACGTTTCTCGGCCTACATGCGCTGACACCCGAGCAAACGAAAGATCGTCGCGCAACCGTCAACTTCATTTGCGGCCCGTTATTGAACGCAGTCGCAAGCGAACACCTCGCCGATGCCGTCGACGCGTTTTGCGAGGGAATCGCGTTCACGCCCGAAGAGACAGAGCGCTTCCTCATCGCAGCAAGGGCCGCTGGCTTCAAACTCAAATTGCACGCCGATCAGCTCTCCGACAGCGGTGGCGCCGCCCTTGCGGCGAAGTACGGCGCGCTTTCGGCCGATCACCTCGAATACGCCAATGAAACCGGAATCGCCGCAATGGCCGAGGCGGGCACCGTTGCCGTGCTCCTGCCGGGCGCGTTCTATGCGCTGCGCGAAACGACGCTTCCGCCGATCGAAGCCCTGCGCCGCCACCGTGTGGCGATTGCCATCGCCAGCGATTGCAACCCGGGAACTTCGCCGGCTCGCTCCTTATTGGTGATGCTCTCGATGGCAGCGACCTTGTTTCGGTTGACCCCGGAAGAGGCGCTCGCCGGAGTGACGCGCAACGCCGCGCGAGCGCTCGGACTCCAAACCGAGATCGGCACGCTCGAACTCGGCAAGGCCGCCGAATTCGTCGTTTGGCCCATCGATCATCCGGCAGAACTCAGCTACTGGATCGGCGGGATGACGCCGGACACCATCGTCCGCGGCGGAAAGCCACAATAAGCGGCCAAGGTCAAACGCGTCTCGCCCGCGAAGGCTTGGCAAGAACGGCCTCGCCCGTCATGCTCGACGCAAACCAAAAACGCGCTTGAGGGGAAACCGCCTATGACCGTCACGTCCGACGCTGCGCCGGCGTCGCCTCCGCCGGCGGCAATCGACAGCGGCGCGCAATCGGCGCGTAATTTCGCGCTCGTATTGCTTTTGATCGTTTACATTTCGAATTATGCCGATCGTCAGATCTTGAACGTCCTGGCGGTCCAGGTCATGGCCGATCTCAAGATAACCAAGTTCGCGTTTGGGTTCTTGTCGGGGCCGGCCTTTGCGCTGTTCTACGCAACACTGGGCATCCCACTCGCGATGCTCGCCGACCGCGCCAGCCGGAAGTGGATTCTGGTCGCATCTCTGACGATCTGGTCGGTCATGACGACCTGGTGTGGTTTCGCCGCGGATTTCTGGCAATTGGCGCTCGCACGTGTCGGCGTTGGAGTCGGAGAGGCCGGTGGCAGTCCGCCTTCTCATTCCATGATTTCCGATCTCTTTTCGGCGGCCCGTCGCGGCTCGGCCCTCGCGGTTTATGCGCTCGGCGTGCCGCTCGGTATTTTTCTGGGAAACATGATCGGTGGCCACGTCGGAGGCACATTTGGCTGGCGCGCCGCGTTCTATGTCCTGGGTCTCCCGGGCCTGCTGCTTGGGGGATACATCGCGTTCGCTCTTCGCGAACCGGCGCGTGGTCATGTGGACGGTGGGATCAAGACCGACGAAAAGGCACCTTCGCTCTTTGATGTTGCGCGCTTTATGTGGTCGCAAAAATCGCTCGTTCACACGATCAGCGGAGCGACGCTGATTACGGCGGTGGGCTACGGCGGCGTGACGTGGACAGCGGCCTTCCTTCAATATTCGCACGGTCTCACGCTTCCGCAGGTCGCCAATTACCTCGCCTGGCAGACGGGGATCGTCGCCGGCATCGGCACGTTCATGGGCGGTTATCTCGCCGACATGTTGGCCAAGCGCCACATCGGTTGGAGCGCCTGGGTTGTCACCGCTGCGGTCCTCATTTCCGCGCCGTTCTCATTCGTTGTCTACTGGACGAACGACACCACCACGGTGCTCTGGGTGATGACGGTGGTCATCCTTATGGGCGGCGTCTATCTCGCGCCCACCTTCGCTCTCGTGCAGAACCTCGTCGGTATTCGCATGCGTTCGACGGCGGCGGCATTGCTTCTTTTCATCATCAACTTGATCGGGTTGGGCTTGGGACCGCTCGTGGTCGGAGCGCTCGCGCAGCTCTTGGATCCGGTCTTCGCCAAAGACTCGGTCCGCTATGCGCTTTTCATCTTTTCAGTGCTCGGTCTCTGGGGCGCGTGGCATTATTGGATAGCGCCACGCACCCTGAAGGCCGATCTTGAGCGCGCTGCGGCCGCCTGATCCGCAACGGAAAAGGGCCCGGTCGAAACCGGGCCCTTCGATATTCCGGCGACGTCGAGCTTAGCCGGGCGCCGCGGCGCCCGACATGTCTTGACCGTTCGACAGCACCTTGCCCTCTTTGGTGATCTCGATGTCGATCAGATAGGCCGGATCGTTGGCGGCCGACGCCGGATCGGGTTTGCCCATCGCGCGGATTCCCGCGACGACGCCCATCACCTGCTGTGCCATCGCATCGCCCTTACCGCGCTTTTCCATGGCCTTGGCAAGCGCGTCGAGTCCGGAGAAGCGGAACGAGAACTTGCCGACCGGAAGCATCTGCTGCGCCGGCAGATAGGTCGCGCCGCCTTTGCCCGTCATCTTCGCCGTCGGCGTCAGCAAGTTCATCTTGTCGAGCGCGATCACCAGCTTCGCCGTCTGCAGTACTTGCATGAACTTGGCCGACATCTCGCCGGTCACCTTTTCGATGTCGCCTCCCGACTGAGAAGCGCCGCCTGCGCCTGCAGTCGCGGCACGCGCAGCCTCGGCCTGAATGGCAGGCAGCGCATCGATGTAGATGTTCCAGAGCTGTTGCCCCGGAACACCCGACGCTTCGATTTCAACCGCGGCGTCTTGCACGTCGGCTTCCGGCGGCAGAAGGGGTGCATCGGCACTCGTTCCCATGCCGCCGAGGCCCGCCGTCATACGCAACTTCGTGGTACCCGCGCCGTCGGCTCCGGCACCCACGCCGAACGACGCCGTTTTCAAGGTGAATTGTGTCTTGCCGTCTTGCGTCGCTTCGATGCCTTCGACCGTATAGGTGTAGTCGACTGTGCCCAAGAATTCCGGCATTCGCTTCAAGAAGGCGATCATCTTCGGGTCGAGCGTGCCGCCCGTCCACACCTTGAAGATTTGCGGATTCTTGAGCGTGTAGCCGGCCTCGAGTGCCGCCTTCGCGAAGTCTTCGAGTTTTGCGCCGGCGATCGAAGATGTGACGGCGAGCGCCGCCATCTTGAAGGTTTCTTTCTTCGCGGGATCGTCGATGTTGAAGCCGGTGACGTGGAGATCGTACTTGCCGTCATAAAGTCCGCCGCCTTTGGCTTGCAATTTGCCCGTCAGCGCGAGCTCGCTGACTTTGCCGGTGCCTTGTTCGCCCGGAGCGGTGATCGTGATGTTGCTGAGATGCATGTCGAGATTGTCGACGGTCTGCAGCTTCTCGACCCACACGCCCTTCAGAGTTTGGCTGCCGATCTTTGCTTCGCCGACGACTTTGCCGTTCTTGTCCTTGACGGTGAACGTGCTCGGCACAGTTGCTTCGAACGGCGTCTGGCCATCCTCACCCGGTGTAAAGCGGATTGCGACCGACTCGAGCGAAGCGTTCGTGCCGTCCTTCGCCGTGAAGAGAATGCGTGGGAACGTGCCGATGACCGTGCCGTCATCCTTGGTTTCGATTTTGGCCGGCCCGTCGGCTTTGGCCGTGAATTCGGAGCCCGGCTGTGATGCGGTTACGGACTGGACGATGGCGTCGAGTCGTTCTTGCAGAACTTTTGGATCGACAGCGGGCTGCTTGGTCGAGCCGCCGCAACCGGCGATAAAAACAGCCAAAAATAGCGCTGGCGCCATGCGCCGCGCGAAACGGTAGCCGTACATGAATTGTCCCTCGGTGAGCGCGTGTCTTAACGAATCTTAACGCGGCCGCAATTTGGCTTCGCCGATGGGGCAGGTCAAGTGAGCCGCATCACCGCGCAAGTGCCGTGGCGGGCAGCTCACGGAACGTCCAAAGCTTTGAAAAGCCGAGGAAAAGGACGCTCGCCAGCCCTCCGCCAACCGCTATCCACAACGTGTGCGCGATGCCAAACACGTTCGCCAGCGATACCGCAATGAAGGCGCCCGCCGGCAGAGCGATGCCTTCAGCGATATGAAAGACTGCTGCCACGCGCGCTTGAATCTCCTGCGGCAGCAGCGCTTGTTGCATACTGACTTGCAGGATCAGGAATGCCGCCAGGAACCCATCCCCCAGGAGTTGCTGCGCAAAGAGCAACGGCAGAGTCAGAGCGCCCGCACCCTGCGCCAGAGGCACGCATGCCGTCGCCGCAATCCATCCGCCGATGCAGATGACGAGTGCCGGACCGTAGCCGAGTTGTCGGCTGATTGGTCCCACAATCAACACGCCCCACAACGCGCCGACGCCTCCCGCGCCGATGATCACGCCGACAACGGCCTCGCCGAGCGCGAGCTCGCGCAATAAAAAAATCATATAGAGGGCCATGAAAAATCCGCCGAACACAAGCCAGAGCATTTGTGCCAACAGCAGAAGACGCATTAGCGGGCGCGCAAAACAGGCACGCCAACCGGTGACGATATCGGCGAGAGGGTGCCGAGGGGCTTCTTCGGTGTTTGGCTCCTCCTCTGCACGGATGCGCGACAGCCAACAAGCCGACCACACAAACGACAGCGCATCGATCATAATCGCCGCAGGTGCAGTGATCATTTGAATGAGAATGCCGGCGGCGGCCGGTCCGCCAATCTCGGCGATCGCCTCAGTCGTTTGAAGCTTTGCATTCCCTTCAAGAATTTGATCGGGATCGACAAGGCGCGGCAGATAGGCCGTGTCTGCCATGCGAAACGCCATGGTTGCCGCTCCCGTCAGCGCCGCGACCAACCACAATTGCCAAATCGCCAAGAGTCCGAGCAGTGCCGCAGCCGGGAGAATCAAAAGCAGGGCGGCTCGCGTCAGATCCATCGCGATCAGCGCACGCTGTTTCGACGTGCGGTCGATCATACCGCTGGCCAAGAGGCCGACGGCCACCCCCGGTGCGACGCTCAAAGCGCCAAGAATCGACAGGTCAAACGGCGACGCGCCCAAACTTTTGACCGCAACAATCGGCAGCACGGTACGCGTAAGGCGGCTACCGAGGGCGCTGACCCCTTGTGCGGTCCATAAACGCAGAAAGTCGCGATGCGACCACAGCGACTGCGGGTCGCGCCGAATTGCTCCGTTCACGGATCGTAAATCATTGAAACGCGGCAAGGTTGCTCGCTCCTTAACCGCTCCTTGGCACATTCCCCGTAACAATGACAACGAAACAGGCATCAAAGGCGCGCAGGCGGCGCGCCGGGCTCTGATCGCCGGGGAGCGAAATGGCCGCAATCTTGATCTGCGACGACGACGAACTCTATCGCGAGATTGCGGGCGCCGCTTTCACCGAGAGTGGTCACAACATCCTATTCGCGACGAACGGCGATGAGGCTCTAAGGGTAATTGCGGCGAACGCCGTCGACGTCCTCGTCACCGATCTTGTCATGCCTGGCAAGGATGGCCTTGAGCTGATCAAAGACGTTCGCCGCGCTGAAAATCCGATCGCCGTCCTGGCGATGACGGCGGGACTCGCCTCGCTCAAGGATCCTCTTCTGATTGCGGCATCGGCGTTTGGCGCGGACGATGTGATCCAAAAGCCGTTTCGCCCGATGGCTCTGCGTCAAAAGGTTGACGCCTTGCTTGCCGCCGCGGTTCTCAAACGCGGTGAGAGCGCCGCCTAAGCGACATCGACTGTTCAACCCGGGTCCAAGAAACTTATGAGCGCCACTGCCTCGCCCATCGCCACGACGCTCGGCGCAAAGCAAACCGCATCGCCATCCTCGCACAGCAAGCGCCTTGGTCGTTTGTTCGGCGTCCTCGCGATTCTGAACATCCTCACGGCGGTTGGCGCGCTGTCGATGAGTCAAGTTACCCTCCAGTTGCTCAACGCGCGCCAAGCCCAGAGCGCCCTTTGGAACGAGCGCATCGCCAATCTGTCGGCGCTGCGCGATTCGGTCGAGAAGCTCGACATCCCGGCCAACAGCATCTTCGAAAGCCAGGATGTCGCCTTGGAACGGCGTCGTCTCGCGTCGGCGGAAGCGGAGTTCGGCGTCGCGTTGGCCAAAGCCACGCAAAGTTTCGACGAGAATGGCGATTCTTCCACCGCCCGAGGCGATGTCGCGACTTTCGCGCGATCCACCGACAAGACGATTGCGCAGTTGTTGCGTGATACCGATGCCCTTGGCTCGGAGATCGCTCTACACACCCACGTCGTGCTCGATTTTTACGGCACCGGCCGCCACGAGGATGCGGCACGAGAAATGGTCGAGGTCGATCGCGGCTATTCTGGCGTGAACCAGAAGGTCGGTCGCGTCATGCAGCTGATCATTTCCGACCAATCAACGGACATCTCCGACGTCCATCAGACCGCAAATTACATTCAGACGTCGGAACTCTTCGTCTTCGCGTTGATCGTTATGTTGGTGATCGCGAGCTTTGTGTTCGCGCGCTCGTCCGGCCGGTTGTGGCGCAAGGCCGAAGCCGAGCGGACGCAATACGTCGCCGATCTCGAGCGTCACAAGGGCGAATTGCAAGAGCAGATCGCGCAGGTTGAGGCCGCCCACAAGGCTCTCGAAGGCGCCAAGCTCGCCGCCGAGCAAGCGAGTGCGGCCAAGTCCGCGTTCCTTGCCAATACGAGTCACGAGATCCGCACGCCGCTCAACGGCGTCATCGGCATGATCGACATCCTGCTCGACAGCAGCCTAACGCACGAGCAGAAGGTGCAGGCCGAAACCGCAAGGGCCTCCGCCGACCAATTGCTGCAGGTTATCGGCAATATTCTCGACATTTCTAAGCTTGAGGCGAATTCGCTCACCTTGGAGAGCGTGCCGTTCGACCTTCTGCAAGTTGTCGAGACGGCGGCGCAGACCTTCGCTGCGCGTGCGCATGGCAAGGGTCTCGAGCTATGCATCGATATGTCGCCGGAGGCGGAAGGCGCTTATCGCGGTGATCCGACGAGGTTACGCCAAGTTCTGCTGAATCTGATCGGCAACGCTGTCAAATTCACCGAACGCGGCGTGGTCGCCGTTGAAGCCCGTGTCGTTGACGCGGACGCAGATGGCACAACGTTGGCACTCACCGTGCGCGACAGCGGCATCGGCATGGATCAGGTGCAAGTCTCCCACCTCTTCCAGAAATTCTCGCAAGCGGACGAATCGATTACGCGACGCTTTGGCGGGACAGGCCTCGGTCTAGCGATTTGCCGAGAACTCGTTCAGGCGATGGCCGGCAAGATCGAGGCGACAAGCTCCCCGGGCAGAGGTTCCGCATTTCGCGTCGAAATCAGGCTGCCTGTCGCGCCTTCGATCGAATCGCATTGCGGCGAGGCGCTGCTTGAGGGCAAACGCGTGCTCATCGTCGATGATCTTGCGCTGAACCGTGAAATTCTTGAGCGACGCTTGTCTCGTTGGAACATGGTTGTCGCCACGGCGGCCGACGGGCGCGAGGCTTGCGCCGCCGTTCGTGACGCCGGCGCCCAAGGAAAACCCTTCGACATCGTCCTGCTCGATCGTCACATGCCGGGTCAAACGGGGCATGAAGTCGCCGAGGCGTTGCGGAGGTTGCCGGGGGCGGATGGCCTTAAACTGATCCTCTGCTCCTCAATCAGTCACGGCGTCATCGTTTCGGCGGGGGCAGGGTACCAATTCGATGCCGTTCTGTTCAAACCTCTCATGCAGGGCGCGTTGCTTGACGCCTTGGCGGCCGTCCTCAATCCCAATCACGACCCGGCCCGGACGATCGAGAAACGCCTCTCGTTGCTTGAGGGCTCCAAGATCCTCCTTGTTGAGGACAACGACACCAATCTGTTTGCCGCCTCGACCATGCTCAAACAGTTGGGCTGCGAGGTCGTGACGGCGCGAACCGGACTTGAGGCTGTTCGAGCGGCAGCGGCGGACACCTTCGATCTCATCCTCATGGATATGCAGATGCCGGAGATGGACGGGCTCGAGGCGACGCGCCACATTCGTCGCGCGCCGGGGCCTAACCAGCGCAAACCGATTCTTGCCTTGACCGCAAACGCGTTCGTCGAAGATGCGGAACGCTGTCGGGCGGCGGGCATGAATGAGCACCTGACAAAGCCGATCCGTCGCGCCGCACTTGAAGCGGCGCTCGCCCGGTTCCTGCGTCCCGACGGAGCGGCAACTGCGCCTCTGCCGGCCAGAATAGCCGCGCCATCGGCGTTGGTGCACAACGAAGGCGGCGTTCTCGATCCCCAAATCTGGGCCAATCTCGAAGCCGATATGCCCTGGGCATCCGTTGAGAAATTGGCACGCAGTTTTATTGCGGCCCAAGCTCGTGAACTTGCCGCCATGCGTGTCGATCTGGCAAACGCCAACCGCGCTGAGTTGCGCCGCCGCGCCCACTCGCTGAAGGGCGCGGCAAAACTCTTGGGCGCCAAGACGTTGGGCGAGGCGGCTTTTGCGCTCGAATTGTCCACGGAGACAATTTCCCTGACCGCCGGTGAGGGGGCCGTGACCGCGCTTAGCGCCAAGTTCCAAGAAGCCGTCCGTGCGATCGAAGTCCGGGTCAGTCGCGGTGCGGCTGCCGCCTAGAGCGTGATCCCGAAAAGTGGAACCGGTTTTCGGAAAAGATCACGGTCAAACAAGAAAACCTGGAGCGAGATCGTTTTCGGATTGAAATGATTTCGCTCTAGTCGTCTTGGCTTATCGGCTAAGTGCGAGAACTGGGCCGGGGCCGTTCTGCGCCGCGTTCTCGGTCGGATAAATAAAGCCCTTCGCCGCGTAGATGCGGTGACCCCATTGCTCACCCGGCGTGTACCAGACCCGCACCTTGCTCCAATCGTTCTTCGGCGACTCGTCGCGGACCGGCGCGTTGACGTAAATCTTGCCGTCGTTGAGCCAATTGGCGTGGTCGATCACAATGGTCCGGTCGTCGAGGATCTCTTTGACGACGGCGACGTGGCCGTGGCGGTCGGTGCGCCAGCCGCGCATGACGAGGATCGCGCCTTCCTCGGGCTGGCGCGAGCGCTCGTAGTGGCCTTTGGCCAAGTCCCACCACCGGTTGGCGTTGCCCCGGATGTCGATGCCGGTTGCCTCGCGAACGAAGGGTACGCATTGCAGATGGCGCCCGTCGCTGACCACGTGCGGGTTGAGCCTGGCCGTCAGTTGGATTTCTTCCGGCTTCGTTCTGGGCGAAGCGAGGCTTTGCCGGTCGTCGAGGCCTGAGAGCTTCGTCTCCGGCTCCTCGATCCGGCCCCGGATGGCGGGCGGCCCTTCAGCGGCGGCCGCCACCGAAACGTCAGCGGGTGCCGGGTCGCCGGCTTCCGCGAATGAATGCTCTTGAGTAGTTCCGAGACTCCCGAAAGAAATGTCTGCACAACCGCTGAGACTAACGCCCACAGCGAGGATCGAGACAATAGACGCGCGATGAGTCGTCGCCAATGTTCAGCCCCTTAACTTCCGTTTACCCAATCAACGCCGATTTGGTTAATCGAACGTTAATTCGAGGGGGCTTCCTGCCGGGTCAAAATCGACTTGTCAATTCAGCTCTACACTGCAACCAAGAATTGCCGCAACGGGTCGTATTTGAATGCGCACTGACCCCATGATCTTGAGGTTGCAACGCAAAGTTGTTGAGTTAAGTGTCCTGCCCGCTACCGCGAGGCGACTCGCTCTTCTGGGCCGGACCGCAGGATGAAACCGGCAACACGGTAGACGCGACCGCCATAGTGGTGCCCGGGCGTGTACCAGACGCGCACTTCCGACCAATCATTGTCGTCGGAAACGTCCATGACGGGATTGTCGAGGCTGACTTCGCCGTGATTGAGCCAGTTGGCGTGGTCGACGACGATCTCGCGGCCGTTCAGGACGCGCCGCACGACGGCGACATGTCCATGATCGTCGCCCCCGTAACCGATCATCACCATCACCGCGCCGGTCGCCGGTTGATGCGAACGCTCGAAGCGCCCGGCGGCCTTTGCCCACCAGGTCCATGCGTCGCCCCAGATCCCGATGCCGGAACGATTGCGGGCATAGGGCACGCATTGTTGTCTGGGCCCGCTTGAGTCGATGCGCGGGTAGGCGCCGGAGGCGTGCGTCGCAACCGGTCCCGGATCGTCGAAGTCGGCGCAAGCCGCCAGCGAGAACACGAGCGCCAGTGCCGCTATGTTTCGACTGAGCCAATACGCCTGCATGATCATATCCCCGGCGCAGTTGAGCCTGCGCGCGGCGATTAACCTGACACAGGCCCATTTCAGGCCACTTCAGCGCTTGGCGGGAATTTGCATCAAATTGTCCGTATCGAGCCGTTCGGCCCTTAGCGATCGGCAGACATGATTGCCTAGGAGTTAATGGCCCTAGTCTAGCGTGCGGCGGTATCGCACGAGCGCGAGGGCCATGACCGCGACCATGAAGATGAGCAACGGCCAAATGTCGCCGAAGAGGTCGGCAAGGCCGCTGCCCTTCAGCATGATGCCGCGCACGATCCTCATGAAGTGAGTGTTCGGCAGGACCTCGCCGATGACTTGCGCCCAGGCCGGCATACCTCTGAACGGGAACATGAATCCCGAGAGCAGGATCGACGGCAGGAAGAAGAAGAACGTCATTTGCATCGCTTGCAGTTGGTTCTGCGCGATGGTTGAGATTGTGAAGCCGACCGACAAATTGGCTGCGATGAAGATCGCCAGCGCAACGGAGAGATCGAAGAACGAGCCGAGCATCGGCACGCCGAAGAGGAGCAGCGCCGCGACAATCACGACGGTGACCTGGATGTAGCCCATCACGATATAGGGCGCGATCTTGCCGATCATCACTTCGAACGGCTGGAGCGGCATCGCCAGCAGGTTTTCCATGGTCCCGCGCTCGACCTCGCGCGTCACCGCAAGCGCGGTGATCAAGACCATGGTCATCGTCAAAATCACGCCGATGAGTCCGGGGACGACGTTGTAAGAGGTGATGCCCTCCGGATTGTAACGGCGGTGAACCACGACGTTGAACGGCGCCGCCGTCGCCTGAAGTGGTCGCAGCGCGCCCTTCAAGTCGTTGTTGAAGACTGTTGCCGGCAGTTGAGAGATCGCGGCCATTGCGTTCGCGGCGGCCGAAGGGTCACTCGCATCCGCTTCGATGAGCAGCGACGGCTTGTCGCCGCGAGCCAGTGCGCGCGAGAATTGCGGCGGCACGGTCAACAAGAATGCGACGCCGCCGCTTGCCAGCAACTTCTCGCCCTCGCCTTCGCTATGCACGATGTTGGTGATGCGAAAATAGCCGGTGTTCTGTATCGCTGCGGTTAGCGAGCGGGTAAACACCGAATTATCCTGCACGTTCAAAGCGGTGGGCAGATGCTTGGGGTCGGAATTGATCGCATAGCCGAAGAGCACGAGCTGCACGATTGGAATGCCGATGATCATCGCGAAGGTTAGCCGGTCGCGTCGCATCTGGATCAGCTCTTTGACGAAGACGGCGGCAATCCGGCCGAACGAGATGCCGAGCATGGCGCTAGCCTGTGACCTGTTCGCGAAACGGCCCCATCAAATGGATGAAGACGTCCTCGAGGCTTGGGTGCGACTTCGTCCACGTGAAGCCCGGTCGATTTCGATAAGGCTCGATTGCTTTTTCCAGCTTCGCGTCGTCTGTGCCGCTGATGTGCAGTGTGATGCCGAAGACCGAGACCTGTTCGATCCCAGGCTTGTCGTGTAGCTCGCGTGCCAGATCGCGAACCTCCCCGCCGGTCACGATCCAGGTGTAGAGCTTTGAATTTGCAATGACCTCGTCGACCGTGCCGCGCGCGAGGATGGTGCCGTAAGCAAGATAGACGATGCGGTCGCAGCGTTCGGCTTCGTCCATGTAGTGGGTCGAGACCAGCACCGTCAGCCCTTGGGCCGCCAGCATGTGGATCTCTTCCCAGAACTCGCGCCGCGCCTGCGGATCGACGCCCGCCGTCGGCTCGTCGAGCAGCAACAGCTGCGGGCGATGGAGGATGCAGGCCGCCAGGGCCAATCGTTGCTTCCATCCGCCGGAAAGCTGGCCTGCCAACTGCCCCTGCCGCTTGGTCAATCCGAGTTGCGCGATGGCTTTGTCGACCGCCTCGCCGCGATCCTTCATCTCGTAGATGCGCGCGACGAAATCGAGATTCTCGCGGATCGAAAGGTCCTCGTAGAACGAGAAGCGCTGCGTCATGTAGCCGACGTTGCGTTTGATCGCCGCGGATTCGGTCCGGATGTCGTAGCCGAGGCACTTGCCTCGGCCGCTATCCGGCACGAGCAGGCCGCACAACATGCGGATTGTTGTTGTCTTGCCGCTGCCGTTAGGGCCGAGAAATCCCCAGACCTGACCTTTCGGCACTTGGATGCTGAAATCCTTGACGACCGTGCGCGAGCCGAATTTTTTTGTCAGCCCGGAAACGTCGATGGCGAGACCGCCGCTCATGGCCCGGAGAGATCGCTTAAGAGTTCGCAAGTCATGGCAATGTGACGTCTACGGGTTGGCCGGGGCTGAGGCGGACCGTGCCGCCTTCCGGCGCCGCTTCCACCAGCCACACCAGCTTCTCGCGCGAGCCGACGCTATAGATGACCGGAGGCGTATACTCGGCGCTCGCCGCGACGAACGTCACTTTGGCGCTCAGATTCGCGCCGCAACCATCGCAAGCGACTCTGATTTCTTGCCCAACGGACAATTTCGCGCGCGCGGCTTCCGGCACAAAGAAGCGGACTTTGATGTTGCTGGGCGGCAAGAGCGATATGACCGCGCCGCCCGGCGGTACGAATTCGCCCGTGCGCCTTAATGTGTCTTCGACGCGCGCGGCAACCTTGGCGGTGACGCGGCGCTGTTGCAGCGCGTATTCGGTCCGCGCCAATGCCGCCTTCGTCGCGGCGACGTTTGCCATAGCGGCTGCGATTTCGTCGGGCCGCGAACCTTTGCGGGCGAGATCGAGATTGGCCGCGGCCTGTTTGACCTGCGCCGCGCCGCTATCGCGCGCCGATCGTTTGGAGTCGAGCAATTGTTGGCTGGCAAATCCGCGCGCATGCAGATCATTCGTGCGCTCGAAATCGCCCTGGGCGAACTCCAGATTGGACTGGGCTTGCTTGAGCATCGCTTCAAGGGCCGCGATCTCGTCCGGCCGACGCGGTTTTTGCAGGTCGGCGAGTTGGGCTTGAGCCTGAGCGGCTTGCGCCGCCGCCTGATTGCGTTGAGCCAGTTGGGCATCGGCGTCGAGCGTGAAAAGCGAGTCGCCGGCTTTCACCTGCGAGCCGCGTTTGACCAGGACCTCAGTGACCCACCCGCCGTCGGGAGCGGCGACATAGACGTAGTCGCCCTCGGTGTAGCCCGTGATCGTATTCGGTTGTTGGTTTTCGCACGCCGCCAGGGCAACGACGGCCATTGCCACGATGAGATGACGCAATCTCATGGCCGAGCCTCGGTCGAGAGACCACGCAGGAATGTCTCGATGTGCTGTTCGATGAAGGCGTCTGCATCGAGCGGCGTCGCGTCGAATTGTTCGAAGGTCGTGCGCCAGATGGCGGTGAAGAGCAGGGGTGCGATCGCCGCGTAGGCGGCATGCTGCGGATCGACGGGGCGCAGTCGGCCCTCTTCGATCCCGCGTTCGATGATGCGCGTCAGGATTGCCGAGCCGCGCGAGATCACTTCGCGCTTATAGGTCTCCGCGAGCTTCGGAAAGTTGCCGGCCTCGCCCACGATGAGCCGCGGAAACTTGATCATGCGCGGATCGCGGATCAATCCGCCGATGAAGCGCAGCACGCGGCCCAGAAGTTGGTCGGCCGGAATTGTCGGGTCGCCGGCGAGCGCGCGCACCTGCTCGATATTGGCCTGCGGTATTGCTCGGACCAGCGCATCGAACACGTCTTCCTTGCTGCTGAAGTAGAGATAGACGGTACCTTTGCTGACGCCCGCGCGCGCCGCGATGTCTTCCAGCCGCGCCGCTGAAAATCCCTTTTCGAAAAACACGTCGAGGGCCGCGTCGAGAAGCTCGGCGGGTCTTGCCTCTTTGCGTCGACGCCAACGTTGGACTGCGGTTTGTGTCATGTGGTTAATTTAATAACTGACCAGTTAGTTATATAAGATCGAGCGTTCGTGATCCAAGGAAAAATTCAGCAATGCTGAATGGCGACTTAACACATTGGTATTGCAGGTGGTTTCAGGTTCAAGAACCCGAGACGTGCATTCTTTGCAGGGGTGGTATGCACAGAATGCAGTTGAATTACTCATAGTATGAGATACATACTAGTGGCGAACAAAGAAATGAGCTGCCCGTCGCCCCCGCGAAAGACAGCGCCTTGAAGAGGAGAGAACCATGAGAACCCTGACGACGATGATCGAATGGAGCGCAGTGGCGGTTGCCGTCTATGCCGCGATCAGCTTCGCGACGAGCGCTCAGGCCCTGGCGACCCTCGTTTAGGCCATCCCAATTCGAACAGACATCAGCCGCGAACTGCGGCGCAGCAAAGAGAGACCAAGGTCATGAATACGCTTACGACGTTGTTTCAGTGGTCAGCCGTTGCAGTCGCGCTTTATGCCGGCGCGATGTTCTTGATGGCCGGACAGACAGTAGCCCTTTTCGGCTAAGCCGCCCGCAAAGTCGGTATCGATCGGGGTCTGTTGGACGAATGTCCAATGGGCCCCGCCTCTTTTCAAACTCGGTTAGAATTCTCAGGTTGGCGGCATCGCAGCAGAATTCGCGTAACCGCTTCGATCTTCGTCTGCTCCAGAAAGTCGTGTCCCTCGCGCTCGCACAAGAACTTGATGTCGAGCGGTGCCAAGGGATCACTGACGGTCACGGCGAGCAGCGTTCCGGGTGCAAGCCTTCGAAGGGCCTTTGCCGTCATCAGCGCCGGCAACGGGCATTTAAGGCCGGTCAGGTCCAATTCTTCTGCTGCTTGTTGCATCGTCCCCATGCGCGCTTGGCCCTTGCTTGACCCATGGCGGGCGCACCTCTATGGCCTAAATGCGATGGCCCATCCAAGGGGAAAACCTTGCAGCTTCTAGAGCCCGTTGCGCGCGAATTCCGCATCCTTGGCAGCATGCGGCGACTGTTGCGTCGCGTGGGCAAGCTAAAGGCCGACAGCCCCAATACGGTCGCCGATATCATCGAGCGCTGGGCCCGCGAGCGCCCCGACAACGTCGCGATCTATTTCGAGGACAAACGCTACACCTATGGCGAGTACGACGGCGCTGCGAACCGCTATGCCCGCTGGGCACAAGCGCAAGGGTTGAAGAGAGGGGATGTCGTTGCCCTCCTGATGGAAAATCGGCCCGAGTATCTTTTCGCCTGGACGGGCCTCGTCAAAATCGGAGTCGTCGCCGCCCTCATCAACGCCAACCTGAAGGAGAAGGCGCTCGCCCATTCGATCGCCGTCGCCGAAGCCAAGCATCTAATCTTAGGAGCCGAGGTCGCGGACAATTTCGCCACCTGTCTCGACGACCTCGCCGCGCCGATCAAAGTTTGGACGACGGGTGGAGCGGTTCAGGGTTCGGAAGATCTCGACGCCGCGCTGGCCGCCCAATCGACCGATTCCCTGCCGAAGGACGTGCGCGCAGGGATGGTGGCCGGCGACAAGTGCTTTTACATCTATACGAGCGGGACGACGGGCCTGCCCAAAGCGGCAAACATGAGTCATCTGCGCATCCAGAACATGATGCACAGTTTCGCCGCGGCGATGAAATCGACAGAGCGCGACCGCATGTACGTCGTCCTGCCGCTCTATCATTCGGCCGGCGGTGTTTGCGCCATAGGTTCGACCCTCACGAGTGGCGGCTCCGTCATCATTCGCCGCCGGTTTTCCGCGACCCAGTTTTGGGACGATTGCGCCAAATACGGCGCCACCCAGTTCGAATATATCGGCGAACTCTGTCGCTACTTATTGAACGCGCCGCCGCACAAGCTCGAGCGCAAGCACCAATTGCGCGTCGTCATGGGCAACGGCTTGCGTCCCGAGATCTGGCCCGGCTTCAAGGCGCGCTTCCGCATCCCGAAAATCATCGAGTTCTATGGTGCGACCGAAGGCAACGTCGCGCTCGTCAATGTCGATGGCAAAGTTGGCGCGATCGGCCGCATTCCACGCTATCTGCGCAACATCTTGCCGACGCGCCTCGTCCTCTTCGACGTCGAGCGCGAGCAACCAGTGCGCGGGGGCGACGGTTTTTGCGTCGAATGCAAGCCCGGCGAAGTCGGCGAGGCGATCGGCCTCATCGATCCCGAGCGCGGGCGCTTCGAGGGCTACAGCAAAGGCATCGAGACCGAGAAGAAAATCTTGCGCGACGTGTTCGCCAAGGGGGATGCCTGGTTTCGCACCGGCGATCTCCTGAAGCGCGACAAGGCGGGCTATTTCTTTTTCATCGACCGCATTGGCGACACCTTTCGCTGGAAAGGTGAAAACGTCGCGACGAGCGAGGTCGCCGAAGCGATCTCGGTGTTTCCCGGCATCAAGGAAGCGAACATTTATGGCGTGAAAGTGCCGGGCGCGGACGGGCGCGCCGGCATGGCGTCGCTCGTTGTCGAAGCCGCGCTCGACCTGGCGAAATTCAAGGCGCATGTCGAGAAGAATTTGCCGACCTACGCGCGGCCGATCTTCTTGCGCCTGCAAGGCGAGATCGAAGTCACCGGCACGTTCAAGCATCGCAAGATCGAGTTGGTGAAAGAGGGCTTCGATCCGAAGTTGATCAAGGAGCAGCTTTATTTCCTCGACCCGGTCGACGGTCACTACGTGAATCTGACCGCCGAACTCTTCGACCGCATCATGGCCGGCGAAGTGCGATTTTAGTTGCGTCGTCGTCAATTGGATCGATTTGCCATTGACCTCAAGTCCCCTCGCCCGTCCGGAATCGGAAGGGAGAGGGGTCCGGGGTGAGGGAAGGCGTCGGCGCGAAGTCGCCAACCGAGTAAACGCACACTGTCTTCCGCAAGCCGACAATCGTCCGTGTACGGCATATCAGCCATCCCTCACCCCATCCCCTCTCCCTTCCAGAAGGTGGAAGGGCGAGGGGCAAGATCCCCCGATCGCGGCCCGCGCGTTGCCATCGATCCACCGCGCAAACAGTCGGTGCCGTTGGTCGGTGCTTGGATGACAGCGCCGGCTTGACCGGCTACGCTCCGCCCCACGCTATTCGCCGGGACATCGTCATGATCGACCTCTACACATCGGCCACACCCAACGGCTGGAAGGCCTCGGTCACGCTTGAAGAGCTTGGTTTGGCATATCAGGTCAGGGCCATCGAACTTTCCAAGCAGGAGCAGAAAGAGCCTTGGTTCTTGGCGATCAATCCGAATGGCCGCATTCCGGCGATCGTCGATCGTGAGGTTGGTGATTTTCCGGTCTTCGAATCCGGCGCAATCATGATTTACCTCGCCGAGAAGACCGGACGCTTGATGCCGAAAGACGTGAAAAGCCGCAGTCGCGTCATTCAATGGCTCATGTTTCAAATGGGCGGCATCGGTCCGATGATGGGGCAGGCGAACGTTTTCTTCCGCTATTGGAACGAGAAATATCAGCCGGCGATCGATCGCTATCAGCATGAATCGAAGCGACTGATCACGGTGCTCGACCGCCAGCTCAAGGATCATGAGTATCTCGCCGGCGACTATTCGATCGCCGATATCGCGAATTACTGCTGGGTGCGAACCCACAAATGGTCGGGCGTTTCCATCGACGGACTCAATCACGTTCAGCGCTGGATCAAGGTGATCGAAGAGCGTCCCGCCGTTCAGCGTGGCATCAAAGTGCCGGTCGATCTCGATGCCCTTCGTCGCGGTGATGGCGAGGGCGCCAAGCGCGTCGTTGAGAACGCGCAGAAGATTGTGCAGCGCTGAGATGATCGAGCGCTACGATATCTATGGCGGTTTGGGTTCGCCCTATTCGATGAAGATGCGCGCGGTGCTGCGCTATCGCCGCTTGCCGCATGTTTGGCATCAGATGCGCAAAGACTCCCCGCTCATCTTTTCGCACGTCAAAGCGCCGGTCATTCCCGTCTTCCGCTTTCCCGATGGAACGTGGATGAACGACTCGACGCCACTCGTCTTTGAGCTTGAGAAGCGCCATCCGGGCCAGCGCTCGATCGTTCCCGACGACGAGGCGCAGGCCTTTCTTGCTTATCTGCTCGAAGACTTCGCCGATGAGTGGGGCACCAAGGCGATGTTTCTCTATCGCTGGCTTCGCGAGCGCGATCAGGTCCAAATGAGCGAGTGGCTGTCGTTCGACCGCCTTTCGGGCTCAGGTCTCGCCGCGGTCAAAGATGCCGCACGCATGTTCCGCGATCGCCAGGTCGGGCGCATGGCGCTCGTCGGCTGCACGCAAGAAAACGCGCCTTTGATCGAGACGACGACGAAACGGATCTTGGGGTTGCTCGAACGACATGTGACCGAGGAGCCATATCTCTTCGGCACGAGGCCGTCGCTCGCTGACTTCGGCTGGATGGGGCAACTCTCGCAGCTTGCCGTCGATCCGACGCCGGCCGACATGATGCGCGCCGAGTTTCCCTTCGTCTTTCGCTGGTTGATGAATCTCGACGACGCGTCGGGCATCGACGGCGAATGGCGCGATCCATTCACGCCATTGTCGCCTGCGGTCAAAGGCCTGCTCGGACTGGCGGGCGATGTCTATTTCCCGTTCCTCGCGGCGAACGCAGCAGCGGCGCAAAGCGGAAAGGAGACATTTTCCTTCGAAGCGCTTGGCATGCCGTATACCCAAGGCGCGTTCAAATATCAGATGAAATGCCTCGTCGAATTGCGCACCGCTTACGCGCGGCTGTCGCCAAACACCAAGCTTCGCGTTGATCCAGCGCTCGAGGAGGCGCATTGCCTCGCGGCGTTGCGCGTATGACATATGGCGAACGCTGACCCCGTCATCTACGCCGTCGGCGATATTCACGGTTACGTCGACCTGCTCGACGATCTGCTGGAACAGATCGAGCGCGACGCCGCGAAGTATCAAGGCCGGCCGATCGAAATTGTCTTCGTCGGCGACTATGTCGACCGCGGTCCGGACTCGCGCGGCGTCATCGCCCGCTTGCGCGGCTGGCAACCGGGATTCTCTTTGACCTTCCTCAAGGGCAATCACGAACAGCTTCTCGTTGACTGTATCAGGGAGCCCGGTCTCGATGTCGGCGCCGACATCGGCCAGGACCGGACGTTCGAGAGCTATCTCGGCTACGATGACGATTTGGCCGCCGACATTTATTGGATGAGCGAACTGCCATTGACCAAGACGTTCGAAACCGGCGGCAAGAAATATCTTTTCGTCCATGCCGGCATCATCCCCGGCCGCGCCCTCGCCGATCAGCCCGAACGCGCGTTGATCTGGATCCGCGACGAATTTCTGAATCACGAGGGCGACCACGGCTTTATCGTCGTACACGGCCACACGCCCAACGGCACGGGCTGGCCCGAGATCAAGGCAAACCGCATCAACGTCGATTCCGGCGTCTTCTTTGCCGGGAGATTGAGTGCTGTCGTGCTCGGCGATGGCGAGCCGCGTTTCCTCCATGCCGTCGCCGCGGAAGGTTGGTCCGATGACGTATGAGATTTCGACCGATCCCGCGCGCCTCGATCTCGACGTCGTCCATCGCTATTTGAGCGAGGAGGCTTACTGGTCACCCGGCGTGCCGCGCGCGACGGTCGAGCGCGCAGTCGAAAACTCGCTGTGCTTCGGCGTCTACGCGCCAGACTTCAGCCAAGTGGGCTTCGCGCGCCTGGTCACGGATCGCGCGACCTTCGCCTATCTGGCCGACGTGTTCGTGCTTGCCGAACATCGCGGCCGGGGCCTGTCGAAGCGGTTGATGGAAGCAATCATTGCCCATCCGGAGCTTCAGGGGCTGCGCCGCTGGCTGTTGATGACGCGCGATGCGCACAGCCTCTACGCGCAATTCGGCTTCACGCCGCTCGCCAACCCGCCCCGCGTGATGGAACGCCACGACCCCGATGTTTACACGAGGCTCACGCGACGTTGAACGCATGCAACGGCGTCCACCGCGTCTTGCGCCGCGCGCCGCGTGACCCCGGTGCCTCGCCGTCGTAGCTGATCGCGTCGATGGGCGCCGAGAAGGCCTCACGCTCATGCAAGGCGTTGACGTTGACGATCGCCCACCCGTCGTTGTCTTCGAGACAGATCGCGGCAAGATAGACGCCACACTGTGCGCAGATCAAAAAGTCCGCGGTCTTGAGGCCGAACTGGTAACGCACGAGCGCGTCGGCTTTGGCGTCGATGCGCATCGCTCCGTCCGGATCGCTCATCGTGACCGCGCCATGCGAGCGACAGAACGAGCACTGGCAGGCGCGCCGCTGAAGCTCGGCGGGCGCCCGCGCGCTTTCGAATGTGATGCGGAGGGCGCCGCAATGGCACCCCCCGTGATAGGCCAGCATCGCACTCATGGCGAAACTATTCCGCCGCCGATTTCTTCTCTTTCGCTGCCTGATCGGCGTGATGCTTTTGGATGGTGGAGAGCGCCGCGTTCGTCGCGGCGCCGATGAAGGTCGCGGCGCGATCCTTGTCCGTCGCCCAGGCGAAGGCTTCCTCGCGTCCCTTGTTCGCACCGTTGATCACCGGCGTCACGTAACGCTGCCACAGATCGTAGGAGTGCTTCGTCGCTTCGAACGTCGCCCAGTTGTGCGCGAGCTGCAGGAAGCAGCCGAACTCGCCTTGCTTGGCCTGCAGCCGACGGATTTGGGCGATCGCATCGTCTGGCGTGCCGACGACGATGACCCCTTGTTCGACCAAGTTCTGCGGCGTTTGCATTTCCGGCTGCAACTGACCCGCCGGATTGATGCTGTTGAAATAGGTTTGCCACTTCTTGAAGCCGAACTCGAGGTTCTTGAACGCCTGTTCGCGCGTCTCTGCGATGTGTGTAGGGCCTACGAGGCGCAGGCGTTCGGCATCCATTTTGCGACCGTTCTCTTGCGCCGTGTCGTTCGCGACCTTCCAGTTGATGCCGAGCGCGTCGTAGCCGCCCATTTGCGTCGCCGCGACACATAGCATTCCGAAGCCGTGCCGCCCGGCCAGCTTTCCGCCGGAAGGCGTAACGCTCGAGGCGACGCAGATCTCCGGATGCGGCCAGGTATAGGGGCGCAGTTGGCAGGTCGCGTTGACCAGGTTGAACCAATCGGTCTTCTTCGTCACGCGCTCGCCGGCGAAAAGCTTCAAGATCACCTCGATGCCTTCGGCCATGCGGTCGCGCTGCGTTGATGGATCGATACCGAGCTGGAAGGCGTCCGACGGCAAGAGGCCGGGGCCGACGCCGAACATCACCCGCCCGCGCGTCTGATGGTCGAGCTGAATGATGCGATTGGCCGTGGTGAGCGGCGAGTGATAGGGAAGCGAAACGACGCCGGTGCCGAGTTTGATGCGCTTCGTCCGCTCCGCCGCCGCCGCGATGAACACCTCAGGCGAGGCGATGATTTCAAAGCCCGCCGAATGATGCTCGCCGACCCACGCTTCCTCGTAACCGAGCCTGTCCAAATGCTCGATCAACTCGAAGTCGCGCTGCAGGCAAAGGGTCGGATCTTCGTCGATCGGGTGGAAGGGGGCCAAAAAGATGCCGTTGCGAAGTTTCATCGTCATGGGTCTTGTGTCCTCGAGAGGCGATAGCGATAGCGGCGACAGTTGCATATTGTCAGGCTAAAGTCAGCTTCAGCGACATCACACGATCTTCAAGGAAATCCCATGCGCGCCGCCGTCTTTAAGGAAATGGGCAAACCGCTCGCCATCGAAACCATTGCCAATCCGCAATGCGGCCCGACGGACCTTATTCTCAAGGTGAAAAACTGCGGCATTTGCGGTTCCGATCTACACATGACCGAACCGACGTCGATCCAGCCGCTCCCCGGCGGCAGTGTGATGGGCCATGAGTTCGCCGGTGAAATCGTCGAGATCGGCTCAGCCCTGAAAGGCCAGTGGAAAGTCGGCGAGCGCGTCGCAGGCTTCCCCTACATCTATTGCGGCGAGTGTGCGGGCTGCCGCAACGCCGGTGCCGGCTTCGGCGTCTGTGAGCAGGGTGTCGGCGTCGGCTTGGGCCAAAGTCACGGCGCCTATGCGGAATTCGTGCGCATTGGCGCGACCGGTGCGCATCGCCTGCCGTCGATCGTCAACTTCCACGAAGGTGCCATGATCGAACCGTTGTCCGTCGGCCTTCATGCCGTCGACAAAGCGCAAATGGAGCGCGGCGCGACGGTATTGGTCATCGGCGCCGGGCCCGTCGGTCTCTCCGTGATGCTGTGGGCGAAATTCTTGGGCGCGCGCCATGTCATCGTCAGCGAGCGTGCCGAGCTTCGCGCCAAGATGGCCGCACGCTTCGGTGCAACCGACGCGATCGATCCGGCCAAGGCCTTGATGCCCCAGGTCGAAGCGATCGCCGGCAAGGGACCGGACATCATCTTCGAATGCGTCGGCGCGCCGGGCCTGATCAACGAAACAATGATGATGGCGCCGCGCAACGCGAAGATCGTGATTGCCGGCGTCTGTCAGCAGATGGACTCGATCCTGCCGCTCATGGGCATCGTCAAGGAATTAACGCTGCAATTCGTGCTCGGCTACCGGCCCGGCGACTTCGACTATGTCATCGACATGATCGCCAAGGATCGTGTCGACGTCGAGCATATGATCACCGACGTCGTCGATCTCAACGCACTACCGGCCGCGTTCGAGGCCCTGCGCAAACCGTCGCATCAATGCAAGGTGATGCTGGAGAATTAGGAGATCATCATGGCAGACCCTGTCGTTCGCTTCGAAATCGGTTGCCGTGATCGTAAGAAGACCGCCGAGTTCTACGGCAATTTGTTCGGCTGGTCGCCGAAACCCGACACCAATCCCTATTCGAACGAGGTTGTGGCCGGCAATAAAGGGATTCCCGGCGCCTACACGGCCCTCGGCCACGAGCCGCATAACTACGTCATGATCTATGTCGAGGTCGACGACGTGGCGAAGGCGGTTGAGCGCACCAAGACGCTCGGCGGCAAGGTGCGCGTCGGCCCGCTACCGACGCCCGATGGCCGCCTGTTCGCCTGGATCCACGATCCCGAAGGCGCGATGATCGGCATCGTCGGTTCGAAGTAAGCACTCAGGCCGGCAGCACCAGGAATCCTGCGCGCGGAAAATGCACGACGACTTCGCCGACTTGTGGGTCTTGGCGTTTGATAGCGATCTCTTGCGCATTTGAGTACACGAGCTCGCCCGCGACGGGATCGCGCCCGTAATCGTCGGCGGCGACGGTGACCCGCTGGCCGGGCTTGCGTCCGTTTGGGTCATGCGGGTCAGCGAGCGGCATAGACTCCGACGTCGAAGCCTTCGCGACGGCAAGCGCCTCCTGCGCGGTCATCGGCTCGTATTTGCCGTGGCCGATGCCCTTCAAGCGCTCAAACCAGTCGACGACGAGCGGAAATTCCTTGAGCAACGCATCCGCCGTCGGCGCAAAGAAACTCTTCAAGAACCATATGTTGAGCATGCCATGCACGTCGTCGAGGCAGGGTTCTGGCCCGCGCAGGAATTTGCGTCCGTCCTTCAGCTGCGCGTTGAGCAAGTCGGCGTGCGCGCGATACTGATCCTTGAAGATCGGAATCGCCCGTTTCATTTGCACGTAATCGAACGGGCGCTCGGGAAACATCTGTTCACGGTCTTTTTTGAACGCTTCCGGGATCATGGGACCGACCTCGCCGAAAATCAGCGGAACCGTCGCTTGGAAGAACGGCCGGTCGCTCCAAAACCCGAGTGCGAAACTCAGGCCCTTGTCGCGTACGGCGGGCGCCGAGGGGTAGCGGCGTTCCAGTTCGCGAAAGATGATCTGTGTATCGCAATAGATGTCGGCGCCGATCTGCATCACCGGCGTCTTGCGATAGCCGCCCGTCAACGGCATCAGATCGGGCTTGGGCATCATGTTCGGTATCTCGACCGAACGCCACGTGAGCCCCTTGACGCCGAACACCAACCGCACCTTTTCCGAGAACGGCGACGTCCAGTAGTGATGAAAGATGATCTCGTGCGCCATGCTCAATGAAACTCATTTGAGAAGCGGATCGTCTCGGTCTTGATGCCCTCGAGCACGACGTCGAGTCCGCCCGAGCGGATCATCCATTCCAACCGATGGTCGCGATATTCGCGCTTGAAGAGGCGCAACCTCACCGCTTCGCTCACATTCGCCAAGGTCTTGATGGAATCAGTCGCGGCGGCCGCGGTTTTTTGCACGGAGGGCCGCGCGTTCGCCCGCGTCTGCCATTTCCCGAGCTTTGATGAACCGTCCGGTCCGATGCCTTGGCCCGTGGAGCCGTTGATATAGGGGATGACCGAAAGATCGGCCCACCCAAAGGTTTCACCGCCGAACCATTGCTGATCGCCGAGATGGCGCTCGAGCCACGCGTAGAACCCGCGCGCTTGGGCGGCCGCTCGTGCTTCGATGACCCGCGCCTGCTCGCCCTCGGCCCGTTTGAACCAGCGCAATTCGCCCATCCCCCAATTGATCGGCTCGTAATGCGTGTCCATCGCATCTTCGATCATGCGCGCCGTGGCCCGCGCTTTGAGATCGCGCGGCAACAGGGGCGGCGTCGGGAATTTGTCTTCGATATATTCGAGGATGACAGTGGAATCGAAGATGGCGAAACCATCGTCGATCAGCGCCGGCACTTCCGCGCGCGGATTGGCCTTCAGAAATTCGGCATCGACTTGGCCGGTGCCGAGCGCGGTCGGCATCTTCAAGTCGAACGTCACGCCCTTTTCGTAGAGCGCGATCTTGCATTTCTGTGCGTAAGGCGAGAGCGGATGTTCGTAGAGCGTGATCATTTGCGGCGGTTCTTTCTGTCGTTCCAAATCTGTGCCATCTGGCCGAACAATTCGACGACGTTGGGCGGCGTATGGTCGTGCGCGAACTCGCGATAGAGCGTCGCGACATTGACCGCGATGCGCTCCGCATCGCCCCAGGCATCGTAGTCGCGCAGCGCGATATCGCGCGCAGCGTCGCTCGCCTTCATTCCCGCGTCGAACCGCTTCTTGGCCTCGTCGCGGACATAGACGAGATAGGCACGCACCGCTTTGACGCCGCGCGCGTCGGTGATCGGCCCGTGTCCTGGCACGATGGTCTCGCAATCAAGGGCGAGGATGGTATCGCAGGCCGCGATCCAATTCTCGACCGGCCCCGCCCACATGATCGGCGTACCCTCGATGAAAAGAATGTCGCCCGTGAAGACAGTGCGGTCGGCGGGAACGTGCACCAAAATGTCGCCGCCCGAATGCGCCGGGCCCACTTCGATGAGCTCGACGCGCTTCGAGCCGACGTGCCGCGTCATCCGTCCGCTGAACGTCGTCGTCGGCAAGGTCTGCGTGATGCCGTTATAATCGAAGGCGCCGAAGCAGTGCTGGATATAAACGCCGACGTCGCCCAACCCCGGCGCGGCCTTCATGAAGCCTTGCAGCAAGGCAGGCGCCTCGCGCTTCATTTCCTCAAGCGCGTGCGCCGACGATATGATCTCGGCCGCACCGACGAGTTCATTGCCGTAGCAATGATCGCCGTTGTGGTGCGTATTGACGAGCGTGCCGATCGACTTCGCCGCCTTGGGCGCTGCGTCGCGCATCGCGTCCAGCATGTCGCGCGTCAGATGCAAATCGTAAAGTGTGTCGACCAGCAGCGACTGGTCGCCGTCGGTGATGAGCCCCGAATTCGACCAACCCCAACCGCCGTCCGGCTGCAGCCACGCGAACGCGCTGCGGCCGAGATCGGTCAAGCCGCGTTGATAAGGCTTTACGCCGAGTGATGTTCCCATGGCTCAAGCCGCCGCCGGCAAACCGTTGTCGAGGAAATTCGCAGCGACCGCCGCGTACATCGCGATGCCGTGCGCCATCGCGTCTTCGTCCAGCATCATACGGTTGGAGTGGCAGGGCGCCGCATGGTGATGGCTGTGTCCTTCGGGCGCGACGCCCAGGAACATCATGCAGCCTGGAATGCGCTGTAAGACATAGGACCAATCTTCTGCGCCCATGACCGGCGCAGGCATCGGCATAAATCCCTTTTCGCCGAACAGATTGCGTGCGACATCGGCGCCGAGCGCCACCATGCGGCCATCGTTCACGGTCACGTCATAGCCGGGCGTCAGCTTGACCTCGGCGCGCGCATCATGCGCCTCGGCAATCTTCTCGATGACCTTCTTCAGGCCTTCTTTCGCGCGCGTCCGCGAGGTTTCCGACACGGAGCGCAGCGTTCCCAAGAGGTTCACCGCCTCCGGAATGACGTTGCTTGTCGTACCGCCGTCGATCTTGGCGATCGTCAGAACGACCGGATCGAACGCGTTGATCTTGCGCGTGACGAAACTCTGCAGCGCCAGCACGATCTCGCACGCGACCGGCATCGGATCGACCGTGTGATGCGGGGCGGACGCATGCCCGCCCTTGCCGATGATGCGCACTTCGATGGTGTCGGTCGATGCCATGAATGCGCCCGCCTTCGCCGTCATGACGCCCGTCGGCACGTTCGGCGTGATGTGGATCGCGAAGGCGCCGTCGGGCTTCGGATGCTTGTCGATGAGACCATCGTCGATCATATGCCGCGCGCCGAAGTGGCCTTCCTCGCCCGGCTGGAACATGAATTTGACCGTGCCCGACAGTTTGCTGCGATTGGCGTGCAAGAGCTTCACCGCCATCGCCAGCATCGCCGTATGCGAGTCGTGCCCGCAGGCATGCATGCGCCCCGGCTCCTTGGAGGCGAAGGCGAGACCGGTATCTTCCGGCATCGGCAGCGCATCCATATCGCCGCGCAACAAAATCGTGCGCCCTTGCGTCGGTCCCTGCAGCGTCACGATCATCCCGCTCGATGAGGGTCCGTGTTCGATCTTGACGTCGAGCCCGTCCAGAACCTCTCGCACAGCGGCGACGGTTTTCGGCAGATGGAGTCCGAGTTCCGGATGCTCATGAATGCGCCGGCGCAACGCCACCGCGTTCGGCAATAAGCCCTTCGCGCCCGCAAGCCACGTCGTCCCGTTCCCGTCCATTACCATCTCCGTCATTTTGTTGTTAGCGCAGTCCCGTCATCCCGCCGTCGACCGCAATCGTCTGGCCGGTAATGTAGGCGGCTTCATCCGATATCAGAAAGAGTGCGGCATAGGCCGTTTCCCAGCCCGTGCCCTGGCGGCCGAGCGGTACTGGCGTCTTGGCGCGATTTGGCCGCCCGCGCGTCGCTTCGCGCCCAATCGAGGTGTCCATCAGGCCCGGCGCGATGATGTTGACGCGGATACCGCGCCGTTCGCCTTCGATACCCGCGTGACGCATGAGGCCGCCGAGTGCCGCCTTCGACGCGTCGTAAGACGGCATCCGGCTCCCCGGTTTCATCGACGCGATCGATGAGATCAGCACGATCGACGACCCGTCGGCGAGAACGGGCATCGCCGCCTGCAACGTCAGCATCGCCCCGCGCAGATTGACCGCGAACACGCGGTCCCAAATCTCTGGCGTCGAGCCCTCAAGCCCCATGCCACCGCCAATGCCGACGTTATAGACAAGCCCGTCGAGGCCGCCGAGCCCCTCGCGCGCTTTCACGACCATTTGGCGGATGTCGTCCGGCTGACCGACGTCGGCGACTACGGAAAATGCAGAGCCTTCCCTTGCGAGGTTGTCCGCAGCAATGTGGTCAATCGTTTTTTTAATTGCTTCGACTCTTCGATCGGCGATAGCGATGTCGGCGCCCTCACGCGCAAACAAGATCGACATCGCCCGGCCGTTGCCCATTGGCGGATCGGGATCGTCGCGCTCGTCTTGCCCGCCGCCGACGATCAGAATGCGCCGTTCCCTGAGGCGTCCGCGTCCAGGCGCCTCGCCCCGAGATTCGGCGGCGAGCGGGCGCTCACTCACGCCGCTCATTGCGCGTGCAACCCTTTGAGCGGCGATTGCTTCGGATCGGCGTCGCTTTCGATATCGACGTCGAAGTTTTCCAAGAACCGGCTCGCCGTCATGTAATAGCCGATGGTGGTGACGAGCTCCTGCATTTCCTGCAACGAGAGATGTTCGAGCAGCGGCTTGAACGTCGCGTCGGAGGCTCGCACGTTGCGCACGACGTCGTCCGTAAAGCGCATGACCATGCGCTGCAGGTCGTTGAATGCAGAATCGTCCGGCCCCTTATGAATGGCGGCGATCAGTTCCGCGCTCATCCCGAGCTGGCGGCTGATGCGCTCATGCTGGAACACTTCGTATTTGGCTTTCGATAGCACGCCGACGCGCACGATGGCGATCTCGCGTAAGACCGGATCGATCTTCGATTTCGCCAGGATGTAGTTGCCCATTCGCGTGAACGCCGCAAGCAGACCTTCGCCGCCCGCCATCATGCGAAAGATGTTGAGCTTCGGCAGCTTGCCGAGCCTCTCTTGCGTGTCGGCGCTCAGCGTCTTCGGGTCGGGGTAGGGAACACGGGCCATCGTTTCCTCCAATTCTGTCGTTGCCCGACACTAGCCCTTGGAGAAAGAGACGCAAAGCCGAACAGATTTCCCTCTCCCTTCCCACTTCGGGAAGGGAGAGGGTCGGGGTGAGGGATGGGCGATATGCAGCGTCGTGCGCCGACTAGTTGCGCAGTCGCCGAAGTAATTCTTCTTTGCCTGGGCGCCGCGCAACAGCCATCCCTCACCCCCGGCCCCTCTCCCGTGTTCTCCGGTTGCGCTTGCTCACGCCGCCGCTACACTCCAAAGAAAAATCCGACCCTTGGGAGGACCGCCGTGTACGATTTCAACGGGCTCAAAGTGCTCGCCGACATCCCGCGCCAGCAGGCCAAGACGCGGGGCAACTCGACCGCCTTGGTCTTCGAAGGTCGCGAAACCACCTACGCCGCCTTCGACAAACACACGAGCCAGGTCGCCAACGGCTTGATCGCGCTCGGCGCCAAGCCGCAAACCCGCATCGGCTATATCGGCAAGAACTCGGATGCTTATTTCGAGGTTCTGCTTGGAACCGCGAAGGCAAACACGGTTCTCGTCGGCGTCAATTGGCGCCTCGCGCCGCCTGAGGTCGCCTATATCCTCAACGACGCGGGCTGCGAGATCATGTTCGTCGGCGCCGAGTTCATGGCCCTGATCGAAAAGTGCAAGGCCGAGTGCTCGAAGCTCCAGCACGTGATCGCCATCGACGGCGGCCACACCTCATGGCCCGCCTATCAGTCGTGGCGCGACAAGCAGAAGAGCGAAGATCCGCGCGTGCCCATCAATGCCGACGACGACGCGATCCAGCTTTACACCTCCGGCACCACCGGCCATCCGAAGGGCGTACAGCTGACCAACGGCAACTACATGGCCTTCTTCCAATGCGCTCAGGAAGCCAAGTGGGGCGCGTTCGATGCCGGCGACGCCAATCTCGTCGCCATGCCGAACTTCCACGTCGCCGGCGCCAATATGGGCCTGACGACGTTGGCGCAAGGCTCAAAGGGCATCGTCATGAAGGACGTGGCGCCCAACGACATCTTCGATTTGATCGAGCGCCATCACATCAAGAGCCTTTTCTTGGTGCCGGCCGTGATCATGATGCTGGTGCAAAACCCGCGCATCAAAACGACGAACCTCTCCTCGGTGAAGCAGATGTTCTACGGCGCCTCGCCGATCGCCGAGGAGTTGCTAAAGACCGCACAGTCGCTCATCAAGGGCTGCGGCTTCACCCAGCTTTACGGTTTGACCGAAACGGTCGGCGCTGGCACCGCGCTGCAGCCCTCCGATCATGTGGGTGCATTGCTGCGCTCGTGCGGAAAACCCTACCCGGGCCTCGACGTCAAAGTGTTCGGTGCTGACGGCAACGAAGTGAAAGTGGGCGAGGTGGGCGAGATCGTCATTCGCGGACCAACCGTGATGAAAGGCTATTGGAACAACGCCGAGGCGACGGCGAAATCGATCAAGGACGGCTGGTTCTACACCGGCGACGCCGGCTTCACCGACAAAGACGGCTATCTCTACATCCACGACCGCGTGAAGGACATGATCGTCTCGGGCGGCGAGAACATCTATCCGGCCGAGGTCGAGAACGCGGTCTTTGGTCACCCCGCCGTTGCCGACGTCGCCGTCATCGGCGTGCCCGACGACAAATGGGGCGAGGCGGTCAAGGCGATCGTCGTTCTGAAGCCCGAGGCACGCGCGACCGCCGAGGAGATCATCGCCTTCACCCGCACGCGCATCGCCAGCTACAAGGTCCCAAAGTCGATCGACTTCGCGCAAAGCCTGCCGCGCAATCCATCAGGCAAAATCTTGCGCCGCGAATTGCGCGAACCGTATTGGGCCGGCAAGACGCGTCGCGTGAATTGACGAGATCGGAGATGGAAGGGACGCCATGAGACCTTGGGCTGTTGCATCGTTGATCGTCGCGCTCGCAACGACCGTCGCGTGCTCGAAGCCGGCGCCGCAAAGTGCCGATCCTCAAGCGGCGCCTGCGCAAGCGGCGGATCCGCAACCCGCGGCCCCACAGAGCGGCGCCTTGCCGCCGTCGCACGGCATGGTGATGACGACGACGATCGTGATCACCAACAATGGCGCCACCAACCTCATCGGCTATCGCATTTCGATCGGCGCAAACGGCGAGGCTTCCTACGTCAGCGGTGATGGCCCGGGGAACGCGACCCTGCCTGCAGCGCTTTTCGCCAAACTCAAAGGCGACATCGATGCCGCAAAGCCGTTGTCCGGCCTGCCGCGCGCGGTGTCGTGTATGAAGTCCGCCTCCTTCGGCACGTCGACATATTTGGCGCTCGGCGGCGATCGCACCGACGACCTGACGTGCCCCGGCAACGACGCGGAGAAAGCACTGAAAGACGACATCGACGCCGTCGTCGCTATCCTCAAACTGCGCAACACGCCGCGCAGCGAAGGCAAAGACCTGCCGCCGCAGAATTACTAGCCGCTTCAATTTTTGACGGCTTCGCGGACCGCGGCGTCACTTAAGGTGAGACCGCGCCGCGCCTTGTCGCGCAGATGCTCGGCCAAATTGTCGTACTCGGTAGCAAGATCGGCATGACCGCGCCCATGCTCGCAGTGCGCTAGAAAATGCGCGAAATCGGCCCGATCTATCTTGTCCTCAACCTTCCGCAATCCGTCGAGCAGGAGCGGCAACGCCCGCTCGTGATTGTTCGTGCGCGTGAGATAGGCACCGCGTGTCCCACGTATTTCTGGAACTGTGGGGAAGGCCTCGAAGGCTTCCTCCGACAGTGGCCCCGCTTCGGCCAAGAGATTTGCATCCTCGCTCAACAGTGCGTGCCAGGCGGCGTTCGCCCGCACCCAAGCGCCGCGCTGCGGCTGCGCCATCTCCAATTCGCCGGCGTGATTTTGAAAATAGTCGAACGCCTCGCGCGCGCCTCGTTCGCGCTGCAAGGCGTGCTGCAGCTGGGAGAAGAGCAACGGGTCGCTCGGGCGCTCGCGGCGCAAGTCCGCGCAGCGCCGGACCGCCTCGTCGAAGCGGCCTTGCGCCATGAGCTCGCGGTTCTCCGTATAGAACTGCTGACTCTTCGCCTGCTCGCCGAAATCTTTCACGCGGTAGAGATCGACGAGCATCTGGCCGTCCGTGCCGCGAACATTACCCGGGCCTGAGAGCCTCTGCGGCCAAAGGCTGAAAGCGAAGCTCAATGCTTGACTGAGGGTGGCGCCCGTCAGAATTGCAACGACCGAAGGCGATGCAGCCCCCGCGCTCTTGATGTGCCAAGCGAGCACGGCAAGGAGCGCGAGCGCGACAACGGCGTTCGCCGTAATACCGCCGAGCAGCATGAGCGCGTGCCGCCACTTCTTCGCTGCGCTCGACTGCGAATAGGAGAGCGTATGTCCACCGGAGAAAAGAAATCGGCGCAACTCCCACACTGTGCTCCCGTAGCGGCGTGCGGCGATGGTAGGGCCGGTTCCGACGGCAACGCGGACGACCTTGTAGCCAACCAGCGTCGCCGCGCACCAATGTCCGAACTCATGCACCGCGATGGTCAGCGGTCGCGCAGCGCACATGGCGCCGGCGGCGGCCAAGCTCATGCCGAGCGGTAGCAATTTCGGCGCGGCTGCAAAGATCAAGAGGCCTGCTGGAAGAAGCAAGATCGCCATGACCAGACGCGCTGTTGAGCCGCGATCGCCGGGCGTGCGCGCGTAGGGAACGCAACCGTTGCAAAAGGCGCTGCGTCGGCCGCGCGCGCCGTCTGGCTCGCTGCGAAAGAATGATGAGGTTGCCGACGTGTAGTTGCAACCGGCGCAGCGTTGTTCCATGGGCGACCGAGTGTATAGCCGGCGGTGCGCTTACCCACAAATCGCCGGCACGATCGTCGCGACGTAAGCCGTAAGGCTTGCCGCGCTCGCCCCGATCCGCGCGCGCACGGCCATCGTGTCGAGCACGGCGCTCGCGAGCCGCGCCCGCGCTGCAGGCGAGGAGCTCGCCTTCATTTGTCCTTCCCGCATGGCCTTCGCGAATGCCCGGGCGAATGCGTCCTCGATCTTGCTCATCAGTTCGGCTGCCACCTTACCGATCTTGGAATGCATCGGGTCACCTGGGCGGCCTATGTCGGCGCCGACCAGAAACGCTGGCCGACGCTCGGCGCCTACTATCAGCAGATCATGGCCAGGCCCACCGTTGCCAAAGCCTTTGCTGAGGAAATGGACCTGCGCAAACGGCTCGCGGCGTAGGGTCGGAAAATCGACGGCGCGGGTAGGATGCCCGCGCCGAACCATGCTATAGGGTTCGGCATGGATGCTTCGAAAGACGAACTCAAGCAAGCGATCGAGAAAGAACACGGCGGGAAGGCCACGCACCATCACGCCGTGCCGGTGAACGAAAAAGAACGTGGCCAGTCGATCTGGCACGGCATCGTTCACGTCTTCGATCTGGCCGATCACCCAAAGGCGAAGCGCGCCTATGCCTGGTCGACGCCAGTCGAGGAGGGCAGCGCCGAGCGGCGCATCGTCACCATGCTGCAGATCGCGCCGGTCAACGGCCCGATCGAGGCGGTGCGTGCGGCCCTTGCCGCGGAGCTTCAGGCCAAGCACGGCCACCAGGACGTCAATCGCAACGCCAAAACGACCGGCTCGCCGCATCGTTCGGGCGCGCCCGTCGGCCGAGGCCCCGCGTCTCCGAGCAAGCAGCGCGGCCGCGGCGGCTGACGCCATGGATTGGATCGTCGACCACATCTACTGGATCATGCTGATCAGTGGTGTTCTCACTGCGACGATGATCTTTGCCGCCATCGCGCCGCACGCGGCCCTGCGCGCTACCTTCGGTGAGACGCTCGAAGGGCCCCTTGTCGAAGTCGTCGTTCGCAATTGGGGCGCATTGATCGCGCTCGTTGGCGCGTTGTTGATTTATGGCGCTTATGACGAAGCCTCGCGCCCGCTGATATTGGTATTCGCCGGCGCCACCAAGCTGATCTTCATAGCGCTCGTCGTCGCGCAAGGCGGACGCTACCTCCGCCGTCAAGCCGGCATCGCGGTAATTGCCGACTTGATCATGGTCGTGCTGTTCGCGTCTTACCTCGTGGCCATCCGCGGCTAGGCTGCAGACCTCAGGCCTTCGAACATCGGATAAAGCGATAGCACCAACAGCACGGCCATCGTCACGTTGAACGCGCGCAGCGTCCATGGCCGGTCGAGCAATCGCCGCAGCACCACGCCGAACCCCGCCCACGAGGCGACGCATGGCAAATTGACGAGTGTGAACACGCCGGTGACGATCAACACACCGCCTACGAGTTGGTTGGGCGAGACGAAGGCTGCCATCGCGCCCAGCGACATCGCCCATGCCTTCGGGTTCACCCATTGAAATGCCGCGGCTTCGAGGAAGCTCATCGGGCGTGCGGTTGCGTTCGCCTGCCCGAGCCCATCGGCTGTGGCAATGCGCCATGCCAGCCAGAGCATGTAAGCGCCGCCGACGACACGCAGAACCGAATAAAGCGCCGGATAAGCGGTGAACAACCCGCTGACGCCGAGCCCGACCGCCAGTACCATCGCGCCGAAGCCGAGCGTCACGCCGAGAAGGTGGGGCAGCGTCCGCCGAAAACCGAAATTGGCGCCGGAGGCAAGCAGCATCATGTTGTTTGGACCCGGCGTGATTGACGACACGAAGGCAAACGTGGCCAACGCCAAAAGCATCGCTTCGCTCACGGAACGTGGCTCATATTGTCGACCCTCGACTTCCGACCGATGACGATCAAAGCGTCAGCGTTCCCCGCATCACCGGAACGCAGGTGCCGCTGACGATGATGCTCCGCTTGCCGTGCCGCTTTTCCGCGCGCACCACGATGAGACTCGGCCGGCCCATTTCGATTCCCTGTTCGATTGTGATTTGGAGCGTGTCACTGCCACCCTTATCGAGCGAAGAGAGCAATCCACCGAGCGCGGCTGACGCGCTTCCCGTCGCCGGGTCTTCCAAGACCTTGCTCAGCGGCGCGAACATTCTCGCTCTGACGCGGGTCTCGGAGATCCGCACATACAAAAACAGGGAGAACCGCTCGTTAGACCCGCCGTAGCGCTGTCGCGCAGCCACGAATCCTGCCGTCTCGGGCGCAGCATTTGCGAGGCTCTCGACCGATCGTACTTGCGCGATGATGAAGGGCAGGCCCACCGACGCGATCACTGGCTTGTGCCGATCTGTGATGATTTCGTCGGCGCGGAGCGAGGCGCAGGCTGCGACGATCACCGGGTCGATCTCGTCGCCAACTTCCAAATCCCGCGGCGCACGGAAGCTGGCGCCGGCGACTTGCCCGTCGCGCCGAACGAGTTCGACTGGTACCAAGCCGACGCCTTCTTCAAAGCGCAACATGTCGCCGATTTCGTTGCCGAACACCGAACGTGCGCGGCCGAGCACGAACGCCGTACCGACATTCGGGTGACCGGCAAACGGGAGTTCGGAGGCGGGTGTGAAGATGCGCACCTTGGCGGTGTTGGACGGATCTGCGGGCGGCTCGACGAACGTCGTCTCGGAATAGTTGAACTCGCGGGCGATGCGCTGCATGTCGGTGCTCTCCAGGCCGCGCGCATCCGGGATCACCGCCAATGGATTGCCGCCAAATCGCTGCTCGGTGAAGACGTCGACGGTCTCGTATGCAATCTGCCTCATCGCTTGGCCCCTATTTCAGATCCGCGCTTGCTCCCATATTGTTGCGATACAATTGTGAGTCAATTATGATATTGTCCCATAGGACAATAGAAGGGCCTCCGATGTGGCATCCGGCGCTGCGCAAAGGCGCGAAACCGATCTACGAGCAACTGATCGAAGGGCTCGAACGGGACGTCATCAACGGCGCGCTGCCGCCGGGCGATAAATTGCCCCCGCAACGCGATCTCGCCTATCGACTGAAGATCGGCGTCGGGACCGTCACCAAAGTCTACGCCGAAGCGCGGCGCCGCGGCTTACTGACCGCGACGGTTGGCCGGGGCAGTTTCGTTGCACCATCGGGAGAAGCGAAATCCGCCGAAGGCAATCGAACCGTCGATTTCAGCCGCAATATTTCACCGCATAATGCGGCCGCTGCTCGCCTCGGCGATGCGCTAATCGCGTTGCGCCGCCGGGCGGACCTTGCTGAGCATCTTTCTTACCCACCACCCGCAGGCGTGACGGCGCATCGCCGCGCCGGGGCAGGGTGGTTGGCGCGATCGGCGGGCATCGTGGATGTCGATTGGAAACGTCTGCTCGTCTGCGAAGGCGGTCAGCACGCGCTGGCGCTGGCGTTCTCCTCACTCTGCCGGCCGGGCGACACGGTGATGACCGAGGCCGCTACGTTTTTCGGCGTGAAGGCATTGGCGGAACAACTGGGCTTGCATCTCCTCGGTCTCAAGATGGACGACCAAGGTCTTCTGCCGGACGCGCTCGATCGCGCGGCGGCAGGCGGCGCCAAAATCCTCTACACGATTCCCACGCTGCAGAATCCGACCGGCCGAGTGATGGGTGCCAAGCGGCGCGGCGAAATCGCTAAGATCGCGCGCGAGCGAAATCTCACGTTGGTGGAGGATGACGTCTACGCGCCGTTCGCCCAAGGCGACGGCTTGCCGCCCCCTATCGCGACGCTCGTGCCGGAACGCACCTTCTACACTGCGTCCCTCTCGAAGATAATCGCGCCTGGTCTGCGTTGTGGCTATCTGCTCGTGCCCGATGAAGATCGTTTGGAACGCGTCATCAGAACAGTGCGCGCCTACTCTTATGCGCCGGCAGGTTTCGGCGCGCTCATCGCGACGCAGTGGATTGAGGACGGAACCGCCGATGAAATCGCTACCTCGGTCAGGCGCGAGATCGTTACACGCGCCAAACTGACCGGGCAAATCTTGGGCAAAGCGATCGAAGGTCCACACGTCTCCGGAGCACCCCACGTTTGGCTGCCGATGAGCGAACTCACTGCGGAACGTGTCGCCGGCCGCGCGTTGCGTGAAGGCGTTTCTGTGACACCGCCATCCGCCCCCATTGTCGACGCCCGCGAGATGGCGGGCCTGCGCCTCTGCATCGGCGCACCTGCCGACCTGGCCGCACTCGAGCGAGGATTGAGGGTGGTGGAGAGTGCGCTCTCTGACGCGCCCGGAGTTTCTGGGCGCGGTGTGGTCTAGAGACCGGCGCGACAATTGCGGCCCGGTTGTGCAATATGCCTCGAAACGCCATTCAAGAACCGAGGAACACCCGATGAGTGCCCAACCAGCTGCTGCGTCGGCCGCCAAAAACCTGCCGCCCTTCAAGCCGCTGCCGATGCTGCCGCCGAAGATCTACTCGCAGCGGCGCACCGACGGGTCCTACATCATCCGCTCGCTTTACGACCTCGGCACAATGCACCGTTCGATCGCGCATCTGCTCGAGGAGCGCGCGAACCAACACCCGACGCGCAATCTGCTCGCCCAGCGCACGCCGCAAGGCCCTTGGCGCTTTATCACCTACGGTGAGGCGAACGCCCAGGCGAACGCTGTCGCGCAGGCGCTTCTCGATCGCAAGCTTGGTCCCGACACGCCGCTCTTGATCCTATCGGGCAATTCGCTCGAACACGCCGTGATGATGCTGGGCGCAATGAAGGCGCGCGTTCCCGTGGCGCCGGTATCGGTTGCCTATTCGCTCTTCAGCCAAGACCACGGCAAGCTTCGCCATGTGGTTCAGCTGGCGAAGCCCAAGATGGTCTTCGTCGACAACGGACCGCTTTACGCCAAGGCGTTGAAGGCGCTTGATCTCGGCGAAGTCGAGGTCGTAACGATCGTCTCTGCGCCCGATGTCGCCTCGACCAGCTACGAGAGCTTGCTGCAGACGAACGCCGGACCTGCCGTCCGCGCATCGATGGACACAATCGACCACGACACGGACGCCAAATATCTCTTCACCTCCGGCTCGACCGGCATGCCGAAGGGTGTGGTCCAAACCCATCGCATGATGTGCGCGGTGGTGGCCGGTCAAGAAGCCCTGCGCGCCGAACCGCAAGACCCGACCGAAATACCGCAAAGTCTCGAATGGATGCCCTGGAATCATATCTCCGCCGGCAATATCGGCTTCAACAACAACCTGAACGCCGGCGGCACGGTCTATCTCGACAACGGCAAGCCGTTACCCGGCATGTTCGACGAAACGATCCGAAACCTGCGCGAGATTTCGCCGCTCGTCTTCGGCTCAGCACCGATTGCTTTCACGATGCTCGCCGATGCGATGGAGCGCGACGACGCGCTGCGCGACAAGTTCTTCGCCAAGCTGCGTTACATGGGCTACGGCGGCGCCACGTTGTCTGATGACCTTTATGAGCGCATGCAGGCGCTCGCGATCAAATCGACGGGCAATCGCATGCCGCTGACCACGATGTACGGCGCGACAGAGACACAGGGCATCACCGTCGTGCATTGGATCACCGAGCGGGTAGGGCTGATCGGTCTGCCGTTGCCGGGGATCACGCTGAAGCTCGTGCCGAACGGCCAGAAGCTTGAAGTGCGCGTCAAAGGGCCGACGGTGACGCCCGGCTATCTGAACCGCCCCGATCTGACCGAAGCAGCCTTCGACGAAGAAGGCTTCTACAAACTCGGCGATGCCGCCAAATTCGTCGATCCGATGGAGCCCGCCAAGGGCCTCATCTTCGACGGCCGGGTGACCGAGGATTTCAAACTATCCTCCGGCACTTGGGTCTCCGTCGGCACGTTGCGCGCAGACATCGTGGCGGCAGTGTCGCCGCTGATCCAGGATTGTGTGATCGCGGGCTTGGACAAGGAATACATCTCCGTTCTCGCCTGGCCCAATCTGGGCGTTGCGCGCGAAATCTGCGCCGACCCGGAACTCAAAACGCCGGACGAGCTGGTGCGCTCGTCCGGCGTCGTTGAATTCGTGCGCGAGCGCCTGGCGAAACACAACAAGGGTGCGGGAGGTTCATCGGGCCGGGTCGGTCGACTTATGCTGATGACGGAACCGCCATCGATCGACGGCCATGAGATCACGGACAAGGGCTACGTCAATCAGCGCGCGACGCTCGACCGGCGCACCAAGCTCGTGAGCGCGCTCTACGAGAAAGTCGCGCCGCCAGACGTGATTGTTGTATGAGCGCAAGACTGATCGGTATCGCCAGACGCGACAAGCCGCGCGCGCCGATGGAAACTTTGGATCGCGCCAACGTCACGACCCAGGCCGGTATCGTTGGCGACTGTCGTGGCACCGTCCAAGATCGTCAGGTCACGCTCATCTTCCGAGAGGATTGGACCGCCGCGTGCCAGGCACTCGGTCGCGAGTTGCCCTGGGTCACACGGCGCGGCAACCTTCTGGTTGAGGGCCTAGCCGACTTCAAACGCGTTGGAGCGCAACTCAAGGTCGGTTCCGCGCTGCTTGAAATCACCGAAGAGAACCCGCCATGCCGGCTGATGGATATTCTGGCGGAAGGTTTGCGCGTTGCACTGCAACCTGATTGGCGCGCCGGCGTCGCCTGCCGAGTCTTGCAGGACGGAACGATCGCACTTGGTGATAGAGTTGAAGTAGTCTGACTGAGCGAGAGCCGGTGCTTGCGCAATTGTGCCTTGGCCTGCGATCATCTGCCTAAGACTCGACCCTTGAGGATTTCAAAATGTCGCTCGACGCGATCGTCAAAGGCCTACTCGACGAAATGGCCGCCAGTCCCATGCCGAAATTATGGGAGGTATCGCCGGCCCAGGGTCGCGAAATGTATCGCATGATTGCGAACACGATGGAGTCTCAGGGGATTTCGATCGGCAAGACCGAAAATGTATCGATCCCCGGTCCGGCGACGCCGATTCAAATTCGAATCTATACGCCGGTGGCGAGTGGCGGCACCGCTCTACCGGTCCTCGTCTACTTCCACGGCGGAGGTTTTGTCATCGGCGATCTGGAGACCCATGACCCGCTGTGCCGCGCGCTCGCCAACGAGACGGGGGCCAAGGTCATCGCCGTCGATTATCGATTGGCGCCTGAACACAAATTTCCGGCGGCGGCCGACGACAGTTACGCCGCCGTCAAATGGGTCGAGACGAATGCCGCCTCGCTCGGCGTCGACCCGAACCGGATTGCCGTCGGCGGCGACTCGGCCGGCGGCAATCTCGCCGCAGTCGTCTGCCAGACCGCGAAGCAAAAGGGCGGCCCCCATATTGTCTTCCAGCTGCTGATCTACCCGGTCACGCAATTGCACGCCAACACGGAGTCGATGAAGAGCTTCGCCGAGGGTTATTTTCTAGAGAAGAAGACGATGGATTGGTTCTTCGATCAGTACACGACGCCGGGGACTGATCCCAACGACCCGCGCGTTTCGCCGCTCGCGGCTGCCGACCTTTCCGGCTTGCCGCGCGCTTACGTTGTCACCGCCGGCTTCGACCCGCTTCGCGACGAAGGCAAGGCCTATGCCGACAAGCTCAACCGCGCCGGCGTCGCCGCTGTCTATGTTGACTATCCATCGATGATCCACGGCTTCTTCGGCATGTCGGGCGTCTTGCCGCAAGCACGCCAAGCCATCACCGACGCCAGCGCCGCGCTACGCAAGGCGTTCGGTTAGTAAGAGCCGCTCGTAGTCACTCCCTCAACCGTCATGGTCCGTCCCCGGGGTCGCGGCACCGCCTTGCCAGACGCGGTGAATTTCCGACTAAACGGACGCGCACTCAATTCCTCCCTCTCCCTTCTCACTTCGGGAAGGGAGAGGGTCGGGGTGAGGGATGGGCGCTGCGCAGATCAAACATAGACATCTTATATAAACCGCTGCGCCAATTCGGTTTCATCGGTACACCGCCTGCGGCCATCCCTCACCCCCGGCCCCTCTCCCTTCCAAAGGTGGAAGGGAGAGGGGTGAGTGACTTGCGCCCGTTACGCGACCCGCTCTAAGGAATCAACTTCCCCGGGTTCAGCACGCCGGCCGGGTCAAGCTCACGCTTGATCGCCTTCAATACGTTGATCCCGATTGCGCCTTTTTCCGCTTCCAGCCACGGCAGGTGATCTTCGCCCACGCCGTGGTGATGGCTGATCGTGCCGCCGCTGGCGATTATCGCGTCGCTCGCGGCTTTCTTGATTGCCTGCCACTGCTCGATCTCGCGCGGCAGGTCGCGCGGATAGATGTAAGTGAAATAGAGGCTCGCGCCGTCGTGGTAGGAATGGCTGACATGGCCGAGCACGATCCCGTGTGCGCCTTTGGAGGACGCCGTCTCGCGCATCGCGCGCTCCAGCGCCTCGCGCACGGCATCATAGAGTCGCTTCAGGTTCGACCAAGTCGTCGCCGTCTCGAGCGTATCGACACCAAGGCCGCGATCCATCAGCGGGTCGCGCGAGTAAGGTCCATGGAAGCGTCCAGCTGACCACCGCTCGGCGGGTCCGCGGCCGGCCGGGACAGCGCCGTGGGCTCCTAAGATATGTCGCGCGTGCACGCTGGCGACCGCGACCGCCGATGTGGGCCCCTCGACGCCGAAGATCAGTGCGCAAGGCCGCTGGCCCAAACCTCGCGCCGACAGGTAATTGCGCTGAATTCGATCTTTCAGTGTCGGCTCTTGCCCGGCTTTTCCGAACGCCTGAAAGAAATACGTTTCGTCGGGGTCCGACAAACGCAGACTTGCAACCGGGATTTCCAACTGCACGATTTCCCGGATGGCTTCCGCGCCCTTGAAGAAGTCGGCGAACAGATAGGCGCGATAATCGCGCGTGCGCGCCAGCCGGTGAATGCGAACCGTCGCGCTCGTGATCACGCCAAACGCGCCTTCCGAGCCCGCGACGATGGCGCGCAAATCGGGACCCGCCGCAGACGCAGGCATGGCCTTGATCTGCCAGAGCCCCTTCGGCGTCGCGATTTCGCCGCCCGCGAACCATTCCTCCGCTTTGCCGTAACGATTGGATTGTTGCCCGGCCCCGCGCGCGGCGATCCAACCGCCGAGCGTCGAGAACTCATAGGACTGCGGAAAATGTCCGAGCGTAAAGCCTTGCGCGTTCAACGCGGCTTCGAGATCGCTGCCGTAGATGCCGGCCTCGGCGGTTGCGGTCATCGAGACGGGGTCGACCGCCATCATCTTGCGCATTTCCGTCAGGTCGAGCGCCACGCAAGCGCGCTGCTTTCCGCGCGCCGCCGTTACGCCGCCGACCACGCTCGATCCGCCGCCGAACGGAACGATCGCGACGCCATGCGCGCTTGCCCATTGCAACACACGGACTACGTCGTCTCGCGAGCTTGGATAGACGACGGCGTCCGGCGCCGCCTCGATCCGGCCCGACCGCAGATGCAGGAGATCGTGAAAGCTCTTACCGCGCGCGTGAGCTGCGCGCTCGAAGACCGTGTCGCGAACTTTGTCGGCGCCGATCGCCGTCGCCAGCGCGCCGCGCAAACTCGCGTCGAGCCGACTCTCCGGCAACGTAATCTGCTCAAGCGGTTTCGCCGGTGTACGTGGCAGGTCGCCGACGCCGAGGGCCGCCGCCATCCACGGCCACGCCGCGTCGCGCCCCTCGAGCGGATTGTGGGCGCGGCTCCAGCCCCACCCATTCCAGCGTGTGTCTTTGCGATCGATCGGCATCGGTTCTCAGCAGCGAAATTTGAGAGACTTGGGAATGACTTCGAACACAGCTGGCAGATGTCCAGGTGATTCCCCATCGGCTTCGATGAACACGGGCGCGCCTTCCGTTGCTTCGACCGGCGTTGCAATGACGCTCCGCGCGCGAAATACTTTGACGTGCGGGCTGTGAATATGTTCGCCGGTATAGATTTGATTGAGCGTCGCCGCCACTTCGCGCTTCGGCGCGTCGCCGATCACAATAACGTCGAACATGCCGTCGTCGGGCGAGGCGTCCGGCGCGACCCGCATGCCGCCCCCGAAATATTGGCCGTTGGCGACCGCGCAAGTTGAGATCGTGACGACCTCATCGAAGGCGTTGTCGATCTTCAGCCGGATTGGCCGCGCTTTATAACCGAGCAAGCTTCGCAAGCTGCCCCACGTAAACGCGAAGCGCCCGAACACGCGCTTGATGACCTTGGCCTTGTCGACGCGCCGGACGACGTCGCCGCTCATCCCGAAGCTCGCGATATTGGCAAAATAGCGCTCGCCGGTCTTGCCCTCGGGTGAAACGAACGTCAGCCGTCCGACGTCGATCTGCCGCGTGCGACCGTTGGCGATCCGCTCGAGCGATTCATCCAACGTCTGGCCGATGCCGAACGTTCGGCGGAAGTCGCCGCCTGTGCCGTTCGTCAATAGCGCCAATTCCGCTTCGGGATTGATCGATATCCCGTTTTGGAAAAAGCCGTTGACGACTTCGTTGATTGTGCCGTCGCCGCCGACCGCGATGACGCGCCCAAACCCGTCGCGCAGCGCGTGGCGCGTGATCGTGGCCGCATCCATCGGCCCGGTGGTCATGGCGACGGTCAGAGGGCCCGACACCTCCGCGAGTTTTTGCGCGATGCTCTTCGCGGCCCGGCCGGTGCGGCCGCCGCTCGAATGCGGGTTGATTACAGCGAAGGTTTTCATGCGGCTTTGGCCAAGGGGGCGTAGCGCGGTGCGATGCTGGCGATTTGACGCGCGGTCTCGGCTTCGTTCCAACCGAGCTCCGCCGCCATGATTTTGGCGGCGCGCTCGATCGCCACGGCATCGAGGCGGCCGAGCGTGCCCAGGCCCGTGCGCCGGAACAGGGCATCGTCGAGGGTCAATGCCATCTCCTCTCGAATAGCGAACAGGATCTGCGCGCCGATGTCGGGCAAGCGCGGCGTGATCCGCTCCATCAAGTCGCGTCGCGTCGTTGCCAAGGCCAGTACCTCTCCATATCGCGCGCCGTAGTTGCGTGTGAGGTTGGCGATGACTTCCGCCTCGACGCTTGGCTGCTCCTTCGTAGCGCCTTCGACGAAGGCAGCGAAGCGTCCGGTCGTGCCACCGGGCAGAGGTGCGTCCGCCGTATCGCAGGCCTTGAGCTTTCGCCCGGATTTGGTTTCGATCAGATCAACGCATTTCTCGGCGATGTCGCGCGACGTCGTCCATTTACCGCCGATTGCCGAGATGAGATTACTGACGCCGCCTTCCGCCGCATGGTCGACGAGTTCGGCGCGCCGGCTCGCGTTGTAGCTATCCTTCTTTCCGTCGTCGACGAGCGGTCGCAGGCCGGCATAGGCGTAGATCACGTCTTGGGCCTTCAGATTCGCACCCGGCAAGCCTTCGTTGACGAAGGCGAGAAAGGCCGCGATCTCGGCATCGCCCACATGAACGTCATCCGGATTGCCGTCGAAAACGCTGTCGGTCGTGCCGATGATCGTATGCCCGCGCCACGGCAAGACGAAGAAATGCCCGCCCTTGTGCGCGACGGTGAGCGCATGCCCGCGCGTCATCGGCCCGACGATCAAATGAATGCCCTTCGAGCGGATGAGCTTGTGCGAGGGCGGGCCGTTTTCCAGCATGCTCAGCAGACGATCTGCCCAGGGCCCGGCGGCGTTGACGACGGTTTTCGCTTTGATGGTTGTTGTGTCTCCGTTCAGTGCGTCGCGCACGTCGATGCCGGCGATGTTGAGTCCGTCGCGCTTGAAGCCGATGACCTCGGCATAATTGGCGATCGCGGCGCCGTGCGCTACAGCGTCGATCAGGCATTCCAGGCCCAACCGCTCGGGCGAATACATCTGGCAATCGTAATAGAGCATCGCCCCCGCGAGTCCGTCGGGCTTGAGCCGCGGCTCGAGTTCGAGCGCCGCCGCCGCCGAGATCCGGCGATGTCCGGGCATGTGCTTGTCGGGATCGTCCAGCCGGTTGCGATCGAACGACAGGAGATCGTAGACCGTGAGGCCCGCATTCAGAAAAAATCGCGCGCCGCGCCCGTAGACCGGAAGGAGAAATTGCAACGGATAGACCATGTGCGGCGCAATTTGTTCCCACACCCGCCGCTCGCGCAGCGACTCGCGCACCAGACCGAATTCGAAGGTCTGCAGATACCGCAGGCCGCCATGCACCAGCTTCGACGAGGCGGAACTCGTCCCGCACGAAAAGTCGCGCTTCTCGACCAGCGCCACGCGCAAGCCGCGCCGGGCCGCGTCGCGCGCGATGCAAGCGCCCGTGATCCCGCCGCCGATGATGGCGAGGTCGAAGGTCTGCGACCCCATATCTGGCAGGTTGCGCCGCATGCGTTGGCTCATCCGGAGTGAATGGGGCTAAACGAACAGGCCGCCCCGCCTTTGTCAACAAATGGCGGAAATGAGCGGCTTGCCCCTCATTCACCGCCTGCTAGGCTCAAGCCATCGCAATTCAAATAGCAAGTGGGAAACCCAATGCCGCAGCTCAAAGCGAATGGTCTGACGATTGAATATGAAAGCTTCGGCCGCGCGGTCGACCCGGCCATTCTGCTGATCATGGGCTTTTCGGCCCAGATGACGATGTGGCCGCGCGAGCTCTGCGATGGGTTGGCATCGAAGGGCTTTCGCGTCGTTCGTTTCGACAATCGCGACGTCGGCAAATCCGAAAAACTGGAGCGCTTGGGTCAGGTCAGCGCCGTCGAGGTGTTCGGAAAAATCGCGGCCGGCGAAAAAATCACCGCACCCTACGTCCTCAACGACATGGCGGCCGATGCGGTGGGCTTGCTGGGTGCTCTCGACATTCCCGAGGCGCACATCGTCGGCGCCTCGATGGGCGGGATGATCGCCCAGCTCGTCGCCGTCAACCACCCGCGGCATGCGCGCAGTCTGACCTCGATCATGTCGTCGACTGGCCGGCCCGGACTGCCGCCGAGCAAACCCGAGGCGATGGCCGTCCTAATGACGCCGCCGCCGAACACGGAACGCGAAACGCGCATCGTCTACGCGATGAACGCTTGGCGCATCATCGGCAGCCAGGCGCCCTACGCGGCCGACGACAAAGAACTGCGTGCGACTGCCGAGCGCGAGGTCGATCGCGTGGCGTACTACCCGCAAGGCATCGCTCGTCAGCTCGTCGGCATTTTGGCTTCGCCACCGCGTCACGAGATGTTGGCCAACGTGAAGTGTCCGGCCCTTGTCATTCACGGCGAAGCAGATCCCCTCGTCGACATCGCGGCCGGCCGCGACACGGCGGCCTCGATCCCGGGTGCGCGCCTCGTGACGGTCCCCGGCATGGGTCACGATTTCACGATGAAGCTCTTGCCGGTCTATCTGCGCGAAATCGGCAACTTCGTCTCCGACGTCGAAGCTCGACGCAAGGCGGCCTAACATGCCCCAAATTCGCGCCAACGGAATCACGCTGAACTACGACGAGCACGGCGCGAAGAGCGCACCGCCGCTCCTGATCGTCAATGGCTACTCGTCGCAAATGACGTCGTGGCCGGACGACTTGCACGAAGGCTTTGTCGCTCGCGGCTTCCGCGTCATCCGCTTCGACAATCGCGACACCGGCTTGAGCCAAAAGTTCGACGGCATCTTGCCCGACATGCGCGCTGTCACGAAGGCCGTCGCCGAGGGCCGTAAGCCCGACGTGCCGTACGTGCTCGATGACATGGCAGACGATGCGGCGGGCCTGCTCGACGAATTGGGAATTGCGTCGGCGCATATCGCCGGCGCTTCGATGGGCGGCATGATCGCCCAACTCGTAGCGCTGCGTCATCCGCAGAAGACACGCAGTCTCGTGTCGCTGATGTCGACGACGAGCGATCCGTCGTTACCGCGTTCGGCGCCGCAGGCGCAAGAAGCGTTGATGTCGAAGCCGGCGGCGGAGGACAAGACCTCCGTCGTCGAGCACACCTTGAAGAACCGCCGCATCATCGGCAGCCCCGGCTTCCCTGAGGATGAAAACTGGCTGCGAGGACACGTCGCAAAAAACTACGACCGCAGCTACTACCCGCAAGGCGCACTCCGTCAGTGGGCCGCGATCATGGCGTCGCCCGCGCGCACCGAGCTGTTGAAGAAATTGCGCACGCGCACGCTGGTGCTGCACGGCGCGGCGGATATCTTGATCATGCCCGAAGCGGGTCGCCACACGGCCGCCTGCATTCCCGGTGCCGAGCTCAAGATCATCGAAGGCTGGGGCCACAATTTCCCGCGGACCGCCATCCCGATGCTGGTCGATCACATCGCCTCGTTCGTCGAAACGGTCGAACGCGATCGCGACGAGGCTTTCGCGCGCCCCGTGACGTCCGGCTGTTGCGGCGAGCGCGCCGGGCAGTAGCGCCGTGAAGATCTCCCTCATCGGCGCGTCCGGCTTTGTCGGCGGCGTGTACGTGAAAGCTGACGTCGTCATCCACTGCCGTTCAATCTGAAGGGCAAGCCGCCGCTCACCCGCTTCGCCGCCAACATCATGTCGTGCGGTTGCATCCTGAACGATTCAAAAGCTCGCCGCGAAATGGGCTACGCGCCGCCAACCAGCATCGACGATGGTCTGAAAGCACTGGCATCGTCGCAGTGATACTTCGCACCGCTGCAATCCTCTTTTTGTCATGGTCCGCGTAGGCCGACCATGACAGCAGTGGGTCCAGGGGAGCCGCTACTTCGCCTTCGGATCTGCCTGATGCAGGCCGAAAATATTGCCGTCTGGGTCTTTGCAGTAGGCAACCCAGCCGACGCCGGGGATTGCCATCTTCGGCAGCGCCACAGTGCCGCCGAGTTTTTGGGCCCGCGCGAAATAGGCGTCGACCGATGGCACGGTCGCCGTGCAGACGAAGGCATTGACCGCCTGACCGTCGGCGGGCTTCGCCCCCATCCGTTTGACGATGCCCCCGTTGATGCCGGGCTCGTTCTCGTGGGTGGTGTCAATGAGCCAATAATTGATGTGCGGCATGTGCTGCATCTTCCAGCCGAACAGCTCGCGGTAGAACTCGGCCGCCTTCTCCGGATGTTCGGCGTGAATTTCAAAGTGTGCAACGCGCGGCATGAGCTCTCTCCGTCTCAGAAATTGGCGGCGTCGAGCATCATCAATCCGTCGGCGCCGGCTTTGATCCGTTCACTCAACGAAGCAGTGTCGGGCATCATCCGTTCCATCCAGAACCGCGCGCTCACGAGTTTCGCCTCATAGAACGCGGCGTTCGCCGGCTTCGCAGCAAGCTTAGCCTGTGCCGCCTTTGCCATCCGCGCCCACAAGAAACCGACGGTTACGATTCCGAACATCCGCAAATAGTCGACCGACGCGGCGCCCGCATTGTCCGGATTTTTCATCCCGTTCTGCGCCAGCCAAACCGTAGCGTCCTGCAACCGATCGACGCCCGTCTTCAGCGGCCCGACGAATGGTTTCATCGCATCGCTTGATTCGGCGCTCGCGAAATCATTGATAAGCTTGAACAACGCGAACGGTGCACGTCCGGCGTTGCGGCCGAGCTTGCGCCCGACGAGGTCCAACGCCTGCACGCCGTTGGCGCCCTCATAGGTCTGATTGATGCGCGAATCTCGCACGAACTGCTCCATGCCGTGATCGCGGATATAGCCGTGCCCGCCGAACACCTGCATCGCCGCATTCGCCGCGTCGAACCCCATGTCGGTGCAAAACGCTTTGATGACGGGCGTCAAAAGATCCGCGATGTCGCCGGCCTCTTGCCGTTCGCTCTCCGAACGTCCGCTCGATGCCACACCAAGCAAATAGCTGATCCAGGTCGCAAGCGCGCGCCCGCCTTCGGCCGCGGTGCGCGCGAACAGCAGCATGCGCCGCACGTCTGGGTGCACGATCTCAGGGTCGGCGGGTTTGTCGGGCGCCTTTGGTCCCGTTAACGCGCGCCCCACCAGACGCTCCTTCGCGTATGCCACTGCGTTTTGGTAGGCGACCTCGGCGATCGCGACGCCTTGTACGCCGACGCCCAGGCGCGCCGCGTTCATCATCCCGAACATGCCTTTCATACCGGCGCTCGACGATTTCTTGCTGTCCGCGCTCGCGGATTTCGGCTGCGGCTTCGGCCCAAGCCGCCAGGCCACCGCTTCGTCGAAGTTCAGCACGGCGGTCGCGTTCGCCTTGATGCCCATCTTCTTTTCGATCGAGCCCGTCGAGACGCCGTTGCGCGTGCCCATCTTGCCGTCTTCCGAAACCAGAAACTTCGGTACCATGAAAAAATTCACGGTCGACAGATCGTCGGCGATCTTGCCGTTCTCATCCGGGATCTTGGCGATCACCATGTGGATGATGTTGTTGGTGAGGTCATGATCGCCGCCCGAGATGAAGATCTTGGTCCCGGACAAGCGATACGTTCCGTCCGGCTGCTCGACCGCCTTCGTCTTCATCAAGCGCAAATCGGTGCCGCAATGCGGCTCGGTCAGGCACATGGTGCCAGTCCATTCGCCCGAGATCATTTTCGTCGCGACGTGCTCGCGCATCCACGGCGCGCCGGTCGCGAGCAGCGCGGAATAAGCAGCAGCCGTGAGCCCGGGATACATCGCGAAGGCTTGGTTCGACGACGATCCCATCTCCGCGACGGCAAATGTCAAAATGATCGGGAGGCCCGCGCCGCCGAATTGCTCCGGCACGCCGAGCCTGTTCCAGCCCGCTTCGCAATAGGCTTTGTAGGCTTCCTTGAATCCCTTCGGCGTGCGAACGACGCCGTTTTCATAGTGGCAGCCTTCTTCGTCGCCGCTCTGATTGAGCGGTTGGAGCACCTGCGACATGAACTTGCCGGCGCCCTCTAGCACGTCGTGCACGGTGGCGCGGTCGAGATCGGCATAGCCTCTGAGGTCGGTATGTTTCTCGATCTCGAGCATGTCGAACATCAAGAACTCGAAATCGGCGACAGGCGGCTTGTAGCTCGGCATGGGTGCGTCCGTTGGATAATGGCTTGGCGCTGGTTATCGCCTCAGCCGCCAAGGCAAGCAAGCTCAGACGCGCTCGAGATGCAGCAGCAATGAGCTTTCCGGCCGGGGCAAGAAGAAGTCGAGGCCGCGCGCCATCAAGATGTTGCCGGTGAGAACGAGGTCGCCGGAGCGCAACACAGGGCCGAGACATTGTTCGGCGCTCGGGCTGATCGGCGCAACGGGCGTCACGCGATAGCGCCCGTCGGCGGCAAGGCCCGGAAACCTGAGGTTGACGCCGCGTCCGATCGCTTCGGACGTGCGGCGCACGAGAAGGAACAACGCTTGCCGCTTGTCGCCGCTCGTAACGCCGACCGCGCCATGGTCTGGGTCGTCTAAATTCAACCGCCACACACGCCCCGAATGCAGCAGTCCGCGAAAGCGTTTGTAGTTCGCGATGTGCGCCTTGAGCCGTGTGGTCTCTGCGCCCGACAATGCGCGCACGTCGAGTTCGAGCCCCATGTGGCCGTACATCGCGACATGCGCGCGCAGATCGAGGCTGAGGCGCCGCCCCGTGATGTGGCACGCCGCCGGGCCGACATGCGCGCCCAGAATCTCGGGCGGCAGGAACAGGAACGCGTTGCGCTGAATGTCGAAGCGATCGAGCGCGTCGTTTGAATCCGAAGTCCAAACGCGCTCCGTTCGCGAAGCGATGCCCCAATCGGCTCGTCCGCCACCGCTCGCGCAGGATTCGATCTCGACGCTGGGATACGCTGCGCGCAACCGGTCGATCAAATCGTAGAGGGCGCGAACGTAGGCGCCGTGCCCCGGCATGCCCGAGCGCGAAACGCCGGTCAGATCGCGGTTCATGTCCCATTTGAGATATGTGATGGGATGAGCGGCGAGTAACGCACGCAACGTATCGAACAGATGTTCGACGATCTCCGGTTCGCTCAAATCGAGCACGGCTTGGTTGCGCTGCAGGAGCAGAGATCCGTCTGCTTCACGCCGCAGCCAATGTGGGTGCGCCCGCGCGAGGTCGCTGTCGGGATTGACCATTTCCGGCTCGACCCACAATCCGAACTCCAGTCCAAGCCCACGTACGTGATCGATCAGGGGCGCGAGACCGTCAGGGTATTTGCCGCGGTCTGGAATCCAATCGCCGAGCCCGGACCGATCGTGCGCCCGTCCCTTGAACCAACCGTCGTCCAGCACGAACCGCTCTACGCCGAGTTCGGCCGCGCGCGTGGCAAGCGCGCGGAGCGCGTCCCGATCGTGATCGAAATAGACGGCCTCCCACGTGTTCAGATGAACGGGCCTTGGTTTCTTTGCCACCGACTTTGGGATGATCCGTTCGCGCAGGAAGGCGTGTAGCGTGTGCATCACGCCGTTGAGCCCGCGTCCCGAGAACGCCGCATAGGCCCACGGGCTCTCATACGCTTCGTCGATGATGTCGCTGTCCGGCATCAGCTCGCCAGCCTGTACGATCACCTCGCCTTCGCGCAGCCGTTCGACGCTTAAGCGATGGCTGCCGCTCCATCCCAGCGTCACGGCATAGACTTCGCCGCTGTCGTCGGCAAAACCGGCCGAGCCGGCAATCAGCCCCGGAAAGCGATCGTGCCCGGGTCGCCCGCGCCGGCTTTCGAACACCGCCGCACCGTTTACGAGCGTTTGGCGATGAAGCGCGAACTCGCGCGCCCAATCTCCGCCGAAACTCAAAACCTCGTGTGTCCATTGCGGCAGCGGTAACGCAAGCGCCGCAAGCCACGTCAATCCGTCCGGAAGATCGGCTGCCCTTGTTCGCGTCTGCAGGACGCCATTGTCCGACAGCCAAAAATCGATCTCGATGCGCGTCGCATGCTGCCCTTGCATATCGAACCGCAACGTTAGGCCGTCGTCGTCCTCATCGATGCCGTCGAAGGACCAGCCTTGGGTATGCGCCGGCGCCAGAGCTGAAAGGCCGAAATAACCGCCTTCCATCCCTGGGAGCACGCAGGGCGGGCAGGGCACATCGAGGCGTGCGCCCCACAAGGGAACCGGCGCCGCAGCTGCGAGTGCTTCGAAATCCGGGTCCTCGCCGAGATCAGATCCGAAATGCGCGACGCGCGGCAGGGCGCCGCTGACGGGCGCCACGTCGATAAGCAGCGAAGCTTCACCGCCGCGCAGATAAAACCAGCGCTCGCCCACGTCTAGCGATCCTCGTAGGCCGGCTTTCGCTTTTCCAGAAACGCGCGAACGCCTTCGCCGAAATCGCGCGTCTGCGCACACAATATTTGGTTGCGATCCTCCATCGCCACTGCCGCTTCGAGGCTCCCGGCATCGACGCTCATATTCAGGCATTCCTTGGTCAGCCGCAGGCCGAGCGGCGAGGTCGTCAGCATCTCGTCGATGAAGGTTTGTGCGGCGACTTCCATTTGGCTGTCGGCGACGACCTCGCTGACGAGGCCGACCCGCAAGGCGCGATCGGCGTTGATGAAGCGCCCGGTCATCATCAATTCGGACGCGACCGAGACCCCGACGAGGCGCGGCAGGAAATAGCTGACGCCGATATCGCACGCCGACAGCCCGAGGCGGATGAAGGCGGCGTTCATTCGCGCGCTCGTGCCTGCGATGCGCACGTCGCTCGCGAGTGCCAGCGCAAATCCACCGCCGCACGCCGGTCCATGCACGAGAGAGATGATCGCCTGCGGACAGCGGCGCATGCGCATCACGATCTCGCTGATCCGTCGTTGCGATGTCAGACCGGCGGCCGCGCCGCGCGCATCGCCTTCATTCTGTCTGCGCTCCTTGAGATCGAGTCCGGCGCAATAGGCGCGCCCCGCGCCCTTCAACACAATAATCCGCGTTGCCTTGTCCCAGTACGCCTTGCCGAAATAGTCGAGCAGGTCGTCAACCATCTGCCGATTGAGCGCATTGAGCGACTCCGGCCGGTTGAAGGTCACCCAATCAACCGGGCCCTTCTTCTCGACAAGCAAAGTTTGATAAGGCGACATCGAATTGTCCCTTCCGGACTGGCGCAATAAGACAGCTGGAACTATACGCAAGGATGCCCCCATCGGGTCCAGAGCGAAGCGAGCGCCACCAATGCGATTGACGGGGATAGCCATTGCCTTGGCCGCGCTGCTTGTCCCGCTTGGCGTGGAAGCCAAACCGCAGCGCATCGTCTCGACCAATGTCTGTGCCGATCAGCTCGCGCTGCTGCTGGCGCCCGAGCGCGTCGTCTCCGTCTCGTTCAATGCTGTTGACCCCAATATTTCGAATTTTGCGCGCGAAGCGAAGAACATTCCGGTCAACGCCGCACGCGCGGAAGAAATCGTGCTGCTTCGCCCGGACCTCGTGCTCGGTGACGTTTACGAAGGCGCGCGGGTGATGCGGTTCGCCGAGGTCTCCGGCATTCCGGTTCAAATCGTCGGTGCCGGATCGTCGATCGACGACGTGCGCAAAATTATTCGCGACGCCGCAAAGGCGCTCGGCGAAAGCGAGCGGGGCGAGGCGCAAATCGGAGCGATGGATGAGCGCCTGCGTGCGATCAAGAATGACAACCGCGATGTGCGCACGCTCGTTTACGAACCGAACGGAATCACCTCCGGCAATGGCACGCTCACGCACGAATTGTTGTCGGCGGCCGGACTTCATAATTTAGCGCCCGAATTGATGACCGGCAGCTACGGTGCCGTGCCGCTCGAGCTCGTCGTCGCGACGGCGCCGGATTTGTTGATCCTCGATGACGCCTATGCCGGGCAATCCAGTCGCGCTCAGAGCTTGCTACGCCATCCGGCGTTTCGTGCGTTGCGCGATCGCACGATGGTGACGTCGATCCCCTCAAGGCTTTGGCTCTGTCCCGGCCCATGGGTCGCCGAAGCGGTCGAGCGTCTTGCAGCCGAAAAGACACGCGTGCTCGATTCACGCATCCGGCCTCTTGCCGCGCAATCGATTCAAGAGTAGTCGAATCCTCGTATCCGGTGTCTGTCTGCCGAAGCTTTAGCGAAGGCGGATGGAAAAAGGGAACGCGGTGCGGGTGTTGTTTCACCCAATTCCGTGGCTGCCCCCGCAACTGTAAGCGGCGAGCGCCCTCTCCAGAGTGCCACTGAGACGCGTTTCTCGCGTCTTGGGAAGGCGGAGGAGGCGCGTAAGAGCTGCGAGCCAGGAAACCTGCCGGATCACGTCGTCCATCCGCCCGCGGGGTGCGCGCGCGGAACGGTCATCCGTCGCGGCGACACGACATGTGTGGCCGGGCTTTGCGCCCGTCCCGCGGGCGGCGTCGTTGGGACCGGATCATCCGTCTCATCGAGAATCCACACGCGAGACAAGCGCGAGCTCTTATCGATCCCCATGCGGGATCGCGATGGAGAACGCTATGAGATTTCGCATTCTTGCACTTGCTTGCCTTTCGACCTTTGGCGCCGTGACCGCTGCCTTCGCCGACGAAACAACCGAGAAAGTCGTCGTCAGCGCCAATCGGCTTCCGCAACCGGTGCGTGAGGTCGGCTCCGACGTCACGATCATCGACGAAGCCGAGATCAAGCACCGCGGCGCGACGTTCGCCATCGACGTGCTGCGTGGCCAGCCCGGCGTCACCGTGACCCAAACCGGCGGACCAGGTGGCTTTGCGGCAGTCCGTCTGCGCGGTGAAGAGGGTTATCGAACCTTGCTTTTGATCGACGGGATCAAGGTGTCGGACCCCTCGGGCACGCAGAACATAAGCTACTTCACCAACTTGCCGGCGACTGGCATCGAGCGCATCGAAATCGTGCGGGGCCCGCAATCGTTGCTCTATGGAGCGGAAGCGATCGGCGGCGTGATCAACATTATCACCAAGCGCGGCGTGCAGGGCGTGCAGTATGGCGGCGCCGCCGTCGCGGGCAGCTTCGGCACGACGGATCTCCAGGGTTACGTGCGCGGCGCGTCAGGAATTTTCGATTGGTCCGTCGTAGGCGATCGCTATGACACCGGCGGTTTCACTGCCAAAGAAGGCCCAGGCTTCAGCGAACCCGACGGTTTCAAGAATAAAATGGTCCATGCCGTCTTCGGGGTGACGCCGAGCGAAAACACAAGGATCGAAACGGTGTTGCGCTACACCGACTCCGCCGCGGACTTCGACCGTTTCGGCGACACCAACGATGTGCTGTACACGAGGCAATTGGCGGGCCAAGTCTCCGCTCACGGCGCCTGGGATGATCAGCGCATCACCGCCGACGCGAAGCTCGCCTATTTCTCGCAAGACCGCGCCGATTATGAAAACGGCATACCGTTTTCGTGCCCACCGTTTTCTTGCGGCTCACGCTTCGACTCCGATCGTTGGCGCGGCGACGCCTCAGGTTCGCTGGAGGTTGCACCTGGCCAACGCTTGCTCGCCGGCGGCGACGTCGAGCGCGAGGCGGCAGTCACGGATTTTCTCAATCGCAGTCGGCAGGACGCAGCCGTCTATGGCGAATGGCTAAGCCGGTTCGGTGACAATTTATTCCTGACGGCGGGCGTCCGCTTCGACAATGACAATCAGTTCGGCGACCACCTCACTTGGCGTGCGACTGGCGCCTATCTGGTTCCACTTGTCGACGGATGGCAACCCGTCAAGTTCCGCGCAAGCTACGGCACTGGCTTTCGCGCGCCGAGTTTGTTTGAGCTTTACGATTCCTTTTCCGGGAACCCGAACTTGAAGGAGGAAACGGGGCGTGGCTTCGACGCTGGCTTCGATGTGACCTTTCCGCACGGCGCGTTAGGCGTCACGTATTTCGATCAGCGTATCAAGGATGAAATCCGCTTCGATCAAACGATCTTCTTCACCTATTTTCAGTCTCAATCCACCTCGACCAGTCGCGGCGTCGAGCTCGAGCTGACCTATGAACCCGTCGACGGGTTGACGTTCACGGGCGACTACACATACACCGACGCAAAGATCGCATCGAACGATGCCGAGAACGGTCTTGCCCGCGCAAGGCGCCCGCGACACAGCGGCAGTGTCACCGCCAACTATTCGTTCTTTGAAGGTCGCGCAAATTTGAACGCCAATCTCGAATTTGCCGCCAAGCAGGAGGATGTCGATTTCCCGCCGCCGTTCTTCCTTCTCTCCCACACGCCGCTCGACGGTCACGTTGTGGTCAATCTCGCCGGGTCATACGAGGTTGTGCCCGGCGTTTCGCTGACGGTGAAGGGCGTGAACGTCTTCGACGAGCACTATGAGGAGGTGCTCGGCTTTTCGACGCAACGCGCCTCGATCTTCGGCGGCGTGAGCGCGGCATTTTGATGACACGCGGCGGCGGTGCCTCATTGGTCGTTGCCCTTGTCGCGACAACTCTTGGCGCCGCCGCCGTGTCGCTCTTTGTTGGTTATGCGGCGCTGCCGCCCGACCAGGTGATCGGCGGCTTGTTCGGCGCCGGCGGCACGGCTGGCGTCATCATGCAGGAGATTCGCTTGCCGCGGATGTTGCTGGGGTTGATTGCCGGCGCGGCGCTGGGCATGAGCGGCGCCGTCCTCCAAGGTCAGTTGCGCAATCCATTGGCCGAGCCCGGCGTTACCGGCGTCTCGGCTTTTGCGGCCTTGGGCGCGGTCATCGCAATGTATTTTGGAATATCGGCAGCATGGCCGCTGGCGTTGCCGATACTTGCGATCATCGGCGCGCTCGCCTCGGCGGCTCTCCTCTTCGCGTTGAGCGCGCGCGACAGCGGTATTCTCACCTTGATCCTCGCCGGTGTCGCGTTGTCGAGTCTCGCCGGCGCGTTGACGTCGCTCGCGCTCAATCTCTCGCCCAATCCCTATGCGGTCAGCGAAATCGTGTTCTGGCTCTTGGGCTCGCTCAAGGATCGCAGCCTTCAGGATGTCGCGATTTCAACGCCGTTCGTCGTTGCCGGTCTTGCGCTCTTATCGACGACCGGTCGCGCCCTCGATGCTTTGACCCTGGGAGAGGACGCTGCGCAATCGCTCGGTATCGACATGCGCGCGCTCGCGCGGCGCAGTGCCTTGGGTGTAGCACTTGCCGTCGGCGGCTCGGTTGCTGTCACCGGAACGATCGGCTTTGTCGGCCTCGTCGTACCGCATTTGATGCGGCCCTTTGTCGGCCACGAGCCGTCGAGGCTTTTGTTGCCGAGTGCCTTTGGTGGCGCGCTGCTTGTGACGATCGCCGATATCGGCGTGCGGTTGGTGCCGGTGACGCCTGAGCTGATGTTGGGCGTGTTGACCTCGTTGAGCGGCGCTCCGTTCTTTCTTTGGCTGATCGTTCGCATGCGCAGAGAGATGCGATGACGGCGCTCGCGTTTCATGATGCAAAGGTCACGCTCGGCACCCATCGTGCACTCGATGGCGTGACGCTCTCGTTTGCGCCGGGCGAGCTTGTCGGCGTTATGGGCCCGAACGGTGCCGGAAAATCGACGATGCTGCGAGCGGGCGCGGGTCTCCTGCGTCTCGACAGCGGGCGGGTCGTCGTGCGCGGTCGCGCAAGTGGCGATTGGCAGCGGGGCGATCTTGCGCGCGTGCTCAGCTTTTTGCCGCAAGGCGGAACCGTACACTGGCCGCTCACCGTGCGTGCCCTTGTGTCTCTCGGCCGCCTGCCGCATCGACAACCATTTGTTCGCGCCGCACTCAGCGACGAAACCGCCATCGATGCCGCGATGCTCGCCTGCGAGGTCGATTCATTGGCTGACCGTGCCGTGACACAGCTGTCGGGCGGCGAACGCGCCCGCGTCTTGCTGGCACGCGCGTTGGCCGCCGAGGCGCCGATCTTGCTTGCCGATGAACCCTTCGCCCAGCTCGATCCGTCGCACCAGCTTCACGCCATGGAGGTTCTCAAGGGTGTCGCCCGCAGAGGCACTCTGGTTCTCGTCGTCCTGCACGATCTCTCGGTGGCTGCGCGCTTTTGCGATCGTATCGCCCTGCTGAACGAAGGTCGCATTGTCGCCGACGGCCCACCCGATGCCGTGCTAACGCGCGAAATCTTGAACCAAACCTTCGGTGTCGACGCTTTGATCGGCAGACACGGCGACGCTCGCTACGTCGTACCGCTGACGCGCACCACCCTCAATGTCATTCCCGCGAAGGCGGGAATCCAGCCTCTTCAAGAAAAAACTGGATTCCCACCGGAGTTTACCCTCGGACAAGGCGAAGCCCCGACCCGCGGGCGGGAATGACAGTCGAGATTGCGGGCGACCCAAACTCTGACAGGGGGTACGCACCTACAACCTGCCGATCGCTTCCTTCAAAATCTCGCCGATCAAGTCGTCGTAATTGCGGCCGAGCATGCGCCACATGATCGGCAAATCCGACGTCACCGGATTGAGACCGGCGAGCGGATTGACCTCCAGAAAATAAACTCTGCCGTCGGCGCCGGCCCGAAGGTCGGCGCGTCCTCCGTCGCGACAGCCAAGCGCGATCCATGCTTCGCGCGCCACCTTCGCCGCCTCGCGCGCCATCGCGTCGTCGGCCAGCGTATATTTCACCCGATCTTCGTAGTTCTCCTTGTTCGAGTACGAATAGAGCCCGGCCTCGGCGTTCGCGAGCAGGTGGACTTCCATCACCGCGACGGCGCGCGTGTTTTCGCCGCGCCCCAGCAATCCGACCGTGAACTCGCGCCCGGAAAGATAGGGTTCGACCAAGACCGGCTGATTGAATTTTTCGAGCAGCTCGACGATTGCCGGCTTCAATTCGGCCTTGGAGCGAACGATCGAGCGCGGGCTCACGCCCTTGCCGGTGCCTTCCGCGACCGGCTTGACGAAGAGCGGGCAGGGCAGCGCGATATCGTGCGCCTCGCTTGCTTGCGTGACGACCGCGAACGGCGCCGTTGCGACGCGGGCCGCCTGCAGCACGGCCTTCGTGAACCCTTTATGCAAGCACAGCGTCAGCACGGCGGCATCGGAGAACACGCATGGGATCCCATAGACGTCGAGGATGGACGGCACCTGCGCTTCGCGCGCGACGCCGCGCAAGCCTTCGGCGATGTTGAACACCAAGTCCCAGCGCTCGCCCTTGGCAAGCCGCCCGATCAGTGCGCGAGCGTGTCCGATACGTTCGGGCGTGTGTCCGTTGGCGCGAATAGCACTCTCGAGGCCTTCGATCGTGTCTTCTTTGTCGAATTCGGCCGTCTCTTCGGCGCTATAGCCTTCCCGCAAATAATCGGAACGCAGATCGTAGGTCAGGCCGATTTTCATGAGCGCTCGCGTCTGGTGGGCTTTCGAGTCGTTCGAATGATCGCGCTGTCACTCGTCGATGCAAGGGATTTTTTCTGAAGGCACCGAATCGTCGGGCCGCGTCAGTAGACGAATTTCATCACGGCGCGCCAGTACGCCAGCATCGCGCTCCAGCCCCACGCGCTCTCGTCGTGCTCCAACTGCCGGAAGGCATCGGCGATCTTTGGGTTGATACCGCGCGCCGCCGCAACGTCGGCCTTGCCGCCCTCGACGTCGCCGCCGCGCAATTTCGCTTGGCCGCGCCCATACAAGTACTCGGCATCTTTCGGATCGAGCTCGAGCGCCGCCGAGTAATCGGAGATCGCCGTTTCGTTCAGCCCGAGGCGCAGATAGACGAGCGCGCGATAACCCAGAACGCGTGCATTGTTCGGCTGCAGTTGAAGCGCTTCGTTGCAGTCGGCAAGGGCGAGTTCAAGATCTCTCTTCGACACCGCCCGCGCCAAGCACCGCCCTTGCAGGACGTTGGCGTCGTTTGGACGAAGCTTGATCGCGCGATCGTAGTCGTCGATCGCCAAGACATATTCGCCTTCGCTCAGATAAGCCGCACCGCGATTGGCCAGCGCGACCCCCTGATCGAGATCCGGCAGCGTGCCCGCCTCTATGATCGTGTCGCAGGCCGAGATGCGCATATCGACATCGATGTCGTGATCGCCCAGGCAGCGCTCGCGCGCACCGCCGGCGGCACCGGCCAGGGCCTCGCCGCAGAGCGCGGCAAAAAGGCAAACGATGGTCCATCGGTAAAGCATCCGTTGCAACCTCTGCACCAATTGCGCGCACACCTCCAAACACAAAGTCTTACAAAAACTGGTGACCCCGAGAGGATTTGAACCTCCGGCCCCGAGATTAGGAATCTCGTGCTCTATCCAGCTGAGCTACGGGGTCGCTGCCAAGGCGCACGGAAAATCGCTCCCCCGGCCCCCTAGGTCAAGCGCGCCGCGTCGCCCGGCCATTGGGTCTTGCTTGCTCGGCCCCAGCGGTTTTGAGCGCCAACACCGCGGCTGCCACGCGTTCGCCGCTCTGCACGCCGCCACACATGAAGCCCGGGAAGTCCGCGCTCGTATGCTCACCGGCAAATTGCAACCGTCCGCCAAGCTCCGGGATGGCAGCGGCTTCAAGAAGGGATGTGTATTGTCCGACCTTGGCGGAGCTGTACGAGCCGCGCGCATAAGGGTATCGGGCCCAGAAGAACGACGCGACATTGCTGGTGTCGAGACTATCTGCCATCGCCGGCGAAATGGCGCGCAGGCCATGCTGCATTCGGGTCAGCGCCTCGGCTTGATCTTCGGTGCCGGTCAAGAAATTCGTCAATATCCCACGCTTACCCGGTTGGCCGCGGCTCGTGTCCCAGACGACTTGGAAGTCTTTCGAATAGAATTCGCCGTTCGAACGCACCGGCAGATGCGCGGCTAAGCTTTCCCACGGCCGGCCCGTCGTTCCGACCATGATTTTCGCATTGTCGCCGTAACCGAGCTCTCGAATCGACTTGAGCTTCATCGCATCAAGGCCCAAGCCGTCGAGCCCGGCGACTTCGCGCAGCTTCGTAAACGGGAGTGCTAGCACGACCGTATCGTAGGCCGCCTGTACTGACCTTTGATCCGTCTTGAACGACAGGACCAACACGCCTTCCTCCATCCCTATTGCTTCAAGAGCGTGCGAGCGTTTGATCGAAATCCCATCGCCGAGGCGCGCGGCAAGCGCATCGGGCAGCGCCGACGAGCCGCCGCTGATACGGAACGCCTCATCGCTCTTGCCGAACATCGCGAAGTCGCCGGTGGGGTCGGGCGCCATGAAATCGACCAGGTTGAGCGCGGATTGTTGATCGGTCGGAACGCCGTATTCGCCGCAATACGCAAGATCGAGAAGCTCGATCACCCATGCCGGCGCCTTGCCGTGGAATTGCGCGAGATAGGCCGCGATGCTGATTTGGTCGAGTTGGTGCGCCCGCGCGGTCCAATTGTCACTTTTGTCGGTGAGCGCTTCTTTGTCATTCGCCATCTGGCGCGCGATCGTCAGGAAGCCACCTTTGCCGGCGCGAAGCAGTTCATGCTCGGTATGAAGGCGTCCGCCGATCGCATAGATATCTTCGCCCGCGTCTTTCTCCGCCTTTAGCCGCTCGATGCCGACGCCAAGCTCCTTTGCGAGCGCTATCAGCGGTGCATGATTGCTGTCGACGAGTTCGCCGCCAAGTTCGCAAAACATGCCTTCGGTATTGAAATCGCGCTTGGTGAACATGCGCCCGCCAAGCCGCCCGCTGGCCTCATAGATCGTCGCCCGCCTGCCGGCTTTCGCCAGACGATAGGCAAGGGTTAGCCCCGCGACCCCGCCGCCGACGATGGCGATCTCGCCGACGCCGTCGGGCGTCGGCATCGTCTCTGGCGCATTCATCGGCGCGCATGCGGCAAGTGCGCCTGCACCACCAAGCAAAAGGGCTTGGCGCCGCGACAATGCACGCGGTCCGCCCGAGGCCGCGCCGTCCGCTGCCAAAGCAAATTGCGCGATCGAGAACAGGCGAGTGCGCGCCATTTCGAATCCTCCGCGAGATGTGAACTCTAGGGGTCAACGGCGCGGAGCGAAAGCTGGTTGACTCTCTGGCGTGACGTGCGGGAAATCCTCGCTGCCGGAGCGGCAAAAGCGATGGGCGGTTCGATGTTGGCTTTGATCGCGGGTATTGTTGCGCTCTCCGCCGTGGCGACCTCACCGGCCCCGCCCGTGGCAACCGGCGCTTCGATTTGCAAGCTGGAGATTGTCGAGCACGCCAAGGTCGCGGAGGTGATTGACGGCGACACCGTGCGCCTGGAAGACGGACGCGAAGTTCGGCTGGTCGGTATGCAAGCGCCGAAATTCGTCTTAGGCCGCAAGACCTTCGGCGACCGGCCGCTCGCGTCCGATTCTAAGAGCGCGCTCGAAAAATTGGTGCAAGGGCAAACGGTCGGCCTTGGGTACGGCGGCCTTGAGATCGATCGCAACGGTCGCGCTCTCGCGCAGCTTTACGATGGCACCGGTGCCTGGATCCAAGGCGCAATGATCTCATCGGGCATGGCGCGCGTTTACACCTGGTCCGACAATCGCTCATGCGCGGCGGAGTTATTGGCGCGCGAAGGCCAAGCGCGTAGCGCGCAACGCGGCATCTGGGCGTCGCCCTATTACCGCATTCGCAAACCAACCGAACTCGAGAGCGCGATCGATACGTTTCAGTTGGTCGAAGGCCGTGTGCTTTCGGCCGCGGACGTGCGCGGACGCCTGTTCTTGAATTTCGGGCTGGACTACAGGACCGACTTCACCGTCACGATCGCACCTCAAGACATGAAGTTTTTCAGATCGGTCGGACTTGACCCGCACACACTGGAAAGCAAGACCATCCGCGTGCGCGGCTGGATTTCGTTGCAAAATGGACCTGAGATCGAGGTAACCCACCCCGAGCAAATCGAGATATTGCCTTAAGCCAGAAGTCCTGATTCCACCGGATCGCCTACTTGCGCAATCAGCGCGCGCTTGAGCTTGCCTAGCGCCGCCTCTTCGATCTGGCGCACGCGCTCCTTCGAGATGCCGAGTTTCGCGCCGAGCGCTTCCAGCGTGACGGACTCTTCCTGCAAGCGCCTCTCGCGAATGATCGTCAACTCGCGCGGGCTGAGTGTGTCGAGGGCGAGATTGATCCATCGCGTCCGCGTCGCCGAATCGCGCGTCAGCATCACGTGGTCGTCGGGCTGCGAACGATCGTCGGGCAGCAGGTCTTGCCATTCGCCCTCGCCGGGTTCACCGGGGCTGGCGTTGAGCGAGCGATCGCCGGCCGTCAAGCGCGCATCCATTTCCTCGACATCGCTGACCGAGACGTGCAGGAGCTTCGAAATCTTCAACGCGCCCTCGCGCGACAAATCCTTGGACGGATTGCCGCCGATCTTTGCGCGCAGCCGGCGCAGGTTGAAGAACAGCGCCTTCTGCGACGCGGTCGACGTAAGTCGCACGATCGACCAATTGCGCAGCACGTAGTCCTGGATCGCGGCCCGGATCCACCACGTTGCATAGGTGGAAAACCTCACCAGGCGCTCCGGTTCGAAACGCATTGCTGCCTGCATTAGGCCGACGCTGCCTTCTTGCATGAGGTCGCTCATCGGCAGGCCGTAATTGCGGAACCGCGTCGCGATCGACACCGCCAGGCGGAAATACGCCGACGTCAGCTCATGCAGCGCCTTCTCGTCATGCTGATCGCGCCACGCGCGTGCCAATTCCTGTTCGCGCTCTACGTCGAGCAGCGCCGTCGACATCGTGCGCTTGATGAAGCGCCGGTTGGCTTTGATCGCATGTGAGGTGTCCGACTGTCCCATTTTCCCTCAAGCTTCCAGCTCTAAATTCCCGAGCACTCTACTTGGGCATTATAAGTACGCATTACAAGGTAGTTTGGATCTATTCTAAATTACAATTTTGCGATGCAAAAAGGGCCCGGCCTTGGCCGGGCCCTTGGTTTTCTAACGATTCTTAGGCCGCGCGCTGCAGCGCGGTCTCCAGACGCTTCACGGCCGCGTCTTCGTCGATCCGTTCGACCGCGGCAACTTCACGCGCCATCCGTCCAAGAGCCGCCTCATAAAGCTGGCGCTCGGAGTAGGACTGCTCCGGCTGGCCGCTCGCACGGTGAAGATCGCGAACCACCTCTGCGATCGAAATAAGATCGCCCGAGTTGATCTTCGCCTCATATTCCTGTGCGCGCCGGCTCCACATCGTGCGCTTGATGCGTGCACGGCCCTTCAGCGTATTCAGCGCGTTGGCGACGATATCGGGCGACGACAACCGGCGCATACCGATGGATGTCGCCTTTGCGACGGGCACGCGCAAGGTCATTTTGTCCCGATCGAAATTGATCACGAAGAGCTCGAGCTTCATGCCCGCCACTTCCTGTTCGACGACCGAAATGATTCGACCCACGCCATGTGCCGGGTAGACGACCCAGTCGTTCGTGCGAAAATCCGGTTTCTTCTTGACAGGCGCCGGCGGCGGCGCCTTCGCTTCCACCTTGAGTTCGACCTTGTGCACGATCTTCGGCGCCGCCCCTTTGACAGGTGCGATGGCCGCGACGGCCTTCGGCGCGGCGCTAGCCACGGCTTTGGGGGCCGCCATCACCTTGGCCTGCTGCGCCGGCTTCGCCGTTGCAGCAACCTTGGACGCTGGGCCAACCTTCGCTGCCGGGACTGACTTTCCAGTTTTGCTGGGAGTGGCCGGCTTCACAGTCTTCTTCGTTGTCATCTCGGTTCGATCTTTCTTGCTCGCATTGGCTTCAACCGAAGGCGATCGTGGAGCACGCAGAAAAGAGCCATCGCGCGGCGCCGCCGGACGATGCCTACCCTTCAACTCCGCTATCCGAGATTCAGGACGACGCGTCGTCTTTTTGACGCCCGTCTCGCGGAGGCTGCTGCCTGTCCCCACGTGCTCTCTGGTCGAATTTCCAAGTGGCGGAAATGTAACACGGAAATGCGGAAAAATAAAGGCTTAGCAGTGAGTTAACCATTATTTCGAGTATGCAACAAAAGACACAAACAGACATCAAAGCCTATCAAAAGCTGCATGCGCCAAAGTGTTCCACCACAACGTTTGCCCTTCTTGGCCTGTGAAATTGGGGAAAACCTAGGTTCCCTGGCCAGGGTCGGAGCTGAAGAATTTGTCGAACTTACCCTCGACAGTATCAAACTCTTTGGCGTCCGCTGGCGCCTCGCCCTTGAGCGTAATATTTGGCCACTTGCTGGCGAAGTCCTTGTTCAGCCCGAGCCACTGCTCCAAGCCGGGCTCCGTGTCCGCCTTGATGGCGTCGACGGGGCATTCCGGCTCGCACACACCGCAATCGATGCACTCGTCAGGATGGATGACGAGCATGTTTTCGCCTTCGTAGAAGCAGTCGACCGGACAAACTTCCACGCAGTCCATGTACTTGCATTTGATACAGGCTTCAGTGACGACATAGGTCATCGCGATGCGTCCGGCTCGATCCTTTGACCACGGGGTTGCAGCCCCCGAAGGGGCCGCACGCGTAGCATTTCGCATCCGCGTCAACAACTAGGGCCTCGCTGAATATTGGGGCTCAGCCCTCGTTGGACGAGTCACGAAGTCGGTCGATGGCGCGCCGATCCTTCTTGGTCGGCCGGCCGGTCCCTTTCTCCCGTTCCGATGCGTCCGGTTTCTTGGCCGGTGGAGGCGGGGTGAGATCCTCGTAGAGAGCGCGCGCTTCCGGGGCCGGGCCGCGACGCAGGCCGTCCGCCACCACCTTGACGACGCGCACCTGCTCGCCGGCTGCGAAGGTCAGCACGTCGCCTTGGCGCACGCTCTGGCTCGCCTTTGTGCAGCGCTCGCCGTTCAGCCGAACGCGCCCAGACGCAACCATTTCAGCGGCGAGCGTGCGACTCTTGAAAAAGCGCGCAAACCACAACCATTTGTCGACGCGCTGCAACCGGTCACTTCCGGAATTTGAGCGCTGCGAGCGCCGCGAACGGAGAATCCGGATCGACCTTGAACGGCTTATCGCGCCGTTGATCTTTGGCGCGCGGCTCGCTCTGGCGCTCGGCGCGTTGTTCGTCGGTTGGAGGCTTGTGCTGGTGCGGTCGGCGATCCCTCCGTGGCCCTTTGTCTGGGCGCTGCCCTTTGGCTCCGCGCTCGCCTTCGCTGCGCGTGCTTTCATCTTTTGGCGATGGCTCCTGTTTGCGCTCGGGGCGCTTGGCAGGTTCGCGGGGTCGCTCCTCCCGGCGGTTGCGCAGCTTCCAAACGACGGCCTCGCTGCCGTCTTCCTTTTTTTCCGTCGCGTCGCGAAATCCGATGGCGCGCAGGATCAACGTTAAGTCCTCTTCGCCACAGCCGAGGATCGACATCATGTCGGGCGACGCCGAAAAGCTCTCCGGCATTTGCTTATTCTGACCCTTGGCGCGGATCAGGTCGCCGAGCCGCTCCAGCATGTCGATGCGCACGGCGCGGGGTCCGCAATTGCGAAAACCGGCGGCCTCGTAGAAGCCCGAACCGATCGATGGATCGGCGGCGATCGACGTCAATCCAGCCGGCGGCGGCGGCGGGACATCGCTAATGCCTTGATGCACGGCCCAGAGCAGCGCCTTCAGACGCGCCGCCGCCGGTTTGACGAGCGCCGGCAAGAACACGCTGAACGCGCCGAAACGCACGCCCAGACGACGCAGCGGCCCGCGATCTGCTTGGTCAATGGCTCTCAAATCGCGCACGACTGCGGCCCGTGCAACAGACCCCAAGTTTTCATAGAGCCGGAACGCAAGACCACGTGCCATGCCCTTGAGCGGCTGTTTGATCGCGGGCACCGGCTCGTGCGTGACGGCGGTTTCAACGACCTCGGCTTGGACCTCAACCGTTTCGCCGGCGTCTTGCGTCGGCTCGTCGCCCGCATCGGGAGCGCTGGCGATCGCTTGCTCGGGGGTCGTTGGTTTTTCGCTGGGCTCGGCGGCGTCCTCTTGCAACTCGCTGTGCAAAGTCAGCAGCGCAGCCAAGTGCTTGGCAATGTGATGCGCTACCCATTCCTCAAGCCGCTCGTGTGCTCGTTCCTGCGCCGTCGGCGCCAAGATGTCGTCGGCCATGAGCTCGACGCGGGGCCGCAGGGGGTCGGCGCCCTTGCCGAGCTTGGCGACGATCGCCCCGTTCCACCACAATCGTCCGTGTTCGGACAATGTGATTGCCGCTTCCGGCGCGTTGCTGAGCGAATGGGCCCGCGCCGCGATTTCCCCGGCAAGGCCTTTGAGTGCGGCGGCACGCAGCGCGCGTCCATGAATCCCGATCGCGCGCGGATCCGGCACGAACGAGAACCCTTGCAGCTTGCCGACGAATTCGCCGTCGACAAGGACTTCGCCGGCATCGTCGATCGTCGCGGCGAATTCCTCGTCTTCGCGCAGGCGGCGCATCAGCACGCTTGTACGCCGGTCGACGAAGCGTTGCGTCAACCTTTCGTGCAGCGCGTCGGAGAGTTTGTCCTCGACCGCACGCGTCCGCTCCTGCCAGTGCGCGTTGTCTTTGAGCCAGCCCGGCCGGTTCGACACGTAGGTCCACGTGCGGATGTGCGCGATGCGCTGAGCGATGGCGTCGATATCGCCTTCCGCGACGTCGAGTCGCGAGACATGACCGGCGATCCAGTCGTCCGGCAAGACGCCGTCGTGGCTCGTCAAATGCTCATAGATACTCGCGACCAAGCGCGAGTGCTCCTCCGCGGCGACCTTGCGGAAGTCGGGAATCTGACACGCCTCCCACAATTGCTTCACCGCGGCCGGCCCTTGGCACTTGGCCTTGATCTCTTCCATCTCGGCCAAAACGCGCAGCACCAGATGATCGTCGGCGGCGCGTGCGCGCGTCAGTCCGCGTGCAGGCGGCAGAGCGTCTAGACTCTGATCGAGCAGCGCGATGCTCGCGAAATTGAGATCGGGATTGCGCCATTGCGCGACGCGCACCGGATCGAAGCGGTGATTTTCGATGGCTTCGACCGTCTCGCCGTCGAACGGCTCGGCGTCGGCGGTTGCGCCGAATGTGCCGTCGTTCATGTGTCGCCCGGCGCGCCCGGCGATCTGCGCAAGCTCCTGCGGACGCAGCGGCCGGCGCACTGCGCCGTCGAATTTCTGCGTCGCCGCGAAGGCCACATGGTCGATGTCCATGTTCAAGCCCATGCCGATCGCGTCTGTCGCGACCATGAAATCGACGTCGCCCGATTGATAGAGGGCGACCTGGGCATTGCGCGTGCGCGGGCTGAGCGCGCCCATCACCACCGCGGCACCGCCGCGCTGCTGGCGCACGAGTTCCGCGATCGAATAAACGGCGTCTGCCGAGAAAGCGACGATCGCCGAGCGTCGCGGCAGGCGCGTCAGTTTGCGCGCGCCCGTGTAGGCAAGGTCGGAGAAACGCGGCCGTGCGATGAATTGCACGCCTGGCACGAGTTTCTGGATAAGCGGTCGCATCGTGTCGGAGCCGAGGAATATGGTCTCCGAACGACCGCGCGCGTGCAGGAGACGATCGGTAAAAACGTGGCCACGGTCTGCGTCAGCCGCCAATTGGATTTCATCGATCGCAAGGAATTCAGTCGAAATGTCGAGCGGCATGGACTCGACCGTTGCGACCCAGTGCGTCGGCGACTTGGGGACGATTTTTTCCTCGCCCGTGATCAGCGCAACGGCATTGGCGCCTTTGGCACTTGCGATTTTGTCGTAGACCTCGCGCGCGAGCAGACGCAAGGGCAGACCGATCATGCCGCTGGCGTGGCCCAACATGCGCTCGATCGCGAAATGAGTTTTGCCCGTGTTGGTCGGGCCGAGGACCGCAGTAATGCGCGGTGCAACATGGTTTAGCGGCATGGCGGCGCACATTCATCATGGCCGTGTCGCTTGGCAAGCATCATGAAGGGTCCTTGACGGCGGCTGTGGAGAAGCTGTGCGCCATTGAGACTGAAGGAAGAACGAATCATGACCGAATCGGGGGGTCGATCTTTTTCCCCCTTCGTTCACGCACAAGCGGTTGTGGACGTTTTTCTGAGAGTCCCAAGTCCACCAAGACGGCGGGATTGTTTCGTCCCGCCACGAGCGATTCGCAATACCTGTGTGCTGGTTTCACAAAACCGTCCGGTAACTGACATTCAGTCCACTGACGATTGTAGAGCCTTTGTTTGCAACTCCGAACCGATGTTCCGCATACGGAACGAGAGCCAGACGCTCCGTAGGCTGAACGAAAAGTTTTGCTCGATCTGACCCTGTGGATAAGCTGTGGGGCCTTTAGATCGTATGGTGAACGGAAGCCGATCAAAAGGCCGACCGACAGACTTTTCCGCTTCGTTCACGCCCAAAATGTTGGGTGTCATGCCTGTCGCACCTACTAAGGCGGAGCTAGCGACGCCCCGTTTTTGAGGCCGAGGAGACTGTTGCCATGCCATTCAAGTCTACGCGCGAGTGAATCCACGTTCAAAGTCAAAGCACTAGCCGCCGCAAGTCAATCAGAGAAGATGGTCTGTCTACGGAGGATACACGTAATAGTTGATCACCGTGGTTGTATCTCGAAAGCGATGAGAGCGAGGGTGCGCCAACTGATGAGTAGAGAAGCACATTCGCCTATCCTCAAACCGGCCAATGCTTCTGTTTCGGGCTAATATCGATCGCAAACAGATTTCGGTTGAGTACAGATTTGGACATACCGATTGCTTCGCACGGGTTCCATTTCGTCGCGACTCCAGGTCAAGACCGCCGAAATGATCCGGTTCGCTTATCGGGACTAGGGCGTTCGCCTTTCACGCTCGAAATCTGGTTCTCGATAGCCCCTGGCGTCCTGGAATTGATTGAGAAAATGTTGAGAGTCCGACTCGCCACTCCGGCCGCAAACGTCGATGTTCATGAGTAATTCGTGCGTCGTTCCGCTGTTCTAACCGCGCGAACTCGATCGTCGGCGATGCTTGAGACAGCGAATACTTGGACCCTGTTTTGTTCTTATGTGGCCGATTGCAAGCGGGTGCGTTTGACCCTCAACGGCTTTGGCGCAAATACTGCCTCGCCGCCTGCTTAGAATGGCGCTCTGGAACCCGCATGACCGAATCCTCCAAGCCGACCACGGCCGAATGGCAAACGCTTGCCGAAAGGGAGACTAAGGCGCCGGCGCACGCGCTGACGTGGTCCACACCCGAGGGGATCCCCGTCAAAACGCTTTACACGGCAGCCGACCTGGAGCGGGTGGAGGGCGTCAACACGCTACCCGGATTTGCGCCGTTCACCCGCGGCGTTCGGGCCACGATGTATGCGGGACGCCCCTGGACGGTGCGCCAATACGCCGGTTTCTCGACGGCCGAGGAATCCAACGCTTTCTACCGTTCGAATTTGGCGGGGGGCCAGATGGGCCTCTCCGTTGCCTTCGATCTTGCGACCCATCGCGGCTACGACAGCGATCATCCGCGCGTCGCCGGCGACGTGGGCAAGGCCGGTGTCGCCATCGACAGCGTCGAGGATATGAAAATTCTCTTCGACGGCATCCCGCTCGACAAGATGTCGGTATCGATGACGATGAACGGCGCCGTCATTCCGATCATGGCGAATTATATCGTCGCCGCCGAAGAGCAGGGCGTCAATCCGGCACAACTATTGGGCACGATTCAGAACGACATCCTGAAAGAATTCATGGTGCGCAACACCTACATCTATCCGCCCGAGCCCTCGATGCGCATCGTCGCCGACGTCATCGCTTACACCGGCGAGAAGATGCCGAAATTCAATTCGATCTCGATTTCCGGCTATCATATGCACGAGGCCGGCGCGACAGCCGTGCAAGAGCTCGGCTTCACGCTCGCCGACGGCATCGCTTATGTGCGCGCGGCGAAATCCAAGGGCCTCGATATCGACGAGTTCGCCCCGCGCCTGTCGTTCTTCTTTGCCATCGGCATGAACTTCTTCATGGAGGTGGCCAAGCTGCGCGCCGCTCGCCTGATGTGGTCGAAGATCATGCAAGGTCTTGGCGCGAAGAAACCCGAATCCCTCATGTTGCGCACGCATTGCCAAACGTCCGGTGTTTCGCTGACCGAGCAGGATCCGCACAACAACATCGTGCGCACCGCCTACGAGGCGATGGCCGCCGTGCTCGGCGGCACGCAATCTCTGCATACCAATTCATTCGACGAAGCGATCGCCCTGCCGACCGACGCCTCCGCCCGCATCGCCCGCAACACGCAGCTCATCCTTCAGAACGAAACCGGCATCACGCGCGTCGTCGACCCCCTCGGCGGATCTTATTACGTCGAGGCCTTGACCCACGCTCTCGCTGCCCACGCGCAAGCGCTGATCGACGAAGTCGAAGAAATGGGCGGCATGACCAAGGCGGTCGCTTCCGGCTGGCCGAAACTGAAGATCGAAGAGGCCGCGGCACGCAAGCAGGCGGCAATCGACCGCGGCGAAGACGTGATCGTCGGCGTCAACAAATTCCGCTCCGACGACCAACCGCACATCGATGCCCGCGACATCGATAATGACAAAGTGCGTGGCCGGCAAATCGCGCGCATCCAGAAAATCAAGGGCACGCGCGACCAGAAAAAGGTCGATACGGCACTCGCCGCTTTGACCGAGGGCGCGCGCGGCAGCAAAAACCTGCTGGCCCTCGCCGTCGAGGCGGCGCGCGCACGCGCGACCGTCGGTGAAATCTCCGACGCTATGGAGAAAGTCTTCGGCCGTCATCAAGCCGAAGTGCGCGCCATCAGCGGCGTCTATGGCGCCGCATATGAAGGGGACGAGGGCTTCGCCCGCATTCGCAAGGAGATCGAAGTCTTTGCGCGCGAGGAAGGCCGCCGCCCGCGCATGCTCGTTGCCAAGATGGGCCAAGACGGTCATGACCGTGGCGCCAAAGTGATCGCGACGGCGTTCGCCGATCTGGGGTTCGATGTCGATATCGGTCCGTTGTTCCAAACGCCTGCCGAAGTCGCCAAGGACGCAATCGATTCGGACGTTCACGTCGTCGGCGTCTCGAGTCAGGCCGCCGCCCACAAAACGCTCGTACCCGAGCTCGCTGCCGAGCTGAAATCGCGCGGCGCCGATGAGATCCTCATCGTTGTCGGCGGCGTTATTCCGGCGCAGGACTACGACGGCCTAAAGCGCGCCGGTGCTGCAGCAATCTTCGGCCCCGGCACGAACATCCCGGCTGCCGCGAGCGAAGTCTTGAAACTCATCCGCGCGCGCTCGAAGCAGGCCGCTTAGTGGCCGTCTACATCGCTTTGTTGCGCGCCATCAATGTCGGCGGCCGCTGGCTCACCATGGCCGAGTTGCGCGCAACCTTTGCCAAGCTCGGCTTCCCCGATGCCAAGACGCTGCTGCAAAGCGGCAACGTGGTCTTCGCGAGCGAGAAACGATCGACGGCCGAACTTGAGCGGCTGCTCGAAGCCGGCACGGGCAAACATAACAAGATGCAGGTCGACTACATGGTTCGGTCGGCCAGAGAGTGGAGCGACATCGTCGCCGCCAATCCCTTTCCGAAGGAAGCCAAGGCCGATCCGGGCCATCTTGTCGTTCTTGCTCTCAAGGGGATTCCGAAGGCGGGCGCCGAGCAGGCGCTCCAAGCGGCGATCAAAGGCCCCGAAACCGTCCGCGTCATCGGCAAGAATGCCTGCATCTATTATCCCGCGGGAATTGGTGTATCGAAGTTGACGCCCGCACAGATTGAAAAGCATCTGGGCCACCGCGGCACCGCCCGCAATTGGAACACGGTGGTTAAGCTTTTGGCGCTAACCCAGTGACGCAAAAGCGCAATTTTCCCCTGAAACGTCGCTTGTTCGGTGAATTGTCAGAGCTTCTGACCTGATAACCTCAAGTGATTCGGGAGATTCGCGATGGGTTTCGTCACCACTCTGTTTGTGGCTGCGTGTGTTACTGCGCTCGTTGCCGGCTTCGTCCATCTGCTCGCGACCGTTCGAGCGCTTCAAGGCGGCGAGAAGGGGCGCAGCGACGAAATTTCGGCGCGCCTCGCAGCGCTCGCCGAGGCAACCGAGCGATCCGAGCGTTCGATGCGCGATGATTCGCAGATCATGCGCCGCGAGTCGGAAGCGCGCGCCAAGATGCTGCGCGACGAGGTGGGCGAGGGCATTTCGCGCTTCGGTTGGAACGTGCAGTCGTTGATCACCACGAGCAGCACCTCGGTCGATTCCAAGCTCGAGGAATTCTCCAGAACGCATGCCGAGTTCGCCGACCGACTACGCAGCGAAGTGCGCCAAACAATCGTTTCGTTCGGCGAGGGCCTCAAAGGCGACGTCAAGACGCTCACCGACAGCAACTCGCTGAGCCAGGAAGCAATCCGCTCGACGCTCATGGAGCGTCTCGACAAATTGCGCCAGGAAAACGAAGCCAAACTCGAGGCAATGCGCTTCACCGTCGAAGAAAAACTGCAAGGCACGCTTGAAAAGCGCCTCGGCGAATCGTTCTCCCTGGTTAGCGACCGCTTGGAGCAGGTCCATCGCGGCCTCGGCGAAATGCAGACGCTTGCCATCGGCGTCGGCGATTTGAAGCGCGTCATGTCGAATGTAAAGGATCGCGGCGGTTGGGCCGAAGTTCAACTCGGCGCCATGCTCGATCAGGTGCTGGCGCGCGATCAGTACGTCAAGAACGCCAAGGTCGAGGTCGGCGCGACCGAGATGGTCGAATACGCGGTGCGTATGCCGGGCCAAGTCGATGGGCGCGACGTGTTGCTGCCGATCGACGCCAAGTTTCCCAAGGAATCCTACGAGCGCCTGATGACCGCCTGGGAATCGGGTGACGCCGAGGCGACACGCATAGCAAGCGAAATGCTAGCCTCCGTCATCGAAGGTGAAGCCAAGCGCATAGCGACCAAATATATCCGTCCGCCCAGCACGACCGACTTCGCGGTCATGTATCTGCCGACCGAAGGTTTGTTCGCCGAAGCCATGCGCGCGCCCGGTCTCGCTCAGCGTACTCAATCCAAGTGGCGCGTCACCGTCGCCGGCCCCACCACGCTGCACGCGTTGCTCAACAGTTTGCAGATGGGCTTTCGCACGCTTGCCATTCAAAAGCGCTCCAGCGAGGTATGGCGTGTCCTGGGCGAGGCGAAGGCGGAATTCCAAAAATATGCGGAGGTTTGGGACAAAGTCGCGCGCCAACTCGAAACCACGCAGCGCACGGTGGAAGATGCGGGCAAACGGACCCGCGCCGTCGAGCGCAAATTGAAGGACGTTGAGATGAGGGACCTGCCGGCGGGCGCACAGCCGCATCTCGAGTTGGCGCGCCCTTCTGAAGGTGAAGGCGCAGCGCCCGTTCCGCTGCCGGTGCGTCGCTTGCAATAGCGGCTACGAGCGGCAGTCGATGCTGGCGGGTCGGTGGTCTTCCTCGCGCAGGCGGAGCGTAAATCCTTCGACGTGATCGAGCGTCGTCTTCAACCGCGCCGCCTGGCGCAGATTGAAGGGAAGCCACGGCGCCTTGTTCAGCATGTAGTCGCAGGCAGAGGAATTCAAAACCCAATTCATCGGTGCCGCTTCCCCTTTTTCAGGGTCGGGTTTGGGAAGGGCGATGTGAATCAGGCGAACCTTCGGATCGTCGCTTTCGCTCGTCGTCGCGCGGCAAAAATCCCGGCGCAGAATGTTGAGCGCGTCGCGTCCGTGGGCGCTGCGCGTGGCCGCGAGTCCGAAGATCGGCGCCATCGATTGCGGCAAAACCGTCAGATCTTGCGGCTTGAGGCCTTCCGTCATTCCGGCGCGCGGCGTGGTCAGGCATGTCTCGCGTGGCTGTGGGTCGTCGCAAGTGACGGTTACCTGGCTCCCGTTGTCGGCAATATCCTCGAGCATCTTGCGGCAGGTGCCGCCCTGCGCCCGCGGCGGCTGATCGGCGTCGAGATCATTGCTGATGACCACCACGATCGGAACGACGCGGAGCTTGGGATCGGCCGCGTTCAAATCCTCAATGGCGCGCGCCAGCTCCCACGCCGTACGCGCGCCGTAATTTTCGAAATATCCGCCGTCGATAATTTGATACGCAGCCTGCGTCGGGCCTGCTGCGCTGACGAAGCGTCCGGCGGGCGAAATGAATGGAAAGCGTGCCGAATTTGTCACCGCGGTCGCCATGCTCACGTCGTGCGAGACCACGCGGATGAAATCGGCGCTATCGGGAAACAGCGGGTCTTGCGGTGTCCAGCGTATGGTCGACGTAATCACCCGCCTGCCGGAGCCGACATCGGTACCGTTCAACAGTAGGTGCGGCATCAAGTCGATCGGAATGCGGCTGCCCTGCAGCGGTGAGTAGCGCACGCCCAGAAATCCGGGTGCGGGGCCCGAGACCGCGAAGCCCTTGTTCTCCTCCCACATCCGCTCGAACGTGCCCTCAAGCGCGGCGTTGCGGTCGGGCACGCCTGCCCAACTCCAAAGCGGGCCGACCATGTTGCCGAACATGTCGTTGAGAAAATAGGTCGCGATCGTCGCCGACAACAAATCCGTCGTCGCGAAGTGAGCAAGCGATGCGCGTACGTCCTTGTTGTCCCAATCGAGCGCTCCGTCTTCACGTCCCCGTGCGCGCAGCATGCGAGCGTAGGTCTCCGCGCCCAGGCTGCCGCCGGACACGCCGCTAATCGCAAACACGTGTCGTCCGAATTCCCCGTCGGTCTTGCTGTCGAGCATGCGCATGGCGGAGAGGAGCCACACGGCCGCCCGGCTCGCGCCCCCTTCGGCGGCGACGATGACGACCGGCACGCGCCCGACGCCGTCGCCTGAAACCCGTCGCCGCGCATCGGCCCATTGTCGCAGCGCAGCCTTGAGGTCGGGTCGGCAGATTTTATTTTCGCCGTTCGTCGCGCACGGCGCCAGCCCAGCCGGCTCGGTGACTTCGGTTGATATCAAACGAACGGCATGCTCGTCCTGAACCCACGGTGGCGAAAAGAACCAGCCGAACAAGACAATCGCGCCGAGCACATTGCTGAACCTGATAACGCGCTCGCGCTCGCCCGGCATCAGCCGTAACGGCGCACCGCGATCGACAATCCAACGTACGAGATAAATGAAGCGCTGGACCAGACCGCGCATGATTGCCAATGCGATCACAAGCGGCCCGACGGCAAACGCCAATGCCGCCAGCGCCGTCGTCGGCGCGTCGAATTGCGCGACGAGTTCGGGCGCCGTCCCGATGAAGACGAGAGCGCATGCGCTGCACGAAAGAGACAGTACCGCGAACGGCCATCCGAATGGCGCGTCGGCGATTATCCGAGTCGGGCGGAAGTTCGCCATCCAGCTCGGCGCATCGAACGCGATCATCCATTTGAACGCGGTTCGGTAGAGGACGAACATGTAGAGAAGGCCGACCAGGCCGAAGCTGATCATTTCGGTGCCCAGCAGGCCGCTGAAGAATTGGCCGGCTTCGATTGCGAACAAGATGGGAAGCACGGTGATGGCGCCCGCAAACAAAAGCGCCACGCGCGGCGCCCACTCTTCCGACCACTCGACGCAAGCGAGTTCTCGGTGGCTGTGCCCGGTCTGCTTGCGGCCGATGCGCGCCTTGTCGGTTTCACCGCGGTCGTGATGCGCGGCCAATGAAGCACGCGTCCAGAACCAAGCGCTCAATCCCAACAGTGTGGCGGCGAATGCGAACAAGAACGGACGCGCGGAAAATTTCAGCTGCCAGATCGGCGCGTCCATGCCCGCGAACATGTCCGGCATTTGCGGCGGCAGCCACACCGCAAGGAAGGCAACGAACGGCACGACGACGCCAATGGGTTCTTCAACCCAGCGATACAAAAGTTGTTCTGACCGTCTGAGAACAAGCGAAAACGTCATGCGCCCCAGTCTGGGCGAGGCGCCGCGAACGCACGGGCGATCTCGCCCGCACCGAATCACCCCGCGAGCACCGGGCGAGTCTCGATGCTTGGAGCGCCTCTACGCAATGGGTTCGGCCGGGCGACGCGGCCGCTGGGAGCCGCGGATTGCTTGGAATGTGACGGGCGCTGCGTTGCCCTTTTGACTCAGCCGCTCTTCTGTTCGCCGTCGACGATGACCTTGCGGGCGTGCGCAATCGCGACACCAAACGGTGTTTCGCACATGAGCTTCACCGGGACGATGAACGACTTCACCGGTCCCTGATCTTTCGTTTCGAAGGTGGCGAACCACACCGTGATCGTCGGCAGGGCGTTACCCTGGCTCAAGTTCGGCTTGAAGCCCGCGACCTGCTTGTACTGCATGAGGCACTTGATCGTCGCCCCCGAATACCCTCCGGACGATGAGACCTCCTCCTTGCCGACATATTTGAGATCGACGTCGTAGCGCCGCCGCCCGTCGAATACGCGCACCGTGTCGCCGCACGGTTTTTGCCGCGTGACCGAAATGCCGGCGAGTGCGTAAACGATTCCACTCAACGGATCGACCGTCCCGCGTTTCTGGTCCTCAGTGACGGGGAAACGGTTTACGTCATACGGCGGATTCGAAAACAGCTGAATACCATTGGCCGCATAAGCGAGTGACACCTTTTGGTCGGATTTCTCGCCGTTGTAACTCGAGTCGTATTTTTGCGGCAGGATCGTGTTGCCGGCGACGGTGCCGGCTGAAGACGCATCGATCACGGCTTCATAGAATGAATTGACGACGCCGGCAGTCTTCAGCCGCGACACGGCTGAATAGGTGTCGCCTGTGAAACTCGACTTGATGCCGACCGTTCCGAGATTGATGCCGCCCAAGAACACCGTCCACACGAGTTGGATCGTATTCTGCGGTCCGCTGACAGCACCAGATGTCGCGTTCGCCGGCAGCGTCGTGGTCGACGCCTCTATGGCTGCGGTGTCTTTGGCAAACGCAATTGTAGGAACGAAGGCCAAGGCTGTCGCAAGCATCAACCGCTTCAACATCAGGAGCAACCTCGTGTGGGGTCGGCACAAGTTGGCATTCTTGCGATCAACGTGACTTTGGGGCGGAGTGGCCTATATGGTCGGCCCTCGTGGTCAAATTGTGACCGATGAATCGCTTGGCCTCAAGCTCTAGCAGTAGCGAACGCATTCCAGTCCCGCAACGTGAACGCTCCAACGGCCAAGGAACCCGCAATCGCAACGCTGGCGCGTAAAGTGCGCGCCGGGGACAGGCGTGCGTTGGCCAAGGCGATAACGCTGGTTGAGTCGCGCCGCGACGAGGATCAGTCCGCATCTGCCGCATTGATTCATGCGCTTCTTCCCCATGCGGGCAAGGTTTTGCGCATCGGCTTGTCGGGTTCGCCTGGCGTCGGCAAATCGACTTTCATCGAAGCGCTGGGAAAATTGCTGACCGCAAAGGATCATCGCGTCGCCGTATTGGCGGTCGATCCGTCGTCGCGCCGCTCGGGCGGTTCCATCTTGGGCGATAAGACGCGGATGGTTCGCTTGGCGCAAGACGCGAACGCCTTCATCCGCCCTTCGCCCGCCGGCACGACGTTGGGCGGCGTCGCGCGGCGCACGCGCGAGGCGATGGTTCTGGTCGAAGCGGCGGGCTTCGACGTCGTGCTCGTTGAAACGGTCGGCGTCGGACAATCGGAAACGGCGGTCGCCGAGATGGTCGACATGTTCGTCGTGCTGGTCTCGCCGGGCGGCGGCGACGAACTGCAAGGCATCAAGCGCGGCATCATGGAGCTTGCCGACCTGGTTGTCGTCACCAAGGCGGACGGCGATCTGATGGCGCCGGCGCAACGCGCTGCCGCCGAATATGGTGCGGCACTTCATCTCCTTCGCCCGAAATGGCGAAGCTGGACGGCTGAGGTTCGCCTTGTCTCCTCGACGCACGGCCGTGGGGTCGCCGAAGTTTGGAGCGATATCGACCGATTTCGACGCGCACTGACGGCCTCGGGCGATTGGGAAAGCCACCGCCGCGATCAGCGAGTACGCTGGCTTTGGAGCGAATTGCGCGAAGGTTTGCTGGCGACGCTAAATTCCGACGCGCGGATCGCAAAGGATATCGCTTATGTCGAAACGGCCGTCGCGAGCGGGGAAATGGCGCCGGTCGCCGCCGCGCGCGACCTTCTAGCCCGGTTTCGTGGCAAAACTTGACGCCCTCCGGGGCCTCGACTATAGCTCCCCGCCTTTCGCGCCTGCCGCATCTGCGGTCCAAAGCGTGGCTTCACTGAAACGGGATTGACAAGAACATGGCGCGCCGCTGCGAACTGACCGGAAAAGGTGTGCTTTCGGGCCACAATGTCAGCCACGCCAACAATAAGACGAAGCGCAAGTTTCGCCCCAACCTGTCGCAGGTCGCCGTCATCAGCGACAAGCTGAACCGCACCGTCCGCCTCAAGATTTCCAAGCATGCCCTGCGGTCGATCGACCACAACGGCGGTCTCGATACGTTTCTCTTGAAGCAGGGCGACGAGAATTTGTCGCTGCGCGCGCGCCGGTTGAAGCGGGAAATAGCCCGCGCCGTGGCGGCGGAGCCGAAGGCCTCTTAACCATCGCGGTGTTGCGGTTCGCACGCTTGCGCGTTGCGCGGCCTTGCACCTAACATTCGCCGGTCCGCCGATGGGGGATTGGCGGCGACGTTTGGGACGGTGGGCGTCCGCGCCTTGGGGAACATGACCAGGTACGCAAGCCAATTCGTGGCCCGTGACATCGTTGGGATGGCGGGGCGCCAGCAGCGCACGCATTGGACGGGTCGCGTCACACGCGCCCTGTTGCGTTTGGCGGTGCCCGTGGCAGCCTCAGTCGTGACTTTGGCTGCGGCTTGGGAACTCCGCCTCACGCCGGTCACCACGCTCGACGGTTTGTTGGCTTCGAACCGCCCCGATCTCTTTCCTTCGACCTGGCTCAGCGCCGGCCATCTCATGGTGCCGGTGATTTTTCTTCTGACGAATCTCGTGAACCGTCGCTACGGCCAAGATTACGCGATCGCGCATGTGCTTGCCTCGTGGGCTCTGGCGGCGGTGGTCGCGATTGCGGCAATCAACAAAGTCGATCCGCGTTTGCCGGCGGCCGGAGCACTCCCCGAACTGCGCACCGCGATGGCCTTCCTCGCCGCCTTTGTCGTGGCGCAATCCTTCGGTGCCTTTGTCTTCGACCGCACGCGGGGCGTCGTCTGGTGGCATGCGCCGCTCTATGCCGCGCTCGCCAGTTCGTTCGTGAGCATGTTCATTTTCTATCCCGCTGCCTATTGGAACACCGATCCCATCTGGATCAATCACATGGCGGTGGATATCGGTGTAAAGGCGGCGATGTCGTTTGTGCTGCTGGTGCCGTATTTGATCCTGCGCCCGGTCATTCGCCCGATGCCAGGCTTCGGCGGATTCTAGCGAGGGCTACGCAAAGCCATTTGGCTGTCATCGCGCCGCCGCGTGGACGCGCGGCTTGAGCCGCGCTCTGGCGCGCGAGCGCTGCTGCGGTCCCGTTTTCTTGTCCGTGTCTTCGTCGAAAAGTTCGGCCAACTTGTCGGTCATCGCGCCGCCCAGCTGCTCGGCGTCGACGATGGTGACGGCCCGGCGATAATAGCGCGTCACGTCGTGTCCGATGCCGATGGCGAGGAGTTCGACGGGCGAGCGCGTCTCGATCGTATCGATCACCTCGCGCAGATGCCGCTCGAGATAATTGCCCGCATTCACCGACAGCGTTGAATCGTCGACCGGCGCACCGTCCGAGATGACCATGAGAATGCGCCGCTGCTCTTGGCGCGCGATCAATCGGTTGTGCGCCCACATCAGCGCTTCGCCGTCGATATTTTCCTTAAGCAAGCCTTCGCGCATCATGAGGCCCAGCGCGCGCCGCGAGCGGCGCCACGGTGCGTCGGCGGATTTGTAGATGATGTGGCGCAAATCGTTGAGCCGGCCGGGTTGCGGCGGTTTGCTGTCTTGCAGCCACTTGTCGCGCGATTGGCCGCCCTTCCACGCTTTGGTCGTGAAACCCAAAATCTCGACCTTGACGTTACAGCGCTCGAGCGTGCGCGCCAGAATATCGGCGCACATCGCCGCCACCATGATCGGCCGTCCGCGCATCGAGCCCGAATTGTCGAGAAGCAGCGTCACGACCGTGTCGCGAAAATCCATGTCGCGCTCCCATTTATAGGAGAGCGGATGCATCGGATCGACGACGATGCGCGACAGTCGCGCCGGATCCAGAATGCCTTCTTCGAGATCGAATTCCCACGAGCGGTTCTGTTTCGCCATCAAGCGGCGCTGCAAGCGATTGGCAAGGCGCGACACCACGCCCTGCAGCGCTTGCAGCTGCTGATCGAGATAAGTGCGCAGTCGCCCCAGTTCTTCGGGATCGCACAATGTATCGGCGTCGATCGCTTCGTCGAATTGCGTCGTGTAGATCTTGTAGCTGGGCTCGTTCAACCGGTCGGAGAAGGGGTGGTCCGGCCGCCAAGGTTGCTTTCCGTCGGCCGTGTCTTCCGCATCCGATTTCGCCGGACGTTCCTCCGCGTCTATTTCAGCCGATTGTTCGTCGCCTTCCTCGCCTTCGCTCTCGCTGTACTCGACGTCTTCGGCGGCCGCACCCTGAGGTTCCGAGGCCTCGCTCGCCTCGCCGTCGGCGTCTTGATCTTGCTCTTGGTTCTCGGTCTCCGAATCTTCGTCCTTGCCGTCGTCCGGGTCATCGCCGAGCTCGTCGCCGAGGCCCAGTTCGCCGACGATCCGCCGCGTAAGTTTGGCGAATGCCTGCTGGTCGCGGATGGAATCGAACAAGCGCTCGAGTTCTTTGCCTGCCTTCGATTCGATCTGCTCGCGCCAAGCATCGAGGATCGCTTGCCCGCTCTTCGGCACCGCGCGCCCCGTCAGGCGCTCGCGCACCATCAATCCCACCGCTTCGGCGAGAGGCGCCTCGTTGCGATCCTTGACGCGCGCGTAGCCCTTTTGTATTAGCCGCGCTTGCAGGCTGGCGTCCAGGTTTCCCGCAACGCCGCGCATGGCGTTGGCGCCGATCGCCTCGACACGCGCTTGCTCCGCCGCCTCGAAGATCGCGAGCGCCGACGAGCCGGGCGGCGCCCAAATGTTGTGCGTCTTCTCGTCGTGATAGGCGAGGCGGAGCGCGAACGCGTCGGCGGCGCCGCGCGTTTGCGCCACATCCGTCGCCGGCAGATCGCGCCCGGGCAGTGGCAAACGCGCCTTCAGCCCGCGCAGCTGAGGCGGCTCGGTGCCGAAGCTGATTTCAAGCTCCGGCTCTGCGCCCAGCGCGCGCATCGTGCTCGCGACCGCGCGCTTGAACGGTTCAGCGGGGCTTTCCGATTTCATGACTGCGCGAGGCCTTTCACGCCACCATCACTTTGGCCGACGACTCCGGCAACTCCTCGCCGAAGCAGCGCTGATAGAATTCGGCGACTGTCGCGCGCTCGAGCTCGTCGCACTTGTTGAGGAACGTGACGCGGAAACCGAAGCCGATGTCGTTGAAGATATCGGCGTTCTCGGCCCAGGTCAGCACCGTGCGTGGACTCATCACTGTCGAGATGTCGCCGTTCATGAATGCGTTGCGCGTCAAATCCGCGACGCGAACCATGGCGGCGATCTTCTTCTTGCCCTCGCCCGAGGCATAGGTCGGCGCCTTGGCCAGTATGATGTCGACCTCTTTGTCGTGCGGCAGATAGTTCAAGGTCGTCACGATATTCCAGCGGTCCATCTGACCTTGGTTGATCTGCTGCGTGCCGTGATAGAGCCCGGTCGTATCGCCGAGGCCGATCGTGTTGGTCGTCGAGAACAAGCGGAACGACGGATGCGGCCTGATCACGCGATTCTGGTCGAGCAGTGTCAGTTTACCCGATTGCTCGAGCACGCGCTGAATGACGAACATCACGTCCGGCCGGCCGGCGTCGTATTCGTCGAAGCAGATGGCGACAGGATGCTGGAGCGCCCATGGCAAGATGCCTTCGCGGAATTCCGTCACCTGCTGGCCTTCGCGAATGACGATGGCGTCCTTGCCGACCAGGTCGATGCGGCTGATATGGCTGTCGAGATTGATTCGGATGCACGGCCAATTGAGCCTCGCCGCGACCTGCTCGATATGTGTCGACTTGCCGGTGCCGTGATAGCCCTGGATCATCACGCGCCGGTTGAAGGTAAAGCCGGCGAGAATGGCGAGCGTCGTCTCGCGGTCGAAGCGATACGCCGTATCCAGGTCGGGCACATATTCGTTAGGTTTCGAGAAGGCGGGCACCTTCATCGAAACGTCCACGCCGAAGACCTTACGGGCGTCGACGGTAGTGTCGGGCTGGGTTTCCGGCCCCATCCCGGTTGGCATCGTGTTCATCAGTGCGGCTTTCGTTGAATAGCGTTACGCGAACCCCTTCAAGCCGCCCCAAAAGGCGGCGGGGTGGCGATGTCGATGCGATCATTTCAGGAAAAGCCCGATGACCGCAACTGGCCGTAGGCCTTGATAACTTGTCGCAGATTTTCCTCGGCTCCGCGGTCGCCGCCATTGGCGTCTGGGTGGAAGCGCTTCACCAATTCCTTAAAGCGCGTCTTGACGTCCTGCAAGGTTGCACTCGGCTCAAGACTCAGTATGTCGAGGCTTGCGAGCTGCATCTTGGTTAGCGCGCCGCCGGCTTTGCCGTTGCTGGGCCGCGCTTGCGCCTTCGGACCGGGCGCAGCCGGCCCGTCCTCGAACAGGATATAGGGGTCGACGAACGCTCCTTTGAAGAAAAACTTGAGCTTCGGATTGGGCGCTTCCGGCTGGCCCTGCATCCCGAGCTTCCAGGTCGGCCTCAGGCCCACCAGCGTCGCGCGTTGATAGGCTTCGATTTCATCCGGATTCATGCCCTTGAAGAAGTCCCAGGCCTGATTGTACTCGCGCACGTGGTCGAGGCAGAACCAATAATATTCGCGTAAGGTCTGGCGGCTCTTGGGCGCGCGAAATTCCCCGCCGCTTTCGCAGCCGGGCTTTTCGCAGCGGCGAGGCGGCTTCGTCACGATTTGCTTTTTCACCCGCAAATCGTGCGCCCGGCGCGCGTCGTATTTGGTATCCTCTGCCATCTGACTGGAGTATGGGAAGCACGCGTTAAGAAGACAAGAAAACCTCGCGCTTGACAGCGCACAAAGTTTTTTCGACTCTAGAGGGCAAGACAATTTGATGTCTGTCGCCGACGCTATCCGCGCGAAATTGACAACTGCCTTCGCGCCGCAGCGCCTCGACATTTACGACGATTCCGATCGTCATCACGGCCACGCAGGCGCGCGCGACGGCGGCGAGTCGCACTTTCGCGTGATGATCGTCGCGACCGCGTTCGAAGGTCTCTCCCGCGTCGACCGCCACCGCCGCATCAACGAAACATTGGCCGAAGAGCTGCGCGCGCAAGTCCATGCGCTAGCGCTCACGACGCTCACGCCCGACGAGGCCGCGCGGCGGATGTAACAAACAATGCTGAAACACGAAGCACACGAAGCCACTTGAGCCTTCATGGACTCAAGCGACCGGTGGTGAGACGACAAAAGTCTTGGGCGCGGTGCGCCCGAATCAAAATCGAAATTCGAGACGACCTAGACGATTGCCGAGAGCGGCTTCGTGTTCTTCGTGTGCTTCGTGTTTCAAATCTTCTTCTCGTACGCAGTTCGGCACGACCGCACGCTAACTCGCCACCTTCTGCGGTGGCGTCACCCGCACGGCGGTGATTTGATTGCGCTGGCGGCGCAGGATTTCGAATTTGAATCCGTAGAAGCTGAACTGCTGCCCGATATCCGGTATGGCTTGCGCCTCGTTGATGATGAGGCCTGCGATCGTCGTCGCTTCCTCGTCCGGCAGCGTCCAGTTCATCGCGCGATTGAGTTCGCGGATCGTCACCCAGCCGTCGACATTGGTCGTACCGTCGGGCTGCGGCCTGACGCCGGAGACCGGCAAATCATGCTCGTCGCGAATTTCGCCGACGATTTCTTCCAGAATATCCTCAAGCGTGATCAAGCCCTGCAAGGCGCCGTACTCGTCGACCACGAGCGCGAAATGCGTGCGCCGTTGCAAGAACATGCGCAATTGGTCGGCGAGCAGCGTCGTGTCCGGGACGAACCAAGGTTTGGCCGCAAGCGCCGGCACGTTGACCGATTTGATGTCGCCGTTGTTGCGCGACAGCGCCCGCAGCAGGTCTTTGACGTGAATCACGCCGATGATGTTCTCCGAATCGCCCTTGTAGATCGGCAGGCGCGTGTGCGGTTGCGACAAGATGCGATCGAGCACCTCCTCGGGCGGCGACTCGGCGTCGATTATGATCATGTTCTTGCGATGGATCATGACGTCGGAGATTTGCAGGTCCTTCAGATCCAAGATGCCGCCCAGCATGTCGCGATCAGACGTTCCGACCGCGCCATGCAAATGGTGCAAATCGATCGCGCCGCGAATTTCTTCGTGCGCCGCCTCTTGCTCGTCTTCGACGAGACCCATGGATTTCACGCCCATGACCCACAGGATCGCCTTCACGAGCCACGCCACGGCGTTGACCACGGGCGCGAACGCCGTCACGACGAATCTGACGAGGCGCCCGAGAACGAGCGCCATGCCGTCGGCATTCGTGATCGCGTAGGTCTTCGGCAAGACCTCGCAGAAGATGAGGACCAGAGCCGTGGTGATAAGAGTGGCAACGGCCACGCCCGTGCTGCCGAAGAGCGTCAGCAGCACGCTGGTGACGAGGGCGGACGCGGCGATGTTCACGAACGTATTGCCGAGCAGCATCGTGCCGACCATTTGCTCGCGATGCTTCATCAGCCAGTTGACCGATTTGGCGCGCGGCTCGCCGTCCTTTTCCAATTGGTGCATGCGCGCCCGCGATGCGGCGGTCATCGCCGTTTCCGCTCCGGCGAAGAACGCCGACAACAGCATCAAAAACAAGGTGATGGCGATCGACCATAGAAGATCGCCCGCCGACAATTCGTGAGCCGCCGCGATGTTTTCTGGCATGGGAGTCTAGGCCTTCGCCTTTGAGTTGGGCCGGTCGCTCAGCGCTTCGGTCAACATATGTTCAACGATTTGCGCATCGACGTCCCGGGCGATGAAAGCCTTCCCGATACCGCGCGCCAGCACGAACACGATCTGCCCTGCCTGTGCCTTCTTGTCTTGCGCCATGTGGGTGATGAACTCTTCCGGTGTCGCGCCGAGATCGGGCAGATCGCTCAGCCGCGCCGGCAATCCGGCCGCGGCGTACCAGCCCCGCACCTGTGCCGCCGTTCCCGCCTCGCACAGTCCCAGCCGCTCTGAAAGTTCGAACGCCAGCCCGCATCCGACTGATACGGCCTCGCCGTGCAGGACACGGCCCGAATAGCCCGCGGCGGCTTCGATCCCGTGCGCGAAGGTATGGCCGAGATTGAGCAGCGCGCGCCGGCCGGCTTCGCGCTCGTCCGCCTCGACGACGCGCGCTTTCATCCGACAGCAAGCGACGATGGCTTCGCGCCGCTCGGAACCCGGCTTCGTCAGAATCGCTTGCGCGTTCGCTGCGACCCATTCGGCAAACGCCGCGTCTTCGATCAATCCGTATTTCAAGACCTCCGCGTATCCCGCGCGCATCTCGCGCGGCGGCAGGCTGTCGAGCACACCGGTGTCGGCGAGGACGAGGCGCGGCTGATGGAAGAGGCCGATCAGGTTTTTGCCTTGCGCGACGTCGATGGCGGTCTTGCCGCCGACCGAGGAGTCGACTTGCGCCAGGAGCGTGGTCGGAATCTGAACATAGTCGATGCCGCGCTTCAGAATGCCGGCGGCGAAGCCTGCGAGATCGCCGATCACTCCCCCGCCGAGTGCGATCACGAAATCACCCCGCTCGAGCTCTGCGTCGAGCATCAGCCCGGTCAAATGCTCCAGCATCGCGAAGCTCTTTGTCGCTTCACCGGGCGGCAGGATCGCGACGGCGCTCTCGATACCGGCCTCACCGAGCGGCGCGCGCAATCGCTCCAGATGCCGTCGCGCGACGTTCTCGTCGGTCACGACGAAGGCGCGGCGGCTCTTGGTCAGTGCGGCGATCTCGCGCCCGGCGCCGGCCAGAACGTCCTTGCCGACGACGATATCGTAGGCGCGCCCCTCGAGTCCGACCCGCACCCGTTCGGCCGTCATGAGTATGATTTGACCCCGAGCGCCGCGAGCTTGGTGATGATCTGGTGCATCACCGCCTCGTGCGGCCCGCCGTTCGAATCGACGACAATGTCGGCCTCGGCATAAATGGGATAGCGCTCATGGATCAGCTTTTCCATTGTCGCGCGCGGGTCGCCGCTTTTCAGCAAGGGCCGGGTGGGGCGCTTTGTCACGCGTTCCAGCAAGAGGCTGATATCGGCGCGCAGCCAGATGGAAAGGCCGCGGTCTTTGATTAAACAGCGTGTCTGTGGGTCCATGAATGCGCCCCCGCCAGTGGCGAGGACATGTCGTGGGCCGCTGAGCAACCGGGCAATGACCTTGCGCTCGCCGTCGCGAAAGGCGGTTTCGCCGTAGCGGTCGAAGAAATCCGAGATCGTGCAGCCTGCGGCGGCTTCGATCTCTTGGTCGGCATCGTGGAACGGCAGTCTCAAGGCACTCGCCAGGCGACGCCCGACCGTGCTCTTGCCGGCCCCCATAAGGCCAACGAGAACAAGCGACCGTTCTTGGGGGACTGGCGCTGCCGCGTGTGGCGCCTTTTGCTCTTGCACCTGCATATTGTTCATCCGTTCGGAATCAGCATGTACATTAAGCGTCACGCGCCCGCCAGTCCGGCGACCGCGCGAACGGCGGGAAAGGCGGCCAAATGGCGCGCGGAAGGCAACGGTTCCGGGACGATTCGTATGGGCGAGGCGGTCTCGTTCAAATCGCACGCCTTTTTATCGGCGCTGTGGTGCTGTTGGCTCTTGGCTGTGGGGCGCTGGCCTATTATGCGACCACTCTGAAGCCTGAACGGCACAAAGTAGAGAAGGTACTGCCCGATGACAGGTTCCCGCACTAGCGGCGCTTGCGGTGAAACCGGAGGTCGGCCGCGCGCCTCGTGGGCAGTGGTGACATCGACTTTGCTGTCGCTTTGCGTGGCGCTCTTCCCCGTTGGAGCCACCGCGGACGAGCAGCCCGCGAACGGGGCACCACGCGGCCTTTCGCCGCCGGCCCAACAAACGAATCAGACAACGCCGCCGGCGTCAACGCCATCGGCTCAGCCCAACTCCCCATCGCAGAGCGATGCTAAGGGTACCGAGGACTGGTCAACGCCCGACGTGAAAGCGGTGCCGGCTCAGCCGGGCCAACCGCGCGGGCCGGCGGTGACGGTCTCCGGACTGGGTGCGGTCGATCCGTCGGGCGCCGGATTGATGGAGCCGAATGACGGCGGCCTTCGCTCAAACCTGTGGAGCGGCACGTCCCGTGCGATTGTCGAGGAACGGCTCGCCGCCTTGCCCAACGCACCCAATTCGCCGGCAATGCAGACCTTGATGCGGCGTTTGCTTCTGACGTCAGCGACGCCGCCTGCCGGCAACGCGCGCAATACGGACCAATCTCTGCTCGCGTTGCGTCTGAACAAGCTATTGGCCAACGGTTGGACGGCCGAAGCCGCGGCCTTGGCCGCGCAGGCGCCGCGCGACGACCTCTCTGCGCGCGAAGCTCTCGCCGAAGCAATGCTGCTTGAAGGCAAGCAAGTCGAAGCCTGCGGTGAGCCCACAGCCATCCGCCAGTCGTCGAATGCGCCCTATTGGCTCAAGATGCGGACATTCTGCTTTCTGGTCGCCGGCGATCTGACGAGCGCACAGCTGACGCTCGATGTCATGCACGAGCGCTCGATCAATGACGACGCGTTCTACGCGTTGGCCGCGCAAATGACCGACAAGACCGAGGCGCGTGTCGCCTCGCTCTCAAATCCGACGGGCCTTCATGTTGCCCTCGCGCACCTCGCCGGCGCCCGGTTGCCGGTCAGCATCGTCAACTCGGGTTGGGTGCCGGGTTACCGAATCTTCGCCGGCGCCACCGGCGACAAGGAATTGCAGCTCGTCGCCGCCGAGCACGCGGCCGCGGCGGGTCTGGTTCAGATAGACGAGTTGCGCGCGATTTATGATTCCCAGCCGTTCAACCCCGATCAACTCGACGATCCTGAAGAAGCGGCGAAGAAATTGACAAGCGCCAAGGTGAACGCGCTGTTCTACCAGGCGATCGAAAAACGCACGGTGCCTGCTGCGCGTGCCGGCGCCTTCTCCGCGGCCCTTTTGCGCGCCGACACGCAGAACACGTTCCCGTTGTTCGCGCTCGTCGCCGCCGATGCAGCCATGGAGATCACACCCGCGCCGGAAACGGCGTGGCTTGCGCCGCAAATCGAGCGCGTGCTGCTCTACACCGGCAACGATGTTCAGGCCGAGCGTTGGTATTCGGCGCTAAGCTCGGGATCGCCGTCCGATGCACCCGTCGTCAACGCACTTCAACTCCACACATTGCTCGCAGCGCCGACCGCCGAACGTGCAGCCAAAGCGCAAGGGGCGCTGAGTTGGCTCGCGCAGAACGCGATGAAATCGGGTGGCCAGAAGGCATGGCTCTCCGATCGCGCGGCGCGCGAGATTCCGTTGTTCGAGGCGCTTGGCTATGTCATTCCACCCGATGCGCAGTGGGCGCTGACCGCCAACACGACCGGCGTCGTCCCCAGCGCCGCGCAGAACGAAGCACTTGACGCGATGGCGCAAGCTTCTGCTCAAGGTCGTTTGGGCGAAACCGTGCTCGACGCGATGATTGCGCTTGGCCAAAGTGGACCGGAGCGTGCCGAAGGACGCACCGTATCGCGCGTCGTCAGGGCGCTAGCCGCCGTTGGGTTAAGCGAAGAAGCGCGCGCCATTGCGATCGAAGCGGTGTTGGGCGCGCCCTCGAACATGCACAAATGACGGCACGGCCGGCTGCGGGTCTTCACCACCTTGAAGCATTCTTGGAAATGATGAGCGCCGAACGCGGCGCCGCGGTGCACACACTTGAAGCCTACCGTCGCGACCTAAGCGATTTTGCGGCATTCACCCGCAAACGCGGCCGTGGCCTTGCGGCCGCAAAACCCGACGACCTGCGAACCCATCTAGCAAGCCTAAGTGCAGCGGGACTCAAGGCTTCGACCCAAGCGCGCCGCCTGTCCGCCCTGCGCCAATTCCACCGCTTCCTCTTGGATGAAGGCGTGCGCGAAGACGATCCCTCTGCGGCAATCGAGGCGCCGAAACGAACGCGCCCTCTGCCCAAGGTGATGGGCGAGCAGCAGATGACGAAGCTGATCGATGTCGTCTGCGCGCTGACTGGGGCGGAAGGCGCGCGGCTCGCGTGCATCGTCGAGCTTCTTTATGCGTCCGGTCTGCGCATTTCCGAACTCGTGACAATGCCGCTCGCCGCGGCGACGGGCGAACGGCGAATGCTCTTGGTCCGCGGCAAAGGTGGCAAGGAGAGGTTGGTTCCGCTCGGCGATCCTGCGCGCGCGTCGCTCAAGGCTTATCTGACGCGTCGCATAGAGTTCCTACCGGCCGGAAACAAAGAGCGGGCGGAGCGTTTCCTCTTTCCTTCGCGGGGCGTCGAAGGGCATCTGACGCGCCGCCGCGTCGGGCAGTTGCTTAAGGAATTGGCCGTCCGCGCCGGACTCGATCCACGAAAGCTTTCGCCGCACGTCTTGCGCCATGCCTTTGCCAGCCACTTGGTCGCACACGGTGCCGATTTGCGAAGCGTTCAGCAGCTCTTGGGACATGCCGATATCTCCACAACGCAGATCTATACGCATGTCCAGGAAGAGCGATTAAGGACGCTTGTGGCCGAAAAACATCCTCTTGCCGTCGCACGGCGAAAGCGTTGACTGGGCGAAGCCAGAGTCCTAGTTTCCGGCCCTCTTTTGCGGGGGGCTTTTCGCTGCTTCCCCGAGTCGCAGAGGCTGTCCGATGAGCTTCACGACGGTCGAGCGCCCATCCGCAAGGCTCAACCGCTCTCAGTTGTTCGTGCCCGGCGTTCGTCCTCCTTTGTTCGAGAAGGCGGCGGCGAGCGAGGCCGATGTGATTTGCCTCGACCTTGAAGACGCGGTGGCGCCGGCTGACAAGCCGCAAGCGCGCACCAACATCATCGCCGCCCTCAAGACCACGAATTTCGGACGCAAATCCATCTCAGTGCGCATCAACGGCCTCGACACCCATTGGTGCTATCGCGACGTTGTCGACATCATGGAACAAGCGGGCGAACGCCTCGACTTGATCATGATCCCGAAAGTGGGCGTGGCCGCCGACGTCTATGCGATCGATATGTTGATCACGCAGATAGAGACGGCGATCGGACGCAAGAAACCTGTCAAGCTCGAGGTCATCATCGAAAGCGTGCTCGGCTTGAACAATATCGACGCCATCGCCGGCGCCTCCAAGCGGCTCGAGTCGCTGCATTTCGGTTCTGCCGATTTTGCCGCGTCGGCGCGCATGCGCACGACGAATATCGGCGGTTCGAATGCGGACTATGTGATGCTCACTGACAAGGACTCGAACGGCCGTCGCGAGACGCATTGGGCGGACCTTTGGCACTATCCGATCGCGCGCATGGTGCATGCAGCGCGCGCCCACGGTCTGAGGCCGATTGATGGACCCTTTGGCGACTACTCCGATGCCGATGGATACAATACCCAGGCGCGTCGAACCGCAGTGCTCGGCTGCGAGGGCAAATGGGCGATCCACCCGAGCCAAGTCGCGCTCGCCAACGCGGTCTACACGCCGCCCCTCGCCGAAGTAAAACGAGCCCAGGAAATCTTGGTCGCCATGAAGGATGGCGCGGCAAAGGGCATGGGCGCCGTCGCGTTGAACGGCCGTCTGATCGATCTTGCTTCGATTCGCCAAGCCGAGGTCATCGTGCAGCAGATGCAGATGATCCGCGACCAAACGGGAAGCTGAGGTTGCGCTAGTCCCGCACGAACGCCCGATGGACGCAATCGTTTCCAACAAACAGGCCGATGCCGCGCGGCACCAAAGCCTGACGATCGCCGCGCTCGGCATCGTCTTCGGCGACATCGGCACCAGTCCGCTCTACACGATGCATCAGACATTCGGCATCTCGGGCGGCCTGGCGCTGAATCAGCTGACGGTGATGGGCGTTCTGTCGCTGATCTTCTGGTCGCTGATCATCATCGTTTCTGTCAAATATTGCTGGCTCATCATGCGCGCCGACAACAAGGGCGAGGGTGGCGTGCTTTCGTTGGCGGCATTGGCCTTGCGCGCCGGCCACGCGGCACCGCGCCGTCGCGCGATTATTTCGGTAATGGCGCTCGCCGGTTTGGCCCTGTTCTACGGCGACGGATTGATAACGCCGTCGATTTCAGTGCTGTCGGCGGTTGAAGGCCTGTCGGTCGCGACCAACGCATTCGATCCTTTCGTCGTCCCGCTCGCGACCTTCATTCTCGTCGTTCTCTTCGTGTTGCAGAGCCGCGGCACGCACGGCGTTGGACGCTTGTTCGGACCGATCATGCTGCTGTGGTTCACGACCTTGGGCGTGCTCGGATTGTCCGAGATCATCCAGCGCCCGGGTGTCCTTGCCGCGATGCTGCCTTTTTATGCGATCGATCTCATTGTCGCCCATCCTTTGGTGACGTTTGTCGCGCTGGGCACGATCGTGCTCTGTGTGACGGGGGCCGAGGCGCTCTACGCCGACATGGGTCACTTCGGAAAGGGACCGATCCGCACGGCCTGGTATTTCTTCGTCATGCCGTGCCTCGTCATCAATTATTTCGGACAAGGTGCGCTGCTCTTGAACGACCCCGCGTCGTTGAGGAATCCGTTCTTCCTCCTGGCGCCCGGCTGGTCGCTCTACGCGATGGTGGCGCTTGCAACCTGTGCGGCCGTGATCGCGTCGCAGGCCGTGATATCGGGCGTCTTTTCGCTGACGCGTCAGGCCATTCAGCTCGGTTACCTGCCGCGTATGGACATTCGCCACACCTCGGCCAGCGAGATCGGGCAAATCTATATTCCGGCCATCAATTGGGCGCTGATGGTGGGCGTCGCCGTCATCGTCGTCGCCTTCGGCTCGTCGACGGCGCTGGCGCACGCCTACGGATTTGCCGTGACGGGCGCCATGACGATCGATTGTATCCTGGCAGCCGTCGTTGCGCGCTGGATCTGGCGCTGGAATCGCTGGGTGACCTACAGCGTTTTCGGCGGATTCCTTATCGTCGATCTTGCGTTCTTCTCGTCGAATGCGCTGAAGATTCCCTCCGGCGGCTGGTTTCCGCTGGCTGTGGCGGCGGTTGCCTTTGCGGGCTTCTCCGTCTGGAAGCGCGGCCGCGAGGCGCTGCTTGCCAAGCTCTACCGCGACGCTATGCCGATCAAGGAATTCCTCGCGCAATGGAATCGAACGACCGAGCGCGTGAGCGGCACGGCGGTCTTCATGACCTCGAATCCGGCGGTGGTGGCGACGGCCTTCCTGCACAATCTGAAACACAATCACGTCGTGCACGAACGCGTCATCTTCATGAAGGTGAGCGTCGAGGACGTGCCGCGTGTCGGCGACGAGAATCGCATCGCCATTGAAAAACTCGGCAAGGGCTTTTTCCAAATCAGCGCCCGCTACGGCTTTATGGAGCGCCCGGACGTCCCCCGAGCGCTCGATCTCTGCCGCTCGCACGGTCTGTCGTTCGACTTGATGCAAACGACGTTCTTCTTAGGCCGCGAAACTTTGATCCCCGCCAGCCGCTCCGAGTTGCGCCGCTGGCAAGCGCACGTCTTCATCGCGATGCAAGCCGTCGCCTTGTCCGCGACACGCTTCTTCCGCATCCCGCCCAACCGCGTCGTCGAAATGGGCACGCAAGTCGAGATTTAGTTGCGGCGGTTGGTTTTGCACCCCTCGCCCGTCCGGAATCGGAAGGGAGAGGGGACGGGGGTGAGGGAAGGCCCACCCGCCATGTACGGTCGAATAAGGATTGCATAAGCATCGCTGCGATACGCCGTGCGTCTGAAACTTGCTCGACGCCCATCCCTCACCCCGGCCCTCTCCCTTCCCGAAGTGGTAAGGGCGAGGGAGGAGTTGAGACGGCGCCTGCGTGAACTGTTCTGTGTCGGCAAACGGCACCAGCTCAATGCACCGCTGCGCTGATGTGGGCGAGCTTGTCGGGATTGCGCACGACATAGATGGCCGCCACGCGGTCGCCGTCCACATCGATCTCGATGACGTTTTCGAAGCCGTGGTGATCAACCACCCACAAGCCGGGCGCGCCGTTCACGTTGAGCGACTTTATTTCCTGCGCGCGGCCACCCGTCGAGGTCAAATGGATGAGCAGCTTCGCTACCTCCTCGGCGCCGCTCACGACGCGCAGCGCCGCTGGCCGCTTGCCGCCGGCATCGCTCGTGAAGCTCACGTCCTTTGTGAGAAGGCCGGCAAGCGCAGTCGGATCGTGCGCTTCGATGGCCGAGAGTAGGCTCGCCATCAGCTTTTGGTGCGCCCCGGGCGGCGCATCATACCGTTTGCGCTCGCCCTTCACGCGCTCGCGTGCCCGCGAGACGAGCTGGCGCACGGCCGCTTCGTTCTTGCCAAGCGAGGCGGCGATCTCCGCATACGAACTGTCGAAGGCCTCGCGCAGAATGAAGGCTGCGCGTTCCTCGGGGCCAAGCCGCTCGAGTACCAACATCAAACCCATCGACAAATCATTCGCGAACGAAGCTGGGTCGCAAGACATATCGCGCTCGCCGCCTTCCGGCGTCAGCACTGGCTCCGGCAGCCACGGCCCGACATAGACCTCGCGCGAGGCCTTGGCGCGCCGCATCCGGTCGAGGCAGAGACGCACAACCGTTGTCGTCAGCCAGGCGCCCGGCACGCGGACGACGCTTTGATCGGCCGCCTGCCAGCGCAAATAAGCGTCTTGCGCCGCGTCCTCGGCTTCCGACCAGCGCCCGAGCATGCGATAGGCAAGCACCGTCAGACGTTTGCGCTCGCCTTCGAAGATTGTCGCTGATGCGTCCGCCCTCATGCGGCAGCCTTCACCGCCGGAGTAATGTCGTTGCCGACGACCACGCGCTCGCACGCATGCGCAAAGCCGAGGCCGCGCTTCACCGCCGGATAGAACCGCGCCACCGCAACCGTGAACGCAAGTTCTGCCACACCCTTGTCGCCCCAGCGCCGACAAATCTCGTCCCGCCATTCGTCGGCGATGTTTCCTGCCGACACGGCCTCGCCGAATTTGAACGCGGTTGCGACCTCGCGCGGCACGGACTCGAATTTACGCGCGACGAGGGCACGAAGGACCTCCGGCGCGACACCGTCCTTAAGTGCGAAATTGACGTGAATCTGAACGCAAGGTCCGCAATCTTCGACCAGGGCCGAGGCGAGCCCCGCCGCATGGTAGACGGCCGGCGGCGTAACTTGGCGCCGTCCCTCGACCGTTTTGATCAATGAGAAGCGCCACAACCGCGCCGGCGCGACGTCGAGCAAGTGGTAGGCATAAGGCGCGTCGACGCCCGTCATCTTCTCCATGCCCTTGATCATCCGGATCATCAGTGTACGGAACATGATACCTCCTTAGGCCGCTCGTCGGCTCTGCAGATAAGCAATGACGACGGCCGCCCACGACGGCAGGTGCACGCCCAGCACCTCGTTCAACAGCACGTCGCGATGGTGACCCATGATCGTCTCGCCGATATGCAGCGACGAGTGCAGCGCGAGGAACGCGGCGCCCAGCGCCGTCACGCGCCAGCCGCCGCCGAACGCGCCCCAAATGATCGCCCCGCCTGAGACGCCGAAGGCGATGCCGATGTCGCGAACGAAATGAAGGTTAAGAGGGCCGGTCTCCGGCACGCCCGGCACTACGCCGTACCAAGAGGGGGGATCGACGAACATGAAGACGCCGTTCGCCGCCATGAGCGCGCCGATGATGATCGCCAGAATTCGCATGGGGATTTGTCTCCTTACCCGTTATGACGCGCCAGCTTAGAGGTCTGTGACAGCATCGCCGCCGTTGACAAGGGCTAGACTCATCGGGCACCTGTCGCGACAGACTGCCGCAGTATGTGTGCGTAACCCCTTGGCCGGCCTTGGCCTTTTTTCGCGAGGCGGCTTTTCCGGAAGCTGAATGACGACCTATCTCGACTTCGAAAAGCCCATCGCCGAACTGGAAGGAAAGGTCGAGGAGCTCCGCCGCTTGGCCGCCCAAGGCGCGGCGGTCAATCTCGACGACGAAGTCACGCGCCTCGAGACCAAGGCGGCCCAGCTGCTGCGCGAGACTTATTCCAAGCTGACCCCGTGGCAAAAGACGCAGGTCGCGCGCCATCCCCAGCGTCCGCATTTTTCGGACTACATCGCCGCCCTGGTTCAGGATTTCACGCCCCTCGCCGGCGATCGCGCCTATGCCGACGACAAGGCGATCATCGGCGGCCTCGGTCAGTTTCGCGGACGGCCGGTAATGGTGATCGGCCATGAGAAGGGCAACGACACCAAGTCGCGCCTGAAGCACAATTTCGGCATGGCGATGCCGGACGGCTATCGCAAGGCCGTGCGCCTGATGACGATGGCCGAAAAATTCGGCCTGCCGGTGATCACGCTCGTGGATTCGGCCGGCGCCTATCCGGGCGTCTCCGCCGAGGAACGCGGCCAAGCGGAAGCGATCGCGCGCTCGACCGAGCGCTGCCTGACGCTCGGCGTGCCGTTGATCTCGCTCATCATCGGTGAAGGCATGTCGGGCGGCGCGATCGCCATCGCCGCCGGCGACCGCGTCATCATGCTCGAGCATTCGATCTATTCGGTGATCACGCCGGAAGGCTGCTCGTCGATTCTATGGCGCAGCGGCGAGAAGGCGCAGGAAGCGGCGGCGGCGTTGAAGCTGACCGCGCAAGATCTTTTGGCGATCCACGTGATCGACTCGATCGTGCCCGAGCCGTTGGGCGGCGCCCATCGCGGCGCCGAGCGCGTCATGTCCGACGCCGGCGACGCCGTCGATCTCGCCCTCGTCGAACTCGAAGGCATCGCGCCCGAAGCCCTGCGCCGCGCCCGCCGAGAAAAATTCCTCTCGATCGGTCGCGTCGGCGTCGCCTGAAAGGAATCTTCCCTCCACCCTTGTGGGGAGGGATAGCGTCGCGCTGCGCGTCAGCGCGGCACTTGCGACTGGGGGTACGCTGAATTTCCGCGCGCATTGCTGCAAGCAACTCCTTCATCGTATCAGCAGACCCCCACCCTTAATCCCTCCCCACAAGGGGGAGGGAGAAAAACGCCCGCACGTCATCCGCGAACAGCGTCGGCTCTTCCATTGCCGCGAAGTGTCCACCGCGCGGCATCGCCCGCCAGCGCACGATGTTGTAACTGCGCCGCGCCCAGCTCTCCGGGGTGGGCGGCAGCGTGTCCATCGGATATTCGGAATAAGCGGTCGCCACCTCGACACGCTCGCCGGGCCTCAACAACGCACTCCCTTCGGCGGGTCCCACTTTATAGAGCGTGTTCGCCGAATTGATCGTCTGCGTGAACCAATAGAGGGAGAGCTGCGTGCACATCACATGATGCGGAAAGCGCCGCTCCATGCCTTCGAACGGATGATGTTTCTGGGTGTCGCCAAGCCGCCAATATTTGTCGGCGAGCCATGCCGCCAACCCGGCCGGCGAATCCATCAGCGCGAACGCCAACGCCATCGGCTTCGTCGACTGGATGACGCGGTAGCCCTCTTCCTGGCGCCACCACGCTTGCATGGTTTTGATCCAGGCGGATTCCTCGGCCGTGATCGGCGGTTGCGACGGATGCTTCAGATACGGCCTTAGCGGCAGCATCGTCAGGTGAATCGCCGTGACGCTCTCTGGATGCTGAAGCGCAAGCCGCGAGGTGACGAAGCTGCCCCAATCGCCGGCTTGGGCCGCATAGCGCTTGTAACCAAGCACATCGTGCATCAAAGCGTGCCACAACTCGGCGATGACAGCGGGCCCGACCGGCAATTGCGGTCGCGACGAAAATCCGAAACCCAGGAGCGACGGCACGATCACATCGAAGCCGTCGTCCGCGTTGCCGCCGAAACGTTCCGGATGCGCGAGCGGTTCGATCACATCCAGGAATTCGCGAAACGTCGACGGCCAGCCATGCGTCAGGATCAAGGGCAGGGGGCGTTTGCCGGAGCCGCGCTCGTGAATGAAATGAATCTTGTGCCGCTCGCCGTTGGCGCCGGCGATCTCGGCCACGAATTGTGGAAAGCGATTGAGTTCCGCCTCCGCCTTGCGCCAATCGAATTCGTCGCGCCAATAAGCGACGAGCCGCCGCATATAGGAAAGATTGGTTCCCCAATCCCAGCGCTCGTTGCCCAAGGGCTCGTTCGGCCACCGCGTCCGCGCCAGCCGCAATTTCAAATCCGCGACGTCGCTGTCGGAAACAGATATTTTGAAAGGGCGAACGCTCACTTCTCCTCTCCCTCTTCAGAGGGAGAGGTCGCGAGGCCGCAGGCCTCGCGGGTGAGGGTGACGTGTTGTTGTCGTTCTTCTACGAGAGCTCAAAGTCAAAACACGCCGCTCACATCGCGCCCGAACGCGCGCAGGTCCTCGATGAAATCGCGCGGGCGCTCCATCGCAGCGAAGTGGCCGCCGCGCGCGAAGTCGGTCCAGCGCACGACGTTCAGGCTCTTCTCGACCAAGCTGCGTGGCGGAAACGGAATGAGATCGACGGGAAACCGCGCGATCGCTGTCGGCTTGCGCACGCGTGATCCCGGTTGAACGGGTTTGCCGCCGGGATCTTCGAAGAGGCCGCGATACATCCACGTTGCCGTGCCGAAGGTGCGCGTCACCAAATAAAGCATGACGTTCGTCAGCAGCTGGTCTTTCGTGTAGACGGACTCAAGCTGCCCGTCGTCCAAATCCGACCAGCCTTTGAACTTCTCGACGATCCAAGCCGCGGCGCCCACGGGCGAGTCCATCATCGCGTAGGAGAGCGTCAGGGGCTTCGTCGATTGCAAACGGAAGTAGGCGCCCTCCGCTTCGAAGCCGGCTTGAAACTTGGCCTCCGCTTCCTTCTCTTCCGGCGTTTCGGCGGTCACGCCCGGCGACCGCCACCCCAGCATGTTGAGGTGAATGGCCTGGCAACCGCGCCCCTCATATCCGAGCCACCCAGTGATCGCCGAACCCCAGTCGCCGCCTTGCGCCATGTAGCGCGAATAGCCGAGCGTGCCGGTCATCAGGTCGTCGAAATACGCGGCGACCGTGCGTGGGCTCATCGGCTTCGCGGGCTTGCCCGAAAAGCCATAGCCCGGCAGCGACGGTACGATGACGTCGAAGGCATCGTCCTTGTTGCCGCCGAATTTTTGCGGCTGCGCCAACGGTTCGATCACGCTCATGAATTCGACGATCGAGCCCGGCCAACCGTGACTGATGATCAGCGGCCGCCGCTTCTCGCTCGAGCCCTTCAAATGAATGAAGTGGATGTCGAGATCGCGCACGCGCGCTTTGAAGTGGGGCAATTTGTTCAGCGCGTCTTGCTCGCGATACCAGTCATAACCATGCAGCCAATACTCGACGATCTCCTTCATCGTCTCGAGATTGGTGCCGTAGCCCCAGCCGCCGCCTTCCGGCGCGTCCGGCCACTCGAATGCGCGCACGCGTTCCATGATCTTGTTGATCGTCGTTTGCGGAATTTCGATTTTGAACGGGGTGGGTGTGGACATGGGTAGTGCCCTCAAGGTCTTTCGGTCTTGCGCATTGCAGCAGGAAAGCGCCGCCAAGACAACGACAAGGCGTCTGGCTTGCTCGCGCCCGTCGTGCCCACTAGGCTTTTTTCGGTCAAGACGATTGAACTGCGGAGTGGACGAAATGGCTCACGGCAATGGCGCGATTTCGATCAAACGCCTCTCAGGTGCGTTGGGCGCTGAAATCTCGGGCGTCGACCTCGCGGGCTCGCAAGACAACGAGGCCTTCGCCGCGATCCATCAAGCGTTCCTCGATCATTGCGTCATCTTCTTTCGTGACCAGATCATGACGCCAGACCAACACGTCGCCTTCGCCCGCCGTTTCGGCCGCATCAGCGTGCATCCATACGCACCTGCGCTGCCCGGTCATCCTGAGGTCATGACCATCTTCAAGGAAAAGGACGACAAAGTGAATTTCGGCGGCGGCTGGCATTCCGACATGACGTTTCTGGAAAAGCCGCCGCTGGGTTCGATCCTCTACGCCAAGGACATCCCGCCTTACGGTGGCGACACGATGTTCGCCAACCAATATCTGGCATATGAGGCGCTGTCGCCGGGCATGAAGCGAACGCTCGGTGCGCTCAACGCTGTGCACTCCGCGAACGCTCAGTACGGCGTCGACGGCCGCAGCGAAGCCAGCCGCAACAACGACCAGCGCTCGATGAAACCGATGACGTCGGAGGATGCAAAGGCCGAGATGGTGCACCCGGTAGTCCGCACGCATCCGGAAACGGGCCGCAAAGCGCTCTACGTCAATGTCGGCTTTACCCAGCGCTTCGAAGGTTGGACCAAAGACGAGAGCCGCCCGTTACTGCGTTGGCTCTACGAACATTGCGCCCAGCCCGAATTCACCTGCCGCTTCAATTGGGCCAAGAACTCTGTCGCCTTCTGGGACAACCGCTGCACCCAGCACTACGCGCTCAACGACTACCACGGCTTCCGCCGCGAAATGAACCGCGTGACGATCGAAGGCGATCGCCCGCGGTGACTCTTTCCTCCCCTGTTCTTACGGGGGAGGTGGCCGAGCGCAGCGAGGTTGGAGGGGGCAAGTCAAGCGCGCTGGCGGCTCGCGCGTCACGCCTCTGATTAGGTCCCCCCTCCGTCGGCTTCGCCGACACCTCCCCCGCCCGGCGGGTGAGGAAAGACCGAGGCCTTACAGCGCCCCGTGGCACTGCTTGAATTTTTTGCCCGAGCCGCAGGGGCAGGGCGCGTTGCGCGGGACCTTGCCCCAGGTTGACGGATCGTCGGCCGAAACCGGGATCGGCCTTCCGCCTAGCCGCGGCACATTTGTCACCGTACGCGGCCGCTGTAACAGCTCCTCGTCGAGCTCGTTCTCGCCGGTGTCGGGATTGAGGTGCATCGCCTGCATTTTCGGCAGCGCCCGCTCATCGAGTTGCGGCGGCGCCTCCATCTGAATCTGTACGTGCATGAGCTGTCGCGTAATTTGCTGGCGCACTGTCGAGAGCAGTTGCTCGAACAGCAGGAACGCTTCGGCTTTGTATTCGTTGAGCGGGTCGCGTTGCGCATAGCCGCGCAAACCGATCGTCTGACGCAAATGGTCCAGCGTCACCAAATGCTCGCGCCACTCGTGGTCGAGCGTTTGCAACAGCACGGCGCGTTCGATCTGATTGACGACATCGCTCGGCGCGTCTTTGAGCCGTTCGCCTGCCCGCGCATCCGCCGCCTTGACGATGCGCTCGATGATCTCTTCCTCGGCGATGCCGTCTTCCTTCGCCCACTCGGGAACCGGCAGCGTGAGGCCGAAGAAATTCTCGACGTCGGCTCGCAGTTCGGGCGTTTTCCATTGCTCGGAGTATGAGTGTTCTGGAATGTAGCGCTTCACCAGATCTTCGATCAGCTGGTGGCGCATGCCGACGACCGTGTCGTGGACGCTCTCGGCGCCCATGAACTCCAGACGCTGTTCGAAGATCGTCTTGCGCTGATCGTTCATCACGTTGTCGAATTTGAGCAGGTTCTTGCGGATGTCGAAGTTTCGCGCTTCGACGCGCTGCTGCGATTTGGCGATTGCCGCGTTGACCATGCCGTGCGAGATCGCCTCGCCCTTCTTCAGGCCAAGGCGCTGCAGCATGCCGTCGAGCTTGTCCTGCCCGAAAATGCGCATCAAATCGTCGTGCAGGCTCAAATAGAATTTGGAATGCCCCGGGTCGCCCTGACGGCCCGAGCGGCCGCGCAGCTGGTTGTCGATGCGTCGGCTTTCGTGACGCTCGGTGCCGAGCACGTAAAGGCCGCCGGCCTCGATCACCTTCTTTTTCGCTTCCGCGATTTCGGCGCGGATCTGCTCTGTGGCTCTCTTCTTCTCCGCCTCGTCGGTGATCCCGGCTGTCTCGATCGCGACGCGCATGTCCGCGTTGCCGCCGAGCTGAATGTCGGTGCCGCGACCGGCCATGTTGGTGGCGATGGTGACGCCGGCGGGGACGCCTGCTTGCGAGATGATCTGCGCTTCCATTTCGTGATAGCGCGCGTTCAACACGTTGTGCTTGATTTTCTTATTCTTCAGAATCGCCGCCAGGGTTTCCGATTTCTCGATCGAGACCGTGCCGACCAGGATCGGTTGCCCGCGCTTCACGCAATCTTCGATGGTCTCGATGATGGCGTCGTATTTCTCTTCGACCGTGCGATATATCTCGTCGTCTTCGTCGACGCGGGCGACGGCGACGTTGGTGGGAATCTCGATGACGTCGAGATTGTAGATGTCCATGAACTCGTTGGCTTCGGTCGCCGCCGTGCCCGTCATTCCGGCAAGCTTGGCATACAAGCGGAAAAAATTCTGGAAGGTGATCGAAGCGAGCGTCACGTTTTCGGGCTGGATCGCGGCCGCTTCCTTCGCCTCGAGGGCCTGGTGCAGACCCTCGGAATAACGTCGGCCCTCCATCATGCGGCCGGTGAACTCGTCGATGATGATGACCTTGTTGTCTTTGACGATGTAATCCTTGTCTTTTTGGAACAGCTTGTGCGCGCGCAGGGCTTGGTTGACATGATGGACCAGCGACACGTTGGCGATGTCGTAGAGGCCGCCTTCGCCCAACATGCCGTTCTTGGCGAGCCACTGCTCGACGGCCTCGTTGCCTTCCTCGGTCAGACTGATCGCGCGCTGCTTCTCGTCGAGTTCGAAATGCTCGGGCAAAAGCTCGGGCATGAACGCGTCGATGACCTTGTAGAGATCCGAATGGTCCTCCGTCGGGCCTGAGATGATCAACGGCGTGCGCGCTTCGTCGACCAGGATCGAGTCGACCTCGTCGACGATCGCGAAATTGTGGCCGCGCTGGGTCATCTGCGCCTTGGCGTATTTCATGTTGTCGCGCAGATAATCGAAACCGTATTCGTTGTTCGTGCCGTAAGTGACGTCGCAGGCGTATTGCTGGCGGCGCTGGTTGTCGTCGAGCCCGTGCACGATGCAGCCGACGCTGAGCCCCAGGAATTTGTAGACCTGGCCCATCCACTCGGCGTCGCGTTTGGCGAGGTAGTCGTTGACGGTGACGACGTGCACGCCTTTGCCGGACAGCGCATTGAGATAGACCGGCAACGTGGCGACCAAGGTCTTGCCTTCGCCGGTTTTCATCTCGGCGATATTGCCCTCGTGGAGAACGATCCCGCCGATCAGCTGAACGTCGAAATGGCGCTGGCCGAGCGAGCGCTTCGCCCCTTCGCGCACTGTCGCAAACGCCTCCGGCAGCAGATCGTCGAGCCGCCGCCCTTTTGCGACCTGTTCGCGGAATCGCGCCGTTCGCGCCCGCAATTCGTCATCGGAGAGCTTGGCGATCTCCGGTTCGAGGGCGTTGATCCGGGGAACTCGTGCACTGAAGGATTTGAGCCGCCGGTCGTTGGTTGATCCGAAGATCCTTTTGGCCAGCGTGTTCAAGGCTAACATTCGAAATTGTCCTTATTCCCGGGGCAGTCAGGCCTGCAAACGCGCGAAATGACCGAAATCGCGCGATCCGAATGGTCTCGGTCGCGCTGCCTCGCCTCGTTTTGCTTGGGGTCGGCCGTTACGTCCGGCGCTGGGCGCCGGCAGGACAGATAAGGGGGGCATACCCCCCTGTCAACGCAAGGGGATGTGACGCGCGGGTGACCGTGGCAAGACTGCAAAGCGCCCGATTTTAGCCATTCCTCCAAAACACGACGGGTACTGACGATCAGCCATCCGGCGTGGTACTTCATTGGCTGCCGATATCTTTGGAGCCATTGCATGTTGAAGCAGGTCGCCGTGTTGAAGAAACCGTCGCCCCCGAAGCCGAAGTCAAGACCCGCCGCGCTTCCCGCCAGCGACAAACAAGCGGTTCCCGAGACGGCGGGTCCCGTCGTTTCGCCTCTGGCACCCAAGATCATCGCGAAGCTGCCGCCATTGTCAGGGGTTAGGCTGGCGGCCGGCGAAGCAGGCGTGCGCTATCAAGGCCGAACGGATGTGCTTCTAGCGGTTATGGCACCCGGAACGCAGGTCGGCGGCGTCTTTACGATCTCGAAGACGGCGGCGGCGCCGGTCGAATGGTGTCGGGCGGCGCTGGCGCAGAAATCGGCGCGCATGCTGGTGGTCAATTCGGGCAACGCCAATGCCTTCACAGGCAAAGCCGGCGTCGACGGCGTTCGTATGACTGCCGAGAGCGCGGCCGCTCTTTCCGGTTGCAGGCCGCAGGAGGTCTTCATCGCCTCGACAGGCGTCATCGGCGAGCCCTTGCCGGTGCAGCGTATCACCCGCGTTCTGCCGGATATCTACGAGAACACGGGTGCCGGCGCGTGGAATGACGCGGCCCGCGCCATCATGACGACGGACACGTTCCCTAAATTGGCGACGGCCTCCGCGCAAATCGACGGCGCGCGAGTGACCATCAACGGCATCGCCAAGGGCTCGGGCATGATCGCGCCGGATATGGCGACGATGCTCTCCTTTGTTTTCACCGACGCCAAAATCCCCTCCGAAATCTTGCAGCAATTGCTTGTTCAGGGTGTGCGCGACAGCTTCAATGCGACGACCGTCGACAGCGACACCTCGACCAGCGATACGCTGCTTCTCTTTGCGACGGGCAAAGGCGCTTTGCATGATCCGGTCTTGCGCAGCGCCGACAAGCGGCTCGACGATTTTCGCAACAAGCTCTTCGCGTTGATGACTGACCTCGCGGTCCAGGTTGTGCGCGATGGCGAGGGCGCAACGCATCTAGTGCGTATCAACGTCAACGGCGCCGAGAGCCAGCCGGCGGCGCGCAAGATTGCGCTGTCGATCGCCAACTCGCCCTTGGTGAAGACGGCCATCGCCGGCGGCGACGCGAATTGGGGCCGTATCGTCATGGCGATCGGCAAATCAGGCGAAGCGGCCAACCGCGACAAGCTTTCGATCAAGATCGGCAACCACAAGGTTGCAACGAACGGCCAGCGCGATCCGGGATACAGTGAAGCCCTGCTCTCCAAATACATGCTGCGGCCGGAGATCGAGATCGATGTCGACGTCGGCGTCGGCAAATTTTCCTCCGGCGTTTGGACCTGCGACCTAACGCACGGCTACATCGCTATCAACGGCGACTATCGCAGCTGAGCGTCGGACTTCTGCGATTGCTAAAATTTGAAGCATTACCGCTTGTTAATCTCTGACGCTCAGGCTCGGGACGCGCAGAAATGAGCCAGCAGACGCCCCTCAAACTCGTGCTAGTGGCGGCTTGCGCGCTTATTGACGCAGACGGACGAGTACTTTTGGCCCAACGGCCTGAAGGCAAGACAATGGCGGGCATGTGGGAATTTCCGGGTGGCAAGGTCGAGGCGGGCGAGCGGCCCGAGGAGACGCTTATCCGCGAGCTCAAGGAAGAACTCGGCGTCGAGGTGAAAGAAGCGTGCTTGGCACCCTTCGCTTTCGCCTCGCACAGCTATGAGGATTTTCACTTGCTGATGCCGCTTTATCTGTGCCGGCGTTGGGATGGAGTTGTCGCGGCGCGCGAAGGACAACAACTCGATTGGGTGCGCCCGCGTGACATGAAGAAATACACGATGCCGCCGGCCGATGTGCCGCTCGTGTCGCAACTGTGTGACCTGCTGTGAGGTGGCCAATGACAGCCATGCGCAATTTTTGTCGAGGCCTAGCCGCCGACGACCGCGGCGCGACGGCCATCGAATATAGTCTCATCGCCGGTTGCGTCGCTCTCGTCATCGTCACGGCGGTGCAACTGCTCGGCAATACCGTAAACGTTCTTTACCAGCTCGCCGCCGCCTTGTTCTGACTTGGCGAGGCGCCCGTTCGTCCCAAATTGGGATGAAACTGCCGCATCTCCTCCGGCATAGCCGTTGCAGCCTGTCGTTTCGACGCGCTCCCCCTGAGCGCGAACGAGACGGGGTCTGCGATGACGAAAATCGGCAAACTCATTCGCCGCTTCCGGGCGGACACTTGCGGCGCGACGGCAGTCGAATATGCGATGATCGCGTCGGTAATCACGCTTGTTTTGGTGGCGGTGCTTCCCGGCTTCAGCGCCAGTGTCGGTGCGCTGTTTTCGACTGTCGCTTCCGCGTTCTGATCACCCCAGTCGCATTCGGTCGCCCGATTCGAGCGGTTGTTGCTGCGCCTCGAAACGCGCGCGTCCCGTCAGATAGAGTATCTGGAATGTCGCCGGCACCCGCCCGTCGCTTTCGCCGAATTCTTCGACATAGATTTCGCACATACGCTCTAGCGTACGCCGCTTGAGCGCCGTGCGTCGCCGCTCGATCAGAACGTTCGTTTCGCCCATGCCGCGCAGATCGTGGAGCAGCTTGAGCGGATGGTCGTAGTGGACCGTCACCGTATCCACGTCGGCGATCGGCTCGCCGAAACCCGCTCGCTGCAACAGGCCGCCCATGTCGCGAAGGTCGGCGAACGGAAAAACGCGCGGTGACAATCCGCCGTCGCATTCGATTTCCGCTGCGGCAAAGGCGCGGCGCAGCTCTTTCAGCGTTTCGCCGCCGAACATTGCGGCCATGAAGACGCCGTCCGGCTTGAGCGCGCGGCGGATTTGCGCCAGCGCCCCCGGAACGTCGTTCAGCCCCTGCAACGTCAACACGCTCAAATAGAGGTCAAGCGAGTCCGCCGCGAACGGCAAGCGCTCCTCGTCGCCGACGACAGCGCGCGAGACTCTTTCCTCCCCCGTTGTGGCGGGGGAGGTGGCGGACCCCGGACTTGATCCGGGGGACGTCGGAGGGGGGAAGTCTGTGCGGTCACGTCCCCCCTCTGCCCTCGGCTTCGCCTCGTGCATCTCCCCCGCCAACGCAGGGGAGGAAAGGAATCGCGGCACGCTATCGAAAGAAATCAGGCGCTCGACGGGCGCAGCAAACGGCGACGGCGCGCCGCAATACACGGCCGTTGCGAAGCGCAGGCCCAAATCGTCGAGCCGCTCGGCCAACTCGCTCGCGGCACGCGCCGCTAGAAAGTTGAAATCCGCAAAGCGGCGCGCGGCCCGCGCCCGGCGCTGGCGCAGCAATGCCCGATCGAAAATCTGAGGAATAGGTGTCACGCCGCACCTTGGCACGGTCCGCGTTTCGCGGTCATCATCGCTCCATGTCGATAGCCTCCGGCCCGTCCTTACGCTCACTCACGCGCGGCATCGAGCGCCTGGGTCGCCGTGCGCTCGACTTCGTCTTGCCGCCTTTGTGCCTCCGCTGCCGCGAGCTGGTCTCAGATCCGCAAAGTCTGTGCGCCGATTGCTGGTGCGAGCTGAAATTCCTCGCCGAGCCGCTCTGCGCCTGCTGCGGCTTGCCGTTTCCCCATACCTTGGGGGAAGGCGTCAAGTGCGCCGCCTGCCTTGCGTGGCCGCCGGTGTTCGACCGTGCGCGCGCGGCCATCGCATACGATGATGCAAGCCGCGATCTAATTCTGCCGCTCAAGCACGCCGATCGATTGGAAGGCGCGCCCGTATTCGGCCGCTGGATGGCGAACGCGGCGGGCGATCTCTTGGCGGACGCTGAGATCGTGATCCCGGTACCGCTCCATTGGCGCCGTCTCGCGAAACGCCGATACAATCAAGCTGCGATCCTCGCTTATGCAATTGCGAAGAAGAACCGGCTGCGCGTCGACACGGCCTCGCTGATCAGGCCAAAGGCGTCGGTCAGTCAGGGCGAAATGCCGTCGGCACGCGCGCGGCTCAAGAATGTGGCGCGCGCGTTCGCGGTAGCGGAGGGGTGCAAAGCTCGAATCGCCGGGCGGCGGATTCTCCTCGTTGACGATGTCTTAACGACGGGCGCAACCCTCAATGCGTGCGCAAAAGTGCTGAAACGCGCCGGCGCGTCGTCTGTGTCGGCCGTCACACTAGCGCGCGTTGTGCGCCCGTTAAGCCACTCCCTATAATCTGCGACAGGTCGCTGGAGGGGCGTACCCACGTTATCTTGGGTAATGGTCATGACCATGTCGAAAGTCATCGTCTACTCAACTTTGCTCTGCCCCTACTGCCATCGGGCAAAAGCGCTATTGCGCAAGAAGGGTGTTCCGTTCACCGAAATCGACGTCGGTATGGACCGTGAAAAGCGCGAGGAAATGGAAGCGCGCGCCCACGGTAGCCACACCGTGCCGCAGATCTTCATCGGCGAGACCTATGTCGGCGGTTCCGACGACCTCCATGCGCTCGATGCTCAGGGCAAACTCGACTTGCTGCTGAAGGCGAGCTAATTAGTTCTCATGACTGGAACGTTCCGGGCGGCCTGTGTGCAGATGCGCACCGGCCTCGACGTCGCGGCAAACATCGCGTCCGCCTCAACGCTGATTCGTGAGGCGAAGGCGAAGGGCGCCGAGTTCATTGCGACGCCCGAAATGACCTCGCTGTTCGAAGCCGAGACCGACGCTCTCTTCGCCAAGACGAAGCCCGAAGCTGACGACGCGGCACTCAAAGCGTTTCGCGAGCTCGGTCGCGAGCTCGGCGTTTGGCTGGTGATCGGTTCGCTGCCGATTCGCGTGGCCGAGCGCCAATGCGCCAACCGCTCGTTCTTGATCGATCCGATGGGCGCGGTCGCCGCTCGCTACGACAAAATCCACATGTTCGACGTCGATCTGCCGGGCGGCGAAGTCTACCGCGAAAGCCGCAACTATCGCCCGGGTGAGAGCGCTGTGTTGGCCGATCTGCCGTGGGGCAAACTCGGCCTCACGGTCTGCTACGACCTGCGTTTCCCGCAGCTTTATCGCGCCCTCGCCAAGGCCGGCGCCTCGTTCATCACCATACCGGCGGCCTTTACCCACACGACCGGTCAGGCGCATTGGCACGTGCTGCAGCGCGCCCGCGCCATTGAAACCGGCTGTTTCATCATCGCGCCCGCGCAGGCAGGCACCCACGAAAACCGGCGCCGCACCTTTGGCCACAGCCTCATTGTCGACCCCTGGGGCGTGGTCCTGGCCGAAGGCGGCGAGGAGCCGGGCGTCGTCGTCGCCGAGATCGATCCGGCGAAAGTCACGGACGCGAGAAGCCGCGTCCCCGCCCTAACCCACGACCGCCGCTTCACACTTTCTTAATAGTGCAGGCGTGCCATAGGGGCTGGCCTTGCCGCCACAGCCATTAGCAGCCATGTTTGACGACTGCCAAAGGGCGGAGAAACGTTCGGACCCATGATTCGGTATCAGTTGACGTGCAAAAAGGACCACAGCTTCGAAGGCTGGTTCCGTGACAGCGCGGCATATGACGATCAGTCCAAGAAGCGTCTGATCGCTTGCCCGGTCTGCGGCAGCGCCAAGGTGTCCAAGGCGCCGATGGCGCCCGCCGTCTCCAAAAGAGCCGATCTCGCCGAGGCCGCCACGAAGGCGAAACAGGTGAAAGAGTTCGTCCTCAATCTACGCAAACAGGTCGAAGAGAACGCTGAATATGTCGGCGACCGGTTTCCGAACGAAGCCCGCGCCATTCACTACGGCGATTCCGAAGAACGCCAAATCTACGGCGAAGCGACTCTGAAGGACGCCCGCGAGCTCATCGAAGAAGGCATCCCCGTCGCCCCCTTGCCCAGCGTGCCAAGAGCGGACAGCTAGCTCGCGCCTTCTGCTCACCGCCGTTCGAGTTTCATCGGCAAGCCGCCGCGCGGACGCAGCGTTATGCTCGCTTGCGGGATGACGTCGTATCCGGGGCGCAGCGTCAGACGCCAACGCCGCGCGATCGTCGCCAGCATGATCATCGCCTCTTGCATCGCAAACGCCATGCCGATGCAGATGCGCGGGCCGCCGCCGAACGGCAGATAGGCAAACCGCGCAATCGCATCGCGACGCTCCGGCGCAAAGCGTTCCGGCATGAAGAGCTCCGGTTCCCGCCACAGCGTGCGATGACGGTGCAGCAACCACGGCGAGATCACGACCGCGGTACCCTTGCGCACGGGCACGCCTGACAAACGGTCTGCCGCCAACGCCTGGCGCGCGATAAAGGGCGCGGGCGGATAGAGGCGCATCGATTCCTCGAGCACCATTCGCGCGTAGGGCAGATTCGGTAAGTCGGCCGCCGTCACGTCGCGATCCTCGGGCAGGGCGCGCAATTCGTTGACGAGTTTCTCCGCCGCCCAGGGAAATTCGGACAGCAGATAGAACGTCCACGCCATCGCATTAGCCGTCGTTTCGTGTCCTGCGCCGATGAAAGTGACGACGTTGTCGTAGACTTCGCTGTCGCTGAGGCCCTCGCCGGTATCGGTGTCGCGCGCCGTCAGAAGCGATGTCAGAAGGTCGTCGGGCGCACTGTCCCGGTCCGCTTGGATCCGGGCCCGCCGCGCTGCTAGCGCCTGCTGCAACTCGCTGCGGAAGAACGCCAGCACCGGCGCCGCCCGCCGTCGCGTTGGTGTCGGTATCCAATCGGGCAAGCCCAAAATCGAAGCGATATCGCCGCGCCCGATCGTATCGAAATAGATCTGGATCGCCGCCGCCATCTTCTGTTGGTCGGCCCTGACCTCGTTGGAGAACACCGTTCGCGTGATGATGTCGTAGGTCAGCCGCATCATCTCGCCCGCGACGTCGACTTCGCTGGCGGCCGGCAACGCCTCCCAGCGTGCCAGCATATCGTTTGTCGCCGCCGCCATCGCACCGGCAAAGCCGACAAGCCTGCGATGCTGAAACACCGGCGCCGCGGTACGCCGTTGGAACCGCCAGCTTGCGCCCTCCGCCGTCAGAAGCCCGTTTCCGAGCGCCGGCTTCAGCCGCACCTGCTGCTGGGCGCCCTTGCGGTAATTGTCCACATTGTCGAGCAGGACGCGCTTGATCGCGACGGGATCGCTGACCACGCACAGATCGACCAGCATATTGCGTATGCGCAGAATGGGCTGCTCGTACGCGCGCACGCCGATGGCCGCGATCGGGTTGTTGCGGACCGAGCGTATGAACCCAAAGCCGCGCGGCGGATGCGCCGGCGGCACGGGTGCCGCCGGTCTGCGGTGGTCGAAAATGAAAGGCGATGCGAGTACGGCTTCGCTCACGGCTTGATCCGATGGGTTCTCGACGAAATACGCATTCGCCCTTCGATTGAACGTTTGCGACCGTCAAACCCGCCGCGCCGACACCATGTAATTGACATCCGTATCACCCGACAGAGACCAGCGCCCGCTAAGCGGGTTGAACACGACGCCGCTCGTCTGGGCGATCTTGAGTCCGGATGCGGTCAGCGCACCGGCAAGTTCGCTTGGAGTCACGAATTTCGACCAATCATGGGTGCCGCGCGGCAGCCAACCCAGCACATATTCCGCGCCGACAATCGCGAGCGCGAAGGCTTTGGTCGTCCGGTTCAGCGTTGCGACGAACATCAAGCCGCTGGGCTTTAGCATCGACGCACAACTCTGCAGGAACAGCCGCAAATCGGCGACATGTTCGACAACCTCCATATTGAGGATCGCATCGAACCGCTCGCCGGCCGCCGCCAAATTCTCCGCCGTCGTCACCCGATAGTCGATGTTCAGCCCCTGTTCGCCCGCGTGGACGCTCGCCGTCTTGATGTTCTTCTCTGACGCGTCGGCGGCGACCACGTCGAAGCCGAGCCGCGCCATCGGCTCCGACAACAAGCCGCCGCCGCAACCGATGTCGAGAAGTCTCAGGTCGGCAAACGGCCGAACCTCCTTTGCCTGTCGCCCGAAATGCTTGGCCGCCTCGTCGCGAATAAAGGCGAGTCTCACAGGATTGAACTTGTGCAGCACGCCGAATTTGCCGTTCGGATTCCACCATTCGGCAGCCAAGGCCGAAAACCGCGCGACCTCGGCCTCGTCGATTGTCGATTGTGGACGGGCGGCAGTGTTCATCCTGTGGCGACGATCAATTGCGTGACAAAGTTTTGCCGTCTAACTATACGACGCCATTGAGCAATCAAGCCCTGCGACACCTTCGAGCCCCTTGATCCACATGCCCAGACTCGTCATGAAGTTCGGCGGCACGTCGGTGGCGGACCTCGAACGTATTCGCAGCGTCGCCCAGCGCGTGAGGCGCGAGGTCGACCGTGGTTACCAAGTTGCGGTCGTTGTCTCGGCTATGTCGGGCGAGACGAACAAGCTCGTCGCCTGGGCGCGCGAGCTTTCGCCGCTGCACGATGCGCGCGAATACGACGCCGTCGTCTCGGCCGGCGAACAGGTGAGCGCGGGTCTTCTTGCCATTGCGTTGCAGCATATCGGCATTCAGGCGCGCTCGTGGCTTGGCTGGCAGCTGCCGATTCGCACGAGCGCCATGCACGGCGCGGCTTCGATCGTCGATGTCGACACAAGCGTGCTCGAAGAGCGACTCGCGCAAGGCCAGGTTGCGGTGATCGCCGGGTTCCAGGGCCTCGGCCCCGATAACCGCATAACGACCCTCGGACGCGGCGGCTCCGACACCAGCGCCGTTGCGATTGCCGCCGCGATCAAGGCCGAACGTTGCGACATCTATACAGATGTCGACGGGGTCTATACGACCGACCCGCGGATTGTCCCCAAGGCGCGCAAGCTTGATAAAATTTCATTTGAGGAAATGCTCGAGATGGCGTCGCTGGGCGCCAAGGTCTTGCAAACGCGCTCGGTAGAACTGGCGATGATCCACGGCGTACGCGTGCAAGTGCTCTCAAGTTTTGAGGACACGCCCGGTACGTTGGTCTGCGACGAGGATGAGATCGTGGAAAAACAATTGGTCAGCGGCATTGCCTATAGCCGCGACGAAGCGAAGGTCACGCTCATCAAAGTGCCGGACAAGCCCGGCATTGCCGCCGCCATCTTCGGCCCGCTCGCCGATGCCGGCATCAACGTCGACATGATTGTTCAAAACGTGTCTGAGGATGGCAAGTTCACCGACATGACGTTCACCGTCGGGCGCGCCGAGTTCGAGCGTGCGATACACGTGATCGAACGCAACGTCGCATCCATCGGCTACCAAAAGCTCGTGACCGACAAGAACGTCTCTAAGGTCTCCGTCATCGGCATCGGCATGCGCGCTCACGCGGGCGTCGCGCAATCGATGTTCAAGGCGCTGGCCGAAAAGGGGATCAACATTCAGGTGATCTCGACCTCCGAAATCAAGATTTCCGTTTTGATCGCAGCCGAATTCACCGATCTGGCCGTGCGCGCTTTGCACACGGTTTATGGACTCGACGCCTAATGGGGATGGCGCCGGCCGTCACGTTGTTTTGCTGGACTAAAGGATGACCGCGACTGCAGGCCCACGTCTGCTCTTGAAGCGGATGCGCGAGATTATGGCCGAGCGCATCGCGGCCCAAGCGCGCCTCGACAAGATCGTGACGCTGATCGCCGCGAACATGGTGGCGGAGGTCTGCTCCGTCTATTTGCTGCGCCCCGGCCGTCAACTCGAGCTCTTTGCGACCGAAGGCTTGAACAAAGCGGCCGTCCACAAGACGCGCTTGAAGATGGGCGAGGGCATCATCGGCGACATCGGTCAGAATGCGCGGCCCTTGAACCTGCCGGACGCCCCATCGCACCCGAGCTTCTTGTACAAGGTGGAAACGGGCGAAGACCCGTACCAGTCGATGTTGGGTGTTCCGATTCTGCGCGGCGGACGCACGCTCGGCGTTCTCGCGGTGCAAAATCGCACCCATCGTCTCTACGGCGACGAGGAAGTCGAAGCGCTGCAGACCGTGGCCATGGTGTTGGCCGAGATGGTGGTCTCCGGCGCGCTCGTCGATCTCGCCGAAGTCGACGAAGACTTGAAGCGCGACAGGCCGTTTCGCGGCAAAGGCACTGCCTTCTGCGAAGGCATCGCCATGGGCCGCGCCGTTCTCCACGAGCCGCGCGTCAAGGTCGAGAAGCTGATTGCCGACGACATCGGCGAAGAGCGAGCGAAGCTCGATCGCGCGGTTGCCGAATTGCGCGCCGCGGTCGACGCGATGCTTGCCGCCGAGGACAGCGTCATCGCCGGCGAAACGCGCGATGTGCTCGAGGCCTATCGCATGTTCGCCAATGATCGCGGCTGGCTCTCGCGCCTGCGCGAGGCGGTGAATTCCGGCCTGACGGCCGAGGCCGCGGTCGAGCGCGTTCAGAACGATACGCGCGCGCGCATGATGCGGCAGACGGATTCCCTCATCCGCGAGCGCTTGCACGACTTCGACGATCTGGCGAACCGTTTGCTGCGCCATTTGGCAGGCAAGGCCGACACCGCCGCGCACGACGCGTTGCCCGCCGACACGATTCTCTTCGCCCGCTCGATGGGCCCGGCCGAACTGCTGGATTACGATCGCACAAAGATCAAAGGCCTGATCCTGGAGGAAGGTTCGCCGACGAGCCACGTTTCGATCGTTGCCCGCGCCCTGGATATTCCATTGATCGGTCGGATCGACGGCGTTCTCGACCAGGTCGAGGCGAACGACTGGGTCATTGCCGACGGCGACACCGCCGATCTCTATCTGCGCCCATCTCACGACGTGCGCGAAGCCTATCGCCACAAACTGGCTCTCCGTGCCCAGCGTCAGGCGACCTTTGCCGCGATGCGCACGCGCCCGGCCGTAACCAAGGACGGCGAGGTCGTTCGCCTGCTGATGAACGCGGGGCTGCTCGTCGATCTGCCGCACATGGAAGAAACCGGCGCCGAGGGCATCGGCCTCTTCCGCACCGAACTCCAATTCATGATCGCCCACGCGATGCCGCGTTTGCAGAATCTGATCGATCTCTACACCGGCGTGCTCGATGGCGCGAACGGCAAGCCGGTCGTGTTCCGAACGCTCGATCTCGGCGGCGACAAGGTCTTGCCCTATGCGCGCCCGTTGAACGAAGAGAATCCGGCGCTCGGCTGGCGCGCTATCCGCATGACGCTCGATCGCCCCGCGTTGCTGCGCTATCAGATCCGTGCGTTGCTTTCGGCGGCCAAGGGCCGCGACCTCGACCTCATGTTCCCGCTGGTCGCCGAGGTGTCGGAGTTCAAGGCCGCTCGTCTGCTGGTCGACCGCGAGCTCGAGCGTGTCGCCCGCATCAAGCAGGCGCCGCCGCGCAAGGTTCGCGTCGGCACGATGCTCGAAGTGCCGTCTTTGGCGTTTCAATTGCCTGCTTTGTTGGCAACTGCCGATTTTATTTCCGTCGGCTCGAACGACCTCATGCAATTTCTTTTCGCCAGCGATCGCGGCAATCCGCGCCTTGGCTCGCGCTACGACCTCATCTCCCCGCCGATGCTGAGTTTTCTGAAGGGCGTGGTCGACGCGGCACGTGGCCGTGGCGTTCCGGTGACGCTGTGCGGAGAAATGGCCGGGCGCCCGCTCGAGGCGATGGCGCTTATCGGCCTCGGGTTCCGCTCTCTGTCGATGGCGCCTGCCTCGATCGGTCCGGTCAAGCAAATGGTGCTTGGCCTCAATTCCGGGCGGCTTTCCGCCTACATGGCCGATCTCTATGGCCGCTCCGACCATTCGCTTCGCGAGCAATTGAGACAGTTCGCCCTCAGCGAAAACGTGACGATCTAAGCCGCTCACGCGCAGGATGAAAGTTTGCCTCCAAGCCCCCGTTTTGGTTTATTTAACGGTAATGACCTTAAACTGAGCGTGTGGTTGGCATCGCCACGCGACGGGGCCGTTTGGGGACTTGTGTGGGGTGATGCCGATGGGGATAAAGTCCAGCGCGATGGCCAAAGTGACGCGTCTGCCAGCAACGAGCGAACGCAACAAGGACAAGCGGCGCTTGCACCTGCGCGAAATCGCCGAAGACCCGCACGCCCAGCTCGACAGCGTCGGCGCGACGCTGCGCGCGGCGCGCCTGAACCGCGGCGTCGATCCTGAGCATGTTGCAACCGCTCTCAAGATGCGGCGCGATCATGTTGAGGCGATCGAGGATAACGACTTTGCGCGGCTCCCCGGCCGCACCTACGCGATCGGCTTCGTGCGCTCCTACGCTCGCTATCTGGGGCTCGATGCCGAGGTGATGGTTCAGCGCTTCAAGGAAGAAAGCGCCGGGCGCGAGCACGACAAAACAGTGGACCTCGTGTTTCCCGAGGCGCCGGAGGAAAAGCACCTCCCGAACAGTTCGCTCCTTTTGATCGCCATCGTCATCGCCGCCGCCATCTATGGCGCCTACTACATTTCGATGCCCGATCGCCGCCCCGCCGCCGCGTCTGCGAAGGGCGACGAACCAGCCGTCGTCGTCAACGAGGCGGCGCCCGCTCCGACAGCGCCGGCGAGCGACACGCCAGGCTCGTCCGTTTCGCCGCTCTTGGTTCAGCCGTCGTCCCTGCTCGCCGATGCCTCGCCGCAGCAAACGACCTCCGCCGACGTGCCCGCGACTTCGTCGCTGCCGCCGGTTCCGGCCCCGCAATCCGCGCCGCTCGCGACAGTACCTGCACCGCCGGCAAAAGTGCCGGCCGCAGTCGTCGCGCCGGCGGCGGCACCGGCTGGAACGCCAAAGGTCTTCGGCGCGGAAAACGCCGGCGCGCGCATCGTGTTTCACGCCACGGCGCCGACCTACATCCTGGTCAGGCAATTGAGCCAGGACGGCAAAGTCACGCTCATCGATCGCACGCTCAATCCCGGCGAAAGTTATCGCGCCCCGGACAAGCCCGGCGTCACGTTGGTGACCGGTAACGCCGGCGGTCTCGACGTCGAAATCGACGGCAAGAAATTGGGCACGCTCGGCAAGAGCGGCGAAATGCTGCGTAACGTGCCTGTCGACGCTTCGTATTTTCTGGAGCACATAGCGGCACAATAATTTGCGTTACGTCGAGCGGTGCCTGTCCGGCCGCACGATTAGCCAAAACGAAATCGCAGCCGCCGCCGCGCACGCTATCGCAACCGGGAGAACACTCGGCGAGAACGTCACGTGCCCGCCGGCGTCGACACCCTGCATCAGCATCAATGCTTCGATCAGCAAGGGCAGGGTCACATAGAGGAACGCACCGAGAGCCGCGCCTGACGCTGCGTAGGCAGGCCAACTCGTCCACCGATTTCGCAGCAGCAGCGCATGAATCGGCAGACCGAAAAGGAAGGCGATCGGATAGCCGAAAATGAGGTTTGTCATCACAACCGACTGGGCATCCTCGCGCTCGCCAAGCGCGAGCATCGCCGCCGCGATGAGAGCGCCAGGCACGACCGGCGCGATTACGAATCCCGCAATCGTTCGCGCAAGTGCTGAATTGACGGCCATAGCCTAACTGCTGGCCTTCAGTCTCAAGAAAACCATCGCGCCGTCGGGATCGCCGTCGTAGCTCGGCTCGAGGTCGTTGGGTATGAAGGTGAAGGTGTAGAGCGCACCGATGCCGAGCTTCACATTCTCTGCGACCTCGAAATCCCGGATGGCGCCGAGCGACAGCTTGACGACCGTGTCGGTGCGGCCTGTGCCGCTCAGCTCACGGTTTTCGACGACCTCGCCGCGCCCGAACAGTGTCCAATCGCTGTCGGGTGCATAGGCACTTTCCAGCATCAGCGCGTTCAGCGATCCGCCGTCGCTTGGATCTTTGAGCGCCCAGCCCACCGTGGTCGACCACCAGGATTCGTTCTCCCAGGCGACCGTATAGATCGCGCTCGCCGAGATGCGCGTTTCGTCGACGCTCGGGCTGAGCTGTTCCGGACTATGGACATCGGCCCATGAAACCTGCAGCGCCCAATTTTCATTCGGGTTGAAACTCACCCGCGCCGAGACGCTGTCGAGCTTCGGCGCTTCGATGTCGAAGCGGTTCTGATCCGGCTCGCGGCCGCGAAAGCCCGAGACCTCGATCTTCCAATCGTCCTTGACATAGCCCGCCGTCAAAACACCGAACGTGATGTGCGTGGAGTCGAACCAATGGTGCGCAATGGGCGCTTCGGGGCTTTCCATCGTCGACATGCGATGCATGAAGGCGGGCGGTCCGAACGCCGGCTCGCCCGGCAGCCCGGCGTAAAGAAAGACGCTCTCGTCGCCGCTCAGACGATGCGAAAAGGACGCGGCCAATTCCATGAAAAGATCGTGGGGATGTTGCCGGTCGAGCAGCGTCGTGGAGCCGTTGGCCGTCTCGCCGGCGGCGAGCAGCAGCGGATAGCCGCTTTTGCCCATGAACGGATCGGGGCTCAGCATCGCGCGCAGCCCGAGCGTGTTGCCGTCGCCGAAATCGCGCTGCGCCATCGCCATGATCATGCCGGCGACGAACGCTTTGTCGTCGCCGCGCGGACCGTTCTGCCGATCATAGACCGCGTTGACGAGCAGATGCGCCATCACGCTCCATTCGCCCAGCATGACATGTTCGCCCATATCGGCTGAGGCGTCGGGCTGCCACGACGTGCCCGAGGCTTCGCGCCTCATCGCATAAGGACCGAGCGCGCCGCTCATTTCCATCGCCCCGTGATCGTGCATCGCGCTCCCGTGATGCATATCCTGATGCATGTCGTGATCGTGTTCATCGTGTTGCGCGGCGACCTCATCGCTGCCCGGCGCCGCCCTCACCGAGATCTTGCCGGTCATCCCGCGTTCGGCGTGACCGGGAAAATTGCAGGCGAATTCGAAATTTCCCGGCTGCGTGAAGGTCCAGATCAACTCCCTTGTTTCGCCGGGCTTGACCTCGATGACGTTGCCTTCGTCGTGATGATGCGATCCCTCCATCGACAGCATCATCATGCGATGTTCGAGTTGTTCGTGCGCGTCGGCGATCATCAACTCGTGGTCTTGGCGGCCCTTGTTGATCAGCACGAACTTGACCGTCTCGCCGGCCGTGAACTCGAGTTCGCTCTCGCTGTAGCGCATCTCGGTGGCGATGAGCGTAACGATGCGCGTCACGTCTTGCGATTTGCCGGGCCGGCCGTAAATCGGCTCACTCGTCTCGTGCCCTTCGTGCCCATGCCCCTGATGCTCATGGGCGAGCGCCGGAAGAGGTGGGGACAGGGCGAACATCGCGCCGACTATGGCGCTTCCGACAAAGGCGGCTTGCCGACGCATCACGCGCACCGATCAGGAGATTGAACCGGATATACCCCCATAGGGTATACACAGGGCGACTGTGGCGTGCAATCGCCGCCTGCTCGGCGGTGCGAACGCGCAAGTAGATTGGAGAAAGAGATCAGTGCAACAGGATGCGCCGCGACGAGGAGCGCGCCTCGAAATTACTTCGCTGGCTGACTGAGAATTTGCGCGATGGCGTCGACGCCCTCGGGGCTGTGGATCCAAGCGTCGGCGCTGCTTTGCGTCTCGAACTGCAACGGCACGCGATGGTGTTTCACGCGGTCCGGGACCGGCACGAACACTTCGTACGTCCCTTCGAAGCGGGCGTCTTTCGTCAGCGCCGAATAGGCGCTCGGCAGCGCTTTTTTCTTTTTCATGAGTGTTCGACCCCTATCGTGGCCCGCTCGTACCCTGTTTGCCGACCGGCCGTCTCGCTCGGCACTGAAGGCAGATTGACGCGGGGCGGCAACGGGCGCTTGGCCGAGGCGGTTTCGCGAGCGTCGAGGAGATTTTCTCGAGCCATCGTTGCGCGAGAGACTCGTCGCCCGCGAATTCGCCTTTGCTCTCCTTGACCGCTCTCCTCCCGCAGATTCATACCTTGTGCAGGGCGGATGATTCGCGCGCGTGATGCGCGGCATCGGTCATCGGTGGACGTTGCGCGGTGATCATGACGGCGATGGGATTCGAAAATCCGGTGAGGACACGCGCGGGGCGCCCGCGCAGCGTCGAGTCGCGCCGCGCGATTCTGCAGGCGGCGATGCTGATTTTGCAGACGCAAGGCTATCGGGCGCTGACGATCGAAGGCGTCGCTGCCAAAGCCGGCGTCTCGAAGCAAACGATTTACCGCTGGTGGTCGTCGGCCGCCTACATCGTGCTCGAGGCGTTGACCAGCGATCCGCTGCAACCGCCGGTACCGGACACGGGTGGTTTGCACGACGACCTCTTGGAATTGATCCGGCCAATGGTGAAGGCGCTCGGCGCGCGCCGCGGCCCGATCATGAAGGCCCTGATCGCCGAGGCGCAGGCCGATGCGCGCTTCGCCGAGACCTTGCGCACGACCTTCATGGCCCAGCATCGCGAGGCACTGCACGCCCTCGTGGGCCGCGCCCAGATGCGCGGCGAAATCGGCTTCGACGCCGATCGCGAATTGACCGCCGACTTGGTCTACGGCCCGATGCTCTATCGCCTGCTCAACGGCCACGGCCCCCTCGACGACGCCTTTGCCCATGCCGTGACAAATGCCGCGGTGCGGATGCTGAAGAGCACCGCCGGAACGCCGCGAATCCGCGCCGAAGCGGCGGAATAGCGCCCTGGCGGCTGGGCCTCTCGCTTGCTATCTCTAGGGCCGAGACGGCGGCACTAACTCGTCGCGTCCGAGAGCGCCATGAGCATTAGACCCTATCGCGACATCCAACGCCGCAAATCGCGCCAGATCCATGTCGGCAGTGTCCCGGTCGGCGGCGACGCGCCGATCACCGTGCAGTCGATGACGAACACGCTGACGACCGACGTGGCGGCCACCGTCCGCCAGATCAAGGCGCTCGAGGCGTGCGGCGCCGACATCGTGCGCGTCTCGTGCCCGGACGAGGAATCGACACAGGCGCTCAAATCGATCGTTCGCGCGGTCGCGGTGCCGATCGTCGCCGACATTCACTTCCACTACAAACGCGCGATCGAAGCCGCGAACGCAGGCGCCGCGTGCCTGCGCATCAACCCGGGCAACATCGGCTCGGCCGCGCGCGTGCGCGAGGTTGTGAAGGCCGCCAAGGATCACGGCGTCTCGATGCGCATCGGCGTTAACGCCGGTTCGCTCGAAAAGGAACTACTGGAAAAATACGGTGAGCCATGCCCTGAGGCGATGGTTGAAAGCGCGCTGAACCACGCGCGCATCCTGGAAGACAACGACTTCCGCGAATTCAAGATCAGCGTGAAGGCCTCCGACGTCTTCCTCGCCTGCGCCGCCTATCAAGGCCTGGCCGAAGCCTGCGACTACCCGCTGCATCTGGGCGTCACCGAAGCCGGCGGCCTGATGACCGGCACGGTCAAATCCGCGATCGGCATCGGCTCGCTGCTTTGGGCGGGCATCGGCGACACGATCCGCGTCTCGCTGTCGGCCGACCCGGTCGAAGAAATCCGCGTCGGCTTCGACATCCTGAAGTCGCTTGGCCTGCGCCACCGCGGCGTCAACGTCATCGCGTGCCCCTCGTGCGCGCGCCAAGGCTTCAACGTGATTGAAACCGTGGCCATCATCGAAGAGCGCCTGAAGCACATCACGACGCCGATGTCGCTTTCCATCATCGGCTGCGTCGTCAACGGCCCCGGCGAGGCGCGCGAGACCGACATCGGCTTCACCGGCGGCGGGGCAGGCGCCGGCATGGTCTACATCGCCGGCAAGCCCCATCACAAAATGGACAACGAGCGCCTCGTCGATCACATCGTCGAACTTTGCGAACAGCGCGCCGCCGAAATCGAAGCCGAGCGCCAACGCACCAAGCCTGCCGCCGAATAGATACGAAAGCGCGCAGCCGTGATCGCCCAAGCGAATATCGAACGGATTCTCCATCGCTATGCGGAGCTGGAAGCCAAGATGGCCGACGGCGGCGCGTCGTTTGCCAAGCTCGCCAAGGAATATTCCGACCTCGGTCCCCTTGTGCAAAAGGTGAAGCAATTCTCGGCCATGCGCGAAGAGTTCGTGCATCTGGGCGGTCTCATCGCCGACGCCAAGACCGACGCCGAACTGAAATCGATGGCCGAAGACGAGCTGCGCGAGCTGAAGGGCAAGCTGCCGCAGATCGAGCGCGAGCTGTCGGTTCTGTTGCTGCCGAAAGACGCCGCGGACGCCGGCAACGTCATCCTCGAAATTCGCGCCGGCACCGGCGGCGACGAGGCCGCGCTTTTCGCCGGCGATCTGTTGCACATGTACCAGCGCTACGCCGCGCTGCAAGGCTGGACGTTCGAGATCTTGAGCGAAAGCGACTCCGATCTCGGCGGCTATAAAGAGGTGATGGCCGGCGTCAACGGCAACGGTGTCTTCGCCAAGCTCAAATTCGAATCCGGCGTCCACCGCGTGCAGCGCGTACCGGCAACCGAAGCGAGCGGGCGCATCCACACCTCGGCCGCGACCGTCGCCGTGCTGCCCGAAGCCGACGAAGTCGATATCCAGATCGACGAAAAAGACTTGCGCATCGACGTCTATCGCGCCTCCGGCGCCGGCGGCCAGCACGTCAACAAGACCGAGAGCGCGGTGCGCATCACGCATATTCCGACCGGCGTCGCCGTCGCCATGCAGGAAGAAAAATCGCAGCACAAGAACCGCGCCAAGGCGATGAAGGTGCTCCGTGCCAGGCTCTACGAGGCCGAGCGCGAGCGCCTCGACACAGCACGCGCCGCCGACCGCAAAGGTCAAGTGGGTTCCGGCGACCGCTCCGAGCGCATCCGCACTTACAATTTCCCGCAAGGCCGCTGCACCGACCATCGCATCAATTTGACGCTCTATGAGCTCGATCAGGTGATGCAAGGCACCGCGCTCGGCAAAATCATCGACGCGCTCGTCTCGCACGACGAAGCCGAGCGTCTCGCTGCATTGGGCGAGACGGCGGACGCGTGAGCGCAAGCCTGCTGAAGGACGCCGCCGCGCAACTCGCCGCGTCCGGTATCGACGAGCCTCAGCGCGAGGCGCGCATCCTGCTCGCCGCCGCGATGAACCTGGCCCGCATCGATCGCGAGCCAACCGCAAGCGAACGCGCGGCTTTCGCGCAGATGATCGCGCGCCGCGCGACGCGCGAGCCGGTCGCCTACATCCTCGGCCGCAAGGAATTCTGGAGCCTCGACTTCGAGGTTTCGCCCGCCGTTCTGATCCCGCGCCCCGACAGCGAGACGCTCGTCGAAGCAGCGCTCGCGCAGTTCACAGACGGCGCGCCGAAGACGATCCTCGACCTCGGCACCGGTTCCGGTTGCCTGCTCATCGCATTGCTGAGCGAATGGCGTGACGCCACCGGCGTCGGCATCGACGTCAGCGACACGGCGTTGGCGATCGCGCAACGCAATGCCGAGCGCCTCGGCGTCGCTTCGCGCGCCCAATTCCGCCGAGGCGACTGGACCGAAGGTCTCGACCGGCGATTTGATCTTGTGATCGCCAACCCGCCTTACATAAGCGCGCGCGAGCACTTATATCTCGATCGCGACGTCGCCGGCTTCGAGCCCGCGCTCGCATTGCGGGGCGGCGAGGACGGCCTCGATCCGCTCAGGCGAATCGCAAACGGGCTGAAGCTCGTGATGCAACCTCACGCCTTCGCGATCTTCGAACTCGGCATCGACCAAGCTGCGGCGGCGCGCCGCATACTCATTAACGCGGGGTTAAAGGATTTAAGGATTGCCAAGGACTTGGGCGGACGCGAGCGTGCCATCGTGGCACGCCTGCCGCACCAGCCAGGGGCGTAAAGCACGGGCAAGAGATTTTCCTTGGAATCTCAACGCGCTTCGGTCTAGCTTGATACCGGTCGCGACGAGGCGTTGCCTCGCGTTGTGCGAACCGGACCCGGACAAGGCGCAAAGGGAGAGCGCTTAGGTGCAAGAGCCCGCAAGGGCTGAAGCCGCGGGTCGGCTGTTCTAGGGGACGGCGGTTATCTTAAAGCACGAGTTGCGCGGAAACTCCTTCCGCAGCGTGAGCCATGCATTGCGTGAGCTACGCCAAACGAACCGGATAACGGATGACAAAGAGATCATGAGACCAGGACCGAACAACAACAACAAACGTCCGCGCGGCCGCGGCCGTGGCGGCAAACCGCATCACTACAGCAACAACAACAGCGGCGGTGGTGGAGGCGGTGGCGGCAGTGGTGGCGGAGGCGGCGGACAGGGCCAGCACTTCAACATCAACCGCACGCTCGATTCGAACGGTCCCGACATCAAGATCCGCGGCAACGCGCACCACGTCTACGAGAAGTACCTGCAGCTCGCGCGCGACGCGAATTCTCAGGGCGATCGCGTGATGGCTGAGAATTATCTTCAGCATGCCGAGCACTACTACCGCATGATCATGGCGGCGCAGGCCGCGAACCCGCAGCCGGTGCAGAACCCGAACAATCCGAACAACCAGCAAGGTCAGCCCGGTCCGAACGGCCAGCCCTATCAGCAGCCGCAACAAGGCGGCGGCAACGGCCAGCAATATCGCCAGCAAGTGAACGGCATGGGCCCTCAACCCTCGCTCGAAGGCGGCGGCAACGCCACCGACCAAGGCGACGGCCAGAACGACGGCGGCGACGGCAACGACGACGACGCGCCCGGCGAACAGCGCTTCAACAACTAGCGATCCTTCACCTCTCCCTCTTCAGAGGGAGAGGTCGCTCG